>NZ_JACFQX010000010.1:0-15710 GCF_016101225.1 Snodgrassella sp. W8135
CAAAGTGGTTTTACCATGGTCAACGTGACCAATGGTGCCAACGTTTACGTGCGGTTTGCTCCGCTCGAATTTTTCTTTAGCCATGAGCTAAGTTTCCTTGAATAAAGATCATTAAAGAACGATGATAACCTGAAAGTACAGGTACTTTCAGGTTATCGGTAAATAAGTTAGCCTTTACGTGCAGCAATTACCTGCTCGGCTACATTATTTGGTGCTTCAGCGTATTTCTTGAACTCCATGGAGTAAGTAGCACGCCCCTGAGTAGCAGAGCGCAGATCGGTTGAGTAACCGAACATTTCTGCCAGTGGTACTTCGGCACGAACTTTCTTGCCGCCGATACCATCATCATCCATACCCAGCACGATGCCACGACGACGATTCAAGTCGCCCATTACATCACCCATGTAGTCTTCCGGTGTTTCCACTTCAACCGCCATGATAGGTTCCAGCAATGCCGGAGAAGCTTTGCGCATACCGTCTTTGAATGCCATAGAACCAGCTAATTCAAACGCGATTTGCGAAGAGTCCACATCATGGTATGAACCGAAAGTCAGGCGCACACGGATATCCACAACCGGATAACCGGCCAGAATACCATTAGTCATGGTATCACGAATACCTTTATCCACAGACGGAATAAATTCACGTGGAATCACACCACCTTTAATTTCGTCGATGAATTCGTAGTTTACACCACCCGGTTCCAGAGGTTCCATAGTGATCACTACATGACCATACTGACCTTTACCACCAGACTGTTTCACGTATTTGGCTTCGGATTCCACTGATTTACGGATGGTTTCACGATAAGCTACCTGTGGTGCACCCACGTTGGCTTCTACACCAAATTCACGTTTCATACGGTCTACAATAATTTCCAGATGCAATTCACCCATACCGGAAATAATAGTCTGACCAGATTCTTCATCTGTTTTCACACGGAAAGACGGGTCTTCTTTAGCCAGACGGTTCAGAGCCAGACCCATTTTTTCCTGGTCAGCTTTAGTTTTTGGTTCAACTGCTACGTGGATAACCGGTTCCGGGAATTCCATACGTTCCAGAATAATCGGAGCGTCAGTATCACACAGCGTTTCACCAGTAGTTACATCTTTCAAACCAATTACAGCTGCAATGTCACCGGCACGTACTTCTTCGATTTCATCACGATCATTGGCTTTCATCTGTACCAGACGACCAATACGTTCTTTAGTGCCTTTAACAGAGTTCACTACAGTATCGCCGGATTTCACCACGCCGGAATACACGCGGATGAAAGTCAGCTGACCAACGTATTTATCGTTCATCAGTTTAAATGCCAACGCAGAGAATTTCTCATCGTCGCTAGCTTTACGGCTGTCTTTTTCACCATCCGGTTTTTCACCAGCTACTGGCGGAATGTCTGTCGGGCTTGGCAGATACTCAACCACAGCATCCAGCAGACGCTGTACACCTTTATTCTTGAATGCTGAACCGCACAGTACCGGCTGAATTTCACCGGCCAGTGTACGTGCACGCAGGGCAGCAACGATTTCTTCCTCGCTCAGCTCTTCACCGCCGAGGTATTTTTCCATCAGTTCTTCGTTGGCTTCTGCTGCAGCTTCAACCATTTTTTCGCGCCATTCTTCGGCAACGTCTTTCAGGTCAGCAGGAATATCAGCATACTCAAATTTCAAACCCTGAGTTGCATCATCCCATACGATAGCCTGCATCTTCAGCAAATCTACTACGCCTTCGAAACCGTCTTCAGCTCCTACCGGAATGACAACCGGTACCGGATTGGCACGCAGACGGGTCTGCATCTGTTCAACTACACGGAAGAAGTTGGCACCCTGACGGTCCATTTTATTTACAAAAGCCAGGCGAGGCACTTTGTATTTATTGGCCTGACGCCATACAGTTTCAGACTGAGGCTGTACACCACCCACAGCACAGTAAACCATTACCGCACCATCCAGTACACGCATAGAACGCTCTACTTCAACAGTAAAGTCTACGTGTCCCGGGGTATCAATAATATTTAAACGGTGTTCTTTAAACTGACCTGCCATACCTTTCCAGAAGGTGGTAACAGCAGCAGAGGTAATGGTAATACCACGTTCCTGTTCTTGCTCCATCCAGTCTGTGGTGGCTGCACCGTCATGTACTTCACCCAGTTTGTGAGTCATGCCGGTGTAAAACAGAATACGTTCTGAAGTGGTGGTTTTACCAGCATCAATATGTGCAGAAATACCGATATTGCGGTATTGCTCAATAGGGGTTTTACGAGCCACGATAATTGCCTTTCTGCATTAGAAGCGGAAGTGAGAGAAGGCTTTGTTGGCTTCAGCCATGCGATGTACTTCCTCACGTTTTTTCAATGCACCGCCGCGACCTTCGGCCGCATCAATTAATTCACCAGCCAGACGCAAATCCATGGATTTTTCACCGCGTTTACGAGCCGCATCGCGTACCCAGCGCATGGCCAGAGCCAGACGACGGGCAGGACGAACCTCAACAGGAACTTGATAGTTAGCACCACCAACACGACGGCTTTTTACTTCTACCACCGGTTTGGCATTGGCAATGGCTTCGTTAAACACTTCAATGGCTTCTTTGCCGGTTTTCTTTTCAATCTGTTCCAGAGCGCCGTATACAATGCGTTCTGCTACAGATTTTTTACCGTCAATCATCAGCACATTCATGAATTTGGATAATTCGATACTGCCGAATTTCGGATCTGGCAATATGTCACGTTTTGGGACTTCTCTACGTCTTGGCATTTCAATTTCCTTAAACTATTCAGCTGGGCATAGCCCGCGAATATTTATGTAAATATTCACTTACTCGACAGATAATCTGCCGATGCGTCCGATTATTTAGGACGTTTAGCACCGTATTTAGAACGGGACTGCTTACGGTCTTTAACACCTGCAGTGTCCAGAGAACCGCGTACAGTATGGTAACGCACACCCGGCAAGTCTTTTACACGACCGCCGCGAATCAGTACTACGCTGTGTTCCTGCAAGTTGTGGCCTTCACCACCGATATATGAAATCACTTCATAACCGTTGGTCAGACGCACTTTGCATACTTTACGCAGCGCTGAGTTAGGTTTTTTCGGAGTAGTGGTGTATACACGGGTGCATACACCACGTTTTTGAGGACAAGCCTCTAAAGCAGGTACTTTGTTGACGTAAACCGGAGCCTGACGTCCTTTACGTACCAATTGGTTGATAGTAGGCATATTTTCTCTTTATCCTGTTGAGTCAATATATGCCGGCACCATGCCGGCAAAACCGGTATTCTAACATTCCTGCTTTATTATGGTCAAGATAATCAAACTTTAAACGCTTTATATCTATTGAAAAAACAACTATATAAAACCATGGGCAAAATAAAACCGCTGAATGGCTTTCAGCGGTTTTATTTACAACAAATATTAAAGCTTATTCGCTTTTCTCTGCAGCCTCAGCAGCCAATTGCTCCTGCCATTTCTGGCGGCGACTGCGATGGTAAGTCAGTCCGGTACCGGCCGGAATCAGACGACCAACAATTACGTTTTCTTTCAGGCCGCGCAAATCGTCACGTTTACCCATAATAGCCGCTTCAGTCAGCACACGGGTAGTTTCCTGGAAGGATGCAGCAGAAATAAACGAATCGGTAGACAATGATGCTTTAGTAATACCCAGCAATACATTGTCAAAGCGTACCGGTTCTTTACCTTCCGCCAGCAACTTCTCGTTGGCAATCATTACATCACCGCGTTCAACCTGCTCACCAGTAATGAAGTGACTGTCACCGGCATCGGCAATATTTACCCGGCGCAGCATCTGGCGAATGATCACTTCGATATGTTTATCGGAAATCTTCACACCTTGCAGACGATACACTTCCTGTACTTCCTGCACGATATAACGAGCCAGCGCCTCAATACCCTGCAAACGCAGAATATCATGCGGATCGACTGCACCATCTACAATCACTTCACCGCGATTCACCACCTGACCATCATGTACCAGCACCTGTTTTTCTTTGGAAATCAGGGTTTCATAAGCAGCACCGTCTGCATCAGTAATAATCAGACGCTGTTTACCCTTGGTTTCCTTACCGAAAGAAACAGTACCAGTTACTTCAGCCAGCATACCCACATCTTTCGGAGTACGTGCTTCGAACAATTCAGCTACACGCGGCAGACCACCGGTAATATCGCGGGTTTTGGATGAAGCCTGAGGAATACGGGCCAGTACATCACCTTTACCTACTTCCTGTCCTTCTCGTACAGTAATCACCGCACCAACCGGGAAGGCCATGGAAACAGCGGTTTCACTTCCTGCCATGCGAATTTCTTCGCCCTTGTCATCCAGCAGTTTTACTGTCGGACGCAACAGTTTAGACTGAGTAGAGGAACGACGTTTACCATCAATAACTACCAGTGTAGACAAACCGGTAACATCATCGGTTTGTTTGGCTACAGTAACGCCTTCTTCGATATTTTCAAAGCGGACACGACCGGCAAACTCGGTAATCATCGGACGGGTATGCGGATCCCATGTAGCCAGTGTCTGACCGGCTTTCACCACACCACCATCTTTTACCTGCAATAATGCACCGTAAGGTACTTTATGGCGTTCACGCTCACGACCAATATCGTCATGAATCACAATTTCGGATGAACGACCAATAACAACCAGTTCACCTTTGTTATTGGCTACATAACGCATCTGGCTGGAGAAACGAACCGTACCACCAGATTTAGCCTCTACCTGACTGGCCGCTGCAGCTCGTGAAGCGGCACCACCAATGTGGAAGGTACGCATAGTCAGCTGAGTACCCGGCTCACCAATAGACTGAGCAGCAATCACACCAACAGATTCACCGGCATTGACCAATTTACCGCGCGCCAGATCTCGGCCATAACATTTAGCACACAATCCATGACGTGTTTTACAAGTAATCGGAGTACGTACTTTAACTTCATCGACACCTGAGTTATCAATCAGATCAACCAGACTTTCGTTCAGCAGCGTACCTGCTTCAACTAAAGTTTCACCACTGGTCGGATCAACTACATCTTCAGCAGTAACACGTCCCAGTACGCGATCACGTAATGATTCAATGATATCACCGCCCTGTACCACTGCTTTCATCACAAAGCCGTCATTGGTACCACAATCATCTTCTACTACCACCAAGTCTTGTGTCACATCAACAAGACGACGGGTCAGATAACCGGAGTTAGCGGTTTTCAATGCCGTATCAGCCAGACCTTTACGGGCACCGTGAGTAGAAATAAAGTACTGTAATACTGTCAGACCTTCACGGAAGTTAGAAGTAATCGGTGTTTCAATAATGGAACCATCCGGTTTCGCCATCAAACCACGCATACCTGACAACTGCTTAATCTGAGCGGCAGAACCGCGGGCACCGGAGTCAGCCATCATGTAAATTGAGTTAAATGACTCCTGATCAACCAGATTACCTTCGCGGTCAACTACTTTCTGAGTAGACAGATTATCCATCATCGCTTTGGCAATCTTGTCACCGGTACGACCCCAGATATCGACTACTTTATTGTAACGTTCGCCATTGGTTACCAGACCCTGACGGTACTGATCTTCAATTTCTTTAACTTCTGCATTAGCTTCTGCCAGCAATTGTGGTTTACTTTCAGGCACCAGCATATCGTCAACGCAGATTGAAATACCGGCACGAGTTGAGAATGCATAACCGGTATACATCAGGTGGTCAGCAAAAATGACAGTATCACGCAATCCGCAGCGACGGAATGAAGCATTAATCAGCTTAGAAATTTCTTTTTTCTTCAGCGTTTTATTAATATGATCGAAAGACAAACCTTTTGGCAGAATCTCTGACAGCAGAGCACGGCCGACAGTAGTTTCATAACGGTTAACTACCGGTACAAATTCGTCCTGACCATTTTTCACCCATTCACGCAAACGTACAGTAATTTTAGTACCCAGCTCTACCTGACGAGTCTGGTAGGCACGATGTACTTCTTTTACATCAGCAAACAGGCTGCCTTCACCCTTACCATTAATTTTGTCGCGGGTCATATAATACAGACCCAATACGATATCCTGTGACGGTACGATAATTGGTTCACCATTAGCTGGTGACAATACATTATTCGAAGCCAGCATCAGGGTACGCGCTTCCATCTGTGCTTCCAGACTCAGTGGTACGTGTACAGCCATCTGGTCACCGTCAAAGTCGGCGTTAAATGCAGTACATACCAGCGGATGCAGCTGAATTGCCTTACCTTCAATCAGAATCGGCTCAAATGCCTGAATACCTAAACGGTGCAAGGTTGGTGCACGGTTGAGCAGAATCGGATGTTCACGAATAACATCTTCAAGAATATCCCATACAATCGGCTCTTCCTGTTCCACCATTTTTTTGGCTTTTTTGATGGTAGTTACGGTCGGATCTAGCTGTTCAAGTTTATGGAAAATAAATGGTTTGAACAGTTCCAAAGCCATTTTCTTCGGCAAACCGCACTGATGCAGACGCAGGTACGGACCAACGGTAATCACAGAACGACCGGAGTAATCGACACGTTTACCCAGCAGATTCTGACGGAAACGACCGCCCTTACCTTTAATCATATCTGCCAGGGATTTCAGTGGACGCTTATTAGCACCAGTCATGGCTTTACCACGACGGCCATTATCCAGTAATGAATCTACCGCTTCCTGTAACATACGTTTTTCATTGCGTACGATGATATCCGGCGCACGTAGTTCAAGCAGGCGTTTCAAACGGTTGTTACGATTAATGACACGACGATACAGGTCATTCAAATCAGAAGTAGCAAAACGACCGCCATCCAGCGGTACCAGCGGACGCAAATCCGGTGGCAGTACTGGCAGCACATCCATAATCATCCATTCCAGTTTCATACCGGAACGCTGGAATGCTTCCAGAACTTTCAGTCGTTTAGCAATTTTCTTAATTTTTGTATCTGAACTGGTTGAATCCAGTTCCTGACGCAATACAGTAACCTCATGGGCAATATCCATGGCTCGCAGTAAATCGCGAATGCCTTCAGCACCCATCTTGGCTTCAAAATCGCCGCCGGACTCTTCATATTTAGTGATGTATTCTTCTTCACTGAGCAGCTGACGCGGCTGCAATGAAGTCAGCCCCGGATCAGTAACCACATAAGCTTCAAAATACAAAATACGTTCAATGTCACGCAAAGTCATATCTAATACCATACCCAGACGGGATGGCAAAGATTTCAAAAACCAGATATGCGCAACCGGTGCAGCCAGTTCGATATGTCCCATGCGCTCGCGGCGTACTTTGGACAAAGTTACTTCCACACCACATTTTTCACAGGTTACCCCGCGAAATTTCAGGCGTTTGTATTTACCACACAAACATTCATAATCTTTAATCGGGCCAAAAATCTTGGCACAAAACAAGCCGTCACGTTCCGGTTTAAAAGTACGGTAATTAATCGTTTCCGGTTTTTTCACTTCACCGTACGACCAAGAACGAATGGTATCCGGCGAAGCAATGCCGATTTTAATTGCGTCAAATTCTTCTTCGGCACTGGCATTTTGCAGCGGATTAAATAAGTCTGATAAAGCTTTCATATTTGCTCCTGACGATGCCGTATACAGTATGTCTCACACACTGTATACGACCGGTGTCGGTTAGTAACGTTCCAAATCCATATCCAGGCCTAAAGAGCGAATCTCTTTCAGTAACACATTGAATGATTCCGGCATGCCGGCATCAATCTTGTACTCGCCTTTAACAATGTTTTCATACATTTTGGTACGACCGGTGACGTCATCTGATTTCACAGTCAACATTTCCTGCAGAGTATAGGCAGCACCATAAGCTTCCAGTGCCCAAACCTCCATCTCACCAAAACGCTGACCACCGAACTGAGCTTTACCACCCAGCGGCTGCTGAGTGACCAGACTGTACGGACCAGTAGAACGGGCATGCATTTTTTCATCAACCAGATGGTGCAGTTTCAGATAATGCATTACCCCTACAGTCACCTTACGGTCAAAGGCTTCTCCGGTATGACCATCATACAGTGTCATCTGCGTACGGGTATCATTAAAGCCCAGTTTCTGAATTTCCGGATCATCCTCTGGATAAGCCAGTGCCAGCATATTTTTGATTTCGGATTCTTCCGCACCATCAAATACTGGTGTAGCTACAGTCATACCTTTACGCAAATGCTGAGCCAGATTGATGATTTCATCGTCATTAAACTGCGATAAATCCTCTTTCTTACCACTGCTGTTATACACTTTTTCAAGAAAAGCACGAATATCATCAGCAGCACGTTTTTCTGTCAGCATACGGTCAATACGCTCACCAATACCTTTGGCAGCCCAGCCCAGATGTACTTCCAGAATCTGACCAATATTCATACGGCTTGGTACACCGAGCGGATTCAGTACGATATCCACAGCGCGTCCGTCGGCCATGTAAGGCATGTCTTCAACCGGCAGAATGCGGGATACCACACCTTTATTACCATGGCGGCCGGCCATTTTGTCACCGGCTTTCAGGCGACGTTTAATGGCAATAAACACCTTAACCATTTTCTGTACACCCGGCTGTAATTCATCGCCCTGTGTCAGTTTTTTCTTCTTGATTTCATACAAAGCATCTGATTCTTCATGCTTGGCCTGCAAACTTTCCTTAATCAGTTCCACCTGCTTCGCAATACTTTCATCACTCAGACGAATATCAAACCAGTCATGACGGCTCGGCAATGAAGCCAGATATTCTTTAGTAACTTCTGCACCTTTAGCCAGTTTCAATGGTCCGCCATTGACTTTTTGTCCCAGTATCAGGCGTTCAGTACGGTCAAAAGCATCATCATTGAAAATGCGCAACTGATCAGTCAGATTCTGACGATAGCGTTTCAGTTCTGCATCGATAATCGCTTTAGCACGTTTATCGCGTTCAATACCTTCACGGGTAAACACCTGAACATCAATAACAGTACCACTCATGCCGGTAGGCATACGCAGTGAAGTATCTTTTACATCACTGGCTTTTTCACCAAAAATAGCACGCAACAGTTTTTCTTCCGGTGTAAGCTGAGTTTCACCTTTAGGTGTCACCTTGCCTACCAGTACATCACCGGCTTCTACTTCAGCACCAATGTAAACGATACCGGATTCATCCAGACGATTTTGCATACGCTCAGACAAATTCGGAATATCACGGGTAATTTCCTCGGCACCCAGTTTGGTATCACGGGATACCACATTCAATTCCTCAATATGAATTGAAGTATAACGATCACCGGCAACGACACGTTCTGAAATCAGAATTGAGTCTTCATAGTTATAACCATTCCAGGGCATGAAGGCGATAGTCATATTCTGACCCAATGCCAGCTCACCTAAATCAGTAGAAGCACCATCCGCAATAACATCACCGCGCTGGATAACATCACCCTTCTGTACGGCAGGACGCTGATTAATATTGGTTGACTGGTTAGAACGGGTGAATTTCACCAGATTGTAAATATCCACACCCACTTCACCAGCAGTAGCCTCGTCATCATTAACACGTACTACGACACGGTTTGCATCCACATATTCCACAACACCGCCGCGACTGGCCGCAATAGCTGTAGCACTGTCAATAGCCACAGAGCGTTCAATACCAGTACCAACCAATGGTTTTTCAGCACGCAGACAAGGTACTGCCTGACGTTGCATGTTGGCACCCATCAAAGCACGGTTGGCGTCGTCATGCTCAAGGAACGGAATCAGTGAAGCCGCTACTGAAACCACCTGACCGGTAGCCACGTCCATATACTGTACGCGATCCGGTGTTGCCATTATGGTTTCACCTTTTTCACGGCAGGTTACCAAATCACCGATAATCCGGCCGTCTTTATCCAGATCGGCATTCGCCTGGGCAATAACAAAACGACCTTCTTCAATAGCTGACAAATAATCAATGTCATTGGTTACTTTACCGTCGACAACTCGGCGATAAGGTGTTTCCAGAAAGCCGTATTTATTGGTACGGGCATAAACTGCCAGAGAATTAATCAAACCAATATTCGGACCTTCAGGTGTTTCAATCGGACATACACGACCGTAATGAGTCGGATGTACGTCACGCACTTCAAAGCCGGCACGCTCACGGGTCAGACCACCGGGTCCCAATGCAGATACACGGCGTTTATGGGTGACTTCAGACAATGGATTAGTCTGATCCATAAACTGAGACAACTGGCTGGATCCGAAAAACTCTTTGATTGCAGCAGAAACCGGTTTGGCATTAATCAGGTCATGCGGCATCAGATTTTCTGATTCTGCCTGATTCAGGCGTTCCTTAACGGCACGTTCTACACGAGACAGACCACTGCGGAACTGGTTCTCGGCTAGCTCACCCACAGAACGTACGCGACGGTTACCCAAATGGTCAATATCATCTACTTCACCATGTCCGTTGCGCAATTCAACCAGTGTAGCAATTACGGATACAATATCCGGAATAGTCAGTACATGATTGCCTTCTTTATCAGCATTGGCAAAAGTTTGTGTCATCAGACGTCCATACCATGACTCCTGCTGTGCTTCCAGCAATTTTTGCTGATAGGTACGGGTGTTGAATTTCATCCGGCCGACACGTGACAAGTCATAGCTGTCTTCACTAAAGAACAGGCGATTAAACAATGCCTCAACAGCGTCTTCGGTTGGCGGTTCACCCGGGCGCATCATGCGATAAATAGCAATACGTGCAGCCTGCTGACCTTCAGTTTCATCAGTACGCAAAGTATTGGAAACATAACCACCCTGATCCAGATCATTAATATACAGCGTTGAAATTTCTTTGATTCCCTGTATATCAAACTGTGCCAGCAACTCTTCCGTGATTTCATCATTGGATTTAGCCAGTATTTCACCGGTATCCGGTACAACCACATCAGCAGCCAGTACCTTGCCAATCAGACTTTCCGGTTCAACTTCCAGCCATTTAATATCTGCAGCAATAATGTCACGGATATTCTTGGCATTAATACGTTTGCCTTTTTGTACTAGTACTTTGCCGTCTTTATCTACCAGATCAAACTTGGCAGTTTCACCTCTCAGACGTGCAGGAATCAGATCAGTATGCACACCATCTTTAGACAGGTGGTAATTTTCACGGTCATAGAACATGTCCAGAATCTGTTCCGGTGTAAACCCAAGTGCTTTCAGTAAAATAGTTACTGGCATTTTACGACGACGGTCGATACGGAAATACAGCAAATCTTTCGGGTCAAATTCAAAGTCAAGCCAGGATCCGCGGTAAGGAATAATCCGTGCTGAAAATAATAATTTACCAGATGAATGTGATTTACCTCTGTCATGTTCAAAGAATACACCCGGAGAACGGTGCAACTGTGAAACAATGACGCGTTCAGTACCGTTAATAATGAATGAACCACTGGGTGTCATCAACGGAATTTCACCCATATAAACTTCATTTTCACGAACTTCTTTAACCACATTAGGTTTGGATGACTCTTTGTCCAAAATCACCAGCCGGATACGTGCCCGCAACGGGGCTGCATAAGTGATACCACGCAGCTGACATTCCGGAATGTCAAACACTGGTTCACCTAATACATAATGGGTGAACTCAAGGCGGGCATAACCGTTATGACTGATAATCGGAAAAATAGACTGAAAAGCAGCCTGAAGACCAACATCAGTGCGCTGGTCGTAGGGTGTTTCCATCTGTAAAAACTGTGTATAAGAATCCAACTGCGTAGCCAATAAAAACGGCACTTCTAATACATTCGCACGTTTGGCAAAGCTTTTACGGATACGTTTTTTTTCAGTAAAAGAGTAGGACATGTACAGTCTCCAGTAGGGAGGTTTGGCAAGTAAGGTTTTATAAATACTCAGATAACTGTTAATATCAAAAGAGTAAAATTAGGTAAATTAATGGTTTTTTTGTAAATATTTATAAAATATCACTTGGGGTAGACAAGCGAAAGCAGGCTGGTAGCCTAAGCTACCAGCCTGTAAAACGCAACTGAAATTACTTGATTTCGACAGAAGCGCCGGCTTCTTCCAGTTGTTTTTTAATGTCGTCAGCTTCAGCCTGAGAAACACCTTCTTTAAGAGTTTTAGGTGCACCATCAACCAGATCTTTAGCTTCTTTCAGACCCAAACCAGTGATAGCACGAACAACTTTAATCACACCAACTTTCTGAGCACCGGCAGAAGTCAATACTACATCGAATTCAGATTTTTCTTCGGCAGCTGTAGCACCGTTATTAGAACCATTATTAACAGCCAGAGCAGCTGCAGATACTCCAAATTTTTCTTCAAAAGCTTTAACCAGATCGTTTAATTCCATAACGGTCAGGTTACCAACTGCTTCCAGAATGTCTTCTTTAGTAATAGCCATGCTATTAAACTCCAATAATTGAGAATAAAAATTTAAATATAAATCAGATGAAATTTAGGCAGCTTCTTCGCCGGCTTTTTTCTCAGCCAAAGCAGCAAGTGCACGGGCAAAACCGGAAACAGGAGCTTGCATAATACCCAGCAATTTCGCGAGCAATTCGTCGCGGCTCGGAATAGAAGCAAGTTCTGCTACCTGAGCAACATCCAGCAGATCACCATTGTATGAACCTGCTTTCAGTACAATTTTTTCATCTTTTTTCGAGAACTGGTGCAGTACTTTTGCAGCAGCAACCGGGTCTTCAGATACCGCATAAACCAACGGACCAACCATCTGATCAGCCAGAGCGGCAAATGATGTACCTTCAACAGCGCGACGGGCTAATGTGTTTTTCAACACATGCAGGTATACACCTGCTTTACGAGCATTGGCACGCAGTTCGGTCATACTGGCAACACTGATACCACGATACTCGGCAATAACCATAGTTTGAGCGTTAGCAATGGCTGCTACGATTTCGGCTACGGCTGCTTGCTTAGTTTCAATATTGAGACTCAAGGTCTACCTCCCACTGTTTTTAATCAGAGCGATATGAATACCACTCCACCCAGCGCGGCAACCCAAAAAGACATCCGTAAGCAAGGCTTACACAAGATTATCCGGGACTACCGTCTGCGTAGGGTTATTTTTTAAAATTTGTTTTACAACCACAAATTCCCTACGGTCTTGGACATCTACTTATTTCTAAGTAGCCCAACATATAAATGTAAAACATTTATATGAATTTTAATGGCAGTCTGATATGAGACCAAACTGCCGGAATTCAAGGATATTTCTTAATTATTTACAGAAGCACTGTCAACACACAAACCTGCACCCATCGTGCTGGATACTGCGATTCTGCGCAGATACTGACCTTTTGTTGCAGCAGGTTTAGCTTTAACAATGGCATCCAGTAATGCGTTAAAGTTTTCACGCAGATCAGCGGCATCAAAAGAAGCACGACCAATAGTTGCATGTACAATACCAGCTCTATCTGTACGATACTGCACCTGACCTGCCTTCGCATTTTTAACAGCTTCAGCAACATTTGGCGTAACAGTACCCACTTTCGGGTTTGGCATTAAACCACGCGGACCCAGAATAGTACCCAGCTGACCTACCACACGCATAGCATCAGGAGATGCAATTACCACATCAAAGTTCAGATTACCTGCTTTGACTTCAGCAGCCAGATCATCGAAACCAACCACATCAGCACCGGCTGCTTTAGCAGCTTCCGCATTAGCACCCTGAGTAAACACAGCTACACGTACAGTTTTACCGGTACCTTTAGGCAACACTACAGAACCACGAACAAGCTGATCAGATTTACGTGCATCAATGCCCAGATTAAAAGATACATCGATAGATTCATCAAATTTGGCTGTAGCATTAGCTTTAACCAGACTCAGTGCTTCATCAATAGCATATAATTTATTGGTTTCCACAGCAGCACGAATAGCCTGCATGCGTTTTGAAAGCTTAGCCATTTACACACCCTCCACATCTAAACCCATTGAACGGGCACTACCGGCAATGGTGCGTACCGCTGCATCCAGATCAGCAGCAGTTAAATCAGGCTCTTTAGTCTTGGCGATTTCTTCCAATTGTGCACGAGTCACTTTACCCACTTTCTGGGTTAATGGATTTGAACTGCCTTTTTGCAGACCAGCTGCTTTTTTCAGCAAAATAGAAGCCGGTGGCGTTTTCATTACAAAGGTAAATGATTTATCTGCAAACGCAGTAATCACTACCGGAACCGGCAAACCCGGCTCAACATTCTGCGTAGCCGCATTAAAGGCTTTACAGAATTCCATAATATTCAGACCACGCTGACCCAGTGCCGGACCTACCGGAGGAGACGGATTGGCTTTACCTGCAGGAATCTGCAGTTTGATATAGCCTACAATTTTTTTTGCCACTTGATTTAAACTCCAAATAAACGGGTATGACGCAGCAAATGCTGCTCCCCAAAAGCAAGACCCGTGATTATAAAGAAAAAACCTTTTCCTTACAAGCACAGGTTAGTTTATGTTGTATTATTGCAGTTAAATTTTCTCTACCTGAGAAAATTCCAGCTCAACCGGTGTTTCACGTCCAAATATCTGCACAGCAACACGCAGTTTATTGCGTTCGTAATTGACTTCTTCTACAACACCATTAAAATCTTTAAACGGACCTTCATTTACTCGCACTTGCTGACCAACATCAAAGAGGACTTTTGGTTTTGGTTTTTCTACCCCACTTTGCACCTGATGCAAGATAGCATCCACTTCACGAGCTGAAATAGGCAATGGTTTATTGGCTGTTCCGCCAATAAAGCCCGTCACACGTGGTGTATTTTTAACCAAGTGCCACGAAGCATCGGTCATATCCATTTCTACCAGAACATAACCAGGAAAAAATTTACGTTCAGTAATACTGCGACGCCCGTTTTTTATATCCACAACTTCTTCAACCGGCACCAGTATCTGACCAAAATATTCACCCATTCCTTCACGCTCAATGCGCTCTTTTAAGGTTTTTTGTACATTTTTTTCAAAACCGGAATAAGCGTGTACAACATACCACTGTTTTGCCATGATCAGCTTCTCCTCATAAAGATGTCAAATAACAACCATGAAATCAGGCTGTCAACACCCCAAATAAATAACGACAAGACAGCAACAAATATCAGCACAAACAGGGTCATGCGTAATGCCTCATTACGCTCTGGCCAAACTACTTTTCTGGCTTCCGATACACAGTCGCGCACATAAGCAGTAAGTTTGCGTCCACCCGTACTCCAAAAAAATACAATTACAATGGCTGCTACTACACCTACCAATGGAAATAAATAACGGATATAAAGTGGCAATTGCGCATCAAGAGCATAGAATGCCTGAATACCAGCGGTAACCAATATAGCGGAGAGAAGATATTTCAATAAATCAAACCATTTATTACGTTTGACTTCCAACTCCTGCTGTTGCTTAGCTTCAGCTTTTAATTGTGCTTTGGTTTTGGCTCCTACATCTTTCGATGTTTTGTTGTCCATATAACCACCTTTTAATTAATACAAAAAAGACTAACCGACCATTGGCCGATTAGTCTGATTTTTTGGCAGGCCAGGAGGGTCTCGAACCCCCAACCCTCGGTTTTGGAGACCGATACTCTACCAATTGAGCTACTGGCCTACAAAACTTTAAGCGATAACTTTAGCAACCACACCGGCACCAACTGTTCGGCCACCTTCACGAATCGCAAAGCGTAAGCCTTCTTCCATCGCA
>NZ_JACFQX010000011.1:0-1833 GCF_016101225.1 Snodgrassella sp. W8135
TTTTTACTGTTTATTATGGCAGAGGCTGTCTGCATGTTATCGCTGAATTCCTGACTGATTTCACGCTGTAAATCCAGCTCTTTCTATACTTTGTCTTTGTCAAAGTTGTTGGCTTTATCGGCATTGTCGTCACTGGTCATACCAGTATGGATAGCAGCAATTGTCTGAACAGCCATTTTGCCGATTTCTGCTGCTGCGTTACTTAACCAGTAATGATATTGCCGGTATTAACACTGCTATGGGTAGTACTGGCTGGTATAGTCACAATCGTGACCAAAACCAATTAATTGTTTACGCCAACACTACCCTGATAAAATTGCCACTATTGGAATCAACGCATTTACTAATTTAATTTCGGTTTCTGTCCTACTTATATTTAAATTATTACTCTTATGATAATAAGCTAAATTAAAATAATTTGAACCAATTACCCTATCGATATATGACAAGTATATTATTTAGTATTACCGAGTTTTTACGTTTATCCATTTCTATATACCTTTATTTATCAAAACAATCAACTTTATAAATTAATCTATCATTGTCAGGTTCAGGAGCTTTTTTAGTCAATAAAATACATTTTTCCGGGTGGCTGATATGTTCAGGATGATAGGAATAAAACCATCCATCTTTTCGAAAATTACTCCATGTCAATTCCAAAAATATGTAATCCTTTTCTGTATCTTGCTCCGTTAAAAATTTTCCTTTCTCAGATTTTACATCAGCTTCCTCAGGCTTTACATTGATTTTGTGTTGTATATGTGCACATCCATTAAATAAAATACATAAAATAATAATTAAAAAATTTTTGTTCATAGAATTTCTCAAGGATATTCAAAATAATCATTAGGGTTTTGTATATCATATATTATAAACTTTCCACTCGCTTTATTTGGTTTTATTATATGTTGCCATGGGTTAAAATTATGCTTAAGTTTATATGAATCATCAATAAGTTCACCTAAATGCACCCCATACATTTTTTTATTTTTCTTGTCATAATATAATTTATCATAAACTACACCATTTATCGCCGCCTTATCTTCAACCAGTTCTACTTTATCAGGTAAAACTAAACTTTCTTTATCTACAGCCTTAAGATGAGCTTTAAAAAAATCTTGATCAAGTGTTCCTTGTCCTGGTTTAAGTCCCATTTTATCTTTCTCAAGTTGTTCATTAAGCTCGTGAGCTAGTAACGCATTTCCTGACAAAATAATTTTATTTTTATCTAGTTTTTCCATATCTGCTACATCAAATTTATTGTACTTCCAAGAACCTCCTGCTACTTGATCATCATCATAAACAAAAATCATCTGTGCAGTTCCTGTTGGATCTTTAACGACTTCATTGAGCATAGTATAAAATGCTAATTCAGAAGGGCTGAGATTATCTACTGTATTGTTACCAATAGGTACTAGCTCCATAATTTCATATCCAGAGTTGTTATATTGACCAGTTCCCTTTAATTCAAATTTATTACCTAATTCTTTTTTAACTTTTTTATAAAATAAATTAACCGCCTTTTGATCACTTATGTTTTGATCTATAGCTAAACGATTATTATCCACTGCCGTATGCCCAGCCTGATTTCCCTGTGCCACATCAGCCATACTGCTGCCTACTGCCGCTCCTGTTGCTGCTCCGGCCAGCCCTATGATTGATGAAACTGTGGCTTTTTCATCTGCAGTTAAATCTTTTGATTCCTTGCTATACAGCCATTTCGATACTACCGGTGCCAGAGCTTCTGATCCTGCCGCAGCCAGTCCGCCAGCCAGTGCATTATTTCCTCCTGCTGCCGCTACTGCTGCTCCTACTACTGCGTGCGCCACCAGA
>NZ_JACFQX010000012.1:0-727 GCF_016101225.1 Snodgrassella sp. W8135
TTGAAAACAGAAATGCCTGTACCATTCTTCTCCGGTCCATCTGCAATCACCGTACCCACTGTGCTAATAGTTGTAGATCCGGTACCGGAATTTACAGTACTGATGCCTGCTGCGCCTCCCCGAATTTCACTGCTTTCTTTTAACTGACTAATATTGATATCAGTTGTATTAGCACCATTTGAAACAATAATTCCGTTACTAGTATTGTATTTGCTACTATTTAAATCGTTAGAATCTTCTAATACTGTTTCAGTACTGGTTGCCTTTACCTTTCCGTTAATTTTAATATTAGTAGCACCTGATCCATGATTATTAACTTCAATACCACTGTTAAAACCAGTTATATCTCCATCATTCTGAGTAACATTAATTCCCTCAGATGAAGCTCGGGTACTATCTGCAATGTTCTTACCGGCTAATTTCTGACTATTGTACCAATCATCTATGCTTACATCATCTGCATCAGCTGTACCTGAAACCGCCAGAATACCTGCACCGGCATTACCTGTTACCTGACCGGATGTTTCCACTGATACTGCACCGCCGGTCGTATTTATTGCACTGATACCATCAGTACCGCCTGTAATACTTCCTCCGGTCTGATTTACTGCTATACATCTTTTCTCACCAGAATCCGCCCAATCAATATTAGTTGCCTGTATACCAGCACCACTAGTACCTGTTACATCACCTCCGGTTGTGATTTTGGTATCACCTTTACCTAAAT
>NZ_JACFQX010000013.1:0-725 GCF_016101225.1 Snodgrassella sp. W8135
TTATGATGCCAGTCATGCAACCGGTACTGCACAAAAAATTACCAATGTAGCCCAAGGTAGTCTGGCAGCAGACTCAAGTGATGTAGTAACAGGCGCCCAGCTGTTTAATACCAATAATAGTGTAAGCACTCTGTCTGATAATGTTGATAGTAAGATGAATTCAATTTCTTCATCAACATCGGCCAGTGTGGGTAGCCTTTCTAGCGCACTGGGTCAGTTTGCCAATGAGAAAATCAATAGTCTGTCTACTACTTTTGAGGATAAACTGAGTACAACCAATTCCAGCGTAGCATCATTGCAGCACAATGCATTGTTATGGAATAACGACATTGACGGTGGCGCATATGATGCTACTCACGATGGAAAAGCGCAGCGCATTACAAATGTACTGGCTGGAAATCTTGCAGCCGGTTCAAGTGATGTGGTTACTGGTGGCCAGCTATTCACGACTAATAGTCATCTTGGTACTTTGTCTGATAGCGTTAGTTCAGGTTTTAACTCTTTGTCAACTTCATTAGAAGATTTACAAAATAAAAGTCCGAATGGATTGGTCAGTCAGCTGGAACAGACTAATCAGAGTCTGAGCAGTCTGTCTGTATCAGCATCAAGCAGTCTGACTGCGGCTGACTCTCATGTAAAAACATTACAGCAGAATGCGCTGCAATGGAATAGCAATATATCTGCTTATGATGCCAGTCATGCAACCGGTACTGCACAAAAAATTA
>NZ_JACFQX010000014.1:0-315 GCF_016101225.1 Snodgrassella sp. W8135
AGATAGCTGCCAGAAAAATTGGTGGAGTTATATTTAATGCCAAAACAGATATAGATTTACCGGGTGTCAATATTAAAGGTAATCAGGATACATCTGGTAATGCAGCTACTGCAACTAAATTGCAAGCGGCCTGTAAAATTGGTGATGTGCAATTTGATGGTACAGCGGATATTGATTTACCCGGAGTAAATAAACCCGGTAATCAGAATACATCCGGTAACGCAGCTACTGCCTCATACGCAGCTCAGATAGCTGCCAGAAAAATTGGTGGAGTTATATTTAATGCCAAAACAGATATAGATTTACCGGGTGTCA
>NZ_JACFQX010000001.1:0-1368577 GCF_016101225.1 Snodgrassella sp. W8135
GATAAAGCTGGCTGGCATTAACTGCATCAGTAGAACCGTCTTCCACCAGACCGGCAGCCACATTAGTAATCTTCTGCGCCTGATTAGTACCATGGCTGGCATCATAGGCACCAGACCCATCGGCATTGTTTTTCCATTGCAGTGCATCAGACTGCAAAGCAGAAACATTGCTGTTCAGTGTGCTGATATTACTATTAACATTGCTCATATCACCGACTTTGCTTACAGCAGTAGACAACGAGCTTAAACCAGTGGTTGTAACACTGGCCAGATTTTTCATCTGTGCCACATTCACCGCATCGGTATCGTTTGTACCTGCTGCCAGACCGGTTAACTGACGGGTTATTCCGCTGCCTGCATTACCAATAGCAACAGCACCTGCGGTGCTGGTCCAGGTCGGATTATTCGCAGCAGAATTTGTACCAGTAGGGTCAAAGCCGGTTTTTCCTTTCTCAATATCGGCAACTGATCCGCTGCCCAGAGCGACACCTGTGTCTACAATAGTCGTAGCATTGGTACCTATTGCAATACCACTGGCATTGCTAACGCTGACAGAATTACCAATAGCAATTGCATCAGTAGCATTGGCACCTGTACTTGTGTTATTACCAATAATTAAGCCACGATCGGCATTAACCGTGTTATCATTGCCCAGAATCAGGCCACGAGTGGCCGTGACGGTATTATCATTACCAAAAACCAAATCTTTGGCTGAACTAACAGTATTATCATTACCAAAAACCAAATCTTTGGCTGAACTAACAGTATTGTTATTACCAACAATACGGATATTATTTACGCCTTCAGTTGTACCGCTAATGGTATTTTTATTACCGAAAACACCAGAATCATCAACAGCAATTGTGCCGTTTTCGTTACCAAGAGAATAAGTGTTGTTACCGGTAATATTGGTTGGGTTGCTCTGGGCTGCAATTATTTCACCATCCTTGAAAATGGCATTGCTTTGTACACCGCCGATTGCCCCGGATTTACGCCCGCTGACCTGATTACCCGCGCCAATACTGATACTCTGATCGCCAACTGCCTGTGCTGCATTACCGACTGCCACACTGCTGTTACCGGATGCAGTTGCACCGGCACCCAAAGCAACCGCTGCATCTTTATTTGCAGCACTGCTTAAACCAACTGCTACGCTGCCGGTACCATTTGAAGAAGCCATAGAGCCCAGAGCCACACTGGAAATACCAGTTGCCTGAGAGCTTATACCAAAGGCAATTGATGCAGCGCCGGAAGCCAGAGATGCTACGCCGAAAGCCATTGCTCCGCCCGCAGTTGCAGTTGCGTTAGCTCCGAATGCAGTGGAATAATTCCCGGTAGCGTAAGAACCGCAGCCATAGGCAAAAGAATAAATACCATAAGCTACAGGCATTGCATTGTTATCACCGCCGGTAGGGGCGGCCTGATAACCGGTTCCGCCATCGGTCTTACCTTCATCACTCCATGCTTCTGCTTTGTTAGAAGTTACGCTTCCGTATGGATGACTGGTTCCAAACGCAGTATTTCTAATGAAACGTAAGTATTCATCTTTTGCTGTAATGCCGTCTGAAACGGTTCTGCGACCATTAACTCTGTCTGCACCACAATGGTCGTCATCACCCGAGAATACCATGCTACCATGGCCGCCATATTGATAGCCGCCACCAGGCCAAACTGTACCGCTGTTATTGCCGCCGACAATTGCCGCATTAGCTGCATATACTGGAGCAATTGCCTGCCATTCTAAAATCAGCGCTGTGATTGTTACACTGACAATTTTTTTCAGCCCTAGCTTATTAATAATTTTTTTAACTATTGATTGTTCACAAACAGTATTTGATTTGGTTTTACTATTCGCCAGCTCTGATGCGGCTACCCATGTTTGGGTATTTTCATTCCAGACATTCCGATAAACCTTGTTCATAGGTTTTTCTCCTGATTGATTAAAGTTACAAAACCAACAATCCAACCCCCTGTACTACAATTTGAATCTGCTTACCCGGCTTTAAAATATCTGCTTATCTTGACGGCTGTATCAGCAGATAGCCGACTCAGGAAATAATCTTCCGGAATAAACAATGACAAAGGTTTACCCAGCGTTAAATCCAATTAATGAAAAAGATTACGCTTGAAAAATAAAAGCTTATAAATTCTTAATTATTAATTATTAATATTTTCAGAATAGATAAATGATTAACTTAATCTTGTAACTTTTTAATACAAAGGTATGAGCAAACTGAATAATTAATATTAAATATATAGAATTAACATGAAAAAATATAAATGTACTTATTTATAATTAACTTTAAATGTAAGAATTTAATGTAAAAATTAAAATAAAGAATAAAAATAAAGAATAAAAATGAGAGAGAAACAGTGAACAATGCCATTTTATGGCTGTGAATGATAGAAAAAGAAATATTTGATATATGCAAATTATTTAAAACGTATATTATTGCAGTGTGTCGATTACAGGAGAAATCAAAAAAGATAAAAAATAATTTGGATTTAAGAAAATTTAAATCCAAATCAGCAGAGATAAGAAAGTAAGACGAACAAATTAGCCGGCTAAATCATAAATTTTCATATCTCATTTCTTATCTGGCTCTAAAAAATAGTAAACAAATTGATCATCAATTTTATAACCTGACTTTTCATACAGAGCTCTGGCTTTGAAGTTATCGTTTGATGTGCATAATGAGATGCCGTTATATGCAGAATTATTAGTGAAGTTTCTTAGTTTTCCATTAATTGGGTGACAACACCGCATCTTCTGTGGCTTTTTATAATATATAAATCATTCAAAATGATAGTGGGTGATATAACTAAAGAAGAATATGAAAAATATAACTGTATAAAACCATATGCTGTTTAATTATCGTAGGCTAGAAAAATGATTGAATCATTGTTTATCAATCTTTCTTTAATGAATTATTTTGATTCAGAATGACAATCCTTAATACCATAAAATTCTCGATATTCAGAGAAAAGTTATGATATATCATTAAGTTCGTTTAATGTTCCATGTAGTATATTAAATGAGGTATCCATACGTTTATCAATATCATAATGCTATTTAGATAATCAGCATTATGATATTAAACCGCTCCGTTTGGTTCAATATCTTATATGTAATAGCATAAATTAATATTATAAAAGTGTAACTTTTCAGATTTCTTTAGAACGAGTTTTAATTCTGGCGGGAGAAATCTATTAAATCTGTACACTGCAAATCAAAATTAATATATATATATATTAGAATGAATCAACTGGTTTAGTTTTTTTGACTGAATTAATTCTATTATAGATTGTCTTTTATCTTTAAAGAAAATTAGTTTTCAGGGTGATAAATAAAAGTGAATGGTATAAAACATCAATAAAAAATATATTAGAGGTGGAATTATGAATAGTGTATTTTCTGCCAAGGTATCAGCATTGCAGATTTTTTTATCCAGGATATGATAACTAACAAAAGAGTGATTACCTTTTGCTGATCTTTGTTCTTTTAAAAAAATAAGTTTCTAATAAACCCAATACATCATTAATCAGCATAATACCGGTAATAATTAACAGAGCACCGAGGAAAAAAGCATAGTCAGGTAATTCAGACAGAATCAGCCAGCCCATCAGCATGGCAAATATTGGCTCAGCTAATTCAGTTACCTGAACCTGAGCAGCGGATAAATAACCAAGTGCTTTGGTAGTACAGTAAAATCCCAGAATAGTAGGTAAAATGGCCAAAGCTATCAGCCCTGTGACGGTTTGCCAGTGAAAATCAAAAGGGTTTTGCCGGAAGGTTGCTAAATAGGGTATAGCCAGATAGATCAGACCAAACAATAATAAAAATCTGGTCAGATAAATACCACCATGTAAACTGAATTTCTTAACCAATACACTAAACAGCCCGTAACCGGCTCCTGCGGCACTGGCAAATATCAATAATAATAATGAGGCCTGCCCAGACCATGAAATAACGCTAATGCCGGCGATTGCAACAGCAACACCGGAAACGGCTGATATTTTAATTTTTTCATTTAATAATAAGCAGCCGGAAACTAATGCAGCTATCGTAGCTGAAGCCATGAGTATCACGACTACATTCGCCGCACTGCCATGCCCGTAAGCGATTGTTTCAAAGAAAAACAAAGTAAATATTCCAAACAGAGCACACAGACCAATATGCATCCAGATTTTTATATTATTATCTGATACAGGGGCAACTATCTGAATTTGCCGGGCAAATGGAGTACGTATCAAGAGTAGTGAAACAAAAACCAAAGCCAGAAATGTTTTATAAAACGCTATTTCATAAGGATTCAATCCACTGGCCATCAGTAATTTACTGATAATACCTATAGAACCATTTAGTGCGGCTGCTGATAGTGCAAATAAAATTCCGGCTAAGGCTTTAGGCATTATGAACTTTCTCCGATAAATCTTTCCACATGGCAGATTTCGAATATGCTGACTAAACTCGGAATCAGGTTCCGATCATTCATTCAAACATGTAGCTATCTGACACGATAATTAAATAATCATATGCTAAAGCCAATATTCTATACTGTTTAACAAGTCTGTTTTTATAGTTTTAAGAATTCTTGATTGCCCGTCCCATCTCTCGGTTTCTGAATTTGTATTTACTGAATAGAAGTCTGAGCAAAAATATTTTTACTGGTTTTAATCTGGTTTTTATTTCAATTATGTCAAAGCAATATATTTATCATCGCCGGTGCTGATTATTTTTATAACATTTGATAATGCAACCGACCACTTAAATGATTGTTTTATTCTGTAACGGTTTAATGGTTATTTGAAGATTAATTCTGTATCAGCAAGGAACAGGCTTAGTTCACTTTAGACATAAAAGCCGGCTGTTGTCTTATCTGGTTGATGAATAATTATAATAATTAATTTTATATAATAAATTATTATTGTTTTATTTTAATTTTTTATTTTTAAATTTACATTTACATGATATTGTATGCCTGGTTTTTATATTTTTATAAAAAGGTACTAAACATGAACACTGTAAGGCTTGAAACACATTCCCGATTAAACCGTTATTGCAAATTAATGTCTCAGTTAACCCTGATTCCTATATTCTGTATCGGTATCGGCATGATATCTCCTTTATTATTTTATTTTTTTGATATTCATAATATCGGACTGAATTCCGGGGGATATTCATTTTTTATTACCCATAGTATGGGTGATGGTAATGCTGATATTGATATATCCAAACTTTCTTTATGGCAGGCAGTTTCTGCTACCTTAATTGATACCATAATCATTGCGATTCTGGCTTATGGTTTCGTTCAGCTCAGATTGCTGTTTCTAAGCTACAGTAAAGCAGATTATTTTTCTGTGAAATCAGCAAATTACTGTTATGCATTTGGTAAAGCTTTGGTGATTTGGGAAGTTTTACAATTGCTCTCAGAGCCTCTGCTATCGTTTATCTTAACGCTTAATAATCATTTTCCGGATCGGTATATTTCGATATCATTTGAAAGTAGTGATTTAATTCTGTTATTCCCTTCTATCAGTATTATGATTATCGGTCAGATACTAAAAAAAGCATGCCAGATTGCAGAAGAAAATAAGCAGTTTATTTAACAGGAGTTTAATGTGCCGATTAGAATAAATTTAGATGTTATGCTTGCTAAACGGAAAGTGAAATCAAAAGAGCTGGCTGCTGCTATTGGTATTACCGAGCAAAACCTGTCTTTGCTTAAACAGGGAAAAGTAAAAGGCATCAGGCTGGCTACGCTGGAGGCAATCTGTCAGTATCTGGATTGCCAGCCGGCTGATATATTGGAATATATTAAAGATAATCACTCGGAAACGACATTATAACCTTTATCATGTCGTTTCATTAGCGCATTGTCATATTTTACTCATAAGAAAAACTAAAATAAAAATCGTATTTTATCTGTTTTCTTTAAAGCGAATCAGACGCCCAGTGTTGCTCCGCCATCTACAACAATTTCCTGCATAGTGATCTGTGCTGCTTCTTCAGAGAGCAGGAAAGAAACGGTATTGGCGATATCTGCCGGCTGAGCCAGTTTTCTGAGAGGAATGCCAAGACGATATTGTGTTAAGTCACCATCCACTATACCAGCCGGTGGTTCGTTGTCGGTCCATAATTGTTGTTGCATCGCTGTGAGGGTAGAGCCCGGTGAAACGATATTAACCCGGACATACGGGGCAACTTCCAGCGCAAGATTGCGGCAGAAATGACTGAGTGCTGCTTTGGTGGTGGCATATAAACCCATCTCAGTGCGCGCCATGCGTGCACTGTTAGAGCTGACGGTAACAATACAGCCTTGTCGCTGCTGCCGGAAATGTGCGGCTAAATGCTGGCTGATGAATATGGGCGCCAGCAGATTAACATTCAGGCTGGTTTGCCATTGTGCCTCAGTGGCACTCAGCAATGGTGTAAGAATTAATACTCCGGCCACATTAACCAGACCGGTTATATTGTATTGATTAATCAGTGTATTGAGTAATATACGGGTTTCTTCGAAAGCAGTGATATCCTGACTAATGCTTGTCCAGTAAGTCTGATACTGGGCTTCAATCATCTGTTGTACCGGCCAGCTCGGCGAATAGGGCTGTTTATCGATTCCGATAACATGATAGTGCTGTTCGAGCAGTTTAATAACAATCGCAGCCCCTATACCCTGGGCTGCACCGGTAACGATAATGGCTTGCTGCATGGTTGTTTCTCCAGATAATGTTACTGTTGCTGAAATACATTGAGCATAGTTTGCATTTTGGCTTCGGTTTCAAACCATTCTGCTGCTGCGTCTGAGCCTGCAACGATGCCTGCTCCGGCATACAGGCGGATAATATTGTGATTCAGTAAGCCGTTGCGGATAGTAACGACCCATTCTCCGTTCCCGCTGGCATCCATCCAGCCATTCAGTCCGCTGTAGTAATGACGGTTATAGCCTTCATGATTGAGAATAAAGTCTCTGGCGATATCCGTTGGTGTGCCGCAAACGGCCGGTGTGGGATGCAGATGAAGTGCCAGATTAAGTGCATCGGGCGCATCGGCTTTCAGTTGCCCCTGAAAGACTGATGACAGATGAAACATAGTTGATGTAGTTAAAATTTCGGGTATTTCTGATGCCTGATACGCTGAGCAATAGCTGCTGAGCTTATGCCGGATATTATCGATAACCAGCTGATGTTCATGCCTGTCTTTGACCGACTGATAAAGTTCTGTCTGAGTCTGGTTGTTGTGTTCCGGAATGGCCGGGCGCGGTCGGGAGCCGGCCAGCGGGTTACTGTGTACCTGTTGCTGCTGGCGCGATAGCAGTAATTCCGGGCTGGCACCAAAAATATACTGGTCTTCTTCTACAGGAATCATAAATTTATAGGCATCAGGATTTTGCCGGATAAGGATATTCAGTAAATCCTCCGGGCTGTACTGCCGGGCAAATTCAAATTCTGTTGCCTGCGACAGCACAATTTTTTGCATCTGTTTATCCGCCATAGCGCTTAAAGCCGTTTGAACACTGTGTTCGAATGCCTGACGCTCTACCAATGTTTTTTTGCGGATAACGGAGTTTGCTGTTTTGCCTGCTGAAGCAGTATTGTGCTCAAAGTGAGCTGGTGAAGTTTGATTAAATTCACTGTAAAAATTTAAGGTGCCGTTCTTTCTGGTATCAAATGGAATAGCAGCAATAAGAATGGGATTGGCATATCCCTGTGCTTTGATGTGATTAAAACAGTCGGCAATCTGCTGATTGCAGGATTCGGACTGATTAACCGGCATGTGTATTTTGTGGATAAGATGTCTGGCACTGATGTGATGCTGTCTGGTTGCAAAACAGGCAAACTGATCCTGAGATTGAATAGGAGAGCGGGAAACAGCGCTTGATTCTGTAATCGTCATTTTATTACCTGTAGACAGATGCGGGTTGTATGTAATGAAAAGTCTAGATAAATCAGGCTATGTAAGTTTGTTGATATTAATGCAAATAGTAATCATTATCAATAATTATAATAAAAATACAGAAAATTTTTCTGTTTTGGGCAAAATTCAGCCACAAGCTGTTTCAGATATATGCAATGGTTATTATTTTTTCTTTTGTGCAATGGAAACAAACTTCTGCTGTTTGCGGATTTGCATGGGTAAGCGGTGAATCAATCAGGAAATTCAGGTATGAATGACGATACGACTGGAAAGCTATATCAGTAAAATTAATCAGTTTCTGATATTGATGAAACCATGCTTTGATAATGCTTTCTTTAGCTGAAAAAAGCAGCAGCGCCATCAGCGGCAGGTCAGTACTGTGTTCGGTTATATAGCGTAATTCGGCCGCCCGGAGAAACAGGGTCAGAGTGGATTTATGCTCATTCATAATACTCTGGTGCTGCCGGTATTCAATATCGATACCCAGATAGCGGTGTGTCGGCTGTTTTTTCTGTACGCAGGCAATAGCCAGACATTGGCGCTGATTGCTGGTGTGGCTCAGACTTCCCTGTAAGGATTCTGGAAAAAGCGGCTGTCCCCGTGAGCCTGTTTTCAGATTAAAGTTGCTGTAACCATACTGTAATAAGGCATATTTTGCCGCCAGCCGGCCGGCTATAAATTCTGTCTGGCGTTTGTGCCGGCTTTGTCTGATGTTGTCCGGCAGAAAGATGTTATGTATCTGACCAATTTTATGCAAAACCGCTGTGTCGGCTAATGGCATGCATATCTGGTGAATGGTGTTATCGCCGATGCTGATTGTGTGATGACTGAATAATGCAGGCGAATCATTCACCGGCAATAGCAATTTTCTGCTGCCGGCAGAAGTGTCTTTCCGGCAGTCTGTTCTGCTCGGGTCTGATATAAATGACATGCATAGCCTGTATTTTAAGATATGGCGCTAATCAGTAGTATTTGCCTGAATCATATCTGGTGTTTATGTAATATCCGGCGATAAATCCAGAGTCAGGGTAGGCTGCCACGGAGCCGCACTGCGATGCGACACAAAAATCAGGGTACGGGACTGGCTGAGTATAGTATCAATCAGTTGTTGTTCCGTGCTTTCATCCAGTGCTGATGTGGCTTCATCCAGAATCAGTATCGGCGCATGCTTGATAAGAGCACGGGCAATGGCTACGCGCTGCTGTTCGCCGCCGGATAGGGCAGAGCCCTGCTGGCCGACATGTTGGTGAATGCCTTCATCCGTCCGGTCGATAACTGTTCCCAGCATACATTGTCTGGCAATAGCTTCGATTTCGGCGTCACTGGCATCAAAACGGCCGATGCAGATATTGTCTGCCAGAGTGCCGGTAAAAATAATCGGGTTCTGAGCCACATAAGCCATATTGTCTGTCAGTGTCTGATAAGACAGTTGAGGCAGTGGAATGCCGTCTAATCTGATTTCACCCATAGCCGGATCATCAAAGCGCAGACATAGTTGCAGCAAGGTACTTTTGCCACTGCCGCTAACGCCGGCGACGTGTAAGCGTGCACCTTCGGGGATATCCTGATTAATGGTTGTCGAGCCGGTGATACAGTTCAGATTATGCAAAGATAACTGTGCATGCTTCGGGGTGCGCGTTTCTTCTGCTTCAGGTAGTACCGGAGGATGGGTAAGTTGCTGAAAGTGGCGCAGTGAGCTGATTAAGTCATTGATGCTCAGACCGGCAGTAGCCAGTGCACTTAATGGTGCGCCGGCGCGCCCCATCAGTAATAATACAGCCAGTATCAGGTATTCATCGTTCTGAGCGGACAAAATACAATAAACCGCCATACCTGCCATGGGCAGCACATTAGCTAAAGTAGCTATCAGCGTTGCACTGGCTGCACTACAGTTAATTTTGCTTAGCAGGTTTTCCTGAGTGCTCCAGCGCTGCTGGATAGTATCCAGCGCATGAGCCGATCCTGCGGCTGTACGCAGCAGAGTAAGGTGTTCAACCAGTTCAATGGTTGCCGTGGTGCTGTCCAGTTCGGTCTGATGGCGTTGTGCATCAGTTTTATTTAAAGCATATTGTGCCCATACTTGTAATAGTAAGGACAGCAATATCATCGCCAGTGCAGCTAACATGATGCCTGTACCGGCAACAAAGGCCAGCCCGATACAGATAAACAGGGGCAGACAGGGCGCATGTAAAAAGGTCTGCAACTGATGCGCCGGAATGCTCATGAAATTCGGAATTTCCTGTCCGGCAGTTTTACTGATAACCGCACGGCGCTGGTCATTAAACCAGGATAATTTAGCGCTGGACAGAGAACGTCCCAGTGCGGCAAATAAATCTCCGGCCAGACGTACGCCGGTAAGAAAGCCGTTACGGGTAACCAGTACTGTAATCACTATGGCTATAGCAGCACTAATCACTACCCACAGTGGCGACTGCTGATTTACTATAGCCAGAGCCAGTATGGTGTAAGCACATGCTTCCAGTACGGCAACCAGTATCCAGCCGATGCTGACAGCAATCAGGCGGGGTCTGGTGGCGGCTGGTATGGTTTCAAAAAGGGAGTGTTTGTTGCCGGCTGCTGTATTCATGCCTCGCTCCTTAATGCTTCCAGTACCAGTTTTGCATCGGCTTTATCGGCCAGAGCCGGCTGGTGAGTAACAATGATAATGGTTTTATGCGCAGTATGAGCCAGTTCCTGCAAGGCCTGAAATATTTCCCGGGCATTCTGATCATCCAGCGCACTGGTAGGCTCATCCATTAAGATAATTTTTGCCTGAGTGAGAAAAGCCCGTGCAATGCAGATACGCTGCTTTTCTCCGCCGGACAGGGTACGGGCAGGTGTTGATAAATCCAGATTCAGATTGGCTCTGGCCAGAGCCTGCTGCATGACTTCATCACTGGCATCAGGAGCAGTTAAGGCCAGATTGGCACGAATCGTATTGTCTAAAACATCATATCCTTGCGGAATAAACAGAATCAGCCGGTGTCGGATGTCGTCATGTAATGCAGACAGATCGGTCTTACCCAGTTGAACAGTTCCGGATGTCAATGGTATGTATCCGGCTAATGCATTGAGTAAAGTAGTTTTACCTGTTCCGCTGGGACCGGTAATAGCGGTAATGGCACCGGCGGGAAATGTGAAGCTGAGTTTGCGTAAAACCGGCTGTTCTTCCTGAGAAAAAACTGCATCATGCATAGATAATACTGCCGGCTCCGACAGATGATTTATGGTTCCGGCCGGTAATAAGGGCTGATGTAAAAATTCGGTCAGACGTTTGGCAGCAGCGCGTCCGGCTCTGATGTAATCAATACCATGCCCGAGACGTAATGCCGGTGTCACAATGGCCAGACTGAATAACAGAGTGGCAGCCAGAGTAGTGGTGTCCTGTGTATAACTGACCCAGTAGCCAATGGCAAATGTCGCTACTGCCTGTAACATAGCAGTGGCTATGGCTGCCGGTGTGGCCGCCTTGGCTACCCAGTGCACCATATTACGGGTAAATTTTTCAGTTGCTTCTGTATAGGCAGTTAATGCGCTGGAATGCTGCCCGTAAATACGATAAACCGGAATCCCGCGTACATATTCATCGGCCTTATTAATAATATCCAGCATTACCTGCATGCGTGCGGTACCGTCACGCCGGGTCATGCGCGGTATGATGATGAGATAATAAACCGAAGCAATCAGTCCGGGTAATAATACCCATATTGCCGATATGCCGATAAAATAAATAAGGATGCCGATGGATAAAAGCGGAATAACCGTAAATACGGCAATCTCACCGGGTAAATGCGCCAGCATATGATGCAAACTGGCAACATCATCGGTTAGCAGCTGTTTAAGTGTCTGCTCATTCTGTTTAGCCAGTATATTGGACGGCAAGCGGATTAAATGCTGTGCCACTGTCCGGCGTAAAGCCGCCGCAAAGCGGCTTTCTGCCTGATGTGCCAGCCATGAGGACAAGGCCGTAAACAAAGCGGCCAGCAGCCAGCTGACCAGTGCATAATTCAGCCAGCGCCAGCTCATGTTATCGATAAATTTAATGATAAACCACAGCCCTGCCAGCATAGCGATACCGGCAATTACGGCGGCAAGTGTACCGCTTATCAGCCCGGGCAGGGCTACCCGCCACTGATGTGCCAGAGCGGGCGGTATGCTCTTGCCGGATAGATTTAAGTCAGTCATGTTTTATGTTCCTAAAGCTGTATGCAGCGTCCGGCTAATTATTTGCAGCCAATTCTAGGCTGAAACAGTTTTATTTTGTTTTTCAATGAGCTGCCACCAGTTGTTTAGCGAAGGCTGCTGACCCAGTACATCATAGCCAATATTGATGTCATACCGTTTTAGTTCTGCGGCAAACTGCATAATGCGTAAAGAATCCAGACCGTAGAGAATCAGGTTTTCTTCGGGGTTAATGGTTTCTTCCGGTATTTCCAGTAATGTCTGAACTTTTTGTGTCAGCCATGCACGAGTAAGACTATTTATTGACGGCAACAATGCCTCTGTAGTGGTGACCTGCCCGCAACAGCCGGCAACATAATTTAACGCTTGCTGGTGTTGCTCCGCAGAGAAGTCAGCCAGTGCATCAGCTACAAAAAATACCTGAATATCCTGCATAAATGCTTCGGCAGCGGTAAGCATACAGCCGATATGCGCATAAACACCACCGATAATCAGCTGATCACGCTGCCAGTTATACATGTGTGCCAGTAAATCTGAACGCTGAAAAGCGCTATAACGCCATTTGGTCAGTATGGTATCTTCCGGACGTGGTGTCAGGGCATTAACTATTTTCTGCTCTTCAACAGGTGCGGTAGTAATACCCGCACCCCACATATCATTCAGCAGCGCCCGTTGCTGAGGATGCTGCTGATGCGGCTGGGCGGTATACACCACGGGAATCTGTTGCTGAGCCGCCCAGCTGCGCAAACTTTGCAGATTCTTTATCATTGTCCGGATGAGTGTGCTGTCCTGCTGATAAAAATTCAGAAAATAATTCTGCATGTCATGAATTAATAATACAGAGCGTGCAGTATCAGCTTCCCAGTTGGTTTTATTTTGCGGGATTTGTGCCAGAGCAGGCATCGGATAATCATCGATTTGTTTGATAGTCATGCTGTTTCTCGTTTCTCATTCTGATAATTATTCAGGCAGGATTTTGCTGAAAGGTTTCACGTAAGCGTTTTTTATCGGTTTTGCCGACGGCAGTAAGCGGCAGGCTATCAACAATGCATACCTGATCAGGCAGTTTGTAATGAGCAATACCCAGATTGAGCAGATGGCGTTTCAGGCTCAGAGCAGTTAAGTGCTGATTCTGTGACACAATAAATGCACAGCTCTTTTCACCAAAACGTTCATCCGTAATAGCCACCAGTGCGGCTTCGGTAACATCAGGATGGGTAATCATCAGTTTTTCAATTTCTTCAGCAGCAATTTTTTCGCCACCGCGGTTAATCTGATCTTTAACCCGTCCCACCACTTTCAGGTATCCGTTGCTGTTACGCTGTACCAAATCACCTGAATAATAAAAACCTTCTGTATCGAAAGCCTGTGCATTGTGTTCAGGGCTCTGGTAGTAACCGCGAAAGGTATATGGACCGCGTGTTTTCAGCATACCTGTTTCTCCGGCAGGCACTTCGTCACCGTTTTCATCCACCACTTTTACTTCATCATCCGGGCTGATAGGACGCCCCTGAGTGGTGACAATAAGCTCTTCGCTGTCATCCAGCCGCGTATAGTTCACCAGTCCTTCCGCCATCCCGAATACTTGCTGCAACTGACAGCCGAAAACATTTAATACCTGTCGTGCCACTGATTCCGGGAAACTGGCACCGCCTACCTGAATTAATTGTAGTGAGTGCAGCTTTTCCAGTTGCTCAGGTGCCTGCTGTAACCACATAGATACGGCACTGGGTACAAGCGAAGCCATGGTCACCTGATGCTGTTCAATCAGGCTGAAACAGCTCAGAGGTTCGGGGCTTGCCGCCATTACCACACATCCGCCGGCATGAAATACACCCAGAGCGCCGGGTGAGCTCAGCATATAATTATGTGCTGCCGGCATGGCACAGAGTAATCGGGTATGCTGATTCAGAGCGCAGATTTCGGCGCTGGCACGCACGCTGTAATCATAATCATTGTGCGTACGCGGAATGAGTTTCGGCGTACCGGTACTGCCGCCGGAAAGCTGGAAAAAAGCCACTTCATCTGCCGGCGTAGCAGCATAATGGCTGATATCAGAATGCGTAGTGGTATACCAGTCTGGCAGGCTTTCATCATCAGCAAAGGCATTGAGCATTAGAGTTAAAGCCGGCGCCAGCTGTAAAGCAGTCAGTTCATTCAGAAAATCATTTCCGCTGAATACTTCATGATGGCGTGAGGCCACCAGCAGCCGGGGTTTAATCTGGCTGAAAAAACTCTTTAATTCATGCTGACGATGATTAAACAGTGCATTCAAAGGCACAATACCGGCTTTCAGCAGAGCAAAGAAGACAATATAAAATTCGGCAATATTAGGTAGCTGCACCAGTGCAGTATCACCTATACCAAAGCTCCGTGCGCTCAGTCGGGCTGCCAGATTATCGGAAAACTGATTTAACTGCGCATAACTGAAATGCCGTTCACCACAGATAATGGCAGTTGACTGCGGAAACTGTCTGGCTGTTTGTGTCAGCACGCGGGTTAACGGCTGATCCAGCCAGTAACCTTTCTGGCGGTATTTCCGGGCTAAATCTTCAGACCAGTGTGTATAGCTAATCATCTTATCAGCCTTTTTTCTATCTGTTGAACCAGCTGAATCAGACAAAAATATTGATTAATCAAAACAAATTGAATCATCCAACATTTTTCTGATGGTCTGTTCAGGGTTGCTAATTACGGTTTGCTGTAGTGATAAGTTTTAGTTAAATGAAACTGGTAATCATTTTCATTTAACTGTATCATCGTCAAAAATCGTAAATTTGTCAACAGAGTAAAGAAATAATGTGTGAACTTACTCCAATGCAGTCTGCATGCTGGTTTGGGCGTGTGCATGATGCCATGCTCGGTGGTGTGGCTGCGCATCTGTATACCGAATTCAATGGCACTCAGCTGGATTCAGACAGGCTCAGGCAGGCAATTGAATGTCTGTACCGGCGGCATGAATTGTTACGTTTGCAACTGAATGCCGAAGGTGAAGTAAGGATCAGAGATACGCTGCCGCAAAATGTATTGGAAATAGATAATTTTTTACATTTATCTGAGGCACAGCAGCAACAGAAACTTGAAGACAAGCGCCGGCAATGGACACATCAGCAACTTAGTCTGGATGAAGGACAGACAGTGCGTTTTTCTGTCAGCCTTCTGGGTAATCAGGTTTTCCGCCTGCATATAGATGCCGATATGATTGCCATTGATCCTTCCAGTTTCCGGATTCTGATGGAGGATCTGGCTCAGTTTTACGCAGACAGTACCGTCTGTCTGCCTTCACCGCCATCTTTTTATGACTGGCGCAACAGGATTCAGCAGGATCTGTACCAACGCCAACAGCAACAGCGTGCTCGTCAGTGGTGGCTGTCACGCATGGATATTATCGCACCTGCGCCTGCTTTACCTTTAAAGCAACCAACCGCGGCCGGAGCACAAAGCACACGCTTAAGTGCAATTATCGGTGCAGAGCAGGCATTGCTGTTACGCCGGTTTGCCTGTCAGCTGCAGTTAACCTTTTCTGCTCTGATACTGGGGTTGTTTGCCTATACATTGGGCAAAGTCACCCATGATCGTGCTTACCGGCTTAATGTGCCGTTTTTCTGGCGGGAACCGCTTTTGCCTTATATTGACCGGACCATTGGTGATTTTGCCGATTTGGTGCTTTTAAATGTTGATATGACTGAAACGCCTGATCTGGAAATTTTTTGCCGGCGTCTGGCGACTGAATGGCGGCAATGTCTGGATCACCGGCAATTCAGTGGTGTCAATGTAATGCGGCGTTTGTCGCGTCATCATGCTACGCCGCAAATCGCACCGGTAGTATTTACTGCCGCAGTCGATTTACCTGAAAAAAATCTGTTCTCATCCAGGGTACATAAATATTTTGGCAGTATGGACTGGTGTATTTCACAGGGGCCGCAGGTGGCACTGGATGCACAGTTTGTGCAGCTAAATAATGATTTACTCATTAACTGGGATATTCGTCTGGATGCATTAGCCGATACATGGGTAAACGGACTGTTTGAACGTTTTCTGACTCTGCTGAATACATTGATTGCGCAGCCGGAATATTTTTCACGCCCGCTAACTGAATTGAATCAGTACCTGAATATTACGGAACCTGATGAAAAAGCCACGCCTTTAAACGCTCTGCAAAAATCCTATTTGTCCGGCCGAAGTACCGCTTTTGCGCTTGGCGGTGTGGCGATGCAGGAATTTCGCGAATATGCCGGAACACTGGATTTACCCGCATTCAGACAGCGTCTGGCTGATATGGTACAGCATCATGCCAGCCTAAGAACCTATATTGATGTCAGGCGTTGTGTACAGTGGGTAAATCCGCAGGTAATTATTAATTTAACTGAAATCAATCTGTGTGGAGAAGAGCCGGCAGCCGCTACCGAAAAAATTGACAGTTTTCGCCGGCGTTATCAGCAGGAAATATTTGATTTACAGGAATCGCCGTGGGATATCACACTTTTTCAGTTATCCGCACAACAGTTTATTGTCTTTGCGCGCTTTGATGCGCTGATTCTCGACGGACGCTCTATTGCAGCGCTGATGTGTGAGTTATTCACGGATACGGAGCTGAAAGAGGCGCCACTGCTGTCTGAAAACAGGCAGCAACCGGATAGTCAGACTTATAACACAGCACTTGCCTACTGGCAGGCACAGTTGCAGCCTGTTACGAGCATCCCGCAATTACCCTGGAAACAACCTTTAGCGACACTGGAAACTTCACGCTATCAGCGACAAAGCGCCGTATTGCCGGCACAGATATTCGATAAATTATGTCAGTCAGGTTTACGGCAGGGACTTTTTAAAAATTCCTTATTGATGGCGTTGATTCTGGCGGTATTAAATCGCTGGCAGCAGACATCCGGCCTGCTGTCGGCAGCGGTACCGGTTTTGCCGCTGTATAAGGGCGAATTATCCAATCAATCCACTTTTGTTGTGGTCTGCTGGTCATCCGTAACTGGGTTTATTGAACAGGCGGCTAAGTTACAAAAGAATATGCTGGACGGTTTGCAGCATCTGGCCTTTTCCGGTGTGGACTTGGCAAGATTACTATTTGAGCAGCATGGCGAAGCACCGGTTTTACCAATCGTTATTACTAATGGATTATCGTGGCCGGTATTACCGGCGGGTAGCGCAGTTCATTATGTTAACGGGCTAACTCAGACACCACAGGTAGCGATAGATATTCGCTTCATGCTCAGTGATGACGGCGCATTGCTGTTTAATATTGATTTTGCGCAGGCTGCCATTGATGCAGCCATCATTCACGATTTTCTCGCAGTTCTGGTCAGCATCTGTCAGCAACTGGCTGATCAGGGGCTGGAAAATATTGATTCCGTATTAAATCAGACATTATCCGGTATCACAATCAATCCGAATGGGCAGTGTGCTGATGCAGTTATCCGGCAAAGAGAACAATTAGAACGTATTTACCGCGATACGCTGAATATCGAACAAACCATAGTTATTGAACATACCCGGCCATTCAGCCAGCTCGGATTACGTCCTGCGCATGTAAAAGAAATTACCAGCCGGATAAATCACAGTTTCAGACTGACTCTGAATCCGCGCCAGTTAATCGGCTGCCGCAATATGAAGGAAGTAGAACAGCTGATCCGGGCAGAAATGGATTCAGTATAAAAGCATTACATGTTGTAAATATTTAAATGTTTAACTTTTTGTACATAGGGACGGAATAAACATGGATATAAAGCAAACGGATTTGGCAGGTATTGGGATTGGTCCTTTTAATCTGGGGCTGGCGGCATTATTATCTGGTCATTCAGAAGTCAATGCTGTATTTCTGGATAAAACGCCTACTTTTCACTGGCATGCCGGCTTATTATTGCCTGGTACCACATTGCAGGTACCTTTTCTGGCTGATCTGGTTACCATGGCTGATCCGTGTCATCCCTTAAGTTATCTTAATTACCTGTGTCAGCAGGGGCGTCTGTATCAGTTTTATTACTATGACCGTTTTCTGATTCCGCGTCAGGAATATGATGATTATTGCCGCTGGGCAGTACGCCAGTTGCCATCCTGTCATTTCGATGCCTGTGTCAAGGCAGTAAGTTATGATTATCGTCAGGAAAGATTTATTCTCGAAAGTGAATCTGCAGCCGGAGACAGACAGATTTTTTCCAGTAAAGATATTGCTGTCGGTGTGGGTACCCAACCTTACCATCCTGAGTGGCTGAAAAACACCAGCCACCCGCTGATACAGCATTCAGCGCAATTTACCTATATGCAGAAACAATTGCAGGAATGTAAACAGGTTACCGTGGTCGGGGCAGGGCAAAGTGCTGCTGAATGTGTGCTGGCCCTTTATCGCGCATTACAGCCGGAACAAATCCGGGCAGGCGCGTCAATCCGCTGGATTACCCGTTCTGCCGGTTTTCATCCGATGGAGTTTTCCAAACTGGGGCAGGAGTGCTTTACTCCGGTATATATGCATTATTTCCAGACACTGACACCGCAGAAACGGCGTGAAGTCAGTGCCGGTCAGGGGCAGCTTTATAAAGGGATCAGCTTTGCCACCATCGGCGATATTTATGATTTATTGTACGAACGAACCATTGCCGGTGCACCGGCAGGGCTGACACTGTTTTCTAATTGTGACGTGCAGTCGGTAGAAATACTGCCTTCCGGCGTAATTAATATGACCTGTCTGCATACCCAGCTTAATCAGCAACAAACCATTCAGACAGATGCAATTGTGGCAGCCACCGGCTACCATCATCAGTGGCCGCAATGGTTTGAAGAGCTGAAAGGCAGTGTTCTGCAAACAGATGAGCGCAATGACTATCTGGTTAATGAAGACTTTACCGCTGTACGCTGTGATAGTGGTAAAGGGCGGATTTTTATTCAGAATGCCGAAATCGCCAAGCAGGGGGTTGGTTCCCCTGATCTGGGTATGGGCGCAACCAGAAATGGTGTGATTATTAATCAGCTTCTGGGCAGGCAATATTACCGGGTACCGGAATACTCGGCCTTTCAGCAATACGGATTACCGCAATAAACTGCTGCTTATAAAAAATCGCCCGAAAGGGCGATTTTTTAACAGGCCGGAAATTTTTTAAAAATCATACGAACCGGATAAAAGGAAAGTTCTCGGTGCACCTAAAGACAGATTGGACAGGCGCGGCATGCCCCAATATGCTTTGTTGGTTACGTTCTTCACTTCTGCGCGCAACGTAAACGGATGGCCGGATACTTTGGCATTGTAGCGGGCACCAATATCAAATACAGTATGGCCGGGTACCGATAAACTGTTTTCCTGATTCAGATATTGTTTGGATACAGCCGTAGCATTGGCAGAAAGAGTAACAATGCCGGCTGCGGCTTTAATATCCCACTCCGCACCCAGCTTACCCTGTACTTTAGCCACACCCGTAGCAATATTCCCTTCATTGGCATGATTTGCCAGTCTGGTCAGCTCCGGTTTAATGTAGCTGGCACCGCCTATCAGACGTACTGTTTCAATCGGCGAGGCTATAAACGTCCATTCAATACCGCGGTTGCGCTGCTGACCGCCGGATGTAAACTCATTGGTTCTCAGATCAGTATAACTATTGGGTTTTTTAATTTCAAATATGCTTAAAGAATTAACCAGATTGCCGTAATCCCATTTTACTCCCAGCTCAGTCTGCTTGGTTTTATACGGAGCAAACACCTTGGGATAATTAGCTGCTGTAATGGGGGCTGAATTACCCTTGGTCAAACCCTCAATATAATTGCCGTAAAGTGATACATGATCTGTGGCTTTAAACAGAATAGCCACGCCCGGAGTCAATGCGTGTTTTTTGTATTCAGTTAAAACAGGTTTACCCATCAGGCTCAGATTATCACTTTTGACTTCCTGATAGCGCAGACCTAAAGTCAGCTGCAGTTTATCATCCATGAACGACATAATATCGGCCATCCCATAGCTTCTGAGCTGCAGTGAGCTTCTGGAAATTGGCGGAACATCAAAGGGTACAGACTTACCCCATGTCGGATCATACATATTGGTTACCCATGTAGCCCATGGAATACTTCTGACACCAAAATCATGCTGATTATGCTTGTAGTAAGTAGTATTAACTACCCATTGATGATTTACCGGACCAGTATCAAACTGACCTTTAAAGCCCACATCTGCTGATTTCTTGTCCAGATCAAATGCCAGCTGCGCCATTATGGTCTGAATGGTGCCTTTGTTATCCAGTAAATTGGCTGAAGTAGCACCATTGTATTTATAATTGGTTTTACTGCGCCCGAAAGCCGCATAAGCAGTAATATTGTCTGTAATATCAAATTCACCGCGCACCATGGCTCCGCGGTCTTTATTGCTGACATAAGACCAGTCGGGGTTAATCAGCGTTTTCGGATTTGGCGGTGAGGGTACTTTCATATTTTTACCCAGATTGATACCACGTACCACTCCATCCACCTTGTCATTGGCCATATAGATATCGGCAGAAACCCGTGCACGATCGCCGCGCCAGTCCAACCCGACTGAACCGAGCTGGGTTTTCAAGTCCTGTTTTCTTACAGGGCCGGAGCCATCCTGATAAACCCCGTTAACCCGGATCCCGAACTGTTTGTTCTGTCCGAACCGGCGGCTGGCATCAATGGTGCCGCCCCATTGTGAATCAGACATATAGGTAGGCGTTATCCGCAGCAATGGTTCATTACCTGCGCGCTTGGATACCAGATTAACTGTGCCGGCAACAGAACCGGCAGGCGGCATACCGTTTAACAGTGCGGATGGTCCTTTCAATACCTCAATGCGTGAAAACATGGCCGGCGGTGTACGGTAATAGGGGGCAATACCAAATAAACCATTCATCGACATATCGTTGGTGTCGGACTGAAAGCCGCGGATATAGTAATTTTCACTCCAGCCGCCGATAGCGCCATTGGTAAATACCGAAGGGTCAGTAGCAGCAATGACATCAGTGACATTTCTTGCCTGAGAATCCTCAACGAATTTATTGGTATAGCTAACGGTATTAAATGGCGTTTCCATCGCAGTTTTATTGCCAAGAAAACCAAGACGGCTGTCTTTAGCCACAAAACCGCCGGAGTAAGTTGTTTTTCCGCCTGCTTCCACCACCACATCAGCCAGAACAGCTTCACCAGTGGATGGCGTATTCTCGGTAGCTGTTTTTTTCACCGCAGGTTTGGCTTTATCATCAGCCGGTTTCGCATATATAACCGGAGTGTAAAGCAGCATGGCGCTGGCAATACTCAATATCAGCGCTTTGGGTGAGGAAGTGACCGGATGCAGAAAATTTTTGCTTCGGTGTCTGACCGCAGGCAAAGTCTCTTGCCTGCGGTGATGTGCGTGTTTACCCATAGATTTCTCCTTGTTAACTAAACTCACGCAATACATTTAACGGATGGATTTATTGGTAGGGTCTGGTTTTCTTATTTATACAGCTTATTATTCTTATGTCATTGAAACAGAGTTATTGATAGCCTTTCATCACATCCTGCATAAGCAGTCGCATTGAAGTAGGGCTGGCTCCGGTGGTATACCATGCATCGGCATCCACAAAGACTACCCGGTTGTTTTTCCATGCTTTGGTAGCGCGTAATAACGGATTAGTTACCTGTGCAGCGCTAATCACCGGCTGATGCTCCATAACTGAGGTACGGTCAATAATGTACAGAATGTCCGGATCAGCCCGTTTAATAAATTCACTGGAAATCGGCTGTCCGTGCAGGCTGGTGCTGAGATCATTACTGGCCGGTTTGACACCCAGATCACTGAAAACGAAGCCATAGCGTGAATCCACCCCGTAATTACTGAAAGAGCCATTGTTATAGAGTACTACCAGCGCTTTTTCCGGCCGGTCTTTAGTCACGGCACGAACTTTACTGACTTCCGTATCCAGCTCAGCAACCTTGGTGCGGGCTAAATCTTCACGGTTAAAAATCTTACCCAGAGTCAGCAGATGATTTTTAATAGTATCCAGATGCCCGTGTTCGCTGTTATTGAAGTTGATTTCATAATAGAGCGTAGGTGCAATCTGTGTCAGTTCCTGATAATGGTCTTTCTGAATCGGAGTCATTAAAATCAAATCAGGTTTCAGAGTATGGATACGTTCCATATTCGGCTGCACAATGCCGCCTAAATCGGCAATATCATCATGATTCTGTTTGTATTTATCCAGAAAATGCGGAATAAAATCCTTGGGCATTCCGGCAACAGGCACATTTAACTGATCTAGAAAGTCCACTTCATTCATATCCATTGCGGCTACACGCTGTGGAGTGTGATCAATTGTAGTCGTACCAAGCTGATGCCTGATAATAAGCGGCTCAGTACGCTTCTGTACCGCAGGCGAAGACGCAGAAGCCGGCTTTTTATCACAGCCGGATATGGTCACCATTGTTGCTACTGCAATCAGCCCCAGCAGACTGACAGCACATTTTTTGAGTTTCCCGTTCATATTTTACCTTTCGACTTTTGAAAATACTGACAGACATAACCATGTTTATTGTGACTAATTTCAAAATCCAGCTCATACAGTTCACTCAGGCGTTCTTCAGTAATGACTTCCTGAGCAGGACCGCTGAAACTTAACTGTCCCTGTTTTAATGCGACAATATAATCTGAATAATTTGCAGTAAAATTAATATCATGAACCACCATAATGACAGTTTTCCGCTGCTCTTCACTCAGACGCCGGATTGCTGCCATAATTTGTACTGCATGATTCATATCCAGATTGTTTAAAGGTTCATCCAGCAGCAAAATCCTGGTTTCCTGAGCAATAGTCATCGCCAGAAAAGCCATTTGCCGCAGCCCGCCGCTTAATTCATCTATATACACATCACGCAGGGCACTGAGCCCGAGAAAATCGATTGCCTCGTCCATAACCTGATGGTCTCTGGCTGAGAGTATCCCGTGCCCGTAGGGAAAACGGCCGAACGAAACCAGCTCCTTAACCGTCAGCCGCAAACCGAAATAAGGAGATTGCCGTAGCGTTGCGACCAGACGGGCATAATCAGCAATGCGGATGCCGGCAATATCCTGCTTATCAAACAGAATATTGCCTTTAGTCGGCGAAAGCAGCCGTGCCAGAATCATCAGCAGAGTGGATTTCCCTGCACCATTGGGTCCGATCAGCGCAATTACCTGCTGCATTGGCAGCTCCAGATTAATATTGTTCAGCACCGGCCGATGACCATATACTTTGGAAATATTCTGAATAGAAATCATGCCATTCCTCGATGACGGACAATAAGCAGCAGAAAATACACCCCGCAAATCAGATTAATTAAGATACTGACTGTCGTTTTATAATTAAACACATGCTCCACCAGAATCTGAGCAATCAGAAACACCGCAATAGCTACCGCACTGGCAAATAATAGAATCCGTTTATGCTGATAATGGCCGGCGAAGGCATAAGCCATATTGGCAATAAATACCCCCATAAAGGCAGTCGGACCAACCAGACTGGTCGACACAGCGACCAGTACAGCAATCAGACCGAATCCCCAGCGTACATAACGGGCATAATCGACACCAAGAGAAACAGACTGTTCCTCTCCCAGAGCCATCACATCCAGAGTAGTCAGATACGGATATCCCACCAGTCCTACAGCCAGCATGGCGACAAAAGCATATAAAAGCGTCTGCGTTTCGGAATGATTAAAAGATGCATAATTAATTCCCTGAAAAACAGAAAATTCGCCCGGGCTGATTTTGAGCACAATAAACTGCGTTAATGTGGTGATAACCATAGTCAGCACCATACCGAATAAAAGCAATAACCACAGACTGTGGCGTGCACGCGGCAGCAGATAATGATGAATAAGCCACGAATAAAACAGCATTAATCCGACTGAAGCAAAAAAATTCCCGTTCAGCCCCAGCAGCCCCAGACTGCTTTGTCCCAGAAAGAACAGCAGCAAGACCTGCCAGAACAGATATACTGCCTCATAACCCATAATTGCCGGAGTCAGAATCCGGTTAGTTACCAGCGTCTGAAACACCACAGACGAAACCGCAATACAAATACCTGCCAGCAAAATAGTAGCCAGACGCAGTAATCGCTTAGGCAGCACATATTCAAAATCAAGGCCGGAATCAAACAGCATAAAAAATACCGCCAGTCCGGCAATACCGGCGCAAAGCAGCCAGAATTTGCGATTCATCATCGTAGCCCCCGTAAAATCAGCAGCAAAAAGACAATGCCGCCAACCGCACCGGCAGTAAGGCCAATAGGTATTTCAAAGGGGTAGATCAGCAAACGGCCGGTAATATCACATCCCAGCAGCAGGCATGCCCCGCCCAGCGCAACAACGGGTAAAGTTCTGGCTAAATGTTCACCATATTTAATCGCCACCAGATTCGGAATCACCAGACCGATAAAAGGAATAGAACCAACCGTAATCACCGTAGCCGCAACAGTAACTGATACCAGCATCAATCCAATAGCCACAGTCGTTTTATAGCTTACGCCCAGACTGGCAGCCATCTGCTGCCCCATACCCACTACAGTAAACCGGTTGGCAAATACATAACTCAGAATAATTACCGGCACAAGCACATACAGCAATTCATAATGCTCCTGCACCACACGGGAAAAATCACCCAGCAGCCAGCCCTGAACATTTTGTAAAAGATTATTTTTATAGGCATAAAACTCAGCTGCAGCACTTAAAACACAGCCATACATCAGCCCGATTACCGGAATCAGCACAATCTGCTGATAGCGGATTCTGGCAATAATCCAGATGTAAATCAGTCCGGCAACAAAGCAGAACAGCAGAGCTGCCAGCATCTTACTCAGCACACCGGCAGAAGGAAGCAGTACCAGCGAAACCAGAATGCCGAGTTTGGCTGCATCCAGCCCGCCAGCTGTTTCCGGCTCCACAAATTTATTACGGACAATATGTTGCAGAATCACACCACCGATAGAAAGCCCCATACCTGTCAGCACAATCGCAATCAGACGGGGAAAGCGGCTGGCTTTGACAGTTAACCAGTCAGCATCAGAACCGGACAGCAGACCTGTCCATGAAACCGGATCAGTGCCTACCAGCAAAGACACAATACATAAAACAATAAATACACTGATCAGAATACGGTACATCAGTGATATATCCTGCTACAGCAATGACTGATTACAGCCGTTGTCACAAAGTCATCACCATATAAAACCGTAAGCCGGTAAGTTAAATTTTGCTCCGGCATCAGCTGATACAGACTCAGCATTGATTCTCCTCAGGAAAGTGCTCTTTATGTCGATCCGCTGCTTATGCTGCTGTTTTACGGCATAAATCAAAACATTAAATAAAATTAGAAACAATTAAAGTTGATGAAAATGAAAATCAATTGTATTATCATTTTAAATGTATTGTAAAGTATTATTAATAAAAATAAAAATTCTGACTCTGATAAACAGAGCAGACAGATAGCACAAATCTCTTCCAATGTTAATTTAAGTTAACTGGTTAAATAATTATTACCAGAATGAGTGAAGACAGTCAGGAATAACTGATACGGCAAGAGAGGATTAATAATATGTTAACGTTAAATACAGATTCTGCTCCTTCTATCGCAAATGAGCATGAAGAATTTATCTGGATGCAACAATTGCAGGAACCGGAACAGGTGAAATATCAGCTGGCAGTATGGCAGGTAAAACCATATCCGGATTTAACCATACTGCATAAAAGCATTGTGCATTTGCTGGAAATCCATTCAGACTTAAATGTTCGCTATCACTTTACCGATGACGGAGATTTATATAAATATCCCGATACTGATTTCTCAGCTTGTATCCAAACAGAGCAAATACAGGAAAAACAGCTTGTTACCCTTCTGGCGCAACTAATGCAGCAGTCATGGCAGCCGGAAACAACACCCCCCTTTCTGGTTACAGTAATCAGCACAGAAAACAAAGTTTTTCTGGCTTTGCGTTTACATCCGATACTGGCTCAGCAATTTACTCTGGATGATTTAATTCAGGAGGTTCAAGCTGCTTACATCAGCAATACCGGAGCACCTTATCAGCTCGAATTATTGCCTTTAGATTTAACTGTACTGAATATACCGGCAACACTGGCTCAGCCTGCAAATACAGAATCGCTGCCAGACATCATACTGGCAGAATTCAGAAATACACTGGCAGAGCCCGATATGACTGCTGACGATGATTTTTTTGATTTTGGCGGACATTCACTACTGGCAACACGGGTGATAGGTAATTTACAAAAAAATCATGGTATTAAATTGAATTTTAATGATTTTTTTAAATCGCCTACAGCAGGCGCACTGGCAAAAATTGCCCGTCAGCAGCAGCCGGCAGTATCTTCAGCCGAAGTACAGCCGGATCAGAGTGCGCCATTAACACTGGCACAGGATTTTCTATGGCAGGCATACAGTGCCTTTGATTTCAGCCCTATTTACAATTTACCGTTTGCCATCGAATTTCAGCAGCCAGTCAATGAAGAAATCCTGCATCAGGCATTTAATGATTTAATCATACGCCATATCGGCTTGCGTACCCTGTTTAAAACCGATAAACAGCAAACCAGACAATATACAGTTCCCGTAGCCGAACTTAACCAGTATAAATGGTTCTGGGCGGTTAGCGACAGCCATGGAGTAACATTGTCCGGTGAAGCAGCATATAAATTTGATCTGACTCGTGAACTGCCTCTCAGAATCCGGCTGTTAACAGCAGATAACGGCAACACAGTTTTATCGTTTCTGGTACATCACATGGTAATAGATGAATGGTCTTTAAATACCATCATGGCTGATCTGAGCCATGCTTATGCCGCACGGCTGCAAGGACAGGCGCCGGTATGGGCAAATACCGTACCCGCTATTCATGAATTTGCACGCAGACAGCAGCAAAACGGTATTAACCGTCAGCATCTTGACTACTGGCGCAGCCGGTTACAAGGAGCAAAAAAAGGCTTAACCCTGAACACAGACACCATCGCCTTGCCGGAAAATAATGCTCCGCAGGTGAAATGGCTGGAAATCAGATTTGATTCTGCTTTTCATCAGCATATTTCCGCATTTGCCAAACTTCATCATGCTTCAATATTCAGCGTGTTTTATACCGCTATTGCCACCATACTGCAAAAAGAGGGTAATTTAGACGAAATCGTCATCGGCACCTCAGCATCCGGCCGTACTGATCCCAATTATTTTGATACCGTTGGCTACTTCACAACCATGATTGCCCATCGTACCCGTTTTACCCCACAGCAATCATTTACCGCATTGCTGGCAGACACCAGTGAACAAATCAACGAATCCATGGATTATGCCGATATTCCGATTAACTATATTCAGCAAGCTTTGAGTATTCCTGATAACGAAGGATTAATGTTTGATGTTTATATTCACATTCATTCAAACAATGCCTTAAATGGTCAGCTAAGCACAGCCCGGGGTGCCATACCTTACCGGCAGATATTACCGGAGCGCAATGAATCCATGTTTGGGCTGCACTTTGAAATTATGGAAAATCAGATCAACAATCAGTACAGCCTGAGCATGATTATTACCTATCAGGCACATCGTTATCCGACTGTACTGGTCGAGAGAATAGCCACAGAAGTGCAGCAGCTGTTAAATGATCTGGCTAAACAGGCATCGGCATAAAGATTCAGATAAACAAAGTACTTAAAATTTTAAGTACTTTGTTTAATGATTTCCGGCAGATATTATTCAGGCATCCTCCGGCTTATCTCATTCACCACATCCTGTATTGTTTTACAGCGTAGCAAAACAGCCGTATCCAGCCGAATACCAAACTGTTGTGTAAGCTTGTCTGCGAGCATAATTAACTGTTTCAGACGCATACCAGTATTCAGAATTTCAGTTTGTGCAGAAATATTCACAGCATTTTCTGTTGTCTGGGGCAGGCATTCACGAAAAATAGCCAGAATACCATCAGTTACAGCCTGTTCTTGTGTCGCTGTCACTTTGGCCTGTGGCAGCGTAGCCTGATACAGGCGTTCCTGTGCCATCTGCTGTATCAGTTTACGGTCTACTTTAACATTACGGGTTAGCGGAATTTCTTCAATCATCAGCCATCTGGTCGGAATATGTGATTTCGGTAAATCAGCCATCAAGCATGTTTTCAAAGCATTAATATCCGCATCGGGCTGATTAGCCGGCAACGTATACACCGCCACCAGTTCATGCATTTGTGTTACCGGGTGAGTACAGCACACCACCAGACTATCCTGAAAATAGCCGGATTTAGCCAGCGCAGCCTCAACCTCGGCCGCAGAAATCCTCACACCTTTTATTTTCAGATAACCTTCAGTACGTCCTGCAAAAATAATATTGCCATCATCTCGCATATACCCCAAATCACTCATGCGAAAAGCAATTTTTTCTTCATCACATCCCAGAGACACAAAATCCCCGGTTTGCAACTGACCATTGAGCAAATAACCATTAGACAGATTCACACCCGACATATACATTCGCCCCACCTCACCAATAGCACATGGTTGTAACTGCTCATCCAGAATATAATATCGGTTATGTGCCAGTGCTTTACCATAAGGAATCACATCAATATCTTCAGCAGTTATTTCATGCCATATACTCCAGATAGTTGTTTCCGTCGGACCGCCTAACGAAAACAAACGCGCCTGTGGCAGTTGCCGACGCAAAAACTGAATCAGACCCGGCTTAATATAATCACCACCTTGTGCAATCAGGCGCAAAGACTGCAATTGTTCTTTACTGGCAACGCTGCACAGCATATCCACAATAGCCGGAACACTTACCCAGATACTAATATTATAAGCTGTCAGTAACTCAGCCCATGACATTGCATCCTTGGCCTGGGCAGCAGTAGGAATAACCAGAGAAGCACCAAGAGCCATTGCCCCAAAAACATCAAAAACCGACATATCATGATGAAAGGGTGTTACAGCCATCAATACATCATCCTGATCAGCCTGCCACCGGTTGATGGTTTGTCCGAGTACATTGGCAGTAGCCAGATTATTCAGTACCACACATTTCGGCGTTCCCGTACTGCCGGAAGTATATAAATAATAGGCTGCTTCAGTATTCAGCTGATAGCTGCATTCCGGATGATTGAAACCCTGTGCAGTCAGAGCATCATCAATAAGTACATATTGCCGGCCGGTTACCGGCGTTTTGCTAATGACCAGATCCGTCAGACTATTAGACAGTAAATAATCTCGTCTGGCTTCTGGTGCATCCATATCAACCGGTAACCAGATAATACCCGTCAGAGCACAGGCCAGAACCGCATAAACATGCTCAGCACTTTTAGGCAGACAAACTGCCACTACCGCACCGGCACATAATTTTTTTTGTTGCAGCGCAGCCATTACCTGAGCCACATTTTTCCCCAGCTGAACGTAACTGATTGCTTCACCATCATAGAACAAAGCAGTTTTATCTGGCGGATAATCAAACAGATTATGCCGGATAGAATCAAGAAAGCAGAATGCATCTGCCATTATCTTATCGTATTTCCCGCGATACTGAAAACTATCCCGATTAGATTTAAAGTTATCCTGTTGCTGTAATTCAGAGCTGTCAGATTGCATATAAACTTTCTCCCGTTTATTGTTGTCGGCTGCTACTCAAATGAGTAATGACAAAAAAAGAATTTCAAATAAATTACCGCACCGCAAAACATTTTATACAGAGTTAATCTTTTTTAAAAGATAATAATAATTATTTTCATTTATAAGAAAAATTATAATTTCAATTGTTTATCCAGATTATCGATAGTAATTTCGGGCAAATAATCATTCATCAAACTCAGTAGCGCAGCAATTGAACCGGGCACAGCCGGTAATGTTTATATAAAAAGTAATGCCATACGAAAAATAGCACCGGCAGGCACACATTCATCGATTAAATTAAATCATAATAAGAAAGATTTATTAATTAAATTGAATGACAAAATCTGGTTCAGGTATAATGATTTATCGTATTTTTCATAATAGGAAAATCGAAAAACATACCTAAAGTTATATAAAGAGTTATGAGAAGAAATATAAATATGTTTATCATAAAGCAAAGGATAATAAACATATAATTTATATAATGATATTGTTAAGAAAAAATTTCAATATGAAAAAATTTATTTTAAAAATTTCACTAATAATTTTATTATCTGTTAGTACTAATTATGCATATAGTTTTAATAATAGTTATTATAGGTTAATAGAAGACAGATTAACAGAACAGACAACTGAAAAAGAACATATAGAAGAAGTTTTCAGTAATTCAAATTTAATAATGAGTGAAGAAGAAAAAATCTATTTTTTAGGATGTGATTTCGAACATTCAGAAGAAAATAAACAAGAGATCAATAATCGATTAAATAAAAGTGATTTTTTTAGGAACTATAAAAATGAATTAAAAAAATATCATTTGACAGCAAATAACTTTAGTAAACTTTATTATAGAAATAATAATGACTCATTAGAAAATAATAGTGATTCATCAGACCTATGTAACGAATACAGTAATATTAATATTATACTGCTTGATAATAATGAATTGATGATACCTTATAAAAATCAATTGGTTTTCTTGCATCGTTTATCTAATGAGGATGAAAAAAAACTCAATGATTTTTATAACAATGAGAAATGCCTAGACATGCAAGAGAAAGAAGGAATGGTATTTATTAATGTTTGCTATTATCAAAACATGTCAATTTTAGATGTATATAATGCAATGAGTACAGATCCAGCATATATTTTTAGGGAGAAAATTGGAATAGGTGAAAATCGATCGGTAACTTATGAAGATAAGGCAGTTGATGTTGAGTATAAATGGAAAGGAAAGAATAAGTTAGAAATAATACAGCATTTTGAAGGCGGAGAGGCGTCTTACATTTTTAAACACAAAAAAAATGGGACAAAATTGACAACTATTGATTGTCCTGATTAATAAATAGATCATATCCGAGTCGTAACTATCTCCTGAAATAGTACAGTATAAAAGTAGAAAATTCTCTATGATATTTTTAAGAAAAATTTCAATATAAAAAAATTATCAATATATTGAGTTTTATTAAGTTTAAAAATCAGAAACGGGAACTTAGGTTAAAAGACTTGGCTGTCGTAAAATGTATACAAATGTATATTTTTAATAAATGACTGGACAATTATACAGAGATAGAGCTATGTGATTAAATACATAGTACGATGTTTTAGCCAAATTTCAATTGATGCTAACTATTATCCACATCGCTCATATTTTCAATACCATGCTATAAAGAAAGTTGAGAAAATTAACGCATGAAATACTTAATTTATCCAATTATTATCTGTTTTATCGTATTTGGGAATGTTAGCAATGCAATTGCAAATATTTCTAATGAAATTGCAAATACTAAAGAAATCGAACTCAAGCATTATAAAAAAATAAATTTACCTTATTCCTCTGCTGAATTAGAAAAATACTATTATTGGGGAGAAAATGGATTGCAATTGTCTCCTGATATGCCGTTTCCCCTCAGGTTCACTAACAAGGAGTTTTCATATAAACCTAAATTATTTGATTATCTCGCTAAAACGACATTCTATTTTCCTCTTTGTTATTTTTATTATAAAAATATTTTATATAAAGGCGTTATACAGATGGCGATAAGTGATAATGATGAAAAAATTTTTACTTTTCAAGTATATAGTTATAATGATCAAGGGGGGGTTATTGATGCAATATTACTTTATAAAGTTCAGAGAGGTGAAATATCATACTGGAATGACTTTATAATAAACCCAAATGGAAAAATTTTGATAACACAATATCAGCAAGTAAACCTTTTTGAAGATGATGAAGAGCCAAAAGATAATCAAATCGAGACCAAAATTGTAGAATTTCAAATGACGCCTTCTGGTATTTTTAACTCAGTAGAGAAGTAGATCATGAAAAAAACAATATATATAGCTGTAATAATAAATTTGTTTATTTATAATAGCTACGCAGAGCAATTTAATGTGGCAGAAAATTATAAAGGTAAATCTGATATTCAGTCATTAGATCTAATTCAACTAGAAAAAGATTGCACTGAACAAATTGATTTTTGGCAAATGACCAATTCTGAACGTGAAAAGATAAGAAAAAATTGTCCAATTAATCAAATTGCTTTCTACTTTCAGAATTTATATGAAACCATTAACAATAAAAAAAATATTTATAATTCTGAGAAGTTAAATCTTATTATTGAAAAAAACATTTCTACCAAAATAATTAATAATACTAAATACCCCGTAAAAGCGCTCAATTTATCCATGTTTAATAAAACAAAATTTATGGATAAAATTAATTTAGCCAAGAGTTATTATGATGTGGATGGTTATTATTGGTTAATCAATCAATATTATTACATTAGTGATGACGGAGATATTTATACATCATTATTAAAAGATATAGATGTTGATGTGAAGCCTATATTTTGGAAACATTATCAAATAGACAAAAAAAATTTTCATTTTAATCTTATAGATCTGCTGATCGATGATGGATATAAATATGAAATTATTTATCCAGATCATTTCAGAATTCTTGAGGGCTCATTAAAAGAAACACCTTATGAAATTGATAAAGTAAAAACATGCTATCAAAAAGAATATACGACAGGATGTAGTATTGATTCGTATCGGTTTTACCATAATATTTTATCTGAAAAAATTGAGATGTTGAAAGAAAAAGATACAAATAATAAAGAATCAATAGAAATAATCGATAAGCAAATTAATAAAAAGTGTTTATCAATATCAGAACCAAATGATCATTTTGAAGCAGAAAAATTTACTTACAACATAACAAAATGTTTAACCAGGCAATTAAAGAAAAAAATTAAAAAAATCGATCAAAGATTAGAGGTTTTATGATCTGAATTTTATGCATACTCAAAAGTTAATTATTAACTACAATAATTGAATAAAAAATCATTACTGGTTTTCGTACCCAAAAATAATAGAAAATATATGATGAATTTTTACAATTTAGTCATTTAATTATTGCAATTAATAAAAAATACAGAACAGGGACTATTCTTACTATTTGCGAAGGGTTAATAATTTAAATAAATAAATTATTTATATCTATTCCTATCCATGATAATTCCTCTGGATCTACATATCTATTCTGAGGATCAGAACATCATTGCGGTAGTAACCACTTATCAGCGTAATAATATAAGACAGATATAATCTGTTTTTGTATTTCTTTTAATGCTTTTTTATTTTTACAATCGTTAATTTTATAAATATCCGATCACTACAATTCAATAAAACATAATTTATACATGACTCATAAATCATTAACCCATCCTCAGAGATATCAGCATCGAACTTATTTACAGTCACTGATGGGTTTTTATGTTTGAATAAATACATTATTATCTTTTATCAAGTATTCGTTACCATTAAAATTGGCAATGATTTATAAATTCTCTTTAAGTCTAAATATTTTGTATTTATTAGATTTTCCGTTTAATGCAGAAGAGGCAATAGTATTAATTGCCATAAACCAGAAAAAATGCGTTAGTGACAATACTGCTAACTTCGTTTTCATTAATTAACGGGACAATTTCATTTTTTGGTGTCGTCATATAAGGATTTAGGTATTAAATAGTATTTTGTATTAGATACACTAACTTGCTACCAGCATCAGAAATAACCCTCATACCTATTTATCGTAATCTGTACAGAAACCGATTTGCAGTATAAATATTTTTTAGCATAATTTAGTCACACCTAAAAATATCAGGCTTTAGTATAGTTCCGGGCAGTGAACAGAAACGATATTTGCCAGACATTAAATCGTTCATATACCTATGCGCTAAGTACAGAAAAACTGTAGCATTAGCTAGTGGAGATTAACGCCGTCAGATATGTTCAATAATTTTTTTAATGTATCGTAATCGTTGATCTTGAGGTTTTGAGGAGAAACGTTATCCAGCACTTTTGGTTTTTTTGGTTTTTGATTTTTTTCTGGGTTAATGTAAGCATAAACTTTTTTACCATCTGTAAAAAAGTAAAAGTAATCTATCTCTGCAAGGGGACCGCTGGTATCACAATCATGTATAATATCGACGATTGATCCTAGAAAAATCGGAATATCTTGAAATTTATCGGTATCGAGTTGTCGCTCGTTAATAAAAATCTGCTTCTCTTTGATTTTAATATAATCTGTTGTAGTAAGTCGGGAATAATCATGAGGGGCTATTTTTTCAAGTCTGAGAGGATCTTCTTTAAGACTGTATTGTTGCTGATTGTCAAAGAAGACTGAAAATAAAGGCCGGTGTAGTTCTCTTGGATTTTTAACATTCGATAGATCAATTGATTTATCTTTGTATAAACTATCTCCGTAGCACGGATCAGGAGGAGCTGTTTCATGGCGTATAAAATCATAAAGATCACCATTGTCAGCATAAACTTTATTATGATATACATATAAATCTTTGTACGCATTCAGGTAGGTCGCTTTGACTGGTGTAAAAGAATCTCCTATTCTAAGCCATATCAGCCCATCCTTTGTATCCATAGAATCACCTGACTGACTAGGATGCATTTCTGCTTTAGTAAATCCATCATATTTATTTTGCAGATTGAATTTTTCGGTAATATCTTTGTATCTTAAACCTGGATCAAATTTAGTCAGATAAAATGTATCATCATCATATAAGTAATGCTCTCTCTCATCATAAGATGACTGAAAAAAATGTGTTTGTGAGGGTGTGAGATGCGGAATTTTTTCTAATTTATCCCTTCGATTATCAAAGATATACACAGCATTATCATCTTTTAATAATACTTCATCACGAAAGTTGGTAATGATTTCCCAATTTCCTTGATGCGAAATTTTTTCTAGTTTATTATCCCTACTATAGTATACATACACATAATTATCATTTTCTAACAAATATTTATAGCCACCAAAGTCGAAAATGATTTCCATATTTCCTTTGAGCTCAGGTATTTTTTGTTTATAAGTTTCTTCCCATACTGCATAATAAGACGCATAATACCAATTGTCAGAAACCAGGAAAAAATGGTTAGCGACTGCTTTGCTAACCTCGTTTTCACTAAATAATGGCGTAAATTTATTTTCTTCGGCGTACTTTAAGGATTTAGGTATAAAATAATAATTTCCACTGGATAATATAAGTATATTTTTATTATCATCAGAAATAACTCGCATGCCTTTATCTGTAATATCCTTCAGGCGTACTTTTGATTGGGATACATAACTAATCTCGTTGCGATCCTTAACTGTTTCTTGCAGATATATACCGTCTTCTTCAACCAATAAATTGTAATGAGAAGAGTTTGTATCTGTATAACAATAACTTGCTTTTGCAAAGTCAATGAATACCAGATAGAAAATGAGTAGTATAATCTGCTGAATAAGATGTTTCATTGTCAATAATTTTTAAAATTATTAATATTAAATTAAATCATAACAAAATAAGATAAGAATATAAAGGACTGTTTTTATCTTAGCTTTAAAATATACAAAATTGCTTTATGTTCTACCGATAATTTGCTTTTATTCAAGATAGATAGCTTTATAGTTAAACTATAGTTCTAAATGTTCTGCGCAGGGCGGAAAACTGATTTCCGGTATAATTATTTATTGATTTAACAAAACTTAGTCGTTTCTTAAAATATCAGGCTTTGGTGCAGTTCCGGCCAATGAACAGAAACGATATTTGCTATATATTAAATCGTTCATATCATGTTTGTCGAGATATAGAAAAACTGTGTCATCAGCCAGTATGGATTGGTGCTTTCGGATCTTTTTAAAACGAATCGTTTTCCTTTGCTGGAGGTACCAATATGTTCAATAATTTTTTTAATGTATTGTAATCGTTTACCTTGAGATTTCGAGGAGAAATGTTATCCAGCACTTTTGATTTTTGATTTTTTTCAGGATTAATATAAGCATAAACTTTTTTACTATCTGTAAAAAAGTAATCTTTTGCCTTGAGATTTCGACGAGAAACGTTATGCAACACTTTTGGTTTTTGATTTTCTCCAGGATTGATATAAGCATAAACTTTTTTACCATCTGTAAAAAAGTAATAGTAGTCCTCTTTAGAATCGTATGTTTCGTCGTGATAATATTCATGCATAATACGAACACATGGACTTATAATATCGACAATTGATCCCAGAAAAATCGGAGCATCTTGAAATTTATCGGTATTGAGTTGTTGCCCGTCAATAAAAATTCGCTTCTCTCTGATTTCAATATGATCTTTTGTAGTAAGTAGTTTGAGATAGGCAGAAGGCTCTTTTTTTTCTAGTCTTCGTGAATTTTTTTCAAGACTATAGTATTGTTGATTGTCAAAGAACTCTGAACCTGATGAAATTCTGTGTAGTTCACCAGGATTTTTGACATTTGATATATCAATTGATCCATCTCTATAGCTCGGATCAGAAGGAGCAGCTTCATCTTGAAGAGCCCAATTACGGCTATATACTTTGTTATGATAGACATATAAATCTTTGTACGCATTCAGATAGGTCGCTTTAACTGGTTTAAAAGAATTAAATATTTTAATCCATATCAGTCCATCCTTTGTATCCATAGAATCACCTGACCAATTAGTGTGCATCTCTGCTTTAGTAAACCCATTATACTTACCTTGCAGATTGAACTCTTCGGTAATGTCTGTGTATTTATAGTCTTTATCAATCAGATAAAATGTATCATCGTCATACAAGTAGTAAATTTTTGGATGGGAATGATGTGTCTGAAAAAAATGTGTTTGTGAAGGTGTGAGATGAGGAATTTTTTCAAGTTTATTCTTACTTATATCGTAGACATACACTGCGTTATCATCTTTTAATATAATTTGATAACCCTCATCATCTTTTAATACAATAGACCAAAAATGATTAAACCTTCCCAAATATTTATTATTTACTACGGCTACGGCAATGATTTCTAAATTTCCTTTAAGTTCAGGTATTTTTTGTTTATAGGATTCTCCATCTAACGCATAAGAGGCATAATACCAATTACCAGAAACCAGAAAAAATTTGTTAGAAACAATTTTACTAACCTCATTTTCATTAAATAATGAGGTAATTTTATATTGATTGATGGTTCTATATAAGTGTTTAGGTATAAAAAAGTATTTTGCATTAGATAATACAAGTATCCTGTCACCATCATCAGAAATAATCCGGGCGCTTTTATCTGTAATCTCCTTTAAGCGTATTTTTGATTGTGATATGTAACTAATTTTGTTCTCAGCTTTCATTGTTTCTTGCAGATATATGCCGTCCTTTTCAACCAACAAATCATAATAAGGAGAGTCGGTGTGACAAACACTTGTTTGACTTGCTTGTACAAAGTCAATGAATACCAGGTAGAAAATAAGTAATATAATCTGCTGAATAAGATGTTTCATTGTCAATAATTTTAAAATTATTAATATTAAATAATAGCAAAATAAGATAAAAATATGAAGGATTGTTTTTATCTTAGCTTTATAATATACAAAACAGTTTTATGTTATATTGATAATTTTCTTGTATTCAAGATAGATAGTTTTATAGGTAAGCTATAGTTCTAATTGTCCTACGCTTGGCGGAAACCGGTTTTCGGTATAAGTATTTATTTAATATAATTTAGCCACACCTAAAAATATTAGGATTTGGTATAGTTCCGGTCAGTGAACAGAGACGGTATTTGCTATACAAAAGCCATTCATATACATGTGCGTCTAAGCATTCTGTTATTTTGCAAAGATGGATTGAAGCTCTGGCAATATCTAACTTTATCTTATAATCAATCAAATAATTATTTATTTGAATGATGAGTTTTGATCATATTCATCTGAAGCCTGCCGATAAATATCAGTTATATATTTTTGCTAGTTTGATTAAGCCATAATAATGTTTGCTGGTAATTTGATTGTGCAATTTGAATAATAAAAAAACCTAAGTTAAATTGAACAAAAGTATTATTTTTTCTGTTATTGTTTCATGCTAATAAAACTATTTTTATAGTTTTCTAATTCAGGATCCAACTCATTATTCGTTAAGTAAAAATTACCTGATTCAACTTGGGTAGGTATATCAGTTTGTTCAGTCTTTTTTTAGAAAATATAATGTTTTTGAACAGTCTGTTTCAGTACCAATTTAAAATCAATAAATTATGCTAGAATTGTATTGAGATTTTATATAATTTTGTTTTGCTGTTTTTTCTAACTAAATAATTGATTGTTGATAGATGCTGAGGCTTCCAGTAAATAACTGATTAAGCAAATTCAGCATCTGCATATCTTTGTTCTGCAGGTTGTTGATACTAATAAAACTTTATCATTATAATTTTCATTAATGTTTTCGATAAAAAACAAATTAGCTAAATGATACTGAGCAACTTTATCTCCATTTTATACTTTAATAATTAGATTATTTTGTTATTTATTTCAATCTTTGCAAAGCTTATTGCCTGAAAAATACAAGTTAATGCTTGCTGTTGAGATAAGTTTTTTATTGGGGTGTTTCGTGAAGTTACTCTAGTTTTAAGTTATCTATTAATTCAAATTTTCCGGTTCTGGGATTAATCTTATATTTATTCCAATCAAAAGCCGTTGTTGATTCTAAATCATAAATAAAAATTAATGTCCATAAATAATAGTCTTTCAGATAGTATAATTTTTCTGAAGCTGTACTATAATTCGGATCGTTTTTGGATTCATAACATATTATAGAGTCTACCTTTTTATTATTTTTGTATGAAATTAATTTAATTACCATGGAAAATTCGTTTTGATTTTTTTTTCTTTTTTCTTTTTTCAATTTTAATACAATATTATCTTTTAGTTTCGATATAATTATTTCATCATTATTCAGATTACTGAATTTACTAAAATAATCTTTTTTTATTTTCCCGACTGTACATAATTTAGATTCTGTATTATCACAAGTTCTATTTACAGATAATACAAATTCTTTATTTGATAACAATTTTTCTCCATTAAAAGAATTATTTATTAAATTTTGTTTATTACTAGTCTGTGCTTTTGCAGTTTGAGTGCTGCAGGCAGACAGTATCATTAGTAAAATAATCAGGATATACATAAAATTTTTCATATTATTATTTTCCTTATGGAAATTTCATTAAATTCTTTAGGAATACTATAAATTTATCTCATTGTGTTCTGATCTGGAAAATTATTTCCTTCAATATTATATATAACTTTTTCCAGTGTGTTTTTGTTAAAGCTGTTTGTATGATACATTAATTTAGTATAGATAATTTGGGTTAGTGTTGAGTAATGGTAAACCCAAATTTAAATTGAGTATTTATGAAAATGGTTTATTGTAGGCAAAAAAATAACCGCCTGATTAATGCGGTTATTAATGGTGGCCAGAGGCAGGATCGAACTGCCGACACACGGATTTTCAGTCCGTTGCTCTACCGACTGAGCTATCTGGCCATCGGGGAAGAGTGCGCATTAAACCAGATATATGCCGGCTTGGCAAGTGTTTTATGTGCTCTCTTGTGTATGTTACTGTTTATCTGGAGGAAAAAATAATTTTTTGTTGATTGTGTATAGGTTATGTTGAATTATTCTTTATGGTTAATAGTCATTTCTTTCTTTTCAGAACGTATAGAGGAAATGACTTGTTATTTTCTGGTCTGTTGTTCGATTGTTCGTTAGAAGTAGACGCCGGATAATAGCTGTATTAAGGTAAGCATTTTGATTACAAGGGTGAAGAGGATGCAGGGCGAACAAAAGCCGGTATGGAAAGATGGCTGGTTACAGCAATGTATTCATGTACCGTCACCAAATTTCAGCCGGCGTCCGGCACAGACTCAGGTATCGCTGGTGGTATTGCACAATATTTCTTTACCACCGTTTGAATACGGGCAGCAGGCAGTACAGCGTTTGTTCACTAATCAGATTGATGCTGCTGAACCGGATGATTTTATGCGTTCACTAACTGGATTGCGGGTATCCAGCCATTTTCTGCTGGATCGGGACGGAACGATAATTCAGTTTGTTTCCTGTGATGACGCGGCTTTTCATGCCGGAATATCCCGTTTTAACAGCAGGGATGGCTGTAATGCATTTTCGATCGGAATTGAGCTTGAAGGCTGTGATTTCGAACCGTTTACACCATCTCAGTATACGCAGTTGTATGCGTTATTGCAGATGCTGTGTGCGCATTATCCGATTCAGGCGATTACCGGCCATCAGCATGTGGCACCGGGGAGAAAGTCGGATCCGGGGCATTTTTTTGAATGGGATATGCTGCGCAGTAATGGTTTACCGATAATGACAGAATATCAGTGGCTTTTGTAGTTTATGGCTGCCGGCAGGGGTATTTTTAGTTATAATTCCATTCAACTGTTAATTAAGTTGCGGTTTTCGCAAATTGTCTGGTAGGAATGTAATGAGTGATTCTGTAATGATTGTGCTGGTGATAGGTGCTGTGATTATTCTGTTGGTACTGGCCTATAATATTTTTCAGGAAAGCCAATACCGCAAACAATTGCGTGAACAGTTCGGGCATGCCAATAAAGATGCTTTACTGGACAGTCAGGTCAATTCGGTACGGGATGGTGCACAGGCTGCGCCTGTTTTGAATACTAAGACGATGCCGTCAGCAGGTGAAGCGGATACAGCTGCTCCTTCATCTGTACAACAGTCTGAAGCAGCAGACAGTGAAAAAACTAAGCAGGTAACCAGTGACAACGCTAAATCGGAAGAAGCGGCAGTGTCTGCGACCGAAACAGTATCTGATGTGATTGATAATCAAGCACCCACACCAAGAAGTCCGGCTGAACACGAAGATAAGGAATTATTATCAAGAATGATGCCGCTGAAAGGGCGTAAAACTTTGCTGGATGTGCGGGATATGTCTAAACAGCCGCTACCATGGTTTGATGTACGTTTTGATTATCTGGCCTATATTGCGCTGTATCAGCCAAAAGAATTACATGCAATGCCGCGACTGAGCAGTCGTTCCCGTTTCCGGCTGGTAGGCTGTACGATGGATGACCGTTACCAGATAGCTGAACCGATTCCCAGTGTTTATTATCAGGGATTTGTGGTTGGTCTGCAGGCAATCAGCCGCAGTGGTCTGCTTACGCATGAAGAGCTAGCGCATTTTGGCGAACAGGCCAATCGTTTCGCCGAGCAGATGGATGGTCAGTTGCTGTTAACGGATATTAATACTTTTCTGGATGTGGCGCGTCCACTGGATGATTTATGTGCAAGGGTTGACCAGACAATTGCGATTCATCTGGTATCACGTACGAATGTCAGCGGAATGGAGCTGCGTTCTGCAGTTGAGAAACAGGGCTTTGAGCTGGGGCATGATGGTGCATTTTTTTATGCTGATACTAATGGAGAGCCTTTGTTTAATATTGTTACGCTAGATAACACACCTTTTACCTCTACTTTGTTAGCAAATCAAAATTATCGCGGATTCAGTATGTTGTTTGATATAGTACATATACCAAACGGCGAGAAATGTTTTGATCAGTTTATGGATATGGCTGTGAAATTATCCAGTCAGCTGGGTCTGGATCTGGTTAATGATAAAGTGGAAGAGTTATCCACAGAGTGGTTGCGTGAGGTACGCCGCTATGTAGTTGACCGGCAAAAGGAAATGAAGCAGGTTGATCTGGAGCCGGGAAGTGAACTGGCCAAAAGACTGTTTTCCTGATATTGCCTGAATATTTTAATTTTATAAAGAGATGGCAAGCCGCAGAACGGGGTTTGCCATTTCTTTTTCCTTTTCCTGAAGGATAGCTGTAATGGATTCAGTAAGCGAACAGCAAATTATTGATTTAACCGCTCTGCTCAATCGTTATGCGCATGAGTATTATGATCTGGATGCACCTACTGTGCCGGATGCGGAATATGACCGGTTATTCCGCCAGTTGCAGGCTCTGGAAGAGCAATATCCGCAATGGCGGCAGCCGGACAGCCCGAGTATCCGAGTAGGCGGGCAGGCACAGCAAAAATTTGCTGCTGTGGTACACCAGATTCCGATGCTGTCGCTGAACAATGCATTTTCACCACTGAATGATAATAATCAGTTCGACCATAGTGAGATGTACGCTTTTGATAAACGGGTACGTGATGGTCTTGGTGTTGAGCCTGAATATATTGTTGAACCAAAGTTTGACGGTCTGGCAATCAGTTTGTTGTATCGTGACGGTCTGCTGGTACAGGCATCTACGCGCGGAGATGGATATACCGGCGAGGATGTTACTCAGAATGCGCGCACTATTGTTAATATTCCATTGCGTCTGCAGGGTGATCAGGTACCGGATGTGCTGGAGGTACGCGGTGAAGTGCTGATGCTTAAAGCCGATTTTGACCGGCTTAATGCACATCAGCAGGCGGAAAATCAGAAAACTTTTGCCAATCCGCGTAATGCAGCGGCTGGCAGTTTACGCCAGCTGGATCCGAAAATAACGGCACGCCGGCGCTTGCATTTCTATGCCTACGGAATTGCCAGATTGGATGAGCGTTTTGCGGTAAACAGCCACAGCGAAGAGCTGGCATTGCTGGCTCGTTTGGGGCTGACTGTACCGCCACAGGATAATTTGTGCTATCAGGCTGATATTGGGAAGGTGCTGGCTTTTTATGAGCATATTTTTCAGATACGTGCGGATTTGCCGTTTGGTATCGATGGTGTAGTGATTAAGGTGGATAATCTGGCTCAGCAGGAGCAGCTTGGCTATGTAGCCCGTGCTCCTCGTTTTGCTATTGCCCAAAAATTTCCGGCAGAGGAAATGCTGACTACGGTAGAGGCTATTGATGTACAGGTAGGACGTACCGGTGCAGTAACACCAGTAGCACGGCTGACGCCGGTATTTGTAGGTGGTGTTACAGTTACCAATGCAACTTTGCATAATGAAGGTGAAGCACAGCGCAAGGATGTACGTGAGGGTGACACGGTTATTGTGCGCCGTGCCGGAGATGTTATTCCTGAAATTGTATCTGTGGTGCTGGCACAGCGTCCGATGGTGGAAAAACCAGCGGCAGATTTGCTTACTCCGCCTGAAGCTGTGCCCAAATATCCGCCGTTCCGTATGCCAGAAAATTGCCCGGTTTGCGGTCATGAAATTGTCCGTGAAGAGGGTGAAGCAGTGGCTCGTTGCAGTGGCGGAATGCTGTGTCATGCTCAGCGGGTGCAGTCGCTAATTCACTTTGCTTCACGTCGCGCCATGGATATCGAAAATCTCGGTGACCGGCAGATTGAACAGTTAGTAACACAGGGCAGAGTCAGTCATTTTGCTGATGTTTATCATTTGCACTTGGCCGATTTGCTGGCAATGAAACAGCAGGCTAAACAGGAAGCAGGGGAAAGCTCTGCAGAGTCGGTGACAAATGAACTGGAATTATCTGCAACTGATAAAGCAGGCAAACAGCAGCCATCCAGATGGGCTGAAAATATTCTGGCCGGTATTCAGGCCAGCCGGCAGCGTCCTCTGGCTAATTTAATTTATGCTTTGGGTATTTTTCATGTTGGTGAGCGTACAGCAAAACAGCTGGCACAGGCTTTCGGTGATCTGGCTACGCTTACTCAGGCTACTGAGCCGTTACTGGCCTGTTTGCCGGATATCGGTAAGGTGGTAGCACATTCGGTAGCCTATTTTTTCAGTCAGGAAGATCAGACCAGTCAATTGCAGGAATTACTTGATGCCGGTGTGCAACCGCAGACAGAAACACGTCGCACACCACTGGGTAAATACTTTACTCCTGAGCGAATACTGGCTCGTTTACCCGGTGCCGGTTTAACGGAATCGCGGGCACAGAAGCTGTGGCAACTGGCGGGTAAGGACTGGTCACAACTGTTAACTGATAAAGCCTTGCCGGAAAGCTGGCAGCAATGGTGCAGCCAGCCTGAAAATCATGAATTACTGCAAAAGACGATTGAGTTATGTGAGCAGCTGCTTAGCGGAGAGACGGAGGAAATCACGTCATCGGTTAATGAAGCTGTAGCCGGCAAAACTTTTGTGTTAACCGGTACTTTACCAGACTGGTCACGTGATGTGGCACAGCAGCATATTGAAGAAGCCGGTGGTAAAGTGAGTGGCAGTGTATCGAAAAAAACTGATTTTGTGGTGGCCGGGTCAGAAGCAGGCAGTAAACTGTCCAAAGCTGAAGCACTTGGTGTTACTATACTGGATCAGGCTGCATTGATGATTATGCTGGGAATTAAAGAGTAAACTCAGATGAAAGCAGAACCAATCCGTAAGTGTGTTTTTCCGGTGGCCGGTATGGGCACACGGTTTTTACCCGCTACTAAAGCCAGCCCGAAAGAAATGTTGCCGATAGTGGATAAACCACTGATTCAGTATGCGGTAGAAGAGGCTGTTGCTGCCGGCTGTACTGAACTGGTATTTATTACCGGCAGGAATAAGCGCTGTATTGAAGATCATTTTGATAAGGCTTATGAACTGGAAACAGAACTGGCTTACCGCAATCAGAATAAATTGCTTGATTTTGTGCAGGATATTCTGCCGCCCAATGTGACTTGTCTGTATATTCGCCAGCCGGCTGCATTGGGGTTGGGGCATGCGGTTTTATGCAGCCGGGCTGCAGTGGGCAAAGAAGCCTTTGCTGTGGTGCTGGCAGATGATTTGATTGATGCACAACCCGGTGCATTGAGCCAGATGATGAATGCGTATTACCGTACGGGTTGTAATGTCATTGGTGTAGAAAATGTTGATCCGCTGCAGACGGGTGCTTACGGTATTGTCGAGATTAATCATCAGAATGATTTTGATTATGTAAAGAGTATTGTCGAAAAACCACATCCGGATGAAGCACCCTCACATCTGGGTGTGGTTGGGCGCTATATTTTGTCTGCACGAATTTTTGATTTTCTGACTAATTTACCGCTGGGTGCTGGTGGAGAAATTCAGCTGACTGATGCTATTGCACGGTTACTGACTGAACAGAAAATGATTGCGTATGCTTTTGCCGGCAGACGTTATGATTGCGGTGATAAGCTTGGTTATCTGGAAGCAACAGTGGCCTATGGTATGAAACATCCTCTGGTAGGAGAAGATTTTAAAAAATTATTGCAGCGCATGGTGTGTTAACGCAATACCGGAATTCATACGCAAATGTTTCTAGTTTTGTTATTTGCCTGCCCGCTGTTTCGCCGGCAGGCAAGTTTTTTGCCTGGCGTTCTGATTCAGTGCAATGGCATTGTCTGATAATTAGTGTTACTAATAATCAGGCGTTCTGTTGCATACCAGACAACTGATTGTGTGTGATTAACAAAGCGCTTTTCATCTTCCATTAATGCGTTTAATGCCTTTACGGCTTCTGGTGAAGACCGGTTTTTCTGCATGCTTTCCAGATTCTGCCACCATATTTCAGCCATACCGTCAAAAACAAAATTCTGAGACTGACGCCCGTTTTGTATTATTTTATCCAGCCCGGGATAACGGTGCGGAATGGTTTGTACATAGCGGGTAATGTTTAAAACGTTTTGCACAGAAGCCACTAGCGGAGCATGATGCTCGATCCAGTAATGGTCAAATTCTTCATAAGTAATATCGGGCAGGCGTTTTACTAACATAGTTAACTTAATCATTTTCTTTCTTTCAGTTTGTGGGTTGTGCGAATAATGATAAAGTTTCACAGTAGTGTTAAAGTCAAGAGTAAAAATGAAAATCAGTGAATTAGCCAAAAAAAGCGCAATCAGCCCCAGAATGCTGCGCTATTATGAACAGGAAAAATTGCTGACACCTGCCCGTACACAATCCGGATACCGTGAATACCAGCAGGCAGATGTAGAAAGAGTAAAATTGATTCAGCAGCTCAATAATGCCGGTTTTTCGTTAAAAATTATCCGGCAAATACTGCCTTGCTGGCATGAGCAAAACAGTAAATTTGAGCCTTGTGAAATTTACCTGAAAAATATTAATCTGACGTTAGAAAAGATTGAACAACAAATAGATATATTAATACAAACACGAACCCGTCTGCTTAATATGATAAATAAATAATGTATTTTTCTGTATTTTATTTTGCATAATAGCTGCTGAAACTCAAATAAAAAATAATGATCACAGGCAGGAGAAAGCGTTAATTGCCTTTATTGGTGCTGTCTTTTATCTGCTCCCAGCTTAAATCAAATTTGGCCAGATATTTTTTCAGTCTGTCTGCATCATTGGCGCGCTGTTTTTGTGCTCTGGACACAGCAAACAAATACCGGCCGGCTTCGGATAAAGTTCGGCTTTTCCGGCATACTTCAATGACTTTTTCCAGCTGATATCGGTCAAATTCATCAATTTCAGCCGGAATCAGTGCATCAGAAAAAGTTACCTGCTGCCAGTGTATCTGTAAACGCTGGATTTCATTTTCAACTTGTTCCTGTGTGATGTTTCCTTGTATGGATAAAGTAGCCATACGGGTAATGGAAGCAGTGAGCTCACGGAAATTACCCGGCCATGTTGCCATAGCCGATGTGGCAAACTGAATATAACGGTCTCTGGATTGCTGATTAAAACGCGGCATGGTACCGTACTCCTGCGCAAATCGTGCCAGTTCAAAATCAATATTCGGTTCGATATCTTCTTTACGTTCGGCAAGTCCCGGTAGCTGGTAACTCCATAAATTGATACGTGCGTATAAATCCTCTCTAAAAGTACCGTGAATAATTGCCTGTTTTAAATCTTTGTTGGTTCCGGCAATTAGCTGAAAGTTACTGGATACCAGTTTGTCTGCACCTAGCGGATAAAATTGTTTTTCCTCAATCGCCTTTAAGAGAATAGCCTGTTCATCCAGCCCCAGTTCTCCGATTTCATCCAGAAACAAAACACCGTTATCCGCCTGTCTGAGTAAGCCGTTTCTGCCTAGACTGGCACCGGTATATGCACCTTTGATGTGACCGAACAGTGTAGACATGGCATTATCGCTACTCAGGGTAGCGCAGTTAATTTCTACGAATTGTCCGGTAATCTGATGCTGTTTCAGTTTAAGCCGGTAAATTTGCCGGGCAAGAAAAGATTTACCGGCACCAGTGGGGCCGCATAGCAAAATAGGCGCATGAGAGCGGCTGGCAACCTGTTCTATTTCGCTGATTAGCTGATTGTAATGACGGTTTTTTGTCGCTATACCTGATTTGAGCAGTTCTGTTGCCTGAGTAGCATATTGCTGAAAGCGGGTCAGAATCTGGTCGTAACGATTCAGATTCAGGTCGATTATATTTATTTGTCCGCTGGGGCACAGTGGCGGGTTTGCTATAGGTTCTGCGGCAAGGTTTTCTGGCGATGCAGACGGTCTGGCCGGCGGCGATGATTGTAAAAGTCTGGCAGGATAAAAACGTGATTCTGCCAGTAAGAACCAGCAGATCTGCATTACATGGGTGCCGGTGGTAATATTCAGATAATAATTTTCTTGTTCATTATTAAAAGTATAGTTTTTGGCGATATCCAGCAGACAGGTATACACCTCTTCAAAATCCCATGGATCCTGTATCTGAACCGGAATCGGATTAACCTGTGTATCCGGGGCAATGGTTTTAATATCCAGAATAATTTCTTCGAGTAGTTTGCTGTCCTGAGTGTGATAAATCAGTTCCAGACGATAGATCGGCCATTCCGGATGATTACAGATATCAATAGTAGGGCGCCAGCGTGTCCAGCGTTTTTTTCCTTTGCCCCGCTGGTCAAGTACATTGCCTAAAAAACCGAATACGATATTTTTCTTGTCCATTATTTATTATTAGTTATATAAAATTAAATAAAATTATATAATATTTTATAAAAAATACGAAAATAAAACTAAAAATAATTTATTGAAAATAAATTTATTTATTTATTTTTATTTTAAAAACAATATTTTAATTATTTTATTTTAGAAATTTACGGACTTGGTACGGTAATTGCAATAAGGATATTGTCTGAAATACATACTGTTTTTTACGGCAGCAGGGTACATAGCGAATGGAATTAAATTAATCGAAAGACTGATTTATTCGCATTATCAACATGTATTCCCCGGTATGAAAGACGTTTCCTTCCGATGAAAAATTTTTGAATAGCTCAGAGGTAGAGCAATTGGTACCAAACCAATCTGTCACGGGTTCGACTCCTGTTTCAAAAGCCATATTGTAATAATTTGTTGTTTGAGCAATACCAGCCAGTAAAGGGAAATAAGCAAAGCAGTAAAGCTAAGACACGAAAAAAACCGGTTAACCGCACAGAATAAACGGATTAATGATTCTGTCCGGGTAAAAAAACCGGATAGCAGGCAAAAAATTGATGAGCCATAAGCAGTTAGTTGAATGTTTAAAGATATCAGTTTTTCCCCTGTTATTTCGTTACTTAATCCGTTTGATTGTGTCTCTTCTCCTTGCTGGCTGCCATAAAAGGAGATTTAATATGTTGAATATAATTAATGTGAAAAAAGGTGAGCTGGCCGTTGTCACCAAACGCGGTGAAATTAATACTATTGTTACCGCAGGCCGGCATATTTTCTGGAATCCTTTTGTCAACATTACTCATTATCTGGTGGATTTAGCTGATACTAAGATTGAACCGGCTATCGCCGAAAAACTGCTCAATTTTTATCCGCAGCTGGTAGAAAAATATTGTCATTATGTCAATGTGGCTGATAATGAGATTGTACTGCGTTATGAAGAACAAATGCTGGTAGAGATTATTCAACCCTCTACTAAAGCATTGTACTGGAAGAGTTATAAAGAACAGGCAATTAAAAAAGTAACTTTGGAGCAAGGGTACCGGTTGTCTGATGAAGTTGCTATGGAAATTATTCAGGCAAAAAATACCGGCAGATTAATTGAAGGTATCGATCACATCAAACTGCATTATTTTATCGATGAGCAAATTGGTACGCTGTTTGTTGATAATCAGTTTGTACAGATTATTCCACCTAAATCCGTAATTGGTTTGTGTGAATTCAAACATAAGCTGGTTCTGGGTAAATTCAAACTACAGGATAATCGTATTGATGATTTGCTGGCGGCAACAATTGAACAAAATGCCCCGCAGCAGATGGCACAATTCTGTATTCAGATGCAGGTAGGTGCTAATCAGACCGGTTTACGTTTTGAAGATGATTTACTGGTAGAAATTCTGCCTCCGGGAACCAAACGATTGTACTGGCAGAATAACTGCAAGCAGCATATGCAGCTTATTGAGCTGACTGACGATTTTCAGCTTTCTGAGCAAATGGTACAGCAGCTGTTACAGCCAAAATTACGTAAAAAAGAAGTGACAGGCGATAGTAGTGTATTGATTGCACAGGTACCGGCATATCATGTTGGCGTATTAAAAGTTAATGGTAAAGTAGAACAGCTGCTTAATGCAGGTATTACTGCTTACTGGCGTTTTAATCGTGAAATCAGTGTCGAAATTGTCGATACACGTTTGCAGACAGTGGAAATATCCGGTCAGGAAATTTTAACCCGGGATAAAGTCAATCTGCGTATTAATCTGGTAGCCAGCTGGTGTTACACCGATGTGTTAAAGGCGTTTGCCAGAATTGCGCAGCCAATGGAGTTATTGTACCGGCAATTACAATTTGCATTACGGGAAGCGATTGGTACTCGCAGTCTGGATGAATTGTTGGAAAACAAAAATTTAATCGACGAGGTGGTGAATGCTCATATGCAGATGCATATGACGGGTTATGGAATCGAAACGGTCAGTGTTGGCGTAAAAGATATTATTTTACCGGGAGACATGAAAACCATTCTGGCACAAGTAGTAGAAGCAGAAAAATCTGCACAGGCGAATGTTATCCGCCGGCGGGAAGAAACTTCTGCTACCCGTTCCTTACTGAATACAGCCCGGGTAATGGAAAATAATCCGGTTGCTTTACGCTTAAAAGAAATGGAAACACTGGAAAGAATTGCTGAACGAATCGATAAGATTTCAGTTGTAGGCGGTTTGGATCAGTTATTGCATGGTTTGATTAATATTCAGGCGCAATAGCATACATCCGCTAATTAATTTGCTAAAAAATAATGGAAGTTAAAAATGCAAAAGCAAAAATTTGAAGTATTAAAAGAAAATAAAACACGTCCGGTAAAAATGTGGACAAAAGGTGTGCCGGTAGAAGATGTGGCTAAAAAACAATTGCTCGAAACTGCACAATTACCTTTTATTTTTAAGCATATTGCGGTTATGCCAGATGTGCATCTGGGAAAAGGCTCTACTATCGGGAGTGTGATTCCGACTGCTGGTGCGATTATTCCGGCTGCTGTCGGCGTGGATATTGGTTGTGGAATGATGGCGGTACAGCTGTCACTTACCGCTCAGGATCTGCCGGAAGATTTAATGCCATTACGTCTGGCTATAGAAAAGGCGGTACCGCATGGTTCCACACTCAATAATGAAAAGTACGATAAAGGAAGCTGGCAAAATCCGCCACCGATTGTACAGGAGTACTGGCAGCAGCTTTTACCCGGATTTGAAAAACTGACCAGTAAATATCCGTGTTTTTTAAAAGCGAATAGTTATAGTCATTTGGGAACCTTGGGCGGCGGTAATCATTTTATTGAAGTTTGTCTGGATGAGTGTGATCGCGTATGGATATTGCTGCATAGTGGTTCACGCGGTATTGGTCGTGCAATAGGTAAATATTTCAGTGAGCTGGCTAAAAAGGAAATGAAAAAATATTTCATTGATACCTATTTACCTAATAATGATCTGGCGTTTTTAGTAGAAGGAACCGAATACTGTAATGATTATCTGAAAGCAGTGCACTGGGCACAGGAATTTGCCCGTTTAAATCGTGAAGTGATGATGCACAATACTATCGCTGCTATACGCAAAGTAATCAATGTGCCGTTTACCACGCATTTACAAACTGTAAACTGTCACCATAATTATGTACAGAAAGAGCACCATTTCGGTAAGAATGTTTTTGTTACGCGTAAAGGGGCTGTTTCTGCACGAGAAGGTGAACTGGGAATTATTCCGGGTTCTATGGGAACAAAAAGTTATATTGTGCAGGGGCGGGGGAATGCAGAAAGTTTTCATTCCTGTTCTCACGGTGCAGGCAGAGTTATGAGTCGTGGTGAAGCTAAACGGAAATTTACTGTTGCTGACCAGATACAGGCTACGGCTCATGTAGAGTGCCGTAAAGATGCTGAGGTTATTGATGAAATTCCTATGGCGTATAAGGATATTGACGCAGTAATGCAGGCGCAACAGGAATTGGTGGAAATCAAGCACCAGTTACGTCAGGTTATCTGTGTTAAGGGCTGATATTATCCGGATAATCAACTGCAGAATATTTTTGTATAGAAAAAAGGATGGCAGACAATGCCATCCTTTTTCAGGTATTTAAAAACTAAATATCAACCTGAGCATTTAGAGCGTTGTTTTCGATAAATGCACGACGAGGTTCAACTTCGTCACCCATCAGGGTAACAAATACATCATCTGCTGCCATCGCATCTTCGATTCTGACTTTCAGCAAACGGCGTACTGAAGGATCCATTGTAGTTTCCCATAATTGTTCGGGATTCATTTCACCCAGACCTTTATAACGCTGAATGTTAATTTTTTCCTGTGCTAAATCCATCAGTAATTCCAGTGCCTGGGCAAAGCCGGTTACAGTGGTGGTCATATTACCTTTAATGACTTCAATTGGTACGTCAGCAATACCGCTTAAAGTGGCCGCTGTCTGCCGGATAATCTGATAGGCGCGGCTTTCAACAAATTTCTGATCCAGATAGCTGACCATATGATTCCCATGCAACTGACGAGTAATTTTAATCATTTGTACTTCATCATCTGCACCAATGCGTTCCAGTTTGAGGTTGTCGTCATTAACCAGTGCGGTTAATGTTTGCACAGCTTTTTCTGCATTGCTTACAGTGCTTAAATCCAGATTCTCATTCCAGAGAAGCAGGGAATTAAGTACATTGTTGTCAATGATACGGCTTTCACGCGCAATCATACTTTGTGCCAGAATCAATTGTTTGGCGATTTCGGACAGAGCATTACCTTCCAGAGTATTTTCGCCAATAATTAATTGAGCATTATTCAATGCCAGGCTGAGCATGAACTGATCTTTTTCAAACTCGTCTTTCAGGTAGTTGTCTTTTTTGCCATATTCCACTTTATACAATGGTGGCTGAGCAATATATACATAACCGCGTTCAACCAGTTCAGGCATTTGCCGGTAGAAGAAGGTAAGCAACAGGGTACGGATATGCGCGCCGTCTACATCCGCATCGGTCATGATAATTATGCGGTGATAACGCAATTTTTCCGGGTTAAATTCTTCTTTGCCTATACCGGCACCCAGTGCAGTGATTAAAGTGCCAACTTCCTGACTGGCAAGCATTTTTTCAAAACGGGCTTTTTCTACATTCAGGATTTTACCTTTTAAGGGCAAAATGGCCTGAAATTTACGATCACGGCCTTGCTTGGCAGAACCGCCTGCCGAGTCACCTTCGACCAGATACAATTCTGATAAAGCAGGATCCTTTTCCTGACAGTCTGCCAGTTTGCCCGGCAGCCCCAGACCATCCATTATCCCTTTTCTGCGGGTAATTTCGCGTGCTTTGCGCGCTGCTTCACGTGCACGCGCGGCATCAACAATTTTGCTTGTAATGATTTTGGCCTCTGCAGGATTTTCTTCCAGAAATTCAGACAAGGCTTTACCAAGCACTTCATTAACCACTGGACCTATTTCACTGGAAACCAGTTTGTCTTTGGTTTGTGAAGAAAATTTCGGATCAGGCAGTTTAACAGACAATACGCAGGTTAAACCTTCACGCATATCATCGCCATTAGTATCTACTTTGGCTTTTTTGGCAACTTCATTGGCTTCAATATAGTTGTTGATGGTTCGGGTCATAACCTGACGCAGGGCGGTTAAATGGGAGCCGCCATCGCGTTGCGGAATATTATTGGTGAAACACTGTACGTTTTCCTGATAGCTGTCGTTCCACTGCATGGCACATTCCACGCTCATGCCATCTTTTTCACCATTGGCATAGAAAACTTTATTGTGCAGAGCCGTTTTATTCCGGTTCATATATTGTACAAAGCCGGCTACACCACCGCTGAATGCGAAATTTTCGTGTTTGCCATCACGTTTATCAAAGAGTTCAATACTGACGCCGTTGTTCAGGAAAGATAACTCCCGGATGCGTTTGGCCAGAATATCAAAATGATAATCGATATTACCAAAGGTTTCGGTACTGGCCAGAAACTGAACACGTGTACCCTGTTTGTCGGTATCGCCGACAACAGCCAGCGGAGCAACTGCATCCCCGTGACGAAATTCTACAAAATGTTCTTTGTGATTACGGTAGATGGTCAGACGGAGCCAGTCAGAAAGTGCATTAACTACAGAGACACCTACACCATGCAGACCACCGGAAATTTTATAACTGTTGTTATCAAACTTTCCTCCGGCATGCAGAATGGTCATGATTACTTCAGCTGCTGAGCGATGTTCTTCCGGATGCATATCGGTAGGAATGCCACGGCCATTGTCTTCAATAGTAATGGAGTTGTCGGCATTAACTGCTACGGTAATATGATCACAGTATCCGGCCAGTGCTTCATCAATGGCATTATCCAGAACTTCGAATACCATATGATGTAAACCCGTGCCATCCTGAGTATCACCAATGTACATACCGGGACGTTTGCGAACAGCATCCAAACCTTTTAATACTTTGATACTGTCGGCACTGTAATCTTCAGGGTGTTGATCTATCATAAGAATTCTTTACTAAACTTGGCAGCGGTTATGCTGTTAAAGGTCATTTATAACTGTTATTAATTATAAAAAACGTTAGTGGTATAACTGTATAACAGGCCTGTTTGAGGGCAATAAACCAAAAACTTATTATAGCATAAAATCGGTTTTTTTTCAGCCCTGTGCTATATTTAAGATGATGTTTTATCTGATGTTTATTGGAAGATAAGAATGCTGATTGTAAATAATAAACTGCCGTAAACCAGACTGAGCTATTAAAAACAGAAAGCTGGCGTACGGCAGTAACCGGATTTAAGAGTGCATGGATATTTAAATCCGCATGGGCATAACTATATACTTAAAGTTGGGATTGTTCGGGATGGTAAACAGTGTTGAACGGTTTGCATCACCAAAAGCAAGTTGTAAATCTTCTGCATGTAAATTACGCAATACATCCATCAGATAGTTGATATTAAAACCGACTTCCAGTGTATCTCCCTGATAAGCAATTTCCAGCTCTTCACGAGCTTCTTCCTGTTCGTTATTATTACAGGTCACGCTCAGTAATCCGGGCTGGATTTGCAGGCGGGCACCGCGAAATTTTTCATTGGCAAGAATGGCTGCCCGTTCCAGTGCACCCAGCAGCTCGGTACGGTTGGCCAGAAAGATTTTATCGTTATCCAGTGGAATAACTCGGTTGTAATCCGGAAATTTACCATCCACGACTTTAGAAACAATGATTGTGTCATTACAACGGAAACGTACCTGATTGTTCAGTAGTTCAATGGTGATTGGCTGTTCGGGGAAGGTAAGCAGCTTAAAGAGTTCCAGCACGGTTTTACGCGGCAGAATAACTTCTGCTTTGGGTAAATCGGCTTCAATATTGCAGGCTGCATAGGCCAGACGATGTCCGTCTGTAGCGACCAGACGCAGCTGATTGCCTTCTGTCTGCATCAGCAGACCATTCAGATAATAGCGGATATCCTGAATGGCCATGCTGTATTGTACCTGAGACAGCATTTCACGAAATGTTTCCTGTGGCAGGCTGAAGCTGGCATCAATATTTTCGCCCACACTCATTAATGGAAAATCTTCGGCCGGCAGGGTTTGCAGATTAAAACGGCTTTTGCCTGCTTTCAGCACCAGACGGTTGTTATTCCAGTCCAGAGAAACGATTGCGCCGGCCGGTAAAGCCCGCAGGATATCCTGCAGTTTTTTGGCATTGGTGGTAATGCGAAAATCTTCTGCTTCGCTTTTGGGGCCGATGGTATCAATCTGAATTTCCAGATCGGTTGCCAGAATCTTGATTTGCCCCTGATGGTTTTCCAGTAATACATTAGATAATATCGGTAATGTATGACGACGCTCTACAATACCGGTTACTGCCTGCAGCGGTTTGAGTAAACTGTCACGTTCTGCTTGTAATATCAGCATATTTTGTTCCTTGGTTTAATCTCGCAAAATCATCATTAAGGTTTCATACGCTTTGGTTGTTTCAGCATCATCCTTGCGGAGTTTGGAGATACTTTTTACCGCATGCATAACTGTGGTATGGTCGCGGCCACCAAATCCGCTGCCAATAGCGGGTAAACTAAGCGGAGTAAGTTCTTTTGCCAGGGTCATGGCCATCTGGCGCGGGCGTGCCAGATTCCGGGTACGTTTTTTCCCTACCATATCACTAATGGTAATCCCATAAAATTTTGCTACCGTATTCTGAATGTGTTCCAGGGTCATGGGTTTGTGGTTAACAGCCAGAATATCTTGTAATGCTTCAGTAGCCAGTCCTACATCAATCGGGCGGCTGGCAAAACGGCTTTGTGCTACTACCCGCTTGAATGCACCTTCCAGTTCACGCACGTTGCTGCGGATATGTTTGGCAATAAAAAATGCGGCTTCGTCCTCAAGCTTCACCTGAGCCATCTCAGCTTTTTTCTGCAAAATGGCTACGCGCATTTCCAGCTCCGGCGGTTCCAGCTCCAGACTCAGCCCCCATGAGAAGCGGGATTTCAGACGATCGTCCATGCCGTCTATATGAGTAGGCAGCGTATCACAGGTAAGGATAACTTGTTTTTTTTCGTCAATTAAATGGTTATAGACGTAAAAAAACTCTTCCATGGTACGGTCTTTACCGGCAATAAACTGTACGTCATCCATTATCAGTAAGTCTACCTGCTGATATTGCTGGCGCATGGCATCAAAAGATTTGGCGTGGAATGCATTCATAATGCCGCGAATGAATTCATCAGCATGAATATAGCGTATTTTTACTTTGTTGTCGGTGGCAAACAGCTGATTGCCAATAGCCTGTACCAGGTGGGTTTTACCCAGACCGGTACTACCATAGATAAAAAACGGGTTGTACATACTATTGCCGGGATTCTCTGCAATTGACAGCGCTGCAGCGTGAGCAAGACGGTTCCCTTTACCTTGTACCAGAGCAGCAAAAGTATGTTCAGGATTAAGGTTAGTGTCAGTATAGCGGGATTTTTTACCGTTTTCATGTGCTGAATCAGAGGTGGTCACTGATTCACCAGCCTCAGGTTTTTCTGTGGAGGTCTGTTTGCTGTTTTCTTTTGTTTCGGCAGTAGCACTTGCGCTTTTAGTCTGGTTGTTTCGCAGGCGTTTGGCAATAATGTCCTGAGCAGATTCGGTACGTTTTGCCGTTGTCTGTGGTTTGGCTGAAACTTCAGAAGGAATTTTATTGCTATCAACTGAATCCGGTTTAGTATCAGCCTTCTCTTCAGCGACATTTAAGGCTGGTTCTGCAGTCTTAGCCGGTGAATTGTTTCCTGCCGGTATTGCCTCAGTGGCAGCCTGCAGAGATAGTCCCTGTCCGATTTTCAGAATTAATGGTGTGCTGCCGTCTGGCAGAACAGATTGTCTGGCATTTTCGATAGCCGGCCAGAAACGCTCGCGGATATGATTGAAGGTAAAAGTATTACGCGCAAAAATAACCCAGTTGCCATTTTCTTCGCCCACAGTTAAAGGTGCAATCCACATCTGGTATTGCTGAGAAGGTAAGCTTTGTTTTAATTGTAATAGGCACTGAGGCCAAAATTCTGTCAGGGTCATTCGTGAAGCTTAAATTTATCTGTCAATCGGAGCTGGCTGAAGGCTGGAAACAATAAGTGCCTATTATGCTAATTATACGCAATAAACAAATTTCTGACCATGATTTGCACTTTATACCAGCACAGCTCCCGTAAAGCTTTGCTACAGATTATATTGATTGACAAAGTGCTGTTCTTGTTGTGTAATGCTACGTTTTATTTAAAGTTAATTCGGGAATAAATTATGAAACGCACTTATCAACCATCCGTTACCCGCCGCAAACGCACTCATGGCTTTCTGGTTCGCAGTAAAACCCGTGGCGGACGTGCTGTGCTGGCTGCCCGTCGTGCCAAAGGCCGTAAACGTTTGGCTGTGTAAGAACAAGAATGGATTATCATTTTGGCAAAAAATATCGCCTATTAAAAACGGATGATTTTTCATCCGTTTTTGCATTACGTTGCCAAAAAAGCCGTGCCTGGATTCAGGTTTTTCAGGCACGCAATAGTTTAGGTTTCCCGCGTTTGGGGCTGATAGTAGCCAAAAAAGTTGCCAAACGTGCTAACCGGCGCAATTATATGAAACGCTTAATACGCGAGTGGTTTCGCCTGCATAAGCATGAATTGCCGCCGGTAGATATAATCATTCGTGTACGCCAGCCGTTCCGGCATGCTGAGTACGCTGGCGTAGTCAGGACTTTACAGCAGCTGCTTATTACAGCTGACAGATGTAAAGCATCTTCGCAATGAGATATTTATTGCTGGGTCTGATCCGGTTCTATCAGTATGCCATCAGCCCGCTGTTACCACCGCGCTGCCGCTACAACCCGACCTGTTCGCAATATGCCGTACTGGCGCTGCAAAAATACGGGGTAATGAAAGGTAGCTGGCTGGCGATAAAGCGTATTTGCCGCTGTCATCCATGGGGTGGTTGCGGTCATGACCCTCTTCCTTAGCGAGTAGACGGAATACACTATGGATTTCAAACGATTATTGATATTTTTTGTGCTGACCATGGCGATTTTGCTGGGTTGGGAAAAATTATACCCGCAACCCGAAAAACAGCCAGCTGCACAACAAACATCATCCACCAGTAACGGCAATACTTCTTCTACTGGTGTTGTTGCCGAGAGTGCCCTGAATAAAACGGAGCCGGTAACAGTGACTACTGATACTGTTAAGGCTGTTATTGATGAAAAAAGCGGCGATTTACGCCAGCTAACTCTCAATAAATACAAGGCTACCAGTGATGCCAGCAAGCCTTTTGTATTGCTGGATAATGGTGCAAATGGCCATCAGTATGTTGCCCAGTCGATATTATTAAACCGTCAGGGTGATTATCAGTTTAAAGACCTGACATTTACAGCTGCGCAAAAGCAGTACACGCTTAATGGTGACAAACTGGATGTGCGTCTGACCGCTGCCGAACAAAACGGTGTACAGGTTAGTAAAATTTATACGTTTACTAAAGGCAGTTACCTGATCGGGCTGCGCTATGAAATTGCCAATCACAATGCTCAGCCATTACAAATGGATGTAGCTTACCGGGTACTGCGGGATGATAAGGAACCTGAAGGTACAGGCTATTTCGATCACACCTATACTGGTCCGGTACTGTATACCCCGAATGGTAAATTTGAAAAAGTAGCCTTTAAAGATCTTGACAGTGATTATACCTCTGGTCGTGATCAGGCAGATTATCAGCGTAAAACCAATACCGGCTGGATTGGTATGACCCAGCATTATTTTATGACTACCTGGATTCTGCAGCCGAAAGAAGGTAACAGTGTTTGTGGTACCAGTGACTGCCAGATAGATATCAGAAAACGCAGTGATAGTCTGTATTCTGCCGGCGTACGAGTACCGTTGAAAGATATTGGTGCTAACTCCACTGGCAGTTTCGGTATCTCCCTGTATGCCGGTCCGCAGATTTATTCTGTCATTACTAAAGTAGCTGATCATTTGCAGATGATTAAAGACTACGGCAAAGTATCGTTGTTTTCTTCTCCTTTATTCTGGCTGCTGAACTGGTGGCACAGTCTGGTACAAAACTGGGGCTGGGCGATTATTCTGCTTACTCTTACTGTCAAAGCAATTCTGTTTCCGCTGACACATGCTTCATATAAATCGATGGCCAAGATGCGTGCTGTGGCTCCGCGTTTGCAGGCATTGAAAGATCAGTACGGTGATGACCGTATGCGTATGCAGCAGGAAATGATGTCGCTGTATAAAAAGGAAAAAATCAATCCTGTTGGCGGTTGTCTGCCTATGTTGCTGCAGATTCCGGTATTTATTGGTTTGTATTGGGCATTGTTTGCTTCGGTAGAATTGCGCGGAGCTCCATGGATTGGCTGGATTACTGATTTAGGCCGTCAGGATCCTTACTTTATTCTGCCTGTGCTCATGGCACTGACTATGTATCTGCAAACATTTATGAATCCGCCGCCAACTGATCCGGTTCAGGCGAAAATGATGAAAATCATGCCAGTTGCCTTTTCAGTAATGTTTTTCTTCTTCCCGGCAGGGCTGGTTCTCTACTGGTTGACGAATAATATTCTGACTCTGGCTCAGCAATGGTTTATCAATAAGCGTATTGAGCGGCAGGCTAAACTGCATCGCTCACTGGATATATAAAATACAGTCTGAAAAAAAGCACTTCATGTTGAAGTGCTTTTTTTATTTGCAGCTTGATTGAATATATATACCAAATTTTAATTGTCTGACCGCAGAAGCTGCTGTAGTAATCAATCAGGCATATTCAGTAATTACTGAACATAGGTTGTAGTTTGCTGAGTGGTTGTAGTCTGAGCCTGCTGTACCGGATTTAACCGGATTTCCACACGGCGGTTTTGTGCGCGTCCTTCAACAGTTGCATTGCTGGCAATAGGATTGGCAGATCCGTATCCGTTAGCGCTGATACGGTTATAAGCAACACCACGGGAAGTCAGGAAATTTGAAACTGATTGTGCACGGCGCTGTGATAACGGGATGTTAATACTGTCATTACCTGTGCTATCAGTGTATCCGGCAATAGTGATGGTAGTATCTACATATTTAGCCAGTACTTCAGCCACCGATGACAGAGAAGAGGTAGCCGCGCCACTTAAATCTGAACTATTGGTTGCAAATGTCACATTTTCAGGCATAGTCAGTTTGATCTGATTACCCTCACGCTGAACTTCGACATTGGTATTAGCCAGTTTCTGGCGTAACAGTTTTTCCTGATAATCCATATAAGCGCCAATACCGGCTCCGATAGCACCGCAACCAAGTGCTGCATTACGTGCACCGCGGCTGTTATGAGTAATCGCGCCGACAATGCCGCATACGGCAGCGCCACTTAAACCATATACTGCTGTTTTACTGGCATGAGACTGACCGGTAGACGGATCGGTAACACAGCCGGTTAAAGCAAGGGCGGTAGCAGCTGCAAGTGCAGCCAGTGGTTTCATAATAGTCATACTTACTCCTTCTCTTGAATATAAGCTTGATTATGCTTTTCACAGTTTCTGTTTTATGCTTTCTATAGTAGAAAAGCAAGAGTCATGCTTTTTTGGCAATATGATGTACTGAAAAGAAAAATGGTTATATCTATATGATAAAAAGATAAATTTTTGGTTGAAAACTGCTTTAGACCATAATAATTGTTGGCTATAGTACCGTTCAGGCTACTATAATTAACTTTTTAAGCTGGTTATATCTTGAAAACAACCAGTTTAACCTCATACAAACTAATTACCTTAGTACAGTGCTACCATTTTAGCCATTTGGAAACGACATGCTCAGCTTGTATAACACTTTAACCAGAAGCAAACAAGAATTTACACCGATTAATCCGCACCAGGTGCGTATGTATGTGTGTGGTATGACTGTTTATGATTATTGCCATCTTGGTCATGCCAGAGTAATGATTGTATTTGATCTGGTGGCGCGCTGGTTGCGGGAATTGGGTTATCAGCTTGATTATGTACGTAATATTACTGATATAGACGATAAAATCATTGGCCGTGCCAATGAACGCGGGATTAGTATTACTGAGCTTACCGATTACTATATTCAGGCCATGCACGAAGATGCAGCCGCTTTGGGTGTACTGCCGCCAGACCACGAACCGAGAGCCACGCAATATATCCCGCAAATGATTGCTATGATTGAAGATATCATTGCCAATAATAAGGCTTATATGGCGGATAATGGCGATGTTTTTTATGCGGTACGCGAGTATCCGCAATACGGTCAGTTAAGCGGGAAAAGTCTGGATGATTTGCGTGCCGGAGAACGGGTTGATGTTGACGGACATAAACGGGATCCGTTGGATTTTGTGTTGTGGAAATCAGCCAAGCCGCATGAGCCGGCATGGGACAGCCCGTGGGGCAGAGGACGCCCGGGGTGGCATATTGAATGTTCTGCCATGAGTAAAGCACTACTGGGTAAAAATTTTGATATTCATGGAGGTGGTGCTGATTTACAGTTTCCTCATCATGAAAATGAAATTGCTCAGAGTTGCGGTGCGGAAAAAAACGGGTGCTGTGAAGAGCATAATCATTTTGCCAGCCATGTTAAATATTGGTTACATAATGGATTTATTCGTGTGGATAATGAAAAAATGTCTAAATCACTTGGAAATTTCTTCACTATCCGCGAAGTGTTGCAAAAATACGATGCTGAAGTTGTGCGGTTTTTTATTTTGCGTGCACATTATCGCAGCCCTTTGAACTATTCGGATGCTCATCTGAATGATGCAAAAGGTGCATTAACCCGCTTATATACGGCACTTAAAAATACAGCTGCCGCAGAAGTGGCAGTACATGCTGACTTAAATGATTACACGCGCCGTTTTTATGCAGCCATGAATGATGACTTTGCTACAGTTGAAGCTGTAGCAGTATTGTTTGAGCTGGCTAATGAAATTAATAAAACACATGACGCCAAACTGGCAGGATGTCTGAAAGGGCTGGCAGGTTTACTGGGCTTGTTACAACGTGATCCGGCTGCTTTTCTTCAGGGAGAAGTGGGGGAAACGGTTCAGGGTCTGGATAACGCAGCTATAGAAGCGCTGATAGCTGCACGGCAGCAGGCTCGTGCAGAACGTAACTGGGCTGAATCTGACCGGATTCGTGATGAGCTTATGGCAGCCGGTATTGTATTGGAAGATGGTGCCGGCGGGACTAGCTGGCGTCGTGCCTGAATTTGTATACAGCACAGCCTTAAGTCTCAGACCGGGTGTGTTTTTGTAATGCATTATGGTCTTGACAGCAATGTCAGACTTAAATAGTGGGATGTGAGGAATCTGGTCGTTTCATATCGTTTTAGCTGTGAAGAAGAGTAGCTGCTATATACTGATTCACTTGAAAATCTTATTCATGCGAGTATAATTACCCGATTCTGAACATCCGTTTCAAGAGGTACAGGCACAACCCCTGTGCCCGCCAACCAAGGACGATATTATGAATAACAGTATTCAACCGAACTACCATGATATAACCGTGACTTGCTCTTGCGGTAACACTTTTGTAACTAAATCCGCAATGGAAAAAGATACTTTCAATATCGAAGTATGTTCTGCCTGTCACCCTTTCTACACAGGTAAACAGAAAATCGTTGACTCTACCGGTCGTGTGGATAAGTTCAATCAGAAATACGGCAATATGTTCAAACGTTAATTCTTATTTGCAACATGTTGCACCGAAAAAGACTGCCACCAGGGCAGTCTTTTTTATCAGATAATCTGATGTTGTGTTCAATACAGTAGCAAAAATAGCCAAAAAATTTGAATATTTTACTGGTTTGATTATTTCAAGCGGGTATACATTTACCTTTCATATTACGAAACTCTTTCTTGATAGTTCCGCGCAAAATTGTGAATTTGCATTTTCTGATTCATAGTTAGTAAAAAGCATTGATTTAATCTTGTTTTACCGGGATCGCTGTTTTCTGTTACCTATCCAATTTTAAAATCTGAAAAATACAAATTTTTCTTATTTTTCTTTTATTCAATATATAAAATCGATAAATGCTAACGCTGGCTTAAAGTTTGATTGGTTAATAACCATAACCAGCTTACTAGTACAAAAGGTAAGGTTAATACAGGTATGGCAAACGGCTTCAGTATTGTGGCTAATGCGGCCTGAGTAAGAACAGTAAAGATAATACCGAAGACAATATAAATAATGGTTTTAAAATCCTGATTATTACTGAAAGTAGCCAGTGTGATAGCTGTCAGGATTGCATTAAAAGAATAGAGGCCGAGAGAGATCATTTCTATCTGACTGCCATATAACAGTGCAATACCGATGGCCAGTAAAGAACTGGCCAGTGCATAGATAGCCATTCTGATTGAATTGACTGCCAGTCCCGCCAGAAAAATGACACCTACCAGCGTGCTGTTAAATAAAAATACTTCGGCAATGCCCAGTATACTATCCGGTATTAGATGCAGAAGATTAAAACTTGAAATCTGTGCAGATAATTCCGTAGACGGTTCGCGTATCAGTACTGAGAATGATGGTGTAGCCAACAGATACAGCCATGTAATCAACACAAATGGTATTGTCAGACAGGGTAAGTACCATTGCTGTAATATTGAGCTGAATGCTTGTGTAATAAATACTGATAATATGGCAGCAAGTATGATACTTAGCCATAAATACAGTGAATTTTCGCAGAAAACAGATAAGGCGATACCAATCAGACAGGCATTGAAACCATAAATTCCTTGCAGCCAGGCTTTGCGGTTAAGCTGGTACATGTAAGCTATTGCATTGGCACAGACTACAGCAAGTAAGCAGGCCAGAGCAGTTTGTGGCTTACCGGCACTGTAACTGCCAAATAGTATGCCTATTGAAAAGATTAGCCCGGAAACAGGATTGTTTTGCAACATAACCTGTCCGTAGCTGCGCAGGATAACATCAATAAACTGACAAAGATGATTGGTACTGGTTAACTGATGCCAGTACTGACGTACTGAGGCTGTGTTCATCTGATTTCTCCTTTTTATTTTTACTTTAGCTGAACAAATAAATTACTATCAGCAGCGGTAACTATGAATATTAGAATGATTATAAAAGAGAATAAGCGATAGTTGGGTTGCAGAAGTATAAAAATGTAATTATCCCGTATCTATTTAGGTGAAATACAACCTGTAAGAAGTAATAGATATATATATCAGGGAGTTTGTCTATAACAAAAATTACACGGATGTAATGCTGCTATTGAACAATCTACTGAATAATATTTCAAATATAATCTGGAATAATTAAAACGAATTTCATATGAAATTTATAAAACTAAGCAAATCAGATAAGTTTGATTTATATCTAATGAATAAAGAATAAACCTGAATATTAAGTAATAAAAAATACTAAATATTGTAAGTTAATTTATTTTTTTGTAATAATAATAATTCCCAGTATTAGATATGGAAATAAATATGAAAATTTTGAAAACAGTGTTGTTATTATCCCTGAGCATGATACTTTTTGGGTGTGGTAACTCGAAGCAGGCAGAGCCAAATAAAGCAGGTAGTGAGGCAGTACAGTCAGATGCTAGTAAGTCTGATAACAATAAATTAGATGATGATACTATTCAGAGCTACTTTAGCGAGCTTAAACGGCAACTGCCTATGAGAGTTTCCTCAACTACCCAGCTGGTCGATCTCACTATTGGAAATAATGTAGTAGATTATAAATATGTAGTAACAGGAAATAAAAAAAATTTCTCATCATCTAATGTTCAGAAAATGACTAGTGATAACTTAAAAAATAAATATTGTGAAAATAGAGATCCTGATCTCGTGAAATTAAGAAATTCATTTCCGGATGGCATTAATCATCATTATTATTTTAAAGATGAAGATAAAGAATTATTTAGTGTACATTTAGTACCATCTGATTGTGATGCTAAATAAATTGAAACAGATAATGTGAAAGTAATCATCATAACAGGGTGTTCAGCCCTGTTTTTCTTTTATTATTCATCATTAATTATTTAAACTTTGCCGGTTTTATAGTTTTAAAAGGTTCAGTACCGGAAAACAGGCCGGATACGAAAATCAAAAAACATAAATTGCCAGCAGACTAATTTATATCCGGATATGAAAAATAGTAAAGCTGGCTTTGTAATCTTATAACCAGACTGAATTATTATATTTAGCTATCAGAAAATCATGTACGGTATAGATTATCTATTCCGCTAAAAATAATTCTGAATATCTTCTCTTAATTCCTGGCAGAGGCGGAATGCAGAATCTGCTTAAAACAATTATCAGCAGGGGGATTATCTTTTCTGCCGAATATGCTATTGTTCGAATAGCAGCCGGTATAAAGCCATTTACCTGACTGCTGATTCTGATAACTGGTATGGTTACCAGATTTTTTATGATAAAAATATTTAGCAGGAAAAACTTATGCAGCTACAGCTGAATTCTGTCGGTACACCTTTATTCTATGGCGTATTTATCGTGATTGTCATTGTGATGATTGCAATTGATATGCTTACATTGAAAAAAGAGGGAGTGCATCGGGTTAGTACCAAAGAAGCTCTACTATGGACAACAGTCTGGATTACTGTCTCTCTCGGATTTGCTGCCTGGCTGTATTTTGAGCTGGCACATAATCCTGCCGCCGGTCCGGCTATAGCAGCAGATTCGGTGATGGATTTTCTGACAGGTTATGTTTTGGAAAAATCACTCTCAGTCGATAATATCTTTGTATTTATTCTGATATTCGGTTATTTCAAAGTGCCGGCTGAGTACCAGCATCGTGTTTTGCTTTACGGTGTACTGGGCGCTATTGTACTACGCGCCATTATGGTGGCTCTGGGTGCAGTACTGGTCAGCCGTTTTGAATGGGTATTGTATCTGTTTGGTGTATTCCTGCTTTATAGCGGGATTAAGCTGATGCTGCCTGAAAAGACGGAAGATAAAGGTCTGGCCGATAATCCGCTGATAGGCTGGCTGCACCGGCATATGCGTGTTAGCGGGCAGTTAAACCGGGAAAAATTCTTTACCGTTGAAAACGGTCAGCGTATGGCAACTCCTTTGCTGCTTACTTTGATTGTGATTGAATTAAGTGATGTTGTTTTTGCTGTTGACAGTATTCCGGCAGTATTTGCCGTCACCACTGACCCATTTATTGTTTTTACTTCCAATATCTTTGCGGTACTGGGGCTGCGTGCGATGTATTTTTTACTCGCCAATGTAGTAGAAAAATTTATCTATCTCAAATACGGGCTGGCTGTGGTTTTAACTTTTATTGGCGGCAAAATGCTGGTGGCCAAATGGTGGCATATTCCTTCTTTTGCTTCACTGACTGTCGTGTTTAGTGCTTTAATGATTGCTATACTTGCTTCATGGTGGAAAACCAGACAACAACCATCAGCTTAATTAATAATAGGTGATATTTATTTAAACAGCCTGTTATCTGTTACTGCCATTAACCGGCAAAAACAGATAACGGGCTGAAATTCGAAATTAGCTTAAAAACGATTAAGCTAATTTATTGATGATTTCGCTTACCCGTGCTACGTAGATTTTAACGGTTTCAATATCGCCGCGCGGAATTTCATCTACGCTGGCATCTGCCGGTGTTTGTATCAGCGCTCCTCCAGAGCCTCCGAGTACATTAATATCATTACGGTCTGCTTCTTTGTTATTGGCCGGTAACAGTCCCAGACTTACCCAGATACCGCCGTGCTGTGCGGCCAGTGTCTGCATCCAGAGAAGCGTAACCTGTTTGTCACCGTTAAAACTGGCACTATTGGTAAATCCGCCAAATACTTTATTTTGCCATGCGCGCTCTGCCCACAGTCCTGAAGTGGCATCAGCAAATTTTTTGAATTGCCAGGGTACATTGCCCATATAAGTAGGTGCGGCAAAAATAATCCCTTTGGCGTCGTGAAGCTGTTGCCACTGATCATTGTCCAGATCACCATTAGCATCAATTTCAACCAGTACTGCATCGGTATCTGCAGCAGCTGCTTCAGCTATTTTACGAGTATGGCCGTAACCGGAAAAAACCACTATCGCCAGTTTACTCATTTGTACATCCTTATGAATGATTAAATGTTAAAACAGTTTATGCGTGCTGTGCTGCTACTGCAAGAGAGTTTCAGGAAACAAAAATTTCGATTATTGCCTGCGAAGAAATTATTGAGTGATGCATTATTATCCTTACACATACCAGTTGCTATGGTATTTAGCTAATACACTAATGCACTAAGACAGCATGCTGGAATTTGTTAGTTTACGGTACGCTTGCTGTTGTGGTAAATTATTGTTAAACTCAATTAATACATAATCATGCTAAAGTGATAACAGACAGGAAAATTAATGTTGCCGGTAGCCTGTATCAGGCTTACAAAAGATAATTAACAGCGGCAGCACACATCAGGCACACAACCATTTCTTCATAGTAAACACTGTAATTGTTTCAGAACCTGCCCGTACCGGCGGCACACCAAAAATAGCCAACAGGGCAGTAACCGTGGTGTAACTTTTACTCATGAGAGGTAATTATATGGCGTACGCTAGTACCAATCCTTATACCGAGCAACAGGTAAAGGCATTTTCTGATACTACCGATATTGAGCTGGAAGCAGCATTAAATCATGCTGATGCCGCTTTCCATCAGTGGAAAACTACTACATTTGCCCAGCGTGCGCGTATTCTGCAAAACGCTGCGGATATTCTGCGGGCTAATATTGAAGAATATGCCAGTTTACTCACGCTGGAAATGGGTAAACTGTTTAGTGAAGCTAAAGCAGAAACGGAACTGTCAGCACAGATTCTTGAGTATTATGCAGTTAATGCTGAACGGCAGCTTCAGCCGGAAGTGTTACCGGTTACATCCAATAAAGGTAATCGTGCCCGTATTGAATTTGCTCCGCAGGGTATTATTCTGGCTGTTGAGCCATGGAATTTCCCTTATTACCAGATAGCACGTATTGCAGCCCCGCAACTGGCTGCCGGTAATGTGATTGTGCTGAAACATGCTTCTAATGTACCTCAGTGTGCAGCGAAAATGGAGGCGATGTTCCTTCAGGCCGGTTTAATGGCCGGTGCTTTCCAGAATCTCTATCCAACTCATGCTCAACTGGCCAAAATCATTGCAGATCCGCGTGTACGCGGTGTAGCGCTGACTGGCTCTGAAAGTGCCGGTGCCATTGTTGCCGCTCAGGCCGGAGCCGCAGTGAAAAAATGTACACTCGAACTGGGTGGTGCAGATGCGTTCATCGTACTTAATGACGCAGATATCGAAAAAGCAGCTAAATGGGCTGTCTTCGGACGTCACTGGAATGCCGGTCAGGTATGTGTCAGTGCCAAGCGTATTATTGTAGAAGATGGTGTATACGACCGTTTCCTGAGTTTGTATCGTCAGGGTGTGCAGCAATTGCGCATGGGTGATCCGATGGATGCAGCCACAACACTGGCTCCGCTGTCTTCACGTTCAGCCGTTACTGGTTTACAGCAGCAGCTGGATGAAGCAGTTAAGCTTGGTGCGCACGCTGAGGAAATCCCGCTGGATATGCCTGCTCAGGGCTGTTTCTTCCGGCCGGTTATTCTGACCAATATTCAGCCGGATAATCCGGCACGTCACTGGGAATTCTTTGGTCCGGTTTCTTCAATTTACCGTGCTAAAGATGCAGCACACGCTATCGAGATTGCTAACGATAGCCCGTACGGATTGGGCGGATCTATCTTTACTGCTGACGAAGAACGCGGTGCACAGCTGGCTCAGCAGATTGATACCGGTATGGTATTTATTAATCATCCAACCATGGTAAAAGCTGATTTACCTTTCGGTGGTGTGAAACGTTCCGGATTCGGACGTGAATTACTGGATTTGGGCTTAAAAGAATTTGTTAATGCTAAACTGGTAAGTATTGCCGATATTGACGGTGAATTCTAAGCAGAGCAAATAAAGCAAAACAGGGCTGACAGTGTGCAGCCCTGTTTTTTTATTTCCGGCCGTCAGTAAATTAATTTTTTCTTTATTTTCTCCATTGTGGTTAGCAATCTGTTTTTCGGTTCAGTAAAGTGTTTACCTGGAGAGACATATACGTTACTGAAATGTAATATATATGTAGCATTATGCTAAATTCGGGCTATTGTGTTCTGCTGACAATATTTTCTCAGGTAAAGTGGTGATATCGAGTTTTTATGCATTATCTGATTGATAATAATATTTTATTTCACCATGATGAGCATAAATGTGTACCAGTGATTGAACAGGAGGCCGTATGTTAACCATTATCGCTGCACCCACCAGTCAGGATTTTGCTAATCCGCGCCTGAGTGAAAAGTATACTCAGCCACAGTTTCTTAAACAGAGCGAACAGTTAGTACATTATTGCCGTCAGCTAAGTGTGAAACAGCTGGAGGAATTGATGCACATCAGCCCGCATCTGGCTGAGCTTAATCAGCAGCGTTTTCAGGACTGGCATACGCCATTTACCCCTGATAATGCTTTACAGGCGATTTTTGCCTATAGTGGTGATATTTACACCAGCCTGAAAGTCAGTGATTTATCCCTGCATGAACTGGATTATATGCAAACCGCTGTATGTATTCTTTCCGGTTTGTACGGCATATTGCGTTCGCTGGATTTAATCCAGCCCTACCGCCTGAGTATGAATGTACGTCTGGAGAATCCTAAAGGTATTAATTTGTATCATTTCTGGCATGAAACCCTGACCAGCCATTTGAATCAAATCGAAACTGAAACCATCATTGATTTAGCTTTTGATAATTATTTCAAAGCAATAGATAAGGATAAACTTAAAGCACAGGTAATTAAACCGGTTTTTCTGGATGAAAAAGCGGGTAAATACATGAATGTTAATGCTTATGCGAAAGAAGCCATGGGATTGATGACTCGCTTTATTGTATGCAATAAACTGCACTCACCTAAAATGCTGCATGAATTCAATGAGCATGGTTATCAGTTTGTTGCACATGAATCAAGTGAGGATGAACTGGTGTTCAAACGTTCAGAAAAAACAGCTCAGCAATACCGTAATTAGGCATATTATTCAGTATAGCTGTGCAAAAGCTGCAAAAAAAGCAGAGTAAGTACATAAAAATATGGTACTTGTAGCAAAATTAGGTACAATCGCCGCTTTTACCATCGCAAAGGTGTAACCATGTCTGAATCAACCCCAATCTGCCCGCAATGTGCCAGCGAACAGAATTATTTTGATGGTAGCTTTACTGTCTGCCTGGAATGCGGACACGAATGGGATGCTGCCAGCAATACCGGTTCATCACAAGAGCTTGACGTTAAAGACAGTAACGGTAATCCGTTGTCGACTGGTGACGACGTTATTCTGATTAAAGACCTTAAGCTTAAAGGTAGTAGCACTGTTCTGAAAAAAGGTGCCAAAGCTAAAGGTATTCGTCTGGTTGAAGGCGATCATGAAATTGATTGCAAAATTGACGGCATGAAAATCATGCTTAAAGCGTGCTTTGTGAAAAAGGCCTGATATTTTTTCAAAGAGATACGTACACAAAACCCACCCTGTCTGCCAGTTTATAATTGCAGACAGGGTGGGTTTTGATCTGTGGATAACTAAGTTATCCACATACAGGCACCAATATGCTCTAATTATTGTCAGAAGTTAATCCCGGGTCAACAACCGCATAGATACGGTTGTCCAGAACACTGGCACTGATTCTTTGCATAATGACATTAGCCAGTTCAGTACGATGAATAAAACCATGTACCTCCTGCTGATAAAAACATTTACCTGTGCCAGTAACGTCACCATTAGACAAACCGCCCGGACGCAGAATTTCATAATTCAGCTTACTGGTTTGCAGCCATACCTCTGCCAGAGATTTTTCCCGTACAGCATGCCCGAAAGCAGTTTTTGCGCGTTCAGACATAGTATGCCATGAGTCGCCGCAGCCCAGAGAGGTAACCAGCAGCATCCGGGAGATACCAGCTTGTTCAGCTGTATCAATAATCAGGCGCTGAGCCAGATAATGTGCGCCAGCTGATCCGCCCAGAGTAGAGACAATTATGGTATTGGTGCCGGCAAGCCGGCATATTTCTTTGACACTGGATTCATCGGTAGCATCACCAACCACAGTCTGCACACCCTGCCGGTTTAATTCAGCGGCAAAAGCGGCATCGCGTACCAGTGCCGCGCAGCGCCATTCAGATGATTGCTGTAATGCCAGCTGTAATACCTGATAGCCGGTGCCTTTTTTAGGGCTCACCCCGAACAATAATAGCGTTTTCATCAGTTTTTCCTTAGTCCGGACGGAAACGTTGAGCCAGAATTCTGAATTTATCTAATTGCTGTGCTTTTAATTGTCTTTGTTCATCACGTCCGACAAAAATTTTAAACATAGCTTCACCCTGACGGTTCAGAAAAATAATTCCCGCAGTAGCCATATGCATAAAACTGCGCTCAACAAAAGCGATATGTGCACAGTTTTCTACCCGGATATGCCCGCCGAATGCTTGCTTATGCTGCAAATTAAAATAACCGGCACCATATTTTCCAGCTGGCAGTTCACCGGAAAATTCAGCAATAATATCCGGAGTGTGAACCAGAAAAGTAATTTCACCCCATGTAAGCACTTCCTGCCATACAGTATCAAATTGACTTCCGTCTGTCAGCACTGCATCAGGCATGGCTTCAATTACTGCTGTTAAACTAGTCTGATATTGCCGGGCAATCTGTTCCAGCGTACCTTCCGGGTTACTTTGCATGAAAAGTTTAAGATTATTACTTGCAGACTGTTCAGTCATTTTTATTTCCTTAAATTAAAACTGTTTTGACGCTGAGATATTACGGAGCAGTGGTATGCCCTGGCGCGGATTTTCCGCTTTGGCGCATCTGCATCATTTTTTCCTGTCGCTCAAGATGTTCCGGATTATTCAAAGACAATAGTAATTGCTGCAAAGCCTGTAACAGATTGCTCGACCAGAAACGGCCTGATGGGGTTAGCAACAGACAGCGTGCATCATTGACGAGTAAACCCGCCTGCTGCCATTGTTCCAGTAACGGATCCAATAAGTGAGCCTGTGTTGTCAGTGCAGCTAAATCAACCCGACCCTGTTCTATACCGGCCTGAAGCTGATATAACCATTCTCCTAGTAAAGATTGGCCGGTAAGCATCATCAATGGTTTTTTGCCTTGTTTCAGCCGTGTGTAGTACTCAGCCAGATCGCGTTGCAGCATAAATGACTGACCGCCCAGCCGGCCACCGGCACCGGAGCCAAATGCAAAGAAATCAGCACCCTGCTTAATTAGCAGATTATATAAATTTCGTTCACGTGTGGTTTTAGCCCAATGGCTGTTACTTAGCTGCATCCAGCCCTGCCGGCGTAAAAAAGCTTCACCCTGTAAATAAAAATGACATTTATCCGCTACTGAAGGTAATTCAAGTTGGCCGTTTTCCACCCGCTTAGCCAGCGGTGTGGAAGAAAGCAGATTTAGAGCATACAAATCCACACCATCCAGCGGCAGACCGGCAGCAAGTTCTAAGTCTGTCTGCCAGCTCTGAGGTGTCTGCCCGGGCAATCCAAACATCAGATCGCACACCAGTGCTACACTGTCTTTAGCGGCAATCCGTTCAAATGTTTCTATAATCTGTTCACGTTTGGATAAGCGTCCGAGCTTCTGACGAATATTGGTATCGAAAGTCTGAATACCGATTGAAAACCGGTTTGCACCTGCTTCTATATAACTATCTGTACGTGCCTCATCGAAATCAGAAATTCGTCCTTCAATAGTAATTTCACAATCAGGTGCAAGAGGTAAAGACTGTTTCAGTAAGCTGATTACCCGAGCTAGCTGACCGGCGGGCAGAGCGGATGGTGTACCACCTCCGAAATAAATCGCATGAATGGGTGCAGACTGTAATGCCGGATTGTTGATTTCCAGAGTGATTTCGGTTAGTAAAGCATCAATATATGCTTCAGTATCAAATTTGCGCAGCAAATTCTGGTAAAAGCCACAAAACTGGCAGTGAGTATCACAAAAGGGGATATGAATATAAATCAGCCTTTTATTACCGGTAAGTTCAGTTTGCTGTAATTGTTGCCATTGCTTTTCGATATCTTCCGCAGCCAGTGGCATACTTGCGCGTAATGGCATGACAGCCCAGCGATCCTGAAACGGTAAACCAGAACATGCAGCATAATAACGGCTTAAATCCAATGATTTCATAACACAGACATAAATTGAAAGCTGCAAGAATTAAATAATAATTATTATCATGTGGCAATGGTTTTATGACCATGTATACTTAACAATATCCTGTTTATTGATACATATCAACAGACATGAATATGCCAATAGAAATGTTTATTCTGTAGAATAATTGTGCAAAAACTATTTTATGCGTGCTGGAATTCATCTATCAATGATTAAAAGAATACGGCTGAATCAGATGGTAGTGTGGATAAATTTATCTGTCTGAATTAAAGCTTGATAAGCTTAAAACTGAATTTATAAAAATCAATATTTATTAAAGTTCTGATTTTTGAATTAATTGTATTAATTAAATGGTAATTATATAAACGCTGTATTCTGACTATATATTTAATTGGCAGCAAAATAAATTATTTTTAAAACATATTGGCATAATTTACTAAAAAATCTATGATGATCAATCATTAAACTGAAATCAGGTTAGATCTTCAATGTAAAAAATAATATCTGATAGTTGCCACAGAAAATCTGAAAATAAATTTTCCGGCTAAATTATTTTTGGCAGCAGGTTATCTTTATGGCTGAGGATTATTATTGAATATTCTGAAAATAAATAAAAATTTGATAATCTGAACAGTTAAAACAGGAATTAATAAAGAAAATACTGTATAGTTAACATTTGTAAATTTATTATTCATCCACCGGAAATAAATTATGCAACAAACCCAGTCTGTCCGGCAGATTACCGGATTGCTTATTGGTACCGCAGTTGGTGATGCAATAGGGCTGGCTCGTGAGGGTATTGCTCCTAAGCGAGCCAGACGTATGTTTGGCGATAAAATTCAGCACAGCCTGATTGTCACTCCATGGGGGAGAATAGGGTTATGCAGTGATGATACTGAGCATGCAGCGATGGTGGCACAATGTCTGCTGAGCTGTAAGCTGAATCCGAAGGATTTTAGTGGCCGGCTGGGCAGAGGCATGAGGCGATGGTTTCTGACCATGCCGGCCGGTTTGGGTATGGCTACTTTAAAAGCCTGCCTGAAATTGTGTCTGGGTATAAATCCGGCTAAAAGCGGTAATAATTCTGCCGGTAACGGAGCGGCTATGCGTGCACCGGTTATAGGCTGGTTTTTTGCCGGTAATCCAGACATCATGCGTGAATGCATTCATGCAGCTACCATCATAACTCATACTGATCCGCGTGCTGAAGAAGGCGCATGGGTGATTGCCATGGCTGCCGGCTATGCCAGCCGGCAGCAGTCTGAGGTGTCTGCTGACAGTTTCTTTGCTGAGATTATGCCTGCGCTAAGCGGAGAGCAGCTTATCAGTCACTTGCAACTGGCTCAGCAGAAACTTAAGCAGCAGGCTCAATTGCATGATTATCTGCTGGCGCTGAAACTGGAAAAAAAAGGGATTACTGGCTATATTAACAATACCGTGCCTGCTGTTATCTATGCATGGCTGCGCTATTATGGTGATTACGAACAAACCGTCAGTGCATTAATACATGCGGGCGGGGATACTGATACCACGGCAGCCATTGCCGGCGCTCTTGCCGGTATTTATGCGGGCGAAGCAGGTATTCCAGAACAATGGCTGCAAGGTGTGAAAGAATGGCCAATGAGTGTGGACTATCTGCGCAAACTCTCGGTGGCACTCGCTGACAGAAAACATCATCCGAAACAGATTATCAGTCTGAAACAGCCACCATATGTTTTCTTATTATGCAGAAATATACTTTTTTTCTGCATAATCATGTTGCATGGTTTCAGACGAATGTTACCGCCGTATTAGGCAATAAATACTTTATTGCTGAACCATTAAACAGATAAAAACAGGCCGATGATTTTATAAACACTGTTTCGGTATGGTGTTTTCCTTAACGCCGTTCGGGCAATAACCTACGTTTTGTCCGAGTTTTACTACTACCACATCTTTTATCCGGAAAATACTGCCTTTCTGTGGCCACACAGGTGCGGCATAAACGGTATTTAAATCAGATTTAATATCATCATAGGATGCGGGAATGATAGTGGCAATTTCGGCTTTATTCATAAATGCAGATATTCTTCCGGAATTACCACTATCCCAGTTAAGAAATGAAGCACCAAACATATCTGAATTATTTGGTCTGTTTACGCGTTTAATATCCATCGCACCAAAGAAATATACTTTGACAGGGGCATCCGGAGATACTTTTATTTCTTTGGCGATATCACTGGCAATAAATGAAGCCAGCCGATAATCTTTATTGTAGGCAATATAGTCTGTATAAAATAGGTTACTGGAACAGGCCATACCATATAAAAATGAAAAAGCGGCCACCGCCCATAAATATTTATTTTTTCGAATAATAATAAAACCAATCAATCCTGCAGAGGCAAAGAATACGGCAAAACTGGTCATCGTTCTGGGCGGTAAGCCTTTGCCGACAATAATATTCATACAGAATAAAGTCAGAATACTTAAAAGTACATAAAACCCATATCTGGCTTTTCTTTTTAACGGATGTAGGAGTGGCAAAATTAAAAATACAAACGCAATTAAAAAAGTATTTAATCCATATGGAGCTTTTAAAGTGAAATAACGCTCTATAGAACGTCTAATCTTGTGTAAGCTTTGTCCGGGGGATTCATTAAACCAGGTAACAAGATCGCTTAAATAAGATTCAGTCTGCAGATGATAATAAGTGAGAATTAATTTTCCCAGTGCAAAATACAGTATTAATCCGATAACTGAGGAAATACATAATGCAGCTATCATTTTTAAATGCCGGGTATTTTCTGTACCTCTGACCTCATCGATTAATAAATATGCAATCAGCAATGAATATGGGAAAAAGATTAATGATTGATAAATAGCTATTGAATAACAGATCAGAAAGGCCGGAAAAATTACGGTATGCAGAAAGGAATTTTTTCTGACAATCAAGTATACGGCAACAGATGACAGTAATATTGCTGTGGCCAGTGTGTCACACTGGTTTAGAAACTGTAACTGATAGGCAAACTGTACAGATGAGGCATATAAAACCACAAAGAAAAGCGATTGATTCAGATTTAAACAAAATATTTTGACAATTACCGTGCACGAAGCGGCCAATAAAATAAACGTCAGAATTTCAGTGAAAAAGGGGATAAAAGGTTCCGGATAAATACTGGCTTTCAATAAGGCATGTCCCCATCTGCCAATTGCGACAGTATGCAAAATGTTGTTATTGAATTCTTCATCTATAGACAAAGAAAAATGAGTAAGCTCAAAGCCGAAAATAAAAATATAGATAATCAATGCGGACAAAAAAGAAAATACGGCAATCTGGTTTTTATTATTCTGGTCTGGCTGAAAAATTTGCATTCAATGTCACCCTTATTAAGGTAAAGCTTGTTGTTTAATAATCTATATTTCTCCGGAATATTTGTCGCTGACATAGAATCTTGAATAAACCGGAGCTTTCTTTTCTATGGAGAAATTATAATTCAATTTGATTTAATCAGTTACTCTATATAAGCAGATTGAAGCTAATAAAAACTATTTTTAAAGTAAAAAACAAAATATAAAGTTGATTTGAGGTTTTATGCTAAAAATATAATAAATAAAGCTGGTATTAGATTTTAAATAATTATATGTAATAAAAACGCTGATTATTCAATGAAAATGCAGATTAATTAGGATATTAAGTGGCTCAGGTTTTATTTTAATATATTTTAATTTAAGGAAAATTAAACGCCCTGTTGTTCTTCAACAGGGCGTTTAAGAATTAAAAAGCGTTCACAAGCTATTTATTCTACAGTCACCGATTTCGCCAGATTTCTTGGTTTATCTACATCAGTGCCGCGGGCCAGTGCGGTGTGGTAGGCCAGTAGCTGTACCGGTATGGTGTGTACAATCGGGGAAAGTACGCCCATATGGCGCGGGGTACGGATAACGTGTACGCCTTCATCGGCGCTGAATTCGCTGTCCAGATCGGTGAATACAAAGAGCTCACCGCCGCGTGCGGCTACTTCCTGCATATTGGCTTTGACTTTCTCGAGCAGGCTGTCATTAGGCGCAATCACCACTACAGGCATATTCTGATCTACCAGTGCCAGCGGGCCGTGCTTAAGCTCACCGGCCGGATAAGCTTCGGCATGAATATAGGTAATCTCTTTAAGTTTCAGAGCGCCTTCAAGGGCGATGGGGTAATGAATGCCGCGGCCTAGAAACAGTACGTTATTTTTAGCGGCAAACTGATTTGCCCAGCCGGCAATTTGCGGTTCGAGATTAAGTACATGCTGCACGCTGCCGGGAAGCAGGCGCAGCTCATTGGTATATTGCTCTTCTTCTTCAGGGGTAACCAGTCCGCGCATTTTGCCCAGTGTTACCGCCAGTCCGAACAATGCCACAAGCTGAGTCGTAAAGGCTTTGGTAGAGGCTACACCGATTTCGGCACCGGCGCGGGTATACAGTACCAGTTCACTTTCGCGCGGCAGAGCCGATTCCATTACATTGCAAATAGAAAGGCTGTGCTGCATGCCCAGTGACTGGGCATATTTAAGTGCTTCCATGGTATCAAGTGTTTCACCGGACTGAGAAATCGTGATGACCAGCTGTTCCGGATCGGCAATAACTTTGCGGTAGCGGTATTCACTGGCAATTTCGACGTCTGTCGGTATTTGCGCAATGGCTTCCAGCCAGTAACGTGCAGTGAGTGCGGAGTAGTAGGAGGTACCGCAGGCAAGAATTTTAATGTTACGGATTCGCTTAAAGATGCCGGCAGCACTGGCGCCAAAGTTTTCCGGCTCAAAGCCGCCTACCAGAAATACTTCGGCGGTGTCGGTGATGGCTTTGGGCTGTTCGTGAATTTCTTTTTGCATGAAATGGCTGTACAACCCCAGTTCGAGCGAAGCTAAGGACAGTTCAGACATTTTGATTTCACGTTCTGCCGGCTGATTGTGTTTGTCGAGCAGAATATCAATGCCTTGTGTGGATAGCTGAACAAGGTCGCCATCTTCGAGGAAGACAACACGACGGGTATAAGCAATAACGGCGGAAACATCGGAAGCGATAAAGCTTTCATTTTCACCCAGTGCCACTAACAGCGGACAGCCCATACGCGCAGCCACAAGTTTATCGGGATTGTCTCTGGCAATCACGCCGATGGCATAGGCACCCTGAAAACGTTTGCAGGCAGTTTGTACCGCCTGAAACAGGTTGCCGGTGCTGGTGTGGGTGTATTCGTAATGGATGCTGTGAGCGATGACTTCTGTATCGGTTTGGGATGTGAATTCGTAACCCAGTGCCTGTAGCCGGCTGCGCTCACTTTCAAAGTTTTCGATAATGCCATTATGAACAATGGCAATCATATTGTTAGAAATATGCGGATGGGCGTTGGGTTCGGTAACACCACCGTGTGTTGCCCAGCGGGTGTGACCAATACCCAGTCTGCCTTTGAGTCCGGCAGCCTGAGCGGCTTCTTCCATAAATTTAACGCGGCCGACACGGCGTACGCGCTCAATACCGTCCGGTGTCCATACGGCAATGCCGGAAGAGTCATATCCGCGGTATTCCAGCCGTTCCAAGCCGCTGGTAAGAAATTCTACTACGTTATTCTGTGCGCGAATGGCGCCAACTATGCCACACATGGTTTATCCTTTTTCAACAGGCATGGGTTGCAATGCAATTACGGTTTTTTTACCTGGCTGGAATGCGGCTATTGCGGTTTGCGGGTTATGCCGTGTTGATTCCAGTTTTTGTGTATCGTCTGCCTGATGATGCTGTTTCAGTTTTATTTGAAATGAAGATTGTAATGGAAACGGCGGATTTGTACAGTAAACTTTGTTTACAGCCTGCTGTACAAACAGACAGATATGTTTATGCTAATGGTTTTCAGGATGATGTTGGGTAGATAAATTATCTTTATATATCAGATATTTTATTCATTTGTTCTGTGAGTATCATTAAGTATCTGGTTTAGGGATATGTTGGTGGTATTGATTTATGCCGGCAAATTGTTAATGTGTTTTCACCTGAAAAGACAGTTCTGCATCCAGGTAAGTCAGATTTAAAATTTTTGCTGGTTCAGGCTAAGCGGGTAATCGGAATGGTTCTGTCCGTGCCGGTGACGGCCTGATAAATTTTTCTGGCACCTTCAGGACAAATAAAGCAGTCGCTGCATTTACTTTGCTGACAGGAAGGCTGGTAAGGACCTATCTGGCGGATGATCCCTTTTCTGAGCCAAAAATTAAGCATTTGCTCCATGGCACTTTCCTGTACCTGAAAATGGCGGGATAAATCCTGCAGGCTGGCTTGTCCGATAGTGATAAGGTAGTCACGAATGGCAGTGATAAGCATATCCGGTAGTCCTTTATCTGGGTTGGCTGATGGTTTGTTCCCGCTGTCTGGATAACTGAATGCAAACAGATAGTGATGATTTTGCAAATATCACTATCTGTTCAGGTAAATAAGTTTTGGTAATTAGTAAAAATGCCTGATTACTCAGTGACAGCAGCTGCTTTTGCTGTGCGGGCAGTTTTTCATGGTTATCTGGCAAGTCTGACGCCGGCTGCCGATAAATTTCATGCTGCAAACAACAAGAATAAACAGACAGGCTACTCCGCCAATCCAGTATGCGGCGCTGGTACTGTGACTAAGCTGGTGGTACTGGTAGTAAATGGTGGCACAGCTCCAGCCGGTAAAGAATGTCCAGCCGGCTACAAACAGCATCCAGCGTCCGCCGGCTTCGCGGTAAATGGTACCTAGCGCAGCCGCACACGGTGTATATAGCAGGATGAATATGAGATAGGCCATTGCGGCGGCACTACTGTCGAAGGAGGTTTCCAGTTTGGTTACTGTGCGTCCGGTCATGTCCATATCCTGCTGTACGCTGTCAGCACTCTGATTCAGCGCACTAAACCCCAGAGGATCGAGAAAGGAACCGGCCAGTTCGTTTAAGTTGGCTGGTATGGTGTTCAGGGCTTTGATGACACTGGCCTGAAAATTAAAGGTTTCTTCTCCGCCATCCTCTTCCGCTTTCATAGAGTACAGGGAGTTGAGGGTGGCAATGACGGCTTCTTTGGCAAAGATACCGGTAAATATACCTACCGTAGCCGGCCAGTTTTGTTCATTGATACCCATAGGCGTGAATACCGGGGTAATTTTCTGACTGGAAACCGACAGTACAGACTGGCTGCTGTCATTGTGGCCGAATGAGCCGTCGCTACCCAGTGAGTTAAGCAGGCTGAGAATGGTTACCATGAGTACGATGGCCTGTCCGGCACGGAAAATAAATCCTTTCAGACGTGACCATGTCAGGTAAAGCATGCCGCGCAATGTAGGCAAACGATAAGCGGGCATTTCCATAATAAAAGGGGTAATGTCGCCGGGCAGCAGGGTGTGTTTGAGAATAATACCGGTAAGAATGGCAACACCGATACCGAGCAGATAAAGGATAAAAACCACGGTTGAGGCGTTTTCAGGAAAAAACAAAACAGCAAACAGGGTGTAAACCGGCAGTCTGGCACCACAGGACATAAAAGGTATCATGCTGATAGACATGAGACGGTCACGGGCACAGTCCAGTGTGCGGGTACCCATAATGGCAGGTACACCACAGCCGAAGCCGACCAGCATAGGAACAAAGGCTTTGCCCGGCAGGCCAATGGCACGCATGCCGCGATCGACTACCATTGCGGCACGCGCCAGATAGCCGGAATCTTCGAGAAATGACAGGCACAGAAACATGGCTGCAATAACCGGAATGAATGTGGCCACTGTTTGAATACCACTACCGATTCCGTTGGCCAGAATAGCAATCAGCCACTCGGGAGAGCCGAGTTTGGTGAGCAGGGCGGAGAAGCCATCGACAAATATGGTGCCAAAGAGGATGTCGAAGAAATCGATAAATACAGAGCCGAATTTAACCGCTACCATAAACATCAGGTACATGACCAACAGAAAAAACGGGATGCCGGTATAGCGGCCCAGGGTAATACGGTCAATTTTATCGGATAAGGACAGATTTGCTTCACGCGGCTTTTCAATTGCAGAGCGGCTTAGCTTATCTATGGCGTCATAACGGGCGCTGGCAAGGGCAACGTCGATTTCATGGTTACACCAGTCAGACAAGGCATCACGGCATTGTTGCAGGATATGTTTTTCGGTTTCAGTAAGAGAAACGGGGTTCTGTTTAAGTAATAATTCGATCAGCGCCCACTGGTCGAGCTGGTGTACGGCACTATCGGCCGGAAGCTGAGCCAGATAGTTGCGGATAATGGTGCTTTGTTTGCTACCAAGAGTATCCAGCTCGGGATGGGCTGCTACAGGGGTGGTGATGGCCTGTGCAATTGCCTGTTTAAGTTGCGGTATTCCGGTTTTTCGTGCAGCGGAAATGGGGATAACCGGACAGCCAAGCTGTTTGCTTAGTGTGCTGATGTTGATATTTTCCCCTATGTTATGCAAGGCATCGATCATGTTGAGAACGACCAGCATCGGCCGTTTGAGATCGAGCAACTGGAAAGTCAGGTACAGACTGCGTTGCAGATTAGTGGCGTCGATAATGTTGATGATCAGGCTGTCTGGTTCATTGAGAACAAACTCACGCGCAATCATTTCATCCTGAGAAGCAGCTATGTCGAGATTTTCTATGGCATAGGTACCGGGCAGGTCGATGATTTCTACCTGTTGCTGGTTTATCTGGATACTGCCGGTTTTGCGTTCTACAGTTACCCCGGGCCAGTTTCCTACCTGCTGGCGTGAACCGGTAAGTGCATTGAAAAGCGTACTTTTGCCGCTATTGGGATTGCCGATTAATGCTATTTTCATTGTGTTGCCTCAACTACGCCGATGGCTTGTGCTTCACTGCGCCGCAGGCATAGGTAAAATCCGCGGGTTTTGATTTCCAGTGGATCGCCTAATGGTGCTGTACGGATTACGGTAACGTGGCTGCCGGGCGTAATGCCCATGGCTAACAGACGCCGGCGGAAAGGCAGAGATTCGGGCAACAGTCGGGTTATAACTGCCGGCTGACCAAACGGTAGTTGATCAAGAGTAAGTATTGGCACTGCGGTTGACCTTCAGTAGTAGGTAAGGTGTCTTTGTTATTATTGGGAATCATTTTTATTGTACATGATATTACTTTTGCCTGTTAATTTGCTTGTATGAATGGCTAAGAGAAAATGCTTTGTTTAGTTCTTTTGTGAAGAATATAGTGAATAAAGTGATTATTTTGCGAATTATAATTAGTTTGTGTATTTTTTAAACGCAGATATGTAATGCTTTTGATTAAAGTATGGCGGGTTTGGTGAAACAGATGTAAAGGCAGGAAAGATTAGTGAATAAGATAATCAGCCCGGCAGGCAGAATAGCACTGGCGGGCTGATAAAGAGATTATTTCTCGTTGTTTTTTTCTGGTCGCTGCCATTCTGACAAAGTTGTCTGGCGACTGCGTGACAGTGTCAGTTTGTCTGGCGGACAGTTCCTGCTCAGAGTACTGCCGGCACCGGTAGTGGCACGGTCACCTATGGTGATGGGCGCAATAAGCATATTGCCGGAACCGATGCGGACATGATTACCAATGGTAGTACGGTATTTGTTAACTCCGTCATAATTACAGGTAATGGTACCGGCGCCAATGTTGCTGTTTTCGCCAATAGTGGCATCGCCCAGATAGGTAAGATGATTGGCTTTGCTGCCATAGCCAATGGTGCTGTTTTTAACTTCGACAAAATTACCGATATGCACTGCGTCACCAATCTGTGCCTGCGGTCGCAGGCGTGCAAACGGACCAACCCGGGCATCGCTGCCAATATTGCAGTTTTCCAGATGGGAATTGGGGTGAATGATGGTACCGGAGCCGATGGTGGCGTTTTTAATCACACAATTGGCACCAATGGAAACGTTGTCACCGAGATCTACACTCCCTTCCAGAATGACATTAATGTCGATTATTACGTCTTGTCCGTGGGTTAGCTGTCCGCGTAAGTCGAAACGGGCAGGGTCACGCAGGGTTACGCCAGCCTGAAGCAGTGCCGTAGCCTGCTGCTGTTGCAGGATGCGCTCCAGCTGTGCCAGTTGCAGTTTGTTATTAACGCCGGCTGCCAGCCATGATGCACGCACTTGCAGCGGATGAACGGGAATATTGTCCTGCCGGGCCAGTGCAATGACATCAGTCAGGTAGTATTCTTGCTGACTATTGTTATTTTGCAACGCATTGAGCCATTGGGTCAGCTGACAATTGGGCAGTACAAAGATACCGGTATTGGTTTCGCAAATGGCTTTTTCTTCTGCGCTGGCATCTTTTTCTTCGACAATGGCGACAACATTGCCATGTTGACGGATGATGCGGCCATAGCCGGACGGATTATCGAGAACGTCGGTCAGTAATCCTACGTCTTTACCGGCGGTGCTGAGTAATTCTTCCAGTGTTTGCTGATCGATAAGAGGTACATCACCATACAGAATCAGAGTCCGTCCGCTGTCGGATAAATATGGCAGAGCCATTTTGACTGCATGGCCGGTACCCAGTTGCTGGTCTTGTTCCACCCAGCACACGTCTGCCTGAATTCGCTCCCGTACCAGCTCTTTGCCGTGACCAATAACGACGGTGATATTGTCCGGATGCAGACTTTGTGCGGTGTTAATAACGCGTTCCAGCATGCTGATGCCGCCGATTTCATGCAGAACTTTGGGCAGGCGTGAATACATCCGGGTACCTTTGCCGGCTGCAAGGATGACGATATTTAAGGGTGAATTAGCCATAAATTTGTATATATTAAGATGTGAAAACGGGCTGTCGGTTATCTGGCATGATTCCGGCAGCCCTGTACTGATGTATCTGGATTATTCGGCACTACTGTTTGAATCTGACCAGTGTGTGTGTGCCGGTAATTTTTCGTCTGCATCCCCTACAGTGGGTTTCATCACGTGCGGTTCGGGGCGCATGCTGTTATAGCGCATATTATGTGAGTAAGTGCCATCCTGATAAACCACACGTGTACCCGGTTCATATTTCTGGCGCAGTTTTGTCTGTCCGCTGGCATCCTGATAGGTTTCCCATGTGCAGCCACTGATGGCCAGTAGACCGCAAATTAAACAGATTCCGGCACGCATGGTGTTGTCCTTTGAGGTTAGTCGTTTGTACAGGGATATTGTAGAGAATTTGTGTGCCTGCGTATAGTTGCTTTATAACAGAGACGGGGCAATCTGTAGCAGACTGTGCATATCCGGTACAGCAGCATCGATTCCGGCAGCCGGATGACTGTGTGTTCCGAACCATACTGTTCGCATGCCCAGTGTATGTGCTGTTTTCAGATTGGACAGGCTATCGTCTACCATAATGCATTGCTCAGGGCGGATATGCAGCTGTAGGCACAGGCTGTGGTAAGCATGCGGATGAGGTTTGTAAAGCATTTGTACATTATCAGTACCAAACAGGGCATGGAAATGAGATTCAATTTGCATGGTATTGATCAGTGCCTGTACATAATGGCTGGGACCATTGGAAAAAACGACTTTATAGCCGGGCAAATGGGTCAGAGTATGCTGTATTTGCGGCATAGGCTGCAACAGAGGCAAAATTTGTTCCAGCGGATGACACGCCAGCAGAAATTCCTGAAGATTGATTTCCGGATGGTGTTTTTGCAGTCCGGCCAGTGTGGCGCCATAATCCTGCCAGTACTGCTGACGCAGCCGGGAAGCGGCAATATCGTCGATATTCAGGGTGGTGGCTATATAGGCTGTCATGTGCTGATTGATAATACCGAATATGCCTGCATCAGCCTGATGCAGGGTATTGTCGAGGTCAAATAGCCAGTAATGAGTTGTCATGATTTGTAAGATGGCGTCAGATTTTTACTATAAACGTCTAAAACGGGTATGATTGTATATGAAGAATACCTAATGATTTTAATGGCAGGAGACCGGAATGAAAGCAGGTAAGTGGTTAATCGGAGTGCTGTGTCTGTTATTCAGTATGGTTGCACAGGCACAGACAGAGGTACGTCTGGCTGTACATGATTCATTTGCTTTACCTAAAAATGTTCTGGCTCAGTTTGAGCATGATAATAATGTGAAACTGACTGTGATTAAAGTCGGTAGCGGAAATGAAATGCTCAACAAGCTGATTTTAACTCGTGCTAAACCAATTGCTGATGCAGTATATGGTCTGGATAACAGTAATATTGCCAAGGCTCAGCAGTTTAAACTGTTTGCTCAGGCGCAGCCGTCCGGCCGTCCGGTTAATGTTTCTCTGCCGCAGGCTCTGGCAGTGGATTACGGCTATATTACGATTAATTATGATAAGGCATGGTTTCAGAAACATGGCAAAGCTGTGCCGCGCTCGCTGGAAGAACTGACAAGCCCGGCTTACCGCGATTTACTCGTCGTGCCCAGCCCGGCCACTTCCAGTGTGGGACTGGGTTTTCTGCTGGCGAATATTGGCGGCTTAGGAGAGCAGGGCACCTGGCAATGGTGGGCTAAAATGCGCCAGAATGGTGTAAAAGTGACTAAAGGCTGGAGTGAGGCCTATTACACTGAATTTACCTTGAACGGAGGCAGCCGGCCGATGGTGGTAAGCTATGCTTCCAGTCCGATAGCAGAAGTTTATTATGGTAAGGGTAAATACAAAACACCGCCAACTGCCGATTTACGCTTTAAAGGGGCAGTGTTCCGTCATATAGAAGGTGCTGCGGTACTGAATCATGCCAGTCAGCCTGCACTGGCCGCTAAACTGGTGCAATATCTGCAAAGCAATCAGGTACAGAATGCCATTCCGACATCCATGTGGGTTTATCCGGCTGTAAAAGGTGTGTCTTTGCCACCGGTATATGCTCATGTAAAAATTCCGACTACAGTAACGCAGCCAAGTATGGCTGATATGGCAGCTAAGCAGCAAAGCTGGGTTAAACAATGGGTAAAGGTAGTGCAGCGCTGAACAGATAACCTGTACTGTCGCCATGCGGCTGTTTATTGCGGCCGGAGTAAAAAATAAAAACAGGGCATGGATATGCCCTGTTTGGTTATATAAATACTGAATCTGAGGTAATCGTCTGGTAAATAAAGATGTAAACGGTATTGGGATGAAAGTTGTCAGTTTCGGGCAAAAATTGCTGCCGGGGCTGTTCTCATTACTGCCGCTGTTTTTTTTGCTGGCTGTGGTGCTGTTACCATTGCGGGCAATGCTGCAACAAACGGATGCAGACAGTTTCCGTATGGTGTGGCAGGACGAATATATGCGTCGCTTACTGGGCTGGACAGCTTCACAGGCTGCTATCAGCAGCGTGCTGACGTTGTTGCTGGGTGTACCGGTAGCATGGACGGTTACCCGTTTGCAGTTTAGCGGTCGAAACTGGGTACTGCGTTTGCTGATGCTGCCGTTTGTAATCCCCACATTAGTAGCCGGTGTGGGTATTCTGGCATTGTTTGGAGCACAGGGTTTATTGTGGCGCGGCTGGGAAGGTACGCCATGGTTATTGTTATACGGTAATGTATTTTTTAATCTGCCGGTAATGGTACGTGCCGGCTATCAGGGTTTGTGTCAGGTACCGGCAACACGTATGTATGCGGCGCAGACACTGGGTGCCGGAACATGGCAGCGCTTTGTCAGGATTGAAATTCCGCAGATGCTGCCATGGCTGGCCGGTGGTATGTGTCTGGTGTTTTTGTATTGTTTTTCCGGATTTGGTCTGGCTTTATTGCTTGGCGGTGAACATTACATTACGCTGGAAGTACAGATTTATCAGCTGATAGCTTATGAGCTGGATATGGCACAGGCAGGTGTGCTGGTGTTGTGGGTACTGGCCACAACTTTTCTGTCCGGTATTATATATGCGGTTCTGAGTAGATATTCGGCTCAAAAGGCAGTGATACAGATGTTGCCGCCGCAATTGCCGACAACCGGGCAGAAAGCCGGACTGGTAATGGCTTTGCTGCTGTTGCTGGGATGTTGTGCGCTGCCGCTGCTGGCTGTGTGCTGGCGTGCTTTGCTGGCTGGCAGTTCATGGCTGGTATTACTGGAAAGTACAACATGGCAGGCAGTACTGAATACTTTAAGCTTTACTTTAATGGCAATCATGCTGGCATTACTGCTGGGTTTTTTGCATGCTGCGCTGGCAAAGCGGCTGATGTGGGTGCGCAGTCTGACATTTTTACCATTTATGGCATCACCGGTGTGTGTGTCATTCGGGCTGTTGTTGTGTTATCCCGGCTGGACAGCATCATTAAGTATGCTGATATGTACGTATGCGCTGCTGGCTTATCCGTTTATTACCAAGGATGTACTGGCCGCATGGGACAGTTTGCCTGACAGTTATACACAGGCTGCGCGTACACTCGGTGCCGGCCGTATGCAAGTATTGCTGTATGTTATTGTACCCCTGTTACGACCGGCTTTGCAGCGCGGGCTGGCGCTGGCTGCGGCTACCTGTATCGGTGAGTTTGCGGCTACGCTGTTTCTGTCGCGGCCGGAATGGCAGACGCTGACTACACTGATCTATCATTATCTGAGTACCGCCGGACGGGATAATTATGACCGTGCAATGGTGCTGACCTTACTGCTGATGATGCTGACCATACTGATTTTTGCGTTAGTGGAATGGAGTAAGGACAAAAAGGAAACGCATCTATGCTGAGCTGGCAACACATTAATAAAAAATTTTCCGATAAAGTTGTTGCCGCGGATTTAAGTCTGGAGGTGGCCGACGGTCAGCTGGTAGCGGTACTGGGAGAAAGCGGCAGCGGTAAATCAACTTTGCTGAATATGGCAGCCGGTCTGGTACAACCTGATAGCGGCAATATTTTTATTAACGAAGAAAATATAACTTTTTTATTGCCGGAACAGCGCCGTATCGGGCTGATGTTTCAGGATTATGCTTTATTGCCGCATCTGAATGTGTGGCAAAACGTGGCTTTCGGACTGCGTATGCACGGAGTAAGCAAACCGCAAGCACAACAGCAGGCCATGCAAATGCTTGCCGAGGTGGGGCTGTCTGAAGCAGCTGCCCGGCAGGTAGATGCATTATCCGGCGGAGAGCAACAGCGGGTGGCACTGGCCAGAGCACTTGTTCTGCAACCGCAGGCATTGTTGCTGGACGAACCATTTTCAGCACTGGATACAACATTGCGCGCCAGTTTGCAGCAATTAACTGTGCGTTTATTGCGTCAGCAAAAATGTCCGGCTGTACTGGTTACTCACAGCCCGCTGGAGGCTTTTGCGCTGGCTGATCGTATTTGTTTGCTCAGGCATGGCTGCTGGATACAACAGGGTACTGCTGCACAACTGCTGGCACGACCGGCTGATGCATGGGCTGCGCGTTTACTGGGTTGTGATAATGTCAGCGATGTTTGTTACATTCCGCAAAACGCTCTGCAATATGATCCTGAAAACGGATTACAGGTGCAGGTAACAGAAGTATGTTTAACAGCCAGATCATATGATGTACAGTTGCTGCATCCGCAATACGGAATATTACGCTGGTGGCTGCCGCTGCATTATGCTGTGCAGGCAGGAGACTGGCTGCCATTAACGGTACAGCATCAACAAATTGTTTTCTTTCAGTAATACAGTGTCTGTTTGGCGGTAAACTGAATTAGTCGAAGAATGCATGCTCATGCCTACAAAAACGGTGCATAGTGGTATAATTGCGCCGATTTTTTTACCAATTATTGCAAGTACACACGGAGAACCTCATGGCTTTAGTTTCTATGCGCCAACTGCTCGACCATGCTGCGGAAAACAGTTATGGTCTGCCGGCGTTTAATGTCAATAATCTTGAACAAATGCGTGCGATTATGGAAGCGGCCGATGAAGTTAACGCTCCGGTGATTGTGCAGGCCAGTGCCGGTGCACGCAAATATGCCGGTGCCCCGTTTTTGCGACACCTTATTCTGGCTGCTATTGAAGAATTTCCGCATATTCCGGTTGTGATGCATCAGGATCATGGTGCATCACCGGAAGTATGTCAGCGTTCAATTCAGCTGGGCTTTTCATCAGTAATGATGGATGGTTCGTTGCTGAGTGATGCCAAAACACCTTCCACTTATGAATACAATGCAGATGTCACTCGCAAAACTGTCTATATGGCACATGCCTGCGGTGTATCAGTAGAGGGTGAAATCGGCTGTCTGGGTAATCTGGAAACCGGAGATGCCGGTGAGGAAGATGGTGTGGGTGCGGCAGGTAAACTCAGCCATGAACAGATGCTTACCAGTGTGGATGAGGCAGCGCGTTTTGTACAGGATACGGGTGTTGACGCTCTGGCCATTGCTATTGGTACCAGCCATGGCGCCTATAAATTTACCCGTAAGCCGACAGGGGAAGTACTGCGTATCGACCGCATCCGTGAAATTCATGAACGTTTACCTAATACCCATCTGGTTATGCATGGTTCCAGCTCAGTACCGCAGGAATGGTTGCAGGTGATTAACGAATTTGGCGGCAATATTCCGGAAACTTATGGTGTGCCGGTAGAAGAAATTGTCGAAGGTATTAAATACGGTGTACGCAAGGTTAATATTGATACAGATTTGCGTCTGGCCAGCACAGGCGCCATCCGTCGTTTTCTCGCTACACATCCGGCAGAATTTGATCCGCGTAAATACTTTACTGAAACCATTAAAGCCATGAAGCAGGTTTGTATTGATCGTTATGTGGCCTTTGGAGCTGCCGGTCATGCGAGCCAGATTAAACCAATTTCTTTGGAAAAAATGGCAAATCGTTACGCAGCCGGCGAACTGGTACAGATTGTAAAATAAGTATTTTTACATGTAGTAATGGACTGTCCGGAAAAGGACAGTCCATTGTTGTTTATATCCTGTTTTTTTAGTTTATCTGCCGGTGTGGCAGGAAAATCGATTCAGACACAGTCTGCTTCACAAAATGGTATGGCAGTCTGAGTAAACCGGCGCTGAAAATAGAGTAATCCCTGATTTTCCTGTGAATTAATATTTATGTGCTCAACTGCTACATAAAATACGCTGTGGCTGCCCATATCATGGCTATCGACAATGTGACCGTGCAAATGTGCCAGTGCTCCTACTAACTGAGGCTGGGCGGAGTGGTGATGATTTTGCCAGTCGTTTTGCAGAAAACGTTCGGTTACCGGAACAGATGTTATTCCGGCAAAATGCTCCGCTACATCCTGCTGAGATGAAGCCAGAACGTTAACACATAAACGCCCGTTGGCGCGGAGAACCGGTTGAATACGGGCGTTACGGTTAATGCATAATAATAAGGTAGGAGGTGTATCTGTTACCGATGTGACTGCGGTAAGGGTGATGCCATAACGGCCGGCTGAACCTTTGGTGGTAATAACATGTACTGCTGCGGCAACTTTTGACATCGCTTCACGATATTGTAAAGCTACGGCTGACGGTGGTTGATTCATTTTATTAAGTTTCTGGTTCTTCTTTATCGACAGCAATATTGGTAAATTCTTTCAGCATATTGCCCAGTTGATGTAATTTTTCCTGAGTATAACGCTGTTCCAGTACTTTGTACCGTGCATCTACTGAACGACACAAATCTTCATACAATTTTTCTCCGGCCGGGGTCAGCTTAAGAAAAACCCGTCGCTGATCATTGGATGGTTTAAGACGGACTACATAATCCAGTTTTTCCAGTCTTGTCAGGATACCAGTCAGGCTTGGGCGAAGAATGCATGCCTGTTTAGCTAAATCCTGAAAATCCATGATACCATTTTCTGCCAGTAAACGGGTAATACGCCATTGCTGATCAGTGATACCGATATCATTCAGCATCGGGCGAAAATGAGATAATAATGCTTCACGAGCCTGAATCAAGACAATGTTGAGGGACGAGTATTTAGATGTATTAATCACCTGTTTGCTCCAATCTTTCAGTATATCCGGTTCATATAACTATTAAATATAAAGCTAAAAAGTTATTTTTTACGAATTTTACATAATATTATTATAAATTTGAATAATTATGTGTAAATAAATTACAAAACAAGTACATTGTATTTAATTAATAGCTTGTTTTAGAATAAAAAATTATTTTTTAGTTGATTATTGCAATATTTTTGAAATTAAAAAAAGAAACCACCAATCCTAATACATAAAAGTGATCGCCGGATTTATCCGGCTGCTACCTGTATCTGTGGTTTGGTGGTTGAGAAGAAATAATTTGTAATTAATTAATTGTATTTTTGTAACTGTAAAGCAATTTTAGACATTCTGTCCTGTAGTTGAGCCAGTTCGGTACGGTCTTTTTCTACCAGATGCGCAGGTGCCTTGTCGGTATAGCCGGGTTTGGCCAGCTTTGCTTCAATTTTATCGATATTTTTCTGTAGTTTTTCTGCTTCTTTTTGCAGTCGTGCCGTTTCAGCAGCTTTATCCACTTCGACTTTCAGCATCAGGCGCGCACCCTGACATACTGCTACCGGTGCATCATCACTTTCTGGCAAATGAGTTACCTGTCTGGCTTCACTCAGACGTGCCATCAGTGGCAGATATGGAAGAATTTCACCCAGATCGGTATTGCTTTCAACCAGCAAAGGCACTTTTACACTCATCGCCAGCGCCATTTCACCACGCAAATTGCGTACTGAATTAACCAGCTCCTGCAAATAATGCATCTGATTTACCGCATTAGCATTATTCAGACTGCTGTCAGCCTGCGGCCATGTGGCCAGCATGATGCTGTCAGTATGTTTTGCGTTAGCCAGTGGTGCAATGGTCTGCCACAGTTCTTCAGTGATAAACGGCATAATCGGATGCAACAGGCGCAGTACTACTTCCAGAACGCGTACCAGTGTGCGCCGTGTTGCGCGCTGCTGTGCTTCATCACCACGTTGCAACTGAGTTTTGGCCAGTTCTACATACCAGTCACAGTATTCATTCCAGATGAATTCATATAAGGTCTGAGCAGCCATATCAAAACGGTAGGTGTCCAGTGCTTCACTTACTGCCGAAATGGTTTGCTGCAAACGGGTCAGCAGCCATTTATCAACAAAGCTGTAACTTAGCGGCAGACTTTCATCCTGCCCGCAATCGTGATTTTCAATATTCATCAGCACAAAACGGCTGGCATTCCACAATTTATTGCAGAAATTACGATAGCCTTCAGCACGTTTGAAATCGAAATTGATACTGCGGCCCAGGCTAGCATAGCTGGCCATAGTGAAGCGCAGAGCATCAGCACCGAATACCGGAATGCCGTCAGGAAATAGTTTTTGTGTCGCTTTAATTACCTGCGGCGCTTTTTCCGGACGGCGCAAACCGGTAGTACGTTTAACCAGCAGGTTTTCCAGATCGATACCGTCAATCAAATCCACCGGGTCAATGACATTGCCTTCAGATTTGGACATCTTCTTACCTTCATGGTCACGCACCATGCCATGAATATATACATCATGAAAAGGTACTTTGCCGGTGAAGTGGGTAGTCATCATAATCATGCGTGCTACCCAGAAGAAAATAATTTCATAACCGGTTACCAATACTTGAGAAGGTAGGAATGCCTGCAATTCCGGTGTTTTTTCCGGCCAGCCAAGTGTAGAAAACGGCACCAGAGCTGAAGAAAACCAAGTGTCCAGTACATCTTCGTCACGGGTCAGAACCGCATCTTCACCCGCCTGTGCCTGTGCTTCGGCTTCATTACGCGCTACATAAACGCGGCCGTTCTGATCGTACCATGCCGGAATCTGGTGACCCCACCACAACTGGCGGGAGATACACCAGTCCTGAATATTGTTCATCCACTGGTTATAAGTATTAACCCAGTTTTCCGGAATAAAGCGTACTTGTCCGCTTTCCACTGCATGAATACATTTTTCAGTCAGGGTTTTACCTTTAAACTCTGATTCCGGTTCGGGATTGGCAACATTATTATCAGCACTGCGGGTCATAGCCACAAACCACTGACTGGTCAGCATTGGTTCGATTACACTGCCGGTACGGTCACCTTTAGGTGTCATCAGTTTGTGTTCTTCCACTTTTACCAGTAAACCCTGAGCTTCAAGGTCTGCGACCATCTGTTTGCGTGCAGCAAAACGATCCAGTCCGGCATATTGTGCCGGTAACGTAATACCAGCCTGAGCCTGACCCTGAAAATCAAATACTTCTGCCTGCGGTAGTATTCTGGCATCCAGACTGAGTACATTAATCAGTGCAGTCTGATGACGTTTACCCACTTCATAGTCATTAAAATCGTGAGCCGGTGTGATTTTAACGCAGCCGGTACCGAAATCTTTATCTACATATTCATCAGCAATCACCGGAATAGTGCGGCCAGATAATGGCAGTACCAACTGTTTTCCGATGAAACCGGCATAACGTTCATCATCGGGATGTACGGCTACGGCTACGTCACCCAGCAAAGTTTCCGGACGGGTAGTGGCAACAATCAGAGCGTTGTCCGGATCATCGGCCAGCGGATAACGGATATGCCACATATGACCGTTTTCTTCGATATTTTCCACTTCCAGATCTGATACAGCTGTACCCAGTACCGGATCCCAGTTTACCAGCCGTTTACCGCGATAAATCAGACCCTGCTCAAACAGGCGTACAAATACTTCGGTAACCACTTCGGCACGCACATCGTCCATTGTGAAATATTCACGGCTCCAGTCTACAGAGCAGCCGACACGGCGCATCTGTTCGGTAATGGTGCCGCCGGAGAATTTTTTCCAGTCCCAGATTTTGGCAATAAATGCTTCCCGGCCTAAATCATGGCGGGTAATGTTTTCTACCGCCAGCTGGCGTTCCACCACAATCTGCGTAGCAATACCGGCATGGTCAGAGCCGGGAATCCAGCACACATTTTCACCTTTCATGCGGTGATAACGGGTAAGGCCATCCATAATGGTCTGGTTAAATGCATGCCCCATATGCAGGGTGCCAGTTACATTAGGCGGTGGCAGCTGAATAGCGAAAGAAGGTTTGCTTAAATCCAGTGACGGTGCAAAATAGCCGCGTTGTTCCCATTGCTGATATAAACGGGTTTCGATTTCACTCGGAGAATATTGGGTGTTTAACATGGTTACGAATTGGAAAAAAATCAAAAAATAAGATTCTGATTATAACCCATGCGCTGAGGCATGGTTTAAGACGATGCGCTTTTGTCAGAATCCGGATATCAAAGTAAACAGTCTTATTTTCAAAATAGAGGTTGAGTCGAATAAACGATTAATTATTAAGCAAATGTCATAAAAATTATGAGTACAGGCGGATAATTAACTAATAAATATATATTTCTGCTGCTTTACCTGTTTATTATCTGTGTAGGCGGGATAAAACTGTGCAGAAGCCCAATCAATTATCCCCCGGTATGCGTAGAATACAGGGGGAAGTAATTAAAAGTGGATTAATTCAGTAGCAGTGATTACTGGCAGACATTAGCGGAAGTAGTCATGCCTGTTGCTGCCATCGAAAGCAGCCGGTTTTCAGACAACACTTCTTAAAAGCTGCGGCCGGAGTTGCATGGACAGGGATCATTGCGCCCCAGCTTTTCATGCAGAACTTTGTCACCATGAACAATTCTTATTAGTCCGCGTTTAACGTTGGTTTCTGACGGGAAACCTCTGCGGCGTTTGCTGGTTGGCTCAAAAAAAGCCTTTATCATTAAATTTGCGCATTATCGTACTCCTTCTTAAGATAATATAATTAAACAGCAATCATAAATTGCTCGGAATATTTTACTGTAAAAATATAAAATTATCCATACCGGATGCTTATCATAAGCTATCTTCAGGAGATAGCAGATAATAAAAAGCTGCCTGAATATGAATTCAGGCAGCGTATTGAAGACTTGGATTATTGCGGTAATATACCTTTCATGCCTTTGGCCAGACGCATCAGTTTGCCCATACCGCCTTTAGTAAATGATTTCATCATTTTTTGCGACTGCTCAAATTGTTTGAGCATTTTATTCACTTCCTGTACGGTAACACCGGAACCATTGGCAATGCGGCGTTTACGGCTGGCTTTAATCAGCAGCGGATTGGCACGTTCTTTGGCTGTCATCGAGTTAATGATAGCTTCCACACGACTCATGGCTTTTTCTGCCGTGCCTTCCGGCACCTGTTTGGCCATTTGTCCCATATCGCCTGGCAGCTTAGACATAATGGATTCAATTCCACCCATTTTACGCATCTGCTGAATTTGTGCTTTAAAGTCATTCAGGTCAAAACCTTTGCCTTTATGCAGTTTTTTTGCCATCTGCTGCGCGGTTTTTTCATCAATGCCTTTTTGTACATCTTCAATCAGTGAAAGTACATCCCCCATGCCGAGAATGCGCGAAGCCAGACGATCCGGATAAAACGGTTCCAGCCCGTTGATTTTTTCACCTACACCAATAAATTTAATCGGTTTGCCGGTTACATGGCGTACAGACAAAGCGGCACCCCCACGGGCATCGCCATCCATTTTGGTTAATACCACACCTGTCAGAGGCAGCGTATCATTAAAAGCCTGTGCTGTATTTACGGCATCCTGACCCTGCATGGCATCTACTACAAACAGAGTTTCTACCGGATTAATCGCTGCATGTATCTGCCGGATTTCATCCATCATTTTCTGGTCAATAGCCAGCCGGCCGGCAGTATCCACCATCAGTACATCATAAAAATGTTTTTTGGCATGATCCAGAGCATTCAATGCAATGGTCACCGGCTGTTCACCTTCGTGTGAGGGGAAAAAGTCCACTTCAACCTGCTGTGCCAGTAGTTTTAACTGCTCAATTGCTGCCGGACGGTATACGTCGGCAGAAACTACCAGGACTTTTTTCTTCTGCTCATTTTTCAGCAGCCTGGCCAGTTTGCCTACCGTGGTGGTTTTACCTGCACCCTGCAAACCTGCCATCAGAATCACGGCTGGTGGAACTGCAGCCAGATTCAGACTGCTGTTTTCTGTGCCCATCAGTTCGGTAAGGGCATCGTTTACCACACCAACAAAAGCCTGCCCGGGTGTGAGACTGCCAATGACTTCCTGCCCGACTGCACGTTCTTTTACCGAAGCCATAAACGTTTTTACAACTGGCAGGGCAACGTCTGCTTCGAGTAATGCCATACGTACTTCACGCAGGGCATCTTTGATATTGTCTTCACTCAAACGCGCCTGTCCGCGCAGAGTTTTCGCGATTTTACTAAAGCGATCTGATAGATTGTCTAACATCGAAACCATCTCCGGCTAATTGTAAGCAGCCTGTATATGTTCGGTGAAAATTGCCTGTTGCCAGTCAATTCGCACAATAAATAGGTATGATAAGTAGCAATTTGGTTATAAAATGGCACCCCGTTGCTATACCTGCCTGTATTTTTTAGCCGGCATAGCAATAATAAATACCTATTTTACACTACGCGCGCCAATTTTTGGCGCGCTATTGCTGCGGAAAAATCATGAGCTTATTGCTGCTGGTGCTTATTCTTGCTTATGTCGTGCTTTCTGTACTGGCATGGCGGTTCTGGCAACGTCATACTGATGTGCCTTATCCGTTGCGAGGTGAGCAGTCACTGCTACTGCTGATATTGCTGCTGCATACCTTTGTTGTTTGGCAGCCAATGTTGCAGCAGCATGTACTGCTGGTGGGGTTCGGTCAGGCACTCAATCTGATTACCTGGTTAATGGTAATGCTGTATTGGGTAGGCAGTTTTCGCTATCGCCTGCAGGGATTACAGCTGGCGCTGTTTCCCTGTTCGGCACTCGTACTGTTGATTGCCTTACTGCTGCCCGGGCAGGCTATTGCTTACCCGATGCACAACACAGCATTCATGATACATGTTTTGTCGGCATTGCTGGCTTATGCCCTCTTTGGCATTACAACCCTGCTGGCTGTGCTCATGCTGGTACGCAATCATTATCTGCACCGGCGTAAAACTGTTCCGCAGCAATCATTCCTGCCGCCTTTGCTGGCTATTGAAAAATTAATGTTTCAAGGCCTGCAGGCGGGTTTTGTGCTGCTGACTATAGCGGCTGTCAGCGGCACAGTATTTTCCGAAGCTGTATTTGGTGAGCCGGCACGTTTTAACCACAAAACGGTATTCGGCGTGCTGTCATGGATAATCTATCTGGTTATCCTGCTCAGACATCATATGCAGGCATGGCGCGGGAAAAAAGTGGCATGGTGGGTTATTGTGTCATTTGTCAGCCTGATGCTGGCTTATTTTGGCAGCAAATTTGTGCTGGAAATTTTGTTTTAATCTTTTTTGTAACTAGTTTCACCCTGATTTGTAACCATAGGATATTTGAATGAGTGACTTACAATCGTCAGTTGACAGCTCGAAGCAGAGCGCAGCTGAACAGCGTTTAGCCACACCTGAAGGACGACGGGAATTTGTTAGAGCAACACTTTCCTGCTGGCTCGGAACCACCATGGAGTATGTGGATTTTGCTTTATACAGTCTGGCCGCAGGGCTGGTATTCGGAGATGTATTTTTTCCGGGAAAAACGTACACAATTGCTCTTCTGTACAGTTTTACCACTTATTCAGTCGGCTTTGTTGCTCGCCCGATCGGTGCCATATTTTTTGGCCGTCTTGGCGACCTTAAAGGACGTAAATTTGTACTGGTAACTACTATTGCTCTGATGGGCATTTCCACCACACTGATTGGTTTTATTCCTAGCTATGCCACTATCGGGATATGGGCACCAGTTCTTCTAGTTGTACTGCGTTTTATGCAGGGTTTCGGAGCCGGTGCCGAACTTTCCGGCGCTACAGTAGTGCTGGGAGAATATGCACCACCCAAACACCGCGGTCTGATTGCTTCGATTATCGGTATCGGTTCCAACAGTGGTACGCTGGTCGCTTCGTCTGTCTGGCTGCTGGTGTTAATGCTGAATAAAGAAGATGTAGCCAGCTGGGGTTGGCGGATACCTTTTATTCTCAGTGCACTGATTGCTCTTGCTGCTACTCTTATTCGCCGCCATTTACGGGAAACTCCGGTATTCGAGCAGGAACAAAATGAAGTTAAACAATCTCAGGTGCAAAAAACTGAAATATCAGTTTCACAAGTTACTGAAACAGATGAAAGCATTCCCTTTCTGGCACGTGTTAAAGCATTTCTGGCAGGTAACAAAGCATTTTTTGTTATGCTGGGCTTACGTATTGGTGAAAATGGCCCATCTTACCTGGCGCAGACATTTGTTATCGGCTATGTTGTCAAATCTCTAAAAATGAATGAAAACGTTGCGACTTCTGCGGTATTTGTTGCGTCTTTGTTAGGCTTTTTTGTGATTCCGTTTGCCGGCTGGTTATCCGACAGGTTTGGCCGCCGTATTGTTTACCGCTGGTTCTGTTTTCTGCTGATGCTGTATGCTGTTCCGGCTTATATGTTTCTGGAAACACGAGATCCTTTTATCGTAGCCAGTATTATTGTTATTGGTATGTGTCTGGCGTCACTGGGTATTTTTGGTGTACAGGCAGCCTATGGGGTAGAACTGTTCGGGGTGCGTAATCGTTACTCTAAAATGGCTCTGGCCAAAGAGATCGGAGGTATCATGTCAGGTGGTATTGCGCCATTAGTTGCCACAGCATTGCTGGATCATTACAAGATATGGTGGCCGATTGCAATTTATTTTGCAGCAATGGCAGGCATTGGCTTTATAACTACATTCTATGCTCCGGAAACTCGCGGGCGCGACCTGAATGCAGTAGAAGACGCTATTTAACTGCTTTAACAAATTGATAGAATCACTAATAACGGAGTCAGTTACTGACTCCGTTGTAATTGAAGCACAGGTAAATATTTATGAAGCGTATCGTAATTGACTGTGATCCCGGCAATGGTATTGCAGGTGCGAATGTAGATGACGGGCTGGCACTGGCGCTGGCACTGGCTGCAGATTCAATTAAACTGGAATTGATTACCATTGTAGCTGGTAATACACCACGGGATACCGGTTTTCAGGTAGCGCACCAATTAATGCAGGAATTGAATCAAAGCATCCCGGTAGTAAAAGGAGCTGCTCAGGCATTACTTGAACCGGCTGCCCCATGGCGTGAACAACTGGATAATAATGTACGCAAACAGGGATTATTGTCTTTATGGGACAATCTGCCACCGCTGCCGCCATTAAATGATCACAGTGCGCCACATGCAGCTCAGGCAATTGGTGAACTGGTGTGTAATAACCCCGGTGAAATTACCGTGGTGGCTATTGGTCCGTTAACCAATATTGCCCATACCATCCAGCTTTATCCCGATTTTGCCCGGTCTGTTGCCGAAATTGTCATCATGGGTGGTGTATTTCAGCTGGACAGCTACCTTAAGGACACCAACTTCGCTGTTGATCCTGAAGCAGCCAAAATTGTTATCGAAAGTGGAGCCAATATTACCCTTGCACCGCTGGACGTAACTACACAGACACTGCTAACCCATCAGGATCTGGATAAACTTCAGAGCTTTGCCAATCCGCTTGCAGATTTTATTGTCCGTACATCACGTCCGTGGATGGACTATTCTATTCAGACACGCCAGCTGGCTGGTTGCTGGATTCATGATGTATTGTGTGTCGCCAAGCTGATTGATGAAAGCGTTGTTACCAGCTCGCCTTATATTGTTGATGTATCCACTGCGCGTGACTGTACCCGTGCCAGCAGCCGTCGCTGGAAAGAGGGTGCACTCAGACTGACTGTTGGTATGCCGCCGGTCAGTCATCAGCCTGTTAATGTAATGGAGCAGGTAGATAATCAGCGTTTACTTGAAATTATATTTAATGCATTAGGTCAGTATCGCTGCTAGAAAATATCAGAATATCTTACAGTAATAACAAAAATCTGTTCTAATACCGCTATAATAAATATTTATGGTTTTAATAACCATCATGATAACGATAATCCGCATCAGAATATTGCATTTGTTTATTTCAGTGTTAGCATAGGCACGCAATACAAGAGAAATTAGCAGGTTTACCATGTATAAATTAATTATCAATATTTCTCTTCCTGTTTTGTGGCGACAACAAAACAGGAGAGCATAATGTTAGCCAAAATCAGTCAGAAATTACCTGAATTATCTTCAGCAGAACGTCGGGTGGCTGAATGTGTACTGGCGCAGACTAAGTGGTTTGTACACGCAGCTGTAGCCAATATTGCTAAAGAGGCACGTGTCAGCCAGCCTACGGTTATCCGTTTTTGCCGCAGCATGGGCTATAGCGGGTTGCCTGAATTTAAACTTAATCTTTCTGCCAGTATCGGTCATGACGGCATGCCATATGTCCATGAAGAGCTTAACAGCACAGATTCTATGCAGGACGTGCTGAATAAAGTTATAGCCAGTACCGCAGCCACAGTGCTTGGCAGCCGTAAATCTCTTAATGCGGCTGACTTGGAAACCGCAGTCAGGCTGATGGCCAAAGCGCGCCGTATAGAATTCTATGGGGCAGGCAATTCAGGTATTGTCGCAATGGATGCTCAGCACAAACTTTTCCGTTTTGGTTTGTCTACAGTTGCCTATACCGATAGTCATGTACAACTGATGGCTGCTGCCGTATTGTCACCACAAGATGTGCTGGTTGTTATTTCGCATTCAGGTTCTTCACGAGATTTACTTGATGCAATTAAAATTGCCAAGGGTAACGGCGCCAAAGTAATTGCTCTTACCCGTGCCGGATCACCCGTCGCACAAGCCTGTGACTGTGTCATTAGTGTTGTTACCCCTGAAGACAGCGAAAAATATACCCCGATGATTTCCCGTCTGCTACAGCTGATGGTAGTTGATATGCTGACTATCGGCCTGGCCTTGCATCTGGGCGAAAATGTAAGCGAAATGCTGGCAAAAACCAAGGCAGGAGTTAAGCTGAAATTTTTACAACACTAATTTCAGCAGAAAAACAGCTTTTAGTATGATTCACTATCAGCCAATATGATTACCTGTATGAAGTTTCTGCCGGTTGTCAGCGGGTTTGCATTGTCCCCTCAGGCACGGTATTTATCTTAAATTATTACAACGAAATGAGCGCTAGTGAGTAACAAAACCCGTCAAATTAAACGTCAGACCGAACAGCAGAAAAAGGTTAAAAATTCAGAAGCGGCTACGCAGCAGAAAAGAGGCTCTGCCATTCTGGTAGGCATTATTGCTATTTGTCTGCTTGCCGGAGGGCTGTATATCGGCGGCTGGTTTAATCTGGTTACGCCGGCACAGATTCAGCAGTGTGAAACAGCAGTCAGACAAACATTTCCACAGGCTGCTGATCAGAATGTCTTGCTACCCAAATGTAATAATCGCCATATGATTGAAGGCATGAGCAGTCCGGGCAGCCAGAAACTGAGTTCTAAACAGATACTGGACAGTCTGGATGTGGGCAAAACTGTTGATTTAGTTTCCATGTTTATCGGTGGTGCGCTGATTGGTGCGGCTATTGCTGCATTTGCAGCCAGCTACCGTATTTTCCAGCGCAAGCTTGGTAAAAATACCGATTGATTTAAAAGCGTACTTTACAGCCTAAATTCTATAAAAACTGGTTAATCAATGTATATGCAGTATAATTAATCATTATTTACTAATAAGATATGGTTTGTACATGAATAAAAAAACTATCCGTTTATTGCTGGCTCTGGTGTGCAGTTTATTTTTCAGCCTGAATGTCTATGCCCAAAAATCCTTTAAACCACAAAATGGTGATCTTATTTTTCTGGAAAATTGTGACGGCGGTATGAATAGTGCCATTAAGGCTGCTACCAGTGGTCTGGCCGGATACAATTTTACTCATGTTGGAATTGTCTGGCAGAAAAACCCAAATCAGTATTTTGTTATTGAAGCCACCACTCCTGAAGTCCGTATCACATCACTGAAAACATATCTGCATCCCAAAAAAAAATGTCAGCCGCGAGCAGTAGTGGGCAGATTGAAAGCACCTTATCAGGCACTGATTCCTTCTGCTCTGATTTATGCACAGCAAAAAGTAGGTAAAAAATACGATGATGCCTTTGATATCACCAACGATCAGTATTACTGTTCTGAGCTGATTTATCAGATATTCAAGGAAGCCAACAACGGGCAGGAAGTATTCCCATTACGCGCAATGACCTTTAAGTCTAAAGATACTGGTGAATTTCCTGATTACTGGGTAAAACATTTCCAGAAAATGGGTATTCCGATACCTGAGGGTCAGCCTGGAAATAATCCGGGCGATATGTCCCGCTCTGATTTAATTGATATTGTTCATTACTATTAGTTATTAACCAACAGACCGACATTAATTATGCTGGTCTGTTTCATTATAGAAACTAAACTTTATCCGGCACATACCAAATTAACCAATCACTAATCACGAGTCAGATAAACGGATTAATACAGATATCCGTACTATTCCTGAATAATGAAAACTAATAGCATCAAAAAATTTTATACCGAGTTAGCTGTCTTATATTTATGATTAGCAAAATGACAAATGTATTTTTAAAGAAAGAAATTTATATATCAATTCAGCATCATTTTATTAATAGAATAGAAAAGCGAATAGATAAAATAATCGAATTGTAATTAACTTGCATAAAAAATTCAGAAATAGAATATTATTATTGCATAAAATTATTTATTTGTACCGAGTTCACCCGCTTAAGCTGTATTTCATTATCTATATTGGTATTTTATGTTTACGTTGTGTAAATATCCTCTTTATAATACACAACACTCAATTTACACCTGAAAGCACTAAACAGTGTCATCGTCTGCCGTATTACAATCAGGACAGGAATTTAAAAGAGGGTTGATTACCGCTTTGCCGGTTATGCTGAGTTTTATTCCGTTTTCATTGGTGTTAGGTGCGCAGGCAATTCAAAAAGGAATGCGTACCGGTGAAATTTCACTGCTTACTGCGGTAAACTTTGCCGGTGGTTCCGAATTTGTAGCGGTTAATTTGTGGACTTCACCCCCGCATTTAATCTTAATTGCTTTAATGACACTACTGGTAAACAGTCGCCATATTCTGATGAGTGCGGCACTGACACCTTATCTAAAAGATCTGCCCAGACGAAAAGTATTATCTGCACTGCTTTTAATGTGTGACGAAAGCTGGGCACTGGCATTTACTGATGCGAAAAACTCACCAAAGCAGAAATTCAGCTATTATTTTTATCTTGGTGCCAGCATAGGTCTGTATGTCGTCTGGGTCGGATTCACAACTGTGGGTGCACTTATCGGACCGGTTATTGGCGATGTTACTCATTACGGTTTTGATATGGCCTTTGTGGCAGTATTTCTGGTTTTACTCAAAGGAATGTGGAAAGGTTTTACTGCAGCTATTCCATGGCTGGTGAGCCTGCTGGCGGCGATTGCCGGCTATCTTTTCCTGCCTGGTGCATGGTATGTATTACTGGGTACAATATCCGGCTTAACTGTAGCTTTTATCATGGCAGCGTATGATTGATTTATCAGCTTTACTCACTATTCTGTCCATGGCGGTAGTTACTTACATCACCCGAATCAGTGGTTATCTGTTATTACGCAATCGTGAGCTTAGTCCGCGCCTGACTAAAGTTCTTGAATCCATCCCCGGCTGTGTTCTGATTGCTGTAATCGCTCCTGCCTTTGCCACAACCAATCCGGCTAATCTTTTAGCCGTTATCATCACAATATTACTGGCGTGGCGATTTTCATTGTTACCAACAGTGGTGTTCAGTATCGCTATTACGGCTTTTCTGCGTCACTATCTGCTCAGCTAAATACCGCATATTCCTGACCCAATAACAGTAATAATTTCTAAAAATATATTAAAAACAGTCTGTTTGATAGCGCAAATCTGGCATTTCATGGAAATAAAAAATCAATTCCTGTAAGGAAATCCTGTGTAACAACGACTTCAAACCGGCGCAATTATCATCAATTCCGATTTATTTTGCTTGTTATGTTCTGTTCTTTAAGAAAATAAAATTTATTAATATCTTAAATGAATAATTTTTGTACTGATAAGCAGGGCTGGGTAGATGTAAATTTTTCCGCTAGTATATCAATGTATGTTGGAGTTAATTTATTAATTTAATTGCATAATGATAAAGGAAAGAACATGAATAATACATTAATAGAAGCCATTGAAAAACGTCGTACCCAGTATGCACTCGGCAGGAATATTACTCAGGCACAGGAAGAAATAACTGCTTTAATAGAAGAAGCCATTAAACTGTCTCCGTCAGCTTTTAATTCGCAAAGTTCACGTGCTGTAATCCTGTTTGGTCAGCAAAGTGAAAAATTCTGGCATATTGTCATGAATGAATTGCGTATCATAGTACCTGCAGACAAATTTGCCCCCACAGAGGCCAAAATTAATAGTTTTGCGGCTGGTGTCGGTACCATATTATTTTATGAAGATCAGCAAATCATCACCAGCCTGCAACAGCAATATCCCAACTATGCTGAGCAGTTTCCTGTCTGGTCGGAACAGGGAAGCGGTATTGCCCAGTTTGCAGTCTGGTCTGCTCTGGCAAATGCTGGCATCGGCGCCAGCCTGCAACACTATAACCCTTTGCCGGATGCGGCAGCTGCTAAAGAATGGCATATACCGGAAAGCTGGAAGCTGCGTGCCATGATGCCTTTTGGTTCCAATGAAGCACCTTTCCCTGAAAAAAGCTTTATTGATGATACGGAACGATTTAAAGTATTTTACTGAATCAGATAAGATATCTGCATAAAATGAATTCTGAAATGCTGCCGGCCGGATCAGAATATCTCTGATCCGGTCAGATTTTTATCGATTTTCCGCTTTGGAATGATAATTTTAGCCCTTTTTGAACAATAAGAACTAATATTGCTTTTTTATTATAATTAAAAAATAAAATTTTAAGATTTTAAATAAATTAATTTAATATTGATAATTAAATATAAATTTAAACATAAAAAAAGCTAATACTGTATTTTGATATAATTTTTATATCTGAAAACTTTTATATAATTCATTAATTTTAATTAAATTAAAAAAATTATTTTAAAACATATATTTATATAATATTTAATATCGATTTAATGCAAGTTTCTATAAAAAATACTGTTACTACTAAATTTATTAAGTATATTTATGTAAATGATAATAGAATATTTAAAGTTGTAATTAACTTTAAATAACGTTAAAATTAACTAGTATTAACATTCATTAAGCATAAATGCGTATAAAAAAACCAGTTTTATTGTTAAATCTATTAGGGATAAGTCTGTTACAAGCCAATGCTGCATCAATGAACGAAGCGGCTGAACAGATAGATAAGAAACAACAGCAGCAAATTATACGCGAGCAGCAGCGTCAGCAGCAATTCCGGCAGCAAATGCAGCCTGATGTAAACGTACATTTGCAGCCTGCGGAAGAAAATCTGTCTGGAACAGGTAAACTGATAACAGATGAAACTCCCTGTTTTGCTATCCAGGACATCCGTCTGGTCGGAGAAGATGCAGGTCATTTTCAGTTTGCCCTGAAAAAAGCTCTTCGTCAGAGTCAGTTTACGCCCGGTATGTGTCTGGGCGGAAAAGCGATAAATCAGATTATGATTCTGGCGCAAAATGCCGTTATAGAACGTGGCTATACCACTACCCGTATTCTGGCCAGTCCGCAAGATATTAATAGCGGGCAATTACAGCTGAGTGTTATTGCCGGACGGGTTCATGCTATTCGTTATAATCTGGATGATTCTGCTTCCAGACATGTTAGTCGTATTCGCCATATTCAGAATGAATTTCCGGTCAGGGCTGGTGATATTCTGAATTTACGTGCATTGGAGCAAGGGCTTGAAAACCTTCGCCGGGTTCCGACTGCTGAAGCCGATATTCAGATTGTGCCGGCAGACGAGCCCAATCAGAGTGATATAGTAATAAGCTGGTCACAGCGTACCGTGCCAATGCGTTTAAGTTTCAATATAGACGATTCCGGCAGTCATTCAACCGGACGTTATCAGGGAGGTGTCACTCTATCGGTAGATAATCCTCTTGGATTAAGTGATTTATTCTACATCAACTACAATCATGATCTGGGTAGCAAAGACAGCTATTTTGACAGTGATGGCAATCGTACCGGCAGTGGTACACACGGCTATGCCCTGCATTACTCAGTTCCTTTCGGTAACTGGCAGATTGCCTTCAACCGCAATCATTACCGCTATCATCAGGCAATAGCAGGTTATAACGAAAACTATGATTACAGTGGTAACAGTGACAATACCGATCTGGGTTTAACCCGTATGCTTTACCGCAACAGCCATCGCAAAATCGATGTTACCGCTAAGGTATGGAAACGCGAATCGCATAATTTTATTAACGATGCCGAAATTGAAGTTCAGCAGCGTCATACTGCAGGCTGGGCTGTCAATCTGAATCATCAGGAATATATCGGTAATGCCGTCGTCAATCTGGGGCTGGGCTACAAGCGTGGTACTGGCGCGGATAACAGTTTGCGTGCACCTGAAGAAGAATTTGGTGAAGGTACTTCACGCATGAAAATCATTACCGTAGATGCCGGTTTATTGTGGCCGTTCACGCTGGGTAATCAGCAGTTAAGCTATGACAGCTCCTTTCACGGACAGTGGAACAAAACACCATTAATTACCCAGGATCAGCTTTCCATTGGCGGCCGTTACACCGTGCGTGGTTTTGATGGCGAAGTTACCTTGATGGGTGAGCGCGGCTGGTATTGGAATAATAACCTGAACTGGCAATACAAAGGCCGCCATCAGGTATATCTCGGACTTGATGTCGGCCACGTTTCCGGGCCGTCAACTGAAATGCAGCTGGGAAAAACACTGGCTGGAGCAGTTATCGGCTTTAAAGGACAAATCAAAGCCGGCGGACAATGGTATTACGACATCTTTGCCGGTAAACCAATATACAAACCGCAATACTTCCGTACGGACAGAACCAATGTAGGCTTCAGTCTTAATTATTCAATGTAAATTGTTAAAGAAACAAAAAATGGCTATGAATTAAAGATATAAAGCCAGATTTAAGAGGATCAATCATGAATAAAAACCGTTATAAAATCATATTCAATAAAAAAAGAGGCATGCTGGTAGCCGTAGCAGAAAACACCACTCGCGAAGGTAAAAGCACAGCCGACCGCAGCAGCAGTAACAGCATTACCGGCAGCCTGCTGGCTAAACTGCCATTAATCACCGGCTCTATCCTGTTAGGACTGGGCTTATGCGTACTGACCGGTAACGGAGCCATAGCGGCCGACATTCACGCAGATACATCTGCACCTAAGAATCAGCAGCCCACCATATTACAAACTGCCAATGGTGTACCACAGGTAAATATTCAGACTCCAAGTAAAGGCGGCGTGTCCGTCAATCAGTACCGGCAGCTGGATGTAAATCAAAAAGGTGCTATTCTCAACAATAGCCGAAAAAGCATTCAGACACAGCAGGCTGGTTGGGTACAGGGCAATCCCTGGCTGGCCAGAGGCGAAGCCAGAGTCATCGTTAACCAGATTAATAGCAGCAATCCCAGCCGGATTAACGGCTACATCGAAGTAGCCGGTAAACGTGCCGAAGTTATCATGGCAAACCCCGCCGGAATCAATGTTAACGGAGGCGGCTTTATTAATGCTGCCGGTGTAACACTGACTACCGGCAAACCCATACTCAATAATGGTAGTCTGGATGGTTTTCAGGTACGTGAAGGCAATATCAGCATCAACGGACAGGGGCTGGATAGCCGGGGTAGTGATTACACCAATATCCTGACCAAAGCTGCTCAAATCAATGCCGGCATCTGGGCAAATAATCTCAATATTATTGCCGGCAGCAACGATATTACTTCGCAGGGAGCAATTACGCCCAGCTATCCGGCTGAGAACTCAGCCCAGAACCGGGTAGCCATAGACAGTAGCAAACTGGCCGGTATGTACGCAGGTAAAATCACACTCGTCAGCAACGACAAAGGTGTCGGCATTAATAATGCCGGTCAGATATTTGCCGGGGCAGGTGGCGTACAGATTAGTGCCGATGGCAAACTGAGTAACAGCGGCAGCATCGTTGCTGCTGATAAGAGCAGTGTCGGCGCAGATAGTGCCGCAGCCGCCATCAAAGCTGACAGTATCAGCAACAGCGGTACTGTCTCCAGCCTGGGTAAACTGCAATTACAGAGCCGGCAGCTGGACAACAGTGGTTTAATTACCAGTGCTGACGAACTGAATATCCGTAACCGGCAACAACTGGATAATCAGGGAGAAATCAACGGCGGCCGTCTGGACATCATCAGTGACAGCCTTCATAACCGTAACGGCAAAATTATCCAGAGCGGTTTGCAGGCGTTGAGTCTGGAAACAGATAAACTAAGCAACGAAAACAACGGTCTGATTGGCTATGCACCAGCAGAAAGCAGCACAGAACCAGCCCCTGACAAACCGGCTAACACCGGAGAACCGTCAGACAGTAATACCAATCCGCCAAGCAGTGCAACAGCAACAGGTCAGACCAAACCTGCGCTCAGCCAGCCTAAACAGTTTGCAGCCGGACAAATCATCAGCCGGCAGGAAATTATCAATGATAACGGGCAGATTACAGGTAACGGCGGCATCGATCTTAATGCTCATAACGGATTGAGTAACCATGCTAATCTGCATCTGAATCACCTTCAGGTAAGCGGAGATTTGCTGGATAATACTCAGGGCAAACTGATTGTCAGACAGGCACAAATCAAAACTGACCGGCTGGATAACCGGCAGGGTGAAATCAGCGGCAGCGAGCAGTTACAGTACGCAGGAAAAGTACTGGATAACCGCCATGGTCGTATCCAGTCAGCCGGACAGATAGAAATTAACAGCGCAGAAACAGATAACAGCAATAGCGGCGTAATAGCAGCCCAGAACAAATTGCAGCTTAATAGCAGCAGCTACATTGATAACAGCAATGCCGGGCAGTTGTGGAGCGGCGGTCAGACAGAGCTGGAAACAGACAGTCTGAACAACAGCAGCGGAGCGATAGACAGTAACAGCCTGAGGATAGATGCAGCAAATCTGAATAACCGGCAGGGTGCTGTCCGCAGCATAGCTGATCAGCAACTGAAGATACAAAATCAGGCAGATAATCGTGACGGACAAATTGGCAGTAATGGTCAGCTGACTATTTATGCTAAAAGCATAGAAAACAGCAATGGTAAAATCAGTGCCGGTAAACAGGCAGATATATACAGTAGTGAATTAAACAATCAGCAGGGTTCAATAGATGCAGAATCCATCCGGATTAGCAGTAATAATCTGAATAACAGACAAGGCGTTATACGTGCCAATGAAAAAATCGATGCCGTAATTAACCAGTCTCTCGTTAATCAGCAGGGGCAGATAAGCGCTCTTAAAGACATATCAATTAGCGGTAACGGCACTGATAACAGTGGCAATAATCTCCATGTGGATAATAGCGATAATGGCCGGATTATTGCCGGACAGAATCTTAGTCTGCATGCCAAAAATCTCAACAACCAAAGTACTATTGCTGCCGGGAATGATGCAGATATTGCACTGATTGATGATTTCAGCATTGATACAGATCTGAGTGCCGGTCATAACCTGAGTATCAGCAGTCAGGGAAATATCAGTAATAGCCATACCGTAACCGGCGGCAATAGCGTAATTATCAAAGCGGCGAACATCAGTAACCAGACCAATGGGATTATTCAGAGCAACAGCCATACCGAACTGAACGCAGCTGACAGCATTACTAATCGCGGCCTGCTCAATAGTAACGGTACTACACTGATACAGTCGGGCAGCAGCATCAACAACATCGGTACCGGCCGTATTTATGGTAATCATGTGGCTATCGGTACTCATAACTTGTTTAATCAGGAAGAAAACACCGGTACCGAAACCAAAGCGGCAGTGGTAGCAGCCAGAAACCGTCTGGATATTGGTGCTTCCAATATCATAAATCAAGAGCATGCTCTGTTATCCAGCGAAGGTGATATTGCTATCGGAGGCATTCTGAATGAGCAGCATCAGGCCAGCGGTATGGCAGAAAGCCTCACTAACAGCAGTGCACGGATAGAAGCGCAGGGTAATGGCAATATTGCAGTTAAACAATTGAAAAATCAAAATAACCACTTTAGCGTAGAAGAATATCTGGAGAGCAGTAAGAAAATTCATCAGTATCAGGAGAAAGGTAACCCTGAAATCTGGGTAGATGGTGTAGACGGTAAATATAAAGAAGAAAGAAAAAAAATCAGTTTTACCTTTAATGATAAAAGCAAGAAAGTATGGAAAAAATATTCAGTATCAAAACTGCACTGGTGGGATTTCAAGCGTGATATTTATAAACAGAAAGTAACTGAAACTCAGCCCGGAGAAATTATTATAGGCGGAGATTTGACCGTCAGTGGTGAACACTGGCTGAATGACAACAGCCATATTATCGTTGGTGGCACCTTGCAGAGTACAGATAATCTGAATCTGGAGAACAAAGAAACCAAAGGCCGGCAGCGAGTAGAAGAGCATGGAAAAGAGGGTGGCTATAAATATGTGAATAAAAAACTGTCAAAGGGAAAAATTAAAACGAATGGAGAAACCTCGTATAACAAAACTATCATCAGCAGCCATGAATTTGAGACTCCGGTCAGTGTAGTGCAGCAACACACCAGCACAGGAACCAATCAGGCACATGCAGAGCAGGTTCAAAACAATAACCAGCTACAGCAGCAAGATAAAGCACAGACACAGTTAAACAGTCACAACCAGAACATACAGACCCTCAGTGATTACACTACCAAACTGCCTAACAACAGCCTTTATCATATCAGTCCGGACAATAGCGGCTATCTGGTAGAAACCGATCCGGCCTTTACCAACATGAGAAAATGGCTGGGCAGTGATTATATGCTCAGCGCTCTGGGGCAGAATCCCGAGAATATGCAAAAACGGCTTGGTGACGGCTACTATGAACAGCGGCTGATTAACGAGCAGATAGCTAAACTGACCGGTTACCGTTATCTCGAAGGTTACAGCAATAATGAAGAGCAATATAAAGCACTGATGAATGCCGGTATCGCATATGCACAGAAATTTAACCTGACACCGGGAATAGACCTGAGCCCTGAGCAAATGGCACAACTGACTAGTAACATCGTGTGGATGGTCAGCCAGACCGTCACTCTGGCAGATGGCAGCCAGCAGACAGTACTTGTACCCAAAGTGTACCTGATGGTTCACAGCGGAGATGTCAATGACAACGGCAGTCTCATCAGTGCCCGCAATATTAACCTGCAAAATAGCGGTAATATAAATAATCAGGGCACCATAGCCGGTCAGAATATTACCAGTATCGGTGCACAGAATATCAGCAACAGCGGTACTATCAGTGGCAGTAAAGTTGGTCTCACTGCCAAAGAGAACATTGACTTTAATGGCGGAGTGGCCACAGGTAAAGATCTGCTTAGTCTGAAAGCCGATAAAATCAACCTCAGCAGTACTACCGTCAGCTATGGAGATGAACATAATGGCGGCACCATTATTGACCGCACCGCCGGATTATATGTCACTGGTGAAAAAGACAGTGTTCTTAGTGTGGCCGGTATACACGGTATTACCAGTCACGGTGCCGGCATTACCAATACAGCTGAGAATGGCATTACTCAGCTTAGCTCCGGAGAGGGCAGTATCGATCTTAATACAGTGACCACTGCAACCAATATGGCTTCAGGCAGCCGCAGCGATAAAAATCACTGGATAAACCGTTATCAGAATGAAATCGGTACCAGCATCAATGCCATCGGCGACATTAACATACTTTCCGGAGAGCAACTCAATATCAGGCAGGGTGACATCAACAGCCTGCAGGGTAATATCAACCTTTATGGTAAAAACGGCGTTAATATCAGCGAAGGACGCCAGCAAACTGAGATGGATCATTCTACATATATTAAATCCAGCGGGCTGTTGTCGAAAAAAACCAGTCTTGATCAGTATCAGGCCGACCATGATGAAGCTGTATCCAGTAATATTACCGGAGCTTTAATCAACATCAGCAGTGATAAAGACATCAATATCCGTGGTAGCAACGTCATCTCTGATTTCGGTACCATTATGCAGGCGGGTAACGATATCAGCATCAGCGCAGCAGAAAATCATTATGCTGATCGTCAGTATCGCAAAGATACTAAATCCGGTCTGATGGGCAGCGGCGGTATCGGCTTCACTATCGGTAAACAGAAAGAAACTGACGATACCACCAGTAAATCTCTTGTACACAGCGGCAGCAGCATCGGCAGCCTGTACGGAGATACCATTATCATTGCAGATAATCACTACAACCAGACCGGCAGCAGCGTGAGCGCACCTGCAGGCAATGTAACCATAGCGGCTAAAGATATAAATATTGCAGCTGCGCAGGATGAACATAAACGAGACAATATTCATACTTTTGAAAAGAGCGGACTCACCGTTGCTGTCAACGTACCTGTGGTGAATGCCATCCAGACTGCAAATACTGCCATTAACCGCGTAGGTAAAAGTAAAAATGACCGCGTCAATGCCATGGCTGCCTTCAATGCCGGTATGGATACCTACAAAGCAGGCGAAGCTTTGAATAAACTTGGCAGCGATCAATCAGCAGACCAAAATGTCAGTGTCAGCATAACCATCGGTCAGCAGAAGAGTCGCAGTGAAAATCACACAAAAGATACCGTGGCCTCTGCCAGCCGGATTAATGCCGGCGGAACAGTCAATTTACTGGCAACGGGCGCAGGCAAAGACTCTAATATCAACATCATCGGATCAGATGTGGCAGGCAGCAAAGGCACCCATTTACAGGCAGATAACGAAATTAACCTGCTTGCAGCCGAACAAAGCCACAGCGAGCGCAGCAGTAATAAATCCAGCGGTTGGAATGCCGGAGTGGCTATCAGCTATGGCTCTGGTGGCACATCTCTGGGTGTTACAGCCGGGGGCAATCTGGGTAAAGGCCATGGTAACGGAGACGAAACCAGCTACCGGAACAGCCATGTTGGCAGCAGCAGCGGCAGTACCAGTCTCAGCAGTGGCGGTGCTACCAACATCATAGGTGCACAGGTAATTGGTAAAGGCGTGAGTATAGATGCAGCCGAGCTGAACATAGCCAGCCTGCAGGACAAAGCTAAATATGACAGTAAACAGGAGAATATCAGCGGGCAGGTTACTGTAGGCTACGGTGCATCGGGATCGGCCAGCTACAGCAAGAGCAAAATCAAAGCCGATTATGCCGGAGTAACCGAACAAAGCGGCATCATAGCCGGAGATGACGGCTATCAGATTAAAATCAAAGGCAATACAGATCTGAAAGGAGCCATCATCACCTCTGCCAGTGCCGCAGAAGCAGCAGGTAAAAACAGCCTGGTTACCGGCAGTCTTACCAGCAGTGACATCAAAAATCACAGCGATTACAGTGGTAGCAGTATTGGAATAGGTGCCAGTGGTAACTATCACGGAGGCTGGGATAATTCCAGCATAAACAACCAAACAGGCGAGAGTGTCAGCAACGTCAAAGGAACGGTTGGCTATGGTAGTGACAGTGGTCATACCAGTAGTATTACCCACAGTGGTATTAATACCGGCAATATCATCATCACTGATGAAGTAGTGCAGCAGCAGAAAACCGGCAAAACCGTAGCAGAAACCATAGCAGCCATCCATACTGATATCAGCAGCGAAGATTATGCTGATAAGGCCGGATATCTGCATAATAACTTTGATAAAGATAAGGTACAGAAAGAGCTGGATTTACAGCGTGAAATCAGTCAGGAATTCAGCGATAACATGCAGACAGCCTCTGCCATAATAAACAGTAAAAAAGATGCCCTCAAAGAAAAACTGAAAAATACAGCACTGAGTCCGGAAGAACGTGAAAAATATGAAAAAGAACTGTCGCAGTGGAATGCCGGCGGATTACTGTTAAATGCGATAGGAGCAGGCCTGTCCGCCCCGACTAACAGCATAGGAGGGATAGTGGCAGCCACAGCCAGCCCGATAGTTTCATATCAGATAGGGCAGTACTTTAAAGGAAAAGATGCAGAAGGCAGCACTGCGCATCTGGTGGCGCACGCAGTAGTAGGAGCAGCAGTAGCGGCAGCAGGAGGAAATAATGCACTGGCTGGCGGACTGGCTGCGGCAGGAACAGAAGCTCTGGCGCCGGTAGTATCGAAATGGCTGTATGGCAAGGAATCAAAAGATTTAACTGCAGATGAAAAAGCCACGGTTTCATCAATCATAGGGTTGGCTGGAGCAGCAACAGGAGCGGCAGTAGGCGGCAGCATGGCTGATGTGGCACAGGGGAATCAGGCCGGGCATACGGCGGTTGATAATAATGCACTTCGTAACAGTAAGGGGGAAAGTAAACTTAACACTCAGGAAAAAATATTAAATGAAAAACTGAAAAAAGCAGGTGTACAAAGTGCGGATGATTATCAAAGAAAATATGATGCATGCAAAACAGATCAGTGCAGGATTCAGGTTGAAAAAGAATATTTAAAGGCCTCTGATGAAGCAAATAAAATCATATTGAATTTGTATATGACAGGACAAATAACAGAAGAAGAATCCAAAATATTATTGACAAGCTATGCTAATAAAATGATGAGGGGGGCTGGAGAAAGTCAGCGTAGGTTTGGTTCACGCATATTTGATTTAAATGCAAATGAATGGATACCAGCGAGCGTAATTGGCAATGCAGATTTCAACCAAATTACAATGTTAAATCTAGTCAAAAAAATGAAACGCTCTGGAGCTTCTGACGAACAGATAGCCATAAGAGTATTCCAATATCAAATTGCTGGGAGCTACATAGGGTCAGTTAGTATAATGCAACAGCAAGTTGATACATTACTCAACTCAGGAGTTAGTGTTGAAACAGTTATACGTGCACTGAGCATGAAAAAAGGAAGGAGACTAACCAATGACGAAATAGGTTTGATAAAAAATAGATATTCTGTAATGATGCAAAAGCAGGGTTCTAAAGCAAAAGCTGGAAAGGGGACGAGTGGAGCGGGACAAGCTGGAAATGCTGCTTCTGAGTTACCCGCTTTACCACCGGGTAAACAAGGTTCGGTAATTAGAAATGAGCTTCTTGATCATGAGTACAAACAAGCCTTAGATATTGTTGGGTACAAAGGTGGAACGTTTAAAGGAGCTACTGAGAAAAGCCAAGCTGGTATTGATGGTTGGTTAAATGGGGTTCCTGTGCAATTAAAAGAAGTTCAGGGTCAAAGTATCCACTCAATACGAAAGAATATTGTTGGCGGGGCAAATGATATGGCAAAAGCAGGCTATAAAGGTGATTTATATATAGATGCCTCTAAAACAGGTGTCAGTATGAATGAAATGATCAATCACTTTAAACCCGGTTCTCCAGTATCCAACATTACTAAAGAAGGTACGGTAAATAATATATATATCAAAACTCAGGACGGTTGGTTAAATGTCACCGGTGGTTCAATTACAAAGGGAGGGAGTAAGTAATGGCCAATGAATTTATGTTCCCAATTAAAGAAACACCTTCTTTTGAAGAATTATTGGATATTATAGTTGATGGTTTTAAGGTATATTCGTTACCAATAAGGCAGTTATCTGTCGGACTATCTGCAAGCAAAGGTATTGATCTATCAGATAAATTTGTAAATATACAAGACCATCAGTATGGATATTTTTGTTGGATAACTTTTCATTATTTTCAACCTGAATTTAGAGATGAAGCTGAAATCGATTTGCCTATTATGGTGGGTATAAAAACCCGAGGAGAAAATGAATTAAAATTTTCTGTAGTAATAGGGTATATATTAGCCAAAGCACTCGAGGCCAGAGTAATTTATGACGATGCTTATCTAGTACAGCGAAAAGAAGTCTATCCTGTAGATGAATTAAAGCCCTTTGTTGAACAATACATAAAAGAGCTCTATCCAGTAGATGAGTAATGAAGATCCCCGCCTAAGCCGCGGGGATCTTTTATTATTTTTTAGATCTGTATCGCAAGTTCAATAATCAGCTTGTTCTGCTCAACTTTAATGACCACGGGCAGCCCGGCATAAAAGCCTATCTGCTCCAGCCAGCGCCCCTTAATGGTCAGTTGCGGTCTGGGGTTAGGTTGCCCGCCATTAGGGCTGTAGCCAACCGTTAAGCTGCGCTTCGGTCGGGGTTTTACCGTTCGGGTTTTGGTAATGCTGGAAAGGGGACGATAAATCAACAATATCTGGAAGAAATGTCTAAGAATGGCGTTAAATTCTCACCTGAAAATATTTTGAAAGTTGAAAAATTAGCTGATGGTAAAATAGTTTTTCTTGAGACAGGTAATTCATCGGCAGGGCTCCAACATATTGTAGAACGTCATGCCAGTGATTTTGCAAAAATAGGGGTTTCAGAATCACAAATACCTAATGTAGTTATAGACACTGTATCCAAAGGAAAGATTATTGGTTATCAAGGAAAAGGAACAGGACGACCAATTTATGAAATTACGATTAATGGACAAAAACAAAGAATAGCTGTTACAACTGGAAGTAATGGTTTTATTGTTGGAGCAAATCCTGCGGGGAGTAAGTAAATGAAGAAAATAAAATTAATGGCTGATTATGAATGTTATCCATTGTGGATTGATTCGGATAATGAAGTTGGAAATATTGATCCTGATTCCTTACTAATCAGTGATTCTCTCAAAAATGAGTTAAATAAGTGGTCAGATGACTATGATAAAACGTTGAATTCAGATAACCCGTTAGAATCTGGATTTAAAACTATTAATGAAGAAATAGCCTTTAAAGAAAAAGGGAAATGTTTACAAGAAAAATTACAAATAGAATTAGGTAATAATTACGACGTAATATATCAATCCTAGCAACTAGATCCCTTTACATTACTGGGATCTAATATTTTCCTAGAATGTACAAGAAATAAACATGAGTTTCAGTTTCAAAACTGGGTGTGTAGCTTGTCTGGGTTACTGAGGAAGATATAAGAAAATAATATGTTATTAATGATATCCGTCATCTTTTTGCTAAGTATGATTTTTTTAATTAAAAATCCCATATTGAATCAGTTAGTAATTTGCTCTACATTAAACCTCTTGAACAAACCCATTCAGACGAAGGGCGATATATCTACTTCTGACGATGGTCTTACTCATGTGGGCAGAGAGTTAGCCGTAGCAGGAGACAAAATAATACGTATGGGTGACAGTAGTTATAATTTCCACCATAAGATATGTTTGTCTCAATACATCAACCATCAACAAAGTGGTCAGAGTATCACCGCATAGGTCAGATTAACCAGTTTTCAGGAAATCGAATGCTGGAAAGGGAACGGCGGGACCTACACAGGTTGCAAGGGAAGGGATTGGAGTGCCAGTAACTCAATCTAAAAATCCACTTAGTCCAGTACAACAATATGATGCTTATGGAAATGAAATTGTTTATAGAACTATGTCACCAGAACAGTTTAAGCAATTTGAGCGAACAGGTATAATGCCAGCAACGACTGAAACTTCTGTTTCACCAGTATTAAAATATTCATCAAAGTATAACGGCATTACGGTTAAAATAGTAGTTAAACCAGGGACGTTTTCTCAGCTTGAAAAAATTGGGATTTCAGCAAACAAACCAGCAAGTACACAATTCCCTAATATGTCTACTCAAACAGGAAAATGGATGAATACGAATACTCGATTCAAAGTGGAAGGAGGGCAAATGACAACCCAACTTGGGCAAGGTAAAGGCATAGAGATTTTTAATAAAAATATTGTCCATTTTGAAAAAGTAAAATAAAAGGTAAGAAATATGTTATTAAAGTTAGAAAATTCAAAAGTTCCTATGAAATTAGTTTATCTTTTATCTGAAGAGTTAAAAGATAATCCTGAGCAAATTGTAATGACACAGTCACTCACGCTCGATAAGTCGAGACCAAATATGGGTTTAAAAGGTACAAATGGCCTTTTTGGTTCTAAAGAATGGTGGAATAGTATTAAACAAGGAAAAATGCCTTTACTGCACGTGTCGGGAGTAATAACTAGAACCTATGTGGCAGGTCAAGATCCTTCTTCTGTAGATAATGCTTTTAGTTTACTATTAGATGATGGTTCCGAAGTTGAAGAAAGCATTTATAACTATATTAATTACAAGGATAAAAAGCTTTTTCAAAAAGGGGCTAAAGTTGAAATTATTTACGCATATGATGAACTGAAACGGCGAAATCATAATGGCGAAAAAGCTTACTTAGATATAGTATTAGAAATGGCTGTTTCATTAGAGCCCGTTGAATAAGTATCAATCCCCACCTAATTTGTGTGAGGATCTTTTATTGTTTTTTAAAACTTGCTTGTTAGTTTAATAATAAGTTTATTTTGCTTAACTTTAATGATAACTGTACAACCAACATAAAAGCCTATCTGCTCCAGCCAGCGCCCCTTGATGGTCAGTTGTGGTCTGGGGTTGCGATTTCGCCTTGTGGCACATAACCGACGGTATAAAATCACTCAGTGGGTTGTAGTGCAGGTGCTTTTCCTGTGGTTAATTTTAGCTTAGAATGTGTCTTAGCCATAGTTAACTCCTCGATAGTTAGTTGTGGTTAGCAGTGTTAAGGTGTTCGAGCACCTTAATGCTGCGCTATTGTTTACTGCATTAGCTTTTACTTCTTCTTTAGCTGCCCTGTTTTAACCAATCAACTGCTTAAGCCTGATGCTTTAAAATCATGGCGTCTAAAATCTCTTTTACTGACTTCTGCTCGTCAGCGGTCATCTGTTTAACCGCCTCAAACTTAAGCTTAAGCTCGTCCTGTAGCTCCCGTTCACCTTCCTCAAATATCAGCCAGTCGGTGGTCACATTAAAGGTGGTGGCAATCTTCTTTAAGATATCTAAAGAGGGTTGGGCTTCGCCGGCTTCATAGCGGCGAACCTGAGTTAAATGTATACCGACCTTATCGGCCATCTGTGGCTGCGTCAGCTTATGCTGTTTAGGCAGCCATAAGGGTTTTTCAATATGAAATTGCTGAAAGCTACATAGGATAAGTTAATATAATACAACAGCAAGTTGATGCATTACTCAACTAAGGAGTCAGTGTTGAAACAGTTATACATGCACTGAGCATGAAAAAAAGAAGGAATCTAACCAATAACGAAATAGGTTTGATAAAAAATAGATATTATGTAATACAGCAAAAACAGCATCCTAAAGCAAAAGCTGCTAAATCAAATACTGAAAAGGGGATGACGAGTGCTCAAGGACTTATCGGTAAGGATTTTGAAAATTATTTGCATCAAACTTTAGGTGGTAAAGGTAGCTTTAAAAATCAAGGACGATAGTTTGGTGGCGCTTATGGTCCAAATAATTCAATCTGGTATGAAGCTAAATCAGGGCGCTATTGGCAAGATCGTGCTCAGGCAGGTAGTAAAGGATTTGAAAAATTTAAATCCGATGTGGGATCTCATGCGAGAATTGCCAAGCAAAATGGTGCGTCTTTTGAAGTGCATTCTAATACACCTATCCCTCAGCATGTTAAAGACTGGTTAACATCAAAGAACATACCTTTTAAGGAATATTAATATGGGAATGCAAGTCAGCATAGATATAAATTTTGCACAAGAATATTCTCCTAAAGAGATATTAAAGTGCCTGATAAATAGTGGCTGGAATATTTATTATCAAAATATGGTTACTTATCTATCGTCAAATGATATCGAAGATTATGACTGGTTGAATACAGACATGAATCTGTTCAATTTAGACGAGTTTATAAACTCTCATAATATTATGGATAAAGTCGGTATAGTGATGGTTTATGATAATGAATCAGGGGGTAATTTATTAATTTACCCTAACTATTTATCTATGTCACTGTCAATAAATCGTCAGTATTTATCTGGGGAAGATATTCCAGATTTTAATTGGTATCTAAAAAAAATGAGTGTTTTTTTGAGAAATATAAAACTATCTAGCATACAGTGTGAAACCATCTACTAATGAATAATCCACACCTCACCTGTGGGGATTTTGTTTTACCTTTTATCTCAGCCCATCAATCCTGATAATCAGCAATCCTTGCTGTGCATCAATGATGACTGGCTGACCGGTGGTAAAGCAGGAAAGGGAATGAATGGTAATTCTCTGAATGGAATTTTTGGCAAAACTACCCCAAAAAGACTATTTACGGTAAGCAATATGCGTCGATTGGAACAAGCCAAGTGCGGGAGAGAAAGCGACAATTATTAATAAACCAAAGGAATAGAAAATGAATAAGATTAAATGGATAACTCAGGCGATAGCGCAGCCTTGTGAAGTACAGAAAAGTTTATTTCCTGATTTTGTGAACGTTGCGGACGAGCTGGCTGTTGAGTGGGAAATGGCTTTAGATGAATTAAACGATCCTTTGGTCGCATCTTCTTTCACGTCTGAGCAAAAATTGGCAATTAAACAGTTAGATGATTATATGTTATCTATAAGTGGAGCACCTAACATCCAATACTGGAACAACGATGCGCTTTGTCAATGTGCTGAGTGGAAAAATATGAGAGAAATGGCTATGGCGATATTACTCATCATGGGATGGGAAATTACCGTACCGGCAAAACCTGTTGCTCTATATATCAATCACAGTTAAATATAAGATCCTAGCCTGTTGTATAGCAATCCCCGCCTTAACTCGCGAGGATATTGTTTTACCTCTTAGCTCAGCCCTTCAATCCTGATAATAAACAGCCCATGTTGCGCATCGATGATGAATGACTGACCAGTGGTAAAGCCAAAGGCTTCTAGCCAGCAGCCTTTAATAGGTAGTTGCGGTCTGGTGTTGGGGCCTATGGCTTGGGGTGTTAACCAATGGTGTAAAATCGTTCGGTGGGTTGCAGTGCCTTAGCCATAGTTAACTCCTGTAAGGTTAGTTTTGGTTAGCAGTGGTAGCAGGTTGCCGCCTGTTACTGCTGCGTTACTTGCTTAATACGTCAAATAAGAGAGGATACTAATGAATAAATTGGATAAAGTTATTAATCAGTTAAAAGAGTTATCAAATGGAGAGGTAATAAATGTCCCTCTTCCTGATGATAACTTGCTTGATGATTATGAAAAAAATATTAATTTCAGCTTTTCAACTGAATATAGAAAGCTTCTCAAAGAAGCCAGTAATATTTTCTACGGTACAATAGAATTATTACTAGTAACAAGAGATAAAAAATATCCATCTGAATTATCGACAGTGCTTAATGAAGCTAGGGAGCAAGGTCTACCAGAAGACTGGTTACCAATATGTGAAGATAATGGAAGTTATTATTGTTTAACACCAAATGATACAGTACGATATTGGACGTTAGATGGCTATAGTAATGATACTTGGGAAGATCTTTCAGATTGGGTTGAACAAGTATGGATTAATGAAAATTAAATATCGCAAACAAGCCCAAAATAAATATGAAGTCTGGAATTTTTTATTCTGACAGGTTGATCAATTTTGAAAACCTAAGATCCCAATTTTGAACTGGGATTTTATTTTCACTTTCTAGTCTTGCCCCTCAATCCTAATAATAAACAGCCCATGTTGCGCATCGATGATGACTGGCTGACCGATGGTAAAGCCAAAGGCTTCTAGCCAGCAGCCTTTAATAGGTAGTTGCGGTCTGGGGTTGGATCCTATGGCTTGGGGTGTTAACCAATGGTGTAAAATCGTTCGGTGGGTTGCAGTGCCTTAGCCATAGTTAACTCCTGTGAAGTTAGTTGTGGTTAGCAGTGGTAGCAGGTTGCCGCCTATTATTGCTGCTTACTTATTGTTTTATTATTCTTATTTAGTCAGTAATTTAGTCTGATTCTTGGTTAAAAGGCATCTAAAAATCTCTTAATCACGGTTTGTTTTCTTCTGGTAGCTTCTCAATCTTTTGAAATAGGTTTAAAAACTCATGGTCTTTTAATCTTGACTTGGTAGCTTGGTCTTGTGCGTCTTCCAGTATCTAATGCTAGAAAGGGGACGAAGCTTGAAATAGATCCAAAAAAAATTTGATTATCTTTATGGCAAAGTAAATAGCGGAGATCATAATACTGCTCGTTCAACTCAATTATCCCAAATGATGAAACGGCTTGGGCTACAGACTAATGAATCCGGTACAGCTATTTTAATTGAACACTTTAATAAAACAGTAAATACAAGAGGTAATGTTATTAATAATTACAAAAAAAATTCTCAGTGTTTTGAAGTTAGAGAATCTTTCTTAATGGGTCCATCAGGTAAAGGCGCTGTAATACAAACGTCATTTAAAATTATGCTAGATGGTTCGCGTAGATTTGTAACAACAATTCCAAAAGAAGGAAAAAAATAAATGTTTATTCAATCTTTTCCAGATGAAATAGATTTGTTAGCTTTTTTTGAGGGAGAACCTATTTTTCAGAATACAGAGGATTTACACTTTGCATACAAATATACTGATAAAAATGAAATGTCTATACTTTTTTCGTTTAGTGCAACTGGAGGTTGGATACAAACAATTATAGAGTTTAAACAGAAAAAAATAGCGCACAATCTAATGGAAGGTGTGGGATACTTTAAGATAGAAAAAGATGTTGATGGTGAGTACCTAACGACTGAAGTTGTACTAGAGGATACAAGAACAAAGGTTGAAATAAGATTACAACCTTTTATTTCTACTGAATTTTCAACATTAATAAGATGATTAATTGATCTGTCTTTGATTTAATCATGGGATTGATATTATCAAGGACAGATCTATATTACTTTATTTTAGATAGGCTTCTCAATCCTGATAATCAACAGCCCCTGTTGCGCATCTATGATGAATGGCTGAGCGGTGGTAAAGTTGGAAAGGGAATGAATGGTAATTCTCTGGAATGGAATTCTTGGCAAAACTACCCCAAAAAGACTATTGATGGTAAGCAATATGTGTCGATTGGAAACAGATTATATTCACAACATGCGGTTGATAGGATGCAACCATCATGGTTAGGATTCCCTGCCGGTACAGTTGGAGCTGGTCGTTACATTTCTCCTAATATTGTAGAGCACACTATACAAACTGGAACAAAAACCAGTTCAATGGTTAATGGTGTAAAAAGGACTGTATATTGGAGTGGTGATGTAGGTGTTGTTACCGAAAGGAATAGTAAAATTGTAGTGACCATTCTCAGAAGGAGTGAAAAGTGATGAATTGGATATATCCAGATGTTATTAATAATCTTAAAAAAAAATGTGATTCTTATTTAAATAAAAAAATTAGTTTGGATGAAATACAATCTAGTATTTATGAAGCTGAGCATCAGATACTGGCATTAGAAGAAAAATGGTTAAGAGAATTGCTATTTGATGCAGAAAATCAAATTGAATTAAATCGTTATACGATAGATAGTGAAAAGTTAGAACAATCTGTTGAACCTATTATCAAAAATATAATGACTAAAATATCATAATAAGAATGATTCCTACTTAACTATTAGAGATTCTAATTATTATCTTTCAGACTTATATAGCAAGTTGAATAAATAATTTACCTTACTCTATTGTTATGATTATGAGCTTACTCCAGAGTCTGTAAAATTAACAAGCCAAGAACAGTTAAGAAGTTTTCAGTCAGCTGTAAATAACGCTACTAAAAATAATATTCCTTATAATGATAGAGTTACTGTCAATGGGTGGCAATTGGAGTTTAAACCACCTAGATCAGTGGTGAGTTACCAACAATTACCCATGTACGATATATGATAGCGTACTAATGGATATCTTAATTAATAATCCAATAAAATTTCTATAGACACAATTGAAATAGATGAGCATTTGCCTTCATTAAAATTGTATATTTCGATTGATATTGAAAAAAGTGGTTTCGAGCTAAAAAATGTGTCAGAAGCTTGGTTTGAATGTAATGTTTTTGATTCTTTCATTAAAGACCTACAATTATCTAAATTCGCAGTATTTAAGGATATGAATGATAATTTCAAACTAGAAATAGACATTAAAAAGAATAAGATGTGTTGGATTTCTCTTAAAAAAGACATTAATGAAAATATATCTAAATCTGAAGGCTACGAAAGGATCGATTTAGACGATAGGGATAATATATTAAATGCTTTTATAGCGTATCCAAAATGGTGGTGATCAATAATCCCCGCCTAATTAGTGGGGATTATTTTTATCGCTGGAAAGAGGATGAGTGGAGCGGGACAAGCTGGAAATGCTGCTTCTGAGTTATCCGCTTTACTACCAGATAAACAAGGTTCCGTTATTAAAAATGCACTTGAGCCACATGAATATCAACAAACATCAGATATGGTGAAATATAAAGGTGGTACTTTTAAAGGAGCAGAAAAAGCAAACAATCCTAGTATTGATGGTTGGCTTGATGGGGTTCCTGTTCAATTGAAAGAAGTTCAAGGGTAAAGCATTCATGCGGTCCGACGAAACATTACTGATGGTGCTAAGGATATGGCCAAGCAAGGATATAAAGGTGATTTATATATAGATGCTTCTAAAACAGGTGTGAGTATGAATGAAATAATTAATCATTTTAAACCAGGATCACCTGTATGCAATATTACAAAAGAAGGTACTGTAAGTAATATTTATATTAAAACTCAAGATGGTTAGTTAAATGTAACTGGCAGCTCAATATCAAAAGGCGGAAGTAAATAATGACTAATGAAATCATGTTTCCAATTAAAGAAACTTCTTCTTTCGATAAAATAGTTAAAGGATTAGTTAGTAATCTGAAAGAGCTATTAATTGATACAAGAATGATTTCTATTGGGGTTTTAAATAATAGTGATTTAGATTTATCTCATGGTTTTATAATTATTCAGGATCATAGTAACGATAATGTATGCTGGAGTAATTTTTCTTACTTTGAACCAGAAGTTAGAGATGAGTCAGAAGCTGATTTACCAATTATGTCAGGAGTAATCTATCGTGGAGAGAAAAACCGAAAATTTTCAGTATTGGTTACTTACATACTAGCTAAGATTCTTGAAGCCAGAGTAATTTATGACGATGCTTATCTAGTACAGCGAAAAGAAATCTATCTTGTGGAGGAGTTAAAGCCTTTTGTTGAATAATATATTAAAGAGCTTTATCCGGTAGATGAGTAATGAAGCTTCCCGCCTAAGCAACGGAGAGCTTTTATTATTTTCCAGATATGCATAGCAAGTCAGATAATCGGTCGGTCTTGCTGGAAAAGGAATGACCGTAATAAATCCTGATGAAATCAGATTTTCACAGAATAAAGTTTCTTATAACAAAACTGAACGAGGGACTACTATCATATGGAACCTGGGCTGGAATGTAACAAAAAACATGATGAAGAGCTAAGAGCAAAAGGTAAAAAAGTCATGTAAGTGTTGCTAGCCTGATAATATCAGCCCATATTTATATCTTAATGTGACATTATCATAATAATACAGATAAAAATAATTATAGAAACGGTATTTTCTATTAATTGGTATTTTTAGTGAAAGCATGTATTATAAAAAATAGATCATATTGAAGTGAAATTATGACTAAGAAAAAATACTCACCTGATAAATTTTATGAAATTAGCACCATTGACTAAGTTATGAATTAATCATTTAAGATTAATATTATGATTAACCATATTAATTAAAACATGAGAAAAATTTGAGAATTTCTAACTGAAAAGTGAAAGATTATCTAATGTATTTATTTGAGTATCTAATTTATATTTATTTTAAAATTAATTAAATATATTTAATTTAAGGAAAATAAACCAAATTTACAACAAAAATTGTTAATTAAATTAAATTTATGTTTAATTTGTTTTAAAACAAGAATTTAATTCTAATTTTTGAATATCTGACCTGAATCCCGAAAAAGAAAACTATAATAGCTTGATATATTCATATATAATATTTTTTAATTTAATATATTGAAATATTTATATAAAATTAATGTATATAAATATTTTTTCTGTAAATACCTGAATTAAATTTTCATAATAAAATAATTTTATTATAAATAAATCAGTTAAATAATTTGTTTAGTTAATTTATGTATTATATTATTAATTAAAATAATAATTTGTAGGTAATGTTATGAATATCAGTAAATACCTATTTTTTTTAAGTCTAGTTAACGGGGTAATATATCAGACGTATGCTGCACCATCGTCAGGTCCGGCTAATCCGGCAGATATTGAGCAGCAGCAGATTATTCGCGAACAGCAAAGGCTGAAACAATTTCAGGAAAAAATGCAGCCTGAAGTCAATGTGCGATTACAGCCTCCGCAAATTGAAGGTACGGTTAACGGTTTACCTCAGGATGAAAAACCATGTTTTGCCATCAGAAGCATCAAGTTAAATGGTGATCAGGCACAGCGGTTTCAATTTGCATTAAATAAAGCTATTAATCAGAGTAAATTCAAACCGGGATTGTGTCTGGGTAGCAATGGCATCAATTATATTATGACATTGGCGCAGAATGCAGTAATAGACAGGGGATATACTACTACGCGCATTCTGGCCAGCCCGCAGGATTTAAGTAGCGGTGAGCTGGTATTGACAGTTATTCCGGGACGAATTCATGAAATTCGTTATAACCTTGATAATGCTGATCAGACACATGTAAATCGTATTCGTCGTATTCAGAATGAATTTCCGGCTAGATCTGGTGACATATTGAATCTGCGAGAATTAGAACAAGGACTGGAAAACCTGAAACGCGTACCGACAGTAGAGGCGGATATTCAGATAGTGCCGGCCGAAGCACCGAACGAAAGTGATGTGGTTGTTTCATGGTCGCAGCGTAAAGTACCGGTACGGATTAGTTTTAATGCAGATGACTCAGGCAGTCATGCTACCGGACGTTATCAGGGCGGTGTAACTTTATCTGTTGATAATCCGTTAGGTTTAAGTGATCTGTTTTATGTGAACTATAATCATGATCTGGGTAGTAAAGACAGTACAGTAGATATTGATGGTAATCGTACCGGCAGCGGTACACATGGCTATTCCCTCCATTATTCAGTGCCGGTAGGAAACTGGCTGATAGCCTTTAACCAGAATTATTACCGCTATCATCAGGCTATAGCCGGTTATGACCAGAATTATGATTATAACGGCAGCAGTGAAAATACAGATTTGGGGATAACCCGAATGATATATCGTAACAGCCACCGTAAAATTGATGTAAGTGCCAGAATATGGCGGCGTAAATCTCATAACTATATAGACGATGCTGAAATCGAAGTACAGAGAAGGCATACGGCAGGCTGGGCTATAGGGCTGAATCATCAGGAATATTTAGGAAATGCCATACTAAATCTGAGTGCAGGTTATAAACGCGGAACCGGTGCAGACCACAGTTTACGGGCAGCAGAAGAAGAATTCGGTGAAGGCACCTCGCGGATGGAAATAATCACACTGGATGCTTCACTGATGAAGCCGTTCAGGGTAGGAAAATATAACTTTAGCTATGACACCTCGTTTCACGGGCAGTGGAATAAAACCCCGTTAATTACTCAGGATCAAGTATCAATAGGCGGGCGCTACACTGTGCGGGGATTTGACGGAGAGCTCACTCTGATGGGAGAGCAGGGCTGGTACTGGAATAACAATCTGAACTGGCAGTACTTACCGGGTCATCAGGTATATGCGGGGATTGACGTAGGGCATATAACGGGAAGAACAAGTGAAATGCAGTTAGGAAAGACGCTGGCGGGTACGGTACTGGGTTTTAAAGGTCAAATAAAGGCTGGCGGGAACTGGTATTACGACGTATTTATGGGAAAGCCGATTTATAAACCGCAGCATTTCCGTACAGACAAAACTACATTCGGATTTAATCTGAATTATTCACTTTAGAGCTGTAATACAAATTTATTCAAAATATAGCGTTGATTATGAAATAAAGAGGATTGCATGATGAATAATAGAGTTACCGGAAAAATTACGAATAATCGATCAATTAATAATTATTTTTTTGTCATTATTAGAATTTTATTCTGCTGATATACGTTTGATTTTAATCTGAATAAATTTATTTAATATTTGGCTTTTTCTGAATAAATATTAAGACAATATTCCAGTTGGTTTTGAGAAATTTTAATTAAATATACTCTTCAAAGGGCAGGAAAATGAATAAGAATCTTTTTAAGGTAATTTTCAATAAAAAACGCGGGCAAATGATGGCTGTTGCGGAAAATACTATTCGTGAAGGAAAAAGTACTGCAGACAGTACTGCCGGTAGTACCGCAATAATGAATAGCACAATCAAGATTGCAGGTTTGCCTGTTCTGGCTTGGTCTATTCTGCTGGGTTTCGGTTTATGCACTCTGGTTATTGATTCCAGCCGAGCAGGTTCGATTCATGCTGATACTTCTGCACCGAAAAATCAGCAGCCGACCATTTTGCAAACAGCGAATGGAACACCGCAAATTAATATTCGAACACCTACTAAAGGCGGAGTTTCAATTAATCAGTTCCGGCAGATGGATGTAGATAACAAAGGCGCTATTTTAAATAATAGCCGAAAAAATACGGAAACCAGACTTGCTGGCTGGATACAGGCCAATCCGTGGCTGAGTAAAGGTGAAGCCAGAGTTATTGTTAATCAGATTAATAGTACCAATCCAAGCCAGCTGAATGGCTATATAGAAGTTGCCGGTCGGCGTGCAGAAGTAATTATAGCCAATCCGGCGGGGATAAATGTGAATGGCAGCGGATTTATTAATGCAGCGGGAGTAACGCTGACTACAGGTAAACCGCTAATCAAGAATGGTAATTTAGATGGGTTTGAAGTCCGACAGGGTAATATCAGTATCGGTGGAGACGGTCTGGATACTGGAAGCAGTGAATATACACGCATTCTATCGCAGGCCGCACAGATTAATGCGGGTATCTGGGCAAATAATCTGAATATTACAGCAGGAAGCAATAATACAGATGCACAGGGAAATATAACTGAGTCTGTACTGACCTCTGCAGAGAATAAACCTTTAGTAGCTATCGATGCAGGCAAACTGGGTGGTATGTATGCCGGTAAGATTGTACTGGTTAGTACTGATAAAGGCGTTGGTGTTAATAATGCGGGGCAGATTTATGCCGGTAATGGTAATTTAAGCATAGATGCTAATGGTTACCTGAGCAATAGCGGCAGTATTGTCGTTTCTGATCAGAAATCTTCTGGTGCTGATATTGCCAGTGTTTCCCTCAATGCTGACAGAGTAACGAATAGTGGAACAGTTTCAAGTCAGGGAAAAATGCTGGTTCATAGTGAGCAGTTAGAAAACAGTGGTTTACTGACTACTGCGGATGAAATCAATATCCGACAGCAAAAACTGCATAATCAGGGAGAAATTAATGCCGGCCGGATAGATATTATTGCAGATAATATTCATAATCAGAACGGGAAAATTATTCAGACCGGTACTCAAGGTTTAGCGCTGGATATGAATAAGCTGGATAATCGTAATAATGGCCTGATTGGTTATGCACCAGAGAAAGATAAGCCAGCTCCGTCTGTACCGGAACATAAACCAGAACCGGCAGAACCTGTTACTCCTCCTACTACAGCCGCCGGTAGCGGACAAACAGTCTCTGCTGTTAATACGCATAAAACACAATTTGAAACCGGACAAATTATCGGTAATCAGGAAATAATTAATGATAATGGTCAGATTATTGCCAATGGTGGTATTGATTTAACCTCGAAGACTGGTCTGAATAATCATGGCAGTCTGAATCTGAATAAATTAACGGTAAGTGGTGAAATATTTGATAATTATCAAGGTAAGCTCAGTGCTCGGCAGGCATTAATTAATACCAATAGCATTGATAATCATCAGGGTGAAATTACTACAACAGAATTATTATCGGCAAAAAGTGGCAAACTGGATAACAGAAAAGGCAAATTACAGTCGGTAAAGAATATTGATATAGATAGTGCCCAGCTGGATAACAGTGATAATGGTTTGATTGCGGCTCAGGAACAGCTAAGTATACAGAGTGGAAATATAAATAACAGTCTGGACGGAAAAATTCAGTCCGGTGCATCTCTTAAACTGAATACGAATAACCTGAATAACCGGCAGGGCAGTATTGATAGTAATAGTCTGATATTAAAAGCCGATATTGTTGATAATAGTAAGGGAGCGATTCGTACCAATCAGCAGCTTAATGCACAGATTGGCAGTAGTCTGAATAATCAGGGCGGAGAATTCGGCAGTGGCGAAGATATATTACTCAACAGTGAAGGCGAAAGCCGTCTGAGTGTTGATAACAGTGACGGCGGAAAAATCATAGCGAATAAAAATGCCTATCTGAATACAGAAAGTATTAAAAATAATAATAAAGGAATAATAAGCAGTGAGAATTTGAATCTGAAAGCAGCACGCGCAGAGAATACGGCAGGGGGTGTTATTCAGGCAGGTAAACAGTTAAAGGCGCAAATTGACGAAAAGCTGAATAATATGGGAGGAAATATTGCAAGTAATGAAGAATTACTGCTAAATGCTGATGGGCCCAGCAATCTGGTATTGAATAACAGCGCAAATGGCAAGATTCAAGCTGGTAAAGGAGCAGTAATTCATGCATCGACACTGGATAATAGTAATGATGGAAGCATAGATGCAGGCAGTATTGATCTGACAGCAGACAGTGTAAACAATGCAGCTGGAGCTATCCGGACAAACCAGAGATTAAAGGCACAAATTGGCAGCAGCCTGAATAATCAGGGCGGAGAATTCGGTAGTGGCGGAGATGTGTTGCTCAACAGTGAAGGTGAAAGCCATCTGGCTGTTGATAACAGTGACGGCGGAAAAATCATAGCCGGTAAAGATGCCTATCTGAATACGGAAAGTATTAAAAATAATAATAAAGGGATAATAAGCAGTGAAAATCTGCATCTTAAGGCATCAGTAAGTATAAACAACAGTGGAAATGGTGTGATTCAGTCGAGCAAAGAGGCAGTAATTCAAGCATCGACACTGGATAACAGCAATAATGGCAGCATAGATGCAGACAGTATTGATCTGACAGCAGACAGTGTAAACAATGCAGCTGGAGCGATACGGACAAACCAGAGATTAAAGGCACAGATTGGCAGCAGCCTGAATAATCAGGGCGGAGAATTTGGTAGTGGCGGAGATGTGTTGCTCAACAGTGAAGGCGAAAGCCATATGGCTGTTGATAACAGTAACGGCGGAAAAATCATAGCCGGTAAAGATGCCTATCTAAATACGGAAAGTATTAAAAATAATAATAAAGGGATAATAAGCAGTGAAAATCTGCATCTTAAGGCATCGGTAAGTTTAAACAACAGTGCAAATGGTGTGATTCAGTCGGGCAAAGAGGCTGTAATTCAAGCATCGACACTGGATAACAGCAATAATGGCAGCATAGATGCAGACAGTATTGATCTGACAGCAGATAGTGTAAACAATGCTGCCGGAGCTATACGGACAAATCAGCAGTTAAAGGCACAGATTAGCAATAGTCTGAATAATCATGGCGGAAAATTTGGTAGTGGCGGAGATGTGTTGCTCAACAGTGAAGGCGAAAGCCATTTGGCTGTTGATAACAGTAACGGCGGAAAAATCATAGCCGGTAAAGATGCCTATCTAAATACGGAAAGTATTAAAAATAATAATAAAGGGATAATAAGCAGTGAAAATCTGCATCTTAAGGCATCGGTAAGTTTAAACAACAGTACAAATGGTGTGATTCAGTCGGGCAAAGAGGCTGTAATTCAAGCATCAACACTGGATAACAGCAATAATGGCAGCATAGATGCAGACAGTATTGATCTGACAGCAGACAGTGTAAACAATGCTGCCGGAGCTATCCGGACAAATCAGCAGTTAAAGGCACAGATTAGCAATAGTCTGAATAATCAGGGCGGAGAATTTGGCAGTGGCGGAGATGTATTGCTCAACAGTGAAGGCGAAAGCCATTTGGCTGTTGATAACAGTAACGGCGGAAAAATCATAGCCGGTAAAGATGCCTATCTAAATACGGAAAGTATTAAAAATAATAATAAAGGAATAATAAGCAGTGAGAAGAATCTGAATCTGAAAGCAGCCCGCGTTGAGAATAAATCAGAAGGTATCATTCAGGCAGGTAAACAGTTAAAGGCGCAGATTGACGAAAAGTTGGATAACACAGGCGGAAATATTGTAAGTAATGAAGAATTACTGCTAAATGCTGATGGGCCAGGCAATCTGGTATTGAATAACAGCGCAAACGGTCAGATTCAGGCTGGTAAAGGTGCAGTAATTCAAGCATCGACACTGGATAACAGCAATAATGGCAGTATAGATGCAGACAGTATTGATCTCACTGCAGACAGTATCGATAACACTGCTGGTAACATCCGCGCCAATAAGCAGCTAAATGCACAAATCAATCAGAAACTGCTTAATCAGTATGGACAAATCAGTAGCGCAGATAATGTAAATATTCATGATCAGCTGCATAATACTTTGGAAATTGATAATACCAAAAACGGTAAAATTCTTGCCGGAAATGATTTAAATTTACAGGCAAAAAAACTGGATTATGCCAGTACTGACGATGCCGGTATAGCTGCCGGTCATGATGCATCTATAGATTTAACAGATGATTTTAATATTAACGGGAATATAAGTGCTAATGCTGGTCTGAAATTGCATAGTAATGGCAAAATAATTAATAATCATAATGTTATCGGTGATAGTGTTATTATTGATGCCAGCCGGATAGATAATCAGGCAGCCGGTACTATTCAGAGTAATAAGCATACAGAATTAAATGTGCAGGACAGTGTAATTAACCGAGGTCTGATAAACAGTAATGGTCTGACTCTGATTCAGGCTGGAAACCTTGTAGATAACGTTGGAACCGGACGCATTTACGGAGACCATGTAGCGATAGGTACCGGCAGTCTGTTAAATCGAGAAGAAATAACGGGTAATGAGACTAAGGCAGCAATTATTGCTGCACGCCAGCAACTGGATATAGGTGCCAGAGATATAGTTAATAAGGAGCAGGGCTATTTACTCAGTGAAGGTGATCTTGCTATTGGCGGAAAGCTGGACAAACAATATCATGCTTCCGGAATGGCTGATAGTCTGATAAACAGCAGTGCGCGTATTGAGGCAAAAGGAAATGGAAATATTGCCGTAAATGAATTACGTAATCTGAATAATCATTTCACTCTTGAAGAATATCTGGCAAATCCTGAGCAGCATATTCAACAGTATTTATTCCCCGGCCAGACAGAGAAATGGACAGAGGGAGTGGACGGGCATTTTAATGAACGAAAGATTAAAAAACAACATTCTGAATTTTATTTTAATGATGGCCGTCCTATGGCCAGAGCGGAAAAAACCGGTATCACATGGTGGGATTTCAATCGCAAAACTTATAAACAACGTGTCAGTGAAAGCAGTCCGGGTGAAATTATTATTGGCGGTAACTTAAATATAAGCGGCAACCATTGGGAAAATAATAACAGCCGGATTCTGGTAGGCGGTAGTCTGACTGGTGCAGATTCGTTACAGCTGGATAATATTGAAAGTAAAGGTCAGCAGCGTGTTGTTGATACTGGTACAGTAGGCGGATATAAAAAAGGTAAAAGTGGCTGGGTGTTCCAGCATGATATCTATAAAAGAGAAGAAAGAGGTAAGATAAACGAGACCACAACCACGACTATTGATCTTGAACAACCTGTCAGCATTATCCAGCAACACACGGAAGTTGATTTTAAGGACAATACCATTATTGGAGTAAATAATAATACCAGTAACATAGAGAATGCAGGAAGTGTACATACGGGTAGTACATCTATTGGCAGTTCCAATAGTAAGCATACAGATACAGACAATGTTACAAGCAATAATTCAGTTAAAGATAATGTCAATGCTGATAATTCAGACGATCACAACATGTCAGCCAATAATCAGCATGTAGGTGATAATAAAACTGATAGTGCAAATGTACCCAATATTAAAACACTTACCAGCCTGAATAATAAATTACCTAATAATAGTTTGTATCATATTGATCCGGATAATAAAGGTTATTTAGTTGAAACCGATCCAGCATTTACCAATAAAAATAAATGGCTTAGTAGCAATTATTTGTTAGAAGCTCTAGGTCAGGATCCGGAAAAAATACAGAAGCGCTTAGGGGACGGTTATTACGAACAAAGACTGATTAATGAACAAATAGATCGGTTAACCGGTTATCGCCGCCTTGCAGGATATGACAGTGATGAAGATGAATATAAGGCATTAATGGATGCCGGCATAAGTATGGCAAAAACTATGGGACTGGTACCAGGAGTTGCTCTGAGTGCCGATCAGATAGCGCGCCTGACCAGTGATATTGTCTGGATGGTAAGTCAGACTGTAACCATGCCTGATGGAAGTCAGCAAACCGTACTGGTTCCGCAGGTATATCTGATGGTACGCGACGGAGATCTGAATACAGCCGGTGCATTAATCAGTGCTGATAATATCAGTCTGCATACTAATAAGGATATTAATAATCAGGGAACAGTGGCCGGTCGCAGAATTGTAGATTTGGGTGCACATAATCTTAGTAACAGTGGTCTGATTAGCGGGCAAAATGTGCTGCTTAATGCAACTGATAATATTGATATTAATGGCGGTACCGTTCAGGCACAGAATGTGCTTGGCATGCAGGCACAACGTATAAATGTTAACACTACCACTGCAACGCACGGTGATGAGCGCAATGGCGGTACCGTGATTGATCGTGTGGCAGGACTATATGTAACAGGCAGTAAAGATGGAATTCTGGCGGTTAATAGTGCAGAGGATCTGAATTTTCATGGTGCCAATATTGTGAATACAGCAACCAACGGACTGACTCAGCTGGCCAGCAGTAACGGAAGTGTTAATCTGGGTACAGTTCAGACAGCAAGCCACTCCGGATATGGTGAACTCAGTGACAGAAACCATCTGGCGCTGGATCATAAAAATGAAAGCGGTACTCAGATTGTTGCTGATGGTAATGTTTCATTAAATGGCAACAAAGTTAATATCCGGCAGAGTGATATTAACAGTATTAATGGTGATATTAATATTTATGGTAAGGAAGGAGTTAACATTACCGAGGGCAGGGCAAAAACGGATCTGGATGAAGCTCATTACAATAAAACAAAAGGAATTTTGTCCACTAAAAAAAGCATAGATAAATATCAGAAACATAATGATGAAGCAGTAGGTAGTACTATTACTGGTAGTAATGTCAGTATCGGCAGTGAACAGGATATTAGTATCCGCGGCAGCAATGTTATTGCAGATAATCAGACAGTATTACATGCCGGTCGTGATATTAAAATCGAGGCGGCAGAAAATCAGTATCAGGAACAGGAATATCATGCCAGAAAAAAATCCGGTCTGATGAAGAGCGGAGGTTCTGGTATCTTTATCGGCAGTCAGAAACAAACCGATGACATTGCCGGAAATTCCCTTATCCATAGCGGCAGCAATGTTGGTAGTCTGAAAGGTGATACCACAATTATTGCCGGTAATCATTATACGCAAAGCGGCAGTACTGTTGCTTCCACTGAAGGTAATGTGGCTGTTGTGGCTAAACAAATTAATGTGCTGGCAGCTCAGGATCAGTACAGCACTGATTATGTGCACACTATGAAGCAAAGTGGTGTTACAGTAAGTGTAAATAGTTCTAAGGGTGGTTCTGTCAAAAAAGCCAAAGATGCAATTGGGCGTATAAATAAAAGTAAATATGATCGTGTTAATGCCTTAGCTGTCTTTAATGCTGGAATGGACACATATAAAGCAGCCAGTGATATTATCAGTAATCCCAAAAAGCCTAAGGATGTTAATGTCGGCATAACATTTGGTCAGCAGAAGTCCCGTTTGGAGAATCACACAGAAGATAAGGTGGCCTCAGCCAGCCGGATTAATGCCGGAGGAACAGTCAATCTGCTGGCAACCGGAGCAGGCAAAGATTCCAATATCAACATCATCGGATCAGATGTGGCAGGCAACAAAGGCACCCATTTACAGGCAGATAATCAAATTAATCTGCGCGCAGCCGAACAAAGCCACAATGAGAGCAGCAGCAATAAATCCAGTGGCTGGAATGCCGGAGTGTCTGCCAGTTTGGGCTCCAGTGGTACATCTCTGGGTATTACTGGCGGGGTCAATCTGGGTAAAGGTGGTGGCGAAGGACAAGGGACAAGCAATCGTAATAGTCATGTCGGCAGCAGCAGTAGCAATACCAGCCTTAGCAGTGGCGGCGCCACCAATATCATAGGTGCGCAAGTAATCGGTAAAGGCGTGAGCATAGATGCAGCCGAGCTGAACATAGCCAGCCTTCAGGACAAAGCGGAATATCAGAGTAAACAGCAGAATGTCAGCGGACAAATAAATGTAGACACAAACTTCATTCCAACCGGTTCAGCCGGCTATAGTGATAACAAAATCAAGGCAGATTATGCCAGTGTAACCGAACAGAGCGGCATCATGGCCGGAAATAATGGCTATCAGATTAAAGTTAAAGGCAATACAGATCTGAAAGGGGCGATCATCACCTCTGCCAGTGCCGCAGAAGCAGAAGGTAAAAACAGCTTGATTACCGGCAGTCTTACCAGCAGTGACATCAAAAATTACAGCGATTACAGTGGTAGCAGTAACGGTATTGATGTCAGTGGCAGTTTGAATCTGAATTCCCCTAAGAAGCTTACCGGCAGCTACTCATCCGGAGAGGGGCATGACAGTGGTCACGACAGCAGTACTACACTTAGTGGTATTAATACCAAAAATATCGTCATTACCGATGAGGCAGCTCAGCAGCAGAATTCCGATAAAACCTCAGCAGAGGCCATAGCCGCTATTCACACTGACACCAGCAGCGAAGATTATGCCGATAAGGCCGGTTATCTGGCTAACAACTTTGATAAGGAAAAAGTACTTAATGAATTAAATATTCAGGTAGAAGTTAATAAAGAATTCCGTCAGAACAGCCATAAGTTAATTAACTCTTATATCGATTCTCAACAGGCAGAGCTGAGGGAAAAAATCAAAAAAGAAACATCTGAAGAAAAGAAAACTGCACTGTATGAAGAAATTTATAAATTGCAATATCAGCGGCGCTTACTGGATACAGTAGTCGATATACTGACCATTAATCCAGAGAAAGCTATTACACAAAATACATTAAAGTCGGCAGCCGATAAAATACGTAAAGAAAATCTGACCAATGCCTTAAAATCGCCCAAAACAGTAGTTGACAAGAAAACCGGAGAAATAAAGAATAATGTTTCCTATGATAATGTGTTTTTTGATGGAGTTGATTTCGGCGGGGTACTGAACTCAAAATTGTTAAAGGTATTATACCAATTAGGAATATATTAGGAATATAACAATGAAACTTAAAAGATTTGTTATGTTTCCGGGGCTATCAGAAGATAGATGCTATTGGCCATACCAATGTACAACAACAGGAATCTGATGTGATCTGTGGTGTAAGAGATTTAAGGAGCGATAATCTGGATTTAAAAATTCTGTATCGTGATATGACAGAAAATCGAGTTACACCACATCAGCATGGTTTATAATTTGCTGATATATAAAAAATTCTGAAAAATTGTACAAATAAGGAAAGGCTATCCGGATTTTGTAATTAAAAAACATTTCCGATAAACTAACTGAGCATGATTATTGAAAGGATATCAATGAACAGATGCGAGGCTGAGAAAAAAGACAGTAATGATGCCTCGCATAACCATAATGAATTTAAGAATACTGAAGGATTCAAAAAAGTATGCTAGAAATTTAGCAAAAAGATAATGCGTGCAATTTGTTACAGAAAGCCCTCGGTACAGGAGTAGCAGCTCCGGTCTGTAATTGTAGTAAAGTGATCCGTATCTGGGATTTCCACAAAACTATATATGGGAATACAGTAGTAGCTTCTAATCCAGATATTTACCGTGACTAAGAACCGTCTTTAGAAATGTAGCAGAATAAAATCTGTAATCAGCCTACGGTAATTTGTATGTTGCTGTTAATAATTCTGCTTTAGAAGTTATCTCCGGCCGGATAACGCAAAAAATAATCAGTACCATGCAGATACTGATTCATGAAATTAATGGCAAACGCTATTTTGTATTTGAAGAAAAGAAACTTAGGCAGAAGTGAATTGCTAAAATCTGTTTACTTATATTTGTCGGTATCGGCGTATGTCTGAGCGATTGCCGTGTAATAAACTTGCAGAATAGTGAATATGCAGAGAGAGCAGTAATAAAACAATTTAAATGATGAACAACATGTTTGTTCTGTGTATGAAAAACGCGGAATACCTACATATGCAACTTACTTTGTAATGCAACAGCAACAATTGAAATTTTAGTTCAAAACAAAAGGTAAAAATTAATAATGTAAGTATTGATAGTCTGATATATCAGTCCTGAATTTAATTTAATTATTTATTCAGAAAATAGTTGAAATTTATAATTCATGGTAGTTTTACAGGATAATATTTTGATCATTATTAAAAATAGCTAAGAATAAAAGTTAAATGACTGAGGAAATTAAAAGAAACTCTATTAAAATAATAACTGTTTTGCGTAAATAAAATAAGAATATTGACATTAAAGCTAATAATATTCTTATATCATAAAAATAAGCTAAGATGATATAATTTAACCTATATGAATATTTTGATAAATTTTAAAAATAAATAAGCTTATTCGGCAATTTGTTTCAACAATTTATTCAATCGTCCTGTGGCATTTTTATAAGGGGAGGAGGTATTAAACTGAATCATGCGTCCGCGTGTGTATTTTTCATGCCAGGGTGAGCCATACAGCTCTTCATTACTAAAGCTATCAATAAGTGAAATCAGATTCTTTTTGTTGGTCTCCAGAAGAGAGAGTAGCTGTTTGAAGTCGGTGATGTCCTGATAATCACGATAAAATTTCTGTGCCAGTAATCCCAGTTGATTCCATTTATATCCTGCTTCCGGAAAGGCAATTTTCTGCCCTGACTGTTCCTGTTTATGCCATGACAGCACCAGTTCTCCCCAGCCAATTAAATAAGACACAAGCTGTGCAGCGCTCATCATTGTACCTTTAGCATGGCCTTCCATCAGAGGCAGATAGGCTCTCTGTTCAGGTACAGCAGCCAGCTTTTTGGTCAGTAGTGTATAGTTTTTGTTAATTGCTTCAATTAGTTCCTGTTTAGATTCAGGTATTGCCATTTGGTTCTCCCTACCTTCAGACATTAACTATATAAACTATGTGGTACAGCATAACATATTTTATGGCAGATAAATGGAAGTGCTATGGTGATTCGGAAAATAAAACTACGGCAAAAGGCAGCTTATTTAGACAATCATTCTTATGTTCATTGTTATTTTTATTAAACTTTTTATTTATTTATGTATCTATTGGTTAAATAAATATTAAAAATATTTTGATTTAATTTTTGCTTGTTTATTGTCAATAAATTCGATTGTATTAAATGTTTTAATCCTGCATTTGTGCAGGTATTGATACCTGCTGATTGATGTTTTTATTTATGGGGTTGGTGAAAACAGATGAGTAGGAAAATACCTGAACTGGTGTGCCCGGCAGGTAATTTACCGGCGCTGAAAATGGCAGTAGACCATGGAGCGGATACGGTTTATATGGGGCTGAAGGATGCAACTAATGCACGCAATTTTGCCGGTCTGAATTTTGACTATAAGTCAGCCGCTGAGGGAATTGCTTATGCACATCAGTACGGGCGTAAGGTGCTGATGGCAATTAATACTTATGCACAGGCCGGCGATGTACTGAAATGGCAGCAGGCTGTGGATACAGCGGCTGAGCTGGGCGTGGATGCGGTTATTCTGGCTGATCTGGGGATGCTGGCTTACGCGCGAAAAACACATCCTCAGCTGGCATTGCATATGTCGGTACAGGGGTCGGCTACGAATTATGAGGCGATTAATCTGGCTCAGGAGCTGTTTGGTATCAAACGGGTGGTATTGCCGCGGGTGCTGACCTTACCTCAGGTGGAACAGGTAATTAAACATACTTCTGTGGAAATTGAGGTGTTCGGGTTTGGCAGTTTGTGTGTGATGGTAGAGGGACGCTGTCTGCTTTCAAGTTATGTGACGGGAGAGTCGCCTAATACCTTCGGTGTGTGTTCACCGGCAAAATATGTTCGCTGGGAGCAGCATAACAACGGGATGGATGCGCGGCTGAATAATATTCTGATTGACCGGTATGGTGTGGATGAGCCGGCCGGTTATCCGACTTTATGCAAAGGGCGGTTTCAGGTAAATCAGGAAACATATTATGCGCTGGAAGAACCAACCAGTCTGAATGTTATAGAAATTTTGCCGCAATTGCTGGAAATCGGTGTGGCGGCGATTAAAGTGGAAGGCAGGCAGCGCAGTCCGGCCTATACAGCTCAGGTCACTAAGGTATTACGGCAGGCTCTGGATATGGCAATACAAAGTCCGGAACAGTTTAGTGTTAATCCGTTGTGGCAGCAGGCACTGGCCAAAGTCTCAGAAGGCCAGCAGGTAACGCTGGGTGCTTATAACCGGCCGTGGAAATGATAAGGGAATGTAGATGATGCAACAGGGTAAACTGGCTTTATCGTTAGGGCCGATTCTGTTTTTCTGGCATAAGCAGCAGATTGTGGATTTTTACCGGCAGATAACTGAGCAACCACTAAAAACGGTTTATATGGGTGAGACGGTATGTTCCCGCCGGCAGGAGCTGAAAGTAGCCGACTGGATTGATTTGGCTCATGATGTGGCAGACAGCGGGCATGAGGTGATTTTATCTTCACAGGTGCTGCTGGAGAGTGAATCTGATTTAAAGCGGCTGCGTAAACTGGTGGAACAAGCTGATTTTCAGGTAGAGGCTAATGATCTTGCTGCGGTGAGGCTGCTGCATGCAAAGGGAATTCCTTTTGTTGCGGGGCAGGCACTGAATATTTATAACGAGCAGACGCTGACATTGATGCAGTCGCTGGGGGCTTATCGCTGGATTGCTCCGGTTGAGCTTGGCGCAGACCGGCTGGCCAAGATGATTGCGGCAGTGCCGGATATGACCTGTGAGGTATTTGGCTGGGGAAAATTGCCGTTGGCTTATTCTTCACGCTGTTTTACCGCACGGCATTACAATCTGAAAAAAGACAGTTGTGAATTTAAATGTCTGGAACATGCTGATGGTCTGCTGCTGAATACACGCGAAAAACAGGCTTTTCTGACTATTAACGGGATTCAGACAATGTCTGCCGGCTATCATTCTTTACTCGCCAGTTATCAGCAGCTAATGGCTATTGGTGTGAAATATTTAAGAATTTCTCCGCAAAAAGAGTATATGGCGGAAGTGATTGAATTGCATCAGCAGGTTCTGGACGGAGCAAAAAAGGCAACTTCTGCTTTATCTGAGCTCAAAATGCATGCAGGTGATGTACTGGTGGATGGTTACTGGCATGGTAAAGCCGGAATCAATCAATGCGAAGGGATGATACATGCAGGTGCCTGATAAAGTAATGCCGGTATTTTTGAAAAAGATAATTTCAGTACTGCCGGCAAAACCACCGGCATGGGTATTGGTTAATACCTTAAATCAGTTACTCAGAAGAGAGATATTACTGGCAGATATGTCTTTGCTGGCCGGACGTCATTTCCGGATTGTAGTATCAGATTTGGGGCTGGATTTATGTTTTAGTGCCAGTAACGAACGATTTATGGCTGCTGATGCTGTTGGTGTGGTGGATTTGTGTCTGAGTGCCAATACCGCCGATTTTATGAAGATGCTGTTGCGGCAGGAAGATCCGGATACGCTGTTTTTCAATCGCCGGCTGAAAATCGAGGGTGATACAGAACTGGGATTGGTGGTAAAAAATCTGCTCGACAGTATTGACTGGTCGACTGTTCCTGTTATGAAGTCACTGGTAGGGCAGTAGCTACAGGCTGTGATTCAGGAACAGTTACAGTAGCCGGTATCTGGTTATGATACCGGCTTTTTAAACAGGCTGTTATTAATCTAAAGGACGGCGGCAGGCAATCATGTAATTGACATCCAGACTGTCGGTAAGGTGATAGCGTCTGGTTAACGGGTTGTAGGTAAAGCCACTGCTACCCAGCCATTCCAGACCAGCCTGACGACACAGGCGTGCCAGTTCTGCCGGCGTGATGAATTTGCGATGATCATGGGTGCCGTGCGGCATCAGTTGCAAGATGTATTCTGCTGCAATGATGGCTTGCATATATGATTTGATATTGCGGTTGATAGTGGAAAAACAAACTACGCCGCCAGGTTGGACTAATTGTGCGCAAGCATGCACTACACTGCCCGGATCGGGTACATGTTCCAGCATCTCCATACAGATAACTGCTCCGAAGCCGGCCGGCATTTCTGCGGCTAAATCTTCTACACTGACCATACGGTAGCTTACGTTGCCGACATGTTCCTGCATAGCGTGTAACTGGGCGATTTTCAGGGATTTTTTGGCTAAATCGATACCAGTAACGCTACTGGCACCGGCTTTTGCCATGGCTTCACTCAGAATTCCGCCGCCACAGCCTACATCCAGTACATCTTTACCGGCCAGCCGGGCATAACTATCAATAAAACTGAGCCGCAAGGGATTAATGTCATGCAGAGGTTTAAACTCGCTCTCTTTATCCCACCACTTATGTGCCAGCTGGCTGAATTTGTCGATTTCGCCGGCATCGACGTTGGCGGGTGTGGCCGGCAGACTGGTTTGTTGCTCTACTGGAGTATTCATAATTGTTATTCCTTTGTTGCAGTGGATTTAACCCACAAGGCGATGATGTTGTTTTTTTCACGCGGACGGGCACCAGACCAGATTTCATGCCATTCAGGCGGCGGAGTGGTTTTGGAGTCTCTGCTGATCAGACGATAGTTACAGTGCGGATTATCCGGCAGCAGAGGAATCCAGCTATATTGCTGCCATGCAATACGCATGCTAAAGCTATTCTGGTTAACACTGATGCAGTCATGCATATTAATAAAAGCCTGTTGTTGTTCTTCGCTCAGACTGTTTTGCATTTGCTGGACAACCGGCCGGGCGGATTTGGCTGCATCCAGCCATGGTAAGAACAGAGTAAGCAGCAGAGACCACACCAGTAATACGCCGGCAGCCCAGTTAGTGACTGCCTGTCTGCCGCGGATATGCTGTCGGGTAATGGCCCATAGCCATAATGGTGTCAGTACGCAGGCAACAATTACCGGAAAGTAGTTTACATCGTAGCGGTAGTACGGGCTGAAATAAACTGCCCGTTCGGCCAGTTTGGCCGGCCAGCCGTAATTCATGGCAATAAAGCCCAGCCAGAGAAATACAGCCAGAAAGCCGAAAGCCATAATGCCGAACCAGTTGAGAAATGCTATGGCGTTGCGACGCAGGGCATCCAGCTGTGCTGCTCCTAATACAGCCAGCGGTGGCAGGAGAAATACTAATAAATCCTGATATTGCTGTGGCAGCAGAGCAAATACAAGCAGAGACAGGCTCAGCCAGATAATACCGAGAATACCCCAGCGCAGATTGTTCAGTTTACAGCGTGTAGCTGTCCAGATGGCTAATGGCCATGCAGGAAAAGCAAACCAGATAAGATTTTTCAGGTAATACCCAAGTGAGAAATGTGCCTCAAAATGGCGGAAACCGCCGAATGGTGCGAGGGCATGGTATTGCCACCACAAATTGAATATATTGGCAGCAGTCTGATGTAAGGCCAGTGGCCAGATCAGCATCAGCGGTAAAGCACAGAGCAAGGAGATGAGTAATACCAGATGGTAGCGCCTGCTTTGCCATTTCGAATGCAGCAGCAGGCTGAATGCGATCAGAATCAGCAATAGCGGCCAAAGTAAACTGCCGGTTAAAGACAGAACTGCCAGACCGCCGCCGAGCATCATGCTGGCCATCATAATACGTCGTTCCGCCAGCGCAAAACCATACCAGCACATGGATGCACCAAGACAGAGAATCATGCTGTCGTTAATAAAGTGTGCCGGAATCAGCAGACCGGTACATCCTAATAAAATCAGTACCGCAATCCGGCCATAGCCACGCCCGAGAAATTCGCGTGCGGAACCGCCAATACAGGAAAACGTGAGTACTATAAGGATAACATTGGTAAGGCGGGTGGCTTCATAGACATCCATCCGTTTCGGGCTGAATAAGTGCTGACATAAGACTGCCAGCCATGTATATAACGGAGAAGCTTCCCAGTTTATCTCACCAAAAATAGTCGGAACTGCCCAGTTTGAAGTTTGCCACTGACTGACGGTAGTAAACAGATAAGGTTCACCCGGTGTCCATAAATCATGATGCAGTACACCCGGCCACAGCCACACAAATACCAGTAACAGCAGCAGCCATGAACGTTTTTTGTTCATCTGAGGTGAACTGCCGGATTTTGCGGGGGTATAGGTAAGCATGTGATTCTGACTGCAATAAATAATAAGTAAACGGGCTTAATGTTAGCTGAAAATGCAGCAGGCAGCCAGTTGTGGCTGCCTGTAGTCTGTATGATTAATGTAAATACCGGTTTTAATCGATATGTTTGCTGAGATTCACCTTATCAAGAGGTACTTTGCGAGTATGGTAGCGTAACTTGTGATACAGATAGAATGCTGCGAATACCGGCAGCCCCATATAGGTGATGGCAAAGCGCTGCCATTTAAAATCACCATGCAATAGTAACTGGCTGTCCTGTCCGATTATCACCAGAATACACAGTAAAAGCGCCAAAATGGGACCGAACGGGAACCATTTAGCACGATAAACCAGAGAATTCACATCATTACCTTGCCGTACAAAAGCACGCCGGAAACGATAGTGGCTGATGGCAATACCCAGCCAGGCAATAAAACCGGTAAGACCGGATGCCGCAACAATGTATTCGTATGCACCTTCATCGACACTTTCCAGCAGGAAAATAGCCAGTACGACAATTGCTGTCGCCAGCAGTGCCAGCACAGGTACACCGCGACGGTTTACTTCAGCAAAAGTGCGGTGAGCCATGCCGTCTTTACCCATTGCATACAACATACGGGTAGATGCATAAAGACCGGAATTGCCGGCAGAAAGAATAGAAGTCAGAATCACAGTGTTCATTATGGCTGCGGCAAAAGCCAGACCGGCACGCTCAAATACCAGTGTAAAGGGCGATTTTGCAACCTGATCCACATCTGCACCAAGCAGAGCATCGCTGTTATAAGGAATAAGCAGACCAATTACCAGCATGGCCAGAATATAAAAAATCAGAATGCGCCAGAATACCTGTTTGATTGCTTTGGGAATACTTTCCTGCGGATTTTCTGACTCACCGGCAGTAATACCGATAAGTTCTGTTCCCTGAAATGAGAAACCGGCAATCAGAAATACACCGAGTACGGTAAAAAATCCGCCCGACCAGCCATGTCCGAGAATTGGTGCGTCGCCGATAGTGAAATTACTTAAGCCTATATACTGGCCGCCAAGAATACCGAAAATAGTCAGTACACCCACGCCCAGAAACACAATTACCGTAACTACTTTAATCAGAGCAAACCAGTATTCTGATTCGCCGTAGGCTCGTACAGATAAAATATTCAGCAGAAACACGAGAGCAAAAAACAGTAGGCTCCAGCTCCATGCCGGCATAAAGCGCAATGGTTCCCAGTAGGTAATGACCAATGAAGCTATGGAAATATCGGCTGCAACGGTAATCACCCAGTTAAACCAGTAATTCCAGCCCAATGCAAATCCCAGTGACGGATCCACAAAACGGGCGGCATAGGTAGAGAAGGAACCGGAGGTAGGCAGATAAGTTGCCATTTCCCCGAGCGAGGTCATCAGGAAATACACCATAACCCCGATAGCCATATAGGCGAGCAGTGCACCTCCCGGCCCGGCATCGTGAATGGCACTGCCGCTGGCCATGAATAATCCCGTACCAATACTGCCGCCAATGGCAATCATTGACAGATGGCGGGTTTTCAGATGGCGTTTAACTTGATTGGAAGAGGAGTTGGCGTCTGTCATTCTGGTATTGAGTAAATAATCTCTGGTATACATGAATGTATGGCAGTATCCGGCATACATTCATTACTCTGATACCGGCATAATGATGCAACGGCACCATCTGAAACAATGTCCAGTGTGCTATACCAAAGTGGATTGCAGATTAATGTATAAACAGCATTTGCCGGAGTTATTATCCTTTTTGCATATACTGTTTTGCTGTAAAAACGTTCATTATAACAAATGTATTGTTGACTGGCAGGATTATTCAGCGATTGCGTTGAGCAGGGCAGTATTTACCACTATTTAACATGATGAGATTTTCCGGCCAGCGCAATGCGGCCAGATGCATCCGGCTGTCTGCCGGTAAGATGGCATTTTTGCGCTCACGCCAGCGGGCACCTATGGAAAAATCCACACAGAATACCTGTTGCTGCTTACCCAGCCAGTGAGTTGGCGGTTCGGGAAACAGATCTTTGCGATGTTCGGCTACTCCTGCTGTGCCATACCAGCTGCGCCAGTAATGCCCGATAATTACCGCCACCGGATCAGTATATTGCTGCCACCACGGCTTTCTTACCGTAAATCGCCAGCGGCCGTTTATATAAAATGGCTGCTGAGTTAAAGCCTGAATACCGCTGGTCAGTGCACGTATAGGATTATGGCAGCTACGTAATAAATCATAATGAGCAACACCGGGCTGAAATGGCATGGTGTAGTTTTCATCTTCCAGTTCTGTTTTTAGCTGCTGTGTTTCCTGTATATAAGATTCGTACCATTCAGTCTGACGAAAATCATCAAAAAAACGGTTCTCCCAGTAGTGATACTGTTTACTCAGAGATTTTTCGCCACAATGAATCAGTTTATCAATGCTGTCCGGCAGCCATGCGGCATGAACAATGCGTAAATCGTCGCGTTGCAGAATCAATGGCCATTGTGCCATGGTTTCCTGTAGTTGCCTGCGCTTGTCTTTCGGATAATGCTGCCATGGTGCAAAACGTGTTTCGTCCTGCGGACGGTTGTCAAAATACCAGCCCGAACCGTCTTTAGGATCATCAATCAATAAATTCAGTTCATGATTGCCAATAATGGTAAATGCATTTTCAGCTGCGACTGCTTGAATTACCCAGTCGAGTACAGCCGGACTATCCGGTCCGCGATCACATAAATCGCCGACAAACACCAGTTTTCTGCCATGTTTATGCCGTCCGTTCTCATCATAACCGAGAAAATGCAATAATTGCTGTAAAGCTTCCCACTCGCCATGCACATCACCAATAACATCCAGTGCAGTACTGGCAGGAAGAGGACGTATAAATGAGCATGAATCAGAATACATATATGTGGCCTGTTAAACAGACCTGACAGCTGTCTGTAGGGATATTTCTTTGTTATAAAACAAAATTTAATGCACCAAAGTTATTAAACATAGCACAAAAATTTTACGTATGCCAAATTTACTGCAATTAATCTCTCATTTTGTGTGATTATTACCAGTTTGAATAAAAATATGAATAAAATATTTAATTTCATATGGTTGCTTTTTAGAAACAGGAGGAGGATAATTTTTATGTTATATGGGTATAGATTGCTTTTGCCAAATTGTCTGATTTGGGCTAAAATCTGCCACTCTTAATATTTATCAGCATCCATAGCTCAGTTGGAAGAGTGTCGGTTTCCGAAGCCGGAGGTCACAGGTTCGATCCCTGTTGGGTGCACCAGAATTTTTTAAGGGCTTTTAGTTTTGCTAAAAGCCCTTAAATTTTATGTGTATCAATTATTTTTGTTGATAAAGATATTTGATTTTAAATAACCTATTACATTCTTTAATCATCAAATTATAATTGTTGCTATCATAATGTATTCATAATTATCTATCATATTGTTACAAAGACATTGAGTAATACATTATGAACCATTTGCCTTACCGGAAAAAATTTATTAATTATTTAATTTAATATCAATAAAAGTTCAAACTGTTTTGGATAAAAAAATTCTGATGGTATTTGATTTGTATAAATAGAGAGATTTTTCATGCTAGTGTCAAAAAAAGCCCAGGGGCATTTGATTGCGCTGTTTACGATATTGATCTGGGGAACAACCTATATTTCCACCAAGGTTTTACTGACAGAATTCAAACCTATAGAAATTCTATTTTTCCGATTTATGCTGGGTTACTTTACACTATGGGTTCTGGCTCCTCATTTTTTGAGCTGGCAGGGCATCAGGAAAGAGCTTTTGTTTATGGCTGCCGGTTTTTGTGGAGTCACCTGCTATTTTTTATGTGAGAATATTGCATTAACTTATACAACAGCTTCTAACGTGGGGGTAATCGCCAGTCTGGCTCCGGTATTTACCGCCATTTTAGCGATGTTCTTTTTAAAAGCAGAAACACCTTCTCTGCGTTTTTATATTGGCTGTCTGCTGGCAGTTTTTGGTGTGGTCTTAATTAGCTTTAATGGTAAGTTTGTTCTTTCTCTGAATCCGCTCGGTGATTTTCTGGCAGTTGTAGCCTGTCTGTTCTGGGCTGGCTATTCGATTTTAACCAAAAAAAGCAGCAGTTTTGATTGCAATATTATTTTACTGACCAGACGCTTCTTTTTTTATGGCTTGATTCTGATGTTGCCTGCATTGTATTTATTTAATTTTGAATGGGGACTGGTACGTTTTTACAAGCCGGTTAATATGCTTAATATCCTGTTTCTAGGAGTAGGTGCTTCTGCAATCTGCTTTGTTTCATGGAATTATGCGGTTAAGTTAGTCGGGGCTGTTAAAATCAGTATTTATATTTATTTAGTACCTGTTATTACAATAATCAGTGCAGTAATTATTTTGAAAGAACCATTTAACTTAATTGCTGCTGTGGGTACATTGCTGACACTAAGTGGTGTGGTATTATCACAGGGTAAGAGGAGTAAAAAGCAGTAATTACTATGTATTCTGATAATAATTAAAATTTTACTGTGCCAAAAAAAGCTCCATGAATTAAGGAGCTTTTCAATTTAAATTGTCAATGCTGATAATTAATAGGTTGGTACACTTGCATCTACTTCATGTGACCATGCATTGATACCGCCGTTGAGATTATAGAGATTTTCAAAGCCGGCTTCCTGCAGATATAAAGCTACCTGCATGCTGCGCATACCAAGGTGGCAATATAAGACGATGGGTTTATCATCCGGTAATTCATTCTGGCGTAACGGAATCATATTCATCGGAATGTGTATAGAGCCAGGTATGGCTGTATACTGAACTTCATTATCTTCCCGAACGTCGAGTAAGACAAAATCCTGATTTTGCTGTTGCCATTGCTGCAATTGGACAGCGTTCAATGTTTGGATACTCATATTATAAACTGATTTGTGAAATGTCATTTATGGTTTAAATTATAGAAACTGATTTATTCCTCAAATTCTACTCGTACGTATTCAACCATAAAATTGGATAAGTTATCTACCTCAATGTATTCTCTTACTATAGGAAGAGTAATTTAAGCGTTTAGATTGTTATAATTATATTGCTTAATCAAAAATCTTCCGTTTGTTTTTTGTCTTAAACTGAGTCAGCATTCATAATTTAAAGCTCTCGCTAAGATGGTGATAAAAATCTTCATTTGAAAGTTTCTGACAAAACTATCTTGAAACTCCATCATGGTTTTATCTCTTTTTAGTTTATTCTGTCTGACTTTTTAGTATGTCCTATTTCTAATGAGAAATTCACTGTCACAGTATGCGGTTTTAGAGGAAAGTAAGGTCTGTACCGCGCTAATTACGACAATGTTTTGTCAAATGGCATATATATAATCACTATATTTTGTTCTAGTGATGGTTGATAGTAATCAGACGATAACTGAAAGAGGATAAAACCAAAGCAGGTTTTGGTTTGATACATGAAATGTAATATTGATTAGTGCTTCATCTAGCAGGAAAAAGTCTGGCGGGCAGGGTGTTAAAAGAAATGTGTTCTCATAATTATCATTTGAGATACACGCTATGCTTTGGAAAAGAGACTTACACCTGCATCCCCACAGTGTAATTAAAATAGAGTCAACAAATTGATTGCCTTAAATACAGGTTTGCGTTGCTTTTTTGTCGTTTACTCTTACAGATTATTGCTGGTGGTTGGTATTAAGGCAATCACAAAGATTATTTAGGCTGCCACTTGCCATCTTTACCTTTATGGTAAGTTTTTTCTACTGCCGCCCACGCAACTTTATATGCAATGGTTTCGGCATCACTGTTATCACGGCGTTTTTTCGGATCCTGATATTCCTGAATTGCGTGATTAAAAGCTTCTTTGAAAATATCCTGTGCATGTTCAGGCAATGCCTGTTTTACTGCTGCCGGTAAGTCTGCGCGGGTTTGATAAGGCATGATTCTGCTCCTGAAGATAAAATTATTTTAAATATTACCAGAGCAATGAAATAAGTATTCGAAATTTCGGAATATCTTTTTTATTTTACAGTTTTTAAAACAATGTGTTGCTGTTTTTCAATATACTGGCTTATGGTTGCCGGGATTGCTATTTAAAGTAGTATCAGACAAAAAAATAAAAAATAAATTTATCTGTTAAATACTGATATTAATTAAAGTTTGCGGATGATTATTGATAGCCTGTCAGGTGTATATTGTCTTAAAAAAAGAATTTTCTGATAACAGCACAATTTTCAAAATGATAAATTGCGCTGCTTATTTTGAATTAAAGTTTGTTCAGAATTTAAACTGACTTGGTGCAGGTATTTCTAAGCTATGTAGAGCTGGTGCTACAGTTTCAAATAAAACAGTTTCTCTAAGCTGATTATTCTGACGTTCAAATAAAATAGCACGCATTACCGGCGCTTCACCGATAATAGCAACCATGCGCCCATCCTCTGCCAGCTGATCCAGTAATAAATCAGGTAGTTTGGGTAATGAACCGCCAACATAAATGGCACTGAACGGTGCGCCGGGGAGTTTGTCCGCCAAGCCATCACAGGTTTTATAGCTGATATTAGTATAGTCCATATCGCTAAGTATTAACTGGGCGCGCTGTTGCTGTTCAGCATCAATATCAACACTGATTACTTTACCGGCCATTTTTGCCAGTATGGCTGTAGCATAGCCGGAGCCTGTGCCGATTTCTACTACGGTATCGGTCAGATTAAGTTTCAGTGCCTGAATCATTCTGGCTACGACTTTGGGTTCAAGCATTTTGCCACCGTTAGCCAGCCCGAGTGCCTGATCTGTATAGGCTACTTCCTGCTGCTGAGGCAGGACAAAACGTTCACGCGGAATGTCGGACAGGACATCCAGTAAATCAAAATCTAATACGTCCCAAGGACGGATTTGCTGCTCAACCATGTTATAGCGGGCGTTATTGAAATCCATGTCTGCTCCGAAATGCTGATACCCGCCGGGCGGGTGGAATAGTAAGTGGTTTAGAAAGCAATATGCTCTGTTATTAGGCTATTGTATACGAATATAGTTTAAGTGAATTATAAAACTATTTACGGTACGGCAGTAGGGTATTGGTTAATCAATTCTGCTGTTCAGATTACAGGTAGTCAGACAGAATCATGTCTGATGCTTTTTCTGGCATGGAAAAAATCATACGGCTATTTATTCAATACGATATAAGATAATTGTTTTTAATTTGTTTTTATCTGTTTTTTTGCAGATAAGTAGATTTTCTTATGGCTGTTTTCTATTATTTTCTTTCTATTAGAAGATATAAAGAATAAATCTGGTCAACAGAATTATTTTGATCAAGTTAAGACAATATTTACCTTGGGTTAAATGTATATAGTTGCAGTTAAACATGTGCTTAATTCTGAGTAATGACAAGGCACAAATGGTAATTTTCCGTTACAATGCCGCCATTTTAAAGCTGAAGCTAATTTATGGCATGAATAATAGCTTTCTGTCATAGCCATACGCTCAGGTTTGGCATGTTATTTGTCTTAAGGGAAAATATATGTGGCAGCAAAAGTGGGTAATAGGTAATTGGAAAATGAATGGCAGTAATGCAGCTAACCGCACGCTGCTGCAAGGATTGCTTCAACCTGTAAACGCGGCTGCGGCACAGGTATATTGTGGTATTGCCGCCCCGAATGTTTATCTTGCCGGTATCAAAGAATTTGCTGCCAATACAGCACTGGCTGTAGGCGCGGAAGATGTCAGCCGGTTTGCTGTTAATGGAGCTTTTACCGGTGAAGTAAGTGCACAGATGCTGGCTGATGTCGGAGCGCAGTTTGTGCTGGTCGGACATTCGGAGCGCAGACAGTATTTTCAGGAAGATAATACTATTCTGCTGGAAAAGATGCAGAACAGTATTGCAGCAGGATTGCTGCCTATTTTGTGTGTAGGCGAAACACTTGCCGAACGGGAAGCCGGACAGGAAGAGCAGGTAGTAGCTGCACAGTTGTCATTGCTGGCAGAGGCAGATCTGAGTGAAGTAGCGGTGGCATATGAGCCGGTATGGGCAATAGGGACGGGGAAAGTTCCGGTTACAGAACAGATTGCCGCCATGCATGAGTTAATTTACCGGCAAATCTTGTCTTTATGTGGTAAAGATGTTAAAATCCGCGTCCTTTATGGCGGTAGTGTCAATGCGGGCAACGCGGCTGAAATTCTGGCTGTGTCACATGTTGACGGTGCTTTGGTTGGCGGTGCCTCATTGCAGGCTGACAGTTTTGCCGCTATTATTCAGGCTGCATATGCGCCTGCTTGATAAAAGTTGATATCATGGAAGCATTTAAAACCCTTATTTTAATCGTGAATATTTTCGCGGCGCTGAGTGTTATTGTGCTGGTGCTGATGCAGCAGGGCAAAGGTGCTGATGCGGGCGCGGCATTTGGTTCCGGTAGTGCTCAGGGTGTTTTTGGTGCAGCCGGCAATGCAAATTTCCTCAGTCGCAGCACAGCAATTGCTGCTACTGTATTCTTTGTTACCTGTTTAGCTTTAGGCTATATTTCCACACACCGGCACAGCGGGCTGGATTTTAGTAATGTGAAACCGAAGCAACAGGTAGTAGTACCGGCAGCCACACCTGCCAGTGCGCCAGCCGTACCGGCGAAACCGGCACAAAAACCGCTGATACCGGAATAAACATTTTTTACAGTTAATTGCCGACATGGTGAAATTGGTAGACACGCCATCTTGAGGGGGTGGTGACCTCAGGTCGTACGAGTTCGATTCTCGTTGTCGGCACCATATAAAAATTAACAATTTATATTTTGTACATCGTATATACGAATGTGTGTGGCTAGTAAAAAGCATAATGAAATTATATTGTTGATTTTATTTAAATAATAGGGCAGCCTGTCTGGGCTGCCCTATTTGTTTATATTTATATCTGTATACCGTCTGATTCGTCCGGCCAGATAAACAGTCTGCTATATCAGAAGTGTTATATGGATTAAAAGATATAAATTATTGGAAAAATAAAGATGACAGATGCTGATCCTTTTGTGCATTTTGAAGACCTGGATAGTGAACTAACTCAGTCTTTTATTCAGCAGGCAGATGCAGCTGCTCAGGCTGAGTTTGCATCGAGTGATGAATATACAGCGGTGCGTGATGATATTGTGACAATGTTGCAGGATGAGCAGCAAATTCCTTTTTGTCAGGAACACCGTGCACATATGTATCATTTTTATCAGTCAGCGGAATTTCCGAAGGGTGTGTACAGGGTATGTTCTGCGGCCAGTTATCGTGCAGGCTTGCCTGAATGGAAAATTTTGTTTTCAGTAGCTGATTTTGATTCTCTGCTTAACGATGATGTGTACTTACAGGGAGTGGCTCATTATGTGCAGGCACCGGAGCATGTATTAATCAGTCTGAGTGCGGGCGGATCTGATGCTGCTTATACAATTGAATTTAATCTGGCTGAGCGTAAAGTTGTCGAAGGCGGTTTTCATTTTCCGCTCAGTAAAAGCATTATTAGCTGGCGTGATACTGAAAGCGTATGGGTATGTCCGGCCTGGGATGAGCGGCAGTTAACGCAGGCGGGTTATCCCAGACAAGTGTGGCTGATGCGCCGCGGACAATCTTTTGCAGAAGCACTGCCGATACTGGAAATGGCCGCAGAAGGCATGATGGTTAATGCCTGGCGTTATCTGGATAGCCAGGGCGCACCGATTGATTTACTTGAAGCAGCAGAAGGGTTTTATCACAAACAGTATTATCAGGTACTGGCTGATTTTAGTGTTAAGCCGCTGGGATTGCCGGATGATTGTGAATTGATGGGTTATCTGTACGGGCAATTGCTGGTGCAGTTACGCAGTGACTGGCAGCGGGCAAATAAATCCTATCCGGCAGGCAGTCTGGTGGCAGTGAAGTTGCACAAAGGTGAGCTTGGTGCGGCTGAGCTGATTTTTTTACCAACTGAAACTCAGGCTATTGAAAATATTGAAACTACACGACGGTTTGTGCTGGTGTCCATACTGGATAATGTGCATAGCCGTTTGCTGGCGTGGCATTTTGCAGATAGCCGCTGGCAGGAAATTACTTTGCCGAATTTGCCGGAAGGTGCACTGGAAATTACTGATCAGCCGTGGGGCGGTGATGTGGTGTATCTGGCTATCAGTAATTTTCTTGAGCCTCTGACTTTATATACGCTGGATATACATCTGGGTGAGTTGTGTGTTATGCGCCGCCAGCCACGGCAATTTAATCCGCAAGGAATGCAGGTGCGGCAATTTAATGCAGTTGCAGCTGATGGCACATTTATTCCTTATTTTCATGTTGGTAAACAAATCGGTGAGGATACGCCAACGATTGTTTATGTGTATGGTGGTTTCGCTATGCCGCAACTGCCGTATTATCTGGGCAGTATTGGCAGGCACTGGCTGGCCAGAGGCTATGCTTTTGTGCTGGCAAATGTCCGTGGCGGAGGTGAATTCGGACCATTATGGCATCAGGCTGCTCAAGGGATTAATAAACATATCAGTGTTGGTGATTTGCTGGCTGTGCTGCATGATTTATATAAACATCATCGAGCTGTGGCAGCACATACAGCGATACAGGGCGGTAGTAATGGTGGTCTGGTAGTAGCGTCTGCTTTCTGCCGTGAGCCGCAGAGTATGGGGGCATTGGTCTGCGAAGTGCCACTGACAGATATGTTGCGTTACCCTTATCTTTCAGCAGGTTCTTCGTGGATTGATGAATACGGAAATCCTGAAAATTCTTTGGAAAGACCAGCATTAAAGCTGCTTTCTCCTTATCATAATTTGGGTGATTTGCAACACTATCCGCCGGCATTGATTACTACTAACCGGCACGATGATCGTGTGCATCCGGCACATGCACTGAAATTCTATGCGCGTCTGCGGCAGCTGAAGCAGCGGGTATGGCTGGCAGCACCTGATACTGGCGGGCATGCCGGTGGCGGAACACAGGAAAATACAGCAGCGGAGCTGGCTCTGATTATGAATTTTTTATATAAAACTATTGTTAATAATGATTCAATATAAATCATATTGCTTGTCGCAAAAAATCAGGCTGTGCTAATATGGCTGCCGCTTGCTGTTAAATTTGTACTTGGGTGATAAGTAAAAGTGCGGTGAAAATCACTGAAAACCACGGAAAAGACGGCAAAAAACAATTTAAATGGAAAACTCTATTTTTATTAGGTACAATAATATCAACAACTAAAAAAGTTGATTTATTCAATTAACCCTGTCCGCACTTACTGCCGGGCAAAGAAAAGAAAGATCAGTCAATGGATAATAATATCGAACAACGTGTGAAAAAGATTGTTGCAGAACAATTAGGCGTGAGTGAAGCTGAAGTAAAAAATGAATCTTCTTTCCAGGAAGATCTGGGTGCTGACTCACTGGACACCGTTGAATTGGTAATGGCTCTGGAAGAAGCTTTTGGTTGCGAAATTCCGGACGAAGAAGCTGAAAAAATTACTACCGTACAACAAGCTATCGACTTTGTTGGCGCTCACTTGAATTAATTCCGTGTAGTGTTGGTCAAATTCAAATTCCTCTGTCGAAATAAGGCGCACTTTTCGTCTGATTCGGTAGAGGTTTTTTTCTTACGAGCAAAATTATGAGTAAAAAAAGAGTAGTCATTACCGGCCTGGGTCAGGTATCTCCTGTGGGTAATGATGTAACCACAGCATGGCAAAATCTACTTGCAGGTAAAAGCGGCATTGGCACTATTACCCATTTTGATGCTTCGTCTTTAGTTTGCCAGATTGCCGGTGAAGTTAAGAATTTTGATGTAACTCAGTACATCAGCGCAAAAGAAGCACGCAGAATGGATTCGTTTATTCATTTTGGTGTAGCTGCTGCGATGCAGGCAATTGCAGATGCCGGACTGGATGACATACCGGGGCTGGATAAAACCCGGGTAGGGGTGAATATCGGTGCCGGTATCGGTGGATTACCTGCGATTGAAGCAACGGCACGGACTGTTGTGGAACATGGGGCACGTAAAATTAATCCGTTTTTCATTCCCAGTTCTCTGATTAATCTGATTTCCGGTCATGTTACTATTCTTAAAGGCTATCAGGGACCGAGCTATGGTATGGTTTCAGCCTGTACCACCGGTGCGCACAGTATTGGTGATTCAGCACGTCTGATTAAGTATGGTGATGCAGATATTATGATAGCCGGCGGGGCAGAGGCGGCTATTTGTGAGCTGGGTGTAGGTGGTTTTGCTGCAATGAAAGCATTATCAACCCGCAATGATGATCCGGCTACAGCATCCAGACCATGGGATAAACAGCGTGACGGCTTTGTGATGGGTGAAGGTGCCGGGGTAATGGTGCTGGAGGAATATGAGCATGCACGTAAACGCGGTGCCAGAATCTATGCTGAACTGGTAGGTTTTGGTATGAGTTCAGATGCATATCATATTACTGCGCCCAATACTGAAGGGCCGGCACTGGGTGTGACCCGTGCTCTGAAAGACGGTGGTTTAAACCCTGAAGATATTGATTATGTAAATGCTCATGGTACATCGACCCCGCTGGGTGATGTAAATGAAACCAATGCATTAAAACTGGCTTTGGGTGAGCATGCTAAAAAACTGGTTGTGAATTCAACTAAATCCATGACCGGCCATCTGCTGGGCGGTGCTGGTGGTGTGGAAGCGGTATATACAGTAATGGCTATTCATACCCAAAAATCTCCGCCAACAATCAATATCTTTGAACAGGATACTGAAGCGGGATGTGATCTGGATTATTGCGCCAATGAGGCGCGTGATTTGCCGATTCGTGCAGCTATTTCCAATTCGTTTGGTTTTGGTGGTACGAATGGTTCACTGGCGTTTAAACGCTTTGAGGATTAATCATTTTTAAATGTATTTTATGAGCACAGGTTGTCTGACGACAGGCAGCCTGTGTTTTTCTATTCATGCAGCTATGATTGAATTGAGCGGATTAATGCCCGGAGCGCTCTTTGCAGACTGGTGCATGATGTGACTCAGCTGTATTCTGCTAATTTGGTATGGTATTTCAGGCAGCCTGAGTCTGAGTTTTTGGATACAATATGTTTCGTTAAAGCTGTTTGTGCCGGTAATGAATGAAATGCCGTATTTGTAAGTTATCTGGCTTCTGAAAGTATTGAGAAACAGGGCAGTTATTTGCTGATAGTTTGTTAAAGGGAATATTTGACATGAATATTGGTGTGCTGGGTGCAGGAGCGTGGGGAACGGCTCTTGCCATTCACTTTGCTCTGCATGCACACAAGGTCTGGTTATGGACACACAATATCCGGCATGTGCAGCAATTACAGCAGGAGCGGGTAAACAAACGGTATCTGCCTGATTTTGTTCTGCCAGAAAATCTTTCTGCTGTTGATGCATTTGCGCCGGCAGATTTAATCATTATTGCCACACCGGTATCTGCTTTGCGGGAAAGTGCCCGGAAGCTGGTTGAGGCCGGTATGGGTGACGTACCTGTTATTGCAGCCTGTAAAGGATTTGAACAGCAAACCGGCTTGTTACCGCAGCAGGTACTGGCAGAGGTTATGCCCGAGAATAACTGCATCGGTGTGCTGTCCGGACCAAGTTTTGCACAGGAACTGGCTCAGCAGTTACCTTGTGCTGTTACGCTGGCATCGGAAAATTTTGCCTGGATTCAGTCTCTGGCGGCTACGCTGAATAATACTGTTCTGCGCTTATATGCGAATGCTGATGTGATTGGGGCGGCAGTAGGCGGGGCAGTAAAGAATGTCATGGCTATTGCAACGGGGATTGCTGACGGTCTGCACTACGGGATTAATGCCAGAGTGGCATTAATGACACGGGGTATGGCAGAAATATCGCGCCTGAATCATGCTCTGGGTGGTCAGGCTACAACGTTAATGGGTTTGTCCGGTATGGGGGATTTGATTCTTACCTGTACGGGATCACTGTCGCGTAATCGCCGGGTAGGTTTATTGCTGGCAGAGGGTAAATCACTGCCTGAAGCATTAACTGAACTTGGACATGTCGCCGAAGGTGTATATACTGTAGAAGAGGTTTGCAGGCAGGCGGATTCACTGGGGGTTGATATGCCGATTGCCAATATCCTGAAACAGCTGTTTCATGGTCGTACTGAGGTACAGGCAATGGCAGAAATTCTGATGGAAAGAGCGCCTAAAGCGGAATAATAATTATTTGTTATAACGAAAAAAACCGGATTAGCAGTACTGAGAAATCAGGTAATTCATGCTGCATTAATTAAGGACGGAAGCGGGTAGGGAATGGAAAATCAATTAGAACAACTGGAAGATAGTGTTAAGCGGCTGGTAATACAATTCAATTCTCTTTTGGCAGAAAAACATCAGCTGACTCAGCAGCTGGCAACTGCAAAAGAACAGTTACACAAACAAAATGAAGATTTTCAGTTAGAACGTGAACGGATACGTAGTCAGCATGAGAAGGAAAAATTTCATTTACAGGAAAGCATGCAAACTACTATTGACGGGCTGATTGCTGAAAAGAACCGCACTACTTCGGTAGTGAAAGCATCCAGTGATGAGCTGCTGCGGCTGCTGCAACGGCTACCTCAAATGCAGGAGGATTTAAATGGATGAAATTCAACAGGTTCGTGTGGAAATTCTTGGTCGTCCTTTTAATATAGGCACGCCCAGAAGTGAACACGAAACGTTGATGCAGGCAGTAAAAATGCTGAATGAAAAAATTACTGCTATTCAGAGTTCCGGAAGAATTGTTGAAACAGATAAAATTGTAATTATGGCCGCGCTTAATCTGGCTCACGATCTGCTTAAACTGACCGTGCACGGAAATTTGGCAATTGGCGATTATGAGCGTAAAATGCAGGATATGATACAGTTGTGTGAAAGTACACTCACACTTGTGGTAAAATAAAGTTTTCTTCCCCTGCGGTGTTCGTAAGGACATATATTCCTTTGAACCAATAATTCGCTTTTTTGGCGGTTGGGTAATGGTGGGCGTGAGCATTCCCTGTGAATGAACCCGAAGCCATTCGATACTGCCAGCCTTGTCCTCAAGGTTCAAGCGGATGGCGTCCAAACCGGCACCTGCGGGGGAAACTTTCATAAACAGGCTGTCTGATGATTCAGGCAGCCTGTTTTCATTAGCCGATTTGCCGTATGTATCGGTTAGCTGCGTAGCACTTGCTGAATTTCCAAGTTCTGGCGACTCAGTTAAATGACAAAGGTTTATAGGTAGTTTGGTGGCCGGATATATTTCTTTCAACTGTAAAAGTATGAATTAATGCTTTTTGGTCTGTATATTTATATTACTACCCACTTTACTGCTGCTGAATAATCAACTAGCCAGTTTTTAACCTAGATTATTGCTGTTCACTTGAACAAATCAGGTAAAATTAACGCTGTAATAATGTGCTTGTGCACTGGCCGACACACTGAATGCTGTTATTTGTAATTTTCAGTATATTGCTTAGAAAGCTGAAAGTTTAGCCGGCCGGTTTTCTCTCTTTTTATTTCGGATAAACCAGATAATAATTGTTCTGGTATGAAAAGTACTATGTCCAAAAATTTTTCCTATGTTCCATTGCGTCTGCATACCGAATTTTCTATTGAAGACGGTATTGTACGGATAAAAGAGGCAGTTAAACGCGCCAGTACTTTGGGAATACCTGCATTAGGTATCAGCGACCTGATGAATGTATTTGGCATGGTGAAATTTTATAAGGCATGCCGTAATGCGGGAATCAAGCCGATTATGGCGGTAGATGTGCGTCTGGAGAATCCGGAACAGCCGGACAAGCCTTTTCGCCTGATGCTTGTGGTCAAAAATCATGCAGGTTATTTACGTCTGAATGAGTTACTGACAAATGCTTATGTGGGTGAAGACCGCAATCCGCATCAGGCAATAGTACGTCAGCAGTGGCTGGCAGAAGGAGATAATACTGGCTTAATCTGTTTATCCGGAGCACAGTATGGTGAAATTGGTCAGGCTTTACTGTCACAGAAACCTGAGCAGGCTGCACAAGCTTTAATTAAATACCGGCAATGGTTTGGTGATGGTTTTTATCTGGAAGTGCAGCGTTTACCTGAGCGGCCGGAATGGGAAGCTGTGGTAGCCGGTAGTGTGGCACTGGCGGCTGAGCATCAGATAGCCGTGGTGGCAACCCATCCGGTACAGTTTATGGATACTGATGATTTTCAGGCACATGAAGCCCGGGTCTGCATTGCTAGCGGATATGTACTGGCTGATAAACGCCGTCCGCATGATTTTATGCCTAGTCAGTATTTTGTTACGCCTGAAGAGATGGCGGCACGTTTTGCCGACATACCTGAAGCTTTATCTAATACGGTGGCTATAGCTCAACGCTGTAATCTAACGCTGACACTGGGGAAAAACTATTTGCCGCTTTTTCCGACACCGGAAGGGATGACGCTGGACGATCTGCTGGTTCAGCTGAGTAATGAAGGATTACGTGAGCGCATGGCATTTCTGTATCCGGATGAAGCAGAACGGGCACAGAAAATGCCGGAATATCAGCAGCGACTGGATTATGAACTGGGAATTATTATTCAGATGCAGTTTCCCGGTTATTTTCTGATTGTGCAGGACTTTATTAACTGGGCTAAGCAAAATGGCTGTCCGGTAGGTCCGGGACGTGGTTCCGGTGCCGGTTCGCTAGTGGCGTATTCATTGAAAATTACTGATTTGGACCCGTTGCGTTATAACCTGCTGTTCGAACGTTTTCTGAACCCGGAACGGGTATCAATGCCAGACTTTGATATCGATTTTTGTCAGGAAAACCGTGGTCGGGTTATCCAGTATGTACGCCATAAGTATGGTGTGCCTGCGGTCAGTCAGATTGTCACTTTCGGTACGATGTCGTCGAAATCTGTGGTACGCGATGTCGGGCGTGTGCTGGATTTACCGTTTGGTTTGTGTGACCGTTTGTCCAAACTGATACCGGTTGAAGCAAATAAACCACTCAGCCTGACAAAAGCAATGGAAGCAGAACCGCAAATCCGGCAACTATTGCAGGAAGAAGAAGCTGAAGAGCTAATGACGCTGGCGCTGAAACTGGAAGATCTGACGCGCGGTTTGGGTATGCATGCAGGCGGGGTGTTGATGGCTCCGGGAAAAATTGCCGATTTTTGCCCGATTTATCAGGCAAGCGGTGATGATGCGTCTCCGGTTTCGATGTTTGATAAGGATGATGTTGAGCAGATTGGTTTGGTGAAATTCGACTTTCTCGGACTGCGCAACTTAACCATCATCGAAATGACGCAAAAATTTATTCTGGAAACCACTGGTCAGAAGGTTGATGTTAATCATATTCCGCTGGACGATGCAGAGACGTATGCCAGTATTTTTGCCAGAGGTAATACAACAGCAGTATTCCAGTTTGAGTCGGTGGGTATGAAAAAGATGCTGGTGACAGCACGTCCGACCAAATTTGAAGAAATTATTGCGTTTGTGGCTCTGTATCGTCCGGGGCCGATGGATCTGATTCCGGATTTTATCCGGCGTATGCATGGTGAGGAAAAAGTAGAGTATCTGCATCCCAATCTTGAACCGGTATTAAATTCTACTTACGGGGTGATGGTTTATCAGGAACAGGTAATGCAGGCGGCACAGGTTTGCGGTGGCTATACACTGGGTGGTGCCGATTTGCTGCGTCGTGCCATGGGTAAGAAAAAAGTTGAGGAAATGGTGAAGCATCGTGCCATTTTTGAGGCTGGTGCCGCTGAAAAAGGCATAGATAAGCAAACGGCCAATGAAATTTTCAATTATATGGAAAAGTTTGCCGGCTATGGTTTCAATAAATCGCATGCTGCAGCTTATGCTCTGGTGTCTTATCAAACTGCATGGCTCAAATGTCATTATCTGGCTGAGTATCTGGCCGGTACGATGTCCAGTGAATTGACTAATACGGATCAGCTGAAAATTTTTGTTGATGATGGTATTGAAAACGGGATTACTTTCCTGCCACCGAGTATTAATGAATCCTTTTACCGGTTTACTCCGAATAATAAAAAGCAGATTCGTTATGCACTTGGAGCAATTAAGGGAACTGGCGAAGGTGCCGTAGAGGCCATTGTACGTGCGCGCGAAACAGGTGGTGCATTTACAGATTTATTCGATTTTTGTCAGCGAGTAGATCGCCAACATCTGAATCGCCGTACGATTGAGGCTTTGGTACGCGCCGGTGCCTTTGATGAATTGAATCCGAATCGGGCTCAGTTGCTGGCCAATATCGGTCTGGCGATGGAGAATGCTGAGCAGGTGGCTGCCAATGCGAATCAGGGCGGGCTGTTTGATATGGTTGAAGATGCTATAGAGCCTTTACAAATGGAAAAGGTAGCACCATGGTCACTGGCGGTAAAGCTGGCTGAAGAGAAACAGGCAATGGGTTTTTATTTTTCCGGCCATCCGTTCGAACCATATGCTGATAAAGTACGTGCACTGGTTAGCAGCAAACTGGCAACACTGAAACCATCTAATAATAAGCAGAAAGTAGCCGGTTTTGTTACCGGTGTCCGCTATATTATGGGAAAACGCGGTAAATTTGCTGTGGTGCAGCTTGAGGATGGTACCGCTAAACAGGAAGTTGTAGTAGCGGGGCAGGCACTGGAAGAATACGGAGCCAGCCTGAAAGCAGATCAGGTATTGATTATGGAATGTAAGGTTGCTGTTGATGAATACAATGGCGGTGACGGATTACGTATCACTGCTGATGATGCATTCACGCTGGCGCAAGCCAGCGCCCGCTATGCACGCAGTCTGCATTTACACATTACTGCAGATACTCCTGTCGGACAATTGGCCAGATTACTGGAACCATACCGTGAACAGCAGGCTCATGTGCCACTGAAATTTTGCTGCCGGCATCAGCAGGCATATGGTGAATTGCGTGCGGATAGAAACTGGCTTATCAAGCCTGAGGCTACCTTATTTGATGAACTGTATACCTTGCTAGGCGATGAGGCGGTACAGGTGAGTTTCTGAGTGTAAACCGAAAAATTGAGCGTATTTATGTACGATAAGTACTCTCTTGTCTGAGTGTATGATAAAAATAATTATTTTAAATTTTATGTGTTATTGGTAAATGTTTAAGGACATCGGCGAAGCGCGGCCAGGTGTTCGGCCTGTATTCAGTATCTGTAAAATTTGAAATTATCGGTTTTTGCTTAAAATCATATTATTTTATTGCTGTGAATTAAGTGTGTTTATTATTAACACGCTGTATATCATAATTTTTACCGGAGTTTGGAATAACTGAATTTCAATCAGTCCGAGATTGCGGTTTATACTGAACTATGAAGCTGATTTTGTCTGCATCTGTTCTGAATGCATTACCACCCTTACCTCAGACAGATGCTGATTGGGCTGTCTATTTTTTATACTGTGCTAATGATACATTTTATTGCGGGATAACTAATCGGCCGTTAAAGCGCTGGCAGGCGCATTATGCGGGTAAGGGGGCAAGATATACACGCATGTATCCGCCACTTGAGATGCGTCTGATTTGCCGGAACATTACTAAAGCCGCTGCAGCACGATGTGAATATCGGCTGAAGCGGCTTAAATCTTCAGACAAGGCAGTTTTATGGCAATTGCTGGAAAATTATCTTCCTTAAAACTGAGTTTATATATCAGTTAAACTGCTAGTCCGATGTTACATCAGAGAATCAAAACCCTCATCGGATGAGGCAGGAATGGTAGTAATTGGAACCTTCTTTACTGATGTGGGTTGTTTTTTTGCAGGTGTGGTGGTTGGATGTAACGGAGTAATATTTTGTTGCTTAGGTGTTTCGTCCGTGTCCTCATCTACTTCAATACTACTGCCTTCCGGTGTGATTTCCTGTTTAGAATTGATATTGTCTGGATTAACGTTTTTGAATTCTACAGTTTCACCTTTACCGCTTGTCCACTGTAGTGAGCTCAGATTGCCGCTAACTTTGGTTTTGCCCGTACTGCAGGTAAGACAAATCAAAGTATTGGCCGGTTTGCCCAGAGCATTGTTTAAACGTTGCTGGTCAACCCGAAGCTGATGCTGTTCTGCCCATGAACTGATACTCTGGTTTAAGAGCTTTCTGTTCAGGTTTCGTTTATTATAAGGATCGCGATAAACGGCAATCCAGATATCATTTTGTTCATCTGTGTTAACTGATACCTGCTGGTAAATGACGGCAGCATCAGCACCGCTTTGTACTGTTGCGGCAAAATCCAGTGCATTCGGGCTGCGTAAACGCACACAGCCATGACTGCGTACACCAGGTACGCTGCTGGGTACATTGGTACCATGAATGCCAAGCCCCAGCCGCGGTTCACCGAGACGGACAAATACGGGACCAAGCGGGTTATTCGGGCCGGGTGGTACAGATTTTTGTACGGCTTTACCGCTTGCCGCCATTTCTTTTTGAATACTGCGCGGAACACTCCATGTAGGATTAGATACTTTGGCACCAATTTTGTATTCACCCAGCGGTGTTTGTGTGCTGGCTTTACCTACAGTTATCGGATAAGTTTTAATTAATTTTCCGTCCTGAAACAGAAATAGCCGCAGTTGCGGAACATTCAGGATAACTTGCTGTCCCTGACTGGGTACTGCGTAATCAGGCATGGGAATGGCAGCATATACACCAGTGGAGATAAGGGTAGTGGCCACTGCATAAAGTATTGGTTTTAACATTATTCTTAAAATCCAGTATGGCAATATGGATATAATCATAACGTAATTTGTCTGTAATGTGAGAAATTAAATACAATTAAATTTATTTAAGTTCATTTCTAGCTTGAGGTTATAGCTTGGAACAACGATTTACAGCACAAATTACAGACTGGAATCAGGAAGGGCGCGGCGTTGCCCGGGTAGACGGTAAGGCGGTATTTATTGATGAGGCATTACCGGGTGAATTAGTAGAATGGCAGCCGGTGCGGATAAAAAAATCCTATACTGAAGGTAGGATTAGCCGAATACTGATGCCGGCTAATGCTCGTGTACAACCGCCTTGTGATTATTATGCTCATTGTGGTGGTTGTAACAGCCAGCATATTGAGTTTACTGCTCAGGTGGCACTAAAACAGCGTGCATGGCTAAGTCAGATGCGGCGTCTGGGTAAGGTTCTGCCTGATGAACTGATGCCGCCTGTTTATGGCTTAGCATGGCATTATCGCCAACGAGTGCGATTACGTGCAGTCTATGATAAAGGCCGGTTAAAGCTGGGTTTTCAGGCCAGACAAAGCCATGCAATTATAGATATTGATTATTGTCTGGTATTACCTGAGGTAATGTCGAAAGCTTTAAAACCAATTAAGCTTTTTTTACAAAACTGGTCTGCAAATACGGTTAAGGGCATTATGCTGCATCAGGGTAATGATGCTATCGCACTCACTATACAGGCTGATGAGTTAAATCAGGCCAAGCGTATGCAGATTGATGGTTTGCTGCAACAGTTACAGCAGCAAAGCGGTTATGTGTGGCAGTGCTGGTTACAAAAAGGTAATAAAACCACTTTAATATCTTCATCTGCGACTTCGGTTCTTGCTTATCGTCTGCCTGAATATCAAATTGAGATTCCATATCAACCTGAAGATTTTACTCAGGTTAATCATGTGACTAATGCGCTTATGGTACAGCGGGCAATGCAATGGTTGCAGCCATGTGCCGGCGAGCGGATTATTGACTGGTTTTGTGGTTTAGGGAATTTTAGTTTACCGATTGCACGGATGCAGGCAGAGGTGCTGGGTATTGAGGGTGTTGCTGCCATGTGTCAGCGTGCTGCGCGTAATGCCAGGCATAATGGTTTGGTCAAACTTGTACGTTTTCAGCAGGCTGATCTTTTTGCTATGAGTGCGCAGCGTCTGCGTGAGCTGGGTTATGCGCATAAATGGTTGCTTGATCCGCCACGTGCAGGTGCTCAGGCATTGATACAGTCTTTAAATGAAATTGAAGAACGGCTGTTACCACGCCGGATAGTTTATATTTCCTGCGATCCGGCTACTCTGGCACGAGACGCAGGTTTACTCGTTAAGCGCGGTTACCGTTATCGTGCCGGCGGTATTATGAATCTGTTTGCGCAAACTGCACATGTGGAGTCGATCGCTGTATTTGACTGGTAACACAATAATAATGAAACAGGTAAAATTATCTGTTTAGTTAAAAGTAGATGAATATCCTGTAATTATTTCATGATAAGAAACAATATTTTTACTCTTCGAGATGTTGTTATCTGGTTATTCACGTTAATATTGTTGCTGTCAGACAAATGTTTAGAGGTGTTTCTTCATGAATAAATTGGCCAGTATTTTGATGGCAGCGTTGCTGGGAATAACCGTGCCGGCTGTAGCTGCAAATTATAAAATCGATCCTTTGCATGCCAATGCCCGTTTTACACTTGATCACTTTGCAACCTCCAGTAATGTGGGTGGTTTTTATAATCTTAATGGTGAACTTCAATATGATGCAGGTGCGAAAACTGGCTCTGTAGATATAACCATCCCGCTCAGTACTCTGGATACTGGTCGCAGTGAGTTCACGAAACACCTGCAAAGCGAAGCTTTTTTTAATGCGGCAAAGTATCCGAATCTGCGTTTTTCTTCACAGGACTGGATTTTTGATAAGCAAGGCAAGGTCAGAGCATTACGCGGCCAGCTGACTATGGTTGGACGAACTCATCCTGTGACATTACGGGCAACTAAATTTAATTGTTATAAAAGCCCTATGACTCAGTCTCAGGTATGCGGCGGTGATTTTGAGGCTATTATTGATCGCTCACAATGGGGGATCGATGAATATCTGACGGCCATACCAGCCAGCCGGTATGTTAAAATTAATATTCAGATTGAAGCAGCCAGACAGTAAACTAACTGGGTAATTTGCTCGGATTATCTGTTTTAATAGCAGATGATCCGTTTATGCTATGCACAATATTCAGTTTTTAGCCGGTTAGGTATTTAATATACTGGATTTGTAATACTTAACCGAGGGCATTTTGATTAAAAGGGTTGCTTCTATTGAAAATAATATTAGATCACAGAGCGGATTTTAAGCTAGAAACTGTTATAAAGCTGAAATATTGATTCAAAGATTTGATATTGGTACTTTGTTAATATTATGATTAGAGTTATGGTGTGAATAATCAGATATTCGTTCTTAATGTAAAAGGTGGAAATCGTTATGTGGTGTATCAAAAAATTTAATGAAATTTCATCACACGATTTTTTTCATATTGCTCGCTTGCGTATCGATACTTTCATAGTAGAACAACAACGTATTTATCCTGAGCTGGATGATTGGGATTTGCAGGCTAAACATGTTTATTATCAGCGGGACGGGCAGATACTGGCATATGCACGAATGTTTCTGGCTGGTGTTCACTTTACTTTTGGACGGTTTGTGATACATCCAACGGTACGCGGTACCGGATTGGGTGATCAGCTGGTTAAGCTCATTCTGCATTACGCAAAAAATCATTATGCTGAATATCCGGTTAAAATTGAGGCTGACCGGCGAGTACTTAAATTTTATCAGCGGCATGATTTTCAGATACAGGGAACGCCCTATATTTCTAATGGAATCCCTTACGTACAAATGCTGTATCAGCCAAAAAAAGCGACGGGCTGAACAGAGTCGGTTATTAGAACTTGTTTATCGCAGTGATTAATATTCTGGCAATAGAAAAAACCGGTACGATTGTACCGGTTTTATTTTTCAGCAAAACTTATTGATCATTCAGACTAATACCATTTTTTTGTAAAAGCTGATTAATTTGTTCCTGTACCTTTTGCTGTTTGGCCTGTTCACGCAATTGCTCTTTAATCTGATTAAATGCAGGTGCGTTAGGAGCCTGACGCATACCGGCTACTTTCAGCAGAAAAAAATGACCATCAATGTTGATGACATTAGGTGATATCTGACCATTTTTCAGCTGAGAAGCTAACTGAGCAAATTCAGGCGGCAACTGTTGCGGGTTCATCCAGTTGCTGGCAGGAGCTTCCGGATTAACCTGTTTATACAGGGTTTCGTAAGCCAAACCTTTTTTCAGTTTAGTTAAGCCTTCTTCAGCCGCTTCTTTGCTTGGAAAAACAATTGGCAGTAAATTGATTTCCTGACTCACTTGTTCATATTGCCGGCGCAAATCACTGTCGTTAATTTCAGTTTTGGCAGCCAGATAATCCACATACTGGGCAGCATAAAATTGTGCCTGTACATTTTGCCATGCAGCCTGAGTATCAGGTTGTTTATCAAGCCCGGCCTTAATAGCTTCAGCTTTTAATATTTCAGCTGATTGCAGGCGCAAGGTGATTTCTTTCTGAATTTCTGCCTTATCCGGTGCCGGAGCATCTGGCTGAGTCTGCATCTGACGCTCAATCTGTTTCAGCATAACGTTAATACGCTGGCTGTCAATTTTGGGCGCATCAGCAAAAGCGAGCCCGGCTGCCATGATACTCAGCCCAGCCAGCCAAGGAATGCTTTTTTTCATGTTGAGTATTCCTTATTTTATCTTCTGATTAATCAATCAAACCAGAGTTAAATTATTATTTGATTGTTGCATTTTTATAAAGCTGATCAATTGCCTGTGCTATTAAAGCGCTTTGCAGACGGCGTGACAGAACAGGGGTCATTTCTTTCTGACTCGGCAGTTTAACATTGCGCTTATCGTTTACATAGAATATAGCATATATATTGCTGTTACCCTGTACCGGTGTGGCAGTGTACTGACCTTTTTTCAGGTCTTTAATTGCGTTATAGACCGAAGTGGCACTTTCCTGTAAATCTTTAATGGCAACGTAACCTTTAGGAATGCCTCCGTTTTCGCGACCGGCAGGATCAATAGTGTATTCTTTAGCTACAGTGCTAAAGTTTTTATTCGCTTTTAACTGAGCAATGGCTTTATTTGCAGTATCTGCATCACGGGTAATGATTTCACCTAATTGTACTTCCTGTGTGCCGCTGTAATATTTGACCATGTCGTTGTATGCGTTACTTACATCCTGAGGTTTTACCGGATTGTTTTTTGCCACGTTGGCCAGATAGGCTTGAGTCAGCAGATTGTCTTTAAAGAAAGACCATTCTTCTTTGAAACCCGGTTTTTTATCATCGCCCAGACGTTTGGCTTCAGCTTCAGCCTGACTTAAAGCTTTCAAGTATTCAGGATCTTTATCCAGATTCTGGTTTTTTGCAGCCTGAATCAGCAAAATTCGGGTAATCAGGCGGTTGGTAATATTTTTACGCAATTCAGGGGAATCCTGAATCTGATTCTGGCTTTCCTGTACCAGTATGGCTACCTGGTTATCGACTTCTTTGCTGTCAATTTTGGTTCCGTTAACAGTGACTACTGTCTGGGCAGCAGCAATACCGGTTAATCCAAACATAATGGCAGCAGCAATAAATTGTTTTTTCATGGTTCACTCTCTTTTAGTTTAAGTAGATAAAGTAAATTATTATCTGGTTAAATATTCAATGTTTGTGCATGCCCTGATGCTTAAAGCATGAATGGTATTTGTTCTGAATAAATCTTCAAGTAATTGATGGATCTTACGCTGTCGGGCTAAACGTGATAAACCGATAAAAGCATCGCTGACAATCAGCAGGCTGTAATGTCCGCCACCACCGTGACCTTTATGTCCTGCATGTAAATGACTGTCATCGGTCAGTTCCAGTTGCTGCGGAGCCAGTATTTGCAGACGTGTTTGAATAATAGTCTGAATATCAGTCATTTGGCAGAATTTTTTTAAAAGGGCGGATGAGAATTTCTTCAAATACTCCGGCATCAACGTAAGGATCCTGTTCGGCCCATGCTTGCGCTTCGTCCAGAGATTCAAATTCGGCAACAATCAGACTGCCGGAAAAATGGCTGTCATCGTCCGGGAGGGGATTGGGGCCTGCCAGAACCAAACGGTTTTGTGCCTTTAGTTCTTCTAAACGCGCCAAATGTTTTGGCCGTGCTTGCATACGCGCTTCGTGACTGTTATCGGCATCAGTGGCCATTAGCATAAACAGCATTACAACTCATCCTTTTTAGTATACTGACTAATATATACTGTTTGTCCAACAAGAAATAAAAATAATATTGTGGTACTGCCAAAGAGTTTGAAATTAACCCATTGTGGTTCGGTAAAGGTGTAAGCAACCCAGAGATTAAGTGTACCCAGTGCCAGCAGGAATATAACCCAGATATAGGTTAGTTTACGCCATGCAGGTTCAGGCATACTGATTTCTTTTCCAATGGTACTTTTCAGAACATTTTTGCCGCACAGGTGTGAAATCAGCAGACCTGCCGACATAACCCAGAACAGGACGGTCGGCTTACACTTAATGAAGTACGCATTTTTTGAAATTATAGTCGCTCCGCCCAGTATGACGACCAGTGACAGACTTACCCACTGCATCGTTTGCAGGCGCCGGTATTTAAACAGGCACCACACAGCCTGAATAATACCTGCTGCGACGGCTACTTCGGTGGCAAGGATAATATTTTTAGTTAAGGCATAGGTAGCAAAGAAAAGAATAACTACCAAAAATTCAAATGCAGCTTTCATTATCAGGACTGAATATCTTTATTTTCCGGTTACGGGTTAAATTAAAGGTGACAGATAGATGCCATGATACCCTGAGTTTTTACACTTGGCACGTGTTAAAGCAAGGTATTAAACAAAATTTAACAGTTGTTGTATCAGTTGTTGTATATTGGTTTCAGGCCTTCCTGAGTGTGGTTCGTATGAAAATGTCCACAGATAAATACAGTTAGAAAGCAAATCAGGTACAGGTAACTTGGCATTAAAGTGTCGCAAAAGCTATTATAGCGTGAGATAATATAAAAACAGGTTTAGTGAAAGTTAAACGCCAATTGCATTTATTTAAGTATACTTGTAGAAATTTTCATATGAATAGGCACACGCTTGACGGCATTGGTGCATTACCGGTGAGGGTACGGGATTGAAAAACGCAAATAATTTAAAGATCATCGCACTGTCTTTATGTATGTTGGCCAGTGCACCTGCATGGGCAGGTCTGGGTAGCTTACAGGTTAATTCGGCGCTGGGAGAGCCGTTCTCAGGTAGTATTGTGGTAACTGGTGATGAAGCCAAAGCAGCATTGCACGGGCGACCTGCTGTTTCCGGAGCTCCGTTACAGGTGCGTGTAACAGCACAAGGACAAAATGCCGTAATTCATTTGCGCTCCAGTAAACCTGTGCATGATCCGATGCTGACTTTCAGTCTTGCTGCCGGTAGTCAGGGGCGGCAGTATACTGCGTTGCTGGATCCACCTGAACGCCATCATTCGGCTGGAAAAAATAAAGCAACCGGCAAACATCCTAAATCTGTACATTCTGCACCAGTGCGTTCTGCAAGAGAAAAATCTGCAGCACGAGCTACTGTCGCACTGCAAAACGGCCTTGCTTCCGAAAATGCGGTAGTGAAATATAATGTCGATAATAATGAAACCTTGATGGATGTTGCGCGTAAGGTACGGCCGCAGGGACTGAGTTTAGAGCAGACCATGCATGCTATACAGGTTGCTAACCCGAATGCTTTTCGTAACGGTAATCCTGATTTGATGTATCGCAATATTAGTCTGAATATTCCTTCTACTTCACAGCTGAAAAAATTATCCAAAGTACCACTTAAAACAGCTGTAAAACCGGAAGTGACACAAAATACAACACCGGCGGTAACAAAAGAAAAAGACAATCCCAAAGTAGCCGCTAATACCAGAGATACGGCTGCGTCGGAAGCTCAAACTAAAGAAAACACTGTTAAAGCAGAAACATCAGCAGCGTCTTCAGTTCCTGCTCAGGCTTCAGCCACTATTCAGGCTTCAGAAGTTGCACAGGCTTCAGCTCCGGCTGCAAGTGCGGCATCTGTGGTGAAGGCAGTACCTGTACAGCCTAAAGTTAATACACAACCTGTTCAGCCTGCAGAAGAACCGGCTGAAGAATCCATGCTGCCTTCATGGTGGCCATATGCTCTGGCCGGTTTGGCCGGTGTTCTGTTGATTGCTGCCTTACTCTGGCAACGAAGCAGAAAACGCAACAGCATAGAATACAGTACTGAGTATGATGAAGATTATTCTTCTGATGATGAAGATGATGATGTGGTATTTGAGACTGAACCTTCTGTAGTCAGTCAGTCTACATCTGTACCAGCTACTACAGCTAAAACAGCTGCGGCTGCTACAGCAGTAACGACTACAGCCAATGCTGCTGCAGATGACGACGATTGGTCGTGGCTGAATGATGCCGCTGCATCGGATAAACCGGCTCAGGCAGATAATAAATCTGCTCCTGCTAAGGAAGTACATTCAGAGCCTGTATCACAGGTACCTGATAAAAAAGTAACAGAAGCCAAGCAGGAAGAAGACGATACTGACTGGCTGAATTTCAATTTCACTGATAATACACCTGCAACTAGCGCAGATACGGCTGCACCGTCATCTGCTGAGCTGGATAGTAATGACGATTTATCATGGCTGGATCAGATTGATGCAACTGAACAGCCCGAAGTTCTGACTTCGCATGAACAACCGGCTGTTACAGAACCTCAGCAAGAGGTGGCAGACAATACGGATTTTGAATGGGTAGTTGCGGAAGAGCAACACCCGGATGAATCTCAGGCTGAAGCACATCAGGATTTTGTGTTACAGGATAACGCATCATCAGACAGTAATGATTTACAACCGTCAGATATATCCTTTAGCTCTGATTTGGATGCGGTTCAGCCCGAACAACAGTCTAAACCGGCAGCAGCAGAAGATGACTCATTAAATTCTCTGGCTGATTTGCAGTGGGATGAAGACTTTAAATTTGATGATGAATCTAAACAGGATACTTCTGCCCTTGAAGAAGTGCATTCCTCTATTGAGCAGACTTTGGCTCCGCATGATCAGCATGCATTTGCAGCAGAAGATGATGCCATTTCCACAGATATTGATTGGGATTCACTAGGAGTAAGTGATGATTCCGACAATCAACCCATTGTTGTTCCTGAGGCCGACACGGAAGAGATTGATATTCCGTCCATGGACTTTGCGCTTGAAGACGATAACTCTAAACCGGCACCAGCTGTTAATGCAACTACTGCACCAACAAGGCCGACCTCTTCATTTGCTACCGGTGATGGTGGGCAGGACTGGCTGGAACAATCAGCCAAACCTGAGCAGGTTGATAAACCTCTGACTCCTGAACAGCAGGCTATTCCATTACAAGCAAAGCTGGAACTGGCAAAAATGTATCTGGAAATGGATGATGCAGTTACTGCTCGTCAAACGTTGCGTGAATTGGTTGATGAAGCTAATGGCGCGATACTGGCAGAGGCACAAAATCTGTTACAGCAATTAGGTGGCTAATTCGCCTTATTTTGGTTGAATTGTCAGTTGCTTTAATTTCTGTATCTGAAACACTAAAATGGTCGAATTCTGTTTATGGAATTCGGCTATTTTATTTGCTGTAAAATTGCCGTATTTTTTAATATATTACGCATATAAATTTCAGTTATTAATTGATTTTATTGCGGTTTATAAGTTTGCATTTAAGGTGTATCAGCTTATGAAACAAGCTGAATAGAATTGTTAAGAAATAGGGTAGTGGTGCGTAATGGCGCGTAGAAGCGGGTTTTGTCGTCAGATAAAATCATTCTGAACTAATATATATTCTGATTTGACTGGACTATTAATGATGTAAGCGATTTATTACCAGGCAATTTTTTATTGCTGCTTTGCTATGAGTAATTATATAGGTTTCAAATATGAAGGCAGTTAACGGCTATGCGATAATAATGGATGTGGTTGATGTGATTTATTTGGATTAGAAACAGGCATGGTTGCTAACAGAGAAGAAAATCAGGTGATTACGCATGAAGGTGGTTTGCCTGTACAGCGCTGGGCATTAACTTTGGCTTATGATGGGCGTGCCTTTCATGGTTGGCAAAAGCAGCCGGATGGTTTGTATACTATTCAGTCGGTTCTGGAAGATGCTTTGAGTTCCATTGCTGCTGAACAAATCAATGTTGTGGTAGCAGGACGTACCGATGCCGGTGTTCATGCAACGGGGCAGGTGGTACATTTTGATACGAGTGCGCTGCGAAGTGCCGAAGCATGGTTGCGCGGTACGAATACAGCGATGGATAAAAATATTCGTATTATCAAAGCACAACCGGTAGCCGCTGAATTTCATGCCCGTTTTGACGCATTCGGGCGACGTTATCGTTATATGCTTGAATCCAGCAGGGTACGTATGCCGCAACTGCGTAGCCGTGTCGGCTGGACTCACTATCCGCTGAATATGGCGCTAATGCGTGAAGCTGCGGCAATGCTGGTGGGAGAACATGATTTTTCCAGTTTCCGCTCCAGTGACTGTCAGGCTAAATCACCGGTAAAAACTTTATATAAACTAAACCTTGTCGGCAGCCCGGAATTAATGGCGATCGATTTTTATGGCAGTGCGTTTTTACACAATATGGTACGTAATATTGTTGGTGCTTTGGTGTATGTGGGTGCAGGTAAATTGAGTGTGGCCGGCTTTGCTCAATTGCTGGCAGCCAGAAACCGGCGGCTGGCACCACCAACATTTATGCCGGACGGATTATATCTGACCGGTATTGATTATCCGCAGCAATGGGGTGTGGAAACAGCTGCTTTACCCGTATGGCTGTGGCCATATCTGGATTAATGCCAATATTGCGGGCAAGTTTCTAAAGGGGCAGAGGATGAAAATTCGAAGCAAGATTTGCGGGATGACCCGCGCTGAAGATGCAATACTCGCTGCCCAGCTTGGGGCAGATGCAATCGGACTGATATTTTTTTCTGGCAGTAAACGCTGTGTTTCTATTGAGCAGGCGCAGGCAATTACTCAGTGTATACCTCCGTTTGTAACAATAGTCGGGTTGTTTGTTAATGCTGCTACAACTGAAGTACAGGAAGTGCTGAGGTATGTGCCTCTGGATGTTCTGCAATTTCACGGGGATGAAAATGCTGAATTCTGCCGTCAGTTTCAGCGTCCGTATATTAAGGCAATAAGAGTAGGTGAAACAGCTGATATTGAAGCTGCGGCAGCTACATATACAGATGCCCGTTCTTTGCTGTTTGATGCAGCTGTTGCCGGGCAGTATGGCGGTACAGGTCAGACTTTTGACTGGCAGATGCTGCCTGACAGGCTGGATATTCCATGGATACTTTCTGGTGGTCTGAAACCGGAAAATATTGCTTTGGCTATCAGACAAAGCAAAGCTATGGCTATTGATGTATCCAGTGGTGTGGAAGCATCGCCCGGAATTAAAGATGAGCAAAAAATGCGGGCTCTGATGGCGGCAGTTAATCAGTTTTCTGAATAAGTAATAATCTGATTTTATAATAAAAAATAAGAATTTTTATGCGGTATTTATTATTGCATAGGAACTAAAAGCAATATCCGCAAGTCTGATTTTTATTCAGTTTATTACTGAGCAATAAAAATATATTTATAAGGAAAGTGCGGTTCTGGTTTTGAAGATGAAAAGCCGGAGAGTGAAATCATCCTGTTTGAATATTATTTTTGTACTCAAACAAATATGGCTGAAATGATTGAACTTGTGGATATTCTGGTGCTGAAACTGGCTATTTTACGTTTTATTGACAGATCATCATAACAGACCCGATAAAAATAATACTAACCAGTACGACTGATTTATTTTTCTGTTTTAAAACAGAAAAATAAAAGAAAATTTTGTATCGTGATTCTATTTTTCCAGATTTTTATTGGAAGTAATGTCTCGATGTTGGTGCTAGATTATCAGACAGCCGATATTGGTTTTATTAAGATTGGGCTTTTAAATAATGACAGCTATATCAATAAGCATGTAATCAAGTTCATGTTGTTATTTGAAACAGCGCTTATTTATGAATTTAACAACCTGTATTTTTTATTGGTTTTCGTTTTTAATATTGTATTGTCTGATACAAAGCATTTATGCTGTTCTGCCGCGGTATGCTGATATCTTTCTGGATAGCAGGGTTTATATTGGTGATATCGGGATTTTTTATTAACACAGAAGCAGAACTCTTTTATTTATTCCGGATTAAGTATGGATAACGGGATAATGGATTTAAAAGGTGATAATATGACCGGATAGTTTTACTTTGCGGGTAAATTGTCGCTCAATGGAAAAAAATATGGAAAATTATCACTATCCTGACGAACAGGGTTTTTTTGGTGAGCACGGCGGGCTGTTTGTATCGGAAACACTGATTGCAGCTTTGGCTGAATTAAAACAGGTTTATTATGAAGCGAAAGCTGATCCGGCATTCTGGGCACAGTATCATGAGGATTTAAAATATTATGTAGGCCGCCCCAGTCCGGTTTACTATGCACGGCGCTTGTCTGACTATCTGGGCGGAGCGCAGATTTATCTGAAACGGGAAGATTTAAATCATACCGGTGCACATAAAATTAACAACACGATCGGTCAGGCTTTACTTGCGCAGCGAATGGGTAAAAAGCGCGTTATCGCTGAAACCGGTGCTGGTCAGCATGGTGTGGCCTCTGCTACGGTAGCCGCGCGTTTTGGTCTGGAATGTACGGTATTTATGGGTACTGAGGATATCCGCCGTCAGGCACCGAATGTATACCGGATGAAGCTGCTTGGTGCTCAGGTGGTTGGGGTGGATTCCGGCTCATGTACGCTGAAAGATGCCATGAATGAAGCATTGCGTGAGTGGGTGGCACGGGTGGATGATACCTATTATATTATTGGTACCTCAGCCGGTCCGATGCCTTATCCGGAAATGGTGCGGGATTTTCAGTGTGTTATCGGAAATGAAGCAATACAGCAGATGCAGGAAGCCATCGGTCGTCAGCCTGATGTAGCAGTAGCCTGTGTCGGCGGCGGTTCGAATGCGATTGGTCTGTTTTATCCTTATATTAATGTGACTGAAACTCGTCTGGTAGGGGTTGAGGCAGGTGGTCTGGGCTTATCCGGTTCCCAGCATGCCGCGCCTATCAGCTCGCACAGCCCGATGGGGGTATTACACGGATTCCGGGGTTATCTGATGCAGGACGAAAACGGACAGGTGATGAATACTCATTCTGTTTCCGCCGGTCTGGATTATCCCGGTGTGGGTCCGGAGCATGGTCTGCTGCATGATATTGGCCGGGTTGAGTACGAAGCCATGGGTGATGAAGCTGCTATGGAAGCGTTTCATTTGCTGTGTCATAAGGAAGGTATTATTCCTGCACTTGAATCCAGCCATGCGCTGGCATGGGCAGTAGCCAATGCACCGAAAATGAGTCCGGATGAAGTCATTCTGGTGAATCTGTCCGGCCGGGGGGACAAAGATATTAATACGGTTGCCCGGCTGGACGGAATTAGTCTGTAGTAAATATTTGTTGTATGTATGAATAAGAGTATTAAACTGTCTTCCGGTCAGATTTTTATGATGGCTCTGGCCATCGGTCTGGCCGTAGCCAGTAATTATTTTGTCTTTCCGCTGATAGAAGTAACTGCACGCTATTTCGGTATGAATGTTGCCAGTAGCGGCATGCTGATTACGCTGACACAGCTTGCTTATGCGCTGGGGCTGATTTTTCTGGTACCGCTAGGTGATTTGCTTGATAACAAAAAGCTGATTGTATCGCTGTATGTTGTAGTGGGTATCAGTGCGCTGCTGATAGCATTTGCTCCTGATTTATGGCTGTTTATTGCCGGTCTGGTAATGGTTGGCGCCTTTTGTACCGTGGCTCAGGTGCTGATGCCGCTGGCCGCCAGTCTGTCGGAACCCGAACAGCGCGGGCGGGTAATCGGTACGCTGATGAGCGGGCTGTTACTGGGTATTCTGTTGTCACGTACTTTTTCCGGTATGGTTGCCCATTGGTGGGGCTGGCGTACAGTATATATCCTCAGTGCGGCAATGCTGCTGTTAATGGCACTGATTTTGCAATGCAAACTGCCTCATGTACAGCGTGAACACAGTACGCTGGGTTACTGGAAAACGCTGGTATCGGTTTGGTCGTTATTATGGCGTACACCGTTATTGCGGCAGCGTGGTGTGCTCGGGGCGCTGGATTTCTGTTTATTTTCAGTGTTGTGGACACCATTGACGTTATTGCTTAGCCATGCGCCTTATCATTTCAGTTTGAGTACAATTGGTTTATTTGGTTTATTTGGTGCGCTGGGGATATTTGGTTCCAATGTAGGGGGCTGGGCTGCGGATAAAGGCCACACTTATGCGATGACAATAGTTTGTGCCTTACTGTTTTTGCTTAGCTGGTCACTATTGTATGCCGGAGGGGTGCATTTATGGGCATTGATCGGCGGGGTAATTTTGCTGGATTTTGCGATTCAGGCATTACATATCAGTAACCAGTCGCTGATTTATCGTTCTGATCCGGCGCTCAAAGGTCGGATTACTTCCGGTTATATGAGTATGTATTTTATCGGTGGTGTACTCGGCTCACTTGCTTCTGCTATGGCTTATGCACATTATGGCTGGAACGGGGTTTCGTTGCTGGGCGGAGGAGTGGCAACACTGATTTTACTGTGTGCATTATTCTTTAAATGTGAACGTATATCTTAAATCTGTGCTGCTGAACTGATCTGGCTGCCGGCTGGCGACGGATTAGTTTCTGTGGTTGGTAATAATTATTATTGTGAATAGGATTATTTATGTCTAATCATGCTGTGATGACAGTGATTGGTAAAGACCGTATTGGTATAGTTGCTGAGGTAGCCACGCTGCTGGCAGAGCATCAGGTTAGTATTGTGAATATCAGTCAGCAGTTAATGGATGATTATTTCACTATGATTATTTTGCTGGATGCGGAAAAATGTACTTTACCGCGCTTAGAGTTCAGTAAATTTCTGGATAGTGAAGGCGAAAAACGGGGATTGCACATCCGTGTGCAGGATGAAGCATTGTTTAATGCCATGCACCGGATTTAGGAGTTATTTATGTCTTTTTCTATTCAGAATAATGAAATTCTGGAAACTGTACGAATGGTATCCGACCAGCATTTCGATGTGCGTACGATAACTATTGGCATTGATTTGCATGATTGTATTGATACAGATATCAAGCGCCTGAATGAAAAAATTTATGCCAAGATTACCCGTGTCGGTAAAAATCTGGTACAGACGGCAACTGAGCTGTCGGCTAAATATGGTGTACCAATTGTAAATCAGCGCGTTGCTGTAACACCTATTGCTCAGATTGGTGCTGCCACCGGTGCTGATTCTTATGTATCGATAGCACAGACACTGGATAAAGCGGCAAAAGCCATTGGTATTTCGTTTATCGGCGGTTTTTCTGCATTAGTGCACAAAGGAATGAGTGCTGCTGATGAGATATTAATCCGATCAATTCCTGAGGCTATGGCCTGCACAGATGTCGTATGCAGCTCAGTAAATATCGGTTCTACCCGTGCCGGCATTAATATGGATGCTGTACGGCTGATGGGCGAAACCATCCGCCAGACTGCGGCAATTACGCCGGAAGGTTTTGGCTGTGCCAAACTGGTAGTTTTTTGTAATGCAGTGGAAGATAACCCGTTTATGGCCGGTGCCTTTCATGGTGCGGGAGAAGCGGACTGCGTCATTAATGTCGGTGTATCCGGACCGGGCGTGGTATGTGCTGCGTTGCAGAATACACAAGGGCTGTCCTTGACCGAAGTTGCCGAGCTGGTGAAAAAAACCGCATTCAAGATTACTCGTGTGGGTGAACTGATCGGCCATGAAGCCAGTAAAATGCTGGGTATTCCGTTCGGTATTCTGGATTTATCTCTGGCACCTACTCCGGCAGTGGGGGACAGTGTTGCCCGGATTCTGGAAGCGATGGGGTTGAGTGTCTGCGGAACGCACGGCACGACTGCGGCGCTGGCATTACTGAATGATGCTGTGAAAAAGGGCGGTATGATGGCTTCCAGCGCAGTAGGCGGATTAAGTGGTGCGTTTATTCCGGTATCTGAAGATGAAGGTATGATAGCAGCGGTAGAAGCCGGTGTGTTGACGCTGGATAAACTGGAAGCTATGACGGCGGTGTGTTCGGTCGGGCTGGATATGATTGCTGTACCGGGCGATACCCCAGCCAGTACATTGGCGGGAATTATTGCTGATGAAGCTGCTATCGGCCTGATTAATAGCAAAACTACAGCCGTGCGGGTGATTCCGGTTACCGGTAAGGATGTCGGTGATTACGTAGAGTTTGGCGGTTTACTCGGTCGAGCTCCGGTTATGCCGGTGAAATCCGGTTCCTGTGAGGTATTTATTAATCGTGGCGGAAGAGTACCGGCACCGGTGCAGTCAATGAAAAATTAAGGGGTGTGCTGTACCGCATGGTATGATGCAGGCTATGATAATCAGCACTGGCAGTGTTGCAGGCAGATAAAATCTGGCTGTCCGCAGGGAGCGGCAGGATGATGGCTGGCTGAATCAATACACTGCTAAAGTGTTCGGAAATGAGTTGAGAACATAATGAGTAGAATTCAACATACGTTTGAGCAGCTGCATGGACGGACTGCTCTGGTATCGTATATTACTTGTGGTGATCCGGATCTGGCTACAACAGTACAGCTGATGAAAACGCTGGTAGCCAATGGTACAGATATTATTGAACTGGGTGTGCCTTTCTCTGATCCGATGGCCGACGGACCGGTGATTCAGTCAGCTGCCGAGCGTGCTTTACGCCAGAATGTGTCTCTGAATGATATATTTCAGGTGGTCAGACAGTTCCGGCAGGAAAATCAGACGACACCAGTGGTGCTCATGGGTTATCTGAATCCGGTTTATCATATGGGTTATGAACGTTTTGCCAGCGCTGCCGCACAGGCTGGTGCGGATGGTGTGCTGACAGTAGACTGTCCGGCCGAAACGATTGATGATTTGCATGAGCAGCTCAGGAAATACGGGCTGGACTGCATTTTTCTGATTGCCCCTACTACCACAGATGAGCGGATTAAACTGATTGGCAGTAAGGCCAGTGGTTTTGTTTACTATGTATCACTTAAGGGAGTGACCGGTTCATCACAGTTGGATACGGCCGAAGTTTCGCGTAAAATTGATCATTTACGCCAGTTTATACAGGTGCCTATCGGTGTGGGTTTTGGTATTCGCGATGCCGACAGTGCCCGCCGTATCGGAGCAGTAGCGGATGCCGTAATCGTTGGCAGCCGCTTTGTGCAGACAATAGCCGAGCATACTGGTCATGAGGCCGAAGCTCTGGCTCCTGTTGTCGCCGAGCTCAGACAGGCTCTGGAATAATCTGTGTAACATCCTAATTCTGTATGGCGGCCTGTTCCGGCTGCCGGCAATAACCGGGAATAAAAGAATGAGTTGGTTAGATAAAATCCTGCCGCCTAAGATTAAGAAAGATGCAGCGGTTAAATCCGCAGGTATCCCTGAGGGATTGTGGCAGAAATGTCCGTCCTGTGCGGCAACTTTATATGCCACGGATTTGAAAAAGAATATGGAAGTGTGCCCGAAGTGCGGATATCATAATCCGGTGTCAGCACGGGAACGTATCAGTATGATGCTGGATGAAACCAAACAGTATGAAATTGGTAAAGACATTAAACCAGTTGATATTCTCAAATTCCGTGACAGCAAAAAATATACTGACCGCTTAAGTGCTGCCCGTAAGCTGACGCAGGAAGATGATGCGCTGCTGGTGGTACGCGGAACCATGAATGGTGTACCTGTGGTTGTGGCCGCTTTTGAATTCAACTTTATCGGCGGTTCAATGGGTTCTGTTGTGGGTGAGCGCTTTGTTCGCGGCGTACGTGAGGCGGTAAAACATAACTGTACCTTTATCTGTGTGGCTGCTTCAGGTGGTGCACGCATGCAGGAAGGTCTCAATTCATTAATGCAAATGGCTAAAACCTGTGCTTCATTACATTTGCTTGCTGATAAATCACTGCCTTTCATATCAGTATTAACCAATCCGACTATGGGCGGTGTGTCTGCCAGCTTTGCGTTTATCGGTGATGTTGTTCTGGCTGAGCCGAATGCTCTGGTTGGATTTGCCGGTCCGCGGGTGATTGAACAAACTGTACGTGAAACTTTACCGGAAGGCTTCCAGCGTTCGGAGTTTTTACTGGATAAAGGGGCAATCGATCAGATTGTTGACCGGCGTGAATTAAAAGATCGAATTGTTCGATTGATTGGTTTGTTACGCTCAGAAGCCAGTGCGGATGCCGCCTGATACAGTTTGTATCTGTATAATCGAATAATGGTTATAAAAATGCCCTGATATGTTTTTCAGGGCATTTTTATTGATAGAGACTAAAAGGATACATCAGTTAATTTTGAGCTATGCCTGTAATTGTGCCAGTAATACCGGTACATGGCTGTGAGCAATATCTTTGGCTGCCGTGAGCAGCCATAGTTGCTGATGCTGCTCATGCAGTTGCTTCAGTGTGCGCAATGCTTCCTGTTGTTGTGGCAGGCTGAGTTCCTGCTGATACAGCCGGCAAAATTCCTGATAATGATTTTCAGGATTCTGGTGCAGCCATTTTCTGAGTGGACCGGACGGGGCAACAGCTTTAATCCACTCAACTCCGCTTAGTCTGATTTTACTGATACCCCGTGGCCACAGGCGGTCTATTAATACTGCCGGCTGCTGATGCTGATAGGTATATACACGTTGAATGTTATACATGGCGATTGATCTTAACTCTATAAATTATCAATCATAATTTTCAATATCTGTATCGGCAAGCATGGCAGTGTACCTGTGGCAGGATGGGTAGGCTGATGTGGTAAAAAACTAATAATCAATATCGGCCGGTGTCATGGTTCCAATGTAATAATCAGTATTGTGTATCGTAACAGAAAATTAAAAAGCAGCCGGTGCGGCTGCTTTTTTCTATGAATAATGCTATTTCTGATTTTTATTCAGTTCCTGCTCTAATTCATTTTTAAGCATTAGCCCGGAAATGGTTTTACCATTCGGGAAAACCAAGGTAGGTGTGCCATCAAAGCCATATTTATTGCCCAGTTTTATGATGTCAGCTACCGGATTATCACAATTGGCAACAGCAGCAGGTTCTTTGCCCTTGCGCATCCACTGAGTCCATGCGGTTGTACGCTCTTTCTGACACCATATCTGCACAGCCTTTTTCTGTGCGTTCGGATGTAAATCAGGTACCGGCATCAGGAAAGTATAGACAGTAATATTGTCTATCTGGGCAATTTCTTCTTCGAGTTTTTTACAGAACGGACAGTCAGGATCGGAGAATACAGCCATTACTCTCTGACCATTACCGCGAACCTCTTTAATTGCTTTTTCTAATGGCAATTCTTTAAAGTCTATTTTGGACATATCGCTGACTCGCTGTTCGGTAAGATTTTTCCGGTGTTCCAGATCAATTAGATTACCAATCATAACATAGGCAGCATTTTCATCAGTATAAATAATCTGATTGCCGGTAATTACTACTTCATAAATACCTTGTAACGGTGTGGTATATACACCCTGTATATTTAATTCAGAACCCTTGAGCATTTTGCTCATTTTACTGGCCAGATTGGCATTTATTTTTTTACTGATTTCCGCATCAGCCGGGCGACCCGCGTCAGTTACATTATTGGCTGCTGATACAGATGCAGTTGTACTACCTGAGGCCGACTTTGCCGCAGAATCAATATTATGTACAGGTGTACCGTCGCATGAAGCAATTAGCGGTATGGCCAGTAGGGGTGCAAGCCATTGCCATAGATAAGATTTTTTCATATTGAAATTCTTTTTCTGTCTGTTAATGTATGCCCTGACTGAGAAAGGCATAAAAGTATCCAAGTGGGAAGTTTTGCTATTTTATCGCTAAACAGGATAAATCCGGCAGAACGCCAGACTAGCTGAAAACAACGAAATCTATAGTCTGTTTTATCTGCTTTTATGCAAGGCCTGTCCGGCTACGCGTTAGTATAAAGCAATCATGTTATAAGTGTAATGTTGTTTTGTAGTTAAACGGCTGGCGCAGCCAGTGGCTTCATGCCACAATACTTATCCGATAATTAATGTGAATTCTTGCTATGACTCCGATTTTGGCTTTCGACATAGAAACTGTGCCGGATGTAGCCGGCATTCGTGTTCTGAATCATTTGCCGGCAGAGGTCAGTGATGCTGATGTGGTGGAATTTGTCTTGCAGCAGCGACGAGCCAAAACCGGTAACGATTTTATGCAGCTGCATTTGCAGCAGGTAGTGGCTATTTCCTGCTGTATGCGCTGGGGTACGGATAAAATTCATGTGGGCAGCATCGGAACACCGGAAGACAGCGAAGAAACTTTAATTGCGCGTTTTTTTGAGCTGATTGAAACCCATACACCTCAGCTGGTGAGCTGGAACGGCGGTGGCTTTGATTTACCAGTTTTACATTATCGTGCTTTGATTTATGGCATCAGTGCGGCACGCTACTGGGATATGGGCGAGGGTGATTTTGGCGACAGCCGAGATTTTAAGTGGAATAACTATATCAGCCGCTATCATGCACGCCATTGTGATTTAATGGATTTACTGGCTTTATACCAGTCCCGTGCCTGTGTACCTCTGGATGATATGGCCAAACTATGCGGTTTTCCGGGAAAACTGGGTATGGACGGTAGTAAAGTCTGGGCAGCTTATCAGCAGGGTGAACTGGCACAGATCAGGCATTATTGCGAAACCGATGCAGCCAATACTTATTTAATGTATCTGCGCTTTAATCTGTTACGCGGTTTTCTGGATGCAGACGAATATGAGCAGGAAATCCGTTGTCTTAAAGGTTATCTGAGTACGCAACAGGCAGCACACTGGCAGGAATTTCTGAGTGCATGGGGCAGATCGGTCTGATTATCAAAATAAATAAGCCGAAAACTGAAATGATGATTTGTATGAGATGTTTTCTGAGATGAATATGCGCAGGCTGGTGCTGGTCGGCGTGGGGCTGATTGGCGGTTCGCTGGCACTGGATTTAAAACGTGCCGGACTGGTTGCTGAAGTAGCCGGTATTGATATCGATGCCGATAATCTGACTCGTGCACTGGAACGGCGGGTAGTTGATTATACCTATACGCAGATCAATGCAGAGAGTGTGGCAGAAGCCGATATGGTGCTGATAGCCACTCCGGTGAATACTTTACCGGCAATTTGCCGTCAGCTAGTTCCTTATTTATCTGAACATTGTATTGTTACTGATGTGGGCAGTACCAAGCAGCTGGCATTAAAAGCCTTTGCTGCTGAATTACCGCATCATTATCCGCGCTGTGTGGCCGCTCACCCGATTGCCGGTTCAGACCGGCATGGTGCACTGGCGGCGCAGTTTGGTTTATTTGCCGGAAAAAAATGTATTGTTTGCGCTCATGAACAGCAGGATGAAGCTGCATTACACACAGTTGTTGCTATGTGGCAGGCTGTGCAAGCGCAGATTTATCATCTGGATGCGGCACGACATGATGCAATTTTTGCCGCTGTCAGTCATTTACCGCATATGCTGGCTTATGCATATGTGCACCAGTTGGCCGAAGCAGCAAATGCCGATGAATTGTTGCAATTTGCCGGCAGCGGGTTTCGGGATTTTACCCGCATTGCAGCCAGTAATCCGCAGATTTGGACAGATATCTGTCTGGCTAATCGTCAGGTACTGGCTGGTTTACTCCAGCAGCAACAGCATGAACTGGCATATTTACAGGACTGTCTGCAACAAGGAGATGCACAAAAATTGACTGCTTTTTTTGCAAAAGCACAGAAAATACGCGAAGACTGGCATAATTAGTGTTCATGAACCGAAGTCAGCGGTGATGTTGTCTGACGACGGTTTGGTTTGGGCTAAGTTATGGTTAGATAAAGTGTTTTTTTATGCTGTTTGCGGGAAAAGATATGTGCAGTTAATGAATTTTGCGGTATTTTTAATTAAAATAACTATATTTTGTCGAATTAATACAAAATATGACTTGCTATGCATGCGTAGTTGAGGCATAATTCGCTTCGTTAAATCAGCTCCTAGTTGGTTTAACAGTTTCTCCTCTATTTCTCCTTTGTAGACTTGGCGCACACTTAATCGTGTGCGCATTTTTTTATCTTTTTTTCTTTATGCTAATGGAATTTTAAAGCAGATGGTGTGTATTAATATTTTTTTGATGGCTGGAGTAAATATAGCCTGATGTTTAGTTGCTTTCAGCTTCGGTGACAGAATTGTTCATTACGGCCTGAGTAAGTGAATTTACCAGACAGATATGATTACTGATAATCAAAGGTATTGGGTGCTGTCATGCAAATAGAATTAATGCAAGGATAAACTCTTTTGACCAGTTTAGTCATTAAATGACCGGTTTGATTGTTTCTGAGGATACTTTGATATGGACGCTAATATCTCTGGTGAAAGTAATCTGCAAATTTTGCTGCAATCTGCTTCACCGCAGCATAATCCGGGCAAATATGTATTTTGTACTGTACAGCAGCCTGCACCAGCATTGCTGACCGCTGCTGTGGCGATTATGCAGGAAAACGAGGGTACTACGCTGGTTTTACCGCAGGCAGTTGCTGATGAGTATCAGCTGAATTATGAATATATTGCCGGCTGGATTACATTAATGGTGCATTCTTCGCTGGCTGCTGTCGGGCTGACAGCTGCTTTTGCGCATGCACTGGCACAACAGAATATCAGTTGTAATGTTATAGCCGGTTATTATCATGATCATATTTTTGTAGCTGATGATGATGTGCAGCAGGCTTTGGTTATTCTGAATAATCTGGGTCAGGCATCATAGTCAGCTTATGCAATAGATAAAACTATGAATGATGATGTTCAATAACAGCGTTGGTGGTTTTGTTAAGCGGAGAAAGAAAATAATTTTGATTGTTTCTATGCTTTGGTAAAACCAAGTACAGGTATTCAGGGTCTTATCAGTACGTAACCAAGCTGCATAGCTGTAACACTGACTTGCATTCGTTCTTTTAACGTAGGGAGTGTTTTTAAAGTTTGGGCAGCAATCGTATCGACCCATTGATGCCATTCGGCATTAATTTTAGGATGATCATTCCAAAGGGGGGCGCCAGAGACTAAAGGTTGTAATGCCTGACTCACTGTTGATAGATTTGGAAAATGTTGCATAGCCACTTCTGCCGTGTTCGCAAGTGTTGTTTGTACAAAAGTTAGCATAAACACTAAAGCCGTCAACTTGAATTTTATTTGTGATCCTTTTTATCTATATGAGATTGATTAAGCAAGATTGCCTGTTGCTTTTTTATATAAACTAAAACACAAGGCGGTAATGATGGCACCCATAATACAAATAATCGTAGCCGTGATAAAAATGCCACTAAACCCTAATTGGTCAAAGGTCATTCCACCAACACCAGCCGCTAAACCAATGGAAAATTGAATCGCGGCAACCGATAATCCACCAACCAGTTCAGCTTTATCAGCAAGCGTTCGAGTGATCCACGTTGACCAACCAACAGGGATAAATCCAAACACAAATCCCCAAGCAATCACTAATGTAGTATCCATAGTCACATTATCAGAACTTAAAAACCTATATTTAATAAATAAGAGCATGGCTATAGCGGCTAAGACTAAATGAATGGCGATCATCACAGGTCTAAAAAATCGGCCAAGTAATAAACCCGCAACAAAGGTTCCGATGCAATTAGCGATACCAAACACCAATAAAATAAGGGTTAACGGACCGGCTTGTAGTGCTAAATTGTGCTCTAAAAACGGTCGCAGATAAGTAAAAAAGAGGTGATAACCTCCATAACTAAAAATTGTCCCGATAATGCCAAGAAAACACCAACTTTGCTTAAATAGGGCAAACATATTTTTAAAATTACTGCTTTCACGCGGCGGTAAAGATGGTAGGGTAAGCCGTTGCCAAACTAGCGCGATAAAACTTAATGCCGCAGCAATAAAAAACACATTACGCCAACCGACTAAATGACCTAAATAACTGGCAAGAGGCAGTGAAATAATCGTTGCAACCGACACTCCGGCATAGACAATACTTAATGCCCGAGGAATATCTTTATTCGGCGCTAATTGTAATACTACAGCAGATGCCATTGACCAAAATCCGCCAACACAAATCCCTAATAGCGCTCGACCAATCAGCATAATGAAATAATTAGGCGCAACAGCAATGAACAAATTGGATAATACTAATAAAATAGAAAAAGTGAGTAATACTACCCGACGATTAATATTTTGGGTCATGGGTGCGAGAACCAGACTGGTGACTACTGCAAAAATCCCCACCATTGTGACGCTTTGGCCTGCTTGACCTTCAGTAATATTGAAATCTTGTGCGATAGGTGTTAATAAGCTAACGGGAATAAATTCCGCGGTAATCAAACTTGTTACCCCGATAAATAGCGAGAATATTGCTCCCCAATACGCCGTACTTGGGGAATTTAATGTGTTATCTGACATGGTTAATCCCATTATTCTATTAAAGACGAATGAATTGAATGGTTGTTGAATGGGTCATAGTCTAAATAGCAGCTAAAGATATGTAAATTACTTATATTTTATGGTTATTTATGCTTTAAAAGCATGGGTATAAGCTGTATTTAATGTCATTAATATAAATAAAAAGAAGTTATAAGAATAAGCTCAGCAAAATAGGAGGATCATTTTGCTCACTTCTATATTCAGAGGGATTTATTGAGAAAAAGCCTGTTTCATTCGCTGTAAACCGATTTCAGCAGCTTTTGAAAAAATTTGATAACGTTTCCAAACTATGTGAATATCAACCGTTAATTGTGGCTCTAAAGGTTTAAAACAAAGATGACTATTACCAGTCGTGTTAATCAGCTTATCAATACTTAATGCATAACCCATGCTTTTTTCAACCATAAGTGAGGCATTGTAAAGTAGGTTATATGAGCCAATCACATTGAGTTTATCTAAATCACGTTTTAACCAGCGCGTAATTCGGATATCGACTTCTTTCTGTTTAGAGATAATAAGTGGCAAGTTCCATAAATCGCTAGGTCTAATCACATCTTGATGCGCAAGTGGACTATCTTTACGCATTAACACCCCCCAAGTATCTTTTTCGGGCAATAGTAACGACTCATATTTGCTGATATTTTCCACACCAATTAATAATCCAAAATCGAGTAAGCCTTTATCGATACGTTCTGTTACTTCATCAGCATCACCACTATAAATATGCACATGAATTTGCGGATAGTCGTGTTGTAATGCCTTAACAACCTCAGCAATTAATCCCATGGCATGGGTTTCACCACAGCCAATATAGATATCGCCACTGATTTCCTCAGCTGAGGTTTGAAACTCTAATTCAGTTTTTTGCACTAATTCTAAAATTTCTTCAGCACGTTTGCGTAAACGCATACCTTCATCGGTTAAGGTAATTTTACGACTGCCTCGAATAAATAAGGTTTTACCCAATTCTTGCTCTAATTCAGCCAGTTGACGAGATAATGTTGGCTGAGTCAGATGTAAATACTCAGCAGCCGCAGTGATACTTTCCTCTCTAGCAAGAGCTAAAAAATAACGTAATACTTTAATATCCAAAATGACCTCACATACAACTATTTTTTATGCTTAAAAAGTATAACAATAATTAAGTTATAGGAAAGAGGCATGTTGTTTTTATGTACAGTTCGAATGTAGAGTTATGTATAGTTAAAATGCAGACCATACATATAATTTTACCGGTCAGTAAAAAATAACCATGCTAAGTGTTAACGCTACTATAGTTATCTTTTTGTATTTAAAAACAGGGGTTTTTGCCAAATAAACAGAACAGGGCAGACAATTTATTGTCTGCCCTGTGGTTCAGGATAAGTACTTAATGGTGATGCGGAAAGTCTGCCGGTAATTCGCTGGCCGGACAGTTAATAACGTTTTCATCATTTTCGCCGCAATCTTCAATAAAAGTAATGGTAGCAAATTCGTCAATAACTTCTGTCGGATAAACCGGGCCCGCTTCACGATAGGCTTCCATTTGTGCAATATGCTCGTTCTGGAAACAAACAGTATGTTCGGGATTATTCATTACCCAGCGCGGGAAAAAGATGGTGCCGTGAAATAATTTGTCTTCCAGATTGATAATCAGGCTGACATCTGTACCGGTAGGTTCTGTCCATGAAATTTTATATACGCCGGCTGCTACGCGTACCAGATAAACTTTCTGATCTTTTACCCAGCGGTTACCCACCAGACCGCTATGAATACGATAATCGATAGTGGTGGCATTTTTAACATAAACTTCGTAGTTCCAGCCATTGTCGTAGGTATAAACCAGATGTTTACCAAGAATGTTACTTAAATCGGCAGTATCAAATGCAGGCATTTTTTTCACCTTTTGAATTGAAGTTAATCTGAATAAAAACAAATGAAGTGTAAACCTGTATTTATCTGATGAATAACGCTAATATTGGTTTAAACTGTTCCAAAATTTCGATTGATTAAGTAATGAAAACAACGCTGGAGCAATGGCAGTTATTGCAGGCCGTAGTCAGTTACGGCAGTTTTGCCCGTGCTGCTCAAGCTTTTAATCGCAGCCAGTCTTCGCTAAGTTATCAGCTGACGCTGATGCAGGAGCGTCTGGGGGTAACGCTATTAACTATAGTCGGCCGTCGTGCAGAACTGACGGCATCCGGACAGCAGTTGCTGGCACAGGCATTACCACTGTTGCAGGGATTTGAAGCGCTGGAAAATCGTTCCCGGGCTCTGAAACGCGGTGAGCGGGCAAGATTAGACTTGGTAGTAGACAGTATTTTTCCTAAAGATCGCCTGTTTTCAGCATTGCGTTGTTTTCAGCAGGCTTATCCGTCTACTCAGATACATCTCACAGAAGTATTGCGCAGTGAAAGTTGTGCTGTTTTACAACAGCGGCAGGCGGATGTTTATATTATCACCCCAAGTGCTGAGATGATGAGGCAGGGTAAGTTATTGCTGGAGGTGAATTTTGTAGCAGTTGTGCGGCATTCGCACCCTTTACTGGATTTACCGGCACCATTGAGTCAGGATGTTCTGATGCGTTATCCGCTGATTGAAATTGTTAGTCGTGAACAACAGCAACTGCCTTACAGGCAGATTACTGCATCTGAAAACTGGACATTCACCACGATTGAAACAGCTATTGAGGCAGTCAGTCAGGGAGTGGGTTATGGCTGGCTGCCGGAAGAACGGATTAAAAATCAACTGGCCTGCGGAGAATTAAAATTATTGCCATTGCGCCAGGGTATGTGCCGTGCAACACCGGTTTATTTATTTCTCAATCAGGAAGAAGAACAGCTGGATGATGAAACTGCATTGCTGGTAAAGTATATTCAGGATGCTGAATAAGTATACAGCTGCGTTGTAATGGTACCGGACATAATGCAGCCGAAGATTTATTCCAGATGCAACATCTGTTCTTCCTTCACTTCTTCCATAACAACATAACTGCGGCTTTCAGCCGCCGCGGGCAACTGTAACAGAATGTTACCCAGCATATTGCGGTAAGCGTGCATATTTGGCAGGCGAACTTTTATCAGGTAGTCGTATTCGCCGGAAATCAGATGACATTCTAGCACATGCGGAATAGTCAGAACTTCACGCCGGAAGTCTTCAAAAATATTGCCGGATTTAGAGCGCAGTTTGATTTCAACAAATACCAGCAGGCTCTGATTCAGGGCACGAGGATTGAGGCGGGCGTGATAGCCGGTAATAATATTTTCCCGCTCCAGCCGCCGTACCCGTTCGGTAACAGGTGTGGTGGAAAGACCAACCTTATCGGCCAGCTCGGTCATGGTCATCCGGGCATTTTTCTGAAGCAGGGACAAGATTTTCATGTCCACTTTATCTATAGGGTGCATGGTTTTTGATAGTATGAATGTGAGTATTTATTAAAATACACCATTTTTTTGTTTAAATAAAGTGAAATTCACTATCAGGCTTTGTTTACACTAGGGAAAGTAACTGAATTAATATATTTGTGAAATTTGTGGTTAAACCAATAGGTTATTCCGGTTAATTACCAGAGAGAGGATATTATGAAAGTGCTGATTATGGGAGCCGGTATTGTGGGGGTAAGTACTGCATGGTATCTGGCTAAAGCAGGACATGAAGTCACTGTGCTGGAGCGCGCTGATCAGGCCGCAATGGAAACCAGTTTTGCCAATGCCGGTCAATTATCATATGGTTATACCACTCCGTGGGCAGCACCCAATATTCCGGCCAAAGCATGGAAATGGCTGTTTAAAGAACATTCCCCTTTGCTGTTTCGTCCTGATGGCAGTCTGTTTCAGCTGCAATGGCTCTGGCAGATGTACCGTAATTGTAATGCCCGAAGCTATGCTACTAATAAAGAACGCATGGTGCGGATTTCTGAGTACAGCCGTGCGATGTTACAGCAATTGCAGGCAGAAGAAAATATTCAGTTTGAAGGCCGCAGCAAAGGTACCTTACAGATTTTCCGTACAGAAAAAGAGGTTATCGATTCCCGTTCCGATGTGGCTGTTTTACAGGAATTCGGTGTGCCTTTACAGGAGCTCAGCAGTGTTGCCGAATGTGTCCATTATGAGCCCGCGCTGGCACATATGACCGGAAAGCTGGCCGGCGCCCTGTATTTACCACAGGACGGCACGGGTGACTGCCATTTATTTACTACTGAGCTGGCCAGAAAATGTGAAGATCTCGGTGTAAAATTCCTCTACAGACATGCTATTACTGAAATACAGCAGGATAAATGCAGTATTAAGGGTGTTATGGCCAATGGTCAGTACTTTACTGCCGACCATTATGTTTGTGCTCTAGGCTGTTTTAGTCGCAGTATGCTGAGCGGGCTGGGTATTAATTTGCCGGTATATCCGGTTAAAGGTTACTCACTCACTATTCCGATTACCGATGAAGCAAAAGCACCGGTTTCTACTGTGATTGATGAAACTTATAAAGTGGCAGTAACGCGTTTTGATAAACGTATTCGTGCCGGTGGTATGGCTGAGTTGTCTGGTTATCGTATTCATCTGAACCCCAAACGTAAAGCAACACTGGATTTGGTGGTGAATGATTTATTTCCGGATAGCTGCCGGACTTCGGAAGCTTTTTTCTGGAGCGGTCTGCGCCCGATGACACCGGACAGTACGCCGATCATTGGCGCCAGCCGTTTTGTGAATCTGTCTATCAATACCGGACACGGTACGCTGGGCTGGACAATGGGGCTGGGTTCGGGAAAAATTCTGGCTGATTTGATTAGTGGTGTTAAACCGGAAATTGAAACCAGTGATTTATCGCTGGCTCGTTATGTTTAAGCAAGTTCAGAACGGTTAGGGTAAATTTTGCTCTTATCGGCACTTATTTTGTCCCGTTTGTCAGGGCAGACAGAAACGGTAAAATTTTTTATCATAATATTAATATATTATTAATTTATCTGATACGGCTGGCAGTTATGGTGATATATGAAATTCAGATAGAGATAATGATAAAATTTTATTACTGAAAGCTGTTGCTGCATGGCGGCTTTACTTAAATAATGAAATTTGATAATCAGGATAACAGGGGAGCAATGATGCGTCCGTTAGTTGCGCAGATTCGTTTGAATCACTTGCGTGATAATTTTCTGGCTTTAAAGCAGATGCATGGCGGCGGCAAAATGCTGGCCGTGGTTAAGGCCAATGCTTATGGACATGGCGCTGTACGCTGCGCGCAGGCACTGGCTGATATAGCTGATGGTTTTGCGGTAGCCTGTATCAGTGAGGCAGTGCAGTTGCGTGAAGCAGGTATACAATTACCGATCATCATGCTGGAAGGGGTTTTTGCTGCTGAAGAATATGCGCTGGCAGACCGTTACCAGTTGTGGCCTGTAGTAGGTAATTTATGGCAGCTGGAAAGCTTACTGGATTATGACTGGCAGAAACCGGTAACAGTATGGCTGAAAATGGATTCCGGTATGCACCGAACCGGCTTTTTCCCTCATGATTATGCACCTGCCTATCAGGCTCTGATTCAAAGCAGTAAGGTTGCTGATGTGGTGAAAATGACCCATTTTGCTTGTGCAGATGAGCCGATGAAAACCATGACGGCTGAACAGATTCGTACTTTTGAGCTGACCTGTGCCAATTTGCCCGGTGAGGTAAGTCTGGCTAATTCATCTGGCATAATGGCTTATCCGCAAACACAGTGCGGCTGGGGACGGGCGGGGCTGGCACTTTATGGTATTTCGCCGATGGGTGGTGCTGATAGCCGTTTCAAGCCGGTAATGAGGCTGGTAAGTAAAGTATTCGGAGAACGGGTTTTGCAGATGGGAGAACCGATTGGTTATGGTGCCAGTTATGTCACTACCCGTTCAACCCGTGTCGGGCTGGTGGCCTGCGGCTATGCAGACGGCTATCCGCGCCGTGCGGCAACAGGCACACCGGTGGCAATTGACGGGGTACGCAGTTGTGTTCTCGGTCGGGTTTCCATGGATATGATGACAGTTCAACTGGATGACCACCGGCAGTCACTCGGCAGTGAAGTGGAATTATGGGGTGATGTTGTTAATGTAAATGAAGTAGCCGCCGCCGCCGGAACCATTTCCTATGAGCTGCTGTGTAATGTTAAACGTGCTGAAATGGTGTATGAATAAATGGTATGGATTGTCAATTATTGGGTAAATGTTTGGCAAGACAGAAAAATTGGTTTATAAAGATGTAATATGTTCTCAGGCAGCCTTTCAAGCTGCCTGAAGTTATTTTTTTTGAGTTTATGATAATGGAAATAGAAACACTGAAACTGGCCAAAGATTTGATAGCACAGCCATCTGTCACGCCGGATGATCATGGTTGTCAGCCGCTGCTGATGAGCCGTCTGACAGCACTGGGATTCAATATTGAAACCTTCAGATTCGGGGAAACGGATAATTTTTATGCCGTTTACGGTCGGCAGGGGCCGCTGGTTTGTTTCGCCGGACATACTGATGTAGTACCGACCGGCGATGAAAGTCGCTGGACTTCGCCTCCGTTTACACCTGCAGAGCGTGATGGATACCTGTATGGGCGTGGTGCTGCCGATATGAAAAGCAGTATTGCAGCTTTTGTGACCGCTTGCGAACGCTTGCTGGCTCAGCAACCTGAATTGCCGTTGCGTCTGGCTTTACTGATTACTTCTGATGAAGAGGGTGACGGACACGATGGTACCAAACGTGTGGTCGAAGTTTTAAAAGAGCGGGGAGAGCATATTGATTACTGCATTGTGGGTGAGCCTACGGCAGTTGATACACTGGGTGACATGATAAAAAACGGACGACGTGGTTCTTTGTCGGGTACGCTGCAGGTGCACGGACGTCAGGGACACATCGCTTATCCTCATCTGGCTGCCAATCCGGTACATCTGGCTGCTGCGGCACTGGCTGAGCTAACTGCCACGCACTGGGATGACGGAAATACTTATTTTCCGCCTACCGGATTTCAGATTTCCAATATTCACGCCGGTACGGGGGCTACTAATGTGATTCCCGGAGAGCTTACCGTACAGTTTAATTTCCGGTTCTCAACGGAATCGACAGCAGAAAGTCTGCGCCGGCAGGTACATGCCATTCTGGATAAACATAATTTAAACTATGATTTGCAGTGGGCTTTGTCCGGAGAACCGTTCCTGACCGCTGCAGGACGTCTGACTACAGTAGCACAGGCTGCCATTGAGCGTGTTTGTGGTGTGAATGCTCAATTATCTACCACGGGCGGTACGTCAGACGGTCGCTTTATTAAGGCTATCGCCAGCGAATTAATAGAACTAGGGCCGGTTAATGCCACGATTCATCAGATAGATGAGTGTGTGGATATTGCCGCAATAGCTCAGTTATCGGCTATTTATGAGAATATGCTGCAACAGCTGACACAGGCTGATTTTACTCATACTGCATAAGGAGAAACTAATGGGGATGCTGAAACAGAAACATTTTTTAAAACTGCTGGATTATACGCCGGCAGAAATTCAGACGCTGCTTGATCTGGCCACCAGCCTGAAAGCTGAAAAGAAAAATGCAGCGGAGCAGCCGCGTCTGACTGGTAAAAATATTGCTCTGATATTTGAAAAAACATCTACCCGTACCCGTTGTGCTTTTGAAGTGGCTGCGCATGATCAGGGTGCACATGTGACTTATCTGGACAGCAGTGGCAGCCAGATCGGGCATAAAGAAAGTATCAGTGATACTGCACGGGTTCTGGGGCGCATGTATGACGCGATTGAGTATCGTGGTTACGGACAGGAAATTGTTGAGCAACTGGCTGAATATGCCAGTGTCCCGGTGATTAATGGTCTGACCAATGAATACCATCCGACGCAAATGCTTGCCGATTTGCTTACTATGAAGGAAAACAGCAAAAAGCCTTTGAATCAGATTGCCTATGCTTATGTGGGTGATGCTCGTTACAACATGGGTAATTCTTTGCTGGTTGCCGGTGCCAAAATGGGTATGGATGTACGTATTGGTGCACCGCGGGCTTTCTGGCCGAATGACGCTCTGGTAGAACAGTGCCGCTCAATTGCAAAGCAGACCGGTGCACGGATTACATTAACTGAAGATGCAGCCGCAGCTGTTGATCAGGCTGATTTTATTCATACCGATGTCTGGGTATCAATGGGAGAAGCGAAAGAAACCTGGAAAGAACGGATTGAGCAGCTCAGACCTTACCGCGTTGATGCACGTCTGATGGCTGCCAGCAATAATCCTGAAGTGAAATTCATGCATTGTCTGCCGGCAATTCATAACCGCGATACTCAGGTAGGACAGTGGCTTTTTGATGAGTTTTCTCTGGATGGTGCCGAAGTAAGTGAAGAAGTATTTGAAAGTGTTGCTTCTATTGTTTTTGAACAGGCAGAAAACCGGATGCATACCATTAAAGCAGTATTGGTAGCATTATTAACTACCTGACCGGGGCAGGCCTGTAGTAAATGGAAAGAATGGTTATGAAAACATCCCCCAATCAGTTACCTATTAATCCGCATTATCTGGCATTATTGTTGTCAGTGATGGTGGCTATTATGCCGTTTTCCACAGATATTTATTTATCTTCTGTACCGGAAATGGCGACTTCTTTACACGCACCGATTGATCAGATTGAACGCAGTCTGGCCAGTTTCATGTTTGGTGTTGCGCTCGGACAATTGCTTGGGGGGGCAATATCCGATATTAAGGGGCGCAAAATCATTGCTATGATTGGTCTGAGTGTCTATCTGGTGTCAGCTATTGCTATTGTCTTTATTCACTCAGCCGGAGAATTGCTGTTCTGGCGCTGGATTCAGGCACTGGGCGGCGGTATGGCCACTGTTACAGTTGGTGCAACTGTACGTGATTTCTTTCATGGCAATGAAGCCGCGAAAATGTTTGCCACCATTGGTATTATTACTCTGGCTGCACCACTGGCTGCGCCCATGCTGGGTACAGCACTGGCTGCTCTTGGCGGCTGGCGGGTTATCTTTATATTTCTGCTGGTATATGCTCTGGCCGTACTGATTTGTGTATGGCGGTTTATGCCACAGGTTAAAATGGATATTCAGCCATTGGATAGCAAAGTTTTTCGCAAGATAAAAGAAAATTTTTCAGTGGTTTTTCATGAACGCGAAGCGTTGGGATTCATGTTTTTCCAAACTGCTGCTTTTGCAGCTATGTTTGTATTTCTGACTGAATCTTCCTTTTTGTACATGAATATATATGGTCTTAGCCCGCATCAGTATTCATGGGCCTTTGGTGCCAATGTGATTACTATGATGCTGTTTAACCGGGTAACAGCCTATCGTCTGCGTACTACGCCGGCTCGCAACATTTTGCTTGGCGGTGTGCTGTTGCAGTTAAGCTGTAATTTATTATTAACCATTGTGGTATGGAGTATGGATCGTCCGCCTTTCTTCCTGTTACTGTTGCTGATTATGTTTTCAATTGGTTCACAGGGTTTGATTGGTTCCAATACTCAGGCGTGTTTCATGAGCTATTTTCGTAAAATTGGTGGCAGTGCCAATGCTGTACTGGGAACAATGCAGTTTCTGATTGCCGCTACTGTAGGCTGGCTGACTACACTGCTGCATAATGGTTCGACACATGTGATGCCGACAATGATGCTGATTTCCACCAGTTGTGGTGCCGTATTATTATGGGCTTTATCACATACCGCATGGCAAAAAAAACATAAATAATAACGGGCAGCCCGCAGTAGGCTGCCTTTTTCTTGTTTTTCTGAATAAACTATTAATAACACTACTAATTATGTCTGATAACGATAAACTCAAACCACACCGCGATGCTATAGACCGGATTGACAGTGAAATTCTGCGTTTGTTAAACCAGCGAGCTACTCATGCTCAGGCCATTGGTACGTTAAAGGGTGAGGGCATAGTGTACCGTCCTGAACGTGAAGCAGTCGTTTTACGCCGGATTCAGGAACAAAATCCGGGACCATTGTCCGGTCAGGCAGTTGCACGTTTACAGCGGGCGATTATGAGTGAATGTCTGGCACTGGAACGACCGTTAACTGTCGCTTATCTCGGACCTAAGGGTACATTTACCGAACAGGCTGCTATTAAACATTTCGGTCAGGCTGCACAGACACATCCGTGTACTTCAATTGATGAATGTTTCCGTCTGGTCGAAGCACAGCAGGCCGATTATGTGGTTACACCTGTCGAAAACTCTACTGAGGGGTCGGTGGGGCGCAGTCTCGACCTGCTGTTAACCACACCTTTAAAAGCCTGTGGTGAAGTCAATCTGCGCATTCATCATCAGCTACTGCGTGCTGTAGCATCGCAACAGGATATCACTAAGGTTTATGCACATGCTCAGGCACTATCACAATGCCGGAACTGGCTGGATAAAAACCTGCCGGAGCAGGTAGCCCGGATAGCTGTTGCCAGTAATGCAGAAGCAGCACGACTGGCTGCCGCAGACAGTAGTGCAGCAGCCATTGCCTCACTGATGGCTGCCGATTACTATCAGTTGCAGATACTGGCTCAGAATATCGAAGACGAACCAAATAATACTACCCGTTTTCTGGTATTAGGGCGGAATATTACGACCAGCAGCGGTAAAGATAAAACGTCACTGGTTGTGGCTGCGCCCAATAAAGCTGGTGCCATGCATGATTTACTTCAGCCTTTTGCAGATCATCAGGTATCTATGACAAAACTAGAAAGTCGCCCCAGCCGCGGTGGTTTGTGGGAATATGTGTTTTTTATCGATATCGAAGGTCATCAGCAGAATGAGGATGTGGCAGCTGCATTGGCTGTCTTGCAACAGCGTTCAGCTTTTCTGAAAATAATTGGTTCTTATCCACAGGCTGTGATTTAAATGCAAAGTTAATATTTATCTAAAGCAGATACCATTGACTGCTGGCATGGAGATAAAACAAATATGAAAAATATTGTTGTATATTGTGGTTCTAATCTGGGGCAGAACAAAGCTTATTTTGACGCAGCTCAGCAGCTGGGACGGGAAATGGCTCAGCAGGGATACCGTCTGGTTTATGGTGGTGGCAATATTGGTCTGATGGGTACGATTGCTACTGCTGTACTGGAACATGGTGGTGAAGTTATTGGTGTTATTCCGAGTTTTTTGAAAAATCTGGAAGGTGCGCATCCGGGGTTAACCGAATTGTATGAAACCACCAATATGACCGAGCGCAAAAATAAAATGATTGAACTGGCTAACGGCTTTATTGCCATGCCAGGCGGACTGGGAACTTATGAAGAACTGTTTGAAGTTCTCTCACAAGCTCAGCTGAAACTGCATCCCCATCCGATAGGAATTCTGAATGTAGCCGGTTTCTTTGATCCCTTAATTCAAATGCTGCAAAATACAGTCACTGCCGGTTTTATGCCGCCGGAAAACATGGATTTACTTTGTCAGTCCGCCAAACCAGCGGAGCTGCTGGAACAAATGCGCCTCTGGCAGCCGCGTGATGCAGTTAAATGGGTTACTCCGCAATGGGCGCAGCAAACCAGAGAAACTTTATGCTGACCTTAGCTGTACTTAATCACCTTATCCAGCAGAATGTGGAACTTAAAGTGCGCTGGCAGCAATACCGGCAACGGGTTGTAGCGCTGGTGTTGCCTATGCTGACTCTTAAAGGGCGCATTGATGATCAAGGATTCTGGCAGGAAGATTCTGCCGAAGCTGAAACCACCATTATTATCGCTCCGACAGCTCTGACTAAAATGCTCAGTGGTGTACAGCCGGGAGTGGGTGACGTACAAATTACTGGTGACCGTACTTTTGGTATGGCGATTTTGCCGCTTATACAGGCATTGCAGTATGACTGGCGTGACGATCTGGCCAGACTGCTTGGTGATGCTGTGGGCGGAAAGGTGGCGCTGGAACTGGAGAGTCTCTATCAGCAAGGCTGCGCTATTGGTCAGAATATTGCAGCACAGGTCGCAGATTATGCACAGGAAAGTGATGCGATTGTGGTCGGGCAGAAGCAATTACAACGTTTTTCTGCTCAGGTCGAGACATTACGTGATGATACAGCCCGACTGGCCGCCCGAATTTCCCGCTTGCAGCAGAAAACTGACTAATATTCCGGCACGTGAGTGGTTTATGAGCCGTTACTGTAGCAGAGAAACGGCTCTGGTATAATTTCAACGATTTTTACTAGATTCTAACGATACATCAATCATGACAAAACAACGCAAAATACTGGTTACTTCAGCCTTGCCCTATGCAAACGGTAATATTCATCTGGGACATATGGTTGAACATATTCAGACTGATATCTGGGTGCGTTTCCAGAAAGCCCGCGGACATGAATGCTATTACGTCTGTGCAGACGATACGCATGGTACGCCGGTCATGCTGGCGGCACAGAAACAGGGAATAACACCGGAAGAAATGATTACTCAGGTACGTCAGAATCATCTGGCCGATTTTACCGGCTTTGGTATTGGCTATGATAATTATTACAGTACGCACTCACCTGAAAATGAAGCTTTATCACGCAGCATTTATCTGGCTTTAAAAGCCAATGGAAAAATTGAAAGCCGTACTATTGAGCAATTATTTGATCCGGAAAAAAATCTGTTTCTGCCCGATCGTTTTGTTAAAGGTGAATGTCCGAAATGTCATGCACAGGATCAGTATGGTGATAATTGTGAAGTATGCGGCACTACTTATAGTCCTACCGAACTGATTAAGCCGTATTCTGCTATTTCCGGCGCCACTCCTGTGCTGAAAGAATCTGAGCATTTCTTCTTTAAACTCGGAGAATGTGCGGATTATCTGAAACAGTGGACTGCCGGCAGCACCCGGCTGAAAAATGGTCGTGAGCAGCCGCATTTGCAGGCAGAAGCCCTGAATAAAATGAATGAATGGTTGCAGAATGATAGCCTGAGTGACTGGGATATCAGTCGTGATGCGCCTTATTTCGGCTTTGAGATTCCGGATGCTCCCGGTAAATATTTTTATGTGTGGCTGGATGCACCTATCGGCTACATGGCATCATTTAAAAACCTGTGTGAACGTCTGGGCATTGATTTTGATCAGTGGTTCTGTGCAGATACTGATACCGAAATGTATCATTTCATCGGTAAGGATATTTTATATTTTCATGCATTATTCTGGCCGGCTACTTTGCAATACGCCAATCTGCGGGCACCAACAGGCATATTTGCACACGGTTTTCTCACGGTAGACGGACAGAAAATGTCCAAATCACGCGGTACTTTTATCACAGCCCGTTCCTATCTTGAGCAGCGACTGAATCCCGAATGGCTGCGTTATTATTTTGCAGCCAAACTCAATAGCAGAATTGAAGATCTGGATTTAAATCTGAATGATTTTATCGCCCGGGTTAATAGTGATTTGGTTGGTAAATACATAAATATCGCCGCACGTGCTGCCGGATTCATCAGCAAACGCTTTCAGGGAACACTGGCTGATGTTAGCAACAGCGAGCTGTTACCACAGCTACAGGCGCAAAGTGAAAATATTGCTGCCAGCTTTGAAGCACGTGAGTATGCGCGCGCCTTACGTGAAATCATGGCATTAGCTGATGTGGTCAATGAGTATGTCGATGCCAACAAACCATGGGAGCTAGCGCGACAGGAAGGACAGGAGGCACGTTTACAGCAAGTATGCAGTGAACTGATTAATGCTTTCCGTATTCTGACCGTATATATGTCACCAGTATTGCCGAAGCTTGCTGCAGAAGCAGCCGCTTTTCTGAATGTGGTGCCATTAAGCTGGGCTGATAGTACGACCTTATTACCTGCCGGTCATCATATCAATGCATATCAGCATCTGATGCACCGAGTGGAACAGAAACAGATTGATGATTTGATTGCAGCGAATCAGCAGAATATTCAGGCAGTTGAGGCTGCTGCTGAAACAAAGTATGAGCCTGTGGCAGATACGGCTTCATTTGATGACTTTATGAAAATCGATATGCGTGTTGCCAAAGTGTTGACGTGCGAAAAAGTCAAAGGCAGTAGCAAACTGCTCAAATTTCAGCTTGATCTCGGTTTTGAGCAGCGCACAATATTCTCTGGTATTGCCGCCAGCTATCCTGAACCGGAAAAACTGGCCGGAAGAATGGTCATTGTGGTAGCCAATTTTGCGCCGCGTAAAATGGCAAAATTTGGCATGTCTGAAGGAATGATTACTTCAGCTGCCGGTAATGGCAAACTATTTTTACTGGATGTGGATAGTGGGGCTGAACCGGGTATGAAAGTCGGCTGATTATCTTGCTGAAAAACCAGACCAGCTAATATTGCTGGTCTGGTTTTTTATTTATGAATCAAAAAAGTGATGAGATGGTTAATCTCATCACCTGGTATAAGGAAATCAGATTTCTGTAAGCAGAATTTTAAGTTGTATGAAGTGCTTATTTCAGTACTTCATGTAAACGCTCTTCATCAAGGCTTTTTTCCCAGCGCGCAACCACAATAGTGGCACAGGCATTACCTACCAGATTAGTCAGAGCACGACACTCAGACATGAATCGGTCAATACCCAGAATCAGCGCCATTCCTTCCACCGGCACAGAAGGTACTACCGATAAGGTTGCAGCCAGAGTGATAAATCCTGCTCCTGTTACACCTGCGGCACCTTTTGAACTTAGCATGGCAACCAGTAACAGCAATATTTGCTGTTCCAGTGTCAGATCAATATTACATGCTTGTGCAATAAATAATGCCGCCATAGTCATGTAAATATTGGTACCGTCCAGATTAAACGAATAACCGGTGGGTACTACCAATCCGACAATTGATTTCTTGCAGCCGGCTTTTTCCATTTTCTGCATCAGTGTGGGCAGGGCGGCTTCAGATGAGCTTGTACCCAGTACTAGTAACAGTTCTTCCTTAATGTATTTGACCAGCTTGATAATCGAAAAACCGTTATAACGGGCTACAGCACCCAGAACAATCAGAATAAACAGAACGGAAGAAATATAAAAAGTCAGAATCAAATAGAGCAGATTACCAATAGAACTAATACCGTATTTACCTATGGTAAAAGCCATGGCGCCAAATGCACCTATCGGGGCTGCACGCATCAGAATAGATACCATTTTGAAAACGGGCGCCGATAAATCCTGAAAAATATTAATTAGCGGGCGGGCTTTTTCTCCAATCAGTGCCAGTGAGATACCAAACAGAATAGCAATAAACAGAGTTTGCAGAATATTGCCATTGGTTAGCGGGCTCATGGCAGTAGTCGGAATAATATCCATCAGAAAGCCGGTCAGGCTGGATTCATGGGACTTCTGCACATATTCGTTTACCTTGGCACTTTGCAGTGAGCTCGGGTCAATATTCAGACCATGTCCCGGCTGGGCAATATTGGCCACGACCAGCCCGATAGCCAGTGCCAGAGTAGAGAAAGTAAGAAAGTAAACCATAGCCTTGCCGGCGACCCGCCCCATGGTTTTCATATTGGTCATCTCGGCGATGCCGGTTACCACGGTAAGAAAAATAACTGGGGAGATGATCATTTTCACTAATTTGATGAAAGCATCACCTAAAGGTTTCATGCTTTCGCCAACAGTAGGGAAAAAGTTGCCAAGTAAGATACCAATAATAATGGCAATAATTACCTGTACATATAGGATCTGATACCAGCGCTGTTTTTTCGGTGGCGGATTCATTTCCTCAATTTCGAGTGGTAACATGTTTACCTTTCAATGGGTTGTGTTTAAAGGCTACAGTTTTTTAACGTTATTATGTAGTAGGATGTAACATAATTGGCTGATTATAAAGCCTACATAACTTAACAGAAAAGCATTATTAATTACTAAATAAGAACCATGAGACAAAAGGATGTATGATAAGAAAATTTTTTATAGAAAAATAGATGGTTGTATTAGGAATTGACGATAATTTTCTATCGTGTTTTTGAAGTAAAAAATAATTTATATTATTTAATTTAAGATAATTTCATTCAAAATAAATTTATTTTAGTTATAAAAAAACCGTCTGCTTGAAATAAGCAGACGGTTTTTAAAATATGGTCGGAGTGAAAGGATTCGAACCTTCGACCCCCTCGTCCCGAACGAGGTGCGCTACCGGGCTGCGCTACACTCCGAAAGAAGTTGTGCATTATAGGCAGCGGCGAAGACATTGACAAGAGTGAAGCGCAAATTAATTTCAAAAAATATCAGTTACAATTATCCGGCATAAACAACGAACAGACATGGTCTTTTTTTCAGCGGTGGCAATGCCGGCATTTTTCGCCATGCTGCAATATTCTGACTAATAATAGTTTGGGTCGGCATAGTTAAATCTGCGGCAATACACAAACGGGTTTCAGAATGTAAAGTCGCTATGGCATCAGCCAGTAAAGCATCATTACGGTAAGGCGTTTCAATAAAAAGCTGAGTTTCATTTTCCTGTCGTGAGCGCTTTTCCAGAGTATGCAAACATTCAATACGTGCGTTTTTTTCAGCAGGCAGATAACCCTTGAAAGCAAAACACTGTCCGTTGGCGCCAGAAGCCATCAGAGCCAGCATGATACTGGACGGTCCCACGAGCGGCATGACAGTAAACCCGGCCTGATGTGCCAGTGCCACCAGTTGGGCTCCCGGGTCTGCAACAGCCGGACAGCCGGCTTCGCTGAGTAATCCCATACTGCGACCGGCCTGCAAAGGTTGTAATAACTTAGCAATATCCCGCTCAGGAGTATGTTCATTCAAAGTGCACAGATTCAGCTCACGAATCGGTGTTTGCACACCGAAGGCTTTTAAATGAGCCCGTGCTGTTTTTTCTGCTTCAACAACGAAGTCAGTCAGGTTAACAATGCATTTTTGTTCATGCGCAAGCAGACACGGTGTATCCGCATTTCCCAGCGGTGTCGGGATCAGATAGAGTACAGGACTGCTCATAAAATATTCATTCCTTCTGCCAGCAGAAAATCCACCAGACGAAAAACCGGTAAACCAATCAGTGCATTCGGATCGGTGCTTTCGATGCGTTTAATTAGTAAAGCGCCTAATCCTTCACTTTTTGCCGCGCCGGCACAATGTACAGCATCCGGTTCACGACTCAGATAATGCTTAATCTGCGCCTCAGTCAGTGAACGCATCATGACGCGTGTTTCATCAATATGCTGATGCAGGCGGTTTTCAGCAGCGTTCAGTACCGTAAGTGCACTGTAAAATATCACTTGCTGACCACTCAAATAGTGTAACATCTGTTGTGCTTTTGTTACGGTTAGTGGTTTGCCCAGTTGCTGCTCGCGACATAGCGCAACCTGATCGCAACCGATAATCAGAGCATCCGGATAAAGACTGGCTAGAGAGTATGCTTTGCCGCTGGCCAAACGCAACGCTGTTTGTGGTGCGGTTTCAGCAGAAAGTGGCGTTTCATCAAAATCAGGTTTAACCGCGTCAAAAGGGATGTTTAACTGCTGAAGTTGTTGCTGGCGAAAACGGGAGCTGGAAGCCAGAATCAACTTTTTCTCTCTTGGCATAAGTGCGAACTCATTGACATTATAAAGTTTAAATTATATCATCCGCCGTTTATGTTAGACCCTATTTTGATTGATACGGCCACGTTCACACGTGAACAGCAGCAACGCAGCGGTCAATTGCAGCTTCAGGCGCTTGACCGGCGGGTTTGGTCGCATGAACTTTTAGCGCAACGCGAAGGCATTATCCAGTATCAGGTTTGCGGTGGTATTGACCGCTGGCAGCGTCCTTTTCTCGACATCAGTGTGGAAGGTCAGCTGGAACTGGTGTGTCAGCGCTGTTTACAGGCAGTTTCCTGGGCGCTGAATGACCAGTCGCATGTGGTGCTGTTTACCAGCGAACAGTTGCTGGACGAGGCCATGGCCGCTGATGAAACACTTGAAGGCGCGGTATGGAGTGCAGAATATAATCTTGCTGCACTGCTGGAAGACCAGATTTTAATGGCTATTCCGGTTGCACCGCGACATGAAGACTGTGATCACACTCTGGCAACCCAAACCAATCAAGACTCAGGTAATCCTTTTGCCAGACTGGCAGGACTGAAAAGCGGCCACTAACGAATTAACTTACATTACCCAGGAGCTTTAACATGGCAGTTCAACAAAACAAAAAATCACCTTCAAAACGTGGTATGCACCGTTCACACGATGGTCTGACCGCTGTACAGGTTTCTACTGATACCACTACCGGTGAAGTACATTTGCGTCACCACATCTCTCCAAACGGTATGTACCGCGGACGTAAGGTAGTCAAAGCCAAAGGTGAATAATTTACACCTTTGATTATTCAATACGTATGAAAGCCAGACATTGCATCTGCAATCACTGGCTTTTTTGTATCCAATATTAGCAGGGTAATTATCCTGCTAAAATAAACTGCTTCCACTTTCCCGGCAGCCTCAATGGCCTGCTTTACACTGACTCGGGTTTCCCATGAAAAAAATCTGGTATAACTACGAAGACATACATCGTGCCATTAAACAGCTGGCAGAAAAAATTCAGAAATCAGAGCATTCATTTGATGCAATGATCGCTATCGGTGGTGGTGGATTTATTCCGGCACGTATATTGCGTAGTTTTTTGAATATTCCTGTATATACCGTTACTTTGTCTTATTATGACGTTAACGACTGCCCGACTGACCAGCCGCAGAAAATACAGTGGACCAATGGTTTTGACGAAAAATTAAAAAACAAAAAACTACTGATTGTTGATGAAGTGGATGACAGCCGGGCTACGCTCGAATACTGTATTCGCGAATTACAGCATGAAGGATTCCAGCATCTTGGGGTAGCAGTACTGCATGAAAAGCGCAAGCCCAAAAAGGGGGTATTGCCGGCAGATTTACCTTTTTATAGTGCTATACAGGTTGATGACTGGTGGATTAACTATCCTTGGGATGCGCTTGATATTGATGAGCACTATGAGCATGTTGCAGCCCAAGCTACATCAGAGGCATGATCTATGACCCTGAAAACCATTGCTGTAGATGCCATGGGCGGCGATTTCGGTCTGGATATAACCATTCCGGGGGCGCTGACATTTTTACAGCAGCAAACTGACGCTGCACTGATTCTGGTTGGTGATGAAGCCAAAATCAGAAATGCATTAAATAAAGCTAATGCTTCCATGGAGCGGATTACCATTTGTCCGGCCAGTGAAGTGGTAGGCATGGATGAAGAACCGACTTCTGCGCTCAAGAATAAAAAAGATTCTTCGATGCGTGTGGCCATCAACCAGATTAAAGAAGGTCTGGCACAGGCAGCTGTATCGGCCGGCAATACCGGAGCACTGATGGCAACTGCCCGCTTTGTATTGAAAACCATTGATGGTGTTGATCGTCCGGCAATTGCTAAATTCCTGCCCGGCCGCAATAATCATATGACACTTGTGCTGGATCTGGGTGCCAACGTCGATTGCAGCAGCACCCAGCTTTTGCAGTTTGCTATTGTTGGTAGCCAGCAGGTAGCGGCACTGTTTCCTGAAAATACGCAACCAAGAGTAGGCTTACTCAATGTCGGTACTGAAGACATCAAGGGTAATGCAGCTGCTAAAGAAACTCATCAGCTTTTACGACGCAGTGATCTGAATTTTGTCGGTAATGTTGAAGGTAATTCTATTTTTACAGCTGAAGTTGATGTGCTGGTAGTTGATGGTTTTACCGGTAATGCAATGCTCAAAAGTATCGAAGGAGCGGTGAAATTTGCCGGTTCAGTTGTTAAAGAAGAGTTTACCCGCAGCTGGTTTAATAAACTGGCCGCATTAATTGCATTACCAACATTAAAGGGGTTTAAGCGGCGTCTTGATCCGCGGCGTTTTAATGGTGCTATTTTTCTGGGATTACGTGGTGTCGTAATTAAAAGCCATGGCGGTACGGATGCTACAGGTTTCTGTTTTGCCCTGCAGGAAGCTTATAAAGCCATTAAAGCAGATTCAATTACAAAAATTCAGGCCGGTGTTGCACGTCAGCTGGCTGTTATGGAAGAATAAATCACTTTGTTGCAAAGGCAGACAAGTCAAATGACTTTGTTTAAAATATGCCCTTTGCCATAAATTAAAGACTATGCCATGCTGAATGCCCATATTCTGGGTACAGGCAGTTACCTGCCTGCACGCCGCCTGACTAATGATGACCTGAGCAAATTTGTTGATACCTCGGATGAGTGGATTGCAACGCGTACCGGTATCAAAGCGCGTCATATTGCCGCAGAAAATGAACAGACCAGTGATATGGCTGTTTCTGCAGCGCAGATTGCGCTGGCCGATGCAGGCATTGAAGCAAATGAAATTGATCTCATTATTGTGGCTACCTCAACTGCGGATATGACATTTCCTGCTACTGCCTGTATTGTGCAGAATAAGTTGGGTATTTCCGGCTGTCCGGCATTTGATGTTCAGGCAGTCTGTGCTGGATTCATGTATGCAATGGCTACTGCCAATGCTTATATTAAAAGTGGCATGGCCAGTAAGGCACTGGTTATCGGCGCGGAAACATTCAGTCGTCTGCTTGACTGGAATGACCGGCGTACCTGTGTGTTGTTTGGGGACGGTGCCGGTGCAGTTATTCTGGGTGCTTCCGAACAGGAAGGCGGTATCATCCATACCAAATTACAGGCTGATGGTAATTACAGTCATATTCTGCAAACACCGGGAAAAATTGCAGCAGGAAAAATTGAAGGTTCACCCTATCTGTATATGGACGGGCAGGCTGTCTATAAGTTTGCAGTAAAAGCACTGGCCAATATTGCAAAAGAAGTCATTGATCAATCCGGTTTACAGCCGTCTGATATAGACTGGATTATTCCGCATCAGGCTAATCTGCGCATTATCGAATCTACTGCACGCCATCTCGGTGTATCAATGGATAAAGTTATTGTTACCCTTGCTGAGCAGGGCAATACTTCTGCTGCCTCTATTCCGCTGGCACTGGATGAAGGAATTAAATCCGGTCGGATTAAGCGCGGCCAGACCTTGTTGCTTGAAGGTATCGGAGGTGGCTTTGCCTGGGGTGCGGTTACCTTAAAATATTAATATTGTTCCTATCAGGATCGGATTATGCTATCTCAATCTGCGTTAGCCAATATGTATCCGGTTGTTATGTCGCCCAGTCATGACGGGCGGTATTTTGGTAATTATGTACAGTCATTGCTGGCTTTAGTTGCTGCGCATACCAGTGCAGGTTTTCCAATACAGGTATTTATGCATCAGGGTGAAAGTCTGATTACCCGTGCACGGAATAACTGTGTTGCAGAATTTCTGTCGCATCCGGAATGGACGCACTTATGCTGGATTGATACTGATATCGGTTTTTCACCGGAAGCTTTTCAGCGTCTGCTGCTGGCAGATCGCGATATTGTTGCAGGTGTTTATCCGCTTAAGCGTGAGTCATGGCCGGACGAAGGTATTCCTGAGCATATGACCCAGCAGCAGTTTAATGCCACTTATACTCGCTATACCATCAATATCAGTAAGGCAGATACTAATCATGAGGTGCATGTACAGGTAGATGATGAAGGCTTTATTGAGCTGCCAGAGGCGCCGACCGGATTTATGGTTATCAAGCGGGAAGTATTTATCCGTCTGATGGAAGCTTATCCTGAGTTGCAATATCAGCCTGATTCTATCGGTGTTACTGATAGGGGATATCACTATCGCTTTTACGATTGTCTTGTTGATCCGGTGACGAAGCGTTATTTATCTGAAGATTTTAGTTTTTGCCGCTTATGGAATCAGTTAGGCGGTAAGATTTATGTTGATGCACGCTCTAACCTGACCCATATGGGTAACAAAATCTATCAGGGGCCTTTTGCCCAGTCACTGGAAGCTAATCTTGCTTACGCAATAGGTGCCCCGGCAGGTGCCAAAATGTTTCTGCACCACGAACAGCCATTACAGACCAATCAGCCTCCGGCACAATAAATGTCCGGACATTAGTTTTATTCAATTCAAGGAAGATCATGAGTATTGCTTTTTTCTTTCCCGGACAGGGGTCACAAAGTCTCAATATGATGTCCGGCTTTAATGATATGCCAGTTGTTAAAGAAATATTTGAACAGGCATCAGAAGCACTTAATCAGGATTTATGGACATTGATGAACGGGGAAGACAGCACAGCCCTGAACGAAACCGTTAATACTCAGCCCCTGATGCTGACTGCCGGTATTGCTACATGGCGTGTATATCAGCAATTGCATGGTCAGTTACCTGTGATGCTGGCCGGGCACAGTTTAGGAGAATACACTGCGCTGGTCGCTGCCGGCAGCCTAGCATTTCATGATGCTGTGAAACTGGTTCGTCTGCGTGCACAATTAATGCAGGAAGCTGTACCAGCCGGAGAGGGTGCCATGGCCGCAATACTGGGACTGGATGATGATATCGTGCGTCAGGTATGTTTACAGGCACAAAATGAATTATCCGGTACAGTGGCCGAAGCCGTAAATTATAACTCACCCGGTCAGGTAGTGATTGCCGGAACTGCTGTTGCCATTAATCGTGCCTGTGAGCTGGCTAAAGCGGCCGGTGCCAAGCGTGCACTGCCGTTACCAGTATCCGTGCCTTCACACTGCTGTCTGATGAAACCAGCTGCAACCAAACTGGCAGCGGCCATGGAGCAGATCAATATTTCAAAGCCACAAATTCCGGTATTGCATAATGTTGATGTTGCGGTGCATTCAGAACCAGAAACAATTAAACAGGCTCTGGTACAGCAGTTATATTCACCTGTGCGCTGGACTGAAACAGTAAGCAAACTGGTAGCTGACGGAATAACAGAATTTGCTGAATGCGGTCCGGGTAAAGTGCTGGCCGGACTGGCTAAACGGATTGATAAGAGCGCCAGTTGCGTTGCATTAACCAGTGTGCAAAGCATAGAAAGTTTTATTGCTGCACATGTTGATAGCTAAGGAATAAGTTATGAATCAGGATTTAACAGGTAAAATTGCGCTGGTAACTGGTGCTACCCGTGGAATTGGCGCCGCTATTGCCCGTTTTCTGGCAGAAAAAGGTGCTAAAGTAATTGGTACAGCCACTTCTGCTGCAGGTGTGACTAGCATCAATGAAGCACTGGCTGATTTTGGCGGAGAAGGGCGGGAATTACGTATCGCTGAAGAAAACAGTATTGAAAATCTGATTGCCGACATTGAAAGTAATATCGGTAATATTGCCATACTGATTAATAATGCCGGTATTACCCGTGATAATTTGCTGATGCGCATGAAAGAATCAGAATGGGATGAAATCATGCAAATTAATCTGAAATCTGCTTTCCGTGCCAGCAAAGCAGTCACTCGCAGTATGATGAAAGCACGCTGGGGTCGGATTATCAATGTAACTTCTGTAGTTGGTTTTATCGGTAATGCCGGTCAGGCTAATTATGCTGCTGCCAAGGCCGGATTAGTCGGATTCAGTAAATCAATGGCGCGAGAAGTGGGCTCGCGCGGGATTACCGTAAATTGTGTAGCTCCTGGTTTTATCGAAACCGATATGACAAAAGTTTTACCGCAAGAGCAGCGTGATTTTTTTGCTGGGCAAACGGCATTGAATCATTTTGGAACTGTAGAAGATGTGGCCGCCGCAGTTTTGTTTCTGGCCAGTGAAGAAGCTCGTTACATTACCGGACAGACGCTGCATGTGAACGGCGGAATGCTGATGCCCTGATATCAGTTAAAGTATTTACAAAGCCATTTTTATCATCTGATAAAAATGGCTTTGTTTTGTATCGGGGATAAATACTATTAAATTGAAAAATCTTCTTCGTAAGAAGAATACAGGGCAGATTCAATCCGCGACCGTGTTAACCCAGGAGCGAATAAGGCCAGAAACTCATAGCCAAAACCACGCAGATAAACATCTTGTCTGAGTATTATCTGGATAAAGGAAGGTTCAAACAGATGTTCTGCACTAATCTGTTGTAAACCTTCATCTTGTTTACTGTCAAAAGCCATGGTGGCCAGCAATCCGATACCCAGTCCCTGAGCAACATAAGTTTTAATGACATCCGTATCGGCTGAAGCCAGTTTAACTCTGGGTAACTGATAGCCTTCCTGAGTAAAAGCACGGGCGATTTTAGATTGTTCAGCGAAAGCAATATCATAAGTGATGAGCGGATAAGCTGTTATGTCTTCGAGCCGTAATGGCCGCTTTAAATCAAGCAAAGGATGATTATCAGGAACTACGATACTGCGATTCCAGGCTTTACAGCTCAATTTGCGTAATTCAGGATGCTCACTTTCCATTTCCATACCAATGGCAAAATCTACTTCTCCCTCCAGTACCATATGACTAATGGCTTTAGGGCTGGCTGTATGGATGCTCAGCTGTACCTGCGGATAACATTCAACAAACGCTGAGATAATTTTTGGCAGAGCATATCGGGCCAATGTATGTGTGGTGGCAATGGTCAGGGATCCAATATTCTGGTCGGCAAATTCTGTACCAATACTTTTAATATTCTGTACTTCACGTAAAATCCGCTCGGCAGTTTCCAGAACAATTTTGCCCGGAGCTGTCACTGCAACCATGCGTTTTCCATGACGAATAAATAACCGTACGCCCAGTTCTTCTTCCAGCATGCGTATTTGCTTGGAAATACCAGGCTGAGAAGTAAACAGTACTTCCGCTGCTTCTGAAACATTCAGATTCTGACGATAAACTTCAACTGCATAACGTAACTGTTGCAGCTTCATATTATTTCAGCCCCTTTTAGGTTTGGAGTTTTTAACTGTCGCTCAAATACAACAAAAAAGCTTCTTTATCTGCATCATAACTCAATTTACCCATTCTGACATGGAACACTTTCACTCTAAGCTTAACATTTTTACACGTTAATCCACCTGTAGCAGACCCTTAAGAAAATAGAAGCTTGCTTGTTGTTTTCATGCAACTTAATTAGGGTAAACGCGTGAATTTAGTTGTAAATAAGTGACACAAAGCTATTTTTTAGGCATGATGCACAGTTAGGAAGCGGGTCGTCTAGCAGCTTCGCCTTGGTAGTTTGCATATTGACAGTTTATGCTGCGGTTTTTTATAGTATAGACTTGATTTACCAAGCTACCCGCCCGGTTTGAGCGGCCTGTAAATGGTATTTGTGTATTGATCAGACGAATTTCAGGCTGAATCAGCACATAACAAATTTTTTGATGAGGGAATAACATGACCAAACAGCTAAAATTGAGCGCATTGATCGTTGCTATGGCTGCTTCAACTGCCGCTTTTGCCAATGGTGTTGTACCGGGTGCCGACTGGACCGGTGAACCTGCTGGTGCTTACAATGGCTATACTACCAGTTCTGCTCCTGAAAAAGGAACTGGCGAAATTATCGTCACCCGCGAAAATGGTGCCGATGGTACACCTGAATGTGTGAAAAACCGTTTCAACAACGATCAAGAACCAACTCTGGGTAACAATTGTGGTCACCCAATTGCACAGGCTGCTCCAGAAGCACCTAAATTTGTTGATGAAACAGTATCTTTGTCTGCTAACTTCCTGTTTGGCTTTGATAAATTTACCCTGCGTCCTGAAGCGATCGATACTCTGGATCAGTTGGCTACCCGTCTGGCAGACAGCAGCGTACAGGTTGTACGTGTTGAAGGTCATACCGACTTTAAAGGTTCAGATGCTTATAATCAGACTTTGTCTGATCGTCGTGCTAATACTGTTGCTCAGTATCTGGTTTCTAAAGGTGTTCCTGCTGGGAAAATTTCAGCAGTCGGCTTGGGTAAATCTGAAGCCCGCATGACTGAAACTTGTCAGCGTGAAGTTGCTAAATTAGGCAAGAAAGTTTCAGCTGCTAAGAAACGTACTGCTTTAATCGAATGTATTGCACCTGATCGCCGTGTAGATGTGAAAATCCGCACTCAGGTAGCTAAAAAAGTTAGATAATTTTTCTAATTTTATATTGATGAAAAACCCTGCTTAAAGCAGGGTTTTTTTATGCCAATAAAAATTTTAAGGAAATCAGAATACCTGTAATATCCTTTGTATAGAAAATTGATAGTTATATTTGACAATAATAGGTTGGATGATCTGGTATCAATTTAAAATCATCAGAATTGTATTACTTTAAAATATTTTCAGATAAGTGAATAATTATTAATAAAGTGTTAATATGCATGTTGGTAAAAATAAAATATGATTGATATGAATTATTTGTTCATTATTTCTATTAGTAACGGTTTTTCGAATATGTAAATAGTATATAAATAAAAATGGCATATTCATATATAACTAAGTAAACATTAAATCTATTTAATGATAAGTATTCAGTAAAATATAAAATCATTTCATCTATGAAATTTTTTAAATTCCTGTTTTTAATTTTATGCTGTAATTTACTTTTTGCCTGTACCGCACAGTTTCAGCGAGTCCCTAATGTTTCGGGTGAAAAAAAACATGTATCAGTAAAATTTCAGCGACAAAATACTGCGCCACAGACAGGAGTAGTATTGGTTCAGCCGATGGATTTACAAAGCGGTGATATTTTATTTTCTGCCGACTCCAGTCTCAACTCCCGTGTTTTGCGCTTGTTTGGTAATACTTCGGTTAGCCATGCATTTCTGTATTTAGGAGATGGAGAAATAGCAGAAGCCGTGGGTGGTGGTGTGCATATTATGTCTCTGGCTGAAAGCGTTGATGAAAGTCCGTTACTGGCCGTTTATCGCCATCCGCAGCTAAATGATTTACAGGCTGAAAAAATCCGTGAATTTGCCAGAGCAGAGGCTGGCGGGAAATATAATTATATGGGGATTATCAAGCAGACACCTTATACAGTTACCCGTAAAGTGTGTGAATTGCCAGTTATTCCGCGAGCTTTTCGCCATTTGTGCCTGAATACCATGGCTGTAGTACTACAGGTAACGCCTTTTTCTTCAGACCGTTACTTTTGTTCGCAACTGGTTGTCGCTGCCTATAATTATGCAGGATTGCCTTTAACCAAAACGCCGGCTGAATGGGTTGCTCCCGGGGATTTATTGCATATGCGTGCCGGTGATATCCCTTCAGTTGTACCAGTATATCCATTACAGTATATTGGTCATTTACGTTGTAAAACCTCTTTATGGCAGCGCAATTGTTCCCTGGCAGATATCTGATATTGATAAACTTCAGATATCTGCCTAATGTATCAAACAGCAGGATATGATTAAATTATTGATTAAATAAATTAGGTAAATTAAAACATGTTTGAATTAATTTATTAATAATAAATATGTATTTTTTGCTTTCAATAGATTAAATTTATTATAAAAATTAATAGTATTCGTTTTGAAATGAGTTATATCTGAATCCTGAGTAGTTGTGTTGAGAGAATCAAATACAGAATTGAAAAGGAATAATTTCAGCCAAATCTCCGGGCGCATATAAAAAGTGTAGTACACGTCTGCCATTAGTCTGAATAGCTTTTGACGAAGAATGCACAATAAGTGGTCGCATGATAACAGCTCCTCCTTTAGACAGGGTGCATTCTTGCTCGCCTTTTTGGTCTCGAAGCTGTGGTAGCGTTGATTCATTGATTCTTCCATACTGATGAGTACCGGCAACTACTTTAAGCGGACCATGCTCGTGCTGGCAATCATCTATGTGTAGCCTCACAGCTACCAGTTGCTGCATATATTGTGCCGGTGGTTGTACAAATAACATATTTTGTTTATGTGACCAGCCGGTAAACTGAGTATCAGAAAACTGATGTCTGACTGCTATGCTTAAATCCTGATGTAAAGGTACCAGCCAGTTTTTATCGGCTGATTTTTTGAATAATGTGCATTGGATTGCCACCGGGTTTATTGGGAGCAAGGAAGTAAGCTGAGTATTATTTTTCAAATTGTTAGCAAGTATCTGACACCATGGTTGTGTCAGAAGCTCACGACTGCCGGCAGTAGTTAAATTAATCTGTTCTAATTGTTGTTCTATATCTGTTAGTTGCTGAGGAGTAATTAAATCATTAATAACAGCATAACCATTCTGTTCAAAACAATCATATATCTTCATTATATTTTCCGTTTGTATCTGTTTATCTGAATTAATATTAATATCTTCTAATTTTATTAGGATTAGGTAGATCCTATTTATAGGATAATATATTGATATTTTCCATTATTTATTTAAAATGATTTATTTGTAATATTTATCTATACTATAGTTTTTCAAGGTAAGCAGAATATATACTCCTTACATTAGTCAATTTTTTTCTTAATAAAATTAAATTGATTAATTTCTGTATCTCATAAAATAGCCCTAGACACTATATCAAGTTTTTATGCTGTCATGTCAAAGATTGGTAGTGCTAAGCCTGTCAAAATATGTGTTTATGTCTTCATATGGCTACAAAACTTGAATTTATCTGTATTTTTTGCTCGTTTGTGAATTGAATTCAGTTAAGTATATGATTTATAGATGTTATAAACTATCATTCATCATTAAGATATTGTATAAATGAAAATTTATTTATAACCTGATGTATATCATAAAAATTATGATAAAAGAAAAATATGACCAATTTTTAACTTATACTCAGGAACTTATTTGGTATGGTTTTTATCAATCAATTAAGGGGAAGCTTTATGTTTTTTAAAAAATTCTGGAGAAAAAAATCAAATTCTGATATTCAATCAGTACAAGATAAACCAATCGCTCAAGATAAGATATCTCTCGCTATTCAAACATTCTGGACACAGGTAAAAGCATCTGAGCAGACATTTAATACGCTAGAGCCAATCTCTATCATGGAAAATCTCAATAATCTTTTAATAGATAATCAATTAAATGTTATTGCTGAGCTTACACGAGGAGATATAAAAAATCATAAAATAATTTTTACGGCTGAAGGCCGAATTGAGCAGTTTGAGCTGGTGATACGAATCGTTAAACAGGCACCGGATCTGAATTTTTTTGAAATAGAAGCATTTAGGACGCGGGTTGAAAATTTGGATGCATTCTCTATAACGCATCATGATCATTCTTTTTCATTGAACCCGGCTGATTTATTGATTTATCATCATGAAGAATATCGTAAAGTCTCTTTGGAAATTGCGTTTGGTAAAACTATTCCTGAAGAGATGAAGCAAATCGCCCAGTCGACTGCATTTATCTTGCTTGATCATGCATTAGGAGAATATGATTTTGCTATTAAAATCGGGTGTGTCAACTTTTTAGAAATTCCTAAAGAGGTAACCGCTGTACCTCTTAATGAATTTGTAACGGTGTTTGATCAGTTATGGCAAGATAAATTAAGGCATACAGGTATTTTTCCTTTTTCTGATAAAGAAGATAGATGGAATGTATTTGAAATCAGTGATCAAAATGATCCTGATAACAAAAGACTTGTGCAAAGAAATGAGACAGCCGATGTATTGGTAGGTGATTTCAATTATTGCTATGCTTTAACTATAACAGCCGATGTGGATAGTAAGGAAAATTTATCTCTGGTTTATGAGCTAGAAGATACTATTAATCCGGCTCTACGATTTAATAAACAGGGCATTCATTGTCAAAATACATTTTATCAGGGCGTACGAACCATGTTATGGCATGTGCAGGATAAACAATCAGCTATCGCATTGGCACAACATCTGGCATATCAGTATAGAACCCTTTCAATTAAAATTGAGTGCGAATTTGATCCGGGCTGGTCACAATATTTAAGTTGGGTAGAAAAATAAAGATATCAATAGTTTTATTTTTCTATTAGTTATCTTTGAAAAATTCTATATTTCTTCTCATTCCAATAAAAGGATAAATTAACAAATATTCTTTCTTATAACAATATAAAAAGCCTGATGGGTTGGTTGAAGCTGTTTCGCGACAAGTAGGAATTAGCGGAACAAGCTATAGTAAAAAAGAAATTAACAGTAAGGAACACAGATCGCGGTATCTCAGAGAGGGAGATAATATTGAAGAAGCATGGATTTTACTACCTGCTAATCATTTAGCATATACTGATTCTGGTACAGCCGGGGCTACTATAGATACGGTTTGTTCTTTGATAAATAATTAAATCGTATTATTTATTGTTGCAATTTATTATGTGAGTAAATAAAAAACCGGATAATAAATTAGTATTATCCGGTTCTAGAAATGATAGATTTTTATAAGATATCTTTTTTATCAGTTAACTGAGGTAGCAGTGCATCCTGACTTACTGATAATAGCCCGCTCTGAGTATATATACCTAATTTGTTGCGGGTATCGATAATATCTAGATTACGCATGGTAAGCTGGCCGATGCGGTCGGCAGGAGAAAAGGCAGCATTATCTACTTTTTCCATGCTTAACCGCTCCGGCTGATAAGTAAGATTGGATGATTCGGTATTGAGAATAGAGTAATCGTTACCGCGGCGTAATTCCAACGTAACTTCACCGGTAATGGCTTTGGCTACCCAGCGTTGCGCAGTTTCACGCAGCATAAGTGCCTGTGAATCAAACCAGCGTCCCTGATACAGCAGTCTGCCCAGACGCAGACCATTAATACGGTACTGTTCAATCGTATCCTCGTTATGGATGCCGGTAAGCAGGCGTTCATAGGCAATATGCAGTAGTGCCATTGCCGGTGCTTCATAAATACCGCGTGATTTAGCCTCAATAATACGATTTTCAATCTGGTCTGTCATGCCAAGACCATGCCGGCCGCCAATACGGTTGGCTTCCAGAATCAGCTCTACCGGATCATGGTATTCAACACCATTTAAAGCTACCGGTACACCTTCTACAAACCGCACACTTACTTCTTCAGCCGGAATGGTTACCTGTTCATCCCAGAAAGCCACGCCCATAATAGGCTGTACGATTTTCATGCTGCTATTAAGCATTTCCAGATCTTTAGCTTCATGGGTAGCACCGAGCATATTGGAGTCGGTTGAGTAGGCTTTTTCAACAGACATTTTATAGTCAAAACCCTGAGCAATCAGAAATTCAGACATTTCATGCCGTCCGCCCAGCTCATCAATAAACTGTTGATCCAGCCATGGCTTGTAGATGCGTAAAGCCGGATTGGTTAACAGCCCGTAGCGATAGAAGCGTTCAATATCATTGCCTTTATAGGTGGAACCATCACCCCATATATGTACATCATCTTCTTTCATTGCGGCTACCAGCATTGTGCCGGTAACGGCCCGTCCCAGCGGGGTAGTATTAAAATAAGGCATACCACCCGTATGTACGTGAAATGCTCCGCTTTGTATTGCAGCAATACCTTCATGCGCCAGCTGTGTGCGACAATCAATCAGACGGGCTTTTTGAGCTCCGTATTCAAGTGCTTTTTGCGGAATTGCATCATAATCATCTTCATCAGGCTGTCCCAGATTAGCTGTATAGGCATAAGGTAAAGCGCCTTTCAGTTTCATCCAGAGTAATGCTGTAGAGGTATCCAGCCCGCCGGAAAAAGCAATGCCAACTTTTTCGCCAACGGGCAGGTGTTGCAGAATAGTGCTGTGGTTACTCATATTAACTCCCTTGAGTGATGTATTTGCAAAATATGAAAATTTATTGCCATACCAGTAGTGCATGGTTGCGTTTACCGCGCCGCAAAATGGTGTAGTGCCCGAAACGTTTGTCATCGCTACTGAATACGTAATCAGCACTGTCAATTTTTTGCCCGTTAACCATGACTGCTCCCTGACTGATAAAGCCACGTGCTTCATTATTGGATTTGGCCAGTGACGCAGTAGTTAAGGCCTGCACGATATTGATGGATTCAGTAACCGGAAATGCAGGTAAGCCATCCAGAGATAATTGCTGAAAATCACTTTCGGTAAGTGCACTCTGATCTTCGGCAAACAGGCTGGCAGAAATACGCTGTGCTGCAGCCAGAGCTTCTTCACCATGAATCAGGCGGGTCATTTCCTCTGCCAGAATGCGCTGTGCCTGTGGCTTACTGCCACTGGCCTGATCGCTGGCTTCAATGGCCTCTATCTCTGCCACACTGAGGAAAGTAAAATATTTTAGGAATTTATATACATCCGCATCAGCAACTTTTAACCAGAACTGATAGAACTGGTAAGGAGAGGTTTTTTCTGCACTCAGCCAGACTGCACCACCTTCGGTTTTACCAAATTTAGTTCCGTCAGCTTTAGTCACCAGTGGCAGTGTCAAACCATAAACGGTAGCCTGATGCAGCCGGCGGGAGAGGTCAATCCCTCCGGTGATATTACCCCACTGATCCGAACCGCCGATTTGCAATACGGCACCGTGGCGGCGATACAGTTCAGCAAAATCGTAACCTTGAAGCAGAGCATAGGCAAATTCAGTAAATGAAATACCTACATCATCACGGCTTAGACGCTGTTTTACTGATTCTTTGTTCAGCATGGCATTTACAGAAAAATGTTTGCCGATATCACGCAGAAAATCCAGACAATTCATGCTGCCGAACCAGTCAAAATTATTTGCCATAATGGCGGCATTGTCACCACTGAAGCTAAGGAATGGTTGTAGCTGCGCGCGTATCTTGGCTACCCAGTCCTGCACGGTTTCTAAAGTGTTGAGCGAACGTTCCTGTGCCTTGAAGCTCGGATCACCAATCATACCGGTAGCACCTCCTACCAGCGCAATTGGTGTATGTCCGGCCAGTTGAAAGCGGCGTAAAACTAGGATAGGTAACAGGTGACCGATATGCAGACTGTCGGCTGTCGGGTCGAAACCACAGTACAGAGTAATTTTCTTTTCGTTTAATAACGTATCAAGAGCCTGAGCATCAGTGGTTTGAGCTATCAGGCCTCGTTGCTGTAAGTCGTGAACAACGCTGGTCATGGTTGGATTTTGTTCTTTCAAATTAAATAAATTGGCTAAAATTAAGTTTGTCTGGCTCAGACTGTACATAAAAACAAAATAGCAAATATCATATTTTTGCTGGTTTTGGCTGATTAGTCTGTTTTACCGCCTAATAATGATGCATTATTTTACACGATTTGTTTATTGCTGCATTTGTGGTTGTAATAAATTGATAATTCATTAGTTTGATAGTGGCCGGAAATACTTTATCAGTTTCTGTTTATCAATAGACACGGTAATATCCATTGGATAAGCAATATCAAAGCTGATATTTATTGGTTGCCGGCAGATGGTTTAGATAACTGAACTGAGAGGATTCGATATGTCAGGCTAAAAAATAAATTTATTATTAACCGGAATGCATAAACCAGCCACATTCCGGATGGGAATATAGCTGGTTTAGAGAAATTAACGGTTATACGTTAAACAGGAAATGAATTACATCGCCATCATTTACAATGTATTCCTTGCCTTCAGCACGCATTTTACCGGCTTCTTTAGCTTTGGCTTCACCTCCGCAGGCAATGAAATCTTCGTAAGCAATAACCTGAGCACGGATAAAACCACGTTCAAAATCGGTATGAATAACACCGGCAGCCTGAGGGGCTGTATCGCCTTTATGGATGGTCCATGCTCTGACTTCCTGAACGCCGGCAGTAAAATAGGTTTGCAAACCGAGTAAGTCGTAGCCGGCGCGAATCAGGCGATTCAGCCCTGGTTCTTTTAAACCCATTTCTTGCAGAAATTCGGCTTTATCAGCCTCATCCAGATCGGCAATTTCGCTTTCCATTGCTGCACATAGTGCAACAACAGGTGCATTTTCCTGTGCCGCCAGTTGTTGTAGGCGTTCCAGATGCGGGTTGTTATCAAATCCGTCTTCAGCTACGTTGGCTACGTACATTGCCGGTTTTACAGTAAGCAGACATAAAGGTTTAATCAGTGTTAGCTCATCCTGATCGAGTCCCGCTGAACGTACGGGTTTACCTTCAAGCAAATGTTGTTGTAAGCGTTCCAGAATAGCCACCAGTTTTTGTGCTTCTTTATCACCGGATTTGGCTTTCTTGTTTTCGCGTATGATGGTTTTTTCTACACTGGCCAAATCTGCAAGTGCCAGCTCAGTACCAATGACTTCAATATCCGAAATCGGATCTACCTTTCCGGAAACATGCACAATGTTATCATCATCAAAGCAGCGCACAACGTTTACGATGGCATCAGTTTCACGGATATTAGCGAGAAACTGATTACCCAGACCTTCGCCTTTACTGGCTCCGGCTACCAGCCCGGCAATATCGACAAATTCAACGATGGCCGGCTGGGTTCGTTTGGGATTAACGATTTTAGCCAGCTCTTCCATGCGATCATCCGGCACTTCAACAATACCGACATTAGGCTCAATAGTACAGAAAGGATAATTGGCAGCTTCAATACCAGACTGGGTAAGGGCGTTAAACAGGGTAGATTTGCCTACATTGGGCAAACCCACAATGCCACATTTCAAACTCATGATATTCCTTGAAAACAGGCGATATTTAAAAATGGCTGAATTGTATCATAAAGCATGCAGATACCTGTGCCAAACCAGTAAAACTCTGTGTTATTCTCCTTTAAATACGCATTTATCGCTCTTTAAACGCCAGATAAATACCATATGGATTGAAGTCATATAAAATAATTTATAAAAACAATAAAATAAAAAATTTTTCTTTTTGAGTACTTGCATAAGCAGAAAAATATCGTATAATTGCGTCTCTCTTGAAATGAGATACGGCGAATTAGCTCAGTCGGTTAGAGCAGAGGAATCATAATCCTTGTGTCCGGGGTTCGAATCCCTGATTCGCCACCAAATAAATCGCAAGCTCTGGTTGAGTTTGCGTTTTTTATTATCTATGTAATTTTATGCGTATAGCATATAATTTGATTGTCCTGACAGTTTTCTGCGCAGATATTTTCCGGATTTATTAGTCAACTGTAAAATACAGGCAGTTGTTTATTTAGCTGCCTGTCATCTTAAATATGGATTTATATTGAATTTTTCGGTTAATATTAACTATTGCAGGCTTTGGTTATCCGGATTAAATTCTTTGATCCATTTCCTGAGCAGGACTTTCATGATTATCTGTTTTGCTAATAACGCGCGCAGGTACGCCTACTACTGTCGAATATTCCGGAACATCATTAACTACGACACTGCCGGCACCTACTTTGGCGCAGGTATGTACACGAATATTGCCTAGTACAGAGGCATTGGCTCCGATCATGACGCCGTCACTGATTTTCGGATGCCTGTCACCGCTCTGTTTACCGGACCCACCCAGAGTAACACCATGTAACAGCGAAATATTATTACCCAGCACCGCTGTTTCGCCAATCACCACACCCGTACCATGGTCAATCATAATTCCATAGCCCATTGAAGCAGCAGGATGAATATCAACTCCTAATACTTCGGAAGCACGATTCTGCAAAAAATAAGCCAGAGTATGGCGATTCTGCTGCCAGAGCCAGTGGTTAATGCGATGGGTCTGTATGGCGTGAAAACCTTTGTAATACAATAATGGTAAACTATAGGTTTCACAGGCCGGATCGCGTTCATAATAGGCAACAATATCTGCCATGGCTGCATGAATAATAGAAGTATCCTGATGTAAGGCCTCCAGATAAATCTCGAATAATGCCCGCGCATCCATTACAGCACTGGACATTTTGGTAGATAGATGGAAGGCCAGCATGCGGGCAAAATTTTTATGACGTAATACGCTCAAGTGCAGAAAGCTGGCCAGTATAGGTTCATTGCTGGCTGCTATTTCAGTTTCATGACGAATGGTTTGCCACAGGTTTTCAGCCTGAGCAGCATCAGGTAAATTCATATGTTTAATTTCTCGTTTGCAGATTAAATTTATTGAATCACAATATCATATTGTTCCTGAGTGTAAGTGGTTTCTACTGCCAGAGCAATCGGCTTGCCAATAAAATCACTTAGCATTTTCAAAGAATCGGCTTCCTCATCCAAAAACAAATCTATGACGCTGGGAGAGGCCAGTATGCGCAATTGCTTAAGATCAGGACGACGTGATTCGCACACTATTTCACGCAAAATTTCATAGCACATAGTTTGTGCTGTTTTGATGCGACCGCGCCCCTGACAGACAGGGCAGGGTTCACACAGTATCTGGGTTAGATTTTCCCGGGTACGTTTGCGTGTTAGCTCTACCAGACCTAAACTGGTAAAACCGTTAAGTGTAACGCGGGTACGGTCGTAGGCCAGCGCTTGTGCCAGCTCGGTCAGAATTTCCTGCTGGTGTGTTTCGTTGGTCATATCGATAAAATCAATAATGATAATCCCTCCCAGATTGCGTAAACGCAGTTCACGTGCAATCACATGGCAGGCTTCCAGATTGGTTTTAAAGATAGTTTCTTCAAAATTGCGTGCACCGACAAAACCACCGGTATTTACATCAATGGTGGTCATAGCTTCTGTCGGCTCAATAATGATATAGCCGCCAAAATCCAGATTCACCCGTGGTTGCAAGGAGCGGTTAATTTTGGCTTCGATATTGTATTTTTCAAATAACGGACAATCATCCTGAAATAATTGCAATTTATCCAGCGCACCCTGAGAATAATTCGTGGCAAATTCGTGCATGCGTTGATAGTGGCTGGTTGAGTCCACAATAATCTGATTGATATTGTCACTGTACATATCACGCAATACACGTAAACTCAGGGGTAAATCCTGATACAGTAATGTTTCAGGCGGGCAGGTTTTTGATAGTTGCTGAATATGCTGCCATCGCTTGGTCAGATAATTGATATCAGCCTGCAATTCTGCATCAGTCGCATTTTCGGCACTGGTGCGGATAATATAGCCATGGGCAGCATCCGCCGGTAACAGATTTTCCAGCCGTTCACGTAACTGGTTGCGTTCCTCTTCGTCTTCAATACGCTGTGAGATGCCGATATGCTCATCCTGAGGCAGATATACGAGAAAACGGCCTGCCAGTGATATCTGCGTAGACAGACGTGCACCTTTAGTATTAATCGGGTCTTTGATGACCTGTACAACAATTGATTGTCCTTCATGCAGCGTGTGTTCAATACGCTGAATCTGTTCTGGTTGCTGACGCTGCTCGAGTACATCAACAATATGCAGAAAAGCGGCACGTTCCAGTCCGATATCAATAAAGGCGCTTTGCATACCGGGTAATACACGGCGCACTACACCTAGATAAATATTGCCTACCAGACCATGGCCGCAATTACGTTCAATATGAATTTCACACAACGTATTTTCTTCCATTACGGCTACTCTGGTTTCTTGCGGAGTAATATTTACCAGTACCGTTTCAGCCGGCCGCTGAATATCCTTCGGCAGCGATATGTCGCTGTTATGCATGATGGAGCTTTCAATTTAATCAAATCACTTTGTGCAGTCTCCATCTGTACAGATAAAAACTGTACAAAGTAATCTGGTCTGTTTATATAGTGCGATTGACATCATAGCGCAGGCAAGAGTTTCCTGCCAAACGCAGTTGCATACAGTTGTCTGGCAAAGTAGTCTGCAAATAAATATAAAACTTAAATTTGTAGTATTTACTGTAATAGTGGATACATTATTTTAACTGTGAGCAGCTCTTGATACATTCGGCAACTAACTGGGGACCTCGAAAAATCAGACCTGAATACAACTGAATGGCGGAGGCACCAAGACGGATTTTTTCTGCTGCATCTGTACCAGTCGTAATGCCACCTACACCGATAAGCGGAATTTGCGAATTAATGTGTGCGGATAACTGATTCAGAACGTAATTACTCTGTGTCTGTACGGGATGACCAGACAAACCGCCAGTTTCCTGAGCAAATTTATGTGTACCCAAAGGAGTTTTGTCTATAGTAGTATTGGTGGCAATAATTCCGTCTATTTGAGTATTCAATGCAACCTCTGCAATAGCTTCAATTTGCTCTTCATCCAGATCGGGAGCAATTTTGATGGCAATAGGCACATAGCGGCTTTGCTGAGTAGCCAGCTGGGCCTGACGGTTTTTCAGGTGGTTTAATAATCTGTCCAGCTCTCCGGCACTTTGCAGACTGCGTAAATCACGTGTGTTGGGTGAAGAAATATTAACAGTGACATAACTGGCATGCGGATAGGCTTTTTCCAGACAAATCAGATAATCATCCACTGCTTTTTCAATCGGTGTGGCAGCATTTTTGCCAATATTAATCCCCAATATACCGCGATACCTACTATTTGCAATATTATTGATTAAAGTATCAATACCATAATTGTTAAAGCCCATACGATTAATAATTGCCTGTTGCTTTGGTAATCTGAATAACCGCGGCTTAGGATTGCCTGCCTGAGGTAGTGGTGTCACAGTGCCTACTTCTATAAAACCAAATCCCAGCATAGCAAGTGCATCAATATATTCACCATTTTTATCCAGACCGGCAGCCAGTCCTACAGGATTGGGGAGCGTTAGTCCCATCAGTGTTGTGGTATTGTTAATATTGTTGTCAGGAAAAATACCATTAGTATTTTTCTGCATGAATGAGAAGCTTGGTTTGCATCCCAGTAAAAAACCACAATGATAACGATGTAACCATTGCAGCGATTTTAATGTCAGGTAATGGGCTTTTTCAGGATCCAGTCTGAATAGCAATGGTTTAATAATAGGATACATGATATTGATGATTGAAAAAGGAAGAAATATTATAACCAACAACACTATCAATTCGGGTGGAAAATAATCAAATTCGGTATGTGTAGGTGAATAAATTATTTAGTTGCTGCCGATAAATATTTTATGTTTTATAACAATAGCCTCTTCATCTGATGATATATAACAATATACCCGTTTATGGTTCTGTAATTTAGAGCAGAAAGCATAAACGGGCATAATAATCAGAATATCTGTTAATTAGTGTGGTTATTGACAGATATCACCATGGTTTATCAGCCATTCCCTGAATATTTTGCTGTAATGTGCTGCCTACGCTTCGACCGAAGCGCTTCCAGTTGGTTTCAGCAGTGTAATCTATCAGTTCCGGAGCTTTAATAACATCGCGGGCAACTGTGTAAATATTGCCAAAATCATCTACTAGTCCGACTGCTTTAGCTTCTTCACCGGTATAAGCACGACCGCTGAATATGTCCGGATTATCAGCAACTTTTAATCGGTCACCACGCCCCTGCTGCACCGCCTGAATGAATTGCTTATGAATACTGCTTAGCATTTGTTGCCAGATTTCTGCCTGTTCCGGGGTTTCCGGCACAAATGGATCACCCATGTCTTTATTGTTGCCGGCTATTTTTACCCGACGTTTAATTCCAAGTTTGTTGATCAGACCTGTAAAATCAAAACTGCTGCCAATAACACCGATACTGCCGACAAGGCTGGACGGATCTGCATAAATTTTATCTGCGGCACTGGCAATATAATAACATCCGGAGGCGCACATATCCTCAGTTACAACATATAAAGGTATCTTCGGATGTTTTGCTTTCAGATGTCGGATTTCTTCATAGGCAATACTGGAAATGACCGGTGAACCGCCCGGACTGTTGGCACGAATGATAATGCCTTTAACATTTTTATTCCCATAAGCTGTTTTAAGGCTTTTACGTAATAATTCTGCCTGATTATTCTCGCTGCTGATCACACCACTCAGATCAATGACCGCTGTGTGCGGGCTATTGGGTATTGAACTTCCCATCGCTGCTGTAATGATAAAAATAATAATGCACAGCCAGAGTAATCGCCAGACCCAGCGCCAGATTCGATTGCGCCGTTGTTCGCGGTATACTTCAAGTAACAGCTTCTCCAGCATATTGCGTTCCCAGCTGCTATTTTTTTCAGGATTGCCATTTGTCGACCCTGATCCATTAATTTTGATTGTCATTTGCTTTATTCTCTGCTGTTAGTCTGTGTCAGTCTATTCTGTTTCTGTCAGCTCTGTTGATTGTGTAAAGTGGTTTATATCTGAAATTAAACCAGAATCTAATTATATCTGAATTAATATTTGTCTATGTTCTTATTGTTTAAGAATTCGGGTCAAGCTTTATCTGTATGAGTGTCTAAATTATAATAGCGCAGCTATTAACCGGAGCAAGTTAAATCAGACGATAGTTAGTAAGCTGAAACAATAGAATAAAGGAAGTTGTTGTACTACATCCGGTACTGTATTTTATAGATAAATTTAAACATTGTATCGAAACTGAAGCTGAGTCTGTTGGTACTGATACCTGTATATTCGAAGGATGAAATCGATTAGTCCGTTTAATGTGCTTAGTCTGTATTCAGCATCATTCATGTTTGTCATTTTGTAATTAAAACTTGGAAAATCATGTCCAGATTCTTTTTTAACGACCGTAAACAACTGGTTAATGAGGCGATTGAGGGTTTAATTATTTCCGCACCTGAAGGTAACCTTGTCAGGCTGGATACGGACCCGGCAATTCGGGTAGTGATGCGTAATGACTGGGATAAAAGCAAAGTAGCAGTTATTTCCGGCGGTGGTTCCGGTCATGAGCCCGCACATGCCGGTTTTGTTGGCAAAGGTATGTTAACTGCAGCAGTGTGCGGAGATTTATTTGCTTCGCCCAGCGTCGATGCGGTATTTAGCGCAATTATGGCAGTAACGGGAGAACAGGGTTGTTTGTTAATCGTCAAAAATTATACCGGAGACCGGCTGAATTTCGGACTGGCGGCGGAAAAGGCTAAAAGTCATGGGATAAATGTGGAGATGGTTATTGTTGCAGATGATATTTCTCTGCCGGAAAACAGACAACCCCGCGGTATTGCCGGTACAGTACTGGTGCATAAGATAGCAGGTTATGCGGCAGAGGAAGGTAAATCCTTATCTCAGGTACGCGAGATAGCACAGCAAACCTGTGACAATCTGTATAGCTTAGGTGTAGCCATGCAAACCTGTAATTTACCGGACTATACAGAAGAAAGACGAATTAAAGCCGGACAGGTCGAACTTGGTCTGGGTATTCATGGCGAACCGGGTGCTTCAGTAGAGGATACACACAATAGCAAAATACTGATCGATACACTGGTTCAGGCATTATCAAAGTCAGCCGGGGCAGGCCGTTTTGCTGTTTTAATTAATAATCTGGGCGGTGTGTCTGCGCTAGAAATGGCCGTACTGACACGTGAGTTAGCGCATTCAGCTATTAGTAAACAGACAGATTTACTGATTGGTCCTGCATCACTGGTAACTTCCTTGGATATGAAAGGTTTTTCACTTTCCTTGCTTAAGCTGAACGATTACTTTAGTAAGGCACTTAATGCGCCCGTAGAAACACAGGGATGGCAGAAACCCGTAGTTTTACAGCCACTAAAAACCGTAGTATGTGAAACTGAATATAAACAGTCAGTTTATATTCCATCCGAAAATGCCCGGATAGCAGAATATATTACTGTCATTACTGATACTTTGATCCGGCTGGAAAATCAGCTTAATGCTCTGGATGCAAAAGTAGGTGATGGCGATACTGGAAGTACATTTGCTCATGCTGCTCATGCTATAGCCTCGCAGCTGGCACAAAAACACCTACCGTTAAATGATTTGCCTCAACTGTTGTTGTGCATTGGCGAGCGACTGTCTGTTGTTATGGGTGGTTCAAGCGGAGTATTGATGTCGATTTTTTTCACCGCAGCCGGTCAGAAATTACAGACAGGCGGTACGCTCGTAGATGCATTATTAAACGGGCTGGCACAAATGAAACATTATGGTGGTGCAGATATAGGTGACCGAACTCTGATTGACGCATTACAACCGGCGTTAGATGTATGGCAGAACCGGAATTTTTCTGCCGCCATACAGGCAGCTAGAGAGGGAGCAGAAAAAACTGCTGGGATGCATAAAGCCGGAGCAGGGCGTTCATCTTACGTTAATCAGCAAAATCTCGCCGGAGTGCCTGATCCGGGGGCAGTGGCAGTAGCTGAGGTGTTTACTGCACTGGGTAAGTTACAGATTAAGCTGTAAGATGAAAGTTAAAGTGTTTAGATATTACTCATAAATTAATTTTGATTCTGAATAATAAACGGGTAATATCTATGACATATTTTATGTTAAATTAAGCTAGTAATTTTTTGTTTTAAAATAATATTATTTTAAATAATATATTTATACTATTTTAATAGGATAGAATTAGATGAAAGCAGTAATTCCTGTAGCAGGATTAGGTACACGTATGTTACCAGCCACAAAAGCTATTCCAAAAGAAATGCTGACTGTGGCCGATAAGCCATTAATTCAATATATCGTTCAGGAATGTGCTGCTGCAGGAATTAATGAAATTGTTCTGGTTAACCATGCATTTAAAGCGGCAATTGAAAACCACTTTGATACAGCATTTGAGTTGGAAACACAGTTGCAGAACAAGGGTAAAATGACATTATTGGATGAAATCCGAAATGTATTACCTCGTGGAATGCAAATAATACAAGTCCGTCAAAGTGAAGCTAAAGGTTTGGGTCATGCAATGCTGTGTGCTCGTTCAGTTATTGGTGATGAACCATTTGCTGTTTTACTGCCAGATATGCTGATAGATGAAAAAGCCTGTAATCTGGCTACAGATAATCTGGCTGCAATGCTAAAACAGTTCCGGACTACACAGCGCAGCCAGATTATGGTTGAACGTGTACCGATGAGTGAAGTGAATAAATACGGTATTGTTAATTGTAATGGTCAGCAGGCTGACTCCGGAAACAGCATCAGGATGAGTGCCATTGTCGAAAAACCTTCAACAGAACAGGCTCCGTCTGATCTGGCTGTGGTTGGCCGTTATGTACTTTCAGCCGGTATCTGGTCTAAGCTGGAAAAAACACTGCCCGGTGCAGGAGGCGAGATTCAGCTTACTGATGCCATCGCCGCCCTGATGCAGCAGGAAGCTGTAGATGCTTTTGTGATTCAGGGTTATTCACATGATTGCGGTAACAAACTTGGCTATATGAAAACTTTCATTGAATATAGTCTGCGTCACAATCAATGTGGTACCGCACTCAGACAATGGCTGCAGCAGCAAGCATTTTGATACAGGCAGATACAGATAGATATAAACATCGTTTACATTTTGCCAGGTGTTTTTGGCAAATGATTCAGGAATAGTTGCAGATCATCCGGTAAAGGAGCGGTAAGCTGTAAAATATCGCCACTAACCGGATGAGCCAGCGTTAATTCAGCAGCATGTAAAAACATTCTTTTCAGCCCGGCTTTTTGCAGGCGCTTATTTATCTGATAATCACCATAACGCTCATCTCCGGCAATAGGGCATAACTGTGATTGCATATGAACACGTATCTGGTGGGTGCGGCCAGTTTTAAGTGTTGCTTCCATAAGTGTTAATGCTCTGATGCCCATATGGTGTAATTGCTCGCCTGCATAACGTTGCAGTATCCGGAACTGCGTATGTGCCCGTTGTCCTTCCTGGGTATTGCCGGCGATACGTACCATTTTTTCCCCTTGTGCGCCGGTATATTTCAGCAGCGGAAGTTTAACTTGCCGTATATTTTCCGGCCAGTTGCCAATGGCCAGGGCTAGGTACACTTTATGCGGATGATTCTGGCGGATTGATTCATGCAGTTTGACCAAAGCACTGCGTTTTTTGGCTATCATCAGCAAACCGCTGGTATCCTTATCCAGCCGGTGAACCAGCTCCAGATAACGGGATTCAGGGCGGGCGCGGCGCAGCTGCTCAATGACGCCAAAGCTAATACCACTGCCGCCATGTACAGCAATACCGGCTGGTTTGTTAATCACAAGTAATACATCATCTTCATACACAACCGTAAATTCCTGAGCCGGAATAGCCAGAGTTGTTGCGGATGCGTGTCTGGCTGCAATGCGAATAGGAGGTAAACGGATCTCATCATTGACCTGAATCCGGTCTGTTCCTTTACAGCGTTTTTTGTTCAGCCGGACTTCTCCGCTACGAATAATGCGCTGAATATGACTTTTCGGTACTCCTTTTAATTCCCGTATTAAATAATTATCCAGTCTCTGACCGACACTTTCTGCACAGACAGATAAAAACTGCACTGAATCTTTGCTTAAAACCGTCATATTGCTTATAATCCGTAAGCTTTTATAAATAAATAAAAGTCATCAGTGGTCATGGCCAAATATCGTGTTGGCAGACTGAACTGAACTAAAAATGGCCGCATTTTGCCCGAAGCTGAAAAAGTGCCTGAAAGCGCAATTTGGCTGTAAATAATGAAATGTTAACGTATTTACCGGAAAAACGCACTGTTGCAGGCGTATTTCCCCGTGTTGCTGACCAGCCGTCAGCAGCAAGGGTTAGTGATTAAGTTTGACTCCATCAGGTGGCAAGCCACGGCTTCAGACGTGATCAGGCAGGACAAAACCTGAAAACGCAGCCGCTAATGTGCCCGAGCACCTGACAGAATAACAGAAGAATGGCTACCCCAGTTAAGTGTCCAATCCATACTGATCGGATACCGGACACACCCTGTTTAGCAGGAATTATGATGCTGAATGGCGGATATGATCTTTACACCTTCTTTATGATGAAAGCCTGTTTAGTTTGCCGCGAATGACTTAATCGGGCAAGGCTATGGGTGTCAAATACTAATTACAACGCCTCGTCAGTGCACACAACGAGGTTTTCATGAAACGAATGTTATTCAATGCTACACAGGCTGAAGAGCTGCGTGTGGCTATTGTGGATGGACAAAGTCTGCTTGACCTTGACATCGAAACGCTGGGGAAAGAACAGCGTAAAGGCAATATCTATAAAGGTGTCATCACCCGTATCGAACCTTCTCTGGAAGCATGTTTTGTAGACTATGGCACAGACCGTCATGGTTTCTTACCATTTAAAGAAATCTCACGCAGCTATTTTCAGAATTATGAAGGTGGCCGTGTCCGGATTCAGGATGTACTTTCAGAAGGTATAGAAGTCATTGTACAGGTGGAAAAAGATGAGCGCGGTAATAAAGGCGCAGCTCTGACCACTTTTATCAGTCTGGCCGGACGCTATCTGGTACTGATGCCGAACAATCCGCGTGGCGGCGGTGTTTCCCGTCGTATTGAAGGAGAAGACCGGCAGGAGCTCAAGCAGGCAATGAGTGAGCTTGATACACCGCGCGGAATGAGCCTGATTGCACGTACAGCCGGTATTGGTCGCAGTACCGAAGAATTACAGTGGGATCTTAATTATCTGATTCAATTGTGGCGGGCAATTGAGCAGGCGGCGCAGCAGCATAGTGAGCCTTACCTGTTGTTTATGGAAAGTTCCTTACTTATTCGTGCCATTCGCGATTATTTCCAGCCGGATATCGGGGAAATCCTGATTGACTCTCAGGAAGTATATGATCAGATTCGTGAGTTTATGTCTTATGTGATGCCCGCCTATATTAACCGGTTGCGGCATTATACCGATCATATTCCGCTGTTTTCCCGTTTTCAGATAGAGCAGCAGATTGAGTCTGCGTTTTCGCGTGAAGTTGCTTTGCCATCCGGTGGTGCTATAGTTATCGACCACACCGAAGCATTGGTATCCATAGATGTTAACTCTGCCAGAGCAACCCGTGGTGCGGATATTGAAGATACCGCTTTCAAAACCAATATGGAGGCTGCTGAAGAGGTTGCACGGCAGATGCGTGTGCGTGACCTGGGCGGACTGGTGGTTATTGACTTCATTGATATGGAGAACAGTAAAAATCAGCGTGATGTAGAAATTACCCTGCGTGAAGCGCTGAAAAAAGACCGTGCCCGGGTACAAATGGCTAAATTGTCCCGCTTTGGTTTAATGGAATTATCCAGACAGCGCCTGAAACCATCATTGGGAGAAAGCAGTCATACCATTTGTCCGCGCTGTGCCGGCACTGGTTTTATCCGCAGTATTGAATCAACTGCATTACACATCCTGCGCATCATTCAGGAAGAGTCAATGAAAGATAACACCGCTGAAGTACGGGTACAGGTACCGGTGGATGTGGCTACTTTTCTGCTGAATGAAAAACGTGCTGAACTGTTCGGTCTGGAAGAACGTCTGGATGTATGTGTATTGCTGATTCCGAATATTCATCTGGAAAATCCGCATTACAGCGTGACCCGTGTACGTACCGATAATGTGGAAGAAAATACCGTTCCCAGCTACCATCAGGTACAGGAACCGGAAAATATTGGTGAACTGCCTTTTTCTATTGGTCAGAATAAACCAATTAAGCCAGAGGCTGCTGTTAAAGGAATTCATCATACTCAGCCTGCTCCGGTTATTGAGAAAACTGCTACAGGTAAAACTGAATCAGCAGGTATGTGGAAAAAACTGACTGGCTGGCTGGGTAATCTGCTGGGTGGAAAACCGGTTGAATCTGCCACGGTAGATCGTGCGGTGGCAGAAAAAACCTTCAAAACCACGCATCAGAAAAAAAATCAGAAATCCCAAACACAAGAACGCCGTCAGGCACGTGCCGGCCGGTTGGCTAAAAATACTGATTCAGCCGCCAAAGGTAATAGTACCAATAACAATAAAGTATCAACTGATCCGGAAATAGCTAATCGGTCAGCCAGTGAGAATCGTAACCGGCGTGAAGAAAAGCGTGCTGACAGATATGCAACGGCACAGGCAGATACAGTAGCTGATTCAGTTCAGGAACAAAATACTTTTAAACAGGAGCAGAATACCTCGCGCAGACGTCGTCAGCGGACATCAGGCAAAAATGAAATGCCTGTGCAACATGCTAATATAATTAATCCGGTTGACGAAACTCAGGCCGGAGATCCTCTGATTATTACTCTGACAGATACCGGATCGAAAAATGAACGGCATAAAGCACGGCATGATAAAAATAGCCGTCGACAGAATGGTAAGAAAAAACGCAATTACATTGTTTCTGCCAGAAAAATAAGTCGAAATATTGATATTGCCGCTATTACTGCACAAATACAGTTAACTACTGAGCATGTACTCAATCCTGAAAAAGATATTAATCGTATTAGTATTTATTCAACGCAACCGAATACGTTGAGTGAAACTCATGATGTAATCGTGCAAAATGCAGTCGCACAGGCAAAGCTGGCTATTACACATGTGCTGGCGCAGTTAGAAACTGAACAGCAATTATCTGCCGTTGATAAAGCAGATATTGTTGGTACTGAAACTATTATTCAGACTCAAGAGGCGATTACAACTGAGCCTGAAATAATGATTACCAGCACAGATGCAGATAACAGTTTGTGCCGTATTGCTGAACAAGGCGGGCTGATACTGGTTGAGACCAGTGCGGATAAGATAGTTTTAACCGGTAAAGATGCAGAGTCGGTTCCGGAGCAGCCTAAACTGCGGCGTAAAGATATTATGCTTAGCAAGGCAGATGCTGCTGTGACACCGGCGGCCTTGGAGCAGGTTGAAACCAGAGCATAGACAGATGTGCGCGCTTTTGGTAGCTAAATGATTAGTATTTCGTTTGTATGAATACCATCAGCGCTTCTGAGAAAATATCATGCTGAATTAAGAATGATATTTATAAATTACTTATTAATTTATATAATACTGGTAACCAATTAAGCAGTTATTGGAACGTATTTTGCACAGGTGACAATAAGTTACCTCTGATACAATAGCTGCTCAGACTGATTATTTAATTCAGTTATTGTGTTGAAAAAGTGCAACACTTTTAAAAACTGAAAATATTTTATTTTAATGGATTATTTTATATATAATTCATTGAATATAATTGAAAATATTGTTATTTACCTATTATTTGCCGCAGCAGGATTGGTCAAAAGTGTTGTGTGTTTGCAAATGAATTTGTTTTTTTGCAACTAAAGCATTATATTGACAGCCATGAAATCGCTAATGCGGCGATTAATGCAAAACTTTAAAAGCTCTTCATTAGGTTTTTGAAGTTTGTTTTTTCGACATAGAAAAGGAATACAGCAATGAAAAAAACCCTGATTGCTTTGGCTTTGACCACTTTGCCGGTTGCCGCTATGGCTGAGGTTGTTTTGTATGGCCAAATGAAAGCAGGCTATGAAGTTTCTTCTACTAAAACCAGTGGTGAAACCCGCGGTCCTTACCAGAATGGTATTGGTGACTACGGTTCACGTATCGGTTTCAAAGGTTCTGAAGACCTGGGTAACGGTCTGAAAGCTATTTGGCAGGTTGAATCCCGCATTCATTTGGGTAATAGCAATGGCGGATCTGATGGTTGGGCTAACCGTGACTCTTTCTTAGGTCTGGCAACTAAATACGGTACTGTTCGCGCCGGTCGTATCAGCAACCAGATCAATGCTAATATGGACATTGTTGATGCATGGGAATACAACAATGAAGCATTGGGTCTGGGTAAATTCACCCGTACTGATGCCCGTTATGTAGGTATTGCATACGATTCTCCGGAATGGGCTGGCTTCAGCTTCAACTTATTGTACTCTCCGCGTGATAATGTAAACGGTGGTGATCGTCCTGCTGAGTACGAAGCTGGTATCGGTACTGGTGAGAAATACAGCCTTGGTTTGAACTACCAAAACTCTGGCTGGTATGCTAAATACGGTTTTGACTACCTGAAAAATTCTGCTGTTAAAGTAGATGATGATCTGACAACAGATCTGAAAGATGGTCAGGTACACCGTGTTGAAGGTGGTTATGATGCCAATAATTGGTTTGTAGGTGTTGGATATCAGTACACTAAAAACACTACTTCATACTACAGAGGTTTAAAAGAAGCAAGTGTTGGTAGCATTGGTGACCACAATTTAACTTGGGACAACCAGGGACAGGAAGCAGCTCTGACTGTTGGTTATCACTTTGGTAATATTTTCCCGAAAATTTCCTATGCTCATGGCTGGAATGTAAAAATTAACGGTGACAAACAGAAAAACACCAAATACGATCAGGTTGTGTTAGGTGCTGATTATGACTTCTCTAAACGTACTACTGCTAACGTACAGGCAGGCTGGTTGCGTGAAGGTAACGGCGAAGATCTTGGTAAAGACAAAACTACCGCTGTCGGTGTTGGTCTGAAACACACATTCTAATTAGTATTTAACTCTTACTGATTAGTATTTGAGTCTAATCCCTGATTGAAGAATAGTTTAGTTTGTTCTTCAGTCAGGGATTAATTTTTTAACAATATAAATAAAATGCTATCCCAAATTATTTAACAGCTGGTTCTTCTACATTTCATTCTCGGTATTCCTTTCAGAATTTCAATACGAATACATCGAAACCTAATGATTAATGTTATATCCGAATAAATCATTTCTAGACAAATATGTATGGAAATACTCTGATAAATTATTGATACAGAAACAACTAAATAGAAATTATTATTTTTATAAAAAATATAAATATTGATATTACTGAATTATTACATAGTAATGAGCATATACCGGTATAAATTATCATTTGAATTCAAGAATTATTTGTAAAGAAGTTCAGAAATTAATAAGAATTCAAAAAAACAAACCATTTAAGAATATTGATATTTATCTTAATAGTACTGGTTTAACTGAATACCATAAAAAAATGGTTTATAAGTATTGTGGTTCCGGTCAAGGATATTTATAAATTAATTCTCCGGTTGTTGTAAATGACTTTTCTGTACAATTCTTTTCTGAAATATAAAAAATGTATTTTTAATATTTATTAAAGTCAATTAGTGTTTTTTTTAGTTACTATTATTATAGTATCTAAGAATATTATCAGCATTTAAATACATTTCTAATATTTATTTTACCTATTCTTTAATGAGGAAAATTACCTGAATCAATAATTAGAATCAGTGGTTTGCTTTTTTATTACCCGACCAGTATATTCCGCACACTCGTCGTAATGGCGATTGATGTAAAACTTCAAAAGCTCTTCATTTGGTTTTTGAGGTTTGTATTTTTGACGTTGAGACTAGGAATACAGTAATGAAAAAAAACCTGATTGCTTTGGCTTTGACCACTTTGCCGGTTGTTGCTATGGCAGATGTTGTTTTATACGGCCAAATGAAAGCAGGCTATGAAGTATCTTCTACTAAAACCAGTGGTGACAGCCGTGGTCCGTACCAGAATGGTATAGCTGATTATGGTTCACGCATCGGTTTCAAGGGTTCTGAAGATTTAGGTAATGGTCTGAAAGCTATCTGGCAGGTTGAGTCTGCTATCCATCTGGGTAACAGTAATGGTAAAGCTGATGGCTGGGCTAATCGTGATTCTTTCATTGGTTTTCAGTCTGAATTCGGTACTGTTCGTGCTGGTCGCATTAGTAATCAGATGAAGGCTAATATGGATACAGTAGATCCATGGGAATACAACAATGAAGTGCTGGGTTTAGGTAAATTTACCCGTACCGGTCAGCGTTATGTAGGTATTGCTTACGATTCTCCGGAATGGGCTGGTTTCAAATTTAATGCATTATACTCTCCTCGTGATAATGTAAATGGTGGGGATCGGAACAGTGAGTATGATTATGGTATGGGTGCCGGCGATAAATACAGTATCGGTCTGAATTATCGCAATGCCGGATATTTTGCAAAATATGGCTTCGATTATCTGAAAAATTCAGCAGCTATAATGACTGAATCCGGTAACACTAAATTAAAAGACGGTCAGGTACATCGCGTTGAAGGCGGCTATGATGCTAATAATCTGTTTGTAGGTGTAGGTTACCAATATACCAAAAATACCAGTTCTTATTTCAATGGTTTAAAAGGTGCTTCTATTCCTGTGGGCGTAAATGAGCAGGGTAACTTAATCACCATGAATGTTGGTGATCATAATGTAACCTGGGATAATCAGGGACAGGAAGCGGCTCTGACTGTTGGTTACCACTTTGGTAATATTTTTCCGAAATTCACTTATGCCCATGGCTGGGACATTAAGTTGGATGGCGATAAAATGAAAAATACCAAATACGATCAGATCGTATTAGGTGCTGATTATGATTTCTCTAAACATACTACTGCTAATGTACAGGCTGGCTGGTTGCGTGAGGGTAACGGCTACAATGAACTGAACGAAAGCAGAGGTAAAAATAAAACTACTGCATTTGGTGTTGGTCTGAAACATACTTTCTAATCAGGCTTTGTTAGCTGATTTTAGAATAAACCCCGCAGCAGCGGGGTTTATTTTTTATATCCGGTAAATCCAACCAGTTAATTAGTGAAATAAAATACATCTGTATTTTGTATCTGCAATTAGATTTGCATAATTATTTAATTACTGATTTTGCTTAAAAGCTGTTTTGGTTTCAGTTTTATTTATTACGATGCCGTTTGATATACCAGTATATCAGCCAAGCAAATACAGCTACTATCAGAATAACAACAAAGAGCAGTTTCGTATATTGTTGAAACTCTGCAAACAGCCATTGAGCTGATTGTCCGAACAGATAACCAAAACTAACGATAATGGTTGCCCAGAGTAAAGCGCCCAATGCATTAAATAACAGAAACCGATGGAATGTTACTTTACTCATACCGATGGCAATCGGGCCGGCAATACGCAAACCATACATAAAGCGTACCCCGATAATAATGATAGAGCTGTGCTTACACAGCAAACGATCGGTTTTGGCTACCATCGGATCCAGTTTAGGGAAATGCTGCAATAGGTGTTTACCGTAATAACGGCCGAGCAAAAAACATATCTGGTCACCCAGCATCCCGCCGGCTGCCGCACACAGGATTGAAGGCACAAATAATAAATAGCCTTTGTGTACGAAAAAGCCGGCCAGGGTCAGTATGGTTTCACCTTCAAGAATGCTGCCGATAAATATGGCCAGATAGCCATAGTGATTCAGTAATTGCTCAACATTCATCTGTTTAATCGGGTTAGAAAGAAATCATTTGTTTAACATAAGGTTGTTTGAACCGTTCTGGCAATCTGTTTTGCCAGAACCAGACAAAATTTACACGCCATATTGCCGACGGTAATCAGCTACCGGCTGGCGATAATCAGCCAGAGTTGAATCATTTTCTAATAACAGCAGTAAATCTTCCAATGTGGCAATGGCCGTTACCGGTATTTGATACTGTTGTTCGACTTCCTGAACGGCGGATTGATTTCCCTGACCTTTTTCCATGCGGTCAAGTGCAATGGCTACACCTGCAGTAACCGCGCCTTCACGCTGGATGATGGCAACCGATTCACGTACGGAAGTACCGGCTGAAATAACATCGTCTATAATCAGTACACGACCTTTAAGCGGTGCACCAACCAGTACGCCACCTTCGCCATGGTCTTTTGCTTCTTTACGGTTATAGGCATATGGTACATTACGCCCTTCTTTCGCCAGCATCATGGCTGTTGCTGCGGCCAGAATAATGCCTTTATAGGCCGGTCCGAACAGCATATCAAATTCAATACCGCTGGCAAGAATCGAGCGTGCATAAAAACGTGCCAGTTGCAGAATACTATAGCCATCGTTAAACAGTCCGGCATTGAAAAAATAAGGTGATTGTCTGCCGGCTTTGGTTGTGAACTGGCCAAATTTTAAAACATGCTGTTGCAGAGCGAAGTGCAGAAAATCCTGACGGAAATCAGACATAATGATCCTTAATGGTAAAATGGCAGATTAAAAATTTTAAGATGTAAATTTTATCATTAATCGAAAGGACATGCGGATGCGCATTATTTCAGCCAATGTAAACGGAATACGTTCAGCTACCAGTAAGGGTTTTATTGATTATCTGGCGCAGGCACAGGCTGATATTGTATGTGTTCAGGAATTAAAAGCCCAGGAAGCGGATATGACTGAGCAGATGAAGCATCCGCTGGGTATGTATGGTGCGTGGCATACCGCAGTGAAACGCGGCTATAGTGGTGTGGCAATTTACAGTAAACAGCAGCCTGATGATGTGCAAATCGGCTTAGGATGGGAAGATTTTGATCATGAAGGCCGCTATGTACGTGCTGATTTTGGCAAGCTCAGTGTTATCTCTGTGTATTTGCCGTCTGGAAGCAGTTCGGAAGGGCGACAGCAGGCTAAATTCTGTTTTCTGGATAAATTTTTACCGGTTCTGCGCGAATTACAAGCCTTACAGCGCGATATCGTAATCTGTGGCGACTGGAATATAGCGCACCAGAATATTGATTTAAAAAACTGGCGCGGCAATCTGAAAAATTCCGGTTTTTTGCCGGAAGAGCGTGAATGGCTGAGCCAGATTATCAATGAGCTTGGCTGGGTAGATATCTGGCGTACGCTGTATCCTGAGATTCCCGGTTATACCTGGTGGAGCAATCGCGGGCAGGCTTATGCCAAAGATGTAGGCTGGCGTATTGATTATCAGATGGCTACGCCAGCACTGGCTGCCTGTGCACAAACTGCTACGATCTATAAAGAAGAAAAATTTTCTGATCATGCGCCTTTGATTGTTGATTATGACTATCAAATAAAGTGCTCGAAGTAATGCAATTGGTTTTCGGCTGTCATATATAACAATCTGATCAGCAAGTAGCTTGCGTAACCAGTAATATATTTAATCCGGCTACCAGTGAATAGGCAGAAGCGGGTAGGGCTGCATGCTCTATCCGCTTATGATAAATTCTATTTCCCATCACTACATTAATTGCATACATGTAAAGCGTTCAGTAAACGCCTGTATATTGATTGTCTGATAGCAGACTGATATTTGCCGTGGTAATAAATATGAGAATATCAGTAACAAGTATTCATAGAACTGAGTTAATGTGATTTAATTAATGGTCTCTACAATCTCGTATTCCTGCATTTTATATAATAATGTTCTTTTGCTGACGCCTAGAGAGCGGGCGGTATTTTCCCGGTGACCGTTATTCAGCCTCAATTCATTAATGATTAATTCTTTTTCATAAATTTTGACTTTTTCTTTTAAGGTAGCACCAAGCTGTTCATCTTCACTAAAATCAGGATGAAAATCAGGTGTTTTTTTATGAGCAATAATTTGTGCGGGCAAATCTTGCGGATAGATAAACAGTCCGTTGGACATGACTACTGCATGTTCGATGGCATTAGACAATTCACGCACATTGCCCGGCCATGGGTATTGATTAAGTACTTCTACCGCACTAATCGAAAAATCCAGTAACTCCTTATTATTTTCATGGCAAAACTGATTGGCAAAATAGCGCGCCAGCAGCATGACATCATTTTTCCGGTCACGTAAGGGTGGTAAGCTTAATTCCATTACGTTCAGTCTGTAGAATAAATCTTCGCGGAATTCACCAGTGCTGATCATATCCTGAAGGCTGCGATTGGTAGCGGCAATCAGCCTGAAATCAGTTTTAATTAATCTGCTGCCACCGATTGGTTCGAATTCTCTTTCCTGGATTACCCTCAGAAGCTTAACCTGAAGATTGGTTGACATTTCAGCTACTTCATCCAGAAAAAGTGTCCCTTGGTGTGCACGCTCAAATAAACCAATCTGGCGTTGATAAGCTCCGGTAAATGATCCTTTTTCATGTCCGAACAAAGTACTTTCCAGCAAGGTTTCCGGTAATGCACCGCAGTTTACTTTGATAAACGGGCCGGTTGAGCGGGTACTGTAATAATGAATGGTTTTGGCGACTAATTCTTTACCCGTACCGCTTTCACCAGTAATCAATACGGTGGTTTTGGTTTGTGAAATTTTGGCAATATTGCGGCACAGTTCCATCATATTCGGGCTGTTAGTCAGAATATGACCCTTATTATCCGAGCTGAATAATTCTATTTTCGGCGATAAATCCATTCCCTCTTTTTTAGCTTTGCTCAACTCCAGAGTACGTTTTATTAGTGCTTTGAGTTCATTCAGGTCAAAGGGTTTAACAATATAATCAATTGCACCGAGTTTTAATGCTTCTACCGCCGTATCCACACCGGCATAGGCGGTCATAAGGATGATGGATATATCCGTATAGTTCTGTTTAATTATTTTTAGTGCTTCCAGCCCGCTCATCTGAGGCAGGCGATTATCCATTAAAATTAAATCAACCGGCTGCTGTTCTAAGGTTTCAATAGCGTCTTCTGCATTATCAACAGCAATAACCTGATAATGTTCCTGTGATAAAAAAATAGATAACAGTTTGCGCAGATTTAATTCATCTTCGACAATTAAGATTTTTTCTGACATAAATTCCGGATTATTGTGTATCAGTTAACGGGAAGTGCTACTTCAACCGTAACACCATTGCTGTGCTCATTATTTTTAATGCTAATTTGCCCTTTATGTGAGGAAACTATTTTCTCTACCATGGCCAGACCCAGTCCGGTACCAGAAATTTTAGTGGTAAAAAATGGTGTAAAGATTTTATCCATTATTTCGCTTTTAATGCCTTCACCATCATCCTTTATCCGGATTAACTGATACTTTTGGTTAGCAGACATTAATGTAGAGATTTCAATGTTGCCCTGATCACTGACTGCCTGGATGGCATTGATTAATAAATTCAGTATTGCCTGTTTGATTAATTCTTTATCCAGATACAATGGCGGTAACTGGCTGGCTAATGAAAGAGTCAGGACGATGTTATTTGAGCGGTGAGATGAATTAACCAGTACCAGCACTTCATTAATCAGGTCGTTTAATTGCACCGAAACATAATAATTTTTTGAGGGTACTGAGAAATCAAGTAACTGCTGGATAACCTGATTAATCGAATCCACTTCTTTCAGAATAATCTCAAGATATTCATTTTGCTCAGCACGGGGTAAATCATTTTGCAGATATTGCACAAAACCGCGTACTGCAGCCAGCGGATTGCGGATCTCATGGGCAATGCCTGCCATCAGCTCGCCCAGTGCCACCAGGCGTTCGGTTTGCTGGATTAACTTTTCTACCTCTTCCCGTTCGGTAATATCTTTAAAAATAACAACAGCACCAATAATATTGCCCTGATAATCTTTCAGATGGCTGGTGCTGGCTGAGATTCGGATAATTTGCCGGGCAACCGGGAAATCTACTTCCACACCGACATGATCGATACCATTATATAAAGTATCCAGTAAAGGACTTTGAAAATTTTTATCATCAACTATGGTTGAATATGGCCGGCCAAGGACTTGTTCCAGCTGATAGCCGGTGATTTTTTCTGCAGCCGGATTTAACATGGTAATAAAGCCATTATTATCCACAGTAATAACCGCATCCAGTGTGTTTTCCAGAATCAGCTCGTTGATGGTTTTGGTTTTTCTGAGCTTTTCGGCCAGACTGTTAATTCCACTGACAATTTCATTCAGCTCACCGCGTATAACCGGCAGACGCCTGTCCAGCGAGAAGGGGAGTTTTTCCAGCCCCTGTTTGATTATATTGATATCAGTATTCAGTTTTCTGGATAAAACAGAAGCAATACAGATACAGCTCAGCATACAGATCAGGCTGATAATAATGACATTTTTATCAAATACAAACGCCTGTTTTTCAATGTCATCTAAAGTTTCATTAGCCCAGATATAGCCGATTATCTGATTATTGCGCACAATAGGAGTCATGGCATTCATGATATTGCCGCGGACTTGCTGGCCGGTTTCAATCATATGTCGGCCGCTGGTCATGACTTCACGCCCTTTATGCTCAGCCGGAATAGATTTACCAACATTCACACCATAGGCTGACTGTGGGGCATACAATACAATGGCATCTAATTGTTTATGATAATAACCGGCTGCAATATTCGGCATGTCTTTCAGCAGCGGTTCGATTTTAGGAGAGAGATACTGATTAAGCTGGGTAATTTGTTGTGTTCGGGGCAGGCTTTTATCCACTTGCTGGTAAGCATCACCTAAAAGCAAATCCAGAGTTTTGGTAATGGCATAAAGTTTATGGCTTTTTTCCTGTCTGAGAAGTTCGCGCCCTTCTTTATCAATTAGAACGGCACAGACAAAAATTGAAAAACAGGATAGGAAGGTCACCAGTAAAAAGATACGGGCACTGATTCGTTCCGGATATAGGCGCTGAAGAAAACTGGTGTTCATAAGTGCTCAAATATCCATAATTATCAATAAAATATTTTTAATATCCGGCTGATACACAGCCAAAATATTTATCTGAATTAATTTTAGATTATCAGATGAATTATGCAAATTAACAAGTCAGGCGATATCGGATAAATTCATTACCACCTGACTGATTAACCTAATCATATGTCTGTTAACCAGACATAACTCTTAGTTTGACCGGATTATCATTAACAGCGTTCCAGAATAACAGCCGTACCTTGTCCGCCGCCAATGCATAATGTTGCCAGACCCAGCTGTTTATCACGATGAAGCATAGAATAAAGCAGGGTAACCAGAATACGCGCACCGCTGGCGCCAATAGGATGACCCAGGGCAATGGCACCACCATGAATATTGGTTTTGTCCATGTCAAAATTCAGCTCGCGTCCGACACCGAGGAATTGAGCAGCAAAAGCTTCATTTGCTTCGATTAAATCGATATCAGACAGTTGCAGTGCTGCTTTTTGTAAAGCCAGCCGGGTTGCCGGTACCGGACCCATTCCCATTATGCTCGGATCGACGCCGCCAGAAGCATAGCTGCGAATATATGCCAGTGGTTTTAAGCCTAATTCTTTTGCTCTGGTTTCTGACATCAGCACAAGAGCAGCGGCACCATCATTAATACCGGAAGAATTACCTGCAGTCACTGTACCGTCTTTTTTAAACGCCGGTCTGAGTTTTGCCAGACCTTCCGCAGTGCTGTCTGCTTTGGGATATTCATCCTGTTTGAAGATAATATCGCCCTTGCGTGAGCTGATGGTAACCGGAACAATTTCTGCTTCAAAGTCACCATTGTTATTAGCTTCCGTAGCCAGCTTTTGAGAACGCAGTGCCAGTTTGTCCTGTTCCTCTCGGCTGATAGAATACTGTTCAGCAATATTTTCTGCCGTAATTCCCATATGGTAATGATTGGTAGCACAGGTTAATCCGTCATTCACCATGGTATCGTACAGTTCGGTATTACCCATTTTCAGTCCCCAGCGGGCTTTACTGCCAAGCAGATAGGGTGCCTGAGACATATTTTCCATACCGCCGGCGACAACAATATCATTGTCACCGGTTAAAATACTTTGTGTGGCCAGTACGATTGATTTAAGTCCGCTGCCGCATACCTTATTTACAGTAAAAGCCGGTACGCTGCTGGGAATACCCGCATTCAGTGCAGCCTGCCGGGCAGGATTCTGTCCCAGTCCGGCCTGAAGCACATTACCCATAATCACTTCATTTACCGCACCGGCATCCAGTGCAGCACGTTTTAAAGCTTCGTCAATAACGACTTTCCCCAAATTAATGGCACTGACAGAGGCTAGTGAACCATTAAAACTGCCGATGGCGGTGCGTGCAGCACTGACGATTACAATTTTTGTCATAATAAACTCCCTTTTTTAACTAGAAAAAGTACAGACCAATCAGGAATATCGGCGTAGTGAATATCAGCGCTGTCATACAATATCCCATAATGTCACGCACCCCGAGACCGGCAATAGCCAGTGCAGGTAATGCCCAGAATGGTTGCAGCATATTCATCCATTGTTCGCCGTAGGCAATTGCCATCGTAGATTTACCTAAATCAGCACCCAGAGCCTGTGCGGCAGGAATCACGAATGGGCCTTGAATAACCCAGTGGCCGCCACCTGACGGTACGGCAAAATTAATAATGCCGGAGCTGAAGAACGTCCAGATAGGGAAGGTATCCTTACTGGCAATATTGATGAAAAATTCAGTGATAAGACCACCCAGACCGGAATGTTCCATCATCAGCTGAATACCCGCATAAAACGGAAACTGAATGATAATACCGGCTGTGCTTCTGGCTGCATTGGAGACAGCCCGCATGTACGCCATAGGTGTACGGTGTAACAAAACACCGGCAGTCAGGAAGATCAAGTTAACGGTATTAATGGTGATATTAAAACCATTATGATAGAAGTAAATCAGCAGATAACTGATACCCAGAGCACCTACCAGCAAAGAAAGCAGCTTACTTTCTTCCATTTTTTCAGCTATGGTAGCTGTTTTCCGGTCAAGCTTACGCTGAAAATCAGGTTCCGGTGCCAGCAGCTCAGGATTAACCACATTCACCTTACCGTCAGTTCTGACCATAAACCGGACCAGAAGAGGTAAACAGATAATCAGCATAGAAGTAATAAAAATATTACTGGCTGAAAACATGGTCTGAGAAATCGGCACAATACCCTGCGGATTAGCGTCACTAATCATAAAGTGTGCAACAGGATTCCCCGGAGTTGCCGCCATTAAAGGCATTGATCCGGACAAACCGCCACCCCATGTCATAAAAGCAATATAAGCACAGGCGATCAGTAAGCCATAATCCACATTCTTAACCTGTCTGGCCACTTCCTTTGCCAGCATGGCACCTACAACCAGACCAAACCCCCAGTTTAAAATACAGGCAATGCAGCCGACAAAAGTAACCAGCATGGCTGCCTGTGTAGGAGTTTTGGCCAGAGAGGCAATAGACACCAGAACAGATTTCACCGGGGGTGAGCTGGCTAAGGCATGGCCGGTAACCACAATCAGAGCCATCTGCATACCAAAGGCCAGCAAATTCCAGAAGCCGTCCCCCCACATTTTTATCAGACCCAGAGGCTGTGAATCAGTTAATCCCCAGGCCATGAAAAAAATGATAAAAGTAAGCAGTAAAGCAAATATCAGCGGGTCAGGCAGATATTTACTGACCAGATTAGTCGTATGTCTGGATAAACGTGAAATCATAAAACTTATGCCCCTGTAGCAATGGACATCGTTTTCAGATTATCCGCAACAATAAACTCTGCTGTGGTATGCGCTTTTACAGTATCAACATCCACACCCTCAGCGGTTTCAATCAGATACATTTGACCGTTTATAAATTCAAATACAGCCAGCTCAGTAATAACCATGCTGACTTTACCTTTTGCAGTAAGCGGTAAAGTGCATTCCGGCAATATTTTCGGTTCGCCGGTTTTAGTACAGTGTTCCATGGCAATAATTACTTTTTTCGCACCTGTAACCAGATCCATAGCACCGCCCATACCCGGTACCATTTTTCCCGGTACCATCCAGTTAGCCAGATTGGCATGCTGGTCAACTTCCAGTCCGCCAAGCACACAGGCATCGACATGACCGCCGCGAATCAGCATAAAAGAAAATGCACTATCAAACATCGCCGCACCGGGAACAATGCCGCAAGGCTGACCGCCTGCATTAACAATATTCGGTTTATCAACTGTTTTAGGCCCCAGCCCCAGAAAGCCATTTTCTGATTGCAGCGTAATATTGATACCTTCAGGCAAGTAATTCACCACCTGAGTTGGTAAACCAATCCCCAGATTAACAACATCCCCGTTACGTAATTCCTGAGCAACACGGCGAGCAATTAATTCTTTTTTATCCATTGTCTTTATTCCTTAATCGTTAGTGCTAACCATAAAATCAACTAATGCTGCCGGTGTCATCACCGCATCAGGATGTATCTGGCCGACTTCTACCAGTTCATCAGCCTGAGCAATCACCGTGTCAGCAGCGGTAGCAATCAGCGGATTAAAATTACGTGCAGCATACTGATAGACCAGATTACCGTTGTAATCAGCCTTATGCGCATGAATGATGGCTAAATCAGCACGGATTGGCAGCTCAAGTAAATACTCACGATTATTAACTGATAAAACTTTCTTGCCTTCAGCAACAATCGTACCGACTCCAGTAGGTGTTAAAACTCCGCCCAGTCCGGCACCGCCGCAGCGAATCCGTTCAGCCAGCGTACCCTGAGGTACCAGCTCAACTTCCATCTCACCGGCAATCATTCTTCTGCCTGTTTCACGATTGGTGCCAATATGGGAAGTAATCACTTTTCTGACCTGATTATTGTTAATCAGCGGTCCGACACCAGTGTCTACAAAAGCTGTATCATTTCCGATAAGTGTTATATCCTTAATACCCGATTCCAGAATTGCATTCACAATCTTTGACGGCGTACCACACCCCATAAAACCGCCAAACATAATCGTCATACCGTCTTTAAGAAAATCCCGGATTTTATCGGTAGTGATTAATTTTGTTTGCATCAACGGCTCCTTGTTACACGTTAAAAATTCATCTATGCTTAAAAGCAAGCCACTTTGCTATTGCAATTTGTATACCAGATTGGAATAATGAAAATAAAATAATAAAATATTGATTTATAAAAATAAATTTTATATGACAAAAGGGTTTTGAATAAACTTGGCGCAGAAAATTGCACTTGCGTGCAAAAAAAATTGCACGATTAAGTATTCATTATTTATTTGACATTAATGATATGTAAGAAGTTACATTGATTTTAGTTACACCAGCAGACAAGAAAATAAAGTATCAGAATAATCCAGGAAAATAATTAATATTATGATTTATTGGATAAATAATTCTATATTGATAAAAATACTTTCAGTTTATTTTTATCATAAATTCTTCAGGAAAAATCCGATAAAGAAATTTGTACAAGGAAAAACTATATAGTATCTGTTTGGCGTGAATAAGCCATAATATATTTTATTAATTTTCTGATCTGAACTGATAAGCACAGAACCTGAATACGTTTATTAGAGTATAAAAGCAAATAGAATTTAAGCTATACAACCATATTTACAATTAAAAATATAGAACTACCAATGATTTGTATTTATTAGGCAGTTTTTGAGGCTTAAAATGGCTAAAAAGGCTTGACGAGTTTAATATCGACCCCTATAATGCGCTCTTCCTTTCCCTGATAGCTCAGTCGGTAGAGCGACGGACTGTTAATCCGCAGGTCCCAGGTTCGAGCCCTGGTCGGGGAGCCAAAGGGTCGTTAGCTCAGTCGGTAGAGCAGCGGACTTTTAATCCGTTGGTCGAGCGTTCGAATCGCTCACGACCCACCAGATTTCTTTATCAGGCTGTTTTAACTGATAAATATAATGATAAAACCGTACCAATAATTATTTGGTACGGTTTTTTTACATTAGAAAATGTAATATATATTTTAAAAATCTAGGTGAGTGTTCGAAGGTGAAAGCTTTAATTTTAAAATGTTATGATATTTATTTTTATAATAGAGCTTAAATTTTAATAATTGCTAATTAAAAATTTTGATTATTTTTCCACTCTTTTAATTTTTTTTGGATATAATCATTTGGTAATTTTTCCTGTTCTAATCGGTTAGCATTGTATTTATTGGATTGTAAAACAATAAATAAATCTTTTTCTGATGAGTCTAAGTTTACAGGAATATCAGAATAAGATTCTGATTCAGTTACCATATTGTTTTTATATAATTTTAATGTTTCTTCATCCATCATAAGTGTTTGAATATGAGGACATAAGGTTTTTGATAGACTTAATATTTTTAATCCCCAGCTATCAATATCTCCCCAGTACGCTACTCTTTTATTTTTTAACCATTGTGCACTAAGCCAATTCACATTATTACCGCCACCAATAACAGCAATCGTATCAGGTAATTCTGGTAGAGATAAACCAGATTGAATATTTTCTACTACTAAAATGTTGTTGGCGGGTAATTCATAATGGGTTAGGGTATGCTGATCCATTTGTAAGATAGGCAAGCCAGCTAAAGATTCTTGTGTTTTTTTGCATAATGGCTTAACTATTAACCAGCCTTTGGGATTGTCTAAACATCCTAGCCATTTCAATAAATTACCAGCTTGTGTAATTGCATTGTTATAGAGAACATCAAGTAAAGCACTCACCAGGATTTTATTATTTTCTAAAAACTTGGTATCAATACCTTTCAAAGGTAAGGAACGCAAATATAAGCCTTTCCCCATATTTGGAGTAAGTTGCTGTAATAAACTAGTAATGTTAATTGATTCCTGAGGAGTTAATTGTTCAACTATTGATAAATGTTGAATTAAAATTGGATAAAAGCGTTGGTCGTATGTCGTTAATGGTTCAATTATCTTGCTTAGCTTTTCAATTCTTTTTTCAATATCAGGCCCTAGAAATTCAAATAGTTCTTTCAGATTATTAAGAATTAAGGTTACAGGAATGCGTTGTAAACCTAAAGTATTGTATTTTTTATCTTGCCACTTTATCCAATGCTGTTGTGGAAAATCTTTCCATTGATTAATAAAATTTTTAAAATACATCATATTATCAAGTATCTGGTCACCAGTTGGTGTGCCTAGAGATATTTCAATTGGAAACTTTCGTTTATGCATTAAACGCTCTTTGAGATTCTTTTGTTTATCCCATTCTAGCTTTTTAATATGACTGTAAACCTCATCGGGTAGTTTGCCCCAATTTTCATTTAATTTTGTCATAAGCAGTTTATTATTATGTACATCACTCTAATCAAGATTGTTATACTCATATTGAGATTATTTAATAACATTTATGCGTATTTAGAGAATAGAAAAGAAACTTTCTTAATGCATATTTAGATTACACTATAATACATAATATCAAATCCATAATTATTGCGTTGAAGTGATCTCAATACCAAGAGATTTGGCTTGTTTCATAATTTCAGAATTTTTAATTAACTCACGTTGGGCGTCTATTTCTTCCCATGTTACTTCACTTAAGCTACTTTCATGTGTTTGTTGGTTTCGCTCAGCAATAAGCAGGGAACGAGCTGTTTCACGTGCTAGATTAAGGTTTTTATATGGTGTAATTAAATTAACGTGTATATGCAATGCTTTAAATACGCGCAGTACCCTCCGACTAACTGACTCAGCTGTATTAGAAAATGCTTCGTCTAAAAATACTGTGCAATATACGGGTTTATCATATCCATCTGGTGTAAGTGCGTAGGCGAGACTAGCTGCAACAATAGTGCCTGCAAATGATTCTTTTTCACCACCTGATTTACCACTAGAAGATTCAAGCACATCTATAACAGCTCCAGTTTGATTATCTAGTTCTTCAGCAAAAAAAGACATCTGATAACGAGGGTCAAGTAGACGTAGGCTTTCTAATGTATGTGCTGCAAGATTGCTGGCTTTATCCAGTTGTGAGACTATTTCTTTTAATATATTAAATCGTCGTTCGTGGTCGTCACTAGTAAATAAGCTTAGAGCATTTTTAAGTAATTTTGAAAATTCTATTACATTTGTATATTGTTCAATTTTGGTATTTAATTTTAGGTAAGTATTTTTTCTGAATTCCGTACGTTTTAATACTGTATTAATTACCTGAATACGTTCTCTAATTTCATCTTTTTCAGCCTCTAATTGTTGCTGAATTCTTGCTAATGATTCAGTTGCATGTTTATTTAAACGTTCTTTAAAGCGTTCTTGTAACTGAGGCAATCCTTCTTGCTCCAATTTGAATAGGTGATTGATATAATCTTCAATATAAGAAATGTCTGGAATCCAATCATTAGCAATAATAGGCCATTGTTGTTGGAAAGAAGACATGATTTTAACTAACTCTTTTCCTATATTTTCTTTTTTTTGATTTGTTTTCTTCAGAGATTCGTCAATTTGTTTGTAATAAAAATCTTGTTGTTCTATTACTAATGGCAAAGTATCATCTTTGTATTGTCCAATACGATGATTTAACATTAATCTTACATCGTGTTCAATTCCTTGCTCTGAATCTTTTCGTGCCTGATGAAGCAATACGTTTAAATTGTCTTTTTGAGTATTGTAACCACCTTGTTCTTCGTATAACTTTATAATTTCATCTTGTAAATTTTCATAAGCGTTTTTAGCCTCTTTCCAACGTAATTCAGCTTGTTCTAAGTCATCACCATTTTGTAACTCTGTCAATTTTTTTTGGATGCTATCAACTTCAGCTTTACACCTTGGTAAATTGATACTTTCCCAGCTATATTTTTGTAAATTTTTCCATAGTTCTATTTCCTGTTCAATAACTTGCAAATCATTACGCTTTTTCTGAGTAAGCGTATTTTGTTTTGCAATATCTTCTGTTAAAGAAGATAACTCCTGTTCTAATATTGCTAATCGGGCTTTATTAGAAAATCCAAGTTGCCAAGATTTTTTATCATTGATTTTATTTTGGTCTTTTTTTTCAAAACGCCCCTTTTCCAGATGAACTAAACCAGCCTGTGTTATGGAAAAAGGGGTTTTATCTAACTGTTCAGTAGAATCTACACAAGTTAAATCGAAACGCTCCAAATGTTTCTTTAACCAGTCGCGATAAGGATGATCACGCCAAATCAACTTGTGTAAATAGCCTTCAGGTTTAAATTCGATTTGTGACTTCAATTTTTGAAATGATTCTGGTACAACTTGTACCCTAACATGTAGGCCTGTATGACGAGTATTTAACCAGCGTGTTACCTGTGAGAAAACATTATAAGGGACTATCATTGTGGTCCTAAGTCCACCTAATGCTCTTTCTATTGCTCCTTGCCAGATATTTTCGCCTTCTTTGACATTAATTAATTCACCAATAAAGCGACATTGTTCAATTGTTAAATTTAAATCTGTGATCATTTCGTCGCGTAGTTGCTGAAATCTGAATGCAATATTAGAATCAGGCCTTAGCTTTATTAGGTTAATTTGTTCTTCGGTCTGATGATATTCACTCATTAAGTTGTTTAATTGGGCACGGATTTGAGCAAAATTAACTAGTGCATTTTCTTTATTCTGATCCAGATTTTGTAGTTTGTCTGTTGCCTTTTTTTGATTATTTTCAAAATTTATCTGAATTAGTTCTGAATTTAGACCTAATGTTTTGGTTTCCCGTTGATATATTGATGCTTGTTGGTTTATGCGGCTATAGTCTTCTTTTGCTTTTACAAGTTCTCTTTTTAAAGACTCAATACTATCGCCGCCAGCTTTTAGATAAGCGGCATGATATGATTCAATCTGTCGATTTATATTTAGCTTATTTTGTTCTTGTTCGTTAATTTGTTGCTGTAAAAAATCAATTTTTTGTTGTAATTCTTGAAGCTTATTTGTATACAGTTTACTTTTTAGTTTACCAAAATAAGGAATTAATCCATTTTTTTCTTGTTCAAGTTTATCCAATGTTTGTATACATTTAATATAAGCTTGATTGTGTTCAGGTAATTGACCCAAATGTATATATTGTTTTTTGACATCAATTAGCTCGTTATGAGTAGCTTCTAAGGCCGAAAATTCTTTTACAACATTACGAGCTTCTTCTTTAATTTGGCTTGATTCAAGTACTAATTCACGAATAAGGGTTGTTAAATCATCGATTTTTTTCAAACCCAAAGCTCGGGATAATAGGGCTGGAGCATTTTTATTATCAATATGTAGCAGTTTACGATACATTGCTTGATAGTCATCAAAAATGTTATTTGAATAAACAATGGTTGCATCATTACTTAAATACTGTTTAAGAGTACGTCGCTCACCATCTTTAAAATGTTCTAGTAATTCTTTAAGTTGAAGATTACGATTAGCAATAACATAGTGACGATAAATATCTGCAGAAGATGTTGCTGTTGGAGTAGCCCAAAATAATACTGCTAGTGTAATGTAATTACCATTGTCAGCCTTGTAACAGGCTCGTAGACCAGTAATAACTGATTGGTCTCGCTTGCTTTTTACTTTTGTTTTGCTGCCGTCATGTGCTGAACCGAAATTACCGCGCATATAGGAAAGTAATGTTCTATCTTTACTATCTCCTTGAGCTGCAGCAACGTTGAAACTAGCACGTCCAGCAGGCAGCAGTAATGCCATTAATCCATCAATAAATGTGGTTTTACCTGAACCATTATCTCCAGTAACCAATGTACCGATAGGATCAATTTTGGCCGTATGCAAACCATGAAATGATCCCCAGTTATATACAGAAAGTTCATTTAAGCGAATTTGACCATCGTTAAATGGCTCATTATCAATTATGGATTTATTCATTTGATTCTTCTTTCACTGTATCTGCTTTATCTGATTGCACTTTTTCACTTAGTTTTTTATATTCTAAAAGCATGTTTTCCAAAAAGTTAGCATTCACAACATAACGGATGATAGGTGTAATTTCATAACGGTCATTACTGCCACGTACGTTAGCAAGGATATGGCGTTCTTTCATGCGGTTTAATGCCGCATTAAGGCTTTTCCTTTCGATGGTTGAATGATTTGTTATGGGTGCAAAAGGTTTTAAAAGTTCTTCAATATGCTCAAAACTAATAATTATTTTACTTTCACCGACTGTTTCTCGGTCCTGAAAGTATTTACGTAAAACAAGTAATATCAATGTGTCGTGAACTGTCAGTTGTCGCCTATGAATTAATGGTGATATTTCATCATTTTCTTCTAATGTTTCACTCATCTGAGCTACGTAAGCTACCCCTGTAGTTGGATCTAATATTAATTTTAGATATATATTGGCTAAGTAAGAATCAATTTGAACATGGTAATGACTGATAATAGAAAAAAGATTATTTTTTTGTGAAGCTAAAATAACACCATTTTTGAGCAGAGCTACTAAAGCATGTTTGGCTTCTTTGGGAAGTAAGTTGGACTCTGGTTGAGGATTATTATCAGATTGTAATAATGATGATTGTGTTGTTTCAATTTCTACTTGGTTATGAATAGACTCATCAATTGTTGGACTAATTGGATCACTAGTAACCATTTTTGCACAAAATTGATCAAAAAATTCACCACCTGATGTTGATTTATTATTTTTTTCTTCGTTCATAAAGAAAGCTCTTCCAAATTGTCGGGAAAAAGTGAGGCACTGAGTAAATATTTAGGTAGGGTAGCTTTGATTTGAATACCCTGCTTATCTTGAATAATAATAGACTCTTTTTCATTTAAGTCAGTTGCTTGAATATGTTGCGCAATTCTTAAATAGGCTACTAATTCTTCTAGTCCAAAATTAATTGGTTTTTTTTCAACTAGGCCAGCTATAGTTAATGGTCCAAAGGTACAAAGATTATGATAGATTGAATCAGCTACTTCTTTAATTTGGATGGTATCTAATAAAGTTAATACTGTTTCACTCGGGACTACTGAATTTGTATGCTCAGTGATGTCGGTTATTTGTATTGCAGCGATTGGTTCTTTTAAGCATATTGAATCGGGAGAGTTAATTTCGATATTACCAGTAGGTAAAATTAAGTTGGTAGCTTGTTTAAGGTTAATATTATTTTTACTGAAATTAACTGCTAACTGTTCAAGTTGTGTTATGAGTCGATCAACAGTTCTTTTTTCCTGTGCTGCGCCACTTTTTATGTAAGTTTTCAAATTTTCTTCTGTTCGACGACGAATTTGAAATATATGTTCACTTTCTTGAGTGAGCTCCTGTAATAGACGTTTGAGAAATTTTCGTTGTCGTGGTTGTAAATAGTTGTCTGAAATTTGGTTAAGAATAATATCTAGTTGTTCTTTGAATTCGGTTGAGCGGTTTGAATCACAAAGCAGCTGAAAAAAACTTTCAAATGCACTACCTGCATCGCTTTGAGCAAGTAAAGCTTCTTGATCCATAGTTGCTTGCAATACTTCTCCGCGATTATTATCTTTCTCTATCATTTTGATGCGAATTTCTTGATCCAGACGGCGAATCTCATCTTCGACATAGCGAAAATCATTGGTTAATACTGAAGCAAGTTGATAGATTTCTCTCAATCTTTCTCTTCGTTGTTGGTCAGATAATGTATTGATACCTTTAGTTTGTATGATTGTAATTTCTTTTTCCAGCTCAGCTTTACGTTGATTAAGTAAGGCAATTCTTTCTTCAGGATTTTCGTTTAATGCGATAACCAGTTCTCTAACAGCCTCTTGTACAATACGTAGATGTGAAGCACTGGTGTTTATGTTACGCTCATCAAAGCTTTGACAAAAACGTAATGCAATTTCGCATGTATCTGTTTTGGTCAATTTATTGTCCATCTCACGTAACCAGCCATCTTTGACCCATTGATTAATATAAATAGCTGCTGGTGTATCGGCATACCAGTGATTTTTTTCCAACTCTGCATCTAATAAAATGCGAGCCTGACTATAGGATATTTCGTTTTGTCCAGACGAAAATACTTGCTCAATAAAAGCTAAAATGAGAGGCGCTGTAGTTGCTCTAAGTAATTTCCAGACCTTGTTTTCTTCATAAAGTCGCCTATATTTTGCTAGTGAATGTGAAAAGTTCATTACCTAGTTTTTATACTCTAATGGAAATCTAAATATTAACTTTATTTTAAGTATAAAGCATATATTTAGAATATCTAAAACTGATTATTTAGGTGATTATTTACTTTTTTACAACGAATTCAGGAATGATTGTTAAAGTAAATATAGTTTTAATAAAAAATTTATTTTATATATTAATTTTTATTTTAATTACTAATTTAAGCACTAAATTATATTATGGGCTTATTTACCAATTATTGATTTGTTATTTATTATATCGATATTGTTATGATTTTAATTTTTACAGATAATTAGAATTGATATTACTATATGTCATTATAGAATTCTTCTCTGAATGGTTCTATGTAAAGAGTTTTGCTCAAGTGGTTTTGTTTATGTAGTAGATTTCCGATATTTTACTGTGATGTGTAGAAAGTTTCATCTGTATTAATTAATCATTTATTTTTGTATAATTTGTGATTTCAGTACAGATTAAACAAAAGTAGGGTGGTTATAGCTGAAAACTATATTTTTAAATAGGTATAGTTTTTACAGGGAAAAATAATTAGTCAAAATTGGAAATGAGTTGTTTAGTTTCAATGTCATATCTTTTGTAAATAATCAGATTATGGTAGCTCCTAAAGTATTCTGAAAGTGCTTTAATGCCCATGAATGTCCTACCGGGTCAAAGCTGGCAACAGCATGCTGATGCACGACAATCTGATAATTAAGGTTATATGCATCAACTGCTGTATGTAATACGCAGATATCAGTACATACACCGGTTAAATGTATTTCGGTAATATTTCTTTCACGCAGGCGTAAATCCAGATCTGTTCCGCTGAATGCAGAGTAGTGGTGTTTATTCATCCAGTAAACTTGCGGATTGGTTTGATTGGCTATGTAGAGCTGTTTCAATGAACCGAAGAGATTCTGACCGTGGGTACCTATGATATTATGCGGCGGAAATAATTTATTTTCCGGATGGTACTTATCATCAGGTTCGTGCGCATCAATTGCAAATACCACAAAATCTTTCTGCTCAATAAACGTTCTGGTCAGATTTACCATTTTGTTTTCTATGGCTTGTCCCGCCTGACCGGTTGTCAGTGCTCCGTCTGTGGCAATAAAGTCGTTGGTATAGTCGATTGAAATAAGTGCTTTCATATGTCATTTATCAAATTGTTATTGTTGTCTGAGTTTTGTGAATTATAAATCATAAGTTAAACTAATTTTATTTTATTGTGTCTATTGGTGTTTATAAAATTTTTTTAGTCAAGGTTGAATTTGCGAGTTCGAATCTCGTGCCCGATCCAATGCTTAAACTATAGACATCCTGAATTTCTTAAATAACATAAAAAAACAAATGATTATATGTTTTTATAATCGATATGAAATAATTGAAAACTACCTAAAAATACTTAATTTAAGTACAAATTTAAAGTAAATTATTTTTTAAATAAGTACATCTTGTACTTATCTGTATATACAAACTGATACGTAGTTTTGTTTATACTTGCTTAGGCCTCTTGATGTTTTCTATTGTATTTACGTTTAGTTCATTTTCTCTTTCCTAATCTAACTCAGAATTAATTCTGAGTTAGATTAGGAGATGCATTAATAGAGAGTGATTCTTTGTTTGAGAACACTATCAGTTAAACATTAAAAAATTCACAAAAAATTTCAATGTCTATGGCTATTTATTAAGATATACAGCCTTTCAATAATTTTCCTAAATGCCTTATCTTGTAAGGCTTTTCATGATTTGAGTATGCTGTAGCTCAGGATATGATTCAATACTACATCAAACAAAGTTATACTGAAAAAGAAGTATAGTTCTTACTTATATGGCTTTGGTGCCTGAGAATGGCAGGAGAAGATATATAAAAGCTATTGTAGTTTAATATAAAATGTGATTATTTTTAATAGGTTAAATCAATATCTCAGCATAAAAAAATAGTAATAAAAACTATTGAAGTAAGAGATTAACAATTAACTCTTTAGTTAATTGATTTTTTCTTCTAGAATGAAAGATAAATAATATATTAATTGGTATATAGATGATTACAGGCGACCATAAGAGTCAAATTGATAGTATTTGGGATACGTTTTGGAGTGCAGGGTTAACTAGCTCTATTGCTGTATTGGAGCAAATGACTTATCTATTTTTCATAAAAATGCTGGATGACAGTCAGCTCAAAAGAGAAGCAAATGCTCAGGCACTAGGAGGCACGATTAAAGCCCCTATTTTTAAAAATGGTGAATCCTGGCAAAACCCAGAGACAGAACAAACGCTTCCCTATGAAGATTTACGATGGCACAAATTCAAAAATTTTAATGCCACAAATATGTTTAATATCGTTCGCAATGATGTATTTGTGTTTATTAAAACTCTAGGTACAGGTAAAGATAGCGCTTTTAGTCGCTATATGGCTAATGCCATTTTTATGATTCCTAACGAACGGACTTTATCCAAAATTGTAGATGGTATCGATAACCTCGACATGAATGATAAAGATACTATGGGCGATGTCTATGAATATATTTTAGGGAAAATGGCAGCTAGTGGTACTAATGGTCAATTTCGGACTCCTCGTCATATTATTCGTATGATGGTGCAGCTAATGAAGCCCACTATTGAGGATAATATTTGTGATCCTGCAATGGGTTCAGCAGGCTTTATTGTTGAGTCAGCCGCGTATATTAGCGAGCATTATAAAAAGGAATTAGCCAGAAAAGAAAATGCTGAGCATTATAAAAACACTATGTTCCATGGTTTTGATACTGATCAAACCATGTTACGTATTGGTGCCATGAATATGATGTTACATGGGGTAGATAATCCGAATATTAACTATCAAGATTCCCTCTCCGAAGATAATCAAGATAAAAATCTTTATTCACTGGTATTAGCTAATCCACCATTTACAGGTAGCCTTGATTATGAAGTGGTAGATAATAGCTTATTAACTATTGCCAAAACTAAAAAAACCGAACTACTTTTTTTGAGTTTATTTACCCGTATTTTAAAATCAGGTGGGCGTTGTGCTTCTGTTGTGCCTGATGGTGTATTATTTGGTAGCAGTAAAGCACATTTAGCCATTCGTAAAGAGTTAGTAGATAACCAGCAACTTGAAGCTATTATTTCTATGCCATCAGGCGTATTTAAGCCCTATTCAGGCGTATCTACTGCTATTTTAATTTTTACTAAAACCAATGCAGGTGGTACCGATAAAGTTTGGTTCTATGATATGCGTGCTGATGGCTATAGTTTAGATGATAAACGCAGCCCAATAGAAACCAATGATATTCCTGATATTATTGCTCGTTATAATAGTTTAGAAAATGAAGCTAATCGTACTCGTAAAGAGCAATCTTTTTTTGTACCTAAAGATGAAATAGTGGCTAATGGATATGATTTAACGGTTAATAAATATAAAAAAGTTGAACGAGAAAAAGTAGAATATGAAAAACCTGAAATAGTATTAGCTCGTATTAAAATGCTACAAAATGAAATAGATCAAGCCATTACTAACTATGAAAGGTTAACTAAAGAATGAATGAAAATTTTTCATATCAAAAAATAGAGGAGCTAGTAGATATTGGTCTTGGATTTACACATACTCCATCTTATACAACATCAGGCATTCCTTTTTTATCAGTCAAGAATATTACAAATGGAGAAATATCTTTTAATTCTACAAAATTTATTAGTAAAGAGGAGTTTGAAAAAGCCCCAAATGGAGCTAAACCTCAAAAAGGGGATGTACTATTCGGACGAGTGGGAACTATAGGATATCCTCATGTTATAGAAACAGATATTTCGTTTTGTACATTTGTAAGTTTAGGATATATGAGAATAAAGGACAGCAATATCCTTTGTAATTATTATTTAAAGTATTGGATGAAGTCAGATTTATTTTATTCACAAGTTCTAAGTAATATTCAAGGAATTGCAATAAAAAATTTGAATACTGGATGGTTAAAAAATTTTATTATTCCTACTCCTCCTCTTCCTATCCAAGAACAAATAGTAAAAGAACTAGATACACTAAGCGATATTATTACCAAAAAGAAAGAACAGTTTGCAGAACTGGATAAACTTGCTCAAGCTACTTTTTATGATATGTTTGGTGATCCTGTAGAGAATGAGATAAAGTGGGAAAGAAAAAAATTAGGGGATTTGTGCAATATTGTAAGAGGGGGCTCTCCTCGACCAATCTCTAATTATTTAGGAGGGAATATTCCCTGGATAAAAATAGGTGATGCTAGTAAGGGAAATAATATATATTTACACTCCACTCAGGAGCATATTATTAGCGATGGTGTTAAGAAAAGCCGTTTAATACCAGCAGGAAGCCTTATATTTGCAAACTGTGGAGTTTCTTTAGGATTTGCTAGGATAATTACTTTTGACGGTTGTATCCATGATGGATGGTTAGCATTTAATAAAATATCTGAAACACTTAATGAGATTTTTTTGCTGAAATTAATTAATGTTCAAACTGATTATCTCAGGGCTTCTGCTCCAGACGGAACACAACCTAACTTGAATACAACTATAATGAAAAATTTTCCTATTATACTTCCTCCTATTTCTCTCCAAAATCAATTTGCTGAAAAAATAGAAGCCATAGAGCAACAAAAAGCATTAATTAATCAATCAATCACAGATACACAACTTCTATTTGATTACACGATGGATAAATATTTTAATTAACTAAATTCGTTAGGTGAGCGTCCTAATTATGAAACGGAACTTTGATTTTTTGAGTACATTATCTGATTTTGCAGTGTTATATAACTACTGTCATGAAGCTGAAGTAAATCAAAAAAGCGACCCTAAGCAATCAGCGCTTAATGCAAGATTTGCCTTAGAATATACCGTTAAAATCATTTATATTCTACATAATTGGGCTATCCCTAAACGTAGTAGTCTATTTGAATTAGTAGATAATGAAGACTTTCGTCGTTTTATTAATGATAATGAGTTAATGGTTGCTTTGCATTATATTCGCCGAGCTGGTAATAATGCTGCTCATTTAGAAAAGGTTACGGCGAAAGAGTCATTATTTGCTTTATTAAATTTGCATAGTTTTGTCAGTGCCGTATTAGTAAAACTCGGTGAAGTTACTGATGTGGTGACTTTTGATAAAACACTCCTTATAGAAAATAAAGGCAGTATTAGTAAAGCATCGGCAACCTTTGTAGAACCCAAAAAAAAGGTTATTCATAAATATCGTGAACAAATAGCAGAATACGGTACGCTTAATGCTAAAAATCCCCAATATTTTACCGAAGCGGAAACACGCAGTTTCTATATTGACCAACAATTGCGTGAAGCTGGTTGGGAAGTTTTAGCAAAGAAAAATATTATAACGCCTAGTAAAGCCTGTATTGAAATTTTTGTAGAAGGTATGCCAAGTAATTCAGGAGAAGGCCATGTAGATTATGTGTTATTTGGTCGTAATGGTGTTCCTTTAGCCTTAATTGAAGCCAAAAAGACCAGTAAGAGCGTGTCTGTAGGTAAGCATCAAGCTACGCTTTATGCAGATTGTTTAGAAAAAAAATATGGCGTGTGTCCTGTTATTTATTGTAGCAATGGTTATGAAACTCATCTGATAGACGGCTTAGGTTATCCCTCTAGATTAGTGTTTGGTTTTCACACTATTGATGAGCTTGAGCTACTTATTCAGCGTAAAGAGCGTAAGGATATAACCGATCCTACTGATCCTGCTATAAAAGATGAAATTACTAATAGGGCTTATCAGAAACAGGCGATTACTGTGGTACGTGAGCATTTTAATAGAAAGCGTCGCCGCGCTTTATTAGTTATGGCTACAGGGACAGGCAAAACGCGGGTAGCAATTTCACTGGTTAAGTTACTCACACATAATGACTGGATTAAAAATGTGCTTTTCTTAGCTGACCGTACTGCACTTGTTAAACAAGCACATAAAAACTTTACTAAGCTTTTGCCCTCTGTAACTACTTGCATTTTATCTGACCATACTAATAAAAAACGCGACCTTAATGCACGTATTATGTTTTCTACCTACCATACGATGATTAAGCATATAGATAGTGATGCTAAAGCGTTATCTATTGGGCGATTTGATTTAATAATTGTTGATGAGGCACATCGTTCTATTTTTGGACGCTTTGGTGCTATCTTTGATTATTTTGATTCGTTATTGTTAGGTTTAACCGCTACCCCCAGGGAAGATATAGATCGCAGTACCTATCAAGTGTTTGAGGCTGAGCAAGGCATTCCAAATTTTAGTTATGAATTAGAAGAGGCCATTGCTGATAAATATCTTGTTCCTTATAAGGGCTTTAAAAGGCATTCTCAGCATTTGCGACAAGGTATAAAGTATGATGACTTAAGCCAAGACGAAAAAGATCAGCTAGAAAAAGTATGGGAATACGAAACTACTATTCACGATATAGAAGATGAAGACTATAAACGTGATATTGCTAATAGAGAAATGTTTAACTATATCTTTAATGACAATACTATTGATAAAGTATTGCAAGATTTAATGAGTAATGGCTTAAAGGTACAAAGCGGTGAGCGTATTGGTAAAACCATAATCTTTGCCTACAACCACAAACATGCCAAACAAATCGTTGAACGCTTTGAAAAATTGTACCCGCAATACGGTGCTGAGTTTTGTGTATTAATTGATTATTCGGTTAATTATGCACAGAACCTGATTGAACGTTTCGAAGTGAGAGATAAAGACCCACAGATAGCTATATCTGTGGATATGCTGGATACAGGTGTTGATATTCCTGATTTATTGAATTTAGTCTTTTTTAAAGAAGTAAAATCCAAGATTAAATTTATGCAGATGATTGGCCGCGGCACTCGGCTATCCCCTGATATCTTCGGCACAGGTGCAGATAAAGAAGAGTTTTATATCTTTGATTATTGCCAAAACTTTGAGTTTTTTAGCCTTAATCCACAGGGTGCTAATGCAAAAGCCACGCAATCGCTGACAGATAGAATTTTTTGCTTAAAATCCGAAATTGCTTTTGAGTTGCAATCCACTAAATATCAAGAGGATGAATATGCAAGGCAATTGCATGATGCATTAAAAACCGAATTGAAAGGGCAGATTGAAACGCTTAATCCAAATCATATTAATGTAAGAAAAAACCGTTTATATGTTGATAAGTTTAGGTTGGCTGATAGCTGGCAGTATCTTTCTCTGTTAGACCTTAATGAGTTAAAAACCTATATTGCTCCTATATTAAGCCCTACCCAAGAAGATGAAAGTGCCAAGAAATTTGATTTATTACTATTTAATATTCAATTGAGTTTATTGAATAAGTCTAAAAAGGCAAGTAAAAGCCAAAAGAGTGTCATCGATTTAGTACAGGCACTCTATGAGAAAGGTACTATTAAAGAGATAAAAGAGAAAATCGCAATTATTAAAGAGGTATTAACGGATAGTTTCTGGCAAACACTAGAACTGGATAAACTTGAACATGTGCGTGTTGAGTTGCGTGATTTAATAAAGCATTTAAAGGACGATGCTAATGGTCAAACATTTAATGTAGATATTGAAGACTTTATTGAATATATAGGTGAAACAGAAAGCTTATTTTCTGTGAAAACTTACAAACAACGTGTTATCGATTATTTAATTGAAAACTCCTGGAATCCCGTTATTCAAAAAATACGTAATCTTGAGCCTATTACTCGTGCTGATACTGTTGAACTTGAAAAAGTATTATGGAACGAACTTGGAACAAGAGAGGAATATAATAAATTTACTTTTAATACTCTAGCGGGCGGTAATGTAGCTGCCTTTATACGTTCTATTGTTGGTTTGGATAAACAAGCCGCTGAAAAACGTTTTAGTCAGTTTTTATCCGATAATCAGCTTAATTCACAACAGCAAGAGTATTTAAAAACCATTATAAATTATGTGAATGAAAATGGTGATATCACTACTGATATATTGATCAATGAGTCACCTTTTGACAGCTATGACTGGCAGGAAGTGTTTGGCGATAATGTAGCCTTTATTTCAAAATATGTTAATACTTTACACTCAGTTATTGTTGCGAGTTAGTATACGATGCAAATAAAACTACCTAAAAATAAACTTTATGATAATGAGCAAGATATAAATTTTGAGAGTATAACTGCATTAATTGGAGAGAACGGGGCGGGAAAATCTTCTATATTACAATCGATTTTTCAAAACCGTTTACAACATAATTGTGTCCCAGAGATGAAAGTTGTTTGTTTTTCTTCAGGACAAAATGAAAAATATTCTGCTTACTTTTCAAGCTACTTGGCAAAAGAACGACAAGCTAATCGAGGTCTTAGATTAGACTGTTGCTATTATGACAAGACATGGTCTAAATTACTTATTTTCATTGCCACTATTACAAAAGAGCAAGGTAAGGTTCGAAGCTTTTTATTAAAGAATGACTATATCACTATATCAGAAAATGGTAAGGAGGATTTAATCTCTACGCTAAAAGTAACTGTCCAAGTTAATCAAGCCTATGTTAACAGGGTACAAATGGCATTAGAAAAACAGGCTGAAGGTGACAATGATACACTACGCGACTCTGCTTATCACAGAACATTAGAAAGCTTTATAAATACCATTGTTGATAGTGATTATGATTTTGATCACCCTCTTGAAGCACGTACTATCACTTTATCGAATAATAATTTTTATAATCCCTCATTTAAAGATGCAGAGGATGAGTTTTTTGACTCTGTAATTACCTTCTTTACGCAAGCTGCTGATAATGATTACTTTATTGTAAAGCCTTCTATGGAGTTAATTTTTAGAGAAGGTATTGAGCTGAATGATGTCAGTGATGGAGAATATCAACTCTTATTCTTATATGCTTTAATTGATCTATTTGATAGTAGTAATACTTTATTTCTGTTAGATGAAGTTGACTCACACTTACATTATAAAAATATAGAAAACTTATGGGAGACTTTGCATAAGATTGAAGGCAATGCATGGACAACTACCCATTTACTTGACTCTATCACCTTTCCTAAACATCGTATTGAAAATTTAAAAGTTGTGGAAAGAGGATTAATACAAGAAAATAACAAAGTCAAAGCAATTATTGATAGGTTATCTGTACTTTCTTGGATGGAATCCGTTCAGTTTGATATTTGCTCTAAGCTGGAACATATTGTGCTGATGGACGACTATAACGATTGGGAAATTTTTCGCCAACTGGCCGCAAGAAAAGGTTTAGATACTGACAAATTATTAAGTATCCAGTCGTTTAAAAAATCTTCCAGTTATGGCAGTATAACAGAGGAGTTTGGTAAAGCTAAATTTGATTGGGTTAGTTCATTTTTATCTCATAAACCTAGAAATAGTAGAGCTACCAGAGTTATCTTCTTAATCTGTGATAAAGATGAAGCCGCTATAGAAATTGATGACCAAACAGGAGTTGTAGTGATGGGGGAGAAATTTAAAAAACAAATAAAGACCCTTGAAACAAACAATAATATAAAAATATTTTTACTTGCCTGGCAGCACAGAGAAATAAAAAACTACCTATTATCTTACACAGCATTAACTAAATATAAATTATTAGAAAAAGTTAATAATGGTAGTTTAGCTTTGGATTATCACCTCAAAGAAAATGAGCCTGGCGACAATGATGGAATCCGACGATTGAAGGTTAAAGATTATATGACAAAATTGATTGATACTACGGGGGTGGGTTTAGATGCTGAGAAACTTCAGTCCTATATCAATGAAATACCATCCAGTGAAATCAGTGCAGACATTGAAAATATGTATAATTTTTTAGAAGAAAAATGTAATGGAAAATAAGTTTCAACTATTTGAAGATTTGCTTACTGTACTTAAGCAAGAGAGAGAAATTAGAAATACAGAACAAGCTGTTGAAATAATCTCTTTAATGTTATTTGTACACTACGCACATCTCTTTCTGGATGCAAGAAATGATGATACAAGGTTAGGTAGTATTTTTTTTGGTAAGGAAACAAATGCGAAGCAAAATCTTCGTGAATTAATTAATCGTGTTCTTTACTACGAAAATATTGTAGCGTTAGACTTACTTGAAAGCAATCTTCTTTACTCTTTAACTTTTCTTTTTAGTAAAATAGATTCTCAAACTATCAGAATACTCTATAATAAAATACTTACTATCGAATGTTTAGATGAGTTCTATTTTTATGCCGAAGCTTACCATAGCTTAATTGAGCTTATGATAAGGGAAACCGGAAGCGCGGGTGAATTTTATACACCCAGAGTTTTAGCTGATATTATTGTAAGAATATTAAACCCCGAAAATCCTAATTCAATATACGACCCAGCTTGTGGTACCGCCGGATTCTTAATTGAATCAGCAAACTATATTAAAAGAAATAATAAAAAAGCAGGTTATAAGCTTATAGGGCAAGATAATTCATCACTTCCCTGTATAATTTCTTTAGTAAATTTATTAATTAATAAAGAAGCAAACTTCACCATATCTAATTGTGATAGCATTATGCTATATGATTATTCGCAAAGTAAACATGATATTATAATAAGCAATCCACCTTTTGGTAGAATTAATGGTTTTTCCAATAATAATAGATATAAAAATTATGGACATTTTATAGAGTATTATTTTTTAAAACATATTATGGACTCTCTAGCAGATGGTGGAAAAGCTGCTGTAATACTACCAGAACGCTTTTTTAAGGATGGAAATACTCAATGTTTAAAGTTAAAAGAAGAGTTATTTCATAACTTTAATATTGATTGTGTTCTTTCAATACCATCCGGCGCCATGCTTCCCTATACAGCAGTAAAAAGCTGTATTTTATTTTTTAATCGTAATACTCCAACTAAAAAGGTTTGGGTCTATACTTTAAATCATGACGTGAGATATACACGTTTCAATAGTATCAAATTTGAACACTTCGAGGATTTCTTACAACTATTTACACTTAAACAGAGCTCAGAAAACTCATGGCTAGTAGATATTAACGAATTAAAAGCACCTTATAACTTACTTGAAAGAAACGATCGCTTACCACAATATGGTGTATTGAGTAAGCCAAAAATCAATATAGATCAATTAATAACAAGTAATCAACAGATAATTGATAAATATATTAATATCAAACAAAAAATTATTAAATTAGAGAAGATAATAAATACTAATCATTCTAAGTATAATTTTAATAAATTTAAGTTAGATGATATTACTGATTTAAAAACAGGCACTTTACTACCTAAGCAAGATTTATTAAAAAGTGGTAATTACCCTGTATTTGGAGGTAATGGGAAAATTGGATATTACAATGATTTTATGATATCAGGGGAAATGATTATTATAGGTAAAATAGGTGCACTATGTGGCAATGTTAGGTATTTTAAAGGTGATGCGTGGGTTACAAGTAATGCAGTTATCATGAAAAACATCCAACAAAACGAAGTTTATACACCATATTTGGCAAAAGTTCTTTCAATATCTGACTTGCGTGGATTAGCTGTCGGAACGGCACAGCAATATATTACTATTGAAAAAATAAAAAATGTTGAAATTAATCTTCCGCCTTTAGAAGCTCAAATTGAATTAAATAAATGGTTGAATGATTTAGAAGATGTGTTAGAAGAACATGATTTATTGCTAAAGAAAATTATGAATGATAAAGAAAATATAAAATCAGATTTATTTAATTTACTTCTTAAAATTTAATGATTTAAGTAAAGACTAATTTTAGGAAATAGTTACATGGAATAGTATATTTTTTATTATAACTGCTTTACTAAGCTTAGGATATATTCTAAATTCTTTGCGTCACTTACAGTTAATTCATAATCTCTTAGTTATCATTGTTCTACATTTGAGACTTCTTTAATCAAATTTTTGCGACCATCGAGGCTTTTTTGCATTAATTCATATTTTTAACGATTTATTTGTAAGTGGATATATTTTTGCCTTGTTTAAAAACTAACTATAATTGTTTAGATGATATTTCTAAATCAGGTGATAGAGTTAAGATGGCATTCTCAAAACTTTCATAGAGTTCTAGCATATCATCAGGTCTATCTTTTAAACGATAAGTTCCATCATAAACAACATTAACTGATTTAATCACCTATAAATCCTAATCTGCACTGAAAACCTATTCTCTAAAAAACGATCTTGGTTATAGATAGTATATGTAAAGTATTTATATAGTTAATATTTCTTTAAATCTGGTTGTAATGCAATTGCTTAGCTGAGTTCGGGTCATAAGCCAGTTGCCGGATTGCAGTTCGCTGCCAAGCCGGATGCTGCTGCGGCCGTAGCGGCTGGTGATGTTGTCCCATGCTCTCATTAGTTCAGGGCGGTGATTGTGCTGGCTGTGGCAGAGTAAATCTAACTGCCGGAAGGTGTGCACTGGTTCGATGCCACTCAGTTCAATTCCACATTTTTTATATTCGTAGCCGGAACGGTAGATGCTGTTTAACAGGTGCCAGGCAATGTGGTTGAGGGTGAGTGTGTCGTTACTGGCCTGAGGCAGTTTGGTAATTTGGTAGCCGTTGTATTGCGGCAGGTCGTGGCGAAAACGGTTGGTGTAGATAAATACACCAATGATATGTGCCTGACTGTTTTGTTCGCGCAGTTTGGCTGCTCCGGCGGTAATGTGATGGCTGACGGCCGCCTGTAAACCGTCAAGATTGGTGACCATGTTGCCGAAGCTGCGGCTACGGACGATATTCTGGCGACCGGCTTCTTCTGTGATGAGTTCGCTACAGGGAATTCCCTGCATTTCCCGCTGGGTACGTTCGAGTACAACACCAAATTGTTTTCTTAAGGTTGGGGTATGGGCATTGATGAAATCCAGAGCGGTGTGAATGCCTTGGGCGGCGAGTTTGTGACCGATTCTGCGGCCGATACCCCAGATTTCGGTAACCGGCTCGCTGGCAAGGGCTCGTTGTCTGATATTCTGATTCCAGTCTGTCCAGACAACAACGCCATTGAAGTGATGGCGGTGGCGTTTGGCCAGATGGTTACAAAACTTAGCTAGTGTACGGGTAGGGGCAATGCCAACGCAGGTGGGGATGCCAACCCACTGCTGGATACGGGAGCGGATATTGTGGCCGAGCTGATGCAGGTTGTTCAGACCGTGCAGGCTGGCAAAGCATTCGTCGATTGAGTAGATTTCAATGGCCGGTACCAGTGAGGCGATGGTGCTCATCATGCGTCGCGACAGGTCGGCATACAGCTCGTAGTTGGACGAGAAGACGATTAGTTTGTCTTGCCGAACGAGGTGCTGAATCTGAAAGTAAGGTACGCCCATTCTGATGCCCATGTCTTTGGCTTCATTGGAGCGGGAAATGACGCAGCCATCGTTATTGCTCAGTACGATAACGGGTTGCTGCCTGAGTTCGGGGCGATAGACTCTTTCGCAGGAGCAATAGAAGTTATTGCCGTCAATCAGGGCAAACATGGGCTGGATTCAGGGTTTGCAGCAGATGTTTATGCTGACGGATGATTTGATAGATGTCGCGATCAAGCTGTCCTTGCGGCTGATTGAGCAGGGTTTGCAGTTCGTCGGTATTGCTGGCACTGCCCAGATAAATCCAGTGGTGAAAGATGTGGTATTTGTGCTGTTCTTTTATATAGGCGTAACTACTAAACGGCCATGCAGCCAGTTTAAGTTTCTGTAAGACCAGTGCAAGTTTGAGGTTGTGCATGTCGGCGGTAATTTTGTTGATGCAGGCACCACTGCACTGATGCAACTGATGGCGGAAGCAGGGGCGGTTATTGCTGCCTTTCTCGATTCCCAGAGTTTGCAGACACAGATCGGTGTTGCTGATGATGTTTTTAATGCTTTTCTGTGCATCGCTTTTGCTGTGAAACAAGCCGTAATAGTGCTGTTCGCGGTTAAGCTGAACGTGGTGCATGGGTACAATGCTCAGGGTGTTGTATCCGTTAGTATTGGTATTCAGCCGGAAGCTGAACAGGTCTTTCTGGCGGCGCAGGCGGCGGTTGAGGATGGGTTGGCGCTGTTTAATCTGGGCTGATTCGGTGAGCAAGGCGTCCAGTTCGCCGCTACAGGGGATAATGTCGATTTTTCTGGCTTGCTGTGACAGGCTCATTTCTTTGCTGTTGTGCACGTCTTGACTGAAATGGCTCATCAGGCGGGTTTTAACTTGCTTGCTTTTGCCAATATACAGAGGAATGTCGTTGTCACCATAAATAAGGTACACGCCGTAATCGTCGCTGATGTTGTCCAGAACATCGCTGTGCAGGTGAGCGGGCAGGCTGGGGCGCTGCATGATGGTTTTACAGGCCTGATGCAGGATGTTCGCGGGAAAGTTGTGTCTGAGCTGCTGCCAGAAGTCGTAGATAGCCCGGGCATCGGCAAAGGCCCGGTGACGGTTTTGCATGTCGATGTTATGGCGGGCAATAATTTTGTCCAGTCCGTGATGTTTGTGTTCAGGATAAAGCAGACGCGATAGTTTAACGGTGCACAGTTGCTGCGGGTTGAATGTTCTGCCCAGACGTTTAAAAGCCGCTTTGATGAAGCCGTAATCAAAACGCACATTGTGCGCTATAAAGATTCGCTCTTTGAAGATGGCTGCCAGCCGGTCGGCAATTTCATTATCGAAATAAGGTGCTTTTTCTACCATTTTATTGCTGATGCCGGTAAGAGATTGAATAAAATGCGGAATGCTGGTATCGGGATTAAGCAGGGTATGAAAAGTTTGTGGCTGCTGCTGTCCGGCTTCTGTGTAAATAACCGCGATTTCGGTAATACGGTCGCTGGTGGTGCGTCCGCCGGTAGTTTCGATATCGACAAAGGCAAGTTGCTGATCTGAAAACATGGTTTCTGGGTTAGCGGATGTGTTTGATAACGTAGGTTACGACGCCGACGATGGCAAGGGTGTCGCCTTCTTTTAAGCTGAAATTGGGATAAGATTGGCTGCTGTTTTCGGAGTGTAGTTCGATGCGGTTGTTATCCAGTTTGTGCAGTCGTTTGATGGTAAATTCATTACCTAAATCGGCCATGACGATATCACGGTGTTTGGGTGTGAGGGAGCGGTCGATGATAAGCAAATCGTTACGGCTGATGCCAGCATCCTGCATAGAATCACCACCGCAGCGTACGGCAATGGTGGCAGCCTGATTTTTTATCAGGTACTGGTTGAAATCCAGATAATCGCTGATATAGGGTTCTGCCGGGCTGGGAAAGCCGGCGGGAATGGTTTCGGTGGCTAAGGGAATGTTGAGCCGCGTGAGGTTGTCGGCTATTTTCCAGTAGTCGGCAGGCAGATGCTGTGCCGGTCGCAGCGGGGTAACAGCCAGCTGATTCATCAGGTGTTCTACTGCCGGTATCAGGCTGACGGGAATGCGTTTGACTATTTTGGGTCCGGCAATTCTGGCTTTGCGTCCGGCGCCGGCTCTTACGCCGCCATGCTGATTGTGTTTTGCTGCTGTATCAACCACAATTGTGCTCATCTTGATTAAGTTATTTAATCAAGAATGGTAGATTTTTGATTTTTCTGCGTCAATTATGCCTGCTGCGGATGGCTGGTAATGGTTTGTTTTTTATCTGTTATGCTGTCGGATATTACTCATACTAATCAAAGCTAACTTATTTTATAGTTTTGAATTGGTTTGTATTGATGCTATCGAATGCAGATAAATTGTGATGGCACACAATAAGTTTACTGATGTTGTGCAGGCAGGGAGGCAGAACGGGCCGGATGGCTGTTTGAGCCTGAAGCGTTACTGGCTGAGTTTATTTCATCTGCAATCCGGTCCAGGGTAGTGGTGGTTTCCAGATGGGTACTTTGGATATCCGAAGCGGTGATAGCCGCAGCTTCACTGACGCTGTGTGTGCTCTCATTATGTGAACAGGCTGTCAGGCAGATAAGTGTAAGAGTGAATAGTGGAAGAGGAATTTTCATGGTAGTTGTACGGATGCTGATTTAATTCTGCTTATTATGATCGGGTAAGTGGTGTACAGCCACATTGGGTGAGCAGCTGAGTAGTTTCGTATACAGGCAAACCCATGATGCCGGTGAAGCTGCCGCTGATATGCTCGACCAGCATTCCGCCCAGCCCTTGAATACCGTAAGCTCCGGCTTTATCCAATGGCTCACCGGTAGCAATATAAGCGGCAATCTGTTCATCATTTAAGGCGGCAAAACTGACTATACTGGTTTGCAGGGTCTGAAAGGTTTGGTTTTGCCAATAGATGCAGACTGCTGTATGGACATGATGTTGTTGTCCTGACAGCAGTTTAAGCATGCGAGTTGCATCGTTGATATTTTCCGGTTTGCCGAGAATCAGATTATTCAGGCTGACGGTGGTATCGGCGCTGATAAGGGGAAATTCTGGTGGCTGTTGTTTGCTTTGCTGCCAGGCATTGAGTGCTGCACGGTTTTTCATGCTTGCCATGCGCTGAACATAATCTGTGGCGTTTTCATCTGGATAGGGGGTCTCATCGATCTCTGCATTTAGCCGCAATACATGGTAGCCAAGATTAATGAGGATTTCATGCCGGCGCGGGCTGCCTGATGCAAGATAGACGGTTAGCGGATTCATTGATACAGGATGATTATGTATGGTTGAAATTGACTACGGTTATTTTAGTATTGCTTTAAGTTAGCATGTTGCTTGTTAACGATATAATAAAAGATTATGCCGGATATTTGTTAGCTGCAAGTCATATCCGGCAGCAGATTAGGTTTACTATTATCGGTTTAATGGTTTACGTCGACAATAAATCGTCCTCGGATTTTACCACTAATGATATCTTCTGCAATGTCGCGACACTGATTCAGCGATATGGTATGCGCGATATTTTCTAATTGCTGAATGTCCAGATGTCTGGCAAGAAAATCCCAGGCTGCAATACGTTTTGCTCGTGATGCCATGACGCTATCAATACCTGCTAGAGTGATACCTCGCAAAATAAATGGCGCAACTGTGGCCGGAAAATCCATACCCTGTGCCAACCCACAGGCAGTAACAATGCCACCATACCGGATTTGTGCGCAGATATTAGCCAGGCTATGAGAACCAAGCACGTCAATGGCTGCCGACCATTGTTCCTTTTGTAATGGTTTGCCTGTATCAGACAAGGTTTTGCTGTCGATAATATGCTGCACACCTAGTTGCTGCAGATAATCTGTATCGTTGATTTTGCTGGTAGCTGCGGTAATGGTATAGCCCAGCCGGATGAGTAACATAATCGCCACTGATCCGACACCGCCGGTGGCTCCGGTAACCAGAATATTACCCTGTTTTGGGGTAATGCCATGCTCGATTATACGTTGTACACACAAGGCTGCTGTATATCCGGCGGTTCCGATAATCATGGACTGTCGGGCAGTTATGCCTGCGGGTAGGGGGATAAGCCATTCTGCATTGAGAAAAGCACGCTGGCTCATGCAGCCCCAGTGGGTTTCTCCACAGCCCCAGCCATTTAAAATCACTTTATCTCCGGCTTTGAAATGCTTACTGCTGGTGCTAATAACGGTTCCGACACCATCTATACCGGGAATCATCGGCCACTGCCGTACCACAGGTCCGCTGTTGGTAATAGCCAGGGCATCTTTATAATTCAAACTTGAATACTGCACCTCAATCAGGGTATCACCTGATTGTTGCAACAGGGTGTCTTCACTAATATTTTGGATGTTGCAGGAAAATTCAGTCTGATTTTTTTCTAAGAGTATGGCTTTGGATAGCATGATGATATTCCTGTTGCAGTTAACTAGACGAATGGTTTATTTTTATTATAGACCGGTTGTCTAGTTGTAAGTAATTATTGCCGAATCTATCCAAGTATAAGGGATTTTGATTAAATTTCAGTTAAGTAGAGTGTCATTAATTATGGCTGGCAACAGATATTGGAAGCTGACTAATGGTTTTTTATCAGATTAAAAAACTGTTCGGTAAAGATATCCAGCGGCGTTGCATTTTTGAGTAATTTGGCACGGCTGACTGCACCTTCCCAGCCAAGCCAGAAGAAGTAAGCCAGTTTTGTGCAGTCTGTTTGTGAACTGATTTCTTGCTGCTGTTGCGCCAGCTGCAAACAGCAGGCTATTTTTTCCTGCCAGTTGTGCAGGATATTATTGAGTAAAGCAGGATAATTTTGTGGCAGAAGAGATTCATCCTGCATTAGCTCACCCACCAGACAACCTCTGTTGAAATGATATTTGGCCATGCTGGTTTTGGCATCTGTGCAGAATGCATTAATTCTGGCCAGTGCGGAAGAGATATTCTGGTTTAATAAATGTTGTTCCAGTTTTTCAGTAAAAAAGTGGTCGTAGTATTCGAGTATGGCTATGCCAAACTCTTCTTTACTCTTGAAATAGTGATAAAAAGAACCTTTGGGTACGCCTACCTGTTTCAGTATGCTTTCAATATTGGCACTGATGTAGCCGTGTGTGGTCATGGCTGCTACGCCGCTGCGGATAAGGGCGATTCTGGTGTTATTACCTTTGCGGGATAATGAGGGTGTACTGAATAATTCTGTCATTGTTATAAGATTTTTGCGGGCTGGTTGGAACAAATGGCTGTGGCAGGGGTCAGTTTGATTTTCCCTGTTTTCTGACGGCAGTGCGACATAGCCAGTCCAGACAGCTGATGGGCAGGAATTTTTTCAGATACCAGAAGAGGTGTGCCGGTACGGTAACCGGGTAACGTGCTTTAGGTTTGCTGGCATTGAGTGCACGGGCGCAGACCTGGGCGCATTGTTCGGCAGTCAGTGTAAATGGTGCGACAGAACCGGCTGCCTGCAGGCGGTTGAGCTGTGCCTGATAGGCGGCACGATGCACGCTGTTTTCAACATCTATATATTGTTTGAATTTAATCAGTGCATTGGGACGAAAGCGACTGGTGATCGGTCCGGGCTCAAGCAGGCTGATATAAATACCACTGGCATGAGTTTCATGACGCAATGTATCACAAAGTCCTTCAAGTGCAAATTTACTGCTGGTATAAGCACTGCGCCATGGCATGGCTGCATAGCCCAGTATGCTGGAATTTACCAGAATACGACCATACTGCTGACGCCGGAAAATTTTCATTGCTGCGTTGATGCATTGCCATGTGCCGAATACGTTGGTATTAAACTGTTCCTGTAAGGCTGCCCGGCAAAGATCCTCGGCTGCACCTGTCTGTCCATAACCGGCATTGCAAAATAAAGCATCAAGGTGACCGAATTCAGCTATTACGGTTTCGATAGCTGCCTGTATCTGTTCATCATTGGTAATATCCAGTTGCAGACTGTGAAAACCTTCTGAACGTAAGCGCTCTACATCTTCTGCCCGACGGCAGCTTGTATAAACGCGCCAGTTGTCTTGTCGCAGAAGCTGAGCGGTTGCATACCCGATACCACTGGAACAGCCTGTGATCAGAATAGTTTTCATCATATTTATGTTGGTTAGAATTTATTTACCGTATGTAGTTTAACATGCCGGAAAATGGATATGTCCGGGTTGTTTGACAGTTATGCTGATAGCAGCAGACGGTAAAATATCATTTTCCTGTCTGTGCGGAATATGCAGCTTCTGCCGGTAATCAAAGTATTTTATTGCGTTATCAGCGTGCTTTGTTTAATCGTTAATTAAAAGATTACTGTTCTTTTTCAGCTGCTTCATCATAAGCGTCGACAATTTTCTGTACTAACGGATGGCGTACTACGTCTTCGCTGGTGAACACGTGAAAATAAATCCCCTCAATGTTGCTGAGTTTTTCACGCGCATCTTTCAGACCGCTTTTGATATTTTTAGGTAAGTCGATCTGGCTGATGTCACCGGTAATCACTGCTTTGGCTCCGAAGCCGATACGGGTCAGGAACATTTTCATTTGTTCCGGTGTGGTATTCTGGGCTTCGTCCAGAATAATATAAGCCCCGTTAAGTGTGCGTCCGCGCATATAGGCTAAAGGTGCGATTTCAATCAGCCCTTTTTCCAGTAGTTTGGTCACACGGTCAAAGCCCATCAGGTCATAAAGGGCGTCATACAGGGGACGCAGATACGGATCGACTTTTTGTGCCAGATCGCCCGGCAGAAATCCGAGTTTTTCCCCGGCCTCTACAGCTGGACGAACCAGTACGATACGTTCTACCTGATGTTTTTCAATGGCATCTACTGCGGCGGCGACAGCAAGATAGGTTTTACCGGTACCGGCAGGTCCCAGACCAAATACGACATCATGTTTTAATAATGCCTGTATATAACCGTTCTGACGCGGGGTGCGCCCGCTGATGTTGCCGCGGCGGGTGCGCAGTGTCCAGACTTTGGGTTCATGGTAGTCTGAATTTTCCTGGGTGGTGGTTTTGGCTTCTACCGCAGCTAAATGGATGTCACTATCGCTGATATCGCGCTCACGCGCTATGCTGGCCAGATTCTCCAATGCTTTCACTCCTTGACTGATATGTTCTCCGCTTAAGGTAAAATGGTCAAAACGACGGGTAATTTCAAGATCCAGAGCTTTGCCCAGGCTGATAATGTGCTGGTCTAATACGCCGCACAGGCGTTGCAGAGAAATATTGTCTATCTGATGTAACTGATAATGGCTGGTTTGACTCATAATTACAATAAATAAAAAGATAAATATTGATTTTAATATGTAGTCAGGCTGATCGAAAGCAAGAGAGGATGATTTGATAATATTTTATCTGATAAAAGTGTTTTTTGTGTTTGCTTAAAGAAAACACCGGCTGACCTTGCCGGCAGAAATGAGTTGATATAGATTGTAGGTGTGGTGGAGAAATGCTGCAGGCAATTTATACTACTGCATATATAAATAATTCTGAAATGGAACATTGCATGCGAACTGCGACAATTACGCGTAATACCAGTGAAACAAAAATACAAATAAGTATTAATCTTGATGGCACCGGTGTAGGAAATTTTGATACCGGAGTGCCTTTTCTGGAGCATATGCTTGATCAGATTGCCCGTCATGGGTTGATTGATCTGGATATCCGTTGTCGCGGAGATCTGCATATTGATGATCATCATACTGTTGAAGATATTGGCATTGCGCTGGGACAGGCGTTAAAACAGGCACTGGGTGATAAATGCGGTATTACGCGTTATGGTCATAGTTATGTGCCGCTGGACGAGTCTTTGAGCAGGGTGGTGCTGGATTTATCCGGTCGCCCCGGTCTGGTGTATAACGTAGAGTTTACCCGGGCGTTAATCGGCCGGTTTGATGTGGATTTGTTCAGTGAATTTTTTCATGGTTTAGTGAATCATGCCATGATGACTTTGCACATTGATAATTTGCGTGGTTTGAATGCTCATCATCAGGCAGAAACGATTTTTAAAGCCTTCGGTCGTGCTTTGCGAATGGCTGTTACTCAGGATGAGCGAATGGCAGGGGTGATGCCGTCGACGAAAGGTACGCTGACTGCATAATGGTTTTGTATAGATTCTAATCCGCTGGTGTGTATACATTGGCGGATAAATTTATTTATGTCGGTCTGTACGAGTAATTATGAAACCATCTGCAATAATTTATTTTGCAAATCACAATTACTGATGGCTGTCTTATATACGTTATATTGTATTTGAAGTGATTGATTACAGTTTCTATCGGCTTGTACAACAAATTGCTGATGAATATGCCGGTTATTTATATCTTTAGGATTATTTTTTTACGGTTAGCTGTCATTGAATTTAACGGATAAAAATAAATGAAATCAGTCACCGGATAATAAAATTCTGATGGATAATATGGAAATAATCAGCATAATTGCTGATAAATATGCGTTTTTTTAGCAAGATTATGGCTAGGTATCATAATCTGCCAGTTTCAGATTTTCAGCTATCCGGTGTTCATGTATGATAACAAGCTGTTTCTTTGCAGGCAGCCCGTTAGTGATAACCGGACTCCGGATAAACTTTTGCTGCAGGTATGTTCAGTTGATTTTATAAAGATATGAAGATGAAAGTAGCCATTGTCAATTATGGTATGGGAAATCTGCATTCAGTGCTGAAATCTGTACAGGCAGCAAACCAGTTACAGCAGATGCAGGCTGAAGTTATTCTGACAACCGAACCGGATGAGGTATATCAGGCTGATAAAATTATTTTTCCTGGTCAGGGGGCTATGCCGGACTGTATGGCTGCTTTACAGCAGAGCGGATTGGCTGATGCGCTGGAAGACGGATTGCGGCGCAAACCGTTTTTTGGTATCTGTGTTGGTGCGCAATTGCTGTTTGAATGTAGCGAAGAGGGTAATACGGCCGGATTAGGTTGGTTTCAGGGTACGGTACCGCATTTTCAGGCTGCATTAAGTACTGATGGCAGACCACTGAAAATACCGCATATGGGCTGGAACCGTGTACATCAGATGCAAGAGCATCCTTTATTTGCCGGTGTGGCTCAGGATGAATGGTTTTATTTTGTTCATAGTTATTATCTGCGACCAGAGGATCCGTCAATTATTCTGGGTACGGCTGATTATGCCGGTAATTTTGCCTGTATAGTAGGCAGAGATAATGTTTTTGCTACGCAGTTTCATACTGAAAAAAGCCATGCGGCCGGTTTGCAGCTGCTGGGTAATTTTTTGCGGTGGGATGGTACGTTTTAATTGAAGTAAAGGTACCGGTGTTTAACTCGTCAGTATATTTGAATTTAATATGTTATTGATTCCGGCAATTGATTTAAAAGGCGGACAGTGTGTACGTCTTCAACAGGGGCTGATGGAAAAAGCCACTGTATTTTCTGATGAGCCTGCACAGATGGCTGTGCACTGGTGTCAGCAGGGTGCGCGTCGTTTGCATTTAGTTGATCTGGATGGTGCTTTTGCTGGAAAACCAGAAAATATGACCGCCATCAAAGCGATACTTGAACAGGTAGCGGATAATGTGCCTGTACAGCTTGGCGGTGGCATTCGTGATTTGCATACAATTGAACAATATCTGCAGCTAGGACTGAGTTTTGTCATTATTGGTACAGCAGCTGTGAATAATCCCGAATTTGTGCGTCAGGCATGTGCAGCTTTCCCCAGACAAATTATTGTGGGGCTGGATGCTAGAGATGGCATGGTTGCCATTGATGGCTGGGCAAAAGTGACAGATATCCATGTTACTGAGCTAGCCAGACAGTTTGCGGATGATGGTGTTAACAGTATTATTTACACTGATATTGGTCGTGACGGAATGATGAGTGGTGTGAATATTGACGCCACAGTCAAGCTGGCACAGGCAGCTTCTGTGCCGGTTATTGCATCCGGCGGGGTGAGCAGTATGAAAGATGTGGAAGCTTTATGTGCCGTAGCCGAGCAGGGTGTTACCGGAGCTATTGTAGGACGCGCGATTTATGAAGGTTCACTTGATCTGGCCGCAGCACAGCGGATGGCTGATCAGTATAAGTAATAAATTTTGCTGACAGTGCTTGTATCAGAATATTTTCTGATAATCTGATTTTGTATAAATTAATAATAATCATATAGGACTCGATTAATACCGATAGCCAATATGATTTTTGGACTGTAACTGTACAGGTAATCAGGGAGGACGTTTATGGTTAGCATCTTAGGTGCGGTAGTAATAGTTTTATGGCTATTGTTTACAATGAACCGCCCGAGACAGACTTTTTTTCAGGCCAGTATATTTACGATGGCGATGATGGTATTCAGCAGCATCATAGAACATGCATGGCCGGAAGTTAACAATGTCTGGTTAGTAGGATGGATAGCACAATGGGTATTTGTATTCATTGTCATATGGCTCTTTGATATTATTGCTGTAAGTACTACCAGTGCCGTGATTTATACATTAGTTGTGGGTATTGTTTACTATTTTTATCAGAATCATATTTTTGCTCTGGTTGCGCAGTGGCTAGGTAAATGATTGCTGCTCAGTAGCAGAGAAAGATGGCATTATTATGGCTTTAGCCAAACGTATTATTCCCTGTCTGGATGTTGATAACGGGCGAGTAGTTAAGGGAATTAATTTTGTTTCTTTGCGTGATGCCGGTAGTCCGGTTGAGGTAGCACAGCGTTATAATGATGAAGGTGCTGACGAGCTGACTTTTCTGGATATTACTGCCAGTTCGGATAATCGTGATACGATTTTACATGTTATTGAAGCGGTAGCCAGCCGAGTGTTTATTCCGCTGACAGTAGGGGGCGGCGTACGCAGTGTTGAAGACGTGCGCCGCTTACTTAATGCCGGTGCTGATAAGGTATCAATTAATACCGCAGCAGTGACCAATCCTGAACTGGTTAGTGAAGCCAGTGCATTTTTCGGTAATCAGGCAATTGTTGTGGCGGTAGATGCTAAAGCAGTCAATGCCGAGAATACCTGCTGGGAGGTTTTTACTCATGGCGGACGCCGACACACCGGACTCGATGCAGTAGCCTGGGCACAGGATATGGCCTTACGCGGAGCCGGTGAAATTTTGCTGACCAGTATGGATCGTGATGGTACCCGTGCAGGGTTTAATTTACCGTTAACCCGGGCTGTAAGTGATGCTGTGTCGGTTCCTGTTGTTGCATCAGGAGGTGTGGGCAATATTGAACATTTGATAGAAGGTGTTCAGGAAGGTCATGCTGATGCTGTACTGGCTGCCAGTATTTTTCACTTTGGTGAAGTACGTATTCAGGATGCCAAGATAGCCATGAAACAGGCCGGTATTGAGATGCGTATCTAATCTGGCTGCCGATAATGGTTGTATGTTTACCTGAAAATAAGGACAATTGCAGTGTTTGATACGCTTCTGGATGCGATAAAGTGGGATGATAAAGGTCTGGTTTGCGCGGTGGTGCAGGACAGGCATACTCAGCGCGTTCTTATGGTGGCATGGATGAATGCCGAAGCTTTGCGTCAGACAGTAAGTACTGGTCTGGCTCATTATTACAGCCGGTCACGCCAGCAGCAATGGATGAAAGGTGAACAGTCCGGGCATACGCAAAAGGTATATGAAATGCGGCTGGATTGCGACGGTGATGCACTGGTGTTGCTGGTTGAGCAGTCCGGAGGTATTGCCTGTCATACCGGACATGCCAGCTGTTTTTATCGTGTTTATCATGATGGTGACTGGCAGAGCACTGATCCGGTTATCAAAAATGAAAATGAAATATATACATGTCCTGACAAAGGACACACACATACTGATTAAAGAGGAAGCAGGATGACACAAATGCCGGAAAAAGCAGATTTTTCCAGAGTATTAACTGAACTGGCTGATGTGCTGGACAGCAGACGTGAAGCTTCACCGCAAACTTCTTATGTTTCTCAGTTATTACATGCCGGTGAAGATAAAATCCTGAAAAAAGTTATTGAGGAAGCCGGTGAAGTATTAATGGCATCCAAAGACGGAGATAAACAGCATTTAGTTAAAGAAGTTGCTGATGTCTGGTTTCATACGATGGTGTTATTAACTTATCATCAGATTCGGGTTGAAGATGTATTGCAGGAATTGCAGCAGCGGCAAAATGTGTCTGGTCTGACTGAAAAAGCCAGTCGCCAGCCACAGTAATTACAATGGAATTTTAAATATGCGCAGCTGTGAGTAAACAGCAGGCGCATGTTTTTTTAGGCAGTTGAAGTAAAGGATAACATCATGGGCAGTTTTTCAATTTGGCATTGGGCTTTGGTATTACTGATTGTTGTACTGATTTTTGGCACCAAAAAATTACGTAATCTTGGTAAAGATCTGGGCGGAGCTGTACACGATTTTAAGCAGGGACTGAACGAAAGTGACCGGGAAAGCGCAAAAAATGATGATGTAATCGAACATAATAAAGACGACAGCAAAGTGTAGAAAGCATTTATGTTTGGTTTGGGGTTTGGTGAAATTTTACTGATTGCTGCTGTGGCTCTGGTTGTACTCGGACCGGAGCGACTACCCAAGGTAGCACGCAGTGCCGGTCTCTGGGTCGGGCGCATTCAGAATTTCATTAACAATGTTAAAACCGAACTGAGTCAGCAGGCCGGCGTGGCAGAATTCAGGCAGGCGCGTGACAGCATTGAAGCCGCAGCCCGTTCTTTTGAGCATGATATCAATGCCAATGTGCATAGTATCCGCGGTGAAGTAGATGCACTTAAACGTCAGCTCTCTAAAGAGGAACAGCAGGCTGAAACAGACAGTACACCTGAGTTCTCTGGGTCGTCACAAGATTATCATTTGCCGGTAAGGGAAGCACCGTTGCTGCATCGGGTATCGTTACGCCGGCAGGCTTTGCAACGCCGGCGGGATATGCGACCGCGGCACAGCATTACTCCTAAACTGCGGGTACGCCGACATTGATGGATAACCGATTGTGAAGCAGGTTGAAGAAAATACTGAATTGACGCTGATTGATCATTTGCTGGAATTGCGTCGCCGCTTGATGTGGATTCTGGGAATTCTGCTGCTGTGCTTTGCAGTTTTGGTGCCCTTTGCGCAAAAAATTTATACTTTTGTAGCTGAACCATTAATGGCGAATCTTCCGGCAGGTCAGCATATGATTGCCACAGAAGTGATTGCCCCGTTTTTTGTTCCGTTAAAAGTAACACTAATGGCAGCATTTCTTTTGACACTTCCACATACACTGTATCAAATCTGGGCTTTTGTGGCACCGGGTTTGTACAGACATGAGAAACGTCTGATACTGCCATTACTGATTGCCAGTGTTTTATTATTTGCTTTAGGTATGGCATTTGCCTACTATCTGGTTTTTCCGGTTATTTTCCGTTTTCTTACCGGTGTTATTCCTGTCGGTGTCAGTATGGCAACTGATATAGATAAATATTTGTCTTTTATTCTAGGTATGTTTGTAGCATTCGGAGTAACATTTGAAGTGCCTGTACTGGTGATTCTGTTAAACAGAATCGGAGTAGTGTCTGTTCAGCAATTGAAAAAAGCCCGTGCCTATGTGGTGGTAGGTGCTTTTGTTGTAGCTGCCGTAGTGACTCCACCGGATGTGCTGTCGCAAACATTACTTGCTATACCGCTGATTCTTCTTTATGAAGTAGGAATTCTGGTGTGTCGCTGTTGGGGTAGTAGTAACAAAAAGACTGCTTTAACAGTCCACTCGGGAAGAGAATAGTTTTGTCACTTTTGCTTTTTTACTGAAATAACAGGCTGCCTGAGAATTTTCAGGCAGCCTGTTTAATAAATAATATAAGCCGGCTAATGATGTTATTCGTTGGAGAGTTGTATGAATCAGTCACAAATTGATTCGTGTCCGAGTATTTGCCGTCTGTCCACACTGATATGGTGGCTGGGGATGCTGACTTTATGCATTGTGCCATTTATGTCGAGTTGGCGGGTAGGTACGCTGTCAAGCTTTTATCTGGAAGCCGGGACGTTATTTTTTGCTCTTTGTCTGACTGGATTAACGGTACTGACACGCAAAACTCAGTTTTCATTTCCTCCTGCCTGTATCAGTCTGCTATTGCTCGCTTTTTTGCTGATGCTACAGGCAAGAGTTATGCATCTTACTTATATCAGCCAGTCTGATCTGACTGCTCTGGTATTTGTAGTAATGGCTTTGCTCGCATGGGCTGCACGGGCATGGGTGATTCGCATAGGCCAGACTCAGGCTGTCACTATTCTGGCGATGGCTCTTGTGCTGGGTGTATTACTGCAGTCAATCGTATGTGTAATGCAGTTTGCTGATATTGCAGGCCGGATACCGGGAATATTGCGCGGTCCGGGTAATCATTACATCTATGGTCAGCTGGCACAGCGCAATCATCTCGGGCATTATCTGATGTGGGGCGTGCTGGCACTGTGCTTTTTATGGGAACAGCGACGTCTGCCTAACTGGCTGGTATGGGTTTTATTAATCTGGTTTACCGGCATTATGGGACTGATAGGTTCACGGACGATTGTTGTCTATGTGCTGGTAATAGGACTGTCACTATTTTTCTGGCGCTGGCGTGCCGGCTCTGCAGCGAATCGCCTGTTGCTGATGCTGGGTATTGCCATAGGTCTGGTATTGCTGTTTCAGCTGATATTAAGCCCATTATTTGACATGTTGCTGCATATCAATTTTCAATCCGGAACAGCACGGCTGGAACAGGGTGGATTTGCCCGGTCTGGCAGACAAATGGAGTGGCATAAGGCCTGGCTGATATTTCAAAGCGCTCCGTGGTTTGGTTATGGCTGGGGCAGTTATTCATATCAGGGCTTTGCTATTGCAGATGTTTATCCGAATGGTTTTCGTCAGTATGAAAATACTGTGCTGTTTACTCATTGTCATAATCTGGTACTACAATTACTGGCTGAAACAGGCATAGTCGGACTGCTAATTGTCAGTGCCTGCTTTTTATGGGTTATCTGGCCTCATTTACGTAAAGGATTTAATCCGGCATCAATTGTGCTGATCAGTATGATTCTGGTGTCTTTATGCCACAGCATGCTGGAATATCCGCTGTGGTACAGCTATTTTCTTGCTGTGTTTGTTTTGTTTGTGGCATTAACGCCTGTATCACAGGAAGACTTGAAACGGTTTTGCCGTCCGGCGTCCGGCCGTGTAAATCAGTTTTGCGCCATAGTGGTATTGATTTCGATGGTTCTGCTTCTGTGGCAAATGATGAACTATCAGCGTTTTTTAAAAGTGCGTGCTGAACGTAATCTGCCCCAGGCTGAACAAGTAAGCCGTATGCATGATTTGCGTAATCAAATGTACTTTCTTCGTTATTATGTAGACATGGCAATTATCGAAAAGTTGAATGTTACTGATTCTTTTTTACCTTTATGGGGTAAACAGGCTGCATTGCTTGCCGGACGGTATCGCCCGTATAGCAACACTTTCATGCGCGGATTTTACTTAGAGCAAGCACATCAGAATAATGAGGCTAAAGAGTGGTTCAGCCATGTAAGTCATTATTATCCTGTACTTGTTCCTGGTTTTATAAGCAGATTTAAACAGCAGCCTAAGGCCGTGGTAGTAATACCACAATTGCAACAAGATTGCCTGAAATATCAGCAGCAAAGCATGCAGAAAGTGAATTGTTTATAGAGTTCAGACAAATATTTAACATAGTGCTTTTTAATGAAAAAATGAGCAAAAGCCTTGTTATTGTAAAGATAATCTCAACCTACATGTTAAGATACAAAGTGTAAATATAGTAAATTCGTCTGTAGTCAATACAGACAACGCACTTCCATTTAGGAGGATGATATGAATCGCGTATTATTAATTGATGATGATAATTTGTTGACTGAACTGCTCACTGAATATCTGACAGCAGAAGGTCTGGAAGTCAGCCGCGTTGCTGATGGTGAAGCCGGTGTTAAAGAAATTTTAACCGGTCAGTATGATGTAGTGGTTCTGGATTCCATGATGCCGAAAATGAACGGTCTGGATGTATTGAAAACGGTACGGGTTCAAAGCAAGATTCCGATTATTATGCTAACCGCCAAAGGTGATGATATTGATCGCATTATCGGTTTGGAAATGGGTGCGGATGACTATGTGCCGAAACCTTGTCAGCCGCGTGAATTGCTGGCTCGTATCAATGCTATTCTCCGCCGTACACATCAAAGTCATGACAATGACCAGAATGGCATTCCGAACAGTATTTCAGCCAGTGGTGTAGTACTTTATCCGGCTAAACGTCAGGTTACTATTGAAGAAGAACCACTGGAGCTGACCAGTACCGAATTCAATCTGCTGGAAGTGCTGATGCGTCATGCCGGACAGGTAGTTAGCAAAGAAACACTGTCTCTGGAAGCACTAGACCGGAAGCTGGCTAAATTTGATCGCAGTATCGACGTTCATATATCCAGTATTCGTCATAAGCTGGGCAATGCCAGTCTGATTCAGACTGTGCGTGGTCTTGGCTACCTGTTTGTAAAAAACTGAACCAGTGGATACAGGCTGTTGATAAACAGCCTGTTCTGATTTATGAAACTGTTTCCCCGTATCTTTGCTACTTTTTGTGCTGTAATTGTTTGTGCCATTTTTGTGGCCAGTTCTTCATTCTGGCTGGTACAAAATACTTTAGCCGAAACACGGTTTAAACAACAGCGCAATTTTGAAGAAAATCTGCTGAGCAGCACCATGAATGCGTTTCAGGCACGTGGTGATGCCGGTATACGTGAACAACTGGTTGAATGGGGGAATAGTCCGGGTGGTGAAAACCTGTATGTTATTACCGGTGACAATAAAAATGACATACTAGGGCGCCCTATTGATCCTGAGGATATTGATAAAGCACATGAGTTCGCTTTGTCACATCCGCACTCAAAACTCGTACAGATTGCCTATAATTCACTGGGTGAAGAATATCTCTTCATGATTCGCGGCTGGAACCATGAACGTACTCCACGTCCGCCGAGCCCGTTTTTTATTCCTGGTTTACCCATTGCACCAGTCTGGCACGAATTTATCATTCTCAGCTTTATTATTATAGTAGGTTTATTAACAGCCTATATATTGGCTAATAACATTACTCAGCCAATCCGCGTATTGTGGCGCGGGATGGATCGTCTGGCTCACGGGAATTTGCAGACCCGTGTTTCTCATCAGCTATCAGAACGTCGTGATGAACTGTATTCTCTGGCTGTGCAGTTTGACAATATGGCAGATAAACTGCAGAAGCTTGTGGAAAAAGAGCGTCACCTGCTGCACCATGTATCACATGAAATGCGCTCTCCGCTGGCACGCATGCAAGCGATTATTGGTTTGATTCACGTACAACCACAAAAACAGGAACAACACTTGCAGCGTCTGGAAAGTGAACTGGGACGTATGGATTTACTGGTAGGTGAACTGCTTACCTTGTCACGGCTGGAAACTTCTGATTTGCCTATTACGCTGGAGCCCCTGTCTTTGGTGCCACTAATCAAGCAAATCGTGGAAGACAATCAGGCCATAGCCATGCAGCATCAGCAGACTTTATCATGGCAGTGTGATATTCCTGATACAGCTATGGTAAAAGCCAATGAAAGCTATTTATATCGGGCTTTTGATAATGTTGTGCGTAATGCCATTAATTACAGCCCTGATGGCAGTGAAATTAAGGTTTATCTGCATGAGGGTGGTAAACAGCAATGGCAGGTTGATATCAGTGACAATGGTCCTGGTGTAGCAGAAAATCAGTTACCGCATATTTTTACTGCTTTTTATCGTGCAGACAGCAGTGCTAATAAACCGGGTACAGGTTTAGGATTGGCGTTAACCAAACACATCATTGATCGTCACCATGGCAAAATTTATGCAGATAATCAACAACCCAAGGGTTTAAGTATGCATTTTTTACTGCCTAAATTTACGCCGAGCAGAAACAGGAACCGCCAGAAAAATAAAAATCAGTTGCCTGTAGCCAGCCGATAAAGTTATTTATGCTCTTATCCGGCTGGCAGGTTCTCGCTGAAGAATACGTTGTAGTTGTATGTAAACTGCTACTATTTAAATTTCAATATCAATATGGTTTTAGTCTGGCAGATGTATAGTACGACAGATAACTATTAATCTGTGGTTCTCTGGTCTGGTTTTTCCGCGTCTGTTATCAGGTTAGTTTGCTGGGTAAACCAATCAGTGGCAATTTGATTGACCTCATCTATACCTTGCTTTTTCAGGCTGGAGAACAGTTGTACCGTAACTTGCTGGCGGGCAATGTAAGGTTGAAGTGCTTTTTTAACACTGGACAAGGTTTTAATTTGATCGTTTTTTGATAATTTATCTGCTTTAGAGAGCAGAATATGGACAGGACGCCGAGTTACCGCAAAAAAATCAAGCATCTGTTTATCCAGCTCTTTAAGCGGGTGGCGGGCATCCATAATCAGAATCAGTCCGATCAGTTGCTTGCGTGTTTGTAGGTAATCGCCCAGCAGTGTCACCCAGTGTCTGCGGATTGCCTCAGGTACCTGAGCGTAACCATAACCGGGTAAATCCACCATAAACCCGCCATTAGTCAGTTCAAAAAAATTAATGTGCTGGGTACGGCCTGGAGTTTTGGATACATAAGCCAGACGAGTATGATTAGTCAGTGTATTGATTGCGCTTGATTTACCCGCATTGCTGCGACCGACAAAAGCAATTTCTGCACTGGTTGCGGGCAGGTCTTTCAGATGATTAACGGTAGTATAAAAACGGGCGTGACGAAACAGATTCATGAGTAATTAAAAAAATAGTAAGGTGATAGCATACCATATTTTGAGCCCAGTCCGGATTCAGCTGTTTATGTAAATGCTCGCTTTCAGGCGGGGTACTTGATTTTTTGTTTTATGCTGCTAAACTGCATTTAAGATTATTTTAAGGAAACTTTCAGATGGAAGACGAGGTCTCGAGCAGTTGTATCGTGCATGTAGACGTGTTTTTTCTCTGATTTAAGGCAGCCTTGCTCATGTAGCAGGCTGCCTGTTTGTATTTAACGCATAGGAAAAGAAAATGGATTTTAGCTGGTTAGGAGAACCGGCCACATGGGTAGGGCTGATTACCCTGATAATTCTTGAAATCGTTCTGGGTATCGATAATCTTGTATTTGTAGCCATACTGGCGAATAAAGCCAGTCCGAAAAAGCGCGACCATGCCCGTATAGCTGGTTTGTCTCTGGCAGTGCTGATCCGCATTCTGATGCTGGCACTGATGTCTTTTATCATTACCCTGACCAAGCCCTTTGTACATATCAGCGGTTTTGCCATTTCAGTTAAAGATCTGATTATGTTTGGCGGCGGACTCTTCCTGCTCTATAAGGCAACAACTGAGTTGCATGAACGGCTGGAAGGGCATACTGCTATGGCTTCAATTACCAATGTCTCCGTTTATGCCAGTTTCTGGAGTGTGGTATTACAAATTGTCGTGCTTGACGCGGTATTTTCACTTGATTCAGTCATTACCGCTGTCGCCATGGTGCAACACATTACAGTGGCAATGCTGGCCGTGATTATTGCTATGGCAATGATGATTTGGGCAAGCGGACCATTGACAGAGTTTGTAAATCGCCATCCTACAGTAGTGATGCTGTGTCTGGGCTTTTTACTCATGATAGGGTTCAGCCTGATTGCTGAAGGTTTACACTTTGAAATACCTAAGGGTTATCTGTATGCCGCTATTGCTTTCTCTATTCTGATCGAGATATTTAATCAGATTTCTACCCGGAATACCCGTCGTAACGATATGATTGGTCGCTCTTGGCGTTACCGTACCGCTGACAGCGTGCTGGGTATGATGGGACTGCGTGAAAAAGAGCTGGCTAAAAATGGTACGCAAACTGATGATGACGAACATTTTGAAGAAAATGAAAAATCCATGATTCGCAGCGTGCTTACTCTGGCCGAACGTCCGATAATGGGTGTCATGACACCGCGCAGTGATATTGAACGTCTGGATTTATCTCAGCCACGTGAGCAGCAGTGCCAACAATTACAAAGCACACCATTTTCACGACTGGTAGTAGTAGGAAAAGCCGGAATTGATGAGCCACTGGGATTTGTAAATAAAAAAGATTTACTTAACCAGTTATTAAGCGGAGAGCAATTAAATATTCAGGCTGCATTACGGCAACCACTGGTCTTACCGGACAGCAGCACCGTACTAGATGCTATGGAGTTGTTTCGTTCGCGAAGTGCTGATATTGCGCTGGTAGTTGATGAATTTGGCGCTGTACTCGGACTGGTCAGCATGAAAGATTTAATGGAAACCATTGCCGGTGATTTCCCAGAAGAGTATGAGCGTGCCGACGCACCCAGTATCCAGCAAAATGCCGATCATAGCGTTACTGTAGACGGCAGTCTTGAGTATGCCATTCTGGCTCAGCACCTGCATTTGCCTACTTTACCGGAAGACGCTGAGTACCATACTGTAGCCGGATTAATTATGGAAGAAATGCAAGATATTCCGGATGTCGGAGATACCATCGATTATGCCGGTTACCGTTTTGAAGTATTGAACAAAGACGGGCACCGTCTGGAACGGGTACGTATCAGCAAAATTGAACAGCCGGAATCTGAATAATCCAATTGATAGCCATAAAAAAGCCTGCTGATAACAGCAGGCTTTTTTCGTTAACTAATTTGATTATTGAATCTGGCTACCGATAACGCCACCCAGCGCAGCACCGCCTAATGTAGCACCGGTGTCTTTACCTAACAGATTACCGGCCACACCTCCTACTACTACACCGGCAGCAGTATTACGCTGAGCCGGGGTCATATCAGCACAGGCAGAGAGAGAAGCAGATACTGCAGCTATTAAAGCCAGTGTTTTTAGACTTGATTTCATGTTAATACCTCTTTCTATTCTGAATAAAGAATTGCGTGTTAATTAATATTTATATATTACCTATAAACTATTTAACTACAAATAAAATATTATTTCAAAGTTAATTATATACCTTTAGCAAAGCAGTTTAGTAAAAAACTGCAATCAAAATCACAAATGTATTTTAGAGAAATATTCAAAATATCTGCTGATTATTCAAGTTCAGTAGCAGTATCCGTATCAGTACATATTTCCGGTGTCTGATGTGAAGGCTGCCTTTTTTGTTTATATTTAATCACAGCCCTGTCCAGTTTATCCATCAGACAATCGATAGCAGCATACATATCATTATCCAGACATTCAATATGGATATCTTTACCGGAAAGATGCAAATCAATTTCAGCTTTTTTCTGTACTTTAAATACAGAGAAAGTAACAGTTGCGCTGATGACCTGATCGGCATGACGGATAATGCGCTCCAGCTTATTCAGTGTGTAGTCTTTCAGAGCTGCGGTAACATCAAGATTCTGTCCGATAAATTTAAGATTCATAGCCTGATCCTTTTTAAAGGGTTTAGGAAAAAACAGGATAAATTTTATGGAAGTTAACTGAAAATTAATGATTAGTGTACTTTACTTTACGTTGGTGCGCCGGAGGAATTTTCAAGTCCTCACGATATTTTGCAACTGTGCGCCGGGCCAGATTAATACCCTGCTTAGCCAGCTGATTTACCAAATGTGTATCAGAATAGGGATGTTGCGGGTCTTCTCCGTTAATTATACTTTGCAGCAGTGATTTAATTGCTGTCTGACTGTTACCTGTTCCATCATCCATTGCTGCAACAGACTGGTTGAAAAAATAGCGCAGAGGAAAAACACCTTGTGAACAGGTCAGGTATTTTTGATTGATTGCCCGTGAAACAGTACTCTCTGCCAGTTCAAGAGCCTGAGCTGTTTCTTTAATGGTTAAGGGAGCCAGCGCCAGAGAACCAAAATTGAAAAAATCCTGCTGTTGCTGCAAAATCCATTCGCCCAATCGTTGCAGAGTGGTTTTACGCATCTGCAGGCTGTGAAGACACGTTTGTGCTTCCTGCCATTTGTTTTTACACATACTATCCATTTCTGTGCTTTTTTGCTCTATCCACTCTTCGACACCGGGTTCTATTCTCAGCTGAGGAAAAGTATCATGCAAAAGGCGTATCTGCCATTTGCCACTCTTATTGATATAAACTTCCATATCAGGGCGTACAGACAGAATACCATTACGATCAGGTAATCCGTAACAGGGATAAGGATTCAGTGCGCTAATGAGTTTACAGGCTGCTTCAAGTGTGTTTGCAGAAAACTGGGGCAGTTGCCGACAAAGTTGTCTGAACTGATGGGTACTCAGCCATTGACCAAAGTGTTTGCTAATCAGTAAGCGCGCGCAGGTATGAATTTCATCATTATCGACAGATTCAGCAGACAGATTATCCAGTTGCAGTAACAGAGATTCCTGTAAATTCCGAGCACCAACACCAGTAGGCTCAAACTGCTGCAGAATCGTCAGCGCCTGTGCCAGCTCTGTTTCGTCCAGCCGCCATTCCAGCGGTGCATTTTCTACCAGATCAGTTAAACTGCTGTCCAGATAACCCTGCTCATTCAGATTCTCTATCAGAAAATACACCTGTGCTGCCGTAACGTCATCCAGATTGTATTCACATACCTGCCGGCGTAGCAATTCATACATATCAGGATTGTCGGCCAGCGTGTCCCAGATATCACTTTCGTCTTGCATAATACCCAGCTGTGGCGGCTGTACATACTGAGTATCGGAAAAGCTGTCTTCAGATGTATTTTCTACTTCCTCAAGAAAAGGGTTATCCGCCAGCCAGCCGGCTACCAGTTCCTGTAATTCCAGCGTAGACAGCTGCAACACCTGTAGCGATTGTTGCAGCTTCGGACTAAGGCGGGTTGTAAGACTGAGTCGGAGATGAGTAGCTGGCCTTTGCATAAGCAGTTAATACTCGAAATGCTCACCCAGATAAACAGCGCGTACCTGTTCATTATTAACCAGCTCTTCCGGTACTCCGGAAGCCAGTACACTACCCTGATTAATAATATATGCACGGTCACAGATGCGCAGGGTTTCACGTACATTATGGTCAGTAATTAGTGTGCCGATACCACGCTGTTTCAGGAAAGAAATCAGATTCTGAATATCGATCACTGCAATCGGATCAACGCCGGCAAATGGTTCATCGAGCAGAATGAAGCGCGGGTTCATGGCCAGAACCCGTGCAATTTCAGCTCTACGGCGTTCGCCGCCGGATAAAGACTGTGCAGTGTTATTGCGCAGGTGCTCAATATGCAGGTCGGCCAGCAGCAGCTCCAGCTGTTCGGCTCGTTTTTCGGGTGGATAGTTAATTTCCAGAATAGCTTTGATATTCTGGGCTACTGTCATTTTACGAAAAATCGAAGCTTCCTGAGGCAGATAACCTAAACCAAGTCGTGCACGTTCATAAATCGGACGGTGAGTAATTTCTCGATTATCAAGCATAATACTGCCACCATCAGCTGCAATCAGACCTACAATCATATAGAAGCTGGTAGTTTTACCGGCACCATTCGGGCCAAGCAGACCGATTACCTCGCCACTGTTGACTTCCAGTGCGACATCATTAACTACCTGACGCTGTTTAAAACTTTTTTGCAGACCGCTGACACGAAGCTGGCTTGGCGGCACATTAGGCATTACATTCATGAGTATGGATTATTTCTTTTTCTGTTGCGGTTGGATAATAACGTGTACCCGGCCTTTAGGCGCGCTTTTAACGGTATAAACCTCAGTATTGGTGTTATAAACAATTACCGCACCGCGTGCCATATCACCACCACGGTTTACCTGAGCATTACCGGTAATCGTAACAATACCGCTCAGGCTTTCATAATGTACATTATCTCCGTGACCGGTTACCATGCCGTCTTTTTCCAGCTGCTGTCCAAACGTAGCAGGCTTACCATCAGCAATAATTGTCTGGTTACCAGAATTATCCTTATGCGCAGTGATACGAGCTGCATTCATATACATACTGCCCTGCCGCATTTTTACATTACCGGTAAATACGGTTGTCTGATTCTGTTTATCCAGAGAGCCTTGATCGGCTTCAATCTGAATAGGTTGCTGCCGGTCACTTTCCAGTGCCCATGCATGCATACTGCCGGCAAGCAGACAAAAGACTGCTAAAATTTTGCCGTTAATGAGAGTGCGGGTCATAAATAATCGCCTTTACGCGTGCGGGTAAATTCAGAAAGCCGCGTTGTTTGTCGTATTCGAAACCTTGTGATGTACCGTGAGATATACCATACTGGTAAGAAACCTGTGCATCAGTTTTGATTACCTGAGTTTGTGTATCAACATGTAATACACTGGTTTCCAGCTGTCCTGCCGGTTCATTTCCCACCGGATTTTTGTGCCAGACTACCTGTCCCAGTAAATCTACCTTGCGGCTGTCGGTATAGTACTGTCCGGTATTGGCCTTAATACGATAAAGTTCAGCACCGTTTTTATATAATCCCATATTGGGATTATCAATATAAATAACAGTTTGCTGCGGAAACTGCCGGGCAGCAGTGGCGTGAATGGTTTCACTTAACTGGCCGTGCTCATCATACCGTTCACCGTCGATTAAATTAATCACATATTTAGGCTCTTTCGGATTCAGAGGAACTTCCACTGTCTTGATATCAGTAATCCGATCTAGCCAGAAGCTTATGCCGCCTAGGGCTACTGCCAGAATCAGCGGAAATGCCCAGTTACTGCGGCTGCGAATCACATTCATGCCAGATACTCCGCCATATCCTGAGCCAGAAAGCCCTGTGCATCCAGTAATAAATCACAGACTTCACGTACTGCACCGGCTCCGCCGGGCGCACGGGTAATATAATCAGCATGCTGTAACACCAAAGGATGAGAACCGGGTACTGCAACTGCCAGCCCGCAATGTTTCATAACCGATAAGTCTACGATATCATCGCCGATATAAGCACATTGCTGCTCATCTAAACCAAGCTGCTGTAATAATTGCCGATAACAGCTGCGTTTATCTGAAATACCTTTGAAATAATGTCCGATGCCAAGCTGCTGTACCCGGATACCGACAGAGGGTGCGTCGCGTCCGGTAATAATTGCCGTTTGAATGCCGTGGCGGTGCAACATCTTCAATCCGTGGCCGTCAAGTGTATGGAATGATTTGATTTCCTCGCCGTTATCACGGATAAAAATACGACCGTCAGTCAGTACGCCGTCTACATCCATAATAAACAGCCTGATTTTCCGGGCAGCTTCAACCATCGCACTGGCAGACATCATCGTATTCATCGGCATTCCTCAGTCATAACATTCTCATGCATTTAAACAATCCGTGCCTGTAATAAATCATGCATATTCAGCGCACCAACCGGACGATTATTTGCATCAATTACTGCCAGTCCGTTTACATGACTTTCCTGCATGATTTTCAGGGCTTCCGTCGCCAGTCGGTCGGCAGTGATGGTTTTAGGTGCATGTCCCATTACATCGGCCATCAGCCATTCCTTTAATTCCCGGTTATTCTGAAATAAACGGCGTAAATCACCGTCTGTAAATAAACCGCACAGCTCTCCGGCAGTATTGACTACCAGCAGCATTCCCAGACCTTTTTCACTCATAGTAACAATGGCTTCACGCAAAGGCGTATCTTCCTGTACCAGAGGCATATCTTTGCCGCCATGCATAACATCAGCCACCGTTAACAACAAGCGTTTACCCAGACTGCCGGCAGGGTGGCTCAGTGCAAAATCTTCAGGGGTAAACTGGCGTGCACGCAGCAGTGCCACCGTCAGCGCATCGCCCAATACCATTACCGCCGTCGTACTGGATGTTGGAGCCAGCCCTAACGGACAGGCCTCCTGTGATACATGAGCGCATAAATGGATATCCGCATGTTTTGCCATGCTTGAACTGGTTTTACCAGTTATACAGATCAGCTGCACATGCTTACGTTTGATGGCCGGTATCAGTGCCAGAATTTCCTCGCTTTCACCAGAATTGGATAATGCTATCAGCACATCGCCATCAACAATCATACCCAGATCGCCGTGTCCTGCTTCAGCCGGATGTACAAAATAAGTCGGTGTGCCGGTAGACGCCATCGAAGCGGCAATCTTACGCCCGATATGACCGCTTTTGCCCATACCGGTGATAATCACCCGTCCGCAGCAGTCGAGAATTGTGGTTACCGCCTCAGCAAAATGCTCATCCAGACTATTGGCAACTTCACGTATCGACTGCTCTTCAATAGCAAAAACTTCTTTACCCCAGCCTAAATATTTATCCTGTAAATTCATAACATCATCAGCAGTAATAATAAGCAAACGAAAACACAATAAATTTAACCGGATTATAACCTGATACCGGTTATTTTGTTTGCTTCGGAACTTGTCAAATTACACCATCCTCGTTAGAGTAATCCATAATTCATGGATAACCAGTTTAATCGATTGATTAACCTTAATAAAACATATCTAACGTATATTTACTATAAGGAAATAATATGGCCGTATTAGCACAAGTCAATACATTAGGGCAGCAAATCTGGCTGGATAATCTTTCCAGGAACCTGATTCAGTCGGGTGAACTGGCACACATGCTTGAGGCGGGTATCAGTGGCGTGACTTCCAATCCGGCCATTTTTCAAAAAGCCTTTGCCAGCGATACACTTTACCAGAATGATATTAACCAGCTAAAACAACAGCCGCTGTCTCCCAAACAGCGTTATGAACAACTGGCCGTGGCCGATGTACAGGCTGCATGTGATGTCTGTCTGTCCTTGTATGAACGCAGTCAGGGTAAAGCCGGATTTGTCAGCCTTGAAGTGGCGCCAGATCTGGCCGATGATGCTCAGGCTACCGTTACCGAAGCCCAGCGACTATGGGAAGTTCTTAACCGACCCAATGTCATGATAAAAGTACCAGCAACAGACAGCGGAATACAGGCATTAACCACACTGGTTGCACAGGGCATTAATGTTAACCTGACCCTGTTGTTTTCTAAAACCCAGCTTAGCAAAGCATGGCAGGCACATGCTGCCGGCATTCGCCAGCGTCTTGCGCAAAATCTGCCGGTTAACCGTATTCAGGTAGTCGCCAGCTTTTTCCTGTCCCGCATTGACAGTGCTCTGGACATTACTCTGCCGGAATCTTTGCAGGGTAAAACTGCCATTGCACTGGCCAAAACAGCTTATGCTGAATGGCAGGAATTTATCCAGAGCCGTGAATTTACCGATCTGGCAGCACAGCAGGCTGCACCACTGCGTTTGCTCTGGGCATCCACAGGGACTAAAAATCCAGCGTATTCCGATGTTTGCTATGTAGAAAATATTATTGGTGCTGACACCATTAATACTGTACCCACCAACACGCTTAATGCCTTTATCGATCATGGACATGCCGATACCACACTGACACAGGATGTACAGCAGGCTAAAAACGTACTGATTGAAATTCAGAAGCTGGGTATTAATCTTGAATCCCTCGCAGTGCGCTTGCAGCAAGAAGGCTTACAACAGTTTGTGGATGCATTCGATGCGTTACTGCAACCTCTGGCTTAAACGGAATAAATAAAACACAACAAGACATACGGAAATCTGAATTGTGGCTTACCGGTTAGACTAATCAGAATAATCGGTAAGCTTTTATAATTTTAGATTAAAAAAAGCATATTGAAAATACATTTGTAATATAAAACTTAAAAAATATTAATTTAAATGATAAATCACACTTGATAATTTAAAGTATAGATAAATGAATTAATGTTTAAATTTATATTTAATGATTTAAACTTTAAAATTAATAATGCTAACTATAATTTATAATCCAAACATAAATAACATTCAGAACAATACCATATAAGCCGCGCTTAAATTAATCTTAACCTTAAAATCGGTATTGCAGCCAGCTTTTGGCCATAAGCCATAATCTTTATCCAAGGCTCAGATGTTTGTTGCTGCTGAATTCAGACTAATATACATAAAAATGCCACAAAAGCACAAAACTCTTGTGGCATAAACATGAATTGTCACTCAGCCGGCAACCGACCGGCGGCTCTGTTAAATTTTAATGTAAACCGACAATATTGCCTTCAGCATCAATATCAATCTGTTGATAAGCAGGCAGAGTACCCAGCCCTGGCATAGTCATCACATTACCCGCATATACACGGATAAAGCCCGCACCGGCCGATACTTGTAAACGGGCAATTTCAACATCAAAATCTGTCGGAACATTTTTCAGATTCGGGTCTGCACTGATAGATAATGGTGTTTTAACCATGCATAACGGTAAATGATCAAGCTTAAGTTGCTTGATTTCTTCAATATTCTGCAAAGCCTGTGCCGACAGGTTAGCCTGACGCGCGCCGTATTTCTTCACCATGGTCTGAATTTTTTCCGGCAGCGGCATATTGTCAGCATAGGGCAGAGTAACCGAATTTTCTTGATTGCAGGCAGCGACCACATGCTGAGCCAGAGCCTGAGTACCCGCACCACCCTGAGTAAACGCATCACTGATTTCACATGCATAGGCACCGTGTTCCAGCGCATACTGGCGTACAAAATCCAACTCTTCCTGATGGTCGTACGGGAAGCGATTAATAGCCACAATCACAGGCAGGCCATAGCTTTTCGCATTCTGAATGTGCCAGCCCAGATTAGCACTGCCTTCAGCCAGCAGCTCAACATTACACTGAGTAACTTCTGCCGGTAATGGCTGACCCGGCTTAATATTAAACCGGCCGCTATTCGATTTCAGACTGCGTACCGTGGCTACCAATACAACGCATGAAGGCGCCACACCTGTCTGGCGATATTTAATATTAAAGAATTTCTCCATGCCCATATCAGAGCCGAAACCAGCTTCTGTTACCACATAATCCGCCACTTGCAGGCCGACCATATCCGCCAGCACCGAAGAATTACCATGAGCAATATTGGCAAACGGTCCTGCATGAATCAGTACAGGGGTCTGTTCTGCCGTCTGCATCAGATTCGGATTAATCGCATCTTTCAGTAACACCGTCATCGCACCGGCTACCTGAAGTTTTTCTGCCGTAACCGGATTGCCCTGAGTATCATAAGCCAGAATAATCCGCCCGATACGCTGGCGCATATCCTGTAAATCCGTCGCCAGAGCCAGAATCGCCATTAATTCGGACGCAGCAGAAATCTCAAACCCGTCTTCACGCTCCACACCATTAACACCACCGCCCACACCTACTTTAATCCGGCGTAATGCACGGTCGTTGTGGTCGATTACCCGTTTCCAGACAATCCGGTTTTTATCAATATTCAGCCGCGGCAGCTTGGTTTGTGCCGTAAACTCCTCGCCCAGATGTTCTTCATGGTATAAGCGTGCATCCAGTGCCGCAGAAGCCAGATCATGAGCCGCTGTAATAGCGTGAATATCACCGGTTAAATGCAGATTCAGCTTTTCCATCGGCAAAACCTGTGCTTTACCTCCGCCGGCTGCCCCACCTTTTACCCCGAATACCGGCCCCAGACTGGGCTGGCGGATACAGGCAATCGCTTTCTTACCGATAAAATTCAGCCCCTGACTCAGCCCGATAGTGGTTACTGTTTTACCTTCTCCCAGCGGTGTCGGCGTAATAGCCGACACCAGCACCAGCTTGCCCTGTTTGCTATCCGGCTGAATCACCTTTAAATCTACTTTGGCTACTTCACGGCCGTAAGGGATAAGGTATTGTTCGGGAATGCTGCTGTTGCGGGCAATTTCGGTGATGGAGAGTAGGGTAGACATAAAAAATCCTTAGAAATTGAATAAGTCAGTTTTTGTAAACAGAGTATTATTGCTGTATTTTAAATGGAAAACAAATAGCATTTATTTTAATTTCAGATATAGCGCATTTCTGTTAAAAAGCTTAGATTTTTCTCAATGTTAAATAATATATAATATTAATATCTTAAATATAAATTAAATAAACATATAAATTATGGATAAAGACCTGTTTACTCAAGAAATGGATTCAAACATAACGAAATTTTTAATCGCTATGTCAAAAAAAGCTACTAAATATTGTATTGCTAAGTATCAAAATCTTGAAATGAAACTAAATAAAGGGCTGCCTGAATATATAAAAGCAAATTACCAAAGATGTGCTTATGTGCATACCTTACTGAAACGGGATAGACTTACAGAACTGGATAAAGTTTACGAGCCACTGCAATTTGAAGTAGATGACGATGTTTTAGAAGAAAATGTGATAAAATCATCAATAGCCACAGATTTACACAGAACTATTATTTCAGGCTATGCGGGAAATGGTAAAACAATTTTTCTAAAAAAAATTTATAAAGAATTAATTGATAATCAGACCAATTTTTATCCCATTTTTGTTGAATTAAGAAGTATATCATCAGGTACTCAAACATTATTTGATTACATATATCAATCTATCTTGACCTATTCAGACAGTTTTACCCAAGAACAATTTACATATGGTTTGAAAAAAGGCTTATTTTATTTTTTAATTGATGGTTTAGATGAAATTAGTGAATCTCAGCAAAGCAATATTCAAGAGGAAATAATCAGATTAACTTTAAAATACCCGGATTGCCCCTTTGTAGTGACAAGCCGCCCGAATGAATTCACAACGTGGGAAAATTTTTATATTGCGCATCTGCTTCCTTTTGATTATCACCAATGCCAATCATTTATTAAAAAAATTGATTTTGCTGAAGAAAGAAAAACAGATTTTCTTGAGTTTTTAACGGAAGATAAATTTGACGAGCATGAAGAATTTCTCTCAAATCCTTTATTAGCATCAATGATGCTACTGACATTTAATGAATATGGCGATATTCCAGCTAAAAGACATATTTTCTATGAAAAATGTTTTCAGGTTCTGATTAAAGAACACGATGCGTCAAAAGGGCGATTTCACCGGCCATTAAAAAGCAAACTATCCCATGAGAACTTAGAAAAAATTTTTATGTATTTTTGTGCAATAACTTATCAGAAAAAAAAATATAGATTTAGTTTGCAAGAAATTGATAAATTTATAGATTTGGCTTCAAAAACGCTGAGTTCAGATAAAATATGTAAAGGTAATGATATTCGATATGATTTTGTACATTCAGTATCTTTACTTTTACAGGATGGTAATTTTTTTGAATTTATCCATCGTTCATTTCAGGAATATTTCTTTGCTAAGTTTATTGTGAATGACAGAAAATTAGAATTAGAAAACAAGTTGGATAATATTGATGGTCTTTTTTCATTAGTAAAAGCAAATCTTATCGCGATGATTGATGATATGGATCATGATTATTTTGAAACAGAGTATATATTAAAAAAATTAACAATATTGAATGAATATTTTGAAAGCATTGATGCAGAAAATAAACCGGAGAAGATTTTTAAACAATTCAATGACTCATTAAGTATATACTTTAAAAATGATAATTTTTATTTATCAATTTTTCCTGATTCTTTATTATTGATATCTGATATAGATGATAAAGAAAGAAAATTAAATTATTTCATTCTGAGCAATGTTGACATCAAATATAGAAATCTTATGTTTAATTATTCTCTTAATTTATCAAGTGATGATATATTAAAAGTTATTAGTAATAATAATTCATGTATAAAAAAAATTACAAATAGAAATAATACAGATCAAGTGATTATAATTAGATTAGACAGAAAAACATTAATTGAACTTAACTGTACTAAATACGCTCAGCTTATAAAGAAAGGTTTAAATGATTATTATGATGATATATTATCCAGAATAACAAAACAGCGTTCAATAATTGATGAAATAATTTTTAAAAACTGAAATTTGTAAAATATTATTTCAGGATAAACTTTTAAGCAGAAAAAACCGAATAAAAAATAAATTTAGGAGATGAAATAATTATGTCAGAATTTGAACAACAACGTCGTCAAAAACTATTAGATGAAGATTTTTACCATTATTTTCAAAAAAGGCTTACTAAACTAATTGGTCTGATTGATGGTGATAAGAAAATGAAAAAGTTGATTACGCTGAGTTTAAGGTAGAACTGAAATATCAACAAGTTAGTTTAGATTAAGTAGTAGGAAAAAGTTGTGGTGAGTTATTTGCTTGGATGGATCATAGTATAAAATTGACTAAGAGCTCAAATCATCATGTAGACAAATATAATCTTGCTAATCCAGATAGTGAAATGAGGAATATTAAATTAAGGAAATATTTTACAGTTAAACACTGCTAACCTTATTAGGTTTAAGTATTTTGTTAATTCCTGTATTGATTCAATAGTTATTGACAACAAAATTTGTTTCCAACAATTTTAATGAATCATGTATTACTAAGTGACTAGGATAAATTACTGAATTTTAATTAATTGATAAGTTGATTGCTGGCGTTAATGCTAGCATACCAATTAAGCTGTTAATGGATAATCTCCAGTTATAATTACCAACAATTAATTTATCCCGTCGTTAAGTAAAATCATGAACAATGCTAAAAAGCGCTCTCAGATATGGTCGTCGATTCTTTGTTTAGCTTTTGCCGGATTTATTTTCAATACCACCGAATTTGTACCGGTTGGTTTACTGCCTAATATTGCAGAAAGCTTTTCGATGGATGTCGCTCATGCAGGGTTGTTATTAACCATATATGCATGGGCAGTATCATTACTATCCTTACCCTTAACCGTATTAACATCCAGAATGGAGCGTCGCAAACTCCTTATTTTGCTGTTTTGTTTATTTATTGGCAGTCATATATTAGCTGGCTTTGCCTGGAATTTTTATAGCTTAATGACAGCTCGTATTGGTATCGCTTGTGCACATGCTGTATTTTGGGCTATTACCACGCCTTTAGCTGTTCAATTGGCGCCGAATGGCAAAAAAGCCAAAGCAATGAGTTTTATCGTAGTTGGCACATCAATGGCAACGGTGCTCGGAATTCCTATTGGTACCAAAATAGGGGAATTAGTCGGTTGGCGTGTCACGTTTTTATGTATTGGTGGCATTGCTTTTGGTATTTTAGTTTTATTGATTTACTTACTTCCTAAAGTCCCCAGTATTAATACCATTTCAATCAAAAATCTGCCAAAAGTGTTAAAACGACCGGCCTTACTCAATATTTACTTATTAACAGCTATTATTATCACAGGACATTTTACTGCCTATACATACATCACGCCATTTATGATGAAAGTGGGCGGATTCAGTCAGGAAGTTGTTGTCCATCTCTTATTGGTTATTGGATTTTCGGGCATGATTGGTAGTGTTATTTTTACTCGATACGCAAGTAAATATCCGACAGCGATATTAGTTGTCCCCGTAATATTATTGATGGCGTGCTTATTATCACTCTATTTTAGCTCCTTTAGTCTCTACACCGCGATGATACAAGGCGTGATATGGGGATTAGCCATTACCATTATTGGTATGGTAATGCAAAGTAAAGTGATCGATGCAGCCCCTGATGCGACTGACATTGCCACATCTGTTTATTCAGGCATTTATAATATAGGTATCGGTGGAGGAGCCTTTGTCGGCAGCCAGGTATTAGTGAAACTGTCAACTCATTATATTGGATTGGTTGGTGCTATTTTTGTTCTCCTCGCGTTAATACTTTTTTTCTTGTTATCCAGAAAAGCTTGGTAAAAAGCAAATAAGCGCAGGTATAACCAGCGCTTATTAATTTTGTTTATTGATTATAAGAATGTTTGAATCTATGCCGAAATTTGTTCTTGGAAAAATTAGTAGATTAATCATACACGGTATTGGCAATAAAAGTACTGCGGATGGTGTGCGGCTGTGTGATAAATTAAGTAATTATGAAAATGTGGAAGAAATACTTAATAAATTGATTACTTCCAATTTTAAATTTGATGAGTTGTATCAGTTTCATTTTTTTCCTGATTTAGAGCTCAATCCGGTTTATACCATTATCAAAGCCATGTTTGAGCATACAGATATTGATGATTTTATTAATCAGTCTAAAAATATGGGGCGTTATCTGTATGAAAAAAGTAATCATCCGCAAATTAAGCCCGGTGAATTGGGTGTATTTTATCTTGCGGACTGTACGGTAGATGATGAAGTAGTGGATTGTATTGGTATTTTTAAATCAGAAAATAAGCAGAGAATTCTGAAAGTTGAAGACCGGCAGAATGGTTATGATTTAGCTGATATTGAAGGATTAAGCATTCAGAAACTGGATAAAGGCTGTCTGATTTTTAATCTGCATTCAGAGCAGGGCTATCTGGTTGCTGTTGTAGATAATACCAACAAACATGCAGAGGCCAAATACTGGACTGAAGATTTTTTAAGTATCAGACCTGTTAATAATGAATATCATCAGACTACTCAGATTATGGAAACAGCCAAGCAATTTATTGCTCAGACCATGGATACTGATGATGAGGCGAGTAAATCAGAAAAAATCGGTTTGCTGAATAGGTCTGTTGATTACTTTAAAAATAATGAGCAGTTTGATTTGCAGGAATTTGAGCAGCGGGTTTTTGCAAATGATGATCTGATTCAGCAATATCAGGATTTCAGCCAGAATTATGCTCAGGAAAATCAATTAGAACAGGTTAAAAGCTTTGCTATTTCTCCCAAAGCGGTAAAAAAGCAGGAGAAATATTTTAAAAGCGTGGTGAAGCTGGATAAAAATTTTCATATCTATATTCATGGCGGTAAAGATATGATTGAAAAAGGGCGGGATGAAGACGGGCGTAAGTTTTATAAAATTTATTACCAGCAGGAAAAATAGTAAACCTAACTTATTCAGTATTTTGGATTGTCTGCAAAATAGAATGACGATAAGTCTGACAAAATAATGTCAGACTTATCGTGTTTGTTTACAAAGAGAATAACTCTCTAATAAAAATTTGTTTACCAAAAATATTACTAAGCGTGAAATAAGTATATTGATAAAATTATTAAAAAATTTATTGTAGTAAGAGTGATTTTACTCTTATCAGCCTGCAACTTAATATAAGTCTATGCAGAAAGTGGTTTCTAGCCAATGAAAACAAAAGCTGGTTTCTGTAATATAAATCTTCGAATCTAGCAGAAAATACAGCTATTTTTATAGCAGAATAAATTTATTTAAAATTTTTAATCAATAAACTCCTATGACTGTATAACTAAATAATTAGCGATATTAATACATCCGTGAATGGAACTTATTTATTATTGATGTTTTATATTTACACTAGCCGAATCAACTTCAATATCAGTTATGGGAGGCTGATTTTTTACTAAATCAGAAAAACGTCTGTATTTTTTCCAGTAAATAATTGGATTTGAGTTATCCGGAAGTTTATCAGCATAATGGAAGGTATAATTTTCATTCGTTATATTTGTTTTTATATTAATGAAAGTAGAGTACAAATCAATTAGATTTAATCCGCTAATCACTTTTTTTACCAGAATATGTTTTTTTTCATCCGGAGCTAAATAAAACAATGGTACTTGGTATTCTTGTAATAAACCACCCAGATCATGAAAAATACGATCTGGTTCAACCGATAATCCGTGATCTGAAAAATACATTAATTTATATTTTTTTCCTTTCATAAGTTCTGTAAGTTTTTTTATAAATAAATCTAATTTTTCAATGCTTGCCACATAGCAGCCAGCTTGATTATTCAATTTAAAATTTGATTTAAAATCATTAATTTGCGAGCATATTGGTTCATGAGAGCCCATCATATGCACAAAAACTACTTTTTTGTTACTGTTTTTGTTTATTACTTCCGAAACAATGGGTAACATATGATCATCATCATTAAAGCTAGTATAGTATGGACCTTTTTTTAAAAATTTGGATTTATCAGTTGTACCAGCTAATGCAGAAAAAATATTATCTCCATATTCACTTGTGCCCTGATTGCTAACCCAGTAAGTCTCATACCCGGATTTTTTTGCTAAGGAAACGAAATTAATTTCCCAGTCAATCTTATTTTTCTCAGGATAAGCTTTAAATAAAGTTCTAGTTAAGGATTGTTCTGTATTCGGACCAGTAGCCACTAATCCATCAATAAAAATTCCATTAGCTGTATTTAAAAAAGGAGTAGTATTGAGAGGGTAGCCATATACGGATAAATAATCTTTTCGTACAGATTCACCGATTACGACTAAAAATATTTCTGTATTATCATCTTCATTTAACCGACTTACCCGTATATTGTTATTATTACTGCCAATATATTTTTTCATTTCTTCATGTATTGAATTTATTTCTTGATATGCAGATATGACATTTTTTAAAAATGCGCTATTATTTACTTCCAGGTGCTGATAAGAAATGCCGAGTAAAGTTATTATATAAAAGAATATAAAGCTCATTATTGAGACAAATTGTGAAGTTTTATTTTTCTTAATTTTTTGTGTTTTTATTATTTTATTTAAATAATAAATTAAACCTTGAATAAATATAAATACTACAGTAATTAAAATTTGCTGTTTAACAGCCATGAGATAACCAATAATTTCAAGTTTATTAGTTTGTAATAGTGGCATTAATAAATCAGCTGTTGGTTTGCCGTAATTTATCCCTGTAGGAAAATAAAATGATAATGCGGAAAACGTAACTAACAGACTTATTAGAGTAAATTTATTTGCCGAACTTAATATGTAACAACCTAAAAATAATAAACCAGTAGAAATAACTGTATGATCAAAATCATAGTAATAACCTAAACCATATACAAGAGCTAAAGTGGATATAATATATAAAATAGGTAATAAAACTAAGGCTGTTTTTCTGGTTATCACTCACATACCCCAATTATTTATTTAAAGCAGCTAGGTAAGAAATTTTGCTATGTGCTTAAATAGTTTATTGATTTGTATTATGAAATTAATATTTGATTTCGCTAAGCTGTTAATATTAGTTCTTAATGATAAATTCTTTTATCATATTATAATAAAGTTTTAGGTATAGTTCTCCAGTTTTAAATGAATAATAATCCATTTATTAATAAGCGACTTGTAAATAGTACATTGATAATATATATAAACACAGAGTAGAGATGATATTTTTTAATGTGTCTATATCATCTAAGATGTATAAATAACAATTCTTTGGTCCCGCCGACAGGAATCGAACCTGTATCGCACGCTTAGGAGGCATGTGTTCTATCCGTTGAACTACGGCGAGACTTTTTAAAAACAGGGCTATGGCTGGAATCTGCCATAGCCCGCTATTTTAAGAGATTCGGGCTAAAGATGCCAAGGCTAAATCTCGCATAGCCTGGGTGGTTTCATTAACCGGTAACTCATTCAGGCAGTTAATTGCGGCATCTACGGCTTTTTTTGCCTGCATAGTGCAATAAGCCAGTGCATCAGAGTTGATTACGTGATCGTGAATTTTGTTGAAATAGCTGCGGTCGGCGTGTTCCAGAGCATGGCGTACATCGGCCTTGGCCGCAGCACTGCCCTGATTAAGCAGATAAATTAGCGGCAGGGTAGGTTTGCCCTCAGCCAGATCGTCGCCGACATTTTTACCAATGGTTTCTACATCACCGGCATAATCCAGTACATCATCGATAATCTGGAAAGCTGAACCCAGATATGTACCGTAATTTTTTAAAGCCAGTTCCTGTTGTTCTGTAGCCTTGGCAAGTATGGCACCTACCTGTGCCGCTGCCTGAAAGAGTTTGGCGGTTTTGTATTCGATTACCTGTAAATACTGTTCTTCAGTGACATCAATATTACCAATATTCATCAGCTGCATGACTTCACCTTCAGCAATGATATTGGTGGCTTCTGCCATCACTTCGAGAATACGCAGGCTGCCGGAGCCAACCATCAGCTGGAAGGCTCGTGTGTAGAGAAAATCGCCCACCAGTACAGCAGCGGCATTGCCAAACAGATTATTCGCAGTTTCCCGGCCGCGGCGCAGGTCGCTTTCATCCACTACATCGTCGTGCAGCAATGTGGAGGTATGGATAAATTCCACCATGGCGGCCAGTGAAAAAAGCGGGTCTTCTGTATAGCCCAGAGCTTTGCCGGCAAGGATGGTAATTATCGGGCGCAGGCGTTTACCACCGGCACTGATAATATACTGGCCTATTTGTGAAATCAGGACAACTTCGGATTCAACAGCACGGTTGATTACCGCATTAACACGGTTTAAGTCTTCAGGCAGGTGTTTCTGGAAATAAGGCAGGTTCTCAAGCATGTGTTTAGTGTTTCTGCAACTGGTAATGATGATGTGTTTTAGCCATGTGTCCCCGAAACTGCCGGGCACTTTTGTGTATTATTATACTTGAAATTCATTTGGGAAATGAGAAAAGTTAGATTGGGTTAATAAAGATGCAATTGTGAATCAGTCAGGTAAATTATGCTGATGTATACACAGGCCGGAACAGAAATTCTATGCTCAAAACAGTGCATCCGTCAGAAATGGTAGTATATCCGGCAGCTGGTTAACAGTTATGCTGCAATACTTGTAAAGTATTTTTGTGTGTTTGTACGGTAGACCGGAGAGCAAATTTTATGACACTGAATAATTCAGCTCAAGTCTGGGTATGGTAAATTATTAATCTAAATCAGTTATGTAGTACTTCGCCATTTTATCCATTAATTTACCGGAACTTAAAGCATTACTTAAAGAAGTTAATGCTAAAATAAATTGCATAAAATCAGGTGCATTACTAATCATGCCGGAACCGCCTGAATGATAGGCTTCAGGATTAAATATGCGTTTCGGATTATAGGACAAAATCCTGTTATTCCAAGATTCATCTAATTGCATGCAATAAGGGTTTGGCATGGGTAATGGCTGCGATAAAGCATCATGATAGTGAGTAACCGGTTGGTGATTATCCGGTAAGGTAAAAACGGTATTTGTCATATTTAAGGGAATGGTTATGCTGTTTTTGATTATTTCCTCTAATGATTGTTGAGTGACAGCAGTTAATACGCCATCTAATGCCATAGTTTGAGCGGGCTTGCTTTGGCTGTGACTAGTCTGTGAATGTAACGGGTCTTGCATATGCCCGGCGACACTATAAATAGCTCTCGGAAGGGCTTAATTTTTAACTGACTTAACTAGCCTGAGCTATATATATCATGAGATATTTATTATTGTTTTGACAGTAAAATCATGCGTTGATATAATCGCGAATTCCGTTTTTTGCGGAAATTTAATTTTTGTTTTTTAATTGAATTCCTATTGGAGTTGAGTATGTACGCGGTCGTAAAAACCGGCGGTAAACAATATAAAGTTGCCGTTGGCGAAAAATTAAAAGTAGAACAGATACCAGCAGAACTCGACAGCCAGATCGAACTGAATGAAGTTTTGATGATTGCTGACGGTGAAGCGGTGAAAGTGGGCACGCCTTTTATTGAGGGCGCTAAAGTAACCGCTAAAGTGGTTGCACATGGCCGTCACGATAAAGTACGTATTTTCAAAATGCGTCGTCGTAAACACTATCAGAAACGTCAGGGTCACCGCCAGAATTTTACCCAGATTGAAATCGTGGCGATTGCCTAATTGAGTGAAGGAATAACAGAATGGCACACAAAAAAGCAGGCGGTAGCTCCCGCAACGGTCGTGATTCAGAAGCCAAACGCCTGGGCGTTAAAGCCTTTGGTAATGAGCTGATTCCGGCTGGTTCAATTATTGTTCGTCAGCGCGGTACCCGTTTTCACGCAGGTGAAAATGTAGGTATGGGTAAAGACCACACTCTGTTCGCTAAAGTGGATGGTTATGTGGAATTTGCCGTTAAGGGCGCGCTGAACCGTAAAACCGTAAGTGTGCGTCCGTATACCGGCGCAGACGAGTAAGTTTCTACTGATGTTAAGCCCTGCCTTGTCTGGCAGGGCTTTTTTGTTATCAGGTCAGCCGGTGTGAAGAGGCAGCACAGATATTCTGTACTTTGGCTATAATCATGCTATGAGGTGTTCACAAGGGTATTACTGAGACTGGTTGCCCGGCATAAATATTGCAAACTGAGAATGATATGAAGTTTATTGATGAAGCAAAAATCGAGGTAGTTGCCGGCCGCGGCGGCAATGGTGTGGCCAGCTTCCGCCGCGAAAAATTTGTGCCTAAGGGCGGCCCCGATGGCGGTGATGGCGGCAGAGGCGGCAGTGTTTGGGCTGTAGCCGATGAAAATATTAATACTCTGGTGGAATATCGTTTTGTTAAACGCTATCAGGCCAAAAACGGTGAAAAAGGTCATGGTTCAGACCGTTATGGTCGCGGGGCTGATGATATTGAGTTGAGAATGCCGGTAGGTACGCTGATTCGTGATGTTGATACGGAACAGGTTGTGGCGGATTTAACTCATCATGGTCAGAGGGTATGTCTGGCTAAAGGCGGTAAGGGCGGCTTAGGTAATATTCATTTTAAATCATCAGTAAACCGTGCTCCTAAGCAGGCTACACCCGGTGAAGAGGGTGAAGCACGCAGTTTATTGCTGGAGCTGAAAGTACTGGCGGATGTGGGTTTGCTCGGTATGCCGAATGCGGGGAAATCTACGCTGATTAGTGCAGTTTCGGCTGCACGGCCAAAAGTGGCTGATTATCCGTTTACAACGCTGCATCCTAATCTGGGGGTAGTACGCAGTGATGACAATCACAGTTTTGTTATGGCTGATATCCCAGGTTTGATTGAAGGTGCTGCTGAAGGTGCCGGTTTGGGGCACCGGTTTCTGAAACATTTGTCGCGTACCGGTTTGCTGCTGCATGTGGTGGATCTGGCTCCTTTCGATGAAGGTGTGGAACCGGCAGCAGAGGCGCTGGCGATTATTGAAGAGTTACGCCGTTATGATGAGGCTTTGCACGATAAGCCGCGTTGGCTGGTGTTGAATAAAATTGATATGCTGGCTGATGATGAGCGTGCCGAACGTGTGGCTCAGTTTCTGGCAGATATTGGCTGGGATCACCCGCAACCGGATGATCAGTTTGAATTTGATCTGACAACCCCGCGGGTATTTCAAATCAGTGCACTGGCACGTGAGGGTACGCAGGAGCTGGTGCAGACCATACAGCGTTATTTGGATGTGAAGCATGAATTACTGGCAAAACAGCAGGCTGAACAACCTGTTGTGGCGGAAGTGCCGACTACAAACGGGTTGATACAGCCGGAATAATTATGCTATTCGGATAATTGATGTAGCCACCTGTTACAGGTGGCTTTTTTGTATTGGAATGAATCAGAAAATTGATGGTACTAAGAAATTAGTTTGCCTTATTTTTGACAGTACGTCGGCGAATAAAGCGATATATCAATTGCAGGAGCAAGACGCTGACTAATGCCAGAACGGCAGCCATTGATATCTGGTCTATTGCATATACCGTTGATTTTATCGGTGTGACTGTGCCGGCGGTAGCCTGATAGGTGGCAATGGTAATGCTGCGTGATGTACGCAGGCTGGTTCGTATCAGCTGTTGTTGTGCGTTTTGTTCAATAACTTTATAACTAAAGGTATCGTTATCATTTTTCTGTTTGCTGCCGTCAGGCTTTTTAGCCAGAAAAGTGGTATTGACCAGTGTGTGCTGCTGAACGTAAGAATAGGGCAGGGCAAGAAAAGAGCCGTCCGGTTCAAAGGCTGCAATAGTCAGATCGGGGTGCCATGGTTTGTGATTGGCCACAGTTCTGCTGTCCTGACCGGCAAGCAGGAAAATAAATAAGATAAAGAAGCCGCAAAATAAAATCAGTTTAAGCAGTCGCTGTTTAAACTGACCGGAACGTTTCTGAGGCTTACTGGCTGCCGGATTATGCTGAGTACTCATGTAACTAACCACTGCTGATTGATTAAATTCAGCCTGAATAATGGCTGAAAGGTAATTTTACCTAATTTTTGGCCTGTGAAAGCTTATTATATTGTTATTAATACTCTGATACAGGTAAATCATTGCCGATTTTATTGATTTTAATGGCATTCTGATTTGATGATTTATTTGTGTTCATCTTTTTTTCTGTGTCCGGTGTGTTTGATAATGATGCCTCGCCGATGATAAATAATGGTATGACGGTCAAATGGAATTTGAATTTTCAGATGGAAATTATTATCATTAATTTTGGTTATTGTTAATCTGATACAGGAATGAGTGTATGAGTGAGCAACAGAATGTCGCTGAGCTTCAGGCTGCTGTAACACGTTTACAGCAATTAAATTCTCTGGTTCTGGCTACGGTAGCACAGGATGGTACCCCTCAGGCAAGCTATGCGCCTTTTGCTGAATATGATGGTTGTCTGTATATCTTACTATCCGGTCTGGCACCGCATACACAGAATTTGCAGCAACAGGAGCAGGCCAGTGTGATGCTGATTGAAGATGAAGCTTCGGCACGCAATATTTTTGCCCGTGCCCGGCTGAATTATACGGTATCGGTTACGGTAATTGAAAAAAACACAGCTGATGGCATTGCCGCTTTGCAAGCAATGAAAACAAAACTAGGCAATACAGTAGATGTGCTGTCTGAATTGCCGGATTTCATGCTGTTTCGTCTGCAACTAGAAAAGGCTCGCCTTGTAACTGGCTTCGGCCGCGCTTATGTCTTTATGCCGGGTAAGGTTGATGGAGCAATACAGCTGACTGAAAAGAATGCTAAAACAGTGTGATGTCGCTGTGCGCAGCGATTGCTCGGTAAAGGTGGTTAAAATCCCGTACAATAGTCGTTTTATTCGGACAAACCGGAGCTGCGTGCATGTGGTGTTGGCCTAAACGAATTTGGGTAATTATCCATACGGTGTATGTATATGGTCTGCTGGATCTGGTTCAGCAGCATGTACATCCGTCATGGCTGCAAAGGCTGATACGTTTACTGCCGCGCGGACGCAAATACCGGCAGCTGGATGCAGCGGTACGGTTGCGTCTGGCTTTGGAAAGTCTGGGACCGATTTTTGTTAAATTTGGTCAGGTATTATCCACTCGGCCGGATTTAATCCCTGCTGATTATGCGCGTGAGCTGGCCTTACTGCAGGACAGGGTGCCGCCGTTTGCCAGTGATGTGGCAATCCGGGTGATTGAAACTGAGCTGGGCAGGCCGCTGGCAGAAATTTACGCCCGCTTTAATCCGCAGCCGGTAGCCAGTGCGTCTATCGCTCAGGTTCATGAAGCCTATTTATTCAATGAGGCCGGTGGTATCGGTCAAAAGGTTGCAGTAAAAGTTCTTCGTCCTGACATCGCGCCGGTTATTGATCAGGATTTAGCACTGATGGCTGTAGGAGCGCGCTGGGTAGAATGGCTGTTTGCAGATGGCAAACGCTTAAAGCCACGCGAAGTAGTCGCAGAGTTTAAGAATTATCTGCATGATGAGCTTGATCTGATGCGGGAAGCCGCTAATGCCAGCCTGCTCGGGCGGCAGTTCAGTAAAAGCACTATGCTGATTATTCCGGCTGTTTACTATAATTATTGTGCGCGTCGGGTGCTGACAATTGAATGGATGGACGGTACTCCGGTTGCCAGTACCGATAAGTTGCGTGAAAAGAATATAGATTTGCACCAGCTGGCACGCTATGGGGTAGAAATATTCTTTACTCAGGTATTTGACAACGGTTTTTTCCATGCGGATATGCATCCGGGCAATATTATGGTCGCAGATGACGGCAGGTATATTGCACTGGATTTTGGTATTGTCGGCACGTTAACAGATTATGATAAGCGCTATCTGGCAATTAATTTTCTGGCGTTTTTCAATCGTGATTATCATCGGGTGGCCACTGCGCATGTGGAATCCGGCTGGGTACCGGCAGATACGCGAGTGGAGGAGCTGGAAGCAACAGTGCGTGCTGTATGTGAACCGATTTTCAATAAACCGCTGGCAGAAATTTCTTTTGGTATGGTGCTGATGCGGTTGTTTGAAACCAGTCGTCGTTTTAATGTGGAAATTCAGCCGCAGCTGGTGCTGCTGCAAAAAACATTACTTAATATAGAGGGACTGGGAAGACAGCTGGATCCTCAGCTGGATTTATGGGCAACTGCCAAACCGTTTCTGACCCGCTGGATGCATAACCAGATTGGTCTGAAAGCGCTATGGAAAACGCTAAAGCAGGAAGCACCGGACTGGGCGCAAATGCTGCCTGCACTGCCGCGTAAACTTAATGCCCTTGTAGATGAAAAGCGTCAGCTTGAATGGCGTGATGCCTATATTCATCTGCTGCGTACACAGCGGCAGCAGAATTTCTGGCTAGCGGTAATTGCTCTGGTGATGCTGGCAGTTTTTCTCTTTAAATAAAATTTAACTGTGTTTTCAATGTGAAGTTGTCGGGTATCAGCTTGCGGTGCTGAGATGGTAACCGTTATGGTTCAGCTGGTCTTTGGTTAATAATTGTACTGTTTTTATATTGTTCTTATGCTGAAATCTGCTTATAGTTATATGCGGTGCTTTAAGGTACGGATTTCGGGTTATAATTTTGTCATTGTTTTAGCTCGCGGTTCATCCGCAGTATCTCATCTGTAAAGGAGTAGCCTTGTGTCGCGTGTGTATCCTTATCCTTTGATTGCTAAGGAAGGCTGGCCGTTTATTATTGGCAGCCTGGTGCTGAGCATATTAACTTTTTTCTGGTGCGGATGGTGGTCGCTGCCTTTATGGGTGCTGACAGCATTTGTGGTGCAGTTTTTTCGTGATCCTGCCCGTGATATTCCTGCAAATCCCGAAGATGTGCTGAGTCCGGCAGACGGACGTATTGTGGTTGTGGAAAAAACTACCGATCCGTACCGTGGTGTGAATGCTCTTAAAATCAGTGTATTTATGAATGTATTCAATGTGCATTCTAACCGCAGCCCTATTGATGGCAAAGTAGAGCGTGTAGATTATTTTAAAGGCAGCTTTCTGAACGCTGCGCTGGATAAAGCCAGTGCACAAAATGAACGTAATGCAGTTCTTGCGGTAACCAAAACCGGCCGGCCGGTAACATTTGTACAGGTTGCAGGTCTGGTAGCACGGCGTATTCTGTGCTACGTTAATGCACATGATTTATTACATCGCGGTGACCGCTATGGTTTTATCCGCTTTGGTTCGCGGGTAGATGTTTATTTGCCGGAAGATGCTACTGCGCTGGTGGCTATTGGTGATAAGGTCAGTGCCAGCAGTACAGTACTGGCAACTTTGCCATTGCAGGCTCCTGATATCAGTGCTGAACCGCAAAGTAATACTGAAGAACATGCAGATCTGGTCACAGAAGCTGCTAATCGGGCAGCAGCTGCCGCACGGCATGTAGTGTCTCAGGAATAAAGGCTATTAATTGTTTACAGGCTGTTTGCCCTTTATAAGGTCAGGCAGCCTGTTGTCGTTCAAACCGGTAAATGATGAGCAGATTCGATAAGACCAATTTATCTGAGCAGCAGCCAGAGCGGGTGCTGCTGGTAGGGGTATTGCTGGATAAGGATTTTCCGGTTGCTGCCGGGCGCCGGACAGTATTGTTTGAGTCGGCACTGGCTGAAGCTGAGGAGCTGGTACGTGCTACCGGAGCAGATTTAGTGGAAGTTGTTCCGTGTAAACGTCAGCAGCCGGACAGTGCATTGTTTGTGGGTAAAGGCAAAGCAGAAGAACTGGCACAAACAGTAGCTGAAGCCGGAATTGATCTGGTGGTCTTTAACCATGCGCTGACGCCTACGCAGGAGCGTAATCTTGAAAGGCTGCTCCAGTGCAGGGTATTAGATCGGGTTGGCTTGATTCTCGCTATATTTGCCCGTCGTGCACAAAGTCAGGAGGGGCGCTTGCAGGTGGAGCTTGCTCAGCTGGTTCATTTATCCAGCCGGCTGGTGCGTGGTTATGGTCATTTGCAGAGCCAGAGAGGCGGTATTGGTTTACGCGGCCCGGGTGAGACACGTCTGGAGACTGACCGCCGTCTGATCAGGCAGAAAATTACCCGTCTGCGTCAGCAATTGCAGCAGGTGCGCCGGCAGCGGGCAACTCAGCGTAAAAGCCGGTATCAGGGTACACTGCCGGCCTTTGCGCTGGTGGGCTATACCAATGTAGGCAAATCCAGTCTGTTTAACCGTTTAACCAAAGCTCAGGTCATGGCAGAAGACCAGCTGTTTGCCACCCTGGATAATACAGTGCGCCGTTTGTATCTGAATGACCAGACCAGTGTTTTATTATCCGATACAGTGGGTTTTATTCGCGATTTACCGCACGGACTGGTAGCTGCTTTTGCGGCGACACTGGAGGAAACTGCGCTGGCTGATGTGCTGCTGCATGTGGTAGATATTACCCATCCGGAATTTGAGCGGCAAATAGATGCTGTGAATACGGTATTACAGGAAATTGATGCAGAAAACATACCGCAGCTGATTATTTATAATAAAATTGATAAATTGCCTGCTGAACAAAAAATGCAGGGGATTGTGCGTGATATACATGGTCGTCCGCAGGCTGTTTATATATCGGTACAGGATGGCAGCGGACTGGATGATTTACGTACAGCTATGATAGAAATGGCAGGTATGAAATATGCACAACATAATAAACAGGATGAGTATTAATATTGCCTGTTGAGGATTTAGCTGAATATGACTCAAGAAAAAAATGATGTAATTAAACCAAATCGCCCCCATCGTCCGAACCGGCGCCGCCGGCTGCGAGATAACAGTATTTACTTGCTGCCTAATGCATTTACGCTGGCGGCGCTGTTTGCCGCTTTTTATGCCATTACACAGTCGATGCATGGTCATTATGAAGTTGCAGCGATTGCGGTATTTATTTCTATGCTGCTGGATGGTATGGACGGACGGGTTGCCCGTCTGACTAACAGTCAGAGTGCTTTTGGTGAACAGCTCGACAGTCTGGCTGATATGGTAAGTTTCGGGGTGGCTCCTGCCTTGATTGCGTATAAATGGCAGTTATTTCATTTTGGTAAAATCGGTTACTCGGTAGCATTTATTTATTGTGCCTGTGCGGCCTTGCGGCTGGCATTGTTCAATACTTTGATTGGTAAAGTAAGTAAGAAATGGTTTATCGGAATTCCCAGCCCGACGGCAGCTGCACTGGTAATCGGCTTAATCTGGGTAAGCCATACTTTTCAGGGTTTACCTCATGTAGACTGGCTATGCCTGATTATTACTCTGTTTGGCGGTTTATCCATGGTGGTTCAGATACCGTTCTGGTCATTCAAGGAAATCAATGCTTATCGTAAAGTACCTTTTTTTGTAATGATTCTGGCTGTTATTGGCTTACTGGTAGTGACATGGGAACCATCAGTAGTACTGTTTGCCTTTTTCCTGCTCTATAGTTTGTCCGGTTATGTGATGTTTATCTGGCGCGTGCTGACTAAACGCAAATTTCAGCCAGAATAATGATGAGCACTTTCTATTGCTGAAAAAATAAGCTGATATTGATTAAAGGAGAATAGTAATGGCAGTTAATTTGTCCGTGCCTGGTGATGAGCAGATTTTAGCCATTGACGGCGTGCAGGTATTTGTCGGACAGGCCGGAATCAAAAAACCGGAACACGATGATTTAACGCTTATCGTGCTTAACGGGATAAACAGCATCGGCGCTGTATTTACCCAAAACCGTTTTTGTGCTGCACCGGTACAGATTGCTAAACAGCATCTGGCTACAGACGCCGGAGTGCGTGCACTGGTAATCAATACAGGTAATGCCAATGCCGGTACAGGCAAACAAGGACTGGATGATGCGCAGTTGATTTGTGACAAGGTAGCACAGCAGATTGGTTGCAGTGCATCAGAGGTTTTACCGTTTTCTACCGGTGTGATTCTCGAACCTTTGCCGGTAGATAAAATTGTGGCTGCTTTGCCGAAAGTGAAAGTTGTACACTGGCCACGGGCTGCTGCTGCCATTATGACTACGGATACTGTTCCTAAAATGGCCAGCCGTACAGTTTATATTGACGGGCATAAAGTACGTTTCACCGGTATTGCCAAAGGTTCCGGCATGATTCATCCGAATATGGCTACTATGCTCGGATTTGTGTTTACTGATGCGGCTATAGCCCAGCCATTGTTGCAGCAAATGGTAGCTGAAGTGGCAGCCACATCTTTTAATGCGATTACTGTTGACGGAGATACTTCTACCAATGACAGTTTTGTGGTGGTAGCTACAGGTAAGTCTCAGCTGGGGCGGATAGAGTCAGTAGCCGGAAAGGATTACTTAGCAGTCAAAACTGTACTGGCTGATCTGGCACTGGAACTGGCACAGGCGATTGTGCGTGACGGTGAGGGTGCAACCAAGTTTATTACTATTGATGTACGCAATGCTTTGACTGAAGCAGAGGCCAGACAGGTAGGCTATGCTGTTGCCCGTTCACCATTAGTAAAAACAGCTTTTTATGCCAGTGACCCGAATCTGGGGCGTATTTTGTGCGCAATCGGTTATGCAGGTATTGCTGATTTGGATGTGGCAGCAATTAAGGTATATCTGGGTGAAGTGCTGGTGGCAGAAAATGGAGGCCGGGCTGCCAGCTATACAGAAGAGGCTGGTCAGCAGGTAATGGCACAGAATGAAATTACAGTAACTATTGATCTGGCACGTGCGGAAGCACAGGCAAAGATTTACACCTGTGATTTATCCAGAGAGTATGTGACAATTAATGCCGATTATCGCAGCTAAGCTGTACTGAATCAGCAATTACTGAACCCGCGTTTAACGCGGGCTCAGTGCTTTAAAGGATTTCTTTTTGTACAGCTGTTAGTTTGATTTCTACTTTCCAGTTTGGGTTAGCCAGCGCAGCCTGTATACAGGCTCGTGCCGGCGCTCTTCCCGGTGTAACCCAGTTATCCCATGCCTGATTCATACCTTCATATTCCTGCATATTGCTCAGGTAAATTACTGCTTCACAAATATGCTGCTTGTCACTGTCACATGCTTCCAGAATAGTATCTATCTGTGCCAGAACATTGGCAGTTTGCGCAGTGATGTCGGCATCTTCATTAGTTGGAACTTGTCCAGCAAGAAATATCAGGCCGTTAAAAATGGTGGCTTCTGCCAGGCGGTTACCGCTCTCGTAAAATTTAATACTCATAGAATTCAATACCCATATACTGGTTCTTGTGAAAATAGCCTGAGCTACAATGTTATCTGTTAATGCAAGAATTTATTTTGTGGCCGGGCAATACTGGCCTGAAAAGAAAAAACAGACAGCAAAAGAATATAAGCTATGCCTTTTTATATCAATACTATCTTCTGAATCTATCGAGATATCGCTATATGATAACCATCAATTTTCACTAAGTAGTAAAATAATAATTCGTTATCTTTGCCTGAGTAGATGAGAATAATTGATGAGTAAAAGTAAATTTCCGGTTACTCCTGCTATCCGTTTTTTGCGTGCTCACCAGATACCGTTTGAACCGCGTGAGTATGCTTATGTTGAGCATGGCGGAACAGCACAGTCAGCATTAGCGCTGGGCGTAGACGAACATGCAGTGATTAAAACCATTGTGCTGCAAAATGAGCATAAGCAAGGTTTGATTGTGCTGATGCATGGCGATCGGCATATATCTACCCGTCAGCTGGCACGTGAGCTGGGTATGAAGCATATAGAACCAGCCAGCCCGCAGCAGGCTAATAAATGGACTGGTTATCTGGTTGGTGGTACCAGTCCTTTTGGCAACAAGGCCGGATTACCGGTGTATGTTGAAAAAAGTATTTATTCTTTACCATTGATTTATATTAATGGGGGTAAGCGTGGATTTCTGGTACAGATGCAGCCAGAATATCTGACCTGCCTGCAGCCGCAATCAGTGCATGTGGCAACAGAGACGGAATAATATTGACTAATGAACACAGGTCAGACGTGAAAGTCTGGCCTGTTTGTTTGTCGGCTAATAAAAATTTTTATTTAATTAATCCGCGCTGATAAGAGTTATTAAAAGGCTGATAATTATGATCATGCAGCTGCTGGGCTGCTTCGGTTAACCAGTTGGTATTACGTAATAACACCCTTCCTTCCATAATCAAATCTGCCTGACCGGTTTGTAAAATATATTCAGCCAGATCAGGGCTATCCAGCAGGCCAACGGTCGCTACCGGAATATTGACTACTTGCTTCATGGCAGTCGCAAAAGGTGTCTGATAACCGCCATGCACCGGGATATCCGGAGCGTAATCCATAACACCGCCGGTGGATACATCGATAACATCTATGCCGTCACGTTCTAGCCACTGACATATTTCCTGCCAGTCGGCAATACTGTTTTGCTGACCGGTTTTATCATAGTCGGATAGAGACATGCGTACCCATAATGAACCGGAAAATACTGTACGCATTTCGAGAGTAATTTCGTGCAGCAAACGATAACGATTTACTAAAGAACCGCCATATTCATCGGTACGCTGGTTGCTCAGCGGTGAAAGAAATTCACTGATTAGATAACCATGTGCAGCATGGATTTCAATTACATCCACACCGGCTTGCTGGGCTCGTCTGGCTGCAGCAATAAAATCTTCTTTGATTTGTGTGATTTCCGGTTTACTCAATGCTTTTGGCGTTTTCGAGCTGCTATTAAAAGGAATAGCACTGGGTGCAACCGGCTGCAATGCATCTGAAGCTTTGCGTCCGGCATGTGCCAGCTGCACACCTACTTTGCTGTTCAGATAATGTAGTGAATCAACCAGCTGAGAGAATTTTTCTGTCTGACTATCATCCCATAAACCTAAATCGTGTTTGGTAATCCGTCCGTCCGGCTGTACGGCAGTGGCTTCTATAATAATCAGACCGACATTGGCAATGGCACGTGCGCCATAATGTGCAAAATGAAAAGGTGTAACGATACCGTCTTCCTTTTTTACTTCATACATGCACATTGGTGCCATAACTACCCGGTTTTTCAGATTTAAATTACCAATGGTTATAGGAGATAATAATAATGACATTGATTGTTCCTTTTGATTATCTGATTCCTGATTGGGTGCAGTAAGTAATGAATAAAAACAATATCCAGATTATTTTTATTGATTTATTACTTCTTATCCAGTTCTCTGAATGATATCTGACAGGCAAATACAGCTTGCTATCAGCAGATATTTCATCAAGTCCATCATATAATAGTATCTTGTTTGATAAACATAATTAATTATTATTTACTTACAAATAAAACTTATTTGTAATTTAAATTATCTATAATTTGTGACACAAATCCCCATACATGAATCCCTGCCAGTCTACGTCAATATTTTTTCCAAACGCGATGACTTTAAATAACTCGCCCATTTCATGTGCATCCAGCAGGGTATGACAGGCTGAAGCAGTCTGAATGTATGCATTTTCTTCCGGTTTGCCGATTTTTGCGAGTAATTCGGTTATACCCAGATTAAGCAGAAATGTTGCCTGATTGGTATAACCAATTAAGTCCAGATGATTATCAATGCCGGCATCAGCAATACGAGTGAAATTAACATGAGCGGTTAAGTCAGTGAGTCCGGGATAAAAGAACGGATCATGGACGGTATGATGCCGGTAGTGGCCGATTAACGTACCCTGACGGCGCTGAACATGATAATACTGTGCTGCGTCAAAACCATAATCAATCCATATCATTGCTCCGCGTTTCAGCTTTTGTGCCAGTGTTGCTACAAAGGCATATTGTTGTGGATGCAGCTCAGACTGATAAGGTTCTGCTGTATCAGGGAAAGTTTCCATGACCTGTTGTATTGCTGCGCTGCTAGCAGGTTTATCCTGCCAGATAAACTGGTTATCCAGCCAGCTAACGCCCATTTCTGTTATCTGATTTGCCTGACGGAGATAGACCGGAACAGGCATGGCATCCAGAACTTCGTTTCCTATCAGGATACCGTCAAACTGTTCAGGTAACTTAGTCAGGTGTGTAACTTTATGTATCTGATCAGGTGCATGAGTCTGAATATATTCTCTCTGACGCTGCGCCAGTTCTGCAGAAAGTTCAATAATGTAATAGTGCTGAAAGTGCTGGCTGTGCAGAGCTGGCAATACAGATGCTGCCAGATGACCGGTTCCTGCACCGAATTCATAAATATTGCCTGCTGTTTGTGGCAATAGTGCATCTAATTGATGCGCCAGCGTCTGCCCGAACAAAGGAGTCAGAACAGGTGCAGTAATAAAGTCGCCATCACGACCGAATTTTTGTGCTCCGCCGGTGTAATAACCATAGTCAGGCGTATACAGTGCCATTTGCATGTAGTCGGCAAAAGAAAGCCAGTTATTTTGCTGCCGGATTTTCTGCTGAATAAGTTCAGATAATTTCTGCGAACTGATTAATGCGGCATTTTCAGGAGTGGGTAAATTATCCATAGGATAGATGATGGAAATTGTAAAGAAGATGGTCATTATAAACGCTGATTTTGGCTTATGTTGACCCTGGTCAAGTGTCTGAAAAGGCACATAGGGACTGGATTGGATGATTATTAAAATAATGATTTGATTTAAATATATTTTTGTATTTTAGATTACTTTTATTCGGCTTCGGAATTTGACTGGATTACATTGACCCTGTATGCAAAATTGCCTTATAGTGTGAATAAGTGTGTAAAGGTGTGGCGAAGTGGGGGATAATCCCGTTATATTGAATAGGAGCTGAACAGTGTTTGGCGGCGCGTATGAATTAAGTATAGACAGTAAAGGACGACTGGCGATTCCGGCCAAGTTTCGTGATTTGCTGGCGCGTCATTTCACTCCGGTACTGGTTGCCACACTGGAAAAGCGCACACATTTGTTACTGTATCCCGAGTCATCATGGCGCAGTGTGGAAGCTCAGCTGTTACAGCTTCCTGTGGCAGGCAACAGAGTATTGCAGGCCTATCAGAATTTACTGTTGCATAATGCGGATACTTTGGATTTAGACAGTGCCGGCAGAGTATTGCTACCGGCACATTTGCGTCGTCTGGTGAATTTTGAGCGTGAAGTTTATGTTGTGGGTCGTGCCAACCGCATTGAAGTGTGGGGCAGGGCGCTATGGGAAGAGCAGAATAATGCTGCACTGGATATGGATGAAGATATGCTGGCGGCAGAGTTGGGTAAGACTCAACTGCAATTATGAGTGAACAGATAAATAATGGCGGTCATGTTACCGTTTTACTGAATGAAGCAGTTGCCGGTTTACAGGTACAGCCGGCCGGCGTGTATGTTGACGGAACTTTTGGTCGTGGCGGCCATTCGCGTTTGATTCTGTCTCAGCTTGGGAAAGACGGGCGGCTGGTTGTTTTTGATAAGGATCCGCAGGCGATTGCTGTAGCACAGGAACTGGCAAGGCAGGATGCACGGGTACTGGTTGTACATGAAGGTTTTTCTGCATTAAAGCGGTCGTTACAACAGCTGGGTATCAGCCGGATAAATGGTGCCTTATTTGATCTGGGTATTTCCTCTCCTCAGATTGATGATGCAGGTCGCGGTTTCAGCTTCCGCTTTGATGCACCGCTGGATATGCGTATGGATACTACGCGCGGACAGTCAGCAGCTCAATGGCTGGCTGTGGCAGAAGAGCAGGATATACACGAGGTAATTAAAAATTATGGTGAAGAGCGGTTTAGTCGCCAGATTGCACGGACAATTGTGGCGCAGCGGGAACAAAGCCCGATTACCACAACCGGCCAGCTGGCGCACCTCGTCGCACAAGTCGTCCGTACTCGTGAACGCGGACAGGATCCGGCCACACGTACTTTCCAGGCCATTCGCATCTTTATTAACCGTGAACTGGAAGAAATAACTGTGGTACTTCCGCAAGTGATGGAATGTCTGGTTGCCGGTGGACGGATGGCGGTGATTTCATTTCATTCACTGGAAGACCGGATTGTAAAAAGATTTATGCAGCAGCATAGCAAGCCGGCTCCTTTACCGCGCTGGGCTGTAGTTAAAGAAGCAGAACGTGAGCAGCCGCCGTTGCGCCTGATAGGCAAGGCGCAAAAACCTGCTCCGGCAGAAATTGAAGTAAATCCGCGTGCCCGTTCAGCGGTATTACGGGTAGCCGAACGCAGTTATTAAACTAAGATTAATGATTGATTAATTATGAATAAAATCAACATTATTTTGCTTATATTGGTACTGGCTTCAGCTTTTGCTGTTGTAACAGTACAGGATCGTTCGCGTCAGTTTTTTATTGCGCTGGATAAAGCGCAAAAAGGGGAAAGTCTTTTGAACGAAGACTTTAGTCGCTTAAAGTTAGCGCAGGCAAAGTTATCTAATCATCAGTTGATTCAGGATGCTTCAGCCCGGCAGAATTTGCATTCGCCGTCATTGGCTGAAACGCAGATGCTGGATGCGCCGCGTTTGGTTAAGCAGTGATGTGACGGGTCAGAGAATAATGGAGTACTGCTTCAGGCAGTATTTCCGGCAGTGGAACAAACTACTATGTTAATTAAAAACGATTATAAGCCGCGCATGCTGCCCCGTGAGGTAAAACAGGCTAAGCCTGTAACCACTAACGGGCGGATTGTATTGGTGTTAGGTGCTCTGGCTATAGCTTTTGCTATGCTAATCGGACGTGGTATCTACTTGCAGACTGAGAAACATGAATTTCTGAAAGAGCAGGGTGATCAGCGTTTTGTCCGTACTCTGCCGCTCACGGCTACCCGGGGCACAATTACTGATCGCAACGGAGCCGCACTGGCCATCAGTGCACCCGCAGACTCTTTATATGCTATGCCCTCTGCTATGGAGCAGATGCCGACAGATACTCAGATTCAACAGTTATCTGCATTAATTGATGTACCGGCGGCAACCATTAAAAGCCGCCTTAGCCGTAATAAAGACTTCATTTATCTGAAAAGACAATTGTCGCCGGAGGTTGCAGAAAAAGTTGCTGCGCTGAATATTAAAGGTCTTGCCTTTCAGCATGAAAGTAAACGCCATTATCCGATGGGACCGATTTTTTCCCATATTATCGGTTTTACCAATATTGATGGTAAAGGGCAGGAAGGACTGGAATTATCGCGTGAAGACAGTCTGCATGGTATTGATGGTGCTAAAGTTGTTTTGCGCGACAATAAAGGTAATATTGTTGATAGTCTGGATTCTCCGCGTAACCGTCTTCCTCAGAATGGTACGAATATGGTGCTGTCTCTGGATCAGCGGATTCAGTCAATTGCATATGAATCGTTAAATAAAGCAATGCAGTATCACACTGCATCAGCTGGTTCAGTTGTGGTTCTGGATGGTAAAACCGGAGAAATTCTTGCTCTGGTAAATTCACCGGGATATGACCCTAATAATCCGGGTGCCACCGATAGTGATGCACGCCGTAACCGTGCGGTAACTGATATGATTGAACCGGGTAGTGCGATGAAACCGTTTACCATTGCTAAAGGGCTGGATAGCGGAAAAATCAAACCAGGCAGCGGTTTTAATACTTTACCGTATAAAATCGGACCGGCGACAGTACGGGACACGCATAATTATCCTTATCTGGATGTGGGCGGCATTATTCAGAAATCATCTAATGTTGGTACAAGTAAAATTTCTGCAATGTTTACGCCCGAAGAAATGTACAACATGTATACTTCTGTCGGTTTCGGCCACCGGATGCATTCCGGTTTTCCGGGTGAAACACCGGGAGTAGTACGTGACTGGCATAACTGGCGGCCGATTGAGCAGGCTACTATGTCTTTTGGTTATGGTATACAGATGAGTCTGCTCCAGCTGGCACGGGCATATACTATCTTTACCAATGACGGTGCGCTACTGCCAGTGAGTTTTCTTAAGCTGAACAGTGCCCCGCAGGGTGAGCAGATTATCCAGCCAAAGACTGCAAAGGCAGTACGCCATATGATGATTGCTGTAACGCAGCCCGGTGGTACCGGTTTGCAGGGGGCAATTGACGGGTATGATGTAGCCGCTAAAACAGGTACTGCGCGAATGCTGGTAGACGGACACTATTCTGATTCCAAGCATATGGCTACATTTATCGGCTTTGCACCGGCAGACAATCCGCGAGTTATTGTAGCAGTCAATATTCAGAATCCTACTACTAATGGTTATTACGGGGGACCGGTTGCCGGTCCGGTATTCCATGATGTAATGGTTGGCACTCTGAATGTACTTGGTGTTTCTCCGAGCAGACCGGTAAAATCCGCGCCACATTCTGAAACGCATTAATCTGAAGACAATCTGTGTGTTTGCACAGATTGTCTGTCTGTTTGTACCCGATAAAAATGTTTGAATCGACAGTGTTATGTTTTCCCTGAAAAAAATTTTGCCTGAATATCATTTAAGTGCTGAAACAAGTCGGCTGATTGCTGGCCGTACACTGCGGGTGGATAGCAGAAAGGTACAGCCCGGAGATGTATTTGTAGCCTGTCAGGGTGAGTATAGTGACGGTCGTGATTTTATACAGGCTGCAATTGATAATGGTGCAGAATTTGTTTTCTGGGATGATGATGGTCAGTTTGTATGGCAGACCGGCTGGAAAGTAGCGAATGAGGCTGTAAAAGATTTACGTCAGCGTGCCGGACTGGTGGCTGCTGCCTGTTATGACTATCCGGGCAGAAAGCTGAGTGTCTGGGGAGTGACCGGAACTAATGGTAAAACGTCAGTGTCACAATGGCTGGCGCAGGCTTCAGATATTCTTGGCAAAAAATGTGCCATTATGGGTACGGTAGGGAATGGATACTGGCAACAGCTGCATGATACTGCCAATACTACTATGGATGCGGTATCTAATCAGACATGGTTACGTGATTTTGCTGAAAATAATGCTGCAGCCGTTGCCATGGAAGTGTCCAGTCATGGTCTGGATCAGAGCCGTGTCGTTGGTGTCCCTTTTACCAGTGCTGTTTTTACCAATCTGACCCGGGATCATCTGGATTATCATCATAGCATGCAAAGTTACGGTGATTGCAAGGCTTCATTGTTTTACTGGCAGGGGCTGAAACACGCCATTATTAATATTGATGATGAGTTCGGCTATCGGTTATGGCAGGATTTATGCCGTGATTGTCCGCAGTTAACTGTACTGGCTTATGGTTTTCATGCTGATGCAGATATTCATATTAGTCAATTTCAAGCTTCAGCAAGTGGTATGCAGGTGCATTTGCGTACGCCGTGGGGAAACGAAGTAGTACATACACGTTTACTGGGTCGGTTTAATGCTCAGAATCTGGCAGCCTGTATAGGTGTATTGTGTGCTAATGGTTTTACTTTTAATGAGGTAATTGCTGTCTGGCCGCAGATTAATCCTGCTACCGGACGTATGGATTGTTTGATGGGAAGTAATCAGCCGCTAGTGGTGGTTGATTATGCTCATACACCGGATGCACTGGAAAAAGCATTATCGACTTTGCAGGAAATTAAACCTGACGGAGCGCATTTGTGGTGTGTTTTTGGCTGTGGCGGAGACCGTGATGCAGGTAAAAGACCATTAATGGGAGCCGCAGCCGCTGCAGGAGCGGATTATGTTGTCGTAACCAGCGATAATCCGCGTACAGAAAATCCGCAGGCAATTATTAACGATATTTTGCCCGCTGTTGCTGAACCGGTGCTGGTAGAAGCAGACCGCAAAGCTGCGATTAATTATGCTGTAAATCATGCAGTAGTTGACGATATTGTTCTTATTGCAGGAAAAGGTCATGAAACCTATCAGGATATCGGTGGTCAGAAGCAGCATTTTTCAGACTTTGAAATAGCACGGTCAGCTTTGCAACAGCGAGTCTAAAGTTTTGTAATTGCTTAATAATATGTCAAATTTAGATCTTAATTTTATTTATCAGACTTTTGGACAAGTGTTACCTGATAATAATCAGCCGGTCACACGGGTAGTTATTGATAGTCGTCAGATTCAGCCGGGTGATGTATTTGTGGCCATTAAGGGTGAACGTTTTGATGGTCATGATTTTGTTGATGAAGTGCTCGCTCAGGGAGCTCAGTTGTGTATTGTCAGTCGCTCAGACTGGCAAAATAAGGCGAAATGTCTGGTAGTTGCAGACACAGGAAAAGCGTTGGGAGAGCTGGCACAGGCATGGCGAATGCAGGTTAATCCGGCATTGCAAGTGTTTGGTATTACCGGTTCAGCAGGTAAAACCACGGTAAAAGAAATGCTGGCTACAATTTTGCGGCATCATGCAGGTACTAGTGCGGTTCTGGCTACTGCCGGTAACTTTAATAATCATATTGGTTTACCGCTGACATTATTACAGTTAAAGCCGCAGCATCGCTATGCTGTGATTGAAATGGGTATGAATCATACCGGTGAACTGAGTTATTTAACCGGCCTGACCAAACCGGACTATGCTCTGGTTAATAACGCACTGCGTGCTCATATCGGCTGCGGCTTTTCAGATGTTGCTGATATTGCCCGCGCTAAAAGTGAAATTTATCAGGGGCTGAATGCAAATGGAACTGGTTTTGTTCCTACTGATGATGGTCAGTCAGATATTTATATTTCAGCTTTGCAAGGTAAGCAATGTGTCCGCTTTGGTTCAGAACAGGGTGATGTATATGCCAGCAATATTGTACTGCAGCCATTAAGTATCTGTTTTGATTTGTCCAGCCCGCAAGGGGTGGTTAATTTACAAATACCGGTTCCGGGATTGCATATGGTACATAATGCTGTGGCCGCCTGTGCACTTGCTCTGGGTGCCGGTTTGCCCTTAGCGGCATTACAGGGACTGAATTCATTTGAGAATGCTAAAGGCAGATTGCAACAAAAGCGCAGTGTGCATGGCGCTCTGGTAATTGATGACACTTATAATGCTAACCCAGATGCATTTAAGGCAGCTATCGATGTTTTGGCGGCTTTTCCTGCGCCACGAATTATTGTGATGGGTGCTATTGGTGAGCTGGGCAATAATGCTTCTGCTCTGCATGCAGAGGTAGGTGCTTATATACGGGCACGCGGTATTGATGCGGCATTTTTTATTGGTGACGAAGCGCGGTTTGCAGCAGAAGCTTATGGTGTACCAGATGCATTTTATACGGATCGAAACAAACTAATTGATGATTTACGTGCATGGGATCAGCAGACAGCTACCATTCTGGTAAAAGGTTCAAGGTTTATGCATATGGAAGATGTAGTACAAGCAATAACACAGAAATAAATTATTGCTAACTCTCGTCAAGTAGTGCTGAACGACTTAAAATAGCCGTTTTTATCCGGCTCAGGCTATCTGGATGATTATGCATCATTCATATAGCAATAAATTATTTAATAACGGTTATGGCTTTGGCTGTGACAAGGGAAAACAACCATGCTGTTGTGGTTAGCAGAAATTTTTCACTATTGGATAAATGGTTTCCATTTATTTCAATATACTACTTTTCGTGCCGTAATGGCGGCACTGACTTCCATGGGGCTGAGTCTGGCATTCGGTCCGTGGATGATTCGCAAATTAACTCAGCTCAAAGTAGGGCAGGCTGTTCGCGATGACGGACCAAAAACCCATCTGGTGAAAACCGGTACACCAACTATGGGCGGTACACTTATTTTACTGGCTATCACTGTTACAACATTATTATGGGCTAATCTGGCCAACATTTATATCTGGATACTTTTGCTGGTTATGCTGAGTACCGGAGCTCTGGGTTTTTATGATGACTGGAAAAAGGTAGTTTACAAAGATCCGCACGGGGTTTCAGCCAGATTTAAAATGATCTGGCAGTCTGTAGTGGCTCTGGTAGCCGGTCTGGTGCTGTTTTATGTGGCACACTTAAGCTCTACAAATACTTTTATTGTTCCTTTTTTCAAGGAAATTACTTACCCGCTGGGTGGCATTGGTTTTGTTATTCTGACGTATTTTGTCATTGTTGGTACTTCTAATGCAGTAAATCTGACTGACGGACTAGACGGGCTGGCTGCTTTTCCTATTGTGCTGGTTGCTGCCGGTCTGTCAATTTTTGCTTATGTCAGCGGTCATGCTGAATTTGCTCATTATCTGCAGCTGCCGCATGTCCCCGGTGCGAATGAAGTTATGATTTTCTGCGCTGCTATTTGTGGTTCTTGTCTAGGATTCCTGTGGTTTAATGCTTATCCGGCACAGGTATTTATGGGAGATGTCGGTGCACTGGCTTTAGGTGCAGCTTTGGGTACGATAGCTGTGATTGTGCGTCAGGAAATTGTGCTGGTAATTATGGGCGGCTTATTTGTTGTTGAGGCAATGTCTGTCATGCTGCAGGTAGGTTCATATAAATTACGGCGTAAACGTATTTTTCTGATGGCACCAATTCATCATCATTTTGAACAAAAAGGCTGGAAAGAAACTCAGGTTGTAGTACGTTTCTGGATTATTACCATGATTCTGGTACTGGTTGGTTTAGCTTCCCTGAAAATCCGTTAGTAGTCAGATAAGCAGGATCAGACGATATACATTTGGGTTAAATTTAGTGTAGGACTTAACCATGATTGACTGGCGTAATCAAAAGGTTTTAGTTGCAGGGCTGGGGCGTACCGGAATTTCAATGCTGGAGTTTTTAACTCAGGCAGGTGCTGATGTAGCTATTTATGATGCCCGGCCTGATGCAGAACAATTGCAGTCTTTAACTGAGCGTCATCAGGTTGCCGTATATACCGGAGAGCTAGCAACAGTGTTTGAACAGCACCAGTTTGATATTCTGGCTTTAAGCCCGGGAATCAGTCAGCGTCAGCCTGCTATTGTTGATTTTAAACGTGCCGGCGGTGTCGTACTGGGTGATGTGGCTATTCTGGCTGATTTACTTGAAAGCAGTAACAGTAAAATTATTGCAATTACCGGTTCAAACGGTAAAACCACTACTACCAGTCTGGTGGGTTTTTTATGTGCGCGATGCGGACTTGATACAGTGGTGGCAGGTAATATTGGTACCCCAGTACTGGAAGCCTATCTGGAGCGCGCAGGTAAAGCAGCAGATGTCTGGGTTCTGGAATTATCGAGTTTTCAGCTGGAGACTACTCCCTGCCTGAATGCGACTGCTGCCACAGTACTGAATGTATCAGAAGACCATCTGGATCGCTATGATGATTTTCTGGATTATGCGCATAGCAAAGACCGGATTTTTCGTGGCCAGGCCATACAAGTGTTAAATGCCGATGATGTTTTTTGTCGTGCTATGGTACGGAATAACCGGCCGGTGAAATGGTTTTCTTTACAGCATAATACTGATTTCTGGTTGAATAAAGATATGCTGTGTGCCGGTAATGAACCATTGCTGGCTTGTGATGCTCTGTCTTTACAGGGTACACATAATGCGGCCAATGTTTTGGCTGCATTTGCTTTATGTGAAGCCATTGGCTTGCCGCGTGCACAATTGCTTCAATATGTATCCACTTTCAAAGGCTTACCGCATCGTGTGGAAAAAGTAGCCGAAGTGAAAGGTGTGACATTTATTGATGATTCTAAAGGTACTAATGTTGGTGCTACCTGTGCTGCATTGCTCGGGCTGGATAAACCTATTGTGCTGATTGCTGGCGGACAGGGTAAAGGTCAGGATTTTACTCCGTTGCAGGCCGCATTACAGGATAAGGCACGTGCAGTTTTACTGATTGGTGTGGATGGTCATCAGCTCGGAGCAGTTCTCGGACAAGCCTCCTATCCGGTAGAGTACTATGACGATTTGCCGCATGCTACTGAACGTGCTTTTGAACTGGCTCATCCGGGAGATATTGTGCTGCTTAGTCCGGCTTGTGCCAGCTATGATATGTTTAAGGGTTATGCACATCGCAGTGAGGTATTTATTGCCAGCGTCCGTCAATTGCAGGGTAGCGCAGTATGATTACTGAATCACGTCTGCTGGATCGCAAGCTATTGCGACGAGGATATACTTTTGATCAGTCACTGTTATGGATGGTGGTATTGATGGCCAGTTTCAGCCTGATCATGGTTTACTCGGCCTCAATTGCATATGCAAAGCATGATGGTGGCAGTACTTATTTTTATCTGATTCGTCAGGCTATTTTTCTATTGTGCGGCGGCGTACTTGGTTGTGTGGCTGCACGTATTCCTTTGCGAACATGGAAAAAGCTGACACCACTGGTATTGCTGTTCAGTATCGTGTTGCTGATTCTGGTGCTGGTAATGGGAAGAGAAATTAACGGTGCCAAACGCTGGATTAATGTAGGAATGGTTAATATCCAGCCTACCGAAGTTTTTAAACTGGCGATAATTTTGTATTTATCCAGTTTTTTTACCAGACGTGCTGAAATCTTGAAAGAATTCAAAAAAGTCTGGTTTGCAGGTATTCCGGTAGGACTTGGTCTCGGGCTGATTATGCTGGAACCGGACTTTGGTTCATTTGTAGTGGTTTCTGTTATTGCGGTAGGCTTGCTTTTTCTGGCTGGTTTACCGTTTCGCTGGTTTATGGCCGTAGTAGGTTTTGGTTTGCTGGCCATGGTTATGCTGGTGCTGTTTGAGCCTTACCGTATGGCACGTGTAGCCGGCTTTCTTGATCCGTGGGCAGATCCTCTGGGTAAAGGTTATCAGCTTACGCATTCATTAATGGCAATCGGGCGCGGCGGCTGGTTTGGTGTCGGACTGGGAGCCAGTCTGGAAAAACGTTTTTATTTACCTGAGGCTCATACGGATTTCATTCTTGCGGTCATTGGAGAAGAATTCGGTTTTGCCGGTATTCTGGTATTAATGTTTTGTTATATCTGGCTGGTAGTCCGTGCTTTTTCCATTGGTAAACAGGCTCGCGATTTAGAATTATTTTATGGTTCTTTCGTCGCCAAGGGTATTGGTATCTGGCTGGGTATTCAGAGCTTTTTTAATATTGGTGTGAATATCGGCCTGTTACCCACTAAGGGGCTGACTCTGCCTTTACTGTCATATGGTGGTTCAGCTGTTATGATTATTTTAATCAGTGTGGGTTTGCTGTTGCGAGTGGATTATGAGAACCGGCGTGTGATGCGTGGATTCAAAGTATAAATAATCACAGAACTCTGATAGTTTTGACGGGAAAATAATGAGTGTAAAAACTTTCATGGTCATGGCCGGCGGAACAGGCGGTCATATTTTTCCTGCGCTTGCAGTTGCTCAGGCATTACAGGCACAGGGTCATCGTATTATCTGGCTGGGTAGTGACGGGGCGATGGAAAACCGTCTGGTTCCGCAGTACGACATACCACTGGAAACCCTGGCAATCAAAGGAATACGCGGTAACGGGCTAAAGCGTAAGCTAATGCTACCTTTTACCTTATTAAAAACCATTGCGGCAGCACGTCAGATTATTCGCAGGCATCAGGTAGATGCAGTCATCGGTTTTGGTGGTTTTGTTACTTTTCCGGGTGGTATAGCCGCAAAGCTATGCGGTTTACCATTAATTGTTCATGAACAGAATGCGATTGCAGGTTTATCTAATAAAGTGCTGGCTCATTTTGCCAATCAGGTAATGTATGCATTTCCACAAGTATTCGCAAATGAAAACGGACTGGTAGGTAATCCGGTACGTGCTGATATTGCTGCATTACCACCACCGCAACAGCGCTTTAACGGTAGAAATGGTGAGCTGAATATTCTGGTAGTTGGTGGAAGTCTGGGTGCTGATGTATTGAATCAGATTGTGCCGCAGGCTGTGGCTTTGTTACCGGCTGAACAGCGTCCGCGACTGCTGCATCAGTCCGGACGAAATAAACTGGAACAGTTACAGCAGAATTATGCTCAGTGCGCAGTAGAGGCGCAATGTGTTGAATTTATCACAGATATGGTATCAGCCTATCGTAACGCCGATTTGGTGATTTGCCGGGCAGGTGCACTGACAATTGCTGAATTAACCGCTGCCGGAGTCGGGGCAATTCTGGTGCCTTATCCGCATGCGGTAGATGACCATCAGACAGCTAATGCACAGTTTATGGTTAAAGATGGTGCGGCAATATTATTACCGCAGACGAATCTGAATACGCAGACATTAATGACTACGCTGGCCGATTTATCGCGCGAACGCTGTTTAGACATGGCGATTAAAGCACGTGCGCTGGCTCAGCCTGACAGTGCGGCTAAGGTTGCGGCAGCAGCGCTGGCGAGTATCCGTTAAATTTTGATTGAGCCGGATGAATTGTTCAGACACGAGCTATCAATCACAATTCAGACTGGCAGGAAAAGTTATAAAGTATGAAAGAAAACATGAAAGACCGTATCCGCCATATTCATTTTGTAGGGATTGGCGGAACCGGTATGTGCGGTATTGCAGAAGTTTTACATAATGAAGGTTATCAGATAAGTGGATCTGATTTGGCTGATAATGCCGCAACCCGGCATTTACGGGCAATCGGAGTGCATATTTGTTCTGGACACAGTGCTGAAAATATTACTGGTGCAGATGTAGTAGTGACATCAACAGCCGTTAAAAAAGATAATCCGGAAGTGGTAGCGGCGCAAGAACAAAAAATTCCGGTAATTCCGCGAGCCATGATGCTGGCTGAAATCATGCGCTTTGGTCGCGGTATTGCCATTGCCGGTACACATGGTAAAACCACAACAACCAGTTTAACTGCTTCTGTACTGGCAGCAGCGGGGCTGGATCCGACTTTTGTTATTGGTGGTCGGTTAACTGCAGCCGGAACCAATGCCAAGCTGGGTAAAGGTGAATATATTGTTGCTGAAGCAGATGAATCAGATGCTTCGTTTTTATATCTGACACCTTTATTTACGGTCGTTACCAATATTGATACCGATCATATGGATACATATGATCATGATGTAGAAAAACTACATCAGGCGTTTGTGGATTTTGTGCACCGCATGCCGTTTTACGGCAAAGCCTTTCTATGTATTGACAGTGAGCATGTGCGTCAGATTTTACCGTTGATTCAGAAACCTTTTGTTACCTATGGTCTGGATGAAAATGCTGATTTATATGCAACTAATATTGTTGCCGATGGTGCACAAATGCATTTTGATGTCCATACGCGTAAAAAAGGCATAAAACCATTTAGTGTGACGGTCAATATGCCAGGGCGGCATAATGTTCTGAATGCACTGGCTGTTATCGGGATTGCACTGGAAATTGGTGTCTCAGTACCGGCAATTCAACTTGGGCTGGAAAGTTTTGCAGGTGTGGGTCGCCGTTTTCAGCAGTACGGTGAGATTGCATTACCGAATGGTGGCGAAGCATTACTAATTGATGACTATGGTCATCATCCTGTTGAAATGTCTGCAACCATAGCTGCTGCACGAGGAGCCTACCCTCAGCGTCGTCTGGTCGTAGCATTCCAGCCACACCGCTATACACGTACACGGGACTTGTTTGAAGATTTTGTTCAGGTTTTGAGTAAAGCTGATGGCGTGGTTTTAACGGAAGTGTATTCTGCTGGTGAAGACCCGATTGTGGCGGCTGACAGTAAGGCATTAATGCGTGCGATCAGAGTGCTGGGTAAAGTTGAGCCGATTTATGTAGCAAACGTAGACGAAATGGCGCCCACGTTATTAAATGTCTTGCAAGATGGTGATGTTTTGCTCAATATGGGTGCCGGCAGTATTAACAAAGTACCTGCCATGCTTACCGGAATGTCTGCTGCAGTATAATGACAGCAGTTTAATTATTTTACATACTGTTCTTATTAAAAGAAAAACAGGATTAATGACAAACAATGAGTGATTTTGGTAAAGTTGCCGTACTGATGGGCGGTTTCTCCAGTGAGCGTAAGGTTTCACTGGCTAGTGGTGCATCAATTCTTACTGCATTGAAAAGCCGTGGTATAGATGCACATGCATTTGATCCGTCTGAGCGGCCATTGTCTGAACTGGTTAGTGCCGGCTTTGACCGGGCTTTTAATATTCTGCATGGCTCTTATGGAGAAGACGGAGTCGTACAGGGGGCATTGGAAGCATTTGATATTCCTTACACCGGTTGTGGTGTTGCGGCCAGTGCGCTGGGTATGGATAAATTCCGTAGTCGTCTAGTCTGGCAGGGAGTTGGTTTGCCTTGCGTACCATTTATTGTGCTGCATGATGATAGTAATTTTGCTGCAGTAGAAGAAGAGCTGGGTTTACCTTTATTTGTTAAACCTGCAGCAGAAGGCAGTAGTGTGGGTGTGGTGAAAATCAGGCAGGCTGGTGAGTTGGCACAAGTTTATCAGCAACTGAAACAGTACCATGGTGAAATTCTGGCTGAACGGGCCATCGAAGGTGGTGAATATACATGTGGTATTCTTGGTGAACAGGTATTGCCAAGTATTCGCATCGTACCGGCAACGGAGTTTTATGATTATGAAGCTAAATACCATCGCAATGATACCGAGTATTTGTGTCCGGCTGATCTGGCACCGGCAGATGAGCAGTATATGCGTGATTTGACAGCCCGTGCTTTTAAAGCATTGGGTGGTCGGGGCTGGGGGCGAGTAGATTTTCTGCGTGATGCGGACGGTACAATCTATATTCTGGAAGTTAATACTGTACCCGGTATGACCGGACACAGTCTGGTGCCTAAAGCTGCACGTGAAATTGGCTTGAGTTTTGAAGATTTGTGTGTTGAAATTTTAAGTCATGCGACTTTGGGATAATGCACAAGCCTTAAAACGGCTTTATCGGTGGTTATATGTATGTGTATTGTTCTGCCTGCTGGCAGCAGGCGGATCGTGGCTGGTGCATTCGCCATATTTTCCGGTCCGGCAAATTCAGGTAATACATCCGTTGAAGCATTTGCAGTCGGCTGAAATTGAACAAATCAGCAGACAATATTTGCAGGGTAATATTTTTACTGTGGATGTGAGTGCGGCACAATCTGCACTGGCTAAACTACCCTGGGTATATAAAGTACAGGTAAAACGAATCTGGCCGGATACGGTACAGTTAGACATTAGGGAGCGGGACCCTGTTGCACGCTGGAATGACCAGCAGCTGGTGGATACTGACGGACAGATATTTAATGCAGTAATTCATGAGCAGCTGCCGGTATTTGTTGGAAGCAGCGGTTCTGCTCGCTACATGACCGTACATTTGTTAACATTCGAAAATTTGTTGCAATCAACAGGTCTGCATATTCAGCAGTTGCAGTTAAGTAATCGTTCTGCCTGGCAGCTGACCTTAAGCAACGGAATTACCCTGAAACTGGGGCGGGAAAAGGTAGAACAGCGTTTGGCTCATTTTGTCTGGGCATGGCCACAGGTTTTACAGAAACAGGCCAGTAATATCGATTATGTAGATTTGCGTTATCCGGATGGTTTTGCGTTACGGTACAAAAATAAGGCTAATTCAGCTGCAAGTACCAGAGCAGTAAATGCATCTGAAGTGGCGGATCAGTATGAAGCAAATCTGGATTGATCCGGACAGACCGATTGATTATTTGATTTTAAAGTGATGACCATGGTTAAAGGTAAAAAATACATCAGTGCACTGGATATCGGCACTTCAAAAGTAATCGCTCTTATTGGTGAGGTTCAGGAAGATAATGAAATCCACATTGTTGGTTTAGGGCAGGCTCCGTCGCGCGGTTTGAAAGCAGGTATGGTGACCAACATTGAAACCACTGCACAAGCAATCAAGCAGGCCATGGAAGAAGCGCAGATGATGGCTGATGTACAGGTAGACTGTGTAACAACTGGTATTGCAGGTAATCATATTCGCAGTTTCAATTCACAGGGTGTGGTTAAAATCAAGGACGGAGAAGTCAGTCAGGCTGATATTGACCGTGCAATTGAAACGGCAAAAGCTGTCAATATTCCGCCGGATCACGATATTTTACATACAGTGGTACAGGAATTTATTATTGATAATCAGCCGGGTGTGCGTGAACCCATTGGCATGAGCGGGGTTCGTCTGGACACGCGCATACATATTATTACCGGTGCTGTAACAGCGATGCAGAATATCCAGAAGTGTGTCAATCGCTGTGGTTTGCAAATCAATAAAATGATATTACAGCCACTGGCCAGTGGTCAGGCAGTACTGACTGAAGATGAAAAAGATCTGGGTGTCTGTGTTATTGATATCGGCGGCGGCACGACAGATATTGCCGTATATACTAACGGAGCTATCAGGCATACAGCCGTTATTCCGGTGGCAGGGGATTTGATTACCAAAGATCTGGCACAAGCGTTGCGTACACCCCACAGTGCAGCTGAATACATCAAAATCAATCATGGAGTGGCACTGGCAACCATGGATGGTCTTGATGATATGATTGAGGTGCCCAGTGTGGGTGACCGTAATCCGCGCCAGATTTCGCGTCGGACACTTGCAAGTGTAATTGGTCCGCGCGTGGAAGAGATTCTGGAACTGACACTAAATGAATTGCGCCGTTCCGGTTTTCCTGAGGATGTGCTGACTTCAGGCATAGTTCTTACCGGCGGAGCATCATTATTACCTGGAATGGTCGAGCTGGCAGAGGATGTATTTAATCTACCAGCCCGAATTGGTGTGCCGCAGGAAATGGGTGGTGTCTCAGAACGGATTCGCAATCCACGTTATGCTACTGCTATTGGTCTGTTACAGTCTGCCTGTGAAGAAGAAAACAAAACAGACATGCCTGTGGCAGCAGCTTCTGAACCGAAAGATTCATGGCTTAAAAAATTACAGACTTGGTTTAAGAACAATTTTTAACTAAACTCAAACATTAAATGACAGAACTTTTGCGCATTGTATATAACTGTCTATATAATGATAGCTATACAAGGGCAGATGACGTTTATGCATAGGTTTTGTCAGGAGACATAAATGCAATTGGTATATGATGTTGTGGAGACGGTAGTCGGTGCTGCAGTTATCAAAGTCATTGGTATCGGCGGTGGTGGCTGTAATGCTATTAACAATATGGTGGAAAATGCGGTAGCCGGTATTGAGTTTATCAGTGCCAATACTGATGCACAGTCTTTACAAAACAGTAAAGCATCTAAACGCATTCAGCTGGGCAATAATCTCACCCGTGGTCTCGGCGCAGGAGCCGATCCGGAAATTGGCCGTAACGCCGCAATGGAAGACCGCGAAGCATTATCTGATGCTATTCGCGGAGCGAATATGCTGTTTATCACCACTGGTATGGGGGGGGGTACAGGTACAGGTGCGGCTCCGGTAGTTGCAGAACTAGCAAAAGAGATGGGTATTCTGACTGTTGCTGTTGTTACCCGTCCGTTTGAATATGAAGGTAAACGTATTCACGTTGCTAATAACGGGATTGAGATTCTTAAAAATACCGTTGATTCACTCATTGTGATTCCAAATGACAAATTAATGTCAGCACTGGGTGAAGATGTAAGTATGCGTGAGGCTTTTCGTGCGGCAGACAATGTATTGCGTAATGCAGTAGCCGGAATTGCTGAAGTCATTACTAATCCGGGTATCATTAATCTGGATTTTGCCGATGTGAAAAATGTCATGAGTATTATGGGTATGGCCATGATGGGGTCAGGCAGTGCACATGGTGTTGACCGTGCCCGTATTGCTACAGAACAGGCTATTGCTAGCCCGCTTCTGGACGACGTGACTCTGGATGGCGCACAGGGTGTGCTGGTTAATATTACTACCGCACCAGGCTGCCTGAAAATGTCTGAATACAAAGAAATTATGTGCATGATTGATGAATATGCACATGATGATGCCGCCCTGAAATACGGTACTTCTGAAGATGACAGTATGGAAGAAGGCGAAATCCGCGTAACCATTATTGCTACCGGATTGCAGGAACAGAAAGTTTTACATCACCAGCAACCGAGCAGTTTGCGTGTTTTGCAAACCGTACAAGCCACTGGTACTGAAGATGCCTATCCGGATATCGGAAGTGTGGTACGTTCAGGACGCAGTGCACGCGGGATGAATCTGGCTGCTGCTGATTTCTCAAATCAGTCTGTGCTGGATGACTTCGAAATTCCGGCAGTCATTCGCCGACAAGCTGATTAATTGATTAAAGTTATTAAAGCTGTCCGGGCTGAGCTCCGGACAGCTTTTTTATTTTTAAAATCAATATATAATTTAAATACGATATATTGCCGGCATAAGAAAATTTTTAAAAAATTAGATAAAAAAGTTTATTCTTTAGAAAAAATTGCAATTTCTGCAAAGTTTGTGTTGTATTAAAACCAACAATATTTAGCTGAAATGATAATGGTTTTTATAACATGAATTTCTGTTCTGTTATTTCATCAAACCAGAAGCAGTAGTTTTGGGTATAAAAGCAAAATCCTTTACAATAGGTAGCTTAGATAATCTGTTCCACAGAAGAATTTAATTAAGTCAGAATAAGTATGAGTGAATCTATTCAACAATCAGACCGCAGTGATGATCATCTGTTACTTGGTCAGTATGCAGAACGTGCTTACCTTGCCTATGCCATGAGTGTGGTAAAAGGGCGGGCATTACCGGATGTGGCTGACGGGCAGAAGCCGGTTCAGCGACGCATTCTGTATGCTATGAAAGATATGGGGCTGGCTCATGGTGCCAAACCGGTAAAATCTGCCCGCGTGGTTGGTGAGATACTAGGTAAATATCATCCGCATGGTGATTCATCAGCTTATGATGCTATGGTTCGGATGGCACAGGATTTTACCTTGCGTTACCCTCTGATTAACGGTATTGGCAATTTTGGTTCACGTGATGGTGACAGCGCAGCAGCTATGCGCTATACCGAAGCACGCTTAGCACCAATTGCTGAATTGCTGTTATCGGAAATCGATATGGGTACTGTGGATTTTGTGCCCAATTATGATGCCAGTTCTGCTGAACCCTCTGTATTACCGGCACGCCTGCCAATGATATTGCTTAATGGCGCCTCAGGTATTGCAGTAGGTCTGGCAACTGAAATTCCTTCACATAATTTACGCGAAGTCAGTGCAGCTGTTGTGGCTCTGTTGAAAAAACCTGAGCTGGATTCAGCAGCCTTAATGCAGTATTTACCCGGTCCTGATTTTGCCGGTGGTGGTCAGATTATTACTGCACCAGAGGATATTCAGGCAATTTATGCACAGGGTAAAGGCAGTATACGTGTACGCGCACGTTATGAAATTGAAAAACTGGCACGCGGACACTGGCGGGCTATTGTCACAGAATTACCTCCCGGTACTTCTGCGCAAAAAATTCTGGCTGAGATAGAAGAACAGACTAATCCCAAACCGAAAGCTGGTAAAAAAAATCTGACTCAGGAACAGCAGAATACGCGCACATTAATGCTATCACTGCTTGAGCGGGTGCGTGATGAATCAGATAGTCAGGCACCGGTGCGTCTGGTGTTTGAACCGAAATCCAGTCGTCTTCAACCTGAAGAATTTATGAATACTTTGCTGGCACAAACCAGTCTGGAAGGGAATGTGCCGGTCAATCTGGTTATGATGGGGCGGGATAATAAACCGGCACAAAAGAATTTATATCAGATTTTGCGTGAATGGCTGGATTTTCGGATACTTACTGTAACCCGGCGTTTGCAATACCGCCTGGCACAGGTGGAAAAACGTATTCATATTTTACATGGGCGGCAAACGGCATTTCTTCATATTGATGAGGTCATCAGGGTTATCCGTGAATCAGATGAACCCAAAAATGAATTGATGTCTGCATTCGGTTTAAGTGAGATACAGGCGGATGATATTCTGGAAATCCGTTTACGCCAGCTGGCCAGACTGGAATGGATTAAACTGGAAACAGAACTGAATAAACTACAGCAGGAACATGATCAGTTAACAACCCTTCTGGAAGATGATAAAGCTAAAAAACGACTAATTATCAAAGAAATTGAGTCTGATACCAAAATCTATGGAGATGACCGGCGTACACTGATACAGCCGGCAGAGCGGGCTACGCTTACCCGAACGACTGCAGATGAACCAGTTACACTGGTATTGTCACAGAAGGGCTGGCTGAAAACGCGTGTCGGACACAATCTGGATTTAAGCCAGACTACTTTCAAGGAAGGTGACGGTCTGCTTCAGGCAGTAGAGGGACGTACAGTCTGGCCGGTAATTTTACTTGATTCGCGCGGGCGAGCTTATAGTGTGGATGCTGCCAGTATTCCGGGTGGACGTGGTGATGGTGTACCTGCAGGTTCATTGGTTGATTTAGATAAAGGTGCCAGAATTGTAGCTATGCTCAGTGCCTTGCCGCAACAGCATTATGTACTGAGTAACAGTGGCGGATATGGTTTTGTGGTTGCATTTAAAGATATGGTCAGCCGTACTAAAAACGGTAAAGTTGTTATGACGGTTAATAGTGATGAGGCATTGCTGCCGCCGCTTCCTGTACCGTCTGCCTGCCTGTCTGTAAACGGGCAGACTCAACTTATTGCCATCTCCAGTGCCAATCGTCTGCTGGCCTTTCCATTACATGAATTGAAAGTGATGGCTAAAGGCCGTGGTCTGCAAATTATGAGTTTACCGGCTAATGAGAAACTGCTTTATCTTACTCTGACAAATAAATCGGAATTTAAACTGGAGACTCAGGGAAAACGTGGCGGACGCTATCAGGAAACCTTACGCGTTCAGGATATTCTTAATAAACGCGGACATAAAGGTAAGGAATTAAGCGTTTCGGGTGATATCGTTGCCGTCTATGGTGATCTGGATAACGGAAACTAAGCCGGTATGAAAACGTATATAAATGGCTGGCCGCAATATCTGGACAGGCTTTCAGCTTTGCTGAATATTGCGCGTATAAGTCTGCTGTTTTCAATTATGACGTTTTATTTGCTGACCCGCAGCATGGATGAGCCCGGTCTGGCTGTACCTATATTCAATAAAATTGAACTGTATAGCTGGGCAGCACTCTACGGTATTCTGATTGTCTTTTCCATGCTGGTACCACGCTGGCAGAATCAGCCGGATGCACTACCAAATGTTAATTCTGCTGTAGACATTACCATGATAGCCTGGCTGATGAATATGGGTGGAGGAGTGGATAGCGGTTTTGGTATTTTACTCCTGCCATTTGTCGGTTCGGCCTGTTTGTTCAGCCGTGGCCGGTATCCGATGATTTATGCCGGTTATGTAACTTTACTGATTGTCATCATTACCTGGACGCAGCTAAGCCGTAATGGTTTTGCTAATCACAGTATGCGGATATGCATTATTGCCATCATGCTGATTGCCGCTGTCTTTCTTGTGGCCGGTCTGACTGCCTATGCCGCTACTTTACTGGCGCGTTCACAAAGTTTGCAAGATCAGCAGTCAAAAATGCTGGACAGTTACCGGAATTTGCTCGACCGTGCTTTTAATTATGTACAGGAAGGGGTAGTTGTACTGGATGAAAGCGGTCTGGTGTGGCTGATTAACCGGAAGGCGCAGAATTATTTCCCGATGCTGCTGGTTGATAAACAAACTGCTTTATTTCGTCAGGTTATGCATTACTGGCATACTGAACAGAAAAATATTTTCGAAATAAACTGTACACTGAATAATTGGCCGATGAGGGTGCATGCACGCTTGTTACAGGAAGCAAATACACCTTTACTGATGTTATCAATGCGTTCGCGTACTGAAATTGATAAGGAGGCTATGGCCATTAAACTGGCCTCATTAGGCCAGTTAACGGCTAATCTGGCTCATGAAATTCGCAATCCGATGTCTGCAATAAGACAGGCCAATGAATTGTTACAGGAAGAAAAATATGATTCGACACGACTGCGGCTGTTTAATATTATAGAAAATAATATCAGTCGTATTGATAAAATGCTTGAAGATATCAGTATGCTGAACAAGCGGGATAAAAAAAATAAGCAGGCAATTGATTTGCGGGTATTCTGGACTGCCTTTTTGCAGGAATTTATACTGATCAGGCAGCAGGCCGTAAATTGTATTGAACTACAAGCCGATAAAGGAGATTTAATCGTCTGGTGTGATTCGGTACATTTGCAGCAGATTATATGGAATCTGATGAATAATGCATGGCGTCATAGTTTGCAGAATAAAAATGCTATTCGTGTTATTTTTTGCATAGAAGAGCAAAATGAAATTTCCATTACTGTAATTGATAATGGGGCTGGTGTCAGTGCGGAAAATCAGTTGCAATTGTTTGAACCATTTTTTACGACTGAACCCAGTGGCACTGGTCTTGGATTGTATGTGGCGCGCGAGCTGGCTCAGGCTAATCATGGTCAGTTAATTTATCGCCCTGAAGTTAATGGATTTGAATTAACCTTGCCAAGGATGGTTGATGAATAATAATAATCAGATGGACTTAGAAAAGCCGGTACTGATAATAGATGATGAAGCCGATATTCGTGATTTAATGGAGTTAACCCTGATTAAAATGGGTTTGTCCGTAAAAACTGCCGCTGGCGTAGCTGAGGCAAAAAAGGCTTTACGTACGCATGCTTTCTCCCTGGTGCTAACGGATATGCGTATGCCGGATGGCTCCGGGCTGGAGATTGTTGATTATATCACTGCTCATAATCTGGATATTCCGATTGCAGTTATTACCGCTTACGGAAATGCAGCGCAGGCTGTACAGGCACTGAAAAATGGTGCTTTCGATTACTTACAAAAACCCATTACTCTGGCACAGCTGCGTACTCTGGTTAAATCTGTTATTACAATCAATAATACTGCCGAAACCGAAATAGATAATAAAATGGTAACCGCATTTAAACAGTCTGAAAATAAACAAAAAAATGAAGATGCTTCCGCAACGGTTAACGAACAGCAGGTACGTGAACGTTTACTGGGTAATTCTCCGTTAATAACAGAAGTACGTCAGTTGATCAGCAAGCTGGCTAAAAGTAACGTGCCGGTATACATCGCCGGAGAATCAGGCAGTGGTAAAGAGCAGGCAGCGCGCAGTATTCATGAACAGTCAGAACGCAGAGACAAGGCATTTGTTGCTGTAAATTGTGGTGCCATACCTGAAGCATTGATGGAAAGTGAGTTTTTTGGTTATAAAAAAGGCAGTTTTACCGGAGCAGAATCAGACAGGGCCGGTTTTTTCCAGCATGCGGACGGTGGAACATTATTTCTGGATGAGGTAGCTGATTTACCACTATCGATGCAGGTTAAATTATTGCGGGCCATTCAGGAACGTGCTGTACGCCGGATTGGCGAAATGGAAGAAAAGCAGGTTGATGTCCGTATTATCTGTGCAACTCATAAAGATTTAAATGCTCTGGTTGAATCAGGTCAGTTTCGTCAGGACTTGTTTTATCGTTTGAATGTTGTATCTATTATCATGCCGCCATTACGTGAATTACGTGATGATTTACCGCAGTTAATTCGGGTTTTACTGCAACGAATTTTGCATGATGAAACCATGACATTAACACCGGAAGCAAAAAAAGCACTGTTGCAATACAGTTATCCCGGTAATTTCCGTGAATTGGAGAATATTCTGGAACGTGCTATTGCACTGTCGAAAAATCATATTATTGATATAGATGATTTACAGATTCATAGCTATCAGCTGGATAATCCGCGTACTGAATCTGCAGAGAATGCAGGCAGTAATCTATCCGCAGATAGTAATGAGGAAATTAAGGATTACCAGTTCGGAAAAACTCAGATACAGGATTATCTGGATGAAATAGAGAGAAAAATCCTGGAACAGGCTTTGGCGCAAACCCGATATAACCGAACACAGGCCGCCAAGTTACTGGGTATCAGTTTTCGTTCTATGCGTTACCGGATGGAACGGTTAGGGATTGTCTGATGGTAAAGCCTCTGATTTTAACCGGTCAGATAGCAGATAAAACTGATCTGATCACTCCTTTACAGAAATTGCTGGCCAGTAAAAAACTCTGTTATCAGCAACAACCACCCGAACAGGGATTATATCTGATATACGAAAATGACAGTCTTGCTTTAGCTAAAGCCGGGCAAAAAGGGGTCGTGCGGGTTGATTTTGTAGAAGGTACTGCACGACACCGGCGGCTTTTTGGCGGGGGAGAATTACTGGCACGTGCTATTCAGGCCAAAAACCGGCCGCTTGTCTGGGATGCTACCGGAGGTTTAGGTCGGGACGCTTTTGTAATAGCATCATTGGGACTGGAAGTTGTGGTATTTGAACAGAATCCTTATGTATATGTTTTATTTGCGGATGGGCTGAAACGTGCGATGGTTGATGAACAGACTGCGCATATAGCAAAGCAGATTCATCTGCATTATGGCAGTATTACTTTACCGGACGCGGAACAAAAGCAGATACCATTGCCTGATGTGGTCTATCTGGATCCGATGTATCCGCAAAAGCAAAAAGCAGCGGCAGTAAAAAAAGAAATGGCTTATTTTCATGAATTACTGGGTAATGCAGATATAGATAATGATCAGGCTTTATTACTCGCAGCACAGAAATTAGCCCGAAAACGGGTCGTGGTAAAAAGACCGGCTAATGGGGCAGTTTTAGCAGGAAAGACACCGGCATTTCAGTATTTTGGTAAAACGACGCGATTTGACGGGTATATGCCTTTGTAGCTTTAAAAAGAAGTCAATTTTGTGAATCTGAATTATTTTATTTAAATTTAATACAGGGGAGAATAACAAATGGCTAGAAAAATCTGGGCATATGCTAAAGATAAAAATCAATGTTTTATTTGCGAAAATCAATCTTTGCAACCAAAAATTTTTTATATCTGGGATGTTCTGAGATTAAAAGAACAAAATTTTAAAAAATATCTGGAATTAACGTTTTACTCAACGGAATATGATGAAATTAATCGTCTGGAGTTAATTCCAACTGAACATGGCTTTTTTCGGTATAAATCCGACGAAATTGATGAAAACAATAAAGAGTCTATTTATCATTCTGCAGCGACAGTGATATTACTGGAAATGCCTGTAATTAAATTTACTATTGATAAAAATAAATATATTTTAAATTTTTCAAAATTTTTAGTTGAGCCGTGTCTTCGATTTAAGCATTTTGATCAAGATGAGGAAAAATATTATCCTGACCTTGTTGGCTATTTTTCTTCTGAGTGTGAATTACAGGAAAAATGGAAAGGATGTCTGGCTATAGAGGTTGTTTATACTAATGCTTGTTATTCTAAAAAAATACACTCTTTTGAAAAGAATCATATACCGATCATTGAAGTGAGTATATCAAAAAAATTAAAACTAGAGACAGAGTTTGGCGGTGAAATAAAATTTACAGTTGCAGATGTTGAAAATTATTATTTCTCACTAAAGAAGATTTTTGAGAAAAACGTATATGGCAAAATACGTTCAGATCCGGTGAATCATAAATTTTATACGGATAAGATTATTTCTCTTGAAGACGCATATAAGCGTGAATTAGAAAATAAGCAGCTATTAAATGATAATGAACAAGCAAATTTAAAAAGAGAGCTTAATTATATAAATCTAAAGTATGAAGAAATGAAATCTGAAGTATCACATTTACACAATTTACTTGAACAAATGAAACAACAGGAATGGCACTTAAATAACCGGTTAAATAATTATGCAGTAATGGGATTTTGGCAGAAACTAAAATTTTTATTTAATATTTCTGCAGATTAAATAATAAAGCTGCTTAGAAATTAAGGCAGCTTTATTATTTCCTGGCAGATATTTAATCATTTTGATTTATTCAGAAGGTATAACCTGTCTGAACTTCTTCTGAGCCAATTAATTCAGTAATTAATTGCAGTAGCGGGCGCAATTCACCATAACGGCGGCTGGTTTTGCGTAAATATTTCAGGAAGCGATGAATTTCACCGCGATATTTATCTTTACCATCGCGGTAATATAAGCGGGCAAAGATACCGGCAACTTTCAGATGGCGCTGTACACCCATCCATTCAAAATCACGGTAAAACTGATCAAAATCGGTACGTACCGGTAATCCGGCAGCTCTTGCTTTTTCCCAGTAACGAATGACAATATCAAGTATAAATTCTTCGTCCCATTCGATAAATGCATCACGTAATAGTGATACTAAATCATAAGTAATCGGACCATACAATGCATCCTGAAAATCAAGAATACCAGGACGGTCACGGGTGAGCATGATGTTTCGAACAATAAAATCACGATGTACATAGACCAGTGGCTGTGACAATATTACCGGTAATATATTGTTAACTGTCTGCTGCCATAACTGTTGCTGTTTCTCAGTTAATGATAAACCAAGTTCTTTCTGAACATACCATTCAGGAAAAAGTTGCATTTCCCTTTTTAGTACGGCTTCATCATATAATGGTAGTTGCTCCGGCTGGCTTGAAAGTTGTAGTTTGATGAGTTCATCAATGGCTTCCAGCAGCAATACTTTGTGTACTTCAGTACGTTTATCTTGTTGCAGTGCGGCCAGATAAGGGGTATTACCAAAATCTTCCAGAGCCATAAATCCTTGCTGTGTATCCAGATGATAGATTTCGGGAACATTAAGAGCCTGAAAAAGCTTTTGTACCTTAATATATGGCAGGATACTCATTTTATCCGGTGGGGCGTCCATACAGATTACTGTACGGTCGTCAGTAAAAGTAGCGCGGAAATAGCGTCGGAAATCAGCATCAGCAGCTGCAAAGCTAAGAACAAATTCCTGTTGCGGATAGCAGGTATGAAACCATTTTTTTAATTCAGATTCTCGTTGCATGACATTTTTCAGGTTAAAATAAACACTATTTTAACTGGCAAAGCCGTTTAGGTGATACTTTGTCCTACTTATTCTCTCCAAAACCATTAGCTCTGGCCTTAACAACGGTTTTTTGTACTTTGCCCGGGTTTGTTCTTGCGGCCTCACCTTTGTCTATGGGCGAAGGAAATGTTTGTACAGCGCCACAGCGTCCGAAAAATTTTGTTAAACCTGTACAAAGCAGCGGTGAAGCTAATCCGGGTACTGATGTTACCCGGGTTGTGGCTGACGATGTCAACGGGCAGTCACAGGTTCAGGTACATGCAAAAGGGAGTGTCATTATTGAGCGTAATGATGTCACTTTGAATTCAGACTGGGCTGATTATGATCAGGAAAGCCAGATTGTTAAAGCTGGTGATCACTTTACTTTAGATAATGGTAAGGGACGTGTTACCGGTGAACATGTTACTTACGACATGGCTAAAAGTACGGGTGTCGGTGATGCCGGCCGCTTTGAAATGGAAAATGATAACCGGCGTCTGCAAGGTGTCGGGGACGAGATACAGATGGGTGGTAAAAATCGCTATCGTCTGCAAAGTGCTAAATTCAACACCTGTAATCCGGGCGATGACAGCTGGTATATCCGTTCAGGCAGTATTGATCTGGATTATGATAAAAATGTCGGGGTAGCCCGTAATGCAACGCTGGTATTTGGCGGTGTTCCTCTGTTTTACACACCATGGATCGATTTTCCGTTAAACGGCAATCGTAAAAGCGGGTTTCTGACGCCTACACTTAAAGGAGGATCTGACGGTTTTGAAATAATGACTCCTTATTATCTGAATCTGGCTCCTAATTATGATGCAACTATCCGGCCGCATTTTATTAGTAGCCGTGGCATACAGCTGGGCGGTGATTTACGTTACCTGCAGCCGACTTATCAGGGGCAGATTAGTGCTGACTGGGTGCCGAATGATCAGAAAAGCAGTCACAAAAATCGTGCAGAAATTGATTTTACCCATTCCCAGAGACTGGCAAAGGGATTAACCGGCGGTATTGACTATCATCAGGTCTCAGATGATGATTACCGGCGTGATTTTTGGAGCGGAGATAATGGCAGTTCTAATCTGAACCGGCAGGCATGGCTGAATTACCACCGGGATTTATGGGGCGGGACATTTGATGGCAGTTTAATGGTGCAAAAATATCAGACACTGGCCTCAATCAGTGGATATAAGGATCAGCCTTATTCACGTTTACCTCGTTTATCTGCTACGTGGAACCGTTATTTTGGTAATCATTACGCAGTCAATGTCTATGCTGAAGCAACCCGTTTTGAGGGCAGGGAAACTGGTCATAAAGACTGGTGGATACATAAATATCCCAATGGTACCCGCATGGTGTTATTGCCCACATTTACTGCTGACTATTCCAATAACTGGGGTTATATTCGGCCAAAACTGAGTTTTCATGCCACTCATTATGATATGAACCGGCAGGATAATCAGGATAGCCGCAGTATGGATCGTGCCGTACCTTTACTTAGTGTAGATTCAGGCGTGACCTTTGAGCGTTTATGGAAAAACAATCGATTAAACAAGGGATATATTCAGACACTGGAACCACGTCTGTTTTATACCTATATACCGCGACGTAATCAGAATGATATGCCTTTGTTTGATACAGCTGAAAACAGTTTTACCTATGATCAGTTATTTCATGAAAACCGTTATTCAGGACAGGACAGAATCAATGCGGCTAATTTTATGACAACAGCACTGCAATCTCGGATATATGATAGTACTAACGGTATTGAACGTTTCGCAGCCGGTATTGGTCAGCGCTTTTATTTCCGTGATGATAACGTCAAACTGAATGACAACACGCCTAAAAATAAAGAACGCAAACGCTCTGATATGGTGGCTTTTGGACGTGCTGCCCTGAGCGAGCACATCACAGCTGAAACTAACTGGCATTATAATCAGGATTTAAAAACATCTGAAAGTTATAACTTTGGCATCCGCTATACACCGAATGCAGGTAAAACTATCAGTGTTCGCTATAAATATGGTCGTTATGAAAATTTATATGATGATGTTTATGGCAAAATGCGTACAATAGATGTCGGTGTTCAATGGCCGCTAACCCGTAATTACTATCTGGTCGCACGGCAGGATTATGATTTTAATAGTAGTACATCTCTGAATCAGACAGTAGGGATAGAGTACCAGAGTCCGTGTCATTGCTGGAGTGCCGGACTGGTAGGTTCCCGCTATACAGATGATTACAAAAAACGCAAAACCGCCGTATTATTCCAATTGCAGTTGCGTGACCTGACAGGTATGGGAAATGGTTCCCTCAATCAGCTCACTTCACAAATTCCCGGTTACAGCAATACTTATGAGGTAAAACATTAATGAAAAAGATACATTCCTGGCTGGCAGCAACGATGCTGGCTGTAGTATTGCCTTCGGCAATGGCATTGGATATCAAACCAGTTGATAACATTGTGGCAGTTGTCAATGATGATGTAATAACACGTCGCGAGCTGGACTTAGTAGCAGCCCAGATGCGTTCACAGTTACCAAAAGGACAAAATATCAGTAATGCAGATTTACACGAGCAGGCACTTGCACAGCTGATACGTAAGGATTTACTGGTGCAAGCTGCCAGGCGCTCCAATATCCGCCTGACTAATGCCGATGTAAACGAAGCAATTGAACTGTTTGCTTCACAACGCCATATGACAGTTAAAGAGCTGATTCAGCGCATTGCTAAAGAAGGTGTGAATGAAGATCAGCTGCGCCGCACCATAACGGAAAACCTGCTGGCACAGAAAATTGAACAAAGTGAAGTAATGGGCAAAAGTCAGGTCAGTGATGCAGAGGTAGATGATGCTATTGCACGTGCCCAGCAGGAAGGAAGACCTCTGCCGCCACCGGTTACAGCCTATTCCTATCATGTGCAACATATTTTGTTGAAAAACGATAACGATATCACACGAAAACTGATTGAACAGATTGCTCAGCAGGCACGTTCCGGTGCCTCATTCGATCAGCTGGCACGGCAGTATTCTCAGGATGGCAGTGCACAAAATGGCGGAGATCTGGGCTGGATTATCGATGGTGAGACTGTGCCGCCATTCGAAGCTGCGGTGAAATCATTGCAGCCGGGTCAGATATCCATGCCGGTGCGTACTCAGTTTGGCTGGCACGTAATCCGTCTGGTAGCTGTCAGAAGCAATGACAGCCCGCAAGAACGTCAGCGTAACGGGATGCGTGCAGTACTGGTGCAGGAAAAACGCGAAATTCTACTGCAGAATTTCCTGAAACAGTTACATGATCAGGCCTATATCAGTATTCGTCCTTTGGATTAACCGGATAAAAACGACTTTTCTGCAATGCGTGCAGCCTGTATCAGTGTCCAAATGTCGAGTTTGCATATTCTGATAGCAAAGTATTTTTTATTGATTTTTCTGTGAAAAATATCATTATAATTCTGGCTTATTTTTATGAAGAATCAGTTAATTATTGCTGTTACTAGCGGAGAGCCGGCAGGTATCGGTCCAGATATCTGTCTGGATCTGGCCAGCCAGGACTGGCCGCAACGCATTGTGGTATTGGGAGATATGCAATTATTGCAGCAGCGTGCGGCACAACTGAATAAAAAAATTACCATACAGGCTTATCAGCCAGATAGTAACAAACCTGTATCCGGAGTACTGGAAGTTTGTCATATTCCAGTTCAGGTATCTGTTCAGGCAGGAAAATTAAACGTACAAAATGCTGCTTATGTATTGCAATTACTGGACAGAGCATATACTGGCATAGAACAGGGTGAATTTGCTGCTATAGTCACTGCTCCGGTTCATAAAGGAATTATCAACGATAGCGGTATTGCTTTTAGCGGCCATACGGAATATCTGGCTGCTAAAAGTGCTACTTCTCAAGTAGTAATGATGCTTACCGGTGGCGGTCTGAGAGTGGCTTTAGCCACTACTCACTTACCACTGCGGGCAGTAGCAGATACCCTGACACTTGAATTATTAACCGAAGTACTAACTATTCTGCATCATGATTTGCAGACAAAATTCGGGCTGATACAGCCGCGTATTCTGGTTGCCGGTCTCAATCCGCATGCTGGTGAAGGCGGTCATCTTGGAAATGAAGAAAATGATATTATTATTCCGGTAATCAGCCAGTTACAACAGAAAGGTATGCAAATAACCGGACCATTTCCGGCAGATACACTGTTTCAGCCTTTCATGCTTGAACAGGCTGATGCTGTTCTGGCTATGTATCATGATCAGGGATTGCCGGTATTAAAATATGCAAGTTTTGGAGAGGGCGTTAATATCACTCTGGGACTGCCTTTTATCCGCACCTCAGTGGATCATGGTACTGCGCTGAATCTTGCCGGTACTGGTGAAGCAACCAGCAGCAGTTTATTTGCAGCAATTCATGCTGCAGTGGATATGAGCAGGCACTGGAAAGCAGGGCAGTAATTACGCACTTGTATTTGATAAATACCAACAGACATCATAAAATCTAAGTTGCTATACGGCATGGGAATTCTCAATATGGCTACGCCGTTTATTGAAATGAAAAATGTGGTTTTCGCTTATGGCGACCGACCCATTTTAAAAAATATTAATTTTAAACTGGAGCAGGGCAGTTTTACCGCTATTATGGGTAGTTCCGGAAGTGGTAAAACAACCTTGTTGCGTTTAATTACCGGTCAGATCAGTGCACAACAGGGGCAGGTATTGATCAATGGTCGTGATATTTCCGAATTCAGCCGCGAAGAACTGTATTACCATCGCCGTAACATGGGCGTACTGTTTCAGTTTGGTGCTTTGTTTACGGATTTATCAGTATTCGATAATGTTGCTTTTCCAATGCGGGAACATACTGATTTGCCGGAAAGCATGATACATGATCTGGTGGTCATGAAACTGAATGCAGTTGGTTTACGCGGGGTAGAGCAATTAATGCCATCCGAGCTTTCCGGTGGTATGGCAAGACGAGTAGCACTGGCTCGTACAATTGCACTTGATCCGGCATTATTGCTATATGATGAACCATTTACTGGCCTGGATCCGATTTCACTCGGGGTAATAGCCAGTCTGGTGAGTAAGGTCAATAAAGCCTTACAAACTACCAGTGTAATGGTGACACATGATATCCAGCAATCTCTGGATATTGCCAGCCATGTGGTTTTTCTGGCACACGGTGAAATTATTTTTTCCGGTTCACCGCTACAAATGCGTGAACTGGATTCACCATGGATAAATCAGTTTATTCATGGTCAGGCAGACGGCCCGGTAGCATTTCGTTATCCGGCTACCACCACCTTACAACAGGATTTAGACATCGCGTGATGAAAGCAATCGAGCAACTGGGTGCAAAAACCCTGAGTTTTGTCCAGCATCTGGGGCGGGCAGCATTATTTCTGCTTGCCGCCTTGCTGCGCAGCGGAACAGTTTTACGCCGTCCGCGCCTGATGATCCGGCAAATGTATTTTTCCGGTGTTCTTTCTATTGTCATTATCGCAGTATCAGGACTGTTTGTCGGAATGGTACTGGGGTTACAGGCCTACACACAGCTGGCTAAATTTAAATCTGCAGATATTCTTGGTTATATGGTGGCTGCCGCCATGCTGCGCGAGCTTGGTCCGGTATTGGCTGCGATACTGTTTGCCAGCAGTGCCGGTGGTGCAATGACCAGTGAAATAGGTTTAATGAAAACCACTGAACAACTGGAAGCCATGAATGTCATGGCTATTGATCCGGTGGCGAGAGTTATCGCACCACGTTTCTGGGCAGGTGTACTTTCCATGCCTTTACTGGCTTCAATATTCAATGTTGCCGGCGTTTATGGTGCTTATCTGATTGGCGTAAAATATTTTGGCATGGATAACGGCGTATTCTGGGGTCAAATGCAGAATAATCTTGATTTTTACTATGATGTTGTAAATGGTTTAATTAAATCATTGGTATTTGGCGTAGTTGTTACTCTGATAGCTGTTTATCAGGGTTTTTATGCAAAACCGACATCAGAAGGTATTTTGCGCGCCAATACACGTACTGTTGTATCCAGCTCACTAACTATTCTGGCAGTGGATTTTATGCTGACCGCTCTGATGTTTACCAAATAGGGTGCAGATTAACAAGGTAATGATATGAAAAAAAACAGTCTGGAAATGCTGGTTGGTCTATTTGTTTTAATAGGCATAGTGGCAATTCTATTTTTATCTTTTCGGGTAGCCGGCGGTAATGGGATCGGCTCTTCCCAGCCTACATATACTTTATCGGCCTCGTTCAGCGATATTGGCGGTTTAAAAACACAGGCGCCTGTCAAAGCAGCCGGTGTTGTGGTTGGCCGGGTAGACAAAATTGTACTTGATCCGAAAACTTACTGGGCTAAAGTGACTTTAAAAATTGATAAACAGTACCAGTTTAGTACTGACACTTCAGCGCAGATTCTGACTTCAGGTTTGCTTGGCGACCAGTATATCGGACTGGAGCAAGGCGGCGACCCGGATAATCTGGCCGATGGGGATAATATTACTATTACCAGTTCAGCTTTGGTGCTGGAACAGTTAATTGGTAAATTTATGACCAGTTTTGCTGAGGGTAATGCCAAAAGCGATAATAAAAAAACAGATACTGCTGTTTCTGCGAGTGAATAAGTAAAAGTAACAGTAGATAAACAAATTTAATTTAATTAAAGGAATATATTAATGAAACTGAATAAATCTTCATTTTTCGGGGCGGTAAGTATTGCGATTATGAGCATTAGTATGGCATTTGCTTCACCACAGCAGGCAGTAAGCCAGCTTAAAGACAATGCTACTCAGGTATTGAATATTTTAAGTTCAGCCAATGGTAAAAATGATAATCAGGTACGTCGTCAGGCTGAAAACTATGCTATTCCGTATTTTGATTTTGAGCGCATGACTGCACTGGCGGTAGGTGCTCCGTGGCGTACCGCCAGTACTGCACAGCAGCAGGCATTAACTCAGGAGTTTAAAACCCTGTTAATCCGTACTTATTCCGGCACTATGCTGAAATTTAAAAATGCTCAGGCAAATGTATACAGTAATCCTGTCGTTAATAAGGGCGGACGCGAAATCATTGTGCGTGTAGATGTTACAACACCTAACAGTAAACCAGTACGTATGGATTACACCCTGTATCAGGCAGGCAATATATACCGTATTTACAATGTAGCTGTAGAAGGTGCCAGTCTGGTGACTGTATACCGCAACCAGTTTAATCAGACTATCAGCCAGAAAGGCATAGATGGTTTAGTAGCGGATTTACGTGCCAAAAACGGTAAATAATCATGCAAACCAACGTGCAGGGTAAAACCCTGATGATTCATGACAAGGTAACTATGGGTACAGTAGGAGAAAACGATTTCAAACGTTTCTGTGACTATATCCAAACCGGACAAATAGAAAAAGTGGACGTCAGTGGTGTAACCGAAGCCGATTCTGCCTGCGTGGCATTACTCGTGGCGGCTAAGCGGCTGGCGCACAGACAGAAATTTATGTTGCACATCGCCGGTGTGCCGGCGGGACTCATTACCCTGATGGCACTTTACGGTGTAGAGGAATCATTACAATGAGTAGTAAGAAAAAGTTGCTAACAGGCTGTGTACTGCTTGTGCTCAGTCAGGCTGGCTGGGCGGCAGCAGAACAGACCTATACTTATAAAGATCCGTATGAGGGTTATAACCGGGTGATGTTCAATATTAATGATCATCTTGATCGTTATATCATGACACCGGTTGCCCGCGGTTACCGAAAAGTCACTCCTTCACCTGTGCGTACAGGCGTCAACAACTTTTTCAATAACTTGCGCGATGTAGTGAGTTTTGGCAGTAATCTGCTGCGACTGGATATTGAGAAAGCCAGTACAGATTTCGTGCGCGTTGGTATTAATACTACATTTGGCCTGGGCGGTTTACTGGATATTGCTGATGCAGGCCGGATTCCGAACAACAAAAATACCCTTGGTGATACCTTTGCCTCATGGGGTTGGAAAAACAGTAATTACTTTGTTTATCCTCTTTTGGGTCCGTCGACAGTACGTGATAGTATCGGCAGTACCATTACTGATATATTCCCCATAGAAAATGCTATTTTCAAGGAAGATGCTGTACGCTGGAGTCTTACCGGCCTGAATGGAGTGGCCTCGCGTGAAGCATTGCTGGATGTAACCGATAGCTTGAATGATGCTGCACTGGATCGCTATACATACATGCGTGATGTATATATGAAATTGCGTAACAATCAGGTAGGCGGCACACTGTTTCCGGCAGATGATGAAGATGATGACGATATAGATAATCTGGTAGCTCCGGGTAGCGATAATGCCGTTACCCAGCCGGCTTCTGTATCATCAAGTCAAACTGTTAAAAAAGTAACTGAATCAGATGATAATGTTCCGGCAACAGCTGATTCAACACCAGATAAAATTACAGGCGACAACTTGTCTGAATCTCCGGTTTCAGCAAGTCAGCCCTATTGGAATGTGCATTAAACGTTAGTATTTTATAACAGTAATAAAGATCATTCCGAAAACTGAAATTCAGATCAGTATAAAACAAGGAATAAGACTATGTATGAAGTTAACCGCAGTGTATTTTTGCTTGTTCCGCTTGAACCATTCTGGGCCTGGTTGCAAAAATTACCTGATATTGATCTGGAACAGTTATCTCTGGATATTTTGCAACAGGATGCCAATGCCTATCTGACTTCCGCCAGTGAAGATATAGATAGCTTGTGGGTTGAAATCGAACAGCGTTATGAGGATATCTTTGCAGCAGAACTGGCTGACTGGTGTGAGGATGAAAGCTTGTGGCCTGATTTGAGCTTTGAAAATTTCAGAAACTGGTTTGGTGTACAATTTTCCACAGTAGTAACTGATTTGGCACAAGAAGAGCTGGCACGTGAAGCTTTTGTACCGATCGCTCTGAGTTAAGCAGTTCAGCTGTTATATTATGAAAAAAGCCAATATTGATATTGGCTTTTTTCTTTAAAACAGTTGTCTGATATGGATTCTGTGGATTGAAAAACTCATGTTGTCATAAAAAATACTGTATAAACTTTAAAATATCTAACTATATTTAATATAATCAATTAAAATTACCTATCGTAATCTTGCAATCAGTTTGTATACAATACACAAACGGAATTAAATTATATGCCGTACAGAAATAAATCTGTCTCGCGACGCCGGCTGTTACAGGCAGGCGGTGCTTCCCTGCTGGGGATAGCTGTGCCGCGTATAGTGCTGGCAGGTGCACAGCGTGAAGAAACCCTTTCTGATGATGTTGCTTCGATCATGCGCAATGCAGTTAATAATGCCAATCCTCCGCGCCTGATTTTTTCTTCGCCTTCAGAGGCCAGCCGCTGGCTAAATGCCATGTCGGGTCGTCTTGCTTCACATATTCCTGATGATTATGCACGAAAACGTTTATTAACCAATATTCAGTATGAATCAATGCGTGCTGGTTTGGATACACAGGTTATACTTGGTCTGATCGAAGTAGAAAGCCGTTTTCGTCAATATGCTATCTCCGGAGTAGGCGCCCGCGGTTTAATGCAGGTAATGCCTTTCTGGGTAAAACAAATTGGTCGTCCGGAACATAACTTATTCGATATTCGCACTAACTTACGTTACGGATGTACTATCCTGCGTTATTATCGAAATCGTGAGAATGGTAATATGGTAAGAGCGCTGGCGCGTTATAATGGTAGCTTAGGGCGTAGTACTTACTCGAATGCTGTTATCAATGCCTGGCAACGGCACTGGCAATGGGCCTGAATTCCTGGCATTCTGCGATATTTGTAATCTTTTAATTATGGGTTGTCATCTTAGACAGCCTGTATTCATTATTAGGAAACCACCATGTCTGTTAATAAAGTCATCCTGGTTGGCCGTCTGGGTCGTGATCCTGAAACACGATATATGCCCAGCGGAGATGCAATAACCAATTTTTCCATAGCTACTGATGAACAGTGGCGTGACCGTAATGGTGAACGCCAGACTCGTACTGAATGGCATAATATTACTCTGTTCGGTAAATTGGGTGAGATAGCCAGCCAGTATTTGCGTAAAGGCAGTCAGGTGTTTATTGAAGGCAGGATTCAGAGCCGTAAATATACCGGTAAAGATGGTATCGAACGCACCGCATACGATATTATCGGCAGTGAAATGAAAATGCTGGGTAGCCGCAATGATGGTGCTTCCGGCTCAGGTAATAGCTATGATCAGATGAATGGCGGAACCAACTATGCACAGGGAGGTAACTATAATCAGGACGGTTATGATGCTGCACCTGCTGCTTCCAGTCCGCCACCTGCTGCTCCGCGCCGTCAGGCACCACGGCCGGCACCTACTCCTGCTCCGGTAGATGATATTGATGACGATATTCCGTTCTAATAACAAAGAATAACATTGAATCTACTTTAAGCTGATAAAAACCTGATGATTTTTATTAATCAATTTTATACCTTTCAGAGAAATATCTTTGAAAGGTATTTTATTTAATGAAATATTAATAATTAGATTGGATAGTATTTATTTTTATGTTGATTAACTGTCAATCAGATAAAATAATTAAACTTAGCTCTCAAGTTATAGTCAGGACTATTATTTATATAATAAGTTAATATTTAATGATTAAATAAATGTTTAAAATAAAGCATCTTTATACCAGATTACATGGTCTACCAGAACCCATTGATCCTGTTTTTTCTCATACCAGATAGTTAAATTTTCATCTTGATTGCAAGACCACGTTACTTCTCTGATTATAATGTCTCTGTTTTCAATTTCTTTTTCTGTAAATGTATTTCTTAAACTAATTCTGAATTCTGAAATCACACCATCTCCTTTGCCTAAAATAAAAGTACTATCTGTTAATGGCGGGTATTTTGATACTAAAGTATTAACTGGTATCTGTTGTATTTGGTTAATATTTATATTCTTTTCAGTAATAAATTCTGTATTTACATTCAGAGTATCTGTTTTATAGCTTTCTTCTAATGATTTGGTTTTATTACAGGCAGATAACAATATTACTAATAGCATAGCTACAAAATTTTTATTTGTTTTAAATAGATTCATATTGAAATAATTTTGGATTCTTAAACGGGATTATTTAATTAGATATAAAGCGAGAGCAAAAGGATATACTAATAGCCTAATTTAAATCTAATTAGCGTAGTGATGTTGAGTATTTTATCAAAAACCAATTAATGTATTTTTTTAAATAGTTAGTAGCATTATTCTTTATGGTAATTTTGTTCTGATAAATTTCAGCAAAAAATTTATATCTGGTTAATTCTCCTTATCAGACGAAACTGAATCTTTTAAACTTCATAAAAGAAAGCTGAATTGATTTACTGTATATTATGAAATAACTAAAAGATTAGGTAACCGAGGCATAGATTAATAAAATAATTAAAATATATATATCTTTGTTAAATATATTTAAATAAAGTTTAGTATTCAGATAAATCTGGCGATGATTGGTTCGATTAATCAGATTAATGAACATACAAAGACGCAGTATTGATGATGAATATTATGGCAAATTAAATTGGCTGATTATTATATGAAATAGTCGTTATAAACGTTGCTATTTTATACCGGTCTGCTAAAATAGCACCTATGGAACAGCGCAAGCCGCCAAAATCGGGCGGCTTGCTTTTTGTTATTAATACGAAATACCGTTGATGCATTCTGCAGCGGTATCTTGGAGAAATATGATGCAAAAAATTCCGTTGACCGTAATTGGTGCTAATTTGCTGAAACAAGAGCTGCAAGAGCTTAAAAGTGTAGCTCGGCCGGCTGTAATTGAAGCAATTGCTGAAGCACGTTCGCATGGCGATCTGTCGGAAAATGCAGAATATGAAGCTGCTAAAGAAAAACAGGGCTTTATTGAAGGCAGGATTGCTGAAATTGAGCACAAGCTTTCCCTGGCGCATATTATTGATCCAAAAGAAACCAATGCTGATGGTAAGGTGGTTTTTGGTGCTACAGTGAAAATGCAGGATCTAGAAACCGAAGAAGTAGTGAGTTACCAGATTGTGGGTGAAGATGAGGCAGATATTAAACAGGCTAAAATTTATGTCGGTTCACCTATAGCACGTGCTCTGATTGGTAAAGAAGAGGGTGATGTGGCAGAAGTTCAGGCACCGGGCGGTGTTCGCGAATATGAAATTCTTGAAGTGTTTTATATTTAATTTATCTGCATTTAAAAAATTGTTTACTGCTTTACAGTAACTAGCCGGATAAAATAAAAGCGATTCATGTAATGAATCGCTTTTATTTATTCTGCCGGATTCTCTTTGCGGCGGAATAATATTAGTTGTTTGCCAATATGCTGAATTAATTCGGCATGAGTAGCTTTACATAGTTCTTCTGCAATGGCTATACGCGCTGCACGATCGTCACCTGCTACCTGTACTTTAATCAGTTCATGTGCATCAAGATTACGATTGGTTTCGGTGATTACTTCAGTAGTCAGTCCGTGCTGACCAATCAGTACTACTGCATGTAATTGATGTGCACGAGCTTTTAATGCCATTTTTTCTTTACTGTTTAATTTATCTGTTGCCATTTTACTTTCCGGATTAATTACGATCTGATTAGCCTGTTATTCAAGTTAGATTCAGAGTTGAGCTATTTTAAATGAGACAGACGATTTTTTATAGTTGAGAGGTCTTGTATATTTGTATTGAAAATAAAAATTCAAAATCAGTATATTAATAAGGTATTTCTTATTTTAATTAAAATAGTAATTTATAAAACATTCAGGTATATTTAATTTCTGTGATATTTGTTTATTTTTGGTAATATTTATTCTATTTTAATTAGTTAGCAAAAATTAATATCTTTTCCGTTAAGTCATTATAATTATGAAATTTTCGCAGATTTTGTGTCTCGGCATACTGAGAGTTCTGGATACCTTTATTTTCAGATTAGCTGTAGGGTTTGGGTTGTGCATGGTTTGTCTGCCTTTAGTGTCGCATCTGTACGCTAAGAGCAGCATCAAAAACCAATCTCATTTTCCTTTTGAAGTTGCGGTATTTAGGCCTGATGGCACTTTTACTCAGGTAAATTATAGTTTTAATAAAGATTTTAAACCGGAAAATACGTCATTTCTGGCCAAATTTCCCAGTGGGCAGGATAAATCATCAGATGGTAATTATTCCTTCAGTTATAAGGTACTTAAAGAGGAGCCACATCTTCAATTGATTGAGATTGAAACTATTGACCTGGATGATGATAGAAATACATGGGCAACATATGTTGCTACGTCCGATACTATTATGCCATTGAGTACCAGAATTGAAATCCCCGGTTATCTGCTGCTGAGCGCTCTTATGGCTTTTATTCTGGTGCAGCTAATGAAACAATTTATCAGATATGTGCGCTGGTGTTTCACTATGTCAATCTATTCAGATGAGTAATTTACACTACAAAAAAAGATTTGGAATAAAACCTGAGGAACAGGTCTGATAAATTGCTGAGTATAGCCGGTGGATAAAATTATTTATGCTGATGAATTTATCTTTTATATAAGGGGAAATGCTGTATTCTGCATCAATTTCACGATACAATGTGGTGATTTTTTCAAGAATTTGCATCATGGGTGTTCGCTCTAAATCTTCCAGTGCATGGCTCAACGAGCATGTTAACGATCATTATGTTCATCTGGCTCAGAAAGAAGGCTACCGTGCACGCGCAGCCTATAAGTTGCTGGAAATCAATGATAAGGATCATCTGATACGACCGGGTGCGGTAGTGGCTGACCTTGGCAGTGCTCCGGGTAGCTGGTCGCAGGTTGCGGCCAGGCTAGCTGGTGCGGCAGGACAGGTATTTGCACTGGATATTCTGCCTATGGAACCAGTGACGGGTGTACGTTTTATTCAGGGTGATTTTCGCGAGAATGACGTGCTGGCAAAGTTTGAAACTTTGCTGGATGGTTGTGAACTGGATCTTGTAATTTGTGATATGGCACCCAATATGTCTGGCAATAACATTACTGATCAGGCACGCAGTTTTTATCTGGCAGAATTGGGTCTGGAGTTTGCTCAGGCACATCTCAAACCGGGTGGTGATTTTCTGGTGAAGGTGTTTCAGGGAGCAGGTCTGCAAGAATTTCAGCAGGCTATGAAGGATTGTTTTGCTCAGGTAATGGTTCGCAAGCCGAAAGCATCCCGTGACCGCTCGAGCGAAATTTATTTGCTTGGTCGCGGTAAAAAATAGTAGTTATAGCCAATGCTATATGAAGAAGTTGGCTATATTAACTATTCTGAACAACAATTAATTAACCTCCTTAGGAGTTTCTGACAGTGCGGAATACCGTAAAGAATCTTTTGGTCTGGCTGGTGCTGGCGTTAGTATTAATGGCCGCATTCAATGCCATTACTGAGAAAAAAGAGAGTAAACAGCAAATTGAATACTCTCAGTTTATTCAGCAGGTTAACAAGGGTGAGATTGCCAGTGTAAATATTGAAGGTTCAGTGATTAATGGTCTGCAGCTGAAGGGCCAGCGTCATGATAAATCTTCTTTCATTACCAATGCACCGACACCGCTGGAAAATAATTTTGTTAGTAATCTGATAGCGAAAAATATTCGGGTTAATGTGATTCCGGAAGAAAAACCGGGTATTTTGACTAATATGTTTATCAGCATATTACCTATACTGTTGCTGATTGGTGTATTTTTTTATTTCATGCGCTCCACACAAGGCGGCGGAGGCAAGGGTGGTGCCTTTTCTTTTGGTAAAAGCCGTGCCCGATTACTGGATAAAGAATCTAATAAAACAACCTTTGCTGATGTAGCTGGTTGTGATGAGGCTAAGGAAGAAGTGCAGGAAATTGTGGATTATCTGCGGGCACCACAGCGTTATCAGACGCTTGGCGGGCGCGTACCGCGCGGTATTCTGATGTGTGGCAGACCGGGTACAGGTAAAACTTTACTGGCTAAAGCGATTGCCGGCGAAGCTCAGGTGCCGTTTTTCAGTATTTCCGGTTCCGATTTTGTAGAGATGTTTGTTGGTGTGGGCGCATCGCGTGTTCGCGATATGTTTGAGCAGGCAAAAAAGAACGCTCCCTGTCTGATTTTTATCGATGAAATTGATGCGGTAGGCCGCCAGCGTGGTGCCGGTTTGGGTGGTGGTAATGATGAACGTGAGCAAACACTGAATCAGCTGCTTGTGGAGATGGATGGTTTTGAAAGCAATACAACAGTTATTGTGATTGCGGCAACCAACCGTCCGGATGTGCTTGATCCTGCTCTGATGCGACCAGGCCGTTTTGACCGTCAGGTAGTGGTACCGTTACCGGATATCCGCGGACGTGAACAGATTCTGAAAGTACATGCTGCCAAAGTGCCTCTGGATAAATCAGTGGATTTACCTGTGCTGGCACGTGGTACACCTGGTTTTTCCGGTGCTGATTTAGCCAATCTGGTAAATGAAGCTGCTCTGTTTGCAGGTCGTCGGAATAAGACCAAAGTAGACATGAGTGACTTTGAAGATGCTAAAGATAAGATTTACATGGGTCCTGAACGTCGCTCCATGGTTATGCATGAGGATGAGAAAAAAGCCACTGCTTATCATGAATCAGGTCACGCTGTTGTTGCTGAGACACTGGATTTTACAGATCCGGTACATAAAGTAACGATTATGCCCCGCGGGCGTGCTCTTGGTCTGACTTGGCAGCTGCCGGAACGTGACCGCATCAGTATGTATGAAGATCAGATGCTTAATCAGATTTCAATTCTGTTTGGTGGTCGTATAGCTGAACAGTTGTTTATTGGTCGTGTGTCTACTGGCGCTTCTAATGACTTTGAACGTGCTACTCAGATTGCGCGTGATATGGTAACCCGTTATGGTATGTCCAAAAAAATGGGACCTGTAGTATATGGTGAAAATGAAAATGAAGTGTTTCTCGGGCGCTCTGTAACGCAATCGAAAAATATTTCTGAAAAAACCATGCAGGAAGTAGATGCTGAAGTACGTCGCATCCTTGATGAGCAGTATGAAATTGCTTATAAAATTCTGGATGAGAATCGCGATAAGATGCATACCATGGCTAAGGCTCTGATTGAATGGGAAACCATTGACCGTGATCAGGTGCTGGAAATTATGGCCGGTAAGCAGCCTAGTCCGCCAAAAGATTTCAGTGAAAATATAGTTAAGGATGGCGATACTGAGCAGCCGTTAGCTGAGACTGAAACTGAAGCTAAGACTGATGCGGTAGCTGAAACCGAAACAGATGCTAAAGCGGATGGAGCAACTCAATCTGAAACTAAAGCTGATGCTGTGGCTGAGGATGTGGATAATACTGAATCTAAAGCATCTGCACCTGAACAGAAATCACAGGACTAATTAATGTAGTTATATGATTTTTAACGGCAGCAATAGCTGCCGTTTTTTCTATGTTTTATCTTAAAATAAGAGGCACAAAATATAATAGTAATATTGAAAATAGTTATTCTGGTATATAGGTATATGCTATTTTGGTTTATCTGAATTGTTGAAAAGCATGGTAATTTAAGGCAGGAAGATTCTGTATTATGTAAATGATAAAATACTGGTAAAAGCTGGTGTGATAAATTCAGCCAAACGGTTCATTCATGAAAGTAGTAAATCAATATTTCCCATGAGGCAAATATTCTTTCATTAATTAATTTGGCTGGCTTTAAAATAGGTGAATTTATAAATTGAATATTTCTTCATTATTATCAGTTATAAATGTGAAATCAGAGCAATTATGATGGTTATATTGGAGTCTGGATTATTTATATAACTCAGATAATGACAGGGTATTTAAATCTTGAGATTTATCAATTTATTTTACATCAAGGTATTCTGTCTTAGTTCTGATAGCAATTCTGGTTGTAGTTCAATATATCTTTGTTAATTTCAATATTTTTTGATTTGCAACGATTTTTAATAGATTTTATGTTTTTGTTATTTTAAGTGAGTCTGAATTTGTACTTTGCGGATAAAAAAATCAAGATGTGAAGAGAAATATCTTTATCTGGCTGAGCAGAATTTATTGCTAGTATTATGGGTTTAACCACAAATACAGGCTGTATGATTATTTGATAAATGTTAAGGGATTATGATTGAGTATGAATAATTCTGGTCAAAATTACTGGCAGTGCGGGCGTTTTCAAATTGATTTGGCGCAGCCGAAAATTATGGGAATCGTCAATTTAACGCCGGATTCATTTTCAGATGGTGGTAGTTACAGTACTTCTCTGACTCTGGCATTAAAGCATGCAGAACAGTTATTAAAAGATGGGGCGGATATTCTGGATATTGGCGGAGAGAGCTCCCGTCCCGGATCTGATTTTGTTTCACCTCAGGATGAGTGGAAGCGTATTGAGCCGGTATTAACAGAGTTGGTTACCTGGAATGTACCATTAACTGTCGATACACGCCGCACTTGGGTAATGCGTCAGTTACTTGAGCAGCAGCTGGCTGACGGAATAAATGATATTCAGGCACTGGAAGATGCTGGTGCAGTGGATTTACTTGCGCAGCAGCAGAATATTGGTGTGTGTCTGATGCATATGCAGGGACAGCCGGAAAATATGCAGCATAATCCTGAATATCAGGATGTGGTTACTGAAGTTGGTCAGTATTTGCAGCAACGGGTATCTGTGTGTGAACAGGCTGGGATTGACCGTTTGCGTCTGACAATAGATCCGGGTTTTGGTTTTGGTAAGAGTCTTCAGCATAATATTGCATTAATGCAGCACTTTGCAGACTGGCATGCGGCCGCGGGTTGTCCGGTACTGATTGGGGTATCACGTAAAACGATGATTGGTTTACTGACTGATGAAACTGAACCAAGACAACGGGTTGTTGGAAGTGTGGTGGCGGCAGTAGCAGCAGTGGCACGTGGTGCAGCAATTATACGGGTACATGATGTACGTGAAACACGTCAGGGTTTACAGGTATGGGCGGCCCTGGGCGGAAGTATTTAATAAGATAGGTTGCAGATTGTCAGCAGACGCGGGCTGCGTTTTTATTATGTAATCTGAGTAGAGTTTAATCGGGTTCAGATTTATTGTGAACCGGATAGTTTTCAAATAACATTTTATTTACTGACTGAACAGCTATGCCTGTTCTACAATAATAGTCTTGAATTAATCGGTCGGAGCAGGTGATGGCAAAAAAATATTTTGGTACTGACGGGGTGCGTGGTGAAGTTGGTAAGTTTCCGGTAACCCCCGAATTTGTACTGAAATTAGCGTATGCTGCCGGACATGTACTGGTACAACATGGAACTGATCATCAGCCTACTGTGCTGATTGGTAAAGATACAAGAATTTCCGGTTATATGCTAGAAGCAGCAATGGAAGCCGGCTTTACAGCAGCAGGGGTAAATGTACTGCTTACCGGACCATTACCTACACCGGGTGTGGCTTATTTAACTCGTGCACTGCGTTTGGATTGCGGGGTGATGATATCTGCTTCACATAATGCTTATCATGATAATGGTATTAAATTTTTTGCAGAAGGCGGAGTCAAGTTAAGTGATATTCTGGAGCTGGAAATTGAAGCAGAGCTGGAAAAGCCGGTAAAAACTGTCCCTTCCAGCGAGCTTGGTCGTGCACGGCGCATAAATGGTGCTGTTGACCGTTATATAGAGTTTTGTAAATCTACTTTTCCGAATCATTTGAATTTGCGCGGTTTGAAGCTGGTGGTAGATACGGCAAATGGTGCGGCCTATGCTGTGGCACCTAAGGTATTTCATGAGCTGGGTGCAGATGTGGTCTGCATCGGCGATCAGCCGGATGGTTATAATATCAATCTGAAAATCGGTGCGACATATACTAAGTCACTACAGGCAGCAGTGTTACAGAATGAAGCCGATTATGGTATTGCGCTGGATGGTGACGGCGACAGGCTGATGATGGTAGATAAATTCGGCAAAGTCTATGATGGGGATGCGCTGATTTATGTAATTGCTAAAGCTCGTGCTGCAGCAGGCTGTCTGGATGGCGGTGTAGTGGGGACGGTTATGACCAATCTTGCTATGGAGCTGGCGTTTAAGCGGCTGGGCATTGACTTTGTCCGCGCTAAAGTAGGCGACCGTTATGTTCTGGAACAGCTGCATCAGCATCAGTGGTCACTAGGGGGAGAAGCTTCCGGTCATATAGTTTGTCTGGATAAGCATAATACCGGTGATGGAATTATTGCAGCTTTACAGGTCTTTGCAGCCTTACAGGTTTTACAGCAGGATTTAGCCAGTATACTTACTGACTGGCAGCCTTTTCCGCAAACTATGATTAATGTTCATATTGAGCCTGATCAGGACTGGCAGAGTATTGCGGCGCCGGTAGCTGATGAGGTGATGAAACAGCTCGGAGATAATGGACGTGTGGTACTTCGCCCGTCAGGAACAGAACCGGTGGTGCGGGTTATGGTAGAAGCTCGTCAGACTGAAGTTGCGCGTCAGGCAGCTGAAAAAATTGCCAATGCAATTAAGACAGGTTTGGCAGAGTAAATCTGTCTGACAGGAATAAAAGAAGAACGGGCATTTTATGTTTGCATTGCTGGAAGCTTTTTTTACTGAGTATGGCTATGCAGCGGTATTTATGGTATTGGTTGCCTGCGGCTTTGGTGTGCCGATACCGGAAGATGTAACGCTGGTTGCCGGTGGTGTTATAGCCGGACTGGGACATGCGCATGTACATACCATGTTTATGGTAGGTATGGCCGGTGTTCTGGTAGGCGATGGTATGATGTTTAGTGCCGGACGCGTATTTGGTCATCGTATTCTGAAATTTCGTTTTGTTCAGCGGGTAATGACGCCCAGGCGCTATGCTCAGGTACAGGATAAATTTGATAAATATGGTAGCTGGGTATTATTTATTGCCCGTTTTCTGCCCGGTTTGCGTACCCCGATTTACATTACCGCCGGGATCAGCGGGAAAGTTTCTATACCGAAATTTTTGTTGATGGATGGTCTGGCAGCAATGATTTCTGTACCTGTGTGGGTGTATCTGGGTGAATATGGTGCGGAAAATATTGATTGGCTGATGCATAAGGTGCATCAGTTCCAGGCAGTTGTGTATGTTGTGATTGGCGTTGGTGCACTGGCACTAGTCTATTACTGGTGGAAAAAGCGTCAGCGTATCCAGTTTTTTAAACGTAAAATTGCTGAAATTCGTCAGCGCAGGCGCAATCGTAAGCAGCAAAAACAAAATTTGAAGTAATACGCCCGAGATAAAGAAAAAGACAGTTGAGAAAACTGTCTTTTTTATTTATGGTCGCTATGTCAATTTATTATTTAGTTTCGCCGATTTTACCTTCACGACCGCTGAACAGGTTTTTGATATTGCTTTTATGCCGGTAAAGAACCAGTATATCAATCACTATAACAGCAATTACCCAGCTTAACTGAGGCATAAACCACCAGGCAGCAAACGGGCTGATCAGAGTAGCTATTAATGCGGCCAGTGAAGATACTTTGAAACCAAAGGCCATAATCAGCCATACTGCTGCACAAATAAGTGCAGTAGGCCATGATAAAGCCAGGAGTACACCCAGTGCAGTAGCTACGCCTTTACCACCTTTAAATTTGAAAAATACCGGCCACATGTGGCCAATGAGAACCACTACGGCAATTATGGCAATGGTATTGCTGTCCAGTTGCCAGACCGTCTGATAGTGTTTTGCCAGCCAGACGGCCAGCCAGCCTTTGAATGCATCGCCTAACAGTGTAAGAGCAGCGGCACTTTTTTTGCCTGTACGCAAAACATTGGTAGCACCGGGATTGCCGGAACCATAGCTGTGCGGGTCGGGCATACCCATACAGCGTGAAACAATAACGGCAAAAGACAGAGAGCCCAGTAAATAGGCACCGATAATTGCAAGGTAATTGACCATAAAGCGGTTTCTTTAGTCTACAATCTGAGGGTTTGCATTTTAGCTCAGTAGGTTGGACATGGATACTATCTTTTTACACGGCATGACTGCGCAGACGCTGATTGGGGTATATCAGTGGGAGCGGCAACAACAGCAAACACTGTTGCTGGATGTGGATATTGGTACAGATTTTCAGCAGGCGGCGCAAAGCGATAATATTGACGATACGATTCACTATGCCAGAGTGGCTGATGATTTGCGTGAGGCACTCGCTGAACAGGAATTTTTGTTACTGGAAGCACTGGCAGAGTATGTGGCTCAGTTTATATTGAACCGTTACAGGGCATTATGGGTGCGGGTGAAAGTGGTGAAGCCGGGTATTCTTGCTGGTATTAAGGAAGTGGGTGTACAGATTGAACGCCGGAATACCCAAGTATGATAATAATCTGTTTTTCCTGATAAAGGACACGATATGACTACGCCGGTCTGGACTGTGGCACAGATGAAAGCATGGGAAGATACACAGAACCGGGAAGGTTTGAGTTATGCCCGAATGATGGAACATGCAGGAAGTCGTGCAGCGAAGGATTTATTATGTCGGTTTCATTCCTCGCAGCATATACTGATATTGTGTGGCAAAGGGAATAATGCAGGTGACGGGCTGGTACTGGCCCGAGTATTGTCTTTACATGGCTGGCCGGTAACGATTATGTTTTTACAAGGACAGCAATTATCAGCTCTTGCAGAAGCCAACCGGAAATGTCTGCCGGTTACTGTAGATTGTATTAATGTTTCGCAATTGCATACTGTGCTGCCGTCTGTCCATCTGGTTGTGGATGCTGTTTATGGTACTGGTTTCCATGGTGAGTTGCCTCAGGCTATTGCACGTTGTTTTGCAGCAGTTTCTCAGGCAGATGTGTTTAAGGTGGCGCTGGATATGCCCAGTGGTGTGGCTGGCGATGGCGAAAAAATAGCTGCCGGAAGTTTTCAGGCACAGCTTACTTATGCTTTTCAAGCCCTGAAACCGGCACATTGTCTGGAGCAGGTAAGACAGTTATGCGGAGAAATAGTACGTATTGATTTACTGGATTAGTGTTGATTGATGGTTTTGCCTGTTCCATACCTGATAGCATTGAGCTAGGTGTAATAGCATGCATGCAGTAGCTCCCCAGATATGTCGGTTTTGATAATGTAAATGATATACCTTAAGCTTAAGTTGCTGATATTGAGTAATACTATCCTGGTATAGCTTGCTATCCAGAACAACAGGTAAGGGTACCGGGAATATTTCGCTGACTTCTGACGGGTTGAGCTGCCAGTATAGAGATGAATTGCTCCAGGCCAGAACAGGAACAACTTTGAAACCGCTGGGCAGATAGCATTGAGGTAAGGTTCCGACCAGCTGCCACTGATTACGAATCAGTCCGGTTTCTTCTTCGCTTTCGCGAAATGCTGCACTGATGCTGCTTTCATTATTTTCCAGTTTGCCTCCGGGAAAAGCGATTTGCCCGCGGTGCTGGCGTAGTTGCTGACTGCGCTGAGTAAGCCAGATTTGCGCGTTACCATGATTCCAGTCAACAGGCATCAGCACCGCAGCGCAGCGAAAATTAACGGGCAGATGCTGTAATGCATCCTGACGCTGATTAAGTATAGTGGGCAGTGTACTGGTGCATGTGTAATGTAAAAACTGTTTCAGCTTATCAGGTGTAGTAAACATTTTAATGATGCCAGACTGTTCTTTTTTCAGGATACTGAGTAATTTATATATCGTTCAGGCATAAATGACCAGAATAATTTTAAGGAGGATTAACCAGTGGTTACCAGAGATATAATGTAATTATGGGTAATTGAAGCACTGAAGTACTTAGGCGGATCTGGCTGGCCTAAGGATGTCAGTAAATATATCTGGGATAAATATGAGCAGGAGTTGAAAGCATCCGGAAGTATGCTTTATATCTGGCAATATGATTTACGTTGGGCTGCTCAGCAATTGCGTAATGAGAAAAAGTTAAAACCAGTTCATAAACGGCGTGATTTACCGTGGGAACTGGTTTAAGTATAAAACAGTAAAATTGGTTTGCAGTTAAGTAAATGGCGATGAAGGACAGTTGCAGTATTTATTAATTTTGGCAACGTTATTTATCTTGCTGATAAAACGATGGTAACTGTTGCGGTTTGATTATTATAATGTACGTGAATACTGGGCTTCGGTGCGCTTCTGACGCAAATAGTAGTCAAATACCATGGCGATATTGCGAATCAGCAGTCTCCCTTTGGGTGTAACCTGTAAATTCTGATCACTAAGATTGAGCAAGCCAAGCTGTTGCAGGTGCTGTAAATCAGACTGCTCAGCAGCAAAGTAAGTTTGAAAAGGCTGCTGCATGGCATGGCTATAATCAATGTAATTAAGCTGGAAGCGGCACATCAAATCCTGAATTACACGCCGGCGCAGTAAGTCGTCCGCATTAAGCTGGTAGCCGCGCATAACTGGCAGGCGGTTTTCATCCAGAGCCTGATAGTAGGCAGGCAGTTCTTTTTCATTCTGGCTGTAGATATTGTTGATTTTGCCGATGCTGGATACGCCGATGGCGATTAAGTCACAGTCTGCATGGGTTGAATAACCCTGAAAATTGCGTTGCAGGCGGCCTTCAGATAAGGCAATGGCCAGTTCGTCATCAGGTTTGGCAAAATGATCCATGCCGATGAAGATATAGCCCTGCTGTAACAGATATTGAACGGTGTTTTGCAGAATATCCAGTTTAACACTGCTGTTGGGTACGGCTGATGTATCAATACGCCGCTGTGGTTTGAACAGATGTGGCAGATGTGCATAGTGATACATGGCAATGCGATCCGGCTGCAGAGTCAGTACGTGATCCAGTGTGCAGCGCATAGAGGCTTCAGTCTGGTGCGGTAAGCCATAGATTAAGTCGACACTGACAGAGTGAAAACCATTAGCTCTGGCTGCCTCAATAACTGTCCGGGTTTCAGCTTCGCTCTGGATGCGGTTAACGGCCTGTTGTACCGCCGGATTGAAATCCTGAATACCGACGCTCATCCGGTTAAAACCGAGTCTGCCCAGATGAGCTACAGTTTCAGCTGTCACTTTACGCGGGTCGATTTCAATTGAATATTCACCCTGTTCTGACAGGGTAAAGTAGCGGCTGATACTGGCAAAAATATGACTGAGCTGGTCATCATTCAGAAAGGTTGGTGTACCGCCGCCGAAATGTAATTGTGCCAGCAGCGGTTTACTCTGCCAGTTTTTTGCCAGCAGTGCCATTTCTTTATCCAGATACCGGATATATATATCGGCACGGCTGGTATCTTTGGTAATAATTTTATTACAGCCGCAATAGTAACAGATGGTATTGCAGAAAGGCACATGTACGTACAGGGAGACTGGTTTGTCACCAATATTTTGCTGTAAAGCAGTTTGTAACTGAGTTGCGGTGAATGAAGTATTAAAACGGTCTGCTGTAGGGTAGGAAGTATAACGCGGGCCGGAAGACGGTAAGGAAGCAATAAGGGTACGGTCGAATTCTATGTTGATGCGTGGTGTGTTCATTGGATAATGATGGTTATTCTTGTGTTGGTCTGGTGAAATAGATAGGAGTGATAACTATTTATGGTAGAATACATCCGGCAGTAAAGTAAAGCAGTGAAAACATAATAAGCCAATTTTTTTATTAAATCAGGGTCTGAAGGAAATTCAATTCACTTTGTCTATAACAATACTATATTGGATAGTTTTTAAAAAATTGATTTATATCAATATGTTTTTTATATGATGTTCTGGGCAAAGTGTAATCAGTAATTATTAAATATATTATGATTAGATTGTATAAACAGGGTGAAATAGTACAGAAATTATGCGAAAAATGTTCTTTGCATATTCTCTGTATGCCGGTAATGCTTAAAGAGCGGGAACTAACCGATTTAGGAGCGATTATTCGTCAGAGTCGTCGTTTAAAAAAAGGGGAGTATCTGTTTCGTGCCGGTGAACCGTTTGATGCAATATTTGCCATACGAACCGGTTTTTTTAAAACCATGGTTAATAGCCGGGACGGACGAGATCAGGTAACTGGTTTTTTTATGTCAGGTGAATTGTTGGGGCTGGACGGTATTTGTCATAATGTTCATGGCTGTGATGCAGTAGCTCTGGAAGATAGTGAGGTATGTGAGCTACCATTCACTAATATGGAAGATGCCGGTAATATTTTGCCTTCATTACAAATACATTTTTATCGTCTGATGAGTCAGGAAATTCTGCGTACTCAGGAGCTGATGCTGATGCTGGGTAATATGCGTGCAGAAGAGCGTCTGGCTGCGTTTCTGGTGAATTTATCTCATCGTCTGAGTTTTCGTGGTTTTGCTGCAAATGATTTTATTTTGCGTATGTCACGTGAAGAAATTGGCAGCTATCTGGGGCTAAAGCTGGAAACAGTAAGCCGTACTTTGTCTAAATTTCAGCATGAAGGCTGGATAAAAGTTGAGCACAAGCATATTCAGTTATTAGAACCATGGATGTTGCAGAAAATGGTGATGCATTGTCAGCGGGCTGCAAGCTGAATTCAGTTAATGCTTAAAAAAGCTGTAGCATGTTATTGTTGCTACAGCTTTTTTGCTTGATGAGAAAAATTATTTTATATACCTGAATTTGCAATATCGATCATGATTGTGTTAGCTGGGCTGTTTCAGGCATATCCGGCCATCGCGGCAAGCTTAAGTGTATCTTTACCATAAAATTTAGCCTTTAGATGACGCATCCAGCGGATTTTATGTAAGCTTTTGTTGACAATACTACTTACTTCATTAGGTTGATTATGCAGTACGCTATGCCATAATTCTTTAGCCTGAATAGTTACGCCGAATTCCTGCATTAAACGTGCACCTGAGTGCAGATAGCATAGCCAGTCGCGGGAATGGCATTGCGTTAATGTCATCGCGGATAAAGGATCATCTTCGAAATCGATAAAGCCTATGCTGTCCTGATTAATGTAAATCATATTGCGTGCAAAAGTTTCACTCAGGTATTGCTTGCGTTTATGTACATCTTCGATGGCGTTAAGACCAAGCTGCCAGCGTTGCAACAGAAGTTCAGGCTGATGCTTACAGTGTTTCCATTCTTTTTCTAGATTGTGATTGCCAATATGACTAATCATCAGAGCATCCGGTTGTTGCGCCAGAATGGCAGGAACCCGCACTCCTGCTGAGGCCAGAGCCCGCAGACGGGATGCTTCGGTTTGCAGTGCAGGTATTCCGCCCAAATTGGGTACAGGTTGCAGCATGTGAATACCACTTATTTTCTGAGCTATTTTTAATAAGTGATAGCGCCAGGCACTATTGCGTGCACCAGCTTGCCGTACCCATACTTTTTCGCCGTTAGTCAGTATATGGCTTTGCATCAGGCCGGTTTGTATGAACAGGCACTGTTGTAATGCATGCTGATAAAAGGCAGAAGAGTCGGAAGCGGTCATGAAGCCTGTTGCTTGAATTCAAAAACGGGTATTGATTGTACTATAGTTAAGTTTATAACTCTTAAAATTAAGGTAATAAATCTTTTAGACGGTAATAACCTGTTCCTGCCCATTGTATGGGAAGGCGCAGTAAACTGCCACCGGGAAAGTTGTGATGTATAATTTTTTCAAACATGCACAGGCGGCTGTCATCGCCGCTGATTGCCTCAGCAATAATTTGCCCGCCCATACCGGCAGCAGCCACGCCATGTCCTGAAAATCCTTGTAAAAAATAGAGTTGCGGGTTAAGACGCCCGAAATGGGGCAGGCGGTTCATGCTGATATCAACCAGACCACCCCAGGCATAATCAATTTCTGCATCAGCCAGCTGTGGAAATACTTTAAGCATATCACGGCGCATACTCTGAATGAGTTGCTGCCGGCCGGGTTCACGACCGGAATAATTGACTTTACCTCCGAATAACAGACGTTTGTCTGCACTCAGGCGATAATAATCAAGTACAAAACGGGTATCACATACTGCCATGTTATTTTTGATGAGTTGCTGACCACGTTCCCCAAGCGGCTGGGTTGCAATCATGTATGTACCTACCGGCAGGATTTTGGCTTCGAGCGCCTTAATAGGTGCCTGTCGGAGGCTGCGGGTAAAAGCATTGACGGCAATCACGAGGTTTTTGGCAATGATATTCCCGTTTGGCGTGGTAATCCGGTATCCGTGCTGCCATGTTTCCAGCGAAAGCATAGGGGAATGTTCAAACAGCAATGCTCCCGCACGGGCAGCTGCACGAGCCAGTCCAAGTAAGTAGTTTAGTGGATGTAAATGTCCGGCCTGATGGTCAAAAATCGCGCCGGTATAGCGTTCACTGGCCAGTTGCTGTTGCAGCTGATTGGAATTCCATACTTCATAATCATGAAAATGATAGTGTTCGGCAGCTTCTTTCACCCATTCAGTTAAGACACGCAGCTGGCGCGGCCGGATGGCTGCATGAGCGTAACCGCGTTGCCAGTCACAGCTGATTTGGTAGGTTTGAATCTGTTGTTCAATCAGAGTGACAGCTTCACGGCTCCACTGCCAGAGTGTTTGTGCATTTTTCAGTCCGATCATGCCGGCCAGATTGCTCATTTCAGCAGCGTAACCATAAATGACCTGACCGCCGTTACGGCCGGAGGCGCCATAACCGATTCGGGCGGCTTCGATAAGTGCTACACTATGCTGCTGCTGTGCCAATGGCAATGCAGTACCGATTCCGCTCAGTCCGCCACCAATGATGCAGGTTTCAACTTCAACAGTACCTGTTAAACTTGGATAGTGGTAGTGGTCATTACAGCTGGCTGTATAGTAGCTGTCAATGCGTTCTGTATCTGGTGGCATGTGTGTAGACATAGTTACAATGATTAAACTGATTATGAAGATGAAAAATTGGCAGCTAACCGAAATCAGATAGCTGCCATGTATGCATTTTTATTTGTTAGCCTCAAGTAACTGGCTCTGACGATAGGCTTCTGCCATTTCCCGTTCACGTCGGGTATTTTGCCGCATCATGAAGTAATTAATACCTATAACCAATGTACCTACCAGTGCAATGATGATGGTGGCCAGTACATTCATTTGCGGATCCAGCCCCAGTTTGATTTTTGAAAATATAATCATTGGTAAAGTGGAAGAACCCGGACCGGACAGGAATGATGTAATGACTAAATCATCCAGCGACAGCGTAATGGACAGCAGAAAGCCGGATGCAATAGCCGGAGCAATTGAAGGCAGTGTAATCAGAAAAAATACCTTTAATGGCCTCGCACCAAGATCCTTGGCTGCTTCTTCCAGTGACTGATTAAGCTCAGACAAACGTGAGCGGATAATAACAGTTACATAGGCCATACACAGGGTGGTATGACCAAGCCAGATAGTAAAAAAGCCGCGTTCAAAATACAGAAAGCTAAAAACACTGTTTTGCAGCAATATCTGTACCTGAATAATTAACAGCAGCATGGACAAACCGGTAATGATGTCCGGCATAACCATTGGTGCAGAAACCATACCGGCAAACAAGGTATTACCACGGAAACGTTTGATGCGGGCTAGTGCATAGCCGGCAAGTGTTCCCAGAATGACTGCGGCTGCCGCCGAGCACAGAGCAATGCGTACTGAAAGCCACGCAGCATCAAGTATCTGTTCATTCTGTAATAATTTACTGTACCACTGAGTGGAAAAACCTCCCCAGACAGTGACCAGTCGCGAATTGTTGAATGAGTAGATAATCAGGACAACCAAGGGTATATACAGAAATGCCAGCCCCAGAAACAGCATTACTCTGAGAAACCAGGATGATATGTTTTTATGCATGGCTGGCTCCTTCTTCAATTTCCCGGTTTTCATAACGATGGAACAAGGTAATCGGAATCACCAGTAACAGCACCATAATAACAGCAACTGCTGACGCCAGCGGCCAGTTATTCTGATCGAAGAAAGCCTGCCACAGTACTTTACCAATCATCAGATTTTTTGGTCCGCCTATCAGTTCGGGTATCACAAACTCACCAACTGCCGGAATAAAGACCAGCATCGAACCGGAGATAATCCCGGCTTTGGATAGTGGCAGAGTAATGGAAACAAACGCTTTAATAGGACCGGCACCGAGATCGGCAGCGGCTTCCAGCAGGCGGTTGTCCAGTTTTACCAGCTGAGTGTACAGAGGCAGAATCATAAAGGGCAGATAGGTATATACCATAACCAGATTCAGTGAGAATGAGTTGTATAGCATATTCATCGGGTTGTTGATGAGTCCCCATTTGATCAGATAAGTATTAATAATACCGTTATGGCCGAGCAGGCTCATCCATGCATATACACGCAGCAGAAATGATGTCCAGAAAGGCAGCATAATGGTAAGCAGCAGACCGTTACGGATCCTTTCCGGAGCCCGGGCGATAGCATAGGCTATCGGATAACCCGCCAGCAAACAGATAAGTGTCGTAGTGAAAGCGGTTTTAATTGATAACCAGTAAGTCAGCAGGTAAATATTATCGCCTAGATTGCCAATAAACATTTGTCCGAGAGAATGCCAGAAATCATTGAAAATGTCGGCATAATTCTGGTAGCTGACCAAAATATTTACTCGTCCCATTTCAGCATCTACATGATACAGCGGAGTATAGGGCGGGATAGCAATATCCTGTTCGGCAAAGCTGATTTTAAGTACGATAAAAAATGGGATAAGGAAAAGTACCAGCAGCCAGATATAAGGAATGCCAACAACCAGTCCCTGTGTCGGGCGTAAGCCTTTGAGGCGGTTAAACCAGTTCATGTTTAAGCTCCCGCGCCAATTAATGGGTCAGAGGACTGACCTGATTATCCGGCCAGCTGATGTAAACTTTTTCTTCCCATGTGGGCATAGGAATGCTGTATTGTTCCCAGTATGAGGATAACACCTGACTTTTAATAATTTTGCCGGAAGGCAGCTGGATATGAAAAATACCGAAGCTGCCGAGATAGGCAATTTCTTTGACAATTCCGGCTGACCAGTTATATTCCTGCTGAGGTTGCTCACGATAGATGTTGATATCTTCAGGACGAATAGACAGCCAGATTTTCTGATCTTCCGGTCCGCTGATACCGTGACCAAGATAAACCAGTTGCTGCATTTCTGGGCAGTGAATAATGGTATGGTCGGCACCGTCTTCAGTCACTTTGCCTTCCAGAATATTGGTTTCGCCCATGAATTCAGCTGTAAAGCGGCTATTCGGATAGTCGTAAATATCAGAAGGTGTGCCAACCTGTTGCAACTGTCCGTCCGACATGATGGCAATACGTGAAGCCATTGTCATGGCTTCTTCCTGATCATGAGTAACCATAATACAGGTAGCACCCACTTTTTCGAGAGTATTCACCAGTTCCAGCTGAGTTTGCTGGCGCAGTTTTTTGTCCAGAGCGCCCAGAGGTTCATCCAGTAATAGCAATTTAGGGCGTTTTGCCAGACTGCGTGCCAGCGCAACGCGTTGCTGCTGACCACCGGAAAGCTGGTGTGGTTTGCGTTTGGCGTATTTGCTCATTTGTACCAGACGCAGCATTTCTTCTACCCGCGCACTGATTTCATCTTTGGGCAGTTTATCCTGCTTTAATCCGAAAGCGATGTTTTGTTCGACCGTCATATGCGGAAACAGGGCATAGCTCTGAAACATCATATTGATAGGGCGGTCGTAGGGTTGCAGTTTAGTAATATCTTCACCATCAAGGATAATCTGTCCCTGAGTTGGTGTTTCCATACCGGCGAGCATGCGTAATAAAGTCGATTTACCGCTGCCGGAGCTGCCGAGCAAGGCGAATATTTCGTTTTTTTTGATGGTCAGATTAATATGGTCTACGGCGTAATTATCGCCATAGGTCTTGACGATGTCTTTAATCTGTAAGTAATGTGCTGGATCGGCACCGGGTCTGGTGATTGCGTTTTCGCTCATAATTAAAGGTTACTCCAGAAAAATCGTTCCAGCCAATGCTCGGCATATGGATGTTTACTGTAATGTTTAAAGAACGGTGCAAAAACGATTCTGCTCCTGCTTTAGGGGACGCATTGTATGCAAGCATTTAGTATGGGGCAATGAAATTTAAGTGTTAATACGTTTAAATTCTCCACTTAGAGTATAACTTTGTATGTAAACAGGGATTTAGCGGTACTTTTTAAATTGAATAAAATTTTGTTAGGATTGAGCTAAAGTACGGTCTGACAGAGAACATGCTGTCTGGCAGGCTGAATATTGCCTAGTGTATCATGTAATTATTGGCTGCTATATTCATTTAAACCTGATCTACTCAGCGGTTGTATCTGATAATGAGATTGTACTGATTTCAATTATAAAATGTGAATATGAGTATAAATGGATTGTGCAAAAAATTTTCCTTATAATCAAATAGTTTGTTTTATTTTTTTCTGACTGGGTTAAATGAAAATTCGGTAGATATCTGTTTACGGCCGGTCATGACGATGGATGTAAAAGTAATGAAGAAAAAGGTGTTGCTGGGTATTTGTGGTGGTATTGCTGCATATAAATGTTGTGAACTGGTGCGGCTGCTTAAAAAAGCAGGACATCAGGTTAATGTTGTGATGACACAGGCAGCTACTGATTTTGTCAGTCCCACTACTTTTCAGGCACTGAGCGGAGAACCGGTATTGCTGGATACCCATGATGCTGCCGGCGGCAACGGGATGGCTCATATCAATCTGAGTCGTCAGGCAGATGTGATGCTGATTGCACCGGCTTCTGCCAATACGCTGGCGAAAATAGCGAACGGAATGGCTGATAATCTGCTGACAACTCTGGTAGCAGCCCGTACCTGTCCGCTGGCTGTTGCGCCGGCAATGAATGTACAGATGTGGAATAATCCGGCTAATCAGCGCAATCTGGCTTTATTACGTCAGGATCAGATAAAAATACTCGGACCGGCAGTTGGTGAGCAGGCCTGCGGCGAAACTGGCAGCGGACGGATGCTGGAAGCGGCTGAACTGGCGGAATTGCTAGCAGATGTCTGGACACTGCCGGTGCTGGCTGGTAAACGTGTGCTGATTACAACCGGGGCAACCTTTGAAGCCATTGATCCGGTACGCGGTATTACCAATATTTCCAGCGGACAGATGGGTATGGCTCTGGCGCGAGCCTGCCGTGCAGCCGGAGCAAGTGTATCTTTAATATACGGACAGATTAATACCTCAATGGCAGCAGGGCTGGCTTACACTGAACAGGCTGTCAGCGCAGATTCTATGCTGAATGCAGTCGAGCGTTTGTTGCCACAGCAGGATGTGTTTATTTCTGTAGCAGCAGTGGCTGATTACAAAGTAAAAAACCGCAGTGTACAAAAACTGAAAAAACAGCCGGGACAGGCTGTTCCTATAATCGAACTGACTGAAAATGCCGATATACTGGCAACCGTAGCCAGCCGGCCGGATGCTCCTTTCTGTGTTGGCTTTGCAGCAGAAAGTGAGCATGTTCTGGAACATGCGCGTGCTAAACGGCTGAAAAAAGGTGTGCCGTTACTGGTAGCTAATGATGTGAGTCTGGCTATGGGTAAAACGACCAATCAGGTAATTTTACTTGATGACGAGCAGGAAACGGCTTTACCGCAAATGAGTAAAGCGGATACGGCTGCGGCTATTGTTGAACGGCTGGCACAATTATTGCCGTGACAGTAAAAGGCTGTTACTGATGTGTTATAAGGGCGTGCTGTCCTGATATTTTTAATGATCTATTATTTAAAGACTGGTTTTTATGAGTGCTTCTGAGTTATCTGTACAAATTAAAATATTACATCCGTCAATGGCAGAACAATTACCTGAATATGCGACGATTGGTTCGGCCGGGCTGGATTTACGTGCCTGTATTGAAGCACCGGTTACTTTGCAGCCGGGAGAAAGCTTTCTGCTACCGACCGGACTGGCCATACATCTGGCTGATCCGGGATATGCAGCTCTGATATTGCCGCGTTCCGGTCTGGGGCATAAACATGGGATTGTACTGGGTAATCTGGTTGGTTTAATTGATTCGGATTATCAGGGAGAATTAAAAGTATCGTTGTGGAATCGCAGTCATGAAGCGTATGTGATTGAACCTCTGGCACGGATTGCTCAGATGATTATTGTGCCGGTTATGCAGGCAGCTTTTACCGTGGTTGATGAATTTGCGCAAACCAGCCGCGGAGAAGGCGGTTTTGGTAGTACTGGACATCAGTAATTTTTATGTATTCAAATGAAAAGCAAGGTATCCGGATGGATAACCTTGCTTTTTTTGCCATGGCACTGGCTAAAACTGCTTACTACACAATTAATTCAGCATTCTGACCGGCCATTCGGTAGTTTTAGGTTTGAAACCAGTATTATTACTGGCGATAACGCTCAATAAGCATATTCTGCATATTGGTTATTGACTCTTTCTCTGCTGGTTTAATGCGCTCATACTGACCATCCGGCTGCATCAGCCATGCACACTGATTATCAGCCAGCGCAAGCATCAGAGTTTCCTTGATTATACGTTGTTTTAGCTCAGATGTTTCAATCGGTGTACAAATTTCTACACGACGGAACAGATTTCGCCCCATCCAGTCGGCGCTGGATATCCATAGTTTAGAATCACCGCCATTTTCAAAATAAAATACCCGCGCATGTTCCAGCAGCCGGCCGACTATAGAACGTACCCGGATATTTTCTGATAAGCCTTTAACACCCGGACGTAACACACATATTCCGCGTACTATTAGCTCAATTTGTACACCGGCCTGACTGGCTGCATACAGGGCATCGACAATAGAAGGCTCAACCAGTGCGTTCATTTTAGCAATAATACGAGCTGTTTTGCCGGCTTTTGCCTGCTCAATTTCGTTATTAATGCTGTTGAGAAGCATTTTGTGCAGAGTAAACGGGCTTTGCGCTATTTTATGCAGATTATTGGGTTGTCCCAGACCGGTGATTTCCATAAATACGGTATTAACATCCACGCTGATATCCTGATTGCAGGTCATCAGACCCAGATCAGTATAAATACGGCTGGTGCCCTGATGATAATTACCTGTACTGACATGAGCGTAGCGTTTCAGCCTGCCGTCTTCACGTCGAACTATCAGTGCCATTTTGGCATGAACTTTATAACCGAAGACTCCGTATACGACATGGGCACCGGCAGCTTCAAGCTGACCTGCCCAGTTCAGATTGGTTTCTTCATCAAAACGGGCCATCAGTTCAACCACCACAGTAACCTGTTTGCCTGTCAGTGCCGCTTTCATCAGTGCTTTTACCAGGTCAGAGTTACTGCCAGTACGGTAAATGGTCATTTTTATCGCAATAACCTGAGGGTCATCAGCTGCCTGCTGAATCAGACGAACTGTAGGTTCGAAAGACTGGTAGGGATGATAGAGTAAGATATCGCGCTGGCTGATGATGCTGAACATATCGCGATTTTTATTCAGAATGGCCGGTGTGCCGGGAATAAATGGCGGAAATTTTAAATCATTGCGTTCAACCATATCCGGTACGGCCATTAGTCGTACCAGATTTACCGGACCGTTTACCCGGTACAATTCATCGCGCCCCAGATGAAAATGGCTAAGCAGGAAATCGTAAACGTGTGCCGGACAATTATCGGCTACTTCCAGCCGGACACCATCTCCATATTGTCTTCCCTGTAATTCACCGGCAATTGCCGTGCGCAAATTTTCCAGATCTTCTTCATCAACACTTAGGTCACTGTCGCGGGTAAGGCGAAACTGATAGCAGCCTTTAACGCTCATTCCGGTGAAGAGTGTATGCACATGAGCATGCAGGATTGACGACAGAAATACAAAACCATCATGCCCGTCACATAATTCCTTAGGCATTTTCAGTACTCTTGGCAAAATACGCGGAGCCTGAACGATGGCCATGCCGCCGGTACGCCCAAAAGCATCTTTACCTTCCAGTTCTACTGCAAAATTCAGTGATTTATTCAGTAAGCGCGGAAAAGGGTGCGAAGGATCCAGCCCGATAGGGGTCAGAATAGGTAACAATTCATGCCGGAAGTAATCAGCCACCCACTGGCGTTGTGCCTCACTCCATTCACTGCGCGGATAAAAAGATATGCCTTCACTACGCAGTGCCGGAATCAGTTCATCGTTAAACAATCTGTATTGTTCGGCAATAATGGCGTGAGCTTCTTCGGTTACATTGGCAATAACTGTATCCGGTAGTTCGCCATTGGCCAGAGGAATATGTGGTGAGAGTTCACGGGTACGCCGCAGCCATGCCATCCTTACTTCAAAAAATTCATCCAGATTGGAAGAAACGATACATAAAAACCGTAAACGTTCGAGTAAGGGTACCTGTGTATCCTGCGCCTGTGCCAGAACGCGACGATTGAAAGCCAGCAGGCTAAGTTCACGGCAAAGTAGATGTGGCTGAATTTCGGACATTGGCTATACCTGTAACTGTCATTAAGGGTAAGAATTTGTCAGTCTGGTGTTAATGTTACTAACATTGGCACTGTTTTGCTGTCAGGTCAAGCTTCATTTGTATTTTCTGGCGGCCAGCGGTTGTGGATATATTGTCCCGGATTCTGGTAATTCAGTACTTTAGCGTAATTGCCGGCAGCAGTGGCATTTGCCGGAATATTTTTAGTCACAACACTGCCGGCGCCAATAGTGGCATTGTCACCAATCTGTACATTTTCAATCAGATTACAATTGGGTCCGATGTAGACGTTATTACCGATACAGGCTGCGGGGCCGTTGTTAGCGCCAATTACTGTGTAGGGAGAAAGATTGACATTATTACCCAGTCGGGCACTGCTATTGATAATCAGCGGGCCGCCATGACCAATGTACAAACCATAACCTACTGCTGTGCGCGGGCTGATAATGATACCGCTGCGGCGTTTTTGCCATGCATACATGGGGTAGGCAATTTTGCGCCATATTCCCGGTACGGAGGCCAGCCTGAGCCAGAAAGTAAAGCGGAACCCCCGGTTAAACAGATAATGACGAATAAAACTAGACCAGTCTGTACGGCCGCTATAACGAAACAAATCACTTTTAATAAGCTGGATAACCATAAAACAGTGCAAAGATGTCGGGAAAATAAAAGGCTGTTCGTCTCTGTGAAATCGAACAGCCATTAGTTTTTATTCCTGAGGCGGTGTATAACCACTGATTTGGTCGGCACCCTCGCCGAAGAAATAATTTTCCATTTGCTGAGTAATGTACTGACGGGCGCGGGGGTCGGCCAGACTAAGGCGGTTTTCATTAATAATCATGGTTTGATAACGTAACCAGCCATCCCAGGCTTCCTGTGATACGTTATTGTATATGCGTTTACCAAGTTCATTGGGAAATGGAGGAAATTTCAATCCGGGCGCTTCTTTGCCCAGTTTAACGCAATGCACCATATGGCTCATGTGTTTTCCTTTGTGTCATTCAGGGAAAAATACAGATTGTAAAAGATTTTGCAGGAGTTGGTTTAAAGCTGGCGGCAAAATATTTTCGACTGGCGTTTGTTACTGGTGTACTGTTGCTGCCGCTCTAATGGTAACTGTTCCAGGTGAGCACTGATAAATCCGCGTTCGACAAACCAGTCACCAGTATGTGTGCTCAGAGCAAACAGTTCTTTTAGCTGTAATTGCTGTGCCTGTTTAATAACATGAGTCAGCAGCAATTCTCCGTAGCCGCGGGCGCGGGCATTCGGTGAAACAATCAGACAGGCCAGCTCACCGGCATTTGCTTCAGGATAAACATGTAAAGCAACACAGCCATAAACATAGCAATCCTGCTCCAGCACAGAAAATTCATGAATATGGTTTTCCATGTATTCACTGTCGCGCGGTAATAAAATACCGGCTGCTTCCAGTGGCGCAATCAGTTGCAGGATATCACCGATATCTTTATTAGCAGCCGGCCGGATACGCATAAAAGGCGCTTTAGCCATGGCTGTGCCGCTGCCTTCACGGGTAAATAATTCCTGTAACAGGCTGCCATCCTGTAGGCCGGACAGTACATGCACCCGCTGAACACCGTGTTCAAGTACGTGTGCTGCTGTCTGTAACAGCTCTGTCTGGCGTCTGCTTCCAGTGTTTTGTGCCAGCAGACTGGCAATTTCAACACAGTTCAGTTCACTGATGGTCTGTTGCTGTTCATCCAGTAAACCCTGCTGTGTGCCCAGAAAGATGAGTTTTTCTGCGCTGATGGCTTCTGCCACAGCTTGTGCAACTTCATTTACCTGCAAACGATATGACTGACCGCTAAGCGAATGGCCGATCGGGCTGATTAATACCAGATGATTGTGAGCCAGACGCTCTTCGATAGCGGCCGAATCTACTTTGCGAACACAGCCGCTGTAGCCCATATCTGTTCCGTTAATTACGCCCAGCGGCTTGGCGCGCAGGAAATTGCCGGCAGCAATACGCAAGTTTGGGGTGCTGTGCTCCATAACCTGTGTAGGTATCATAGATAGTGCTGCTTCCAGATTGAAGCGTGCAATTCCGCTAGCCTGTTTGACTAATTCCAGAGCAGCATTATTCGTAACAGGATTTTCATCTATGCTGATTGCAGTATCACTGCCAGCTATGGCCTGAATATACTGGCTGCACCCGTGAATAAGAACCAGCCTCATACCGAGGCTGGTTAATAAAAGTATATCGGCGGCCAGTGCTGCGAGTTTGTCGCTTACCAAAACATGGCTACTAATTGCTAAAACAAGCGTTTTACCATTCAGATGGTGGATATAAGGTGAGGCCTGACGAAAATCGTGAACAAACTGGTTACTTTTAAAAATTTGTTGATTACCTGCATGAATGTTCATTTTACTGCCATTAAATAAAATAACTGCATCATCAGTACAGTTAACGCAACAATGGTTGCCAGAGTCCAGTTAAATTCTTTGGACAGTTTATCCTGCTGATGATGTAAAAATTCGGTTTTGGCATGGATGGCATCGGTTTTTTCGATTGCATCATTAAGCAGCAATGGTACATCTGCCTGATTTGGATTGTCATTAGGCAGTAAGGTAAAAACAAGATTATTCAGGTTATTCACATTACTGTTCATGGAGATGCTGGTGGTGTTTTCTTCAGGCACATGGACTGGTGTATTGACTATTGGCGGAGCTTCTTTTACCGGCTCTGCTACAGGTGGCGGGTTGCGCAGTAATTCACTGCTGGCCAGCTGCGGCTGCGGCGCAGACGAGTGTTCCGGTTCCGGTTCAATTATCGTTGGCACGCGGATTTCAACTTTATTGGCTACTTGATTTAATAAAGTATTCAGATTCGGTCTTTTATCAATAACCGCAGTATTTTTTGGTGTTGGTGCACTGGTAAATATCTGACTCTGGGCATTTCTGCTGTTGGTCTGATTTAAATTCAGAGCATTTTGCAGTAAATCCATTACTTCACTGGCACTGGGTACCTGTTGTCCGGAAGCTGCCGTATTATTTTTGCTTCCGACCGGCGGGGTGACATTTTTATTCGTACGGATTTTGGATACAACTGTAAATCTGTGCTGGCATTGTTCACACACAACACGTCCTCCGTCACGTGGCGGTGTTGCTACGATATTTTCTGCATGGCATTTAGGACAAATAACAGTAATTGTTTTAGACATGATTTTTCAGCAAACCAAATAGTTAAAAAGGAGGCAATTAAGTACTGTCAGAAGTAGATAGCCGTGTTATCGCATTAGCATGTCATGCCGGTATTTTCAGATAAATAGCAGAACCGGACAATTATGCTCTTTTACGGCCACTAATACATACCCACCCGTCCAGTGTTTTAGGTGAGTTCAAATCAAACCACTGACGATATATTCCACTGAGCTCTTCTGTTTGTTCTGCCAGAATACCTGACAGGACAATTTCACCACCGGTACGGGTACGTTCTGCCAGCATTTGAGCCAGCATGCGTAACGGATTAGCCAAAATATTTGCAACAACGATGTCAAATTTCTGGCCGGCTGGCAAATTATCCGGAAGATAAAATTCAGCACTAACCTGATTTTGTGCAGCATTATCCTGACTGGCACGGATTGCCTGCGGATCAATGTCTACACCACAGGCACGGCCGACACCCAGTTTCAGTGCGGCAATCGTCAGAATACCTGAACCACAGCCATAATCCAGCAGAGTTTCACCACTGCGCACATGCTTATCCAGCCATTGCAGGCACAGCCGGGTAGTGGGGTGACTCCCGGTACCGAAAGCCAGCCCCGGATCCAATTGCAGATTGATGACCCCTGGTTGAGTTGGCTGGTTATGCCATGATGGCGTAATCCATAAGCGCGAAGAAATCTGAATCGGGTCAAACTGAGACTGGGTCAGGCGTACCCAGTCTTGCTCAGGAATGGTTTCAAGATAGTACTGTGGTTTGGCAATCGCACATTCCTGTGCCGCTGTAGAGACAACGGAATCAATATCAGTATTTTCATCAAACAGTGCCACAATGTTACTTTGCTGCCACACCTGTTCAGTGGGCATATCAGGTTCGCCAAAAATCGGCTGTTCATTATCATTGCCGGCATTGGCATCTTCAATAGCTGTACTTAATGCGCCGTTTTCAATCAGAGCATCGGATAGCTTATCCACCTGATCTTGTGTAACTGTAATAACAACTTGTTGGTAGTGCATGGCTTTTTTACCGTAACTGGATGTTTTATAAAACTTCAGGCAGCCACCGCGGCTGCCTGCAAACAAAAGCGCAATGTATGCTTATTGTAAATTATTTTTGTGATTCTTTGTGTTTTTGTAACCATTGTTCAAGATAATGAATGCTTTCACCACCATGAATGAAACCCGGATCAGCAAAAATATCACGGTGCAGGTTGGTATTGGTTTTAATACCGGTGATGGCCAGCTCCTGCAGGGCAACACGCATTTTGGCAATAGCTTCATTACGATCACGCCCGTGGGTACACACCTTACCAATCATGCTATCGTAATAAGGAGGTACGGTATAGCCCTGATAAATATGGCTGTCAATGCGCACACCGTTACCACCGGGCTGGTGGCAGCTGGTAATCAGCCCGGGGCTGGGAACAAAAGTATACGGGTCTTCGGCATTAATCCGGCATTCAAAAGCATGTCCTTGTAAACGGATATCTGCCTGAGTGTAGGATAAGGGCAGACCGGAAGCTACACGGATTTGCTCCTGCACAATATCCACACCGGTAATCAGCTCAGTAATAGCATGCTCAACCTGCACACGGGTATTCATTTCAATGAAGAAGAACTCACCATCTTCATACAGAAATTCAAATGTACCTGCACCACGGTAGCCGATGCGCTGACATGCGGCTACACACGCGGTACCAATACGTTCGCGTTCTTCCGCAGTGATAAATGGTGCCGGTGCTTCTTCAATGACTTTCTGATGGCGGCGCTGCATAGAGCAGTCACGCTCACCCAAATAAATGGCATTGCCATGTTCATCACACAGTACCTGAATTTCAATATGGCGCGGTTTCTGCAGATAGCGCTCCATATATACGGCAGGATTACCAAAAGCAGCCCCGGCTTCAGTACGGGTCATTTCTACTGCGGCCAGTAAATCCTCAGCCTTTTCAACTACGCGCATACCGCGACCGCCGCCGCCGCCTGATGCTTTAATAATGACCGGATAGCCTACCGCAGCACCGATTTTTTCAATTTCCTGCGGATCTTCCGGTAATGCACCATCTGAACCGGGTACACAGGGGACACCGGCTGCCTGCATCGCCTTTTTCGCAGAAACTTTGTCACCCATCTGACGTATGGTTTCCGGATGCGGACCGATAAAAACAAAACCGGACTGCTCCACCTGTTCTGCAAAACCATCATTTTCTGCCAGAAATCCATAACCGGGGTGAATGGCATCAGCATCGGTAACTTCAGCAGCGGAAATCAGAGCAGGGATATTCAGGTAACTTTGGGCGGAACTGGCCGGACCAATACAAACAGATTCATCAGCCAGCTTGACGTGCAGAGCATCACTGTCGGCTTCTGAATGCACAGCCACGGTTGCAATACCCATTTCATGGCAGGCGCGCAGAATGCGCAGCGCAATTTCGCCACGATTGGCAATAAGAACTTTTTTTAACATGAGGCAGTACCTTGTAAAAAAGGGGAGTTATGACTGATATTAAGATTACTCAATAATAAACAGCGGTTCACCAAACTCCACAGGCTGCCCGTTGGATACGAGAATTTCTTTGACCACGCCACTGTGATCAGCTTCAATTTCATTCATCAGTTTCATGGCTTCGATGATACACAGAGTATCGCCGGCATTAACGGTTTGCCCCACTTCAACAAACGGTGCAGAAGTCGGACTTGCTGCCCGGTAAAAAGTTCCGACCATCGGTGATTTCATCGCTTTGCTCAGATCAGGACCGGCTGCCGGTACGGCTGCTGCGGGAGCAGCTTCTGCCGGAACTGCTGCTGGTGCAGCCATAACAGCCGGCTGTTGTTGTACTGGTGCAGAATATACTGGCTGAGCAGCAGTAGTGCGGGTAATGCGTACCTTTTCCTCACCTTCGGTCACTTCGATTTCAGCAATGCCTGACTCTTCTACCAAATCAATGAGTTTTTTAAGTTTACGTAAATCCATATTATGAACCCTTGTGTGATTGGACCTGATCGCAATAGGTATTAGTGTTGGCGATCTGTCTCTTGAATGTATTCAATTGCGCGGTGTAACGCTGCCTCGTAACCATATACGCCCAGACCACAGATTACCCCCATGGCAATATCGGACAGATAGGAATGGCGCCGGAACGCTTCGCGTGCATGTACATTTGAAATGTGTATCTCAATAAATGGTTTGCCGGCAGCTGCAAAAGCATCACGAATGGCTACGCTGGTGTGAGTAAATGCACCCGGATTAATAATAATAAACCGGGTATCATCAGTTAATGCAGCCTGAATGCGTTCTGTCAGAACATGTTCGGCATTGCTTTGCAGTGTTTCCAGCGTTAGGCCGGCTGCCTGTGCCTGTACAAGCAGTTTCTGATTAATGTCTGCCAGTGTGGTATGACCATATATATGCGGCTCCCGTAACCCTAAAAGATTCAGATTGGGGCCGTTTAAAACCAGAATTGAGGCACTCATATATTGATTGTTTATCGCAAAATTGCGCCATTTTTGCCGAAAATGCGCGCAAATGTCCAGTATTTTCGTAAAAATTTCACTATATAAACTACAACTGTTTTCCCTATAACAGTCTGGCAGCCTTATTTTGCGTGCTTAATAAACTGATAAGCCGGATATTTAAACTGTGGCTGATAAGGGTAATATGCTACTGCTTCGCAGTCTGTGCAAGCCGGCTTATAATACGTCTTTTGCCTTTTTCGGGCACATATACATGCATATTAATGATTTTGATTTTGATTTGCCACCGGAACTGATTGCTCAGCACCCTCCGGCTGTGCGCGGCAGTAGCCGTCTGCTGGTGGCTTTGCCCGGGCAGCCTCCGACAGACAGTGAATTTATCCGGCTGGCAGATTATGTGGCAGCCGGTGATGTTCTGGTATTTAACAATACCCGTGTAATGAAAGCCCGCCTTTTTGGCCGTAAAGCCAGTGGCGGTCAGATTGAAGCACTGATTGAACGAGTGCTGAATAATCATACTGCTCTGGCGCATGTGCGTTCATCTAAATCGCCCAAACCGGGTACAGAACTGATTTTCGAAGGCGGATTGCATGCACAGATGCAGGCGCGACAAGGTGAGTTATTTGTACTGCATTTTTCCGGCGACAAAACTGTATGGGAGCAACTGGAAGCGCATGGACATTTACCATTGCCTCCATACATTACCCGTTCGGCTGATCATGACGATGATGAACGCTATCAGACGATTTATGCTAAATATGAAGGAGCAGTAGCTGCCCCTACCGCCGGTTTGCACTTTACCGATACTATTTTGCAACAATTGCGAGATAAAGGCGTGCACCTGACCGAAGTAACTTTACATGTGGGTGCAGGCACCTTTCAGCCGGTGCGGGTAGAAAATATTGCTGAACATCATATGCATAGTGAATGGTATGACGTGAGTGAGGAAGTTGTAGCAGAGATTGAAGCGGCACAGGCGCGAGGAAATAAAATCTGGGCGGTAGGCACAACAGCAGTTCGCGCACTGGAGTCTGCAGTACGCAGCGGAAAATTACAGGCAGGCCAGGGCGATACCAATATTTTTATTACGCCGGGCTATGAGTTTAAGGTAATTGACCGCATGATTACCAATTTTCACCTGCCTAAATCAACTTTGCTCATGCTGGTAAGCGCATTTAGCGGTTATGATGAAATTCGTGCCATTTACCAGCATGCCATTGGTGCCGGATACCGCTTTTTCAGTTATGGCGATGCCATGCTGCTGGGTAATCTGGCAAAAACAAAAACAGAATAAGATATAAGGAACATAACATGAGAATGTTGCATACTATGCTGCGAGTAGGTGATCTGGATAAATCACTGGCGTTTTATCAGGATGTGCTTGGTATGAAACTGCTGCGACGGGAAGATTTTCCCGGCGGACGTTTTACTCTGGCTTTTGTCGGCTATGGTGAAGAATCTGACAGTACCGTACTGGAATTAACCTATAACTGGGATACGCATACTTATGATCTAGGTACAGGATACGGACATATTGCTATTGAGGTAGATGATGCTTATGCTGCCTGTGATGCTGTGCGCGCCAAGGGCTGTCGTGTAACCCGTGAGGCCGGACCCATGCAGCATGGCACTACTGTCATCGCATTTGTGGAAGATCCTGATGGCTATAAAATTGAATTCATTCAGAAGAAGAAATAAGTTCGCAGCATTATATTGATTATAACTGTGGCAGACTGAACTGCAATCAGTATCAATATCCTGACAGATGGTCTATAGCCATCTGTTTTTGTTCCAATAGAGTTTTGATTGCTTGACGCTGATTCAGACTGCCTATTATGATGCCATTATTCATATGCTTATTTATGCATCCGTTCGGGACGACCCGACCGGTAGATTCTCACGCAGGACGGCCTGCATCAGCCTTAACAGGAATCATTATGGCCTGGGTGTCATTATTGCTGGCCGGCATACTTGAAATAGTCTGGGCAATTGGTCTTAAGTATTCACAGAATTTTACTAAATTCACCCCGAGTATCATTACATTAGCTGCTCTGGTTGGCAGCTTTTTTCTGCTGGCACAGTCCATGCGTTCATTGCCGGTAGGTACAGCTTATGCAGTCTGGACTGGTATTGGCGCTGTTGGAGCAACCATTGTCGGTATCATTGCTTTTAAAGAACCGGCTGGTGCCATGCGTCTGATTAGCCTGACACTGATTATTGCCGGTATTATTGGTCTGAAACTGGGCGCACACTAAATTCATACTGTCCGGCAAGTTATAACATCCGATTATTAAATTTATATTAAGCCGGATTGTATTGCAAAGCTGGACATTTATATTAAATAATGATAATAATTATCATTATTTAATAATTTAAAATTCAAGGGGTAATTCAGTTATGAAAAAAATAATAACGCTGGCTGTGGCATCGGCTCTGATGATGGGGTTAAGTGCCTGTCAAAGCACTGCACCGTCAATTAACCTTACTCAGGCTGGCGAAGAAATTAAGATACCGGTACAACCGCAAAAAATTGTTGTGATGGATTTCGGTGCTTTAGATACGCTGGATGCGCTGGGTGCCGGCAACCGAGTTATTGCTGCGCCGGTAAGTAATATTCCGGCTTATCTGCAACAATATCATAATGCACAGGTACAGGATTCAGGCAAAATGAAAGAGCCGGATATTACCGGTATTAAAGCTGCCAGTCCGGATCTGATAATCATGAGCGGAAGGCAGAATAATTTCTATAAAGATTTAAGTGCCATTGCACCTACGCTCAATTACTCAGTTAATGCCGGTGAAAATTATTATTCTGCGGTCAAGAATCAGATCAGATTGCTGGGGAAAATTGCCGGCAAAGAAGTACTGGCGCAGGAGCAGTTGAATGCACTGGATTTAAAAATGAATGCAGCCCGTCAGCTCGCGCAGCAATCCGGTAAAAAAGCCATCGTGGTATTACATAATGACGGAAATGTGATGCTGATGAATCAGGGTAGCTATGCTGCGCTGATTTTCGATGAATTACATGTAAAACGGGCTGTAAATGCCAATGATCTGCCTGTACCGGATAAAGCTGAAAATGGCCGGCCGGCACGTATAATGGTTGATAATCAGTTTATTGCTCAATATCATCCGGATATTATTTACGTTGTTGACCGCAGTAAAGCAATAGGTAATACACCAATGCGCAGCGATTATTTTGATAATAAAGTTATGCAGAATGCAGGTACGCAAATCGTTAATCTTAGTGCTGACTTGTGGTATTTATCCGGCAACGGGCTGGAAAGTCTGAACCGTCAGATTGATGAAGTTATCCGGCCGCTGAACAGCATGAATTAAATTTTGTTCCTGTCACATTACAGCCAGCCGTTATTACTAATGGCTGGCTTTTTTGTTGAAAACAGATAATAGCCTATCCTGATAATAGACATTATTGATAAAGACATATTATATGTAAATGTAATTGTTAAATTTTTTAAATCAGACACAAATAATGACCTGAATAAAGGTTTTATTGCTGTGTTTTCGATAATATAGTGGTTGTAAACAACAGAAAATATTATCTTCTGATAGTAATGGGTTGGACAGGCAGTTTATGCTGATTAACTCAGACCAAATATATCAGAGTAGACAAGTATTTACAGTTAAAACTATTTTACGGCACCTTCCTCGGAAAGGAATAAGAATGAAGATAGGTATTCCACGCGAATCTCTTGCCGGTGAAACCAGAGTAGCGGCTACGCCGAAAACCGTTACCCAGCTAATTAAATTGGGGCATGAAGTTGTTATTGAGCATGATGCCGGTAAGGCAGCCAGCTTATCTGACGGTTTGTATCAGGAAGCAGGCGCAACAGTGGCCGATGCAGGCACTGTCTGGCAGTGTCCGCTAATATTTAAGGTAAATGCACCGAATAAAGAAGAAATTGCCGCCATGCAGTCCGGTACGATACTGGTTAGCTTCATCATGCCGGCGCAGCAGTCAGAGCTGGTACAGCAGTTACAGGCGAAAAAAATTACTGTGCTGGCAATGGACATGGTACCGCGGATTTCACGTGCACAGGCAATGGATGCATTGTCGTCAATGGCTAATATCAGTGGCTATCGGGCGGTAATTGAAGCTGCTGAAAACTTTGGCCGTTTCTTTACCGGTCAGATTACTGCTGCCGGTAAAGTTCCTCCGGCAGAAATGCTGGTGATAGGTGCAGGAGTGGCTGGTCTGGCCGCTATTGGTACAGCCCGTCAGCTTGGTGCTGTGGTTAATGCATTCGATACCCGCCCTGAAGTTGCTGACCAGATTGAGTCTATGGGTGGTAACTTTCTGCAACTGGACTATCAGGAAGAAGAAAGCAGTAGTGGCGACGGCTATGCTAAAACCATGAGTGCTGCTTATATTGAAGCAGAAATGAAACTGTTTGCCGAACAGGCCAGACAAGTTGACATTATCATTACAACTGCTGCGATTCCGGGAAAACCTGCTCCCAAACTGATTACCCGGGAGATGGTAGACAGTATGCGTGAAGGTTCGGTGATCGTGGATCTGGCCGCTGCTACCGGCGGTAACTGCGAATATACTGAACCCGGTAAAATTATTACTACCGCCAATGGGGTGAAAATAATTGGTTATACCGATATGGCTAACCGTCTGGCCGGCCAGTCTTCACAACTTTATGGCACAAATCTGGTTAATCTGGCACGCCTGCTTACACCAAATAAGGATGGTGAGCTGGCATTAAACTTCGAAGATGTGATTATCCGTAACATGACTGTTACTCATGAAGGCAACAGCATGTATCCGCCACCACCGATTCAGGTATCCGCCGCGCCAAAAGCAGAACCGAAAGTTGCAGCTCCTGCTCCTGTTGCTACAGCACAGCCGGCATCAGCAAACAAAAAAATCATCTGGGCAGCAATTGCAGTCATACTGATGTTGTGGATAGGTGCGGTTGCTCCGGTGGCTTTTCTGAATCACTTCATGGTATTTGTACTTGCCTGTGTAGTGGGTTACTTTGTGGTATGGAACGTGAACCACGCCCTGCATACCCCGTTAATGTCGGTAACTAATGCCATATCGGGCATTATTGTAGTAGGTGCATTGCTGCAAATCGGGCAGGGACATGGTTTCGTATCGTTGCTGGCCTTTATTGCAGTAGCGATAGTCAGCGTTAATATCTTCGGTGGCTTTGCTGTTACCCGCCGTATGCTCAATATGTTTCGTAAATAAGGGGGAAACGGTATGTCTCAAGGTATCGTAACTGCTGCATACATCGTTGCTGCAGTATTGTTTATTCTGAGTCTGGCCGGACTCTCACAGCAGGAAAGTGCCAGACGTGGCTGTTATATGGGCATAGCAGGTATGGCTATTGCGCTGATTGCTACGGTTTTCAGTGAAAATGCGCACGGTCTGGGCTGGGTGATTATTGCCATGGTTATTGGTGGGGCAGTGGGTCTGCAACAGGCTAAGAAAGTGGAAATGACCCAGATGCCGGAGCTGATTGCTATGCTGCACAGCTTTGTCGGATTAGCTGCCGTACTGGTGGGTTTCAACAGCTACATCGACCCTCATGATGTAGACTCAGATATGTTCACCATCCATCTGGTTGAAGTATTTCTGGGGGTATTTATTGGTGCAGTAACCTTTAGTGGTTCATTAGTAGCATGGGGAAAACTGAATGGTAAGATTGCCAGCAGCCCCCTGCAACTGCCACACCGGCACCTGCTCAATCTGGGCGCACTGGTATTGTCATTTTTACTGATGCTGTGGTTCGTAGGTGTTGGCGGTTCCGGTTTTGCCCTGATTGTCATGACTCTGATTGCACTGGTATTCGGTTATCATCTGGTTGCTTCGATTGGCGGAGCTGATATGCCGGTAGTCATTTCCATGCTGAATTCTTATTCAGGCTGGGCTGCCGCCGCTGCCGGTTTTATGCTTGATAACGATTTACTGATTGTTACCGGTGCATTAGTCGGTTCGTCCGGTGCGATTTTGTCATATATCATGTGTCAGGCGATGAATCGCAAATTTCTGTCTGTAATTGGCGGTGGTTTCGGCGCAGCGCCGGTAGCCGCAAACAGTGACAATGTACCAGCCGGCGAAGTTCAGGAAATCAAACCGGAGCAGGTAGCAGATACACTGAAAAATGCACATAGCGTTATTATTACGCCGGGATACGGTATGGCGGTGGCTCATGCACAAAATGCAGTGGCTAGTATTACCGCCAAACTGCGCCAGCAAGGTATTAATGTCCGCTTCGGGATTCATCCGGTAGCCGGACGCCTGCCCGGACATATGAATGTATTACTGGCTGAAGCAAAAGTACCTTATGATATTGTACTGGAAATGGACGAAATCAATGATGATTTCAGCGATACTGATGTGGTACTGGTGATTGGTGCCAATGATACGGTCAATCCGGCAGCAGTAACCGATCCGAATAGTCCTATTGCCGGTATGCCAGTATTGCATGTCTGGGAAGCCAAAAACGTGATTGTATTTAAACGTTCGATGCAATCCGGTTATGCAGGTGTAGATAATCCACTGTTTTATGAAGAAAATGTCAGAATGTGTTTTGGTGATGCCAAAGCTACCCTGGATGAAGTGGATAAAAATATTTAATAGTGAAAAAACAGTCTGGTCATTTACCAGACTGTTTTTTTATCAAGCTCGATCAATACAAATCTTAAGAAATTCAAAATAAATCTGGATATTATCCTATCTGCTAAAAATTACAGAATGTTATTTATTGAATAAAGAATCACACCTTCCCATTTTCCGCCAATCAAATCCATTGCCAAATTAACTGGTCTGTGAACATCAGGCATTATTCAATCAGCGCTTGGGTAATACTACCGGACAAAAATCGGAATCTGTACGGATAAGCGGGCCGCCAACGGCATCTACTGCAATAGGTATTGAAGCAAAAATACCCGGTATCAGGGTTTTTCCCTGTTCATCTTTTACGCCCCCCAGCGTTTCTGCAATTGCAGATGGTTTACCGGGTAAATTCAGAATAAGACTATTGCCATGCAGTACCCCTACCTGACGCGATAAAATAGCAGTAGGAGTGAAATGCAGACTAATTTGCCGCATTAATTCACCAAAGCCCGGAATTACCCGGTCGGCTACTGCCAGCGTTGCTTCCGGAGTTACATCGCGTAAATAGGGGCCGGTGCCGCCGGTAGTCAGAATCAGAGGGCAGGCATCTTCGTCGGCAAGCTGAGTCAGAATACTTTCAATCAGTGGCTGTTCATCGGGAATCAGGTGCTCAACAAATTCCAGAGGATTCAATACCGCACGCTGTAACCATTTTTTCAGTTCAGGCAAACCCTGATCCGTGTAGACGCCAGTAGAAGCCCGGTCACTGATAGAAACCAGACCAATTTTTAATAAAGACAATGTATCCATTTTCAGAGCTCATCCAGCATTACAAAGACAATTATTGTAATATAGACCCTTTAGCCTGTCAGTGAAGCAAGATGAATTCAGACGAGTTAACTCATTTCAATAATCGTGGCGAAGCTCATATGGTAGATGTGGGAGCCAAACCGCACAGTAAGCGCATTGCCATTGCAACTGGTATTATCAGTGTCAATGAAACTGCATTTAATAAAATACGCAATGGTGACAGTAAAAAAGGGGATGTACTCGGTATTGCACGGATTGCCGCAATACAGGCATCTAAACAAACCAGTAATTTAATACCTTTATGCCATCCGATAGCACTTACCCGGGTTAATGTTGATTTCAGTCTTGATGATAAAAAACGCAGTATTACTATTTGTGTACAAACAGAAAATACGGGGCAGACCGGAGTTGAAATGGAAGCATTAACTGCTGCCAGTGTTGGGTTGCTTACTATTTATGATATGCTCAAAGCAGTAGATCGCAGTATGATTATCAGCAATATCTGTCTGCAACACAAAGAGGGCGGTGAGTCCGGTACCTGGCATCGCCAGCCCTGATACTGCTAAAATAAATATAAACGAATAGTCACTGAAAAATAAAATAGTTGCCTGAGCAATTTAGTCTCAGAAATATTCTGTCAGTGACTTTAAATAAGCAAAGTTACTATTAATAAAATAGCTATGGTAATAAACTGTACTCAGACCGTTTATAACATTGAAGATAAATTGTCTTAGATCCTATTCAGCTACAGATGGATTGCATCAGTATTATCATTAAATCCAGCAAAGCCAATAATATATCTGTAAGTCACCTAAATTAATTCTCTGCTATTTGAAAGCTTCGCCTGTCTTCTCGTATCTAATTTAATTATTATTAAATACAAAGCGTGTTGATTAAATAGAACGCTGAATAAAAAATTTCCTCTTATCTGAATCTTCAAATTTATACTGATAATGAGTTAATCGTTTGATTTCACTGTTATTTATCTATGCATTTGTAGGTTGTAACTTGATTTATAGTTACACATTAAAAAATTAATATAAAAAATGAAGTGTTAACTTTATATATACTTTTTAGTTATAATAAAAAAATTTAATAGTATAATCAAAATCAATGAAAAATAAATGAATTTGCTGTTTTTGTTTACAAATTAATTTTCCAAAAAAATTTTGAAAGTTTTATTTGTATATAAAAAAAATTTTAGTATTGGAAATATATAACTAGAAATATAAATATAAATTTACTAATTGAAATTTATTTAAAAATTAATAAAAAATTAAGTTTTAAAGGGTTTTTATAAAGGTTTATTTTAAGAGTATTTATTTTGAAATAATAGTAAAATACTATATGTTTAACAAAAAATTCACATATAATGACTTGAAAAATATTGCTTTAGGTTAAACAATTGTTTCAGAAAATGTGATATTTTATTTTATTTGATCAATTTTTTTATACAAAAAAAGTACAAAGACACGAAGTCACCCATTTTCTGGCATTTCCTTGCTCATGACAAAATGGTATTATTCATTCAGTGCCAAGCAAGCAAAGTGAATGTTTAGCCAATGTGCGTTATTTAATATTAAATGCAATACTGTAAGTTAATAGTATAGCATTAACGTTAAATTTTTAACGTTAAATTTAATTATATTAAAGTAATTAGTTAATGCTCCTAATATATTTACATACTAAATTATATAGTAAAAGTTATATTTTGCAAGTTTTAATTTAAAGAATGTACCAAAATGTTGCTTTTTTATAATTTTAAAATTGTAAATTATTGTTTGCAAATATATTTTAAATTTGACCTTACATATTTTTTATTTGAAGGTAATTCCCATATGGAAAATTTTAACGTCGGCTTTGTCTCTAGAATGCAGGAAGTAGTAGATATTCTGAAAAGTGTTTCTGAATTAGCAAGAAGAGTAGGGGTTGCTTATCCGACTGCATCTAAATGGGTAAAAGATGGTGCGGAACCAGGTGCCGAAAATTTAATTAAAATAGCTGATGCTGCACAGGTAAGTCTATTATGGTTGGCAAAAGGTCAAGGACCTAAATTTGAAAAGGACAGAGAAAATAATCATAAAGATTGCTATGCAACGCTGTCCAATCCTTTATCTGTGAATACCGGTGCTCACCTCAGTGAAAGCAGTTGTGATTATGCCGGCCGCTCAAATGAAATATATGCCGGAGATTATGCATTTATTCCAGAGTATTCTTTGCAGAATTCATATGAAGTCAATGCCAGTGAGAGTAATGCTTTATGCACATTTGCATTTAATCGTATCTGGCTGAAAAATAACTTGAATGTAGATCCGCAAAAACTGAGTACCTTTATTATCAAAGATGACAGTATGTCCGGAATACTTAATCACGGAGATCATGTACTGATTAATCATGATAAAAAAGAAGGTGGTGATGGTCTGTATGTATTGCGTATAGGAAATAATATACAGGTTAAGCGTACACAGCTGAAACCGAATAATCAATTACTGGTTACTTCTGCTAATAAAGAATACGAAGCATTTACTATTGATCTGAATAATCCTGAGGAAAATTTTGAAATCATTGGTAAAGTAGAATGGTACTGCAGAAAAATCTGATTGGTACTGATAATTCCGGCATTGAAATGCGGTGCTATTGTCTGACTCAATTTATATGGCGGTATTAATACAGAAACAGATCATCACCGGTAAAAAACTCTGTAAGAGGATTAAAACAGACAAACTGCTTTATTTTTACTTTTAATATCCATTGCTATTTATTTTGTTCAATCAAATATACAAAATTGGCAAATGTATTTTCATTGTGTTATTTATACTGAATTTAGCGTAACTGACTGTCTTTGCTGCCACGCCGGTTATATAAACTGAATGTTTTCTGCATTTCCTTATCCCGTTCGGCCTGACAGTGAACACAAAAACGAACGCCCTGAATAGCCTGACGACGCCCGACAGGAATTGTTTCGCCACATTCTTCACAAAATTCTGCGCTTTCATCTGCGGTATCTATTTGCTGGCGTACATGATTGATGGCATCTTCTATTGTGCTTTCAATCTGCTTATTTACCGCATCATCTGATGCCCAGCCGCTGGCCATAATAAACTCCTTCAAAATAATAGATTATTAATATGGAGTTATATTGTATTATTTCAATATATTACTGATTAATATAGATATTTATTGATCATGTAAAGAGGGGGCGAATCTGGATTACTGGATTTTTATGATCAAACATAAAGTTAATCATTGAAACGGTTTTAATATTTTACTTTGAAAGTAATCAATCTGCTTTATGAATGGCTAATCAGAAAATAAAAATTTATATTCTGAAATTATTTTTCTATTATATTTTGCTTACTTACGTGAATAAACAATTTTCACCTGTTATTTGGCATATGAAATACAGATTCGGATAAAACTTAAATTAATCTATCTAAATCATAATTTTATTTACCTGTAAATGGATTGCAATATGCGCTATGGTTTTATAGACTGATTTTGATTTCTCTTGTTAAATCAAAATATTGCTGAATAGGATATCAACCATGGATGCCCAAAAGTTTAAAGAATGTATAGAAGCCTGTAACCGCTGTATTGCTTTATGCCAATATTGTTCTACTGCCTGTCTGCAGGAAGATGATGTCAAAATGATGGCTAAGTGTATTCATCTGGATATGCAATGTGCGGCAATGTGCACACTGGCTGTTAATTTTATGTGCATGAACAGTGCTTTTATCGTACAGGTGTGTCAGCTGTGTGCTGAAGTTTGCCGTGCCTGTGCTCAGGAATGTGGTCGTTTTAAAATGGATCACTGTCAGCGCTGCGCTGAAGCTTGTAATGCCTGCGCGGATAAATGTATGGCTATGGCTGCATAAATAATGAAGTATGTATTGCAAAATTTTTTAAGCCATTGTTTCTGACAATGGCTTTTTTATGGTTGTTATGTTATTGAAAATATAATTAATTTTATACCGTTTTTGGCTCTAAAATGTCTAAAATAAGCAGGGTTAGCCAGATAAATAGCTAACCCTGCTTACTGTGTTTGTCAGATAACTTTATTTCAGACCAAGTACATCCTGCATATCAAACAAACCATGTGGGTGCTGACGCAGCCACACTGCCGCCCGGACAGCACCATTAGCGAAAGTAGCACGGCTGGAGGCTTTATGGCTGATTTCTACGCGTTCACCATCAGTAGCAAACAATGCCGTATGTTCGCCGACAATGTCACCAGCGCGGATAGTTGAAAAGCCGATTGTCTGCGGGTTACGCGCTCCGGTATGTCCTTCGCGTCCGTAAACGGCACAGGTTTTTAAATCACGACCTAGTGCATCGGCAATTACTTCTCCCATGCGCAGAGCAGTACCGGAAGGAGCATCAACTTTATGGCGATGATGAGCTTCGATAATTTCAATATCGTAGCCTTCATTTAATACCCGGGCAGCGGTATTAAGCAGAGCAAAGGTCAGGTTGACACCTACACTGAAATTAGGGGCAAATACAATGCCAATTTTTTCAGCGGCTGAGGCAATGCGTTGTTTACCTGTTTCATCGAAACCGGTAGTGCCGATAACATCATTGACACCAAGCCGTTCACAGATAGCCAGATTATTCAGTGTGGATTCCGGTTTGCTGAAATCAATCAGTACATCGGTATTGTCCAGTACTTTTTCCGGGTCGTGACAAATACTAACGCCCAGCTCCAGACCGATGGCAAACCCGGCATCTAGACCGATAGCAGGGGAAGCGTCGTGTTCCAGCGCGCCGCTCAGAACACAGTCCTGGCGCTGACTGATGCTTTGAATAAGAGCTCTGCCCATACGCCCGTTGGCACCGGCTACAGCAATTCTTAAACGTGATGTAGACATGTTTTACTCCGTTACAGGTACAGGCTGAGCAGTTAAAGCATCACCTTCGGCATGTATCAGTTTTCCGTTGGCATCAAAGTAAAGAGTCAGCTTCTTCTCTTCCTGAATTTCATTGGCACGGGTTATAACAAACAGATAATCCCAGCGGTTGGCATGAAACGGATCACGGAGTAAAGGAGTGCCAAGCAGCATTTGTACTTGTTCACGGCTCATACCGGGCTGTAAAGAGTTCACAACATTCTGGTCCAGCTCGTTACCCTGAATAATTTTCAGTTTGTACGACGGAATTTGTGTCAGTTTTGCTGTGGAGCATGCGCTCAGGCCTAGAACGGCCACTGCCAGCAGGCAGTATATTTTTTTCATACTGATACCTCTGATCCGGGACGAAACAGTTAGCAATGGCGATGGCGACATTGTATGACACCCAGTGGGCAATTGCCTTAAAAGTGCGTATTATAGCGAGTATTATTACTTAGTGGTGAAATAAGCATCATGAATAGCAATGTAGCTCAATTAAAAGATAACGGTTTAAAGGTTACTGGCCCCAGACTGAAGATTCTGGAGCTATTTGAAGCCCAGCCTGAACTGCATATGAGTGCAGAAGATGTATACCGGCGCCTGCTTGATGAAGGCGTGGAAATCGGTGTGGCCACCATTTATCGTGTGCTTACCCAGTTTGAACAGGCCAATATTCTGTTACGCCATCATTTTGAAACCGGTAAAGCCGTATATGAATTAAATCGCGGCGGTCATCATGATCATCTTGTATGCATTAAATGCGGTAAGGTAACTGAATTTTGCAGTGAAGAAATTGAAAAGCTGCAAAAGAAGATTGCTGATGATAACGGTTACCGTATTGTAGACCATGCTTTATATATGTATGGTGTATGCACTGAGTGCCAGCAGTTTGACAATAAATATCTGTGAAACTGAAATAAAGGGCAGGATATTCAAGTATGAGTCAGCCTGAATACCGCTTACGTGTTCCGGTTCTGAGCAGGAATAATCTGGATTTTCCAGATATTGAAACTGCACAGCAACAACGTGACGGATTGGTGGCTGTTGGCGGCGATTTATCTCCTGCCCGAATACTGGCTGCATACCGGCAGGGTGTTTTCCCTTGGTATTCACCTGATGAGCCTATTATGTGGTGGTCTTTTGCGCAGCGGATGGTACTATTTCCGGCAGAGCTGAAAGTCAGTCGTTCTCTGGCGAAAAATCTGCGCAATAAGCCTTATGCCGTGACCATGAACTATGCTTTCCGGCAAGTGATTGCCAACTGCGCCCAAACGCCGCGCCCCAGGCAGAACGGTACATGGCTGAACGCAGAAATGCAGCAGGCTTACTACTCGTTACATCAGCAGCAGTATGCTTGTTCATTTGAATGCTGGTATCGGGATAAAGGTGGCAATACGATTCTGGCTGGAGGCTTATACGGCGTGCTGATCGGGCAGATATTCTATGGTGAATCCATGTTTGCTCATGCTTCGGATGCTTCCAAAATAGCTTTTGTGCATGCCGTGCATTATTTGCAGCAACAGGGCGTACCGCTGATAGATTGTCAGGTTTACACTGACTACTTAGCCAGCTTCGGTGCCCGTAAAATTCCTTATGCGGAATTTGCAGCTTGTCTGCATAAGTTTAATCCGCGTTCACTGACACAGCCAGACTCTTTCAAACCACAGATACTGGCAGATAATGGTGTTATACCCTTGATAATCCGGAACTGAATTATTGATTATAGGAATATTGTATGTCTTTACAACAAGTAATTGAAACTGCTTTTGAAAACCGCGCTGAAATTACTCCGGCTTCTGTAACTGCCGAAGTAAAGGAAGCTGTAGCTGAAACTTTACAGCAACTGGACAGCGGACATCTGCGTGTGGCTGAAAAACAGGGTAATCAGTGGCTGGTAAATGAATGGGCCAAAAAAGCAGTATTGCTGTCTTTCCGGATTAGTGACAATGTACTGGCAGATGATGCAGTCAATCGCTATTTTGATAAAGTACCTACTAAATTTGCCAACTGGACTGGCGCAGATTTTCAGCAGGCAGGCTTCCGTGCAGTTCCGGGTGCAGTAGTACGTGCCGGCAGTCATATTGGTAAAAATGTAGTACTGATGCCTTCATTTGTTAATATTGGTGCATTTGTTGATGAAGGTACGATGGTTGATACATGGGCAACGGTAGGTTCCTGTGCTCAGATTGGTAAACATGTTCACCTGAGTGGCGGGGTAGGCATAGGTGGTGTACTGGAACCTTTACAGGCAGCACCAACAATTATTGAAGATAACTGTTTTATCGGCGCCCGTTCTGAAATTGTTGAAGGGGTAATTGTCGAAGAGGGCAGTGTAATTTCGATGGGTGTATTTATTGGTCAGTCTACTAAAATTTATGACCGTGAAAGCGGTGAAATCACTTATGGTCGGGTACCAGCGGGTTCTGTTGTGGTTTCAGGCAGTCTACCGGCAAAAGATGGCAGCCATAGCCTGTATTGTGCAGTAATTGTCAAAAAGGTAGATGCCAAAACCCGTGCTAAAACCAGTGTTAATGATTTGCTGCGTGGAATTTAAGTTTATTCAGGTTTTATAAATAAAAGCCTCTTATTTGCTGGTAAGAGGCTTTATCTTTATTATCTGTTGTATTTTAACGTATATTGCGGCTAATTTTATTGGCTATCAGGGTAGCCGCGGTTAATACTGCACCCACCAGCAGCTTATTGCGCCAGCGTTTGGGTTTGTTCGCCAGCTTAAGTGCCAAACCTCCTGCCGGAATTTTATCCACAATATTCAGCGAGCGCTGCCATAAACGTGATTTATGGGTATTATCGCCATTCCTGAGCTGCTCTGCGAGTAATTTTAATCTCGTACCTTGTGCCTGTATGTCCAGCAATTCGCGTTGTTGTGCGATATTCAGCTTATCAGATTTACTCATGGTCGTCTGTGTTCTCCATTGGCTTCATGCTTGCCGGTGTGTCTGAGATAGCTGAGATCTTCACTCATTGCATCCAGTGTTTTTGTCATAAACTGGCTTTGCTTGCGTAACAATTTAATAATTAATATAGTCAGAAGCAGAATCAAAAGTAAAAACAGAATGGCAAGACCAAAAAATACCCATACTTTAGCCTGAGGGGAAAGTACAGTATTCAGACCGAATAATAAACTGATAAATCCCAGAAAAAACATTACTCCGGCAAGTACAACAAGTACCATCAGTACAATAATACTTTGCAGCTGGACAATCGCATCCAGGCGCAGCATACGTAAGCGAATCCACAATAACTCAGTGCCATAAGTCAGCCAGATTTTCAGCTGACGCAGGTCACGACCAAGATTGCCTATACTCATGGTATATTATCCGTTAAAAAGTAAATTATATTCAGGCAACCGATTGTCAGACCAGATTGCCTGAATGAACTTATGCCGTAAGTTGTTTAGTGTCTGCAACGTCCCAGCAATACACCGGCAAGAAAGCCGACTGCGGCAGCAACACCCATAGCATAGTATGGTTGTTCATGTACCAGCTCATCAGTGCGTTCAGCTGTAGCACGGGCTTTTTCTGCCAGTGTACTTTCGATATCGCACAGTTTGGATTTGGTATTGCTTAGTTTTTTACGAAACTGATCTTTCAATGCTTTAGCCTGATCAGACCCGTTGTCGCCGGCGTTTTCATATAAATCTTCAACTTCATCCAGTACAGAACGTACTTCTTTCATTAAATCTTTTTTTTGTGAATCAAAATCAGCCATGGCAATTCTCCTTCCAATTGGCGTGGAATTTATCTACGATTTAACATCAGCAACCGGCTTAACCCTTGCAGTACGGCAAACAGACTGTCTGTTGTATTGCAATATCGGTTAAAATAATCATTGGCTGCTAACATTTGTTGCACAATGATTACCTTAGCACAAGGTTATTGATTTGCACAGGTATATTATATTGGCGATTAACCGCTTGAATAGAGGTAGATGATGACTGAGCTGGCGCTGGAAAAAATATATTCGGGTAAAGTACGCGATTTGTATGCAATTGACGAGAAACGCATGCTGATGGTAGCTACAGACCGCTTATCGGCTTTTGATGTAATTTTACCTGAACCTATAACAGGAAAAGGCGAAATTCTTACCCAGATATCCAATTTCTGGTTTAAAAAACTGCAACATATTATGCCTAACCATTTTACTGGTGAAACAGTTTATGATGTGCTGCCACGCCAGCAGGCTGACGAAATTGCCAAACGGGCAGTTGTGGTAAAAAAATTAAGCCCGTTGAAAATAGAAGCTATTGTTCGCGGTTATCTTTCTGGCAGTGGCTGGCGTGATTACCAGCAAACCGGAGCTGTTTGCGGAATTAAATTGCCAGCCGGATTACGGGAAGCTGAACAGTTACCAGAGGTAATTTTTACTCCTTCGAGTAAAGCTGCTGTAGGCGACCATGATGAAAATATCAGTTTGTCACAATGTGCTTCTCTGTTGGGAAAAGAACTGTCAGAGCAGGTAAGTGCTAAGGCGATTAAGCTATATTCAGAAGCCGTGGATTATGCACGCAGTAAAGGCATCATTATTGCCGATACCAAATTTGAATTCGGTTTGGATGAGAATGGTGTTTTGACGCTTATGGATGAAGTGCTTACCCCGGATTCCAGCCGTTTTTGGTCTGTAGACAGTTATCAGGTTGGTAGCAATCCGCCTTCATTCGATAAACAGTTTATCCGTGACTGGCTGTTAGAGTCCGGTTGGAATAAACAACCACCGGCACCACATATACCGGCAGACATAATTGCCAAAACACTGGCTAAATATGAAGAAGCCCTGCATCTGATTGCCGGAGCATAAAATATTATGAATGGCAGGCAAGCGGTCCTGCCAGTATCATCCTATGTATATCAGCTCATACTCTTTCCGACAGGAATATTGAGTAGTCGGGTATAGTTTGCCTGCTTTTATTGCTGATTTAGAGCACTATTATCTGATTGTGCTTTGCTTGTGATTTTGCTTATAACAGCACTAATCAGTCTATTGACCTTATTCTGTATCTGTACTTGTTAAATCTTACAACACAGATAGTTATTAAATTACCTCTTGGATATTTTACAAATCTCATGATAGGTAGTTTGTGATTCAGCAATACAAATGGAAACACCGGATTTATAGGTTGCAGTACCAGAAAATTGATTCAATAAACCATTTGCTATCAAAAGTGACATATTACTTTATAAAACAAAAAATCTGTTATAACTATATAATACACCACCAACTGGCCTCACTGTATTTGCTGTTTATTCCAGTCTTATCAGTGAGGCTAATATTATTTTTAAACGGTTTACTGCTAATCTGATATTGAATATTATCAGACTGCATATTAGCCATCCGGCCAATTGCTACTTTATTGTTATCTGATGACGGAAATTACTATGCCACAACACCCCTATCGTCGTTTACGTCCTGCGCACTATGAGTTACCCGAAGTAGGCATATCCGAGTCAGGCAATATACGCTCTCTCCATCTGGGTACGTCTACTATACAAAGTTCTATGAATGTCGATGATCCGGCAGAACTGGTGCTATCGTATAGCCGGGCTATGATGGCATGGTTATTATTTGCCGACAGTATGCCCCGGCATATTACCCAAATAGGTTTGGGCGGTGGTTCATTTGCACGCTGGATAGATGCTTACCTGCCTGATACCTGTCAGACTGCTGTCGATATCAACCCTCAGGTTATCAGCATTGCCCGCAGTATGTTTGAGCTGCCATTTGAGGGCGAAAAATTCGAAATTATTGAAGACGACGGTGCCGAATACATCAAGATACTGCGAGGAAATACAGATATCATTCTGGTTGATGGCTTTGATGGTGAGCAGATTATTGACAGTCTGGTTGCTGAACCTTTTTTTGAGGATTGCCGTCAGGCACTGAGTGAGCATGGCATCTTTGTTACTAACTGGTGGCAGGGTGACAAGCGGTTTCAGACTTTTGTACGCCGGTTGCGTAGTGTATTTGACAACAGAGTACTAATGGTGCCGGCTGAAACTCATGGCAATATTGCCGTACTGGCCTTTCAGCAGCCACCTTCAGTACGTGACTGGGATAAACTGAAAAAACGGGCTGCACAGCGTGCAATTGAATTTAATCTGGATTTGCCTGCTATGCTGGCTTCAATTAAAGCTCAGCAATCACACAGCAATCGTGTGCTGACATTTAATGATTAAATATTTCATACTGGCAAAATGGATATTGCCGGTGTGAACAGAAACAAAGAATAAAGGAAAACCCGTGAGTTATTATGCTAAACATCTTTTTGTCTGCACCAATCGCCGAGATAATCCGTGTCGCCAGAGCTGTGGAGACGATGATGTTGGTGCAGATGCAGTTGATTATCTCAAAGGTCATGCTAAGGCCATGGGGCTGATGGGAGTAGGTAAGCTGCGTATCAGTAGTGCCGGCTGTCTTGGCCGGTGTGATGAAGGGCCGGTTATGGTGCTTTATCCGCAGGGGCGCTGGTATACCTATGTAGACGAAAGTGACCTGCAGGAAATATTGGATGAAGAACTGGCAAACGATCGTGTTGTTACCCGATTGTTAGTGGATAAACCTGAAAGTAATGAGTAAATCTGATGCTGAAGCAACAACCGAACATCTGGATTAACGGGCCGGCAGGGCGGCTTGAAACTATTTATTTACCCGCGCAGGGTACTGCTTGTGGTGTGGCTGTAATTAATCATCCCAATCCTTTACAAGGCGGGCTGAATACCAATAAAGTGGTACAGACAGCAGCAAAAGCACTTACAGGAATGGGTTTTCACTGTTATCTGCCTAATTTGCGTGGCGTTGGTAATAGCGAAGGAGAGCATGATTATGGTCGCGGTGAAGTGGCAGACTGCCTTGCCGTGGTTGACTTTGCCCGTGCTCAGCATCCGGAAGTTAGTAAACTGGTATTATCCGGTTTTTCTTTTGGTGGCTATGTAGCCTTGTTCAGCGCGCTTACAGCAAGGCCGGATGCCTTATTGCTGATGGGTCCGGCTATAGGTATGTATACTATCGATGCACCCAGTGCCTATAATCCTGCTACTACATTACTGATTCATGGTGAAAAAGATGAAGTGGTACCGTTGCAGAACAGTCTGAACTGGGCTGAAGGGCAGGACTTGCCCATATTGGTTGTACCCGGTTCCGGCCATTTTTTTCATGGCAAATTAATTTTACTGCGTCAATGGATTGAAAGGCTATTTCCGGCATTATTAACGAAATAAACGATGATATGCCTTTTGCCGGCAATTATCTGATGTTGGCAAAAGGCTATATTTAATTATTACAGTTTTTAAAAAATATAAGCTATTATTATTTCAATTAACTGATTCTATTATTTTATTAATAATTAATCTTCATAAATAGATTTTAATATTTAATATATACATGTTTGATTAAAATCAAATATTAATATATGCATAAATTGCATTTAATTTTACTATTTAATTATAATAAATTTACTTATTAAAGATAAATAACAGGAGAAGCAATGAAAAATTGGGTTTTAGCTTTTAGTGCTGCTATTTTTATGTTTAGTGTATTTAACCCAGCTAATGCCAGAGGTCGTGAACCATGTTCTGGTAAAAAAGGGGGTATTTCCCATTGTGCCGGTACAAAATTTGTATGTAATGATGGCAGTTACAGCGCTTCTAAAAAAATTTGCAGGCGTTAATATATCATTTGTAATATATATTATGACATAGTAAATAGGCAGCCAGACATGGCTGCCTGTGTTTATAAATTTAATAATATTACTAAGAAAATATTCTTAACCTGAAAATTTATAAATTTAAATCAGTTATTAAAATTATCCTTTAATTTATCTGGGTTTGATGTTCGTCCCCTTGACGAGAACGAATACGACCTATCTGATAAACAGTTTCGCCTTGTTGCTGTAAAAATTTCTGTATCGCATCTGCATCTTCTGCACTCACCACCAAAACCATACCAATACCGCAATTAAAAGTGCGGTACATTTCCTGAATTTCTACATTTCCAGCTTGTTGCAGCCATTGAAAAAGTTTGGGTAATGGCCATGATTGAGAATCAATGGCGGCCACGGTGTTTTCAGGAAGAATGCGGGGTACATTTTCACTGATACCGCCACCGGTAATATGAGCCATACCTTTGATGGTAAATTGCTTTAGTGCCGCCAGAATAGGTTTTACATAAAGCCTGGTCGGGGCAATGATTGCCTGGCGCAATGTTTTACCTTGATTAAATTCAGCGTCAAGCTCAGGCTGGGCACGTTCGATAATTTTACGAACCAGTGAGTAGCCATTGGAGTGAATACCGTTTGAAGCCAGACCTAATACAACATCACCTGCAACAATGCTGCGTCCGTTAATTACCTGTTCTTTTTCTACAACGCCAACTGCAAAGCCGGCCAGATCATATTCGCCATCGGGGTACATGCCCGGCATTTCTGCAGTTTCACCACCAATCAGTGCACACCCGGACTGTTCGCAACCGGCTGCAATGCCTTTAATAACAGCAGCGGCACGTTCAACATCTAGTTTGCCGCAGGCAAAATAATCCAGAAAGAATAATGGTTCTGCCCCTTGTACCAGAATATCATTGACACTCATAGCTACCAGATCAATGCCTACGGTGTCGTGCTGATCCCATTCAAAGGCCAGTTTCAGTTTGGTACCTACACCATCGGTACCAGAAACCAGTACCGGGTGGCGATATTTCTGGCTGATTTCAACCAGAGCACCAAATCCGCCCAAATCACCTAATACTTCAGGCCGCATGGTACGCTTAGCAAATGGTTTAATTCTTTCAACCAAAGAATCACCAGCATTAATATCAACACCGGCATCACGATAACTCAGGGACTGGCTCATTTGGTGTGTTTCCTTTGGGTAAGACAAAGCAAGTTAAATTAGGATGGAGTAAACCAAAAACCGGATAATTTTAACATTTTTCACCTTTTGCCGGTGTGTAAATTATTAGAGTTTGTGAGCAGAGGATAGGCGTGGCTAGCATTCACAGATTTGGATTATTTCTGTCAGAGAAATTAATTTTTAAAAATTCAATTATCTATTCAGTATTTTTTATATAACACTATTTCAATAAATATTTATTGATTATTTTATGCTATTTAAAAGCTCTGACATTTTCTGTTTTACCAGTTTGACCGAAAACATAAAGAAAAAGGCCGAATCTGATGATTCGGCCTGAGTATTAGCTCTGCCACAGGCAGCTAATAGTAATTGTAAATACTGCTTAGGCTTTACGAGCCGGCAGTTTTTCACGGATGCGGGCAGCTTTACCGGTTAAGCCACGCAGGTAGTACAGTTTGGCGCGACGTACATCACCACGACGTTTAACTTCGATTTTTTCAACGGCTGGAGAATATAACTGGAATGTACGTTCTACACCTTCACCGCTGGAAATTTTACGAACGATGAAGTTACTGTTCAGACCACGGTTACGACGGGCGATTACAATACCTTCATAGGCCTGTAAACGGGTACGGCTACCTTCAGTAACACGTACAGAAACAACCACGGTATCACCTGGTGCAAAAGCCGGAATTTCTTTATTCAGGCGAGCGATTTCTTCTTGCTCTAATTGTTGAATTAAGTTCATATTAAGCTTCCTATTATAATGGGATATCCCGTTCCTCTTGTCTGATCGTCTGCAAGAGTCTGGATTCCTCTGGGGTTAATTCACGATCGACCAGTAAATCTGGACGGCGTGTCAGTGTGCGCCTGAGCGCCTGAGTTAATCGCCACTGTGCGATTAAAGCATGATTACCGCTACGTAGAACGTCGGGAACTGTCTGCTGACGAAATTCTACAGGACGGGTGTAGTGTGGGCAATCAAGTAAACCATTGGCAAAAGAATCTTCTACTGCTGAGCGTGTATCGCCAAGTGTGCCGGGTAACAAACGGATTACTGCATCCATTAATATCATTGCCGGCAATTCACCGCCGGAAACCACAAAATCACCAATACTGATTTCGGTTACTTCGTTGCTGGTCAGGATGCGTTCATCAATACCTTCATAGCGGCCGCACAGTACAATCAAAGCTTTTTCTCTGGCCAGATTTGCTGTCTGTGCATGATTCAGTGGCTTGCCCTGCGGACTCATATAAATCAGCCGTCCTTCGGGACAAGTCTGTCTGGCTGTATCAATGGCTGCCTGTAAGGGCGGAGCCATCATAATCATTCCCGGACCACCACCAAACGGCCGGTCATCAATATAACCCAACGGGTTATCAGCGAACTGGCGCGGATTAATGGTAGCAAATTCCCATATACCTTTTTGTAATGCACGACCGGTTACGCCACTGCCGGTAAGGGCTGTAAACATTTCCGGAAACAGAGTAATGGCCTGAATGTGCATCAGTAATCACTGCCCCAGTCAACAACAATTTGCTGTTGAGGCAAGTTAACTTCATCAATGTACTGTGAGACAAAAGGAATCAGTTTACGGCCAAAAGCACCATCTACTACCAGTACGTCATGCGCACCGGTTTGCATTAATGAACTGACAGTACCCAGATTTTCCTGTGTACGGTTATGTACCTGCATTCCGATCAGGTCTGTCCAGTAATACTCATTGTCATCGGTTTCGGCAAAGCTGGCGCGGTCTATTTCGATGGTAAAGCCGCGCAGTAATGCTGCGCTGTCACGATCGGTTATGCCGTCAAATCTTACCTGTAACTCATCGCCGCTGATTTTGCTTTCGGCTATGCTTACAGTTTTAATCTGGCCATCTTTACTCAGCTGCCATTGCGGATAGTCGAGCAGGCTATCAGTATATTCAGTATCAGAATGGACTTTCACCCAGCCTTTTACTCCGAACACACCTTTTATATAGCCCATTGCTACCCATTGTGGCTGTGTACTATTCATTTGCTTTACTGCTAAATCAGGCCGCAGCCTTTTGTTCTTTAACCAGCTTGGCAACAGCTTCGCTTAATTGCGCGCCCTGACCAATCCAGTGGTTCAGACGGTCTGCGCTCAGACGTACGCGTTCCTGTTTCTCGTTGGCAACAGGATTATAAAAACCAACGCGTTCGATAAAGCGGCCGTCACGGCGGTTGTGTGAGTCTGCTACGACAATGTTATAGAAAGGACGGTGTTTAGAACCACCGCGAGCCAAACGGATAACTACCATAGTGTATTCCTTAGTGAAAAAATCGAAGTAATTTTATTCTGCCAAGATAACAGAAAATCGCTAATTTTAGTGGGTAATTCCTAGTCTTGGCAAGCTGTTAATGCATATTTGTTGCGTATATAGTGTTTCGGATCTGCTTGTTATTGGATGTTTATTTAATTAGCATTGCTGCTGAGGCGTGTGGTTTAAGTTGTTGCTATATCAGCTTAAATTGATAGAAAACGCTAAAGTGTAATTCGGATGCGCAGGTGGCTGTAGAGATGTTTTTTTATAATTATATTTTATAAATCATATTGTTATTATTATAATCTATAATTGTGCTATCAGGTTTTTATTAATAAGGGCTGCATAGCTTCATTTCTTCGCGTATCATAGCTGATACATGTTTTTGCGGATATTTTAACAATGAAACAGATTTTTTTGGATTTTGAACAACCTATAGCTGAACTGGTACAGAAAATTGATGAATTGCGCTTTGTACAGGATGAATCGGCTGTGGATATATCCGAAGAAATCGCGCGCCTGAAAAAGAAAAGCGACGATTTAACCAAAAATCTTTTTGCCAAACTGACGCCGGTGCAAATTTCGCAGGTATCCCGTCACGCACAGCGTCCGTATACCTTAGATTATATTGATGCTCTGTGCACAGATTTTGAAGAATTGCACGGGGATCGTGCGTTTGCAGACGATGCTGCCATTGTTGGCGGTTTGGCACGCTTTAATGGTGAAAGCGTAATGGTTATTGGTCATCAGAAAGGCCGTGATACCAAGGAAAAAATTCGCCGTAATTTTGGTATGCCTAAGCCCGAAGGATACCGTAAAGCTCTGCGTCTGATGAAGCTGGCAGAAAAATTTCAAATTCCTTTGCTAACCTTTATTGATACACCGGGAGCTTATCCGGGCATCGGAGCGGAAGAAAGAGGACAGTCTGAAGCCATCGGCCGTAATTTATACGAGCTGGCACGGCTGCGTGTACCGGTTATCTGTACAGTGATTGGTGAAGGCGGTTCCGGCGGGGCTCTGGCAATCGCTGTAGGTGATTACATCAATATGCTGCAATTTTCGACTTATTCAGTGATTTCACCTGAAGGTTGTGCATCTATTCTATGGAAAACCGCTGAAAAAGCTCCGGAAGCTGCTCAGGCTCTGGGGATTACTGCCAAACGCCTGCATGATTTGAAATTAATTGATACTGTGATTGAGGAACCTCTGGGAGGAGCACATCGTAATTATCCGGAAATTATGCAACGGGTAAAATCGGTGCTAACCCGTCAGCTGCAAGATGCTAAAGGCAAACAGTTGTCGACATTGCTAAGCCGGCGTTTTGATCGTCTGATGAGCTATGGTCAGTTCAGCGGTAAGTAAATTATGTGAGAGTATTGCACAACAATGGTCAGCCTCTATGGCTGACCGTTGTATTTTGGCAGTGGGTCTCAGCGGTGGGTTGGATTCAGTGGTATTGTTACATGCGCTGACTCAGTTGCGTGATAGCCTGCCGATACAGATATCTGCAATTCATGTGCATCATGGTTTGAGCAGATATGCGGATGAGTGGGCTGCATTTTGTGAGCAATTATGCGCATTGTGGTCAGTTCCGCTGCAACTGGTCAGGGTAGATGTGCGTGCGGCCGGAGAGGGATTGGAAGCCGCTGCGCGTAAAGCACGTTATCAGGTTTATGCTGATAGTGAGGCTGATGCGGTAGTATTGGCGCATCACAGAGATGATCAAATTGAAACTTTTTTTTTGGGGGCTCTGCGCGGTGGCGGTTTACGTTCGCTTTCAGCTATGCCGGCGATACGTTCATTAACTGAACATACTGTTATCTGGCGTCCGCTATTGCATTTTTCCCGGCAACAGCTCAAGGCATATGCAGATGCCGCAGGACTTGGACATATTGAAGATGACAGTAATAGTAATTGTGCCTATTTACGCAACTGGCTGCGTCTGGACGGTTTGCCATACTGGCGCAAACATCTGCCACATCTGGATAGCCAGATAGAAGCGGCTGTAGAACGTTTACAGGATGAACTGTCCTTATTAAATGAAATAGCTGAAGCTGACTGGACTATGCTGCATGCGCAGCAAAAAGGATTTCAAATACCGTTATGGCGTAATTTAAGTGAATCACGCCGTCGGCAGCAATTGCGTTTATTTGCGCAAAAGCATTGTTTGGGAATGTCTACGTCTGCGGCTCTAACAGAATTTGCACGACAGTTGATGGAAAGCAAAAATGGAGCACAATGGGCTTTACCGCATGCGCGTGTGGTCTATTATGATTCCAGATTATGGATTGATAAGTATGATGTAAGCGGGCAGTGGCACTGGTATGGATTGTTACCGGTGTCCAGTCAGAAACTGGTTACTGCCCGTTATCTGCAATGGAACCGGCATCCTTTTGGTTTGGCGGAAACTGATGCTGCGTGGAGAGTGCGTCAGGCAGATAATGAAGATACTATTGTTCTGAGAGGAGGGAGAAAAAAAGTTAGAAAATTATTACAAGAAAGGAAGATCCCTCCTTTTATGCGTGCTGTCTGGCCGGTTTTATGTGACTCAGACAATCAGTGTATCGCTGTTATTAATGTTGCTGTTAGTATTGACAGAGGTATAACTGACGGATGGATGCCAATTATGGAGGACTTGCCTCTAAGGCTGTAAAACTTTAAGGCAGATACTAGATTTATCGCAGATTCAGCTGCTGATTGATGCAACAACAATAATGACTAGAGGATAACAAAATGCATGATGATTCTACCCGGCAGGTGGAAGAGCAGATGTTGGTGCGAAGGGCTCAGCAGGGTGATGCTCAGATTTTTAGTTTGCTGGTCAGAAAGTATCAGCGTCGTTTAAAACACTTTCTGCGTCGTTTTACTCATGATGAGCAAACAACGCTGGATGTGGTACAGGAAACATTTCTTAAAGCTTATAAAGCTATGCCGCAATTTCGTGCCGGAAGTCAGTTTTATACGTGGCTTTGCTGTATCGGTATGAATACGGCTAAGTCTATGGCAGCTGTTTACGGACGTGAACCGCAAATGATTACTGAGATTATGGATGAGGACGGAGATGAAACTGATGTACTGGAACATTTGTCAGATTATCAGACTCCGGAGGATTTATTACTTAATCGTGAGCTGATTGATGCTGTTGATGAAGCAATTAATCAATTGCCGGCCAATCTGCGTCAGCCGATTATTTTATCAGAGATAAATGGTCTGACCTATGAAGAAATCGCTCAGGAATTAGGCTGTCCGGTAGGTACAGTGCGTTCACGTATTGCACGTGCCCGCGAAACGTTATCAGCCCAGATTGATACCAGATTTGAAAGAAAATAAGTCCCTCTGTAAATTGAAATTCTGATTTTCAGAATTTGGTAAAATAATTCTGGTAATTAAGTTAATCAGCATTATTTGGCATTTCACTGCTTATATTTTAATCTGGTATATATACTTAATATTATGCAAAAAACAGTTTATCTGTAATTAGCAGATAAACTATCTTTTTTCTTGATGTGTTACCTGTGTCCGGAATCTGTCCGGCGGGCTGAGGTAATATATTTGCTCTGTCTCAAATTAATTTATCGGGTCGAACTGGGATGCAGGAGATTTGCTTGTAATTGCAGCTATCTGTCTGTAATGACTAAGATAATTTGTCAAATTTGCTAAGTATTTGTAAGAGTAAGGAAAAAAATTATTTCACTTACTCTTGAATTGCGGCGAGCCAGCCCTACTTTAAGTAACGAATAAATTTATATTTACGCCCCGCTGAAAATGCGGGTTTGTATTAACCAACTTTGCTGTGCCTCGGGCACTAAAGATGTGGAGAAGATAATATGACTATTCGTCCTTTGAATGACCGCGTTGTCGTAAAACGTCTGGAAGCTGAAGAAAAAACTGCTTCTGGTATTGTGTTACCCGGTTCTGCTGCTGAAAAACCTGATATGGGTGAAATAATTGCCGTAGGTAATGGCAAACTGCTGAAAAACGGTGACCGTCAGAAACTGGATGTTAAAGTTGGCGATAAAGTAATTTTCGGAAAATACAGCGGCCAGACTGTTAAAGTAGACGGTGAAGAGTTGCTGGTAATGCGCGAAGAAGATATTTTCGGTATCGTTGAATAAATTATTTATCCAGAAATTTAATTTTATTGCGTAATTAATTATTAAAGATTAGGAGTTGCAAATGGCAGCAAAAGACGTGAAATTCTCTGACGAAGCCCGTCAGAAAATGGTTGCTGGTGTCAATGTATTGGCTGAAGCAGTAAAAGTAACTTTAGGCCCTAAAGGTCGTAACGTGCTGCTGGATCGTGCCTTTGGCGGACCACACATCACTAAAGACGGTGTGTCTGTTGCTAAAGAAGTAGAATTGAAAGACAAATTCGAAAATATGGGCGCACAGCTGGTTAAAGAAGTTGCTTCTAAAACCAATGACGTGGCTGGTGACGGTACCACTACGGCAACTGTTCTGGCTCAGGCTATTGTTACTGAAGGCATGAAATACGTTACTGCCGGTATGAATCCGATGGATTTGAAACGCGGTATCGATAAAGCTGTTGAAGCTGTTATTGCCGAACTGAAAAATATTTCTAAACCGGTTCCGGAAAAGTCTAAAGAAATTTCTCAGGTTGCTTCTATTTCTGCTAATGCAGATGAATCTATCGGTGAAATCATTGCCAAAGCCATGAATGAAGTGGGTAAAGAAGGCGTGATCACTGTTGAAGACGGCAAATCACTGGAAAATGAAGTAGAAGTTGTTAAAGGTATGCAGTTTGACCGTGGCTACCTGTCTCCTTACTTTGTTACTGATGTAGAAAAACAGATTGCCGGTCTGGACAGCCCGTATATTTTGTTGTTTGATAAAAAAATCTCTAACATCCGCGATTTGCTGCCTGTTCTGGAACAAGTGGCAAAAACCAGCCGTCCGTTGCTGATTATTGCTGAGGATGTTGAAGGTGAAGCTCTGGCTACTCTGGTAGTAAACAACATTCGCGGTATCCTGAAAACTGTTGCTGTTAAAGCTCCGGGCTTTGGTGACCGTCGTAAAGCCATGTTGCAGGATATTGCTATCCTGACCGGTGGTACTGTTATTGCTGAAGAAGTTGGTCTGTCTCTGGAAAAAGCCACTCTGGAAGATTTAGGTCAGGCTAAACGTGTAGAAGTTGGTAAAGAAAATACTACTGTGATTGATGGACTGGGTGACAAGGCTGCTGTTGAAGCACGTGTTGCTGAAATCCGCAAACAGATCGAAGTGGCTACCAGCGACTACGATAAAGAAAAATTGCAGGAACGCGTGGCTAAATTGGCCGGCGGTGTGGCAGTAATTAAAGTTGGTGCTGCTACTGAAGTTGAAATGAAAGAGAAAAAAGATCGCGTGGATGACGCCCTGCATGCTACCCGTGCTGCGGTAGAAGAAGGTGTGGTAGCCGGTGGTGGTGTTGCCCTGCTGCGTGCCCGTGCTGCGATTAAAGACCTGAAAGGTGCTAATGCCGATCAGGAAGCCGGGGTGAAAATCGTACTGAAAGCAGTTGAAGCACCATTACGCCAGATTGTTGCCAATGCTGGTGATGAACCAAGCGTTGTAGTCAACAATGTGTTGAATGGTTCTGGTAACTATGGCTATAACGCTGGTACCGGTGAGTATGGTGATATGCTGGAAATGGGTGTACTGGATCCGGCTAAAGTTACCCGCACTGCTTTGCAGCATGCTGCTTCTATCGCTGGTCTGATGCTGACTACTGATTGCATGATTACCGAATTACCGGAAGATAAACCTGCTGCTCCTGATATGGGTGGCATGGGCGGTATGGGTGGCATGGGCGGCATGATGTAATAGTCGTGTCTGGCTAACTAGTCAACATATAGCTAATAGTGAGCATAACTGGTGTTATGCTCACTATTTTTATATTGAATGGTTTAACTATAATAATGGCCAGATGCTTCAGATTTTATCTCCCACATATCAGACAAAGTAACCATTCTTTTGCTGTTAAATGTGTTGATGATGATATTGTGTAAAAGTACAGTATTAGCCACACCTCTTTTGTTAGTAATTGCTTATTATTAATTTTTCTATGTATTAACTATGCTTTAGTTTAAAGCAGATTTATAAGCTTTATACCTTTTAATGTAGCTATTAGTTTTTTACGTCTGTGGAAAATATCTTTATTTCGATTTGATTTTTTCAATAAATCTTAGTCAATAAGAATGTTATATGGCTAAAATATTGTTAAATTAAACTTTTATCAATATTTCAGCTCATATCATAAAATGATTGATTATCATGAAGTGAAAAATGAAATTTCAAATCTTAAAAACTGTTTAGCTATTTTCAAAATAATCTTCATAAATCAATTCAAAATTTGATAAATTAAATTTATCGGTAAAATCACCAACCAAAAATTCAGTCTGTTTTATGCAGAGTAAAGCAGGTTGGTACATTCCTACCTATGAATAAAAAATTATTTTTCAGATGATGAATTCTCAAATAAGAAATAGCTTATTGCGCAAATAACAGCCATGACTGCCCAAACGCCAACCCAGGAGAATTGATGTAATAGCCATGGAATTATGGCTGGAGTTGCAAACAGAATGAAATATACTACTGTATTAACCATTGCTAATACGGTTGCAACACTCTTTTGTCCGGCAACGGTAGCCAGTTCGGTATATCCGATTCCATGCCAGGAAGAAATTGATATACCAGATATAAGAATAATGAAACTAACAAAGTAGGCAAAATGATGTATATTGAATTTATATGAAAAATAAGTAAATACGGTAAGGGCTGCGAATAAGATGAATGACAGGGCTGTAACCGCTTTCAGAAAAAATTTTCTATTTCCCTTTTTATCTGTATAAAAGCCACTACCGATACGTGTTGGTATTGAACTGATTTGTATGAAAAATAGTAGGATACTGATATATCCAATACTTAATCCGGCAAAATCGTGCAAGAAAAGCATTGAAAATGTCATCAATGCAAACTGTGGCGCACATAGAATACCCACAGCTAATACAATGCGCCACACTCTCAATGATTTCATTGGCTGAGTTGATTTATTTTTGAGTGATTGTGTTATATCCGGTGTTTTGTGTTCACTCTTACTATCCGGATCAATAATCCATAGATAGCTGAATAATGCAGCCAGAATACAAATAAATGCCGATATAAATAGTGTGGTCGAGAATCCATAATGAATTGATATATAAGGGTAGAATAATGCTCCTAATGCATAACCAAGTGGTACAGCTGCCTGCCTTACACTCATTGCTAAGCCGCGTTGCTGTGGTTTAAACCATTGTATGATCGCTTTGCCACTGGAACCATTTACACTGCTCCCAAAAAGACCGACGACTAGTAAACCGGCACATAAAATGATACTTATTGAAGTATGTGATGATATTCTTGCAAAATAAGCAAGGATGAAAAGAGCTATGGCAGTCGTAGACAATCCTGCAATTAATATCGGCCGATCTCCGAAGCGATCGGTGGCAATTCCCCAGGGTAATTCACTTACAGCAATTCCAAAACCTACAATTCCCATTAAAAGCCCTAATACAGATGTTGGGATATGGTAATCATTACGTAGAATAATGGAGGCTGCAGGTACACCGCCGATAACAAAGGTAAAGCATGTATTAGCGAATGCACCTGTAAATAAAACTTTCCATTTATGGTTATCAGAAAAAAAATTTTTATTTTTATCCGGCAATTTGTTTGAATTTAAAGACATTGATGAACTCCTGTTTTTCCAGAAAATAATAGCTAGAATTTTTTATATCTGTAAAACAGGATTTTTTGATTTATTTATAACGGAAAATCCGATATATTGAAGAAATCTAATGACACTAACCGATGAAGACTGATTACACTATGGAAAAACTTGATTTAGAAATTCTTCACACATTTGTTGTCATTATAGAAATGGGCAGCTACACAAAAGCTTCGAATATTTTATTTAAATCTCAATCGGCTATCAGTGAGCAAATCCAAAAGCTTGAGGTATTTTGCGATGCACAACTGCTACATCGTGGCAGATACGGCGCGAAACCGACAGCTATTGGTGAAAAAATGTATAAGCATGCAAAAAAGATATTATCTTTAAATGATAATATCATAAATGATATTAGAAACCATGATTCGGTATATGAGCTGACACTTTCAATTACAGATTATTTTATGCCTGCCACGATAGCATCTGTATTAAGAGGGCTACGTGACCAATGTCAGAATATTCAATTTAATGTCTCAATTCAGAGCAGTTCAAAAATGCTTCTTGAACATACTCTGGAACAATATGATATCGCTTTATTTATTCATTTAAACGGGCAGCGATTACCCGATAATGATAATTTTATGGTTGTAGGGCATGAACCGCTCTGCTGGGCTGGCTCGAAAGATCTTAGTATAACCGGATCTGATCCGCTGCCAATTATAACTTTGCCAAAAGGCTGCTTATTACAAAAATTAGCTATAGATAAATTAGAAAATAATAAAATATCTTATAATTTATCTCATTATGCTTCCAGTGTTATTGGTATGCAGTCTGCTATTGAGGCCCAATTAGGTATAGGCTGTCTGAACAGATCGTCAATGTCTAAGAAATTTATTGATTACACCGATATCCTGAAACTTCCGGCATTACCAGATATTGATTATATTATGTATTATAAATCGGAGAAAAATCCTTTTATAAATACGATAAAAGGATTAGTTGAGCGGGTAACAAGCAATGATAATGCTTTCGAAAAATAAAAATTTTAAAAAATATTATTATGCTTATCAATACTGGTGTTTTCGCTAACTCAGATCTTAGATAATTCATAATATCGATTGATAAGTTGTTTTCTGTCAACTTTGCCAATATGAGTCATGGGCAATTCATCAATGATATATATTTTTTTTGGCATCTGGTAACGTGCAATTTGTGGTTTTAACCAGTCTATTAAAGTATCTTCGGTTTGTTCAGTATGCGCTGCTAATACCACAAATGCCACTAATCTCTGTCCGAATTCCTCATCATTAACACTAATAACGGCTAAGTCGTTAATGTCAGGATGGTTAACTAAGCATTGTTCGAGTTCGAATGGGTAAACATTTTCACCACCTGAAACTATCATGTCATCAGCCCGGCCATTTAGATAATAATTATTTGTACTATCTTTTTGAACTATATCACCAGTAGCTGTCCAGTTTTTGCCCTGAGTGGACCACGCACATTTGATATAGAGTTCACCTTTTATCGCATCCTCTTTGCCATTGTTCATTAATTTGGCTGATAATCCTTTAACAGGCTTACCTAGAGTTGATGGGTGAGTGATCAAATCATCCGGCGTTGCAATCAGGCATATTCCAGCTTCCGATGTGCCATATAAGTTAAATAACACTTTACCAAGTTGATTAATTGTTCGTTGAACCAGCGTGACAGCAATTGGTGCGCCGCCGGTGATGATGCATCTTAAACTACGTAACTGCGTTACAGAATAATTCATCATTCGACTGAGCATTAAGGGAACGAGGGTGATAACTTCAATGTTATGTTTGTTAATAAGTTGACAAACTTTGGCGGCATCAAAGCGTTTATTGATAAATATAGTGGCACCTAATAGTACTGACATACACAATGTCGCAATACCAAAACCATGGTAAATCGGTGTTGCTATATAGATTCTGTTATATTTGCTCAGGTTTAATTTCATCAACAATTGATAAAAAGGACTGATAAAATTTTGTGCTTTACTATTGCGTCCTGCCATTTTAAAACGTCCTGTTGTACCACTGGTTAACACAGTAAGTTTATTAAAATGGGTAACTTTAAGATTGCCGGAATAGGGGGGCATCTTATCCTTTAAGAGCGAGTAAATGGAAATTTGCTCCGGATGATCTGTTGGTAATGATTTGACATCAATTAAGATAGGAATTTGAGGATCATGTATGATCCAATTAAATTTTACTGCATCTTGTATATTTTGTAATTGCTGGGCTGATAGTTCTGTATTAAGTAAGTAAATATCTGCACCTAGCCGGGCAATAGCAAAGAGAGTTTGAATCATAATAGTATGATTACTTGCCATTATGGCTATTTTTTGATGCGGTTTTATGTCACAATGCGCCGCTAATTTTTTGGCTAAATGCTGTGACTGCGTATAAAGTGTACGATAATTTATACAATTGTCATTTTCGTTAATGGCGATTTGGTCTGGGCTCAGCTTCTGACGTACATAGAGCAACGCCATTAAATTCATTCCAACCGAACGAAAACTCATTAATAAATAAAAAATTCCTTTAAAAGTCAAAAGTTTAATGGTGTATAGCGCTTTGATTGTTTTTATCATCATTTTCTCTTAATGTAATAACAATTTAATTTAAACCAGATGCCATTAAACAGGACGCCGGCCAATTGCACTATCATCGCCCACCATGGTTTATATTGGCGTTTTTGTGTTTGTAATAAATAACTTATAATTGTAGCAGCTTGCTTTGGCTGTAATGCAGGTAAGTTCTGATAAGCTTTGGTCGGCTCGATCATCCTTGTTTTTACTAAAGGTAAATATGCTGTCGATACTTTGATTTGCCGGTTTTGTAATTCAGGCATTGCTGAACGCAGCCATTGATCGAATGCCGTTTTTGAGGCTTGATATGCTGACCAATTCACCGTTGGCGCAAACAACACATTGACAGCCGAAACGTTAATGATATGTCCTTTACTTTGCTGTAATTTGGGGATAAGTGCAAGGCATAATTGTACCGGAGTCAGGTAGTTTAATTTTATGGTTCGTTCAAAATCATGCGGGCGGTCTAAGGATTGCATGACCGGGCGACAAATCGATTTACCGGCATTATTAATAAATATGTCAACAGGTAAATTTTGTATATATTTTATGAATCCATCAATTTGTTCCTGATCACGCAAATCAGCTGCATAAATGTCAATTTTAGCTTTGCTCATAGTAAGCCGTTGCTTTAATTCGCGCAGTTTATCAACTGTGCGCGCAACCAATATTAAGTTGCAATCAATATCGGCCAAAAGATAACAAAGCGACTCACCAATGCCATAACTGGCGCCTGTTATAATGATAGTTTTATGTTTTAACCGCTGCGTTAAACGGCGGATATTAGGTTTATGTACATAAAACAGCAAAAAGTTAAGCAGTTTAATCAAAGCAACGGATTTCAATTGTAAATAATATAAACAGCAGCATGAAGGTAGCAATTAATAAATCAATAGGTTATTTATTTTTGTTACGTCATCATTTTAATTTCATATGTTAAGTAATTAGTCTGGTTAAATCCTGTCCTAAGCATAGATCAATAAAGCAGGCTATCATCATGACGGAATAAATAGCGGGAATGTAAATCATCTTAGAATATCATATATTCCAAAAAGATAAACAAACCTTGCCAAAGATAGGATAAAAAATTAATGCTACAAGTTTAATTGATAAACTTTATAGATTTAGTAAGTGAGAAAGTTATATGCCCATAATATAGAATGAACCACACTTTTGTATATTTACATCAATCCAGGCTATAAAATCAATAATCATCTGAGAAAGCAAAGGTTTGGATTTGGAAAACTTGTGAGCCGTTTCTTTTAAATAATCGTCTTCTAGCATACAGACAAAACGAAAATCAAATAAATCACTTTTAAGTTCTTTTAAATTCTGGGCTTGATCAACCCTGGTCTTAAGCCTTAATAGTGCCGGTTTTATAAGTAGCCATTGTTCTGTATTAACTTCGGTGATTCCCCAATGCCCATATTCACCGTATTTAGGAACATACTGGTATATAATGCCCTCAATAAAGCTGAACGCACCATCTGTCAGGTATTTAGATGTAGTACTGTAGACGGCTTTTTTATTAGGGGGTATGGCGAATTCAAAAATAAGTCCGCCTATGTTCTTATAATATGATTGTAAATTAAAATTAATCATGCACACACCATTATATTTCTCAAATGAGATTAAAACTGTATTAAATACAGGTACACTGAATATATTTTTAATTCAATTAATATATTATTTTAAATGGAAATTTGATTTATTTTAAAAAATTCAACTAGATACTGAGTTATATTTTAGGTGAAAAATTAGGTATTTTATACATGTATTTATAGATTAATTATAAATAATCATTGCAGTTGTGCTATTGTTTTTTCAATAATATTGGAATATTTTAGCATGAAATAAAAAAAAGGTTTAATTAAATTAATCTGTTTTTCCAGAAAATTTCTTCGAGCCCACATCTGCCGGCTTAGGCTGAGTTTTAAATTCCTCTAAGCCGATACCAAAACTTATCAAACAGTATGCTTCTAGGCATGATAGCACTATTATGGTAGCTGAGAAGTGGGTAGGTGATAATAATTTATACAAAATTAAAGCTTTATTTAACCAGTTCTACGCCGCGATTAGCCAGTTCATCAGCCTTTTCATTTCCCGGATGTCCGGCATGACCTTTAACCCAGTGCCAGTGCACCTGATGCTTACTTACTTCGCTGTCCAGTGCCTGCCACAATTCAGCATTTTTTACCGGCTGTTTTGAGGCAGTTTTCCAGCCGCGTGCTTTCCAGTTATGAATCCATTCCTGCATGCCGTTTTTAACATATTGTGAATCTGTGTAGATGTTAACAATACACGGGCGTTTTAATGCTGCAAGTCCTTGAATTACAGCTGTGAGCTCCATGCGGTTATTGGTGGTATTAGCCTCTCCGCCGAAAAGCTCTTTACTGTGGCTGCCGGATTGTAAAAATGCCCCCCAGCCACCCACGCCGGGATTGCCTTTGCAGGCACCGTCGGTATACAGAGTAACTTCACTCATATTCATAGTTGATTTAAAAATGCTTACTATATCACGTATGCACAGGTAAAACTTTTCCGGGATTCAGGATACCTTCGGGGTCGAGGTTATGCTTTTGTGCCTGCATCCATTTGATTTCTGCATTACTGCGAACACGTGGCAGCCACTGATTTTTTAACTGACCAATGCCATGTTCGGCAGCTATACTGCCATGGTAGTTTAATACCTGTTCATATACGACTTTATTGATGTTTTCTTCATATTGATAAACATCATTATTCATTATATCAACAATAAAAACGTTGTAATGCAGACTGCCATCACCGAGATGGCCGAATAAAATGGTTTTGGTTTGCGGAAAAGTTTTAATCAGTTGTTGCTGGCAGTTTTCGACAAAGTCAGCAACATGTTCAATCGGAACGACAATATCATGCTTAATACTGGCTCCGAGACTGCGTTGTGCCGCAGATATGTTTTCACGCAAACTCCATAAATGCTGACGTTCTGTTTCAGACTGAGCAATAACTGTATTAAGCCAGTTGCCCTGTTCCAGTACGCTGATTAAGGGGTCGGTTAAATTTTGTGCCGGCAGGCTATCGCTCAGTTCTACCAGAATATGCCAGCTCGCATGAGTTGGTTCGCGTAACTGTCTATAGCTGGCTGACAAACTCAGAGCCGCCTGACTGATCAGTTCAAAGCTGGACAGGCGCTCGGCAAAGTGATTTTTCAGTGCGGCTAACAGACTGGTGGCAGAGTGAATATTGTCTACGCCAATCCATGCTGTTAAGACACTTTGCGGCGGAGCAAACAGTTTTAGTGTGGCAGCGGTAATAATCGCCAGTGTGCCTTCACTGCCAATGATTTGCTGACGCATTTCATAGCCACTGGTGTTTTTATGCAGTGGATACAGGTGACTGACCAGTTCGCCATCAGACAGGACATATTCCAGACCCAGTACCAGATCACGCATTGTGCCATAACGCACTACATTCAGACCGCCGGCATTACAGGCAATATTTCCGCCTATCTGACAGGAGCCTTCACTGGCCAGACTCAGGGGAAAATAGCGATTGGCAGTTTGAGCGATTTTCTGTACTTCAGCGAGTATCATGCCGGCTTCTACGGTAATGGTGTTGTCAGCCAGATTGAGTTTGCGCATGCGGTTAAGTTTACTTAACGAAAGGATAATTCCTTTACCGGCAACAGAAGCATGCGGTGTAGCACCGCCGCACAAGCCTGTATTTCCACCTTGTGGAGTAACAGGAATATGCTGCTGATGGCAATAGCGCATAATTTCCTGTACAGCGCTGACAGTATGCGGTTGTAATACTGCAAAAGCCTGTCCATGATAACGGCCACGCTGGTCGGTACAAAACGGTTCGATAAGCTGATTGTCAGTGAGGATTTCATCAGGCGTAAGGATTTGCTGAAACCGGGCTAGATGAATGGTGTGAGGCATGGCAGTTAACTCTGTAGACACTATAAGCTGATTGTACGGTAATTAAAAATTGCGGGGCGGTAAATATACGCTATCGTTGAATGTTTACAGTACAATATGGTTATTCAGTAATATTAGTAAGGATAGGGCATGTATTTTGTTGATCGCAGTGCTGTTGTGCTGAAACCTGCTCAGGCTTTTCTCGACTGGCTGAAAAGTACCAGTGATGATTTGCCTGAGTTAACTTTGTCACAGCTCCAGAGTAATTGTACTACATTGCTGGTACCGGAATTTGAAACCCCGGAACAGGTCATTGGTTATATTGGTGAACGTTTTAATCTGATTTTTGAGGCAGAGCTGTCTGCATGGGAAGTTGAGCGTAAGCTGTGGCCGGTATTGGATATTGATCAGTTCTGGAATTTTTTTACAGTAGAAGTGCATGATATGGTACTGGATCTGGTAGATACAGATATACATATATCTCCGGTATATGGTGAAGAACAGGTTTAGTATCTGATGATGGCGTGTGTTGTGCGGCTGAAGCCATCCCGATGTGCTTTATATCTGGCGGTGATTATGCATGTACTGACACTAGTGGCTATTGTGTTCTACAGCACAGGCTGGCTGTGTCTGGTATGGCTGCTGGCATGGTTATTATCTGCATTACGGGCAGGTTATGGCTTACGGCAAAGCAGAGTCAGAAAAATTGAAATCAGTCCACAGGGGCAGGCTTCACTGCTATTTACACAGGGCAAAGCTGCTGTACCGGCTAAACTGTGTTGCAGTGGTATTGTTATCAGAGCAAATATGATGGCTTTACACTGGCAAACTTCGCGCGGCTGCGTATACCAGCTTTTGCTACCGGATATGACCGATGCGCAGGCATGGCGAAGATTACAAGTATGGGTACGCTGGTGTCAGCCAAACAATACACAATCGGTTTTGAGGCAATCAATCTTGAATAAGGTAATCCGCAGGCTCAGGCTGAAGGATAAGAATTAGAATAATGGCAGAAAAATTTCATGCAACTGGTTTGTCTTCATGGCTGCAACATCTGGAAAATGGTGTGGTCGGCGGCGAAATTGAAATGGGGCTGGCCAGAGTAGGTGCTGTTCGTGACCGGATGGGTTTAAAGCCGGTATGTCCGCTGATTGTTGTTGGCGGAACCAATGGTAAGGGTTCGGTATGTGCCTATCTGACACAGATTTATCATGAAGCCGGTTATCGGGTTGGTACCTTAACCAGTCCGCATTTGTTACGTTTTAATGAACGTATTGCGATTAATGGTGAAGCTGTTGCTGATGATTTGATTGTCAGTGCGTTTGAACATATACAGACAGCACGGGCTGAGATACCGTTAACCTATTTTGAGTTTAATACGCTGGCTGCCGTAGATGTATTTATACGTCAGCAGGTAGACGTAATGATACTGGAAGTAGGGCTGGGCGGGCGGCTGGATGCTGTCAATATATTTGATGCCGATGTGGCAGTGATTACCAGTGTTGATTTGGATCATGAGGCATTTCTTGGTGATACAGTAGAAAAAGTGGCATTTGAAAAAGCAGGCATTATGCGTGCTGGAAAGCCTGTAATTTGTGCTCAAATTCCTGTACCGCACAGTCTGTCATCGCATGCGGCAGAGGTAGGAGCAGATTTACTTTTGTTTGGCCGAGATTTTGATTGCCATAAGATGGAAATGCAGCAGTGGTCGTATCGTTTTCATCCACAAGAAAGTAGTTTATATACAGGTGAACATGCCCGTCATGCTTTACCGATACCAGTATTGCGCGGTAATTTTCAGCTTAGTAACGCGGCTTGTGCATTAACTGTGCTGGAATGTTTGTCTGAACGTTTGCCTCTGGATATTGGTGCAATTAAACGCGGCTTGTTGCGCGTACGCCATCCGGGAAGATTTCAGGTGTTACCCGGACGACCGGTTACGGTACTGGATGTGGGGCATAACCCTCATGCAGCAAGGGCATTGCGCAGCAGTTTAATTGCTTTACCCTATGCAGAAAAACGCATGGCTGTATTCAGTATGCTGGCTGATAAAGACATTGATGCGGTTTTGGAAATTATTAAAGATCAGTTTGATTGCTGGTTGATAGCTCCGCTTGCTTTGCCGCGCGGTATGACTGTACAGGCTTTACAAGAAAAATTTATTCAGCATAATATTACTGCTGTGACAGCTTATCCTGATGTTAAGAAAGCTTATCAGGCTGCTTTATCAGAGGCCGGTGAGAATGATAGAATTGTTGTATTTGGTTCGTTTCATACAGTAGCAGAAATAATAGATTTATCTTCAAGGTAAATTCTGAAAATAGAAACGATAAGGTCAGAGGAGTTAGTGATTAATGAATGCACAGGAAAATTATGAACAGCTGAAACGGCGCAACAGGCGCCGTTTGGTAGGTGCATTAATTATGGTAGTCATTGCTGCTATATTGCTGGTTATTATGCTGAGCCGTCGCACGCCTCAGTCTGTACCGGCACCGCAGCTTGAAGTCAGAACTGCTTCGTCAGAAACAGCTTCCGGCACAGCAGGTATGGTGTCTCAGGCGAGTGTTGTGGCGCAGGCACAATCTGCTTCAGCTATAGTACTGGAACCGGTAACGGCGGCAAGGTCATCTTCGGTGAATACAACTGTCGGTTCGGGTAATGCATCTGCGGTATCTGAACATAAACAGGAAAACAGTATATCCAGACCTGTAATGCGTGAAGAAACAACACATCCTAAACCTGTCTTGCCAGCTAAAATAAATAATACACCAGTACCGCCAGAGCGGCGGCCAAATGATACTGATTCAGCAGGTATCAAACCGTCTTCTGAAAGAAAGTTTGTTGAAAAAAATAACAGACAACAAGTACATAGTGAAGCAGTACCAGTTGTTAAACCAAAACCGGTTATCAACAGAACTCCGGTAGAAACAACAGAAAAAACTAAACAGGTTCCTGTTAATACGGTAAGCAGTAACCGCCCTAAAACTGAACCTGTAACAGTAAAGCCGGTGAATAAAACACCAGCCAGTACAGTTGATACTACACCTGTAGTAAAAAACAGAAGCGAAGTTGCTAATACAGAAAAAAAACCTGTGTCTGCAACACCTAAACCAATAAATAAAAATTCAGTACCCGTAAAACCGGCATCGACAGCAAAACCGGCAAATAATACGGCAGGCGGTAAACTGACACCGCAGCAGATATTGGAAAATAAAGCAGCCGGTACGGTGTCTAAAAATTCTGCTTCCGGTCAGAATCGAGGCAATGCTACCAGTAGCAATAATAAACCGTCTGTGGAACGGACTGTAATTCAGATTGGTGCCTATACCACTGAGGCGCAGGCTAATCTGGTACAGCAAAGGCTGGCTGTTGCCGGTGTCACTACCAGTATCAGTAAAAGTCAGACTAGTAAAGGCACACTGTATCGGGTACGCAGCCAGGTTTATAATAATCGCAGTCAGGCTTTGCAAAATCTGGATAAAGTGCATGCTGCAGGACTGGACGGACTGGTAATTGGTTTATAGGAAGTTGGTATTGCATGACCCTTTTTGATGTGCTGGCTCTCGGTCTGATATTGTTAACAACCCTGGTTGCTATGATGCGCGGGCTGGTGGGCGAAATAGCTTCACTGTTATGCTGGGTGGTCGCATTTGTCGGAGCCAGGCTGCTGGCCGCACCTGTGGCAGATATGGCTTTTACGACTATGCAGCCACGGGCACTGGCTGTTTCATTATCATATGTGATGGTATTCGGTGTTTTGTGGATTATCCAGCGCCTGATGCGCACAGTGATTACTTCAGCATTGAAATCGATCGGGCTTGGCGGAGTTAACCGTATGCTGGGCGCCTGTTTCGGTGCGATTAAAGGAATTATTATTGTTACTTTGGTGGTGCTGATATGTTCTTTTACTGATTTGCCGAAATCTCCTGTGTGGCGGGATTCATTTACAGCAGGCATGTTTGAAAGGCTGGCGATGGTGGCGGTGCCTTATCTGCCGTCTTTTCTTGCTGATAAGCTGAATTCACCATCGGTATAACAGCATGAATATAAGTAACCGAATACAACGCGCGTTTTTAATAACAAAAAACGCGCGTATTTATTTGTCTTGAATGGAGAAAGTAATGTGTGGTGTATTGGGTATTGTGGCACATGAACCGGTAAATCAGCTTTTATATGATGGTTTACAGATGCTGCAACATCGCGGACAGGATGCTGCCGGAATTGTTACCGCTGAGGGTAATATGTTTCACATGCATAAAGGTCGCGGTATGGTACGTGATGTATTCCGTACCCGTAATATGCGTGAACTGATAGGTAATGCTGGTATTGCTCATGTCCGTTACCCGACAGCCGGAAATGCCAATTGCAGTGCTGAAGCGCAACCTTTTTATGTAAATTCCCCTTTCGGAATTGTGCTGGCACATAATGGTAATCTGACCAATACCGAGGAGTTATTTAAAAATGTCTGTTTTACTGAATTACGCCATGTAAATACCCGCTCTGATTCTGAAGTGCTACTTAATGTACTGGCACGAGAGCTGGAAAATCAGGTTGGTAATCGTACTGCGCTGGCTTTATCGGATATTTTTGCTGCTGTGGCCGCACTGCATAAACGGGTACATGGTGCGTATGGTGTGGTGGCATTGATTGCCGGCTATGGTTTACTGGCTTTTCGGGATCCGTTCGGTATTCGGCCTCTATGTCTGGGTAAAAGGGAAGAGAATGGTCATACAGATTATGTCGTTGCTTCTGAATCAGTAGTGTTTCCAAGTCTGGATTATGAGCTGGTACGGGATGTGGCACCCGGTGAAGCTATATTTATCAGTAATGAAGGTCAGCTATTTTCACAGCAGTGCGCACAGGAACCACATTTGATGCCCTGTCTGTTTGAATATGTATACTTTGCCCGTCCAGACTCAGTCATTGATGGAGTATCGGTATATCAAGCTCGCCTGAATATGGGCGTAACACTGGCAGAAAAGGTAAAACGGACACTGGATTTAGCAGACATTGATGTAATTATGCCTGTACCCGACACCAGCCGTCCCAGTGCTATGGAACTGGCTCTGCATTTGAATAAGCCTTACCGGGAAGGATTATTTAAAAATCGTTATATCGGTCGGACATTTATTATGCCCGGACAGTCTGTGCGAAAAAAATCTGTGCGGCAAAAGCTTAATCCGATGAATTATGAGTTTAGCGGTAAAAAAGTTCTGCTGGTAGATGATTCTATTGTACGCGGGACAACCAGCCGGGAAATTGTGGATATGGTGCGTGAGGCAGGAGCGATAAAAGTTTACTTTGCTTCCGCCGCACCGGCTGTATTGTTTCCGAATGTTTATGGTATTGATATGCCAACCCGGGAAGAATTGATTTCATACCGGCGTAATGCAGAGCAGGTGGCTGCGGAAATTGGTGCCGATGGTGTTGTATTTCAGGATTTGGATGATTTGAAAGAGGTAGTTTTAAAGCTGAATCCGCAAATTGAAGGTTTTGACAGTTCTTGCTTTGACGGCCGTTATATTACGGGTGATGTTGATGAAGCTTATCTGCAACATCTTTCTGAGAATAAAAATGCATTAGCCACTTCTTTTGTGGTTCCCAGTTTGATTGAACACAGTGTCAGCGTGCAGGAAGATGAGGATGAAGAAGAATAAATTGATATTTTAAATTCTACGGCGAATCGGATAAATAACAGAATTGCTGAATATTCGATTTTTCAGCGGATTTAAAGAGATAATCATTTTATAAACAGACAGTAATCAATAAAGCAGCCTTAATGGCTGCTTTATTTAGTAGGGCAGATTTCATTAAAGCTTTTATCTGCTCGGCAGTATTTAATAATCAATAATAACTTTCATGGCTTTTTCATCTGCAGCATGCTTAAAGACATCATAAGCTTTTTCCAGTTCATTAAAGTGGAAGTGGTGAGTAGCCAGCTTTTCCATCGGCAGTTTGCCTGAGCAACAGGTTTTCAGCAACATGCCGGTAGTGTTGGCATTAACCAGACCTGTGGTAATGGTAAGATTTTTAATCCAGAGTTTTTCCAGCTCAAAGTTGACTGATTGCCCATGTACACCTACGTTAGCCAAGTGTCCGCCTTCTTTTACCACGCGCTGACAGATATTCCATGTGGCTTCAAGCCCTACAGCTTCCATAGCGCAGTCTACTCCGCGGCCGCCTGTGTATTCCAAAACACGCGCCACCGCGTCTTCGCTGGCAGAATTAATGATTTGCGTGGCACCCAGCTCTTTTGCCATATGCAGGCGGTTATCATCCATATCAATCATGATAATCTGGGAGGGAGAATATAGTTGTGCGGTCAATAAACAACTCATTCCTACCGGGCCGGCACCGACAATGGCTATTGTATCGCCGGGTTTAACATCACCATATTGCACGCCGATTTCATGTGCAGTAGGTAAGGCATCTGACAACAAAACGGCCACATCTTCATTTAAATTTGCCGGTAATCGGTAAAGTGAATTATCTGCAAAGGGAGTACGTACGTATTCAGCCTGAGTACCATCAATCATGTAGCCCATAATCCAGCCGCCACCACTCTGGCAATGTGCATAAAGCTGTTTCTGACAGTTTTCACAAGTACCACAGCGGCTGACACAGGAAATAATGACTTTATCGCCTTTTTTAAAATTTTTAACTGCACTGCCTGTTTCTTCAATAATACCAATCCCTTCATGTCCGAGAATACGACCGTTGAATTGACCGTCTTTTTGAATGGCGGTTTGTTCAATCTCTGGATTTTTTCCTTTCCAGATACCCAGATCGGTACCGCAAATAGTTGTCCGGGTTAAACGAATGATTGCATCAGTTGGTTCGATAATAACTGGTTTAGCACGTTCTTCAAAACGAATGTCACCTGCTCCGTAGTACACCATTGCTTTCATGTTGTTTACTCCATAAACTATTGAAAAATAATCCAGATATCTTTCTGGAAACCTCTTAATATGATTGTAGTGCAAAGAGATTCACACCACAATTTACCTGAGTATTTTCTTTAAAAGGTTTATCTGATTATTAATCTGCCTCAAGTTTGAGCGATTTATTGCTATAAAGATAAATAGAATTATGTCATAATAGATAGTTTGAAATAATAATAAATATAAAGTTCAAACATACACTAATGGCTGGAAAAGCAGTCTGAAAAAATCCGCAGACTAACTACGGATTTTTATGTTAAATCACTAAATTATTAAATTATTTTTTTCGATACGGGTTTGCCATCCAAACCTTCCATCATGTCGGATAATTCGTCTGCATGATCTTCTTCTTCAGCAAGAATATGTTCGAGTATGCGTTTAGTAGTGGTGTCATAATCGCTGACATACATAATGGCCTGCCGGTAAAGATCAATCACAATACGTTCTGCAATCAAATCTGACTCTACCATATCCCGTAAAGTTTCTCCCTCAATATATTCTGTCGGTGAACGCTGAATAAACACATCCGGATTCAAATCCGGTTCACCGCCAAGCTGGGTGATACGTTCAGCCAGCATAGCTGCATGTTTTTGTTCCTGCTCTGCATGTTCCATAAATTCTTCTTTAACGGCATCCATAAACAGGCCGGTTGCCATGTAGTAATGTCGCAGATAACGCAGTACACATACCCATTCTGAAGCCAAAGCTATATTAAGCAGTTCGATTACCCGTTCTACATCCAGCTCATAAGTAGAAGTAATCGGTCCGTCTTCATAATTTTTGCGTGCATTTTCCCTTAATTCTTCAGTGGTGCTGAATTTAATATCTCTTTTTAGCGGTTTGCGTTTGTTCATGCTTATCTCCTTATTTATCTAAACAAGTTACGGTTTGTTGCCTTGTGTTCCTTTTATAACGGTAACTGATTGTATAAGTTGTTGTCTATGAAAGTATTTTTAATATAAGTAATAATTAGCTGAATTTAATCGAATATTGTTTATTTAAATTTTTTCTTCTAAATATTTAATATATCAAGTCAAATATAATTAATTTATAAAGCATATATTTATGTTTTATGAGTAAAAAATTTAAAAAATATTATTCTTTATGCGTAAAAATTTTATTTCTTTTAATAAGATACTGCTTTAATGCCTTTCAGAGCCAGTATTTCGCCGGTTTAAATCCATATTGTAAATAAAGCTATAAATTATTTTTTTGGTATATTTATTTATAATTTACCAATCTGAAATTAAATACATAATAGTACGGAATATTAAAATAGATAAAAAAAATCTTATTTGGTTAATAAATATATAGACAAGTAAATCAGCAATTTAGACCATGTATCATGCCTGAATGCTAAACCCGAACTGAATAAGCAAATCAATGTTCATTAAGGTTATCAAGAAATATTAATAAAAATGAAATTTAAATTTTTATATTTATTTTTCAAATTAAGATAAAGGAACAGCCAGTATGAAACATTCAGCTTTAATGCTTAAATCCATAGTGATTGCTGTTTCATTTGCTTTAACGGCATGTGGTGGCGGTGGCAGTGGTGTTCATTCTAATTCTACGGAAACTGGCGGTAAACCGGGCGGAACCGATCCCGGTACCGGAAACCAGACACCGGGAGACGGAGAAAATACACCGAATGTGCCTTCACCAGTTACTCCTCCTCCGGTTACTCCTCCTCCGATTAATCCTCCTCCGATTAATCCTCCTCCGGTTACTCCTCCTCCAGTTAATCCAGATCCAGACAAACATGAGCCGGTTGATCCGACTCCGATAGATCCGGCTGATAATATTCCTGTTCCTTCATCCAATCCGTCGAGAATGGACAGTACCGAATCAGCAATAAAAGTTCCGTTGAGTAAAAACCAGTATCCCCGCAGTGTATACGGTGAGGATAATACACAAGCTAACCTACTAAATCTGAAAGATGCACGGGATCAGGGGCTTGATGGTAAGGGGGTGAAGGTCGGTATTGTTGATTTGCCAGTCGATGTTAATCATCCGGCTTTACCTGACAATGTTGTTGATTTGGGACAGTTCGGGACACCTTATAATGGTAAAGCTTACCCGCATGGTGATGCAGTAGCTTTAAATATTGCTGGTAAAGATGTCAGGGGTAAAAAAATTGGAATTGCTCCAGAGGTGCAAATTTATTCAGCCAGTGCAACAGATAGCCGTGGGCCGGGATTAATCAATTTACTGGCTACCATAGATTCGTTTAACGCGCTTGATAAGGCTGGCGTGAAAATCGTCAATAACAGTTATGGCGCTAATTATTATAGTAATAAGCAATGGTACACTAATGTAGCTAAAGCTTATTTAAATGCAAATAATCCTGCTGATAAATCTGCATCCTATATCGGTCGTTTTGTTTCTCTGGTTCGGGATGATATGCTGTTTATCTGGGCAGCTGCCAATGACGGGCAAAGTCAGCCCAGTATTGAATCGTTATTTCCTTTAATTGAACCTGAATTGCAGAAAGGCTGGATCGTTGTTGCTGGTGTAAATAGCGATAATACAATTCAAAAGTCTTCCAACAGATGCGGCGATACTAAAAATTGGTGTATGGTGGCTTATTATCAGTATGAGATTGCTAATTTATACGCAAAGCCCGGCGATGATATTAATGCATTGCCACTAACCTATATCACGGGCACTTCATTTTCTGCTCCGCAGGTTACTGCTGCTGCGGCACTGGTTAAACAAAAATATCCCTGGATGACCAATAATAATTTACGAACCACATTACTGACGACGGCCACTGACCTGGGCGCTAAAGGTGTAGATTCGGTATATGGCTGGGGACTGCTGAATATTGGTAAGGCGGTTAACGGACCGGCACAATTTGCCTTCGGTGATTTCTCAGCAAATGTAACCGACGGCAGCTATGTATTCAGTAATGATATCAGCGGGCAAGGCGGGCTAATCAAAGACGGTACTGGAACACTGATATTGCAGGGTAATCATACTTATCAGGGTAAAACGCAGATTAATTCCGGTACGCTGGCCGTAAATGGCAGTAGCCAGTCTGCAACGCAAATTGGTAAAGATGCTGCTTATCTGGTTAAAGGCTTCACTGGTTCAGTAGATAATGCAGGTACTTTTATTAGTCAGGATGCCACTGTTAATGGTAGTTTTAACCAGACGGCAGCGGGTACTTTTCAGACCAGCCTTGGTAGCCGAACTACTGTCAATGGTACTGCCAGTCTAGCCGGTAGATTATATTTCGATGCGCTTAAAGCCAGTTTTGTGCCTCAGACAGGGATAAAAGTAGCTGTTATTAATGCACAGAAACGCTTGGGTGAATTTGACTCAACTGAATTTTCCGGTGGAATTCTGCTAGATGGTAAAACGGTTTACGATGACAATAATGTAGATTTTGATATTACCCGCATTTCTACACAAAAAGCTGTTATGGATAATGGTCTGTTAACCCGCAGTATTGCCGATCCGGCAATAGAGTCCGCTGCCAGAGCTGTGGATACGGCTTTCAGCCAGCTGGATGGTATACCCGCTGCAGACCAATATAGTGAACAGGATAAAGAATTATTCGATGGTGCGGCCAGAATTCAGAATGTACAGTCCGCTCAGAGTTTAAGGCGGTCGTTATATTCTTTATCCGGTGCGGTTTACAGTAACGCTAATATGGTCAGCACTCTGACATTAGGAAAACTGAATAGTGACTTTATGTCATCAATTCAGAATAACTCTGATGAGGTTAATGTGATTATGGAATTTAATCATTCACAGAATCGCTGGAATCCCACTGTTGTCAGAGGAAAACAGAATACTAATAGCGGTATATTCGGTATCAGTAAAAAATTTGGTAACGGATTATCTGCAGCGATGGCTTATACTTTTCAAAATACCGGCTGGAATGAACAATATGGCAATGCTGATATTAAAACCAATGGTTTAATTGCTGGTTCATTTTATGCGCCAAATCGATGGAACGGTGCCTACATATCCGGCAGCTTTGGATACAACCGTTTTTCCAATGATGTCAACCGGCGAATATGGCTGGGTGAGTCGTCAGAAGCAACAGGAGCAAAAGCCAAAGGTAACGTATGGCAACTGGCTTTTAAAGGAGGTAAAGCGTTTTATCTGAATCAATTGATTCTGACACCGCAGCTAGGTCTGAGATATGATTATTTGCAACAGAATCATTTTAGTGAAGACGGGGCAAACGGTTATGGTTTATATGCCCGAAAGCTTAATAAAGGTGTTGTAGCCGGTTCGGCCAGTATTCTTACTCAATATCGTTTTGGTATACGGGATACTGTGTTTGATATTTTCGGACTGCTGGGTATTGAGCATGATTTTCGCGACAGAGAATATGCAATGAGCGGAGGTTTTGCCGGAATACACGGAAATGAACGTTCCGGTAAATGGGCTTCAGCAAAAACACGCTGGAATGCTGCTGTAGGTGGAAATGTACAGATCAGCCGTAATCTGAAAGCCGGTATTCAGTATCAGTATGAAAATGGTAGCCACTGGCACAGTAATTCAGGGATGGCAAACTTAAAAATCACTTTCTGATTATGATAAGTAGTAAAACGGATAATTAACCGGATTTCAGGTTAACTAAAATTCTTTTTTTAAGAAATTAAAATTTTAATTTAACAGAATGCTGTCTGACTTGAGGATTTATGGTCGATGTTAAGTTAACAAATAAATGTATAATGTAATGGCTAAAATGAAAAATCAGGCGTTAAAAAAAATTTATATACTGGTAAGTAAAACATCAGTAATTATAAATTTATTTTTACCGGATTAATCCTATGATTATTAAAATAAATACTAAAGCCTTTTATGCTTTTATTATGACACTTCCAATATTGATTATAGTAATTGGTATTGATGCTTATAATATTTATATAAATAGAATAACAATTTCTCTGATAATTCTGAATATTATAACTATTTTCTATCCGATATTTAAAATCAAGGATGAATTTGAAAAAATAGGAGGATTTGGCAATTATATTATTGAAATTACTTCTGAGTGCCTGACAAAAGAAAAAAAGGGAAATAAGACATGCTTTGAATGGCAGGATTTTTATTCAGTAATTAAATTTCACAATAGAATTTATTTGTATTTAAAGAGAAAAAACTCTATCAGATCATACAGACGTTTAATATATTTGGATAGAAAAGACTTTAGCAGTAAAGATGAATTTGATGCCTGCTTCGAAAATTGTAATACCTATATAAAAAAGCAAAAGTATAAAAATTTGATTAATTTGTAAAAAAACCACAAATAATTTACTTAAAATTAACAGTTATTTATGAGGAAGTTTTTTATTCTGTTTTTTAATGAATTGAGAAGAATAGAATAGATAGAAAAAGAATAAAATTTTAGTAATGTAAAATAGATTTCTGAATTTATATAAAAAAAGAACCCGTCATTAAAAATTTATAAGCCGTAATGTAGGAGAAAAGCTTATAAACAAAATGACCGGGTCAGGGAAATAAATAGCTTAGATATTCAGGTGTTAATGATATCAGTCATATTAATCTATGTCTACAAATATTTTCTTATTATTACTGAAATATACAAAATATTTTAAATATGGTTTTGATATTTATATAAATATTTTTAAAGCTGGGTTATGAATGATGTTAAATCAGGAATTAATGTAATGTTTAATGTTGTAAATTACTGATTTTTAATTTAATTTTTTTTATATAAGTTGACTTGTCAATATGTGCCAGGAAATAGCTTTTAGTGTCAAGAAGCAGGTTGAAGCAGGAATCGAAAACTTTACCAGATATATCATTAGGTATTTATTTGCATAATAAGCTGAATGCCAGACATAAATTTATTTAAATAAGGTTGGTTATGCTTTTTTATTGCTGGTTTAATGAGTATGCAGCTATTTTTTATATTTTTTAATAGTTTATGGTGATTGTAGCATGTTGAGCATCTAAATTTATTTTAGCTATACTAATTGAGTTATGCAGTGTTGGTTTATAAGGGAATTTTGCGAATATGGCTATTTTATCTGGGGCCAGAACAGTCCGGAAGATGGCCTGTGATCATCGTCAGAGTATTCTGGCATTTAGCACAGGTAAGAATGCTGTTGCTGCGTATCTGGCAATCAGGGATAGTTTTACTGAGATTTATCCCTATTATTTGTATCTGGTGCCCGAGCTGGAATTTGTAGAAGAACAGCTTGATTTATATGAACGCCAGTTTAATTTCAAAATTACCCGTTTGCCGCATCCAGCACTGTATCAGATGCTCAGTGCACATGTTTTTCAGCCACCATCTAATATATCTGTGATTGATAAGGCAAATTTGGTGAATTTTGATTTTGCTGATATCCGCCGGATGATGTGCAGAAAATTTAATTTACCGTCCAATACCCCGGTAGCGAACGGTACCAGAGTGGAACATAGTTCCAAACAGCGCCTGAGTATGCAGAGACACGGATCGATTGTGAAGAGTCAGTGTCAGTATTATCCAGTATGGGACTGGAAAAAAGGGGATTTGCTCCGCTGTTTTAAGCAGCATAACATCAGGCTGGGAAGTGATTACAGGGTGTTTGGCTGCTCATTTGATAGTCTGGATTTACGTTTTTTGTTACCTGTTAAAGAACTCTATCCGAAGGATTACCGAAAAATTCTGGAGTATTTTCCGCTGTGTGATTTAGAAATTTATCGCTGGGAATGTGCTAATGGAAAAAGATAAAACAATGAAAATTAAAGTATCTGCACAATCTGTTTATAACAGGGGAAGGCAGAGAGGTAAATCCGAACCGGTTTCATGTTCAAAGCATGCTGACAGGAATACAGATGCAGATGCATTAGAGCAGATGAGAGGGCTGAAAGAAGAGTTTCAACAGGTTAAAAAAATGCCTGCGCAGCTCAGACAAAGAGTGACTGACAGTGAATACTGGTGTGCTGTCTGTTTTCAGTCCTATGAACAGTTGATGGTTTTTCTCGGTGAATTAACTGTACCGGTTTTTGAAAATAAGTATATTGACGGTCAGTTACTGGCACAGAAAATGAGTATTGATCTGCCCCCGGTCAAAGTGAGATTTCGTTTGCCTGGTTATATAGATAAAGATTTCCAGGAGTTAGCAGATGAAAAGTAATAGAAATCTGTGTCATAACTGCCGGTAAAACGGACGGGATAACAGCTCTGTTTTTCCGAACAGAGCTATTTTATTGAGTACATTTATAAAATAGCCGTGCGTTTATCCCATTCTTTGCTCAGGCGTTTTGCTGAAACCGGATAGGGTGTTTTCAGCTCCTGAGCAAACAGGGAGACGTGCAGTTCTTCCAGCATCCACCGGAATTCGGCAATGGCCGCAGGTACCGGCTGATTTTGTTGCCGGTATTGCTGTACTTTTTTTTGCCAGGTATCAGTAAGTTCCTGAATGTCGTTTTCCCGCGCATTATCACGTGCCGGATTACTGCCGTATTTATCCATACGCCTGAGCATGGCTTGCAGATAAACCGGCAGACGCGGCCACTGCTGCCATGGTGTGGCACTGGCAAAACCCGGATAAACCAGACTGTTCAGATGCTCACGCAGAAGCGGGGTTAACGGGTGTTTACCCAGATGGCTGCTGACTTCAGTATAAGCCTGCGCTGTTTGCAGGGCATATTGATTAACAGCTTCTTTAACTGCCGGTAAACGGCTGCGGGCACGTTTTATCTGTTCTTTAAAAGCTCTTTCATCACGCGGCAGTTCATCTTCACCTATCAGAGCCCGATCCAGAACGGCATGAGTCAGGTCTTCACGCAAAGTATCAGTACCCAGGTGTTTAAGCAGCATGGCGATTTGGGTGAAGTCGGGCAGACCTTTATTCAGGTCTTTAACCTGTTCTTTCAGTTGCAGACTCATCAGAGCAAGTACGCCGCTGCGGTGTGCCTGTTCGGCAGCCGCCGCTGTATCAAACAGCCTCAGGGAAATACTGCCGTTTTTTTGCAGTTGCAGGCCGAGATAGCCGGTAAGCTGTTGCTGAGCACGGGCAAATTTGATGCTTTCCGGTAGTTTACCTATATCCCAGCTGGTAATGTTATCTCGCTCAAACTCATTGCTGTTGTCACGGAAAGTAACCGCAGCCGCCTGTCCGAGCTGTTGTTGCAGGCTAATAAGATCACGACCGCTGGCCAGTTCTGTACCGCTGTCATCAATCACCTGAATATTGAAATAACAATGTGCCGGCAGTTGCTGGGTTTGCCAGTGTTCGACGTCTATCTGGTTAAGCAGACGCATGTCTCCGGCCTGACGGGCAATGGCATGTGCCAGCTGAGGCAGTAAAGGCGCATTGATATCGGGATGATTGCTGAGAAATGTAGTGATGAAATCAGGTACAGGCACGCAGATCCGGCGAATTTGTTTGGGTAAAGCTTTTATCAGTAACTGCAGCTTTTCTCGAATCATGCCGGGAACCAGCCATTCCAGTCTGGATGCATTGATGCGGTTAAGCAGTGGCAGAGGCACAGCTATAGTGACACCGTCAAACGGATGATGGGGTTCGAAACGGTAGCTGAGCGCACAGCGACCGTCTGTAGTATCAAGGTATTCCGGAAACTGGCTTTCAGTAACATTACTGGCTGCATGTTGCATCAGGTCGTCACGGCTCAGATACAATAGTTTCGGATTTTCTGCCTCAGCCTGTTTACGCCACATTTCAAAGGTACGGATATCAGCCAGCGGCAGAATACGGCCTTTGTTTTCTACATTTGCCGGCAGACGCTGGTCGTAGAAACTGAACAGTGCTTCTTCATCTACCAGTACATCCTGCCGGCGTGATTTATGTTCCAGTTCGGTGATTTCTTCGATCAGTTGATGGTTATGCCGGAAAAAAGCTGCTTTAAGATCGCATTCCTGCGCTACCAGTGCACTGCGAATAAAGATTTCGCGTGCTTCTTTGGCATTGATGCGCCCATAGGCGACCGGGCGGCGGGGCAGAACAGTGAGACCATAAAGAGTAATGCGTTCACTGGCCACCACTTCACCGCGTTTCTGTTCCCAGTGGGGTTCAAAATAATGATAGCGCAGAAGATGAGGTACTTCGCTTTCAATCCATTCCGGTTCAATCTTGCCGACATCACGGGCATATAGTCGTGAGGTTTCGGTTAGCTCTGCAGCAATAATCCATTTAGGCTTACTTTTAAACAGAGCGGATGCCGGAAAAAGGTGAAAATGAATTCCTCGTGCACCGGTATAGTCGTGGCCTTCGGGGCTTTTCAGTCCGACATTGGCTATTAGTCCGGTCAGTAGAGCACGGTGAATTTGTTCGTAGCTGGCTTCTTTTGCCTGTTGCCGTTGCTGACGCTGCTGCCGGCGGACGATTTGCTGCTGTTTGAGTTTTGCGGATAAATCCTGATCACTAATGTCAGTTATGGCTGGCTGGGGATGATTGTCCGGTAATTGTCGGTAAGCACCGGCCTTATCGGTAAGTTCCATATCTATGGCAATTTGTGCCAGCTGGTGATGTAGCTCGCGCCATTCGCGCATACGCAGATGAGAAAGAAAATATTGATGACACCACTGCACCATCTGACGATTGGATAACCCTTTGTCACGTTCGCGCTGATAGGAGTCCCAGATATTCAGATAGGCGAGAAAATCCGACTGCTTATCGTTAAAACGTTCATGTGCTTTGGCAGCAGCTTCGCGAGCTTCCAGTGGTCGTTCACGCGGATCCTGAATCGACAGTGCAGCCACAATAACCAGCATTTCGGCAACGCACTGCAAGCGTTTCCCCGCCAGCAGCATGCGGCTGATACGCGGGTCTACTGGCAGACGTGCCATTTGTTCGCCAAGTTTGCTTAGCTGATTATGTTCATTTACTGCGCCCAGTTCGAGCAATACCTGATAGCCATCATTGATATAGCGCTGGTCAGGTGCTTCGAGAAAGGGGAATGCACTAACATCGCCGAGTTTCAGGCTGATCATGCGCAGGATTACAGCCGCCAGATTACTGCGGATAATTTCCGGATCTGTAAAGGCAGGGCGCTGATTAAAATCCTGCTCGCTGTAGAGGCGTATACAGATACCGGCGGCAATGCGCCCGCAACGGCCGGCGCGCTGACGAGCCGCAGCCTGACTGATAGGTTCGATATGCAGTTGTTCGACTTTAGCACGGGCTGAATAGCGTTTTACCCGCGCCAGTCCGGTATCGATAACATAACGGATACCGGGTACGGTGAGTGAGGTTTCGGCAACATTGGTAGCCAGTACGATACGCCGCTGACGACCATTGGGATGAAAGATTTTATGCTGTTCGGCTGCTGACAGGCGTGCAAATAGAGGCAGAATCTCATCATTACGACGCAAAGGTGATTGCTGTAATGCATGTGCTGCTTCGCGAATTTCTCTTTCACCCGGCAGAAAAATCAGAATATCACCTTCACCTTCTCGTGCCAGCTCATCTGCGGCATCGACGATGGCATCATTGATTTCTATTTCAGCTTCGTCTGCATCTGTGGTGTGCAGCGGACGGTAACGTACTTCTACCGGATAGGTACGTCCGGATACTTCAATCACCGGTGCTGCTACACCGTTCTGTATGAAATGTTTACTAAAACGTTCGGCATCAATCGTAGCTGAGGTAATGATGACTTTCAGGTCCGGGCGCCGTGGCAGCAGTTGTTTGAGATAACCAAGCAGAAAATCAATGTTCAGGCTGCGTTCATGCGCTTCATCAATGATGATGGTATCGTAAGCACTGAGAAAGCGGTCAGTCTGGCTTTCTGCCAGCAAAATGCCGTCAGTCATCAGCTTGATGTAGCTTTCCGGCGCGGTTTTGTCATTGAAGCGCACTTTATAGCCGACATGCTGTCCGATCCGGCTATGCAGTTCTTCAGCAATTCGTTCAGCTACTGAGCGTGCGGCCAGCCGCCTTGGCTGAGTGTGACCAATCAGTCCGGCTACACCTCGGCCTAGCTCAAGACAGATTTTCGGTAACTGGGTGGTTTTACCGGAACCGGTTTCACCACAAACGATTACGACCTGATGCTGACTGATTGCCTGCTTGATTTCTTCGCGTCTTTCATGCACAGGCAAAGTGTTATCGTATTCGGGTACAGGCAGTCCGGCCAGACGTTGCAGATAAGCCTGATGAGAGCGCTGGTAACGGCTGTTTACTTTTTCCTCGCCACCGAAAGGGGCAGGATTTTTACAGGTTCGATACAGGTAATAGCGGTCTTTACTCAGGATTTGGTTAAGTTCGTATACAGACATGGCACAGAGATTGCCGGAAAATTAGTAGTGTGTGTATTATACCAAATCTGCCAAAACTGCTTTTTTACAGGCATTCCATGGCAGATTTATATCTCAGAATCAGATAAGGATATAAATGAACAACAAGATAATAAAAATAAAGATTTTTAATTGCTATGCGGAATAATTATTAAGTCTGAGCCGGAAAGCAGCAGAAAAATTATTTTAATAAACACACTGGTACTGAGTTATGCAGAATAGCATAACTTTCAGTTTGGCTTTTGGCCTTGAATCTATGTGTTTTTAGTGATGCGTGTGTTGCCGGCGCCAGATTTTCGCGCCAATCATAATAAATACGCCAAACAGAAAAGTACACACTAGCCCCATAAAAATGAGCATAATCCGTGCCATTGACATCCGTACGGCAGCATCATCTCCCAAAAACAGCCAGATAAACCATGCAGCCAGTACGACAAACAAAGCAATCATGGCAGTAATCAGCCCCGTCATTTTGCGTGAACCGGGGGTATTATTGTTTTGCATAATAAAGCCTGTTAGAAGTGATGGATAACAAGAGGTTTCCCTTTATGGCTGACAACTTCTGTATCCAGATTAAATATGGTTTGAATATGGTCTGCAGTAATAATATCTTCTGGTGTACCTTGCATAACAATCTGCCCGTCTTTAAGAGCAACAATATGGTCAGCATAGGCTGCTGCCATGTTGATGTCGTGAACCACCATAATGGTAGCCAGCCCCTGTTCGCTGGTCAGCTGGTGTAATAAACGCATCAGCTCACGTGCATGATACATATCCAGATTGTTAAGCGGTTCATCAAGAATAACATGTTTGGTTTGCTGGCAGAAAGTCATGGCTACCAGTGCGCGCTGGCGCTGTCCGCCGGAAAGTGCACTAAGATAACGCTGTTGCAATGGTTCCAGCTCAAAGCGCTGTAAAGCCTGATCAACAATTTGCTGGTCTTCTGCTGTGATGCGTCCTTGATTATGCGGATAGCGGCCAAACAGTAATAAGTCACGTACGGTAATACGGCTCTGTATGTTGTTCTCTTGCGACAATATAGCCAGTTTTCTGGCTATGGCAGTTGATTTGCTGTGGCTGACTTCAAGTTCATCAATATGGATATTGCCTTCCTGTAAAGGTTGCAGGCGGGCAATCAGCGAGAACAATGTAGATTTACCTGCACCATTGGGACCAATCAGCGCAGTAATGCTTTTATCTGGAATATCAAGATTAATATCGCGGAGAATGGGTGTACCGTTGATGTGGTGGTTAACATTTTTTATGGTAATCATAATGCTGTCAGGTTAAATCGGTGCAAAAAATGGTGATGATAAAAAAGCTACTGTTGCAGCCTAGCGTTTGCGTTTTAATACCAGCCACAGAAACACAATGCCGCCGCAAAATTCAATAACGGCACTCAGTACGCCCTGCATACCAAGCAGCTGCTCAAATATCAGCTGGCCGCTGACCAGTACCAGTGCCGCAACCAGAAATGCTGACGGCAGCCGCAGCTGATGTTTCATATCGGGGGCGCAGGTATTAACCAGTGCACATATCAGTAAACCGAAAAAACTGACCGGACCGACCAGTGCAGTGGAAACCGAAACCAGCAGAGCAATCCATAACAAAATGCTGTGGCTCAGCCGTCCATAGTTAATACCCAGTGCTATAGAGGCATTACGTCCGAGCATAAGAACATCGAGCTGATAGCGCATCCGCCAGATCCAGACTGTACTGAACAGCATGATACTCATGCCGATAATCAGCATGGTGACATTCACGGAGGTAAACTGGGCAAAATAGCTGGTTTGAGCAACCGTAAACAGAGTAGGGTCAATCAGGCGTTGCAGCAGACTATTGAAACTGCGAAACATGACTCCGAAAATCATACCGGTAAGTATCAGTCGGGCCAAGTCACCGTTACTGTTCCGGGTTAAAGTGCGAAACAGCAGGAGCGAGGCAACCATCATTATTGGTGCTTCGATAACAAATTTGCTCAGCACACTCATACTGGTGAATCCTACTGCACCGAATACAAACAAAGTAATGGTTTGCAGTAACAGATAAAGCGAATCGTAGCCAAGTAATCCCGGTGTAAGAATAGGGTTATGGGTCAGAGTCTGGAAAAGTAAAGTGGATACACCAACTGCGTAGGCAACAGTAAGCAGCATCAGCAGCTTTTTACCGCGCAGCTGCAGTACAAAATCCCAGCTTCCTTTAACGCCATATGTCATAAACAGAATACTGGCAATAATTAACAGAATACCGAGCACACCGAAAAAACGTGCACCGGAGCGATGTGACGGCATAGTGGAATTAAACTGCATGTACAGAAGGCTTTCTAAACAGCAAATACAGGAAAATCACGGTTCCGACGATACCGAAAATCAGAGACACCGGTATTTCATAAGGCGGGTCGATAGTGCGGCCGATAATGTCACAGATCAGCAGAGCGTTGGCACCCAGGAGTGCAACTGCGGGCAGATTCTGACGTAAACGGTCACCTGCCAGCCGGGAAATAATATTAGGCACTACCAGCCCGATAAAAGGAATCTGTCCGACTGTTACCACGACAATGGCAGTAATCATGGCTACAGTAATCAGGGAAATCCACATCATTTGTGCATAGTTGATACCGAGGCTGGTGCTGATATTCTGTCCCAGTCCGGCAATGGTAAGCCGGTCAGCCAGAAAATAAATAACTAATGTCATCAGACCGGTAATCCACAGCAATTCGTAACGTCCGGCGAGTACTGCAGAAAAATCACCGGCAAACCACACCGCCAGCAATTGCAGGGTATTGGTTTCCACACCGATAAAATTCACCAGTGCTTCAATAATACTGCCATAGATTATGCCGATTAGCGGAATCATCAGTTGCCGGTGTGCAGGCAGACGCCGAAATAAAAATAAAAACAGCGTCATCCCCAGCAAAGCAGTCAGACTGGCGCAGCTCATTTTGGTCAGCTGACTGGCCTGCGGCAACCAGATGGAGACCAGTAATACCCCAAGTGCTGCACTTTGGGTAGCACCAACCATACCCGGTTCCAGAAAACGATTGCGCAATACTATCTGTAACACCATACCCGCTACGGCCAGTGTGGCACCGGTGAGAATAATCGCCAGAGATCGGGGTAAACGGCTATACAAGAGCAAAGAACGGGTATCATTACTGATAAACAGATCACCCCAATGAAAAGAAGCTGCACCAATACTAATGCTGATAATCAATAAAATAGGTAACAGCAAAAAATTGATTGCATTAATCTGAGAGGAACGAAGCATATGACAGAAAAAATACAGACAACAGATTCGCGCTAATACTGCATATTTATGCAGCATAGCACAACCTGATTATCGTGAATAAAACTCCGGCTTAGTGTGACATTGCCGCTTTAATATTGGTCAGATCAGTTTTCATTTGCTGTACGCCGCCTGCGGCCAGATAGGATGCACTGCTCAGATAAATAACGTGACCTTCTTTCCATGCTTTAGACTGACGTACCAGATCATTATTCAGTACAGCCTGAGCGGTTTTACCTTCTTCGCCGATGGCAGCAGTACGGTCAATAACGAATAACCAGTCCGGATTGATTTTCTGCACGTATTCGAAAGAGACAGACTGACCATGCGGAGAAGCCGGAATGCTGGTATCTGCAGCCGGTACGCCAACCTGAGTATGAATCCAGCCAAAGCGAGAGGAAGAACCAAATGCTGAAAGTTTGCCGGCATTAACCATCAGTATCAGACCAGTGCCTTTTCCTTTGGCTGCCTGCTGGGTTTCATTAAGCAGATTCTGGATATCATCATGCAGTTTTTTCGCTTCAGCTTCTTTCTTAAACAGCTTACCGTAGCTATCAAGCATTTTCATGCCATCGCCAATTAAATCCTGTCCGCTGTCAGACATATCGATAGTGGGAGCAAGAGCCGCGAGTTCATCATATTTCGGAGCGGTACGACCAGCGATAATAATAAGCTGTGGTTTCAGCGCATTAAGTGCTTCCATATCCGGTTCAAATAAAGTACCGGTATTGTTTACCGTTTCCAGAGTTTGCTGCAGATACGGTACCAGCACTTTTTTCGGGGCACCGATAACCGGCACCTTCAATGCCTGTAAATCATCCAGTGTAGCCATATCAAATACCACGACTTTAGATGGATTCTCCGGTACGGTTATTTCTCCGCGGGCAGTATTTATTGTCACTGTTGGTCCGTTAACAGTAGTTGCAGCAGCAGACGAAGCATTACTGGCAGTGTGATTCTCATTGGTTTTTTCGCCACAGGCAGAAAGCAGAGACAAAGTTAAAACAGACAAAGCAAGAGGTTTCCAGCAAGATTTAATCATTTTTCAGTATTTCCTATCATTATCGTTTGCATTAATTATACCGCCTGAACAAGGCTAAAGTTAATTTTCTTGAGCAGATATCTATTTATCAATAAATCTGTGCCGTGCTTTATGATAACTTTCTTCATTTTCTCCCTGACGCCAGTAGGGAACGGCATAATGGCGCTGAGGCGGTAATTGCCACTGTGTACGCAGCAATTCACGCAGTGGCTTAATCAGTGCTGCTTCACCGGCAACCCAGGCAAAGTCATCATCATTCAACGGGGCAAAACTGCTTATATGCTCTACTACAGCAGGAATCTGGCTCAAATCACCAAAAAAGGTATGCAGATGCATTTTTTCAGGTAACGGGAGTGATGCTAGCAGATCTTCTGCCTGCGGTAATAACAGCACAACGTCACCGCCCGCATCTGCGGCAATATCTGCCAGCAGAGATTCAATTGCCGGAAGAGCTGTAATATCACCGGCAAATAAATAGCGTGTCGCTGTTTTCAGCATCGGATTCGGCCCGCCGGGGGAAGAGATTCCAAGAATATCTCCAGCCTGAGCATGCTCGGCAAAAGATGAAGCGGGTCCGGTGTCTCCGTGTTTGACAAAATCAATACTTACCGTACACGTCTGTGCATCATAATTGCGAATGGTATAGGTACGCACTATCGGTTTATTATCCGGCTCAGTCCAGTTAAAACCATGACCGGAAAACTGGGGTAATTGCGGTGTTATCTGACCATCCGGTGCCAGAAATATTTTGATATGCGCACCATTGTACTGATGCGGATAATCGGTCAGCTCCGGACTATGCAAAACCAGCCGGCGTAAATTCGGGCTCAGATCGATAATATCCTGAACGCGTGTCAGATAAGCCTGATGTAGAGAACGTTTATTCATTTTATTGCCTGATTACTGGGTAAAATAATGCCTGTTGCAGGCTTTTGCCAAACAGGCTGCCATGATTTTCCTGCGGATAATGCTCATATCTGATAGTTAAATCAGTTTTTTGCTCTAATTCGTTAATGAGTTTGTTAATCAGACCAGCATATCTGGCTGTATGCTCATTGCGTATACGGATACGTGCGGCCGCCTGAGGATTTTTCGGTAATTTACCGGCTTTGAGTTTGCTGCTTAAAACCCACAGACTGCTGCCGGAAAAAGCCACCTGACGTTTAAGCATGGTTTCAGCTTCCTGCTGTAACAGATCGCCGTGTAACCAGACGGACGGATCGGCAGCAATATAGTGCTGAAAAAGATTAGGCTGAGTAAACAAAGTATGCATAACCATCAGCCCGCCGTAAGAGTGCCCCCACAGAGTTTGTGCATTGGGATTAATCCGAACCTGTTGATTTACTGCCGGCATAATTTCATTCTGAATTAAATCCAGAAATATATCAGCCCCGCCGTTTATTCTGGTTGAATCAAGAGGATCGGTATTGTCATTGTCCGGCGCAATGGTGTAATCGTAGGTCCGTGCCTGCGCATCAAAGCGTTTATCTGTGGCATAGCCAATCAGTACCAGCACCGGAGGCTGAGGCTGTGCGGACAGTGCCTGCATATTTTCCGGCGTCAGAAAATCCAGTGCAGCATTTCCGTCCAGAATATAGAAAGCAGGAAAACCCTCTGCAGGAGCTCTGCGGTCGGGGGCTGCTATATAAACCCGGTAATGACGCTGTCCGTCTGCAGAAGTAAACGCAAGCATATTAAACAGATAGCCGCTGTCTGATTGCTTTAATGCAGCAAAATTAGCTGGTTCATTCAGATTAGGCTGAGCTTTGGCTGTGTTGTGCAAGATTAAGGCCGTAAAAAACAATAAAAGAAAAATAATAATCTGGCGCATATTTAATCTTTCCGTCAGTTGATTGGTGTTACAGAACATATGGAGACAACAGGACGGGTGCGCGGTAAGATTTTGTTGCTGCATGGTAAAATTAATCGAATACCAGTTAAAAATATTGCCGGATCAAGTGGTTTGGTTAAAGTACAGTCAGATTGAATAACCTGTGTCTGTTTACTTAATAAAGTTGCTCATTACGTGTAAACAATAATCATTACTATTTATGATAGTAACTGAAATTGATGGATAAGTCACGGTGAAAAATAATTTGTTTATAAAAAACAGGCTGCCCGAATAGCAGCCTGTTCACAGAAAGTATCAGAAAGAAACTTTCATACTGCCCCATACTGCTCTGCCGCGTTCATTGTATGTATACGCAGTGCCGCGCAGTGTGGAGGCGTAGATACGTTTATTGAATATATTTGACATTCCGGCTCTGATATTAATATTTTTATTTACAGCGTAGCCGGCGGAAATACCCCAGATACCATAACTGCCGATTTCTTCTCCGCTCAAACCGGTAGTTCCTTTTCCTCCGTTACCGATACCTGCCTCAACAGGATTTACCGGTACTGTACGCGGTTTCTGGCGACCATAGTAAGTATAGGTAAGTAATGTGTCCCATTTTTCAGCAGGATTCCAGGCCAGAGACGAATTAATCGTATATTTAGGGATGACAGATAAAGGATTGCCGGTTTCCTTATTTTTGGAATTAAACATATAAGTAAAATTGTTTACCCATTTCCATTTACTTGAAAAAGGCAGGGTTAAATTGCCTTCCAGTCCTTCTACCAGCGCTTTGCGGGTATTGGTCCATTCAAAATAGTCATATCCGCCCGAGCGAGAGTTCGTGCCAGTACTATTCGTGAATATAATCTGCCGGCCGGCTTCAATCTTATTTTTGTAATCATTGCGGAAATAAGCCAGAGAAGCCAGATAACCGTTTTTATTAAATTCAAAACCCAATTCTTTATTAATACTGGTTTCCGGTTTGAGATTACTGTTACCTATCAGATAGCAGCCACGGCCGCTTCCGGAAGAGGTGGCACAACCATTGCCTTTGCTGTACAGCATATAACTGTCTGTACTCTGGTACAGATTCGGAACTTTGTAGGCACGTGCTATTCCGCCTTTAATCAGCCAGTTCGGATGAAGTTGCCATGACAGATTAACTCCGGGGCTGACATTGCCGCCCGTTTTATTATTGTGATCATAGCGCAGCATTGGTACCAGTTTTAAATAGTCGGTCAGGCTGATATTGTCTTCCACATAGCCGGCCCAGCTGCTTAGTGACGGTGTGTGGTTGGCAGGAGCCGGATAAACTGCCCCGGGAAGAGGTATACGGCGCAGACCATCCGGATCATCCAGTTTATCGTGCTGATATTCTGCACCCATAGTCACCACGTGGGACATACCTAATGTAAACGGAAAGTGTATTTCACCCGTCAGACGTTTTGTTGTCAGTGTACTGTCTTTATAAGTAATATCTTTGCTGCCCAAATCCTGACACAAGCCTTCAGGACCACCTGACAGCGCTTCAGAGCAGTGGCTGTTGGTAGTTTTATCGTATTGTGCTACCAGCTTGCTGTCGCCCCAATCCCATATACCTTCATGAGTCAGTGCAAAACTCTGGCGGTATACTCGGCGGGTTTCCTTACCATATAAACTTTGGGTGTAATCAGTCTGTACATTATTGGGACCATCACCGTTATAACGATTGCCCTGCCGGCTGTAGGTAGTATCCAGTGTCAAAGTTTGTGCCGGAGACAGGCGCCATGCCAGCCGTCCGCCAATATCTTTATTAATCAGACCTTCCTGTCCGGCAGCCAGCGATTTGCTGCCTTTATCATTCGAACGCTGATTAATGAATGGTGAATCCGCATCAGTACTGTTCAGATTGCCATATATGCGGAAGCCGAGTACATCTTTAATAACCGGACCGGACAAATCAAAGCCGATACGATGTGTATCGCCTTCTTCTTTATCTGCCGGCAAATTCATAAACGCATTAATAGAACCGTGAAACTCATTACTGACTTTTTTTGTCACAATGTTCACTACACCGCCAGCTGCACCAGAACCATAGCGTGCGGCAGCTGGTCCGCGAATAACTTCAATTGATTGAATTTCTGCTGCCGGTACCCAATTGCTGTCGCCAATGGTGTCACGCTCACCGCGCCAGCTCATGCGTGCACTGTTGCGCGAAGTAACCGGCCGGCCGTCAATCAGTATTAAGGTATTTTCCGGACCCATTCCGCGAATATCAATCTGGCGTTTATTTCCATGCTGACCGGAAGCAGTATTACCAGTCAGATTAACGCCGGGCATCGTACGCACCAGCTCAGAAATATCATTGACCGGTGTTTTGCGTTCAATATCCTGACTATCAAGTTTAGAAACGCCGAGAGACTGTTTAACCTGCTGTTCGGCGGTGACGTAAATATCGTCCAGCTTTGCTGTATTATCCTGAGCATAAACAGTGCTGCCGGTAAAAAGAATGAACGGAATCAATGCCAGTTTAAAAGAAGGAAAAGGGTGATCAGACATACTATTGAGCTACGAAAAGAGAAAAATTGATAAATCTGCGAATAATAATGAATACCATTATTATTTTCAACTAAAACCGTACTGATTAAACAAAAATACAAATTCATACTTAATCAGTATAATAACTATCGGTACTTACATAATTCAGTTTAATGTGACAAAATTTGACACATTTGGCAAATAATCTATTCAGTGAGATGATGAGAAATGTATATTGATAAATTAAGAAATTAATTTATTTAAAAGAAATTGACAGAAAATTTTGTTTTAGGCTGGATATTCAGCAGAAAATGTAATTTGACAGGCATATCTTTATTAAAATAAAAATACATACAAAGAATTGAGATTAAAACAGAAAATAATCAGCCAAATGAGAAAATCAACTTTTTATATTTTTCAGTATATTTTTTTATTGTTATTGATTACAGGTGTGTTACCTGCGCAAGCAGAAGATTCTGTTTCAAATTCCTTTAATACAACCGGACAAGTAAAATTATTGCCGGTGACTCAGACTTGTACAGGTAAACCATGGCAACATATTGTATGGGTGCATGTGCATGATAATGAAGAAACTGCACGTCAGACCGCATTAATGGCATTAAACCAGATTCAGCAGGGCTGTCTGCTGGATTTTCGCCATGGTGGCAGCCGGGAAATCAGAATACAAACAAATGATGTAAATTATCACTTTGATCCAAATAGAATTTTTACTGAAACCGGTCGGAAAAACGCATTAAAATGTCTGCGCGGTAATTGTGCTCAGGCACGAGAAGAGTTAACTCAAGAGGTCGACAGTTTTCTGAATCAGTATATGATTCACGCCAAATTGATTGTTGCTTTGCATAATAATCATCCAAGTGGATTATCCATACGAAACTATGTGCCTGGTGGCTCAATGGCGCAAGGGATGAGCCAGGTAGCGGTCAGCCCCGATAAAGATTCTCATGATTTTTTCTATGTTACCAGCCAGCGAGCTTTTGAGTTTTTGTCCGGCCGGAATTTCAATGTCGTTTTACAGAATAATCAAACTGTTCGTGATGATGGTTCATTATCAGTATGGGCCGCCCGGCAACAGATTGATTATATTAATTCTGAAGCCGGTACCGGAAATCTGGCCAGTCAGATGGTTATGCTTGCAGCAGTATGGGCGTATATGCAGGAATATTACCTGTAATTTTCCAGATTAAGTAAGTCCGGACAAAGTTATCTGATTTACAATTATATCCGTCGGATATAATTGTCTGACTATTAGTAATAAAAAACTTAATTTAAAAATTTTGTCAAAAAATTTATTAAAAATATACAAATAAATCAATTTATTATGAAATAAAGGTACATATTTGATTTTTTAATCAAAATAAATAAATTTTTGTATTGAATAATCAAATATAATAATGAATATTACATTTGCAAATTAGTCGGAAAATCAATCAAATTTAAACATTTAAAAACATCATGAGTTTACATCACCAGGGTTTTACATTAATTGAAATAATGATTGCAATAGCAATAATAGGGATACTGACTGCCATTGCCGTGCCCGCTTATCTGGATTACAGTGCAAAAGCTCAGCTTGCTGAAGCAGCAGATCTGGCAGGAAACCTGAAAGCGCAGGTTTTAGATAGTTTACAGAACCAAAAATGCCGGGCACAAAATCCATCAGAGTATAGCTATAAAGGAAAATACGGAATTGCAGAGATTACGACAGAATTTCCTGTCGTGAATGCTCAGCATTCTGCTACTGCCAGAACAGGCTGTTCTATTCGATATACGGTATATTCGCAGAATGCTTCATTTGTTCTGGTAAATAAATATCTCGAATTGGATGTACTGAGGAACGGAACATTAAAACTCAATAACGGCACTATAGAACAAAAGTATTTGCCTAAAGCTTTGGTTATTTAATCAGCCGCAGCATCATTGTTGAATTTAAATGAGTCTGTATACAAAATTTTGGATAATACAGATTTAATATTCTTTCGAAAATACATGTTATTTTAAGAAAATGGTATGTGTTTTGCTTTCATTTCTTTAAATATCTGATTTCGTCTGACAATGAAAATATATCTATTAGAAAAAGGCTTTACTTTAATTGAGTTAATGATCGTTATTGCTGTAATCGGGGTACTGGCGGCTATAGCGCTTCCTGCTTATAATGATTATATAGCTCGTACGCAAGCTAGTGAGGCTTCGAGTATGGCAGGGGTATTGAAATTACAAATTTTTGAAAACCTGCAAAATAATACATGTTTTGATTCGGGAACCAATTCTGTTGTGAGTCAGACCGGTAAATACGGTACGGCTACTATTGGTGGTAATGCATCAATATCATCAGGTGCTTCGGCTAATTCGGTTACGGGATGTACAATTACTTATAAAGTAAAAAGTACAGAAGTCTCTGCTGCTATTGCAAATAAAATATTGGTAGTGGATGTTTTGAAAAACGGATCCTTACGTAAAAATAATGCTTCAACCATAAATAATAAATATATTCCAAGAGCATTTCTAAATATTTAAAATTTAAAAATCAAAATATTATCTTACAGATACATTTTTGTATTTAAAAAATAATTAAATTTTAAAACTTGGCATGAAATTTGCTCCAGTATTATATAAATTGATGTATTAATGAATTTTCAACCGTTTTGTAAGATGGAGAATAATATGAAAGCATTCCAAAAAGGTTTTACTTTAATTGAATTGATGATTGTAATTGCAATTATCGGTATTCTTGCTGCAATTGCCGTACCTGCTTACTCTGATTATATTGCCCGTTCTCAGGCTTCAGAGGCTTCCAGCCTTGCTGCTGGTCTGAAAACTCAGATTATTGATAATTTGCAGAATAATAATTGTAAGTCAGGTGACAATAATGCACTTGATGCCACCATTGACGAACAAACTGGTAAATACGGTAAAGCAGAAATCGGTGGTAGTGCTAAAGACGGCAGTCTTTCTGCTAACGCTCCAACAGGCTGTACAATTACATATACAGTAAACGGAACTAAAGTATCTGCTTCTATTGCTGGTAAGAAATTAGTATTAGATGTATTGAAAAATGGTTCACTGAAGAAAAATGCAGGCTCAGATATGCCTGATAAATATATACCTAAAGCATTCACAATCTAAATACTCAGGAAATCTATACATACAAAGCCGCGGTAGCGGCTTTTTTTTTCATTAAGCATATATACATATGAAACGAATTAAGTATGAGTTTTGATAAGAATTTTCCAACAATTATTAAAATAGCAAATCTGTTAAAGTTTTATTTTCCATTACGATTTTGGATTTTTTTATTACTTTATTTATTAATAACCAATGGTTTGTTCTGGCTGGCTCATATTTTTGTTTACTCTGAAAGATATATTATTGTTTTAGAGTATATATGGATTTTGCCCTTAATATTCCTGCGCAGACGCTGGTCATTAATATTATTTGCTCTGGCATACACGGTAGTATATATATTTGATATTCTGTACTGGATTAAACAATTTTATCATTATGATAATATTGTCGAGTTTATTGAGATTTTACGTTTTATTCCTCATGCCCCGAAATTATACTGGTTATTTATAGCAATATTTGTTCTGTATTTAGCAATAAGTCTGTTTCTCATACTTAAATATATTGTTCGGCTATGTTCAGGCAGAATGATATGGTCATTGGGCTTACTGTATCTGATTTTTGCAGTTTTCTTCTTTGATTATCGCGGGGTCAATCTATCCAATCGTTATCAGACAACCGGCTGGTGGGGAAGTTATTATGAAACGATTCAAAATCTGAAATTTAATCATGAATTTTTCTGGCGAGGTACGGTTAAACCGGAATTTTATGACTGGCCGCACGGCGGTGTATTGCAAAAGCAGATTGATATGCAGAATCCGCCTAAAAAAATATTGTTCATTCTAAATGAGTCGTGGGGAACGTTTATACCTGAACACGGAGCTGTTAATCCGTCTGTTGATGCTCCGTTAATGAATATTCCGAATGTGCAGTTAATTGCACAGGGAGAAAATCCCGCACTGCACAGTACTATTATGGGAGAACTGCGTGAGTTATGTGATTTAAAAGCTAAAAGTTCTAATTTTATTCTGGGTCCGTTTGATAAATTCAAACAATGTGTTCCTATACACCTGCAAAAAGAAGGTTATCTGGTTCAGGCTTTTCATGGTTCATATTCTAAAATGTATGACCGTAAAGACTGGTATCCGCATATGGGTCTGCAAAACGCCCATTTTTTCCCGCAATTCAGTAATATCAAACAATGCCATTCATTTCCCGGCGCTTGTGACTATAATATTGTGCATGATGTGTCTGCCGCAAATAAAGCTGCGCAGGACAAATCATTTATCTATTGGCTGACACTCGACACTCATCATCCGTATTCTGAAAAGGATATACTTGGTAATTATACTTATGATTGTAAACAGCCGATATTTGACGGCCGGCAGGAGGCATGCCGGAATCTGAATTTACAGCATCAGTTTTTTACTGTGCTTGCCAATGAAATTAAGGCCGGAGGTTTTAAAGACACAGACATAGTGGTTGTTGGTGATCATAGTCCGCCAATTATTCTGGATAAATATAAGGACAGTTTTAAGGAAGATTCTGTGCCATTCATTCATGTACGTGTACATTAATGTAGCCTAGTATTAAAAAAGCCGGACAAATTTCTATTGTCCGGCCTTTTTTATTTGCTTAGAAAATTCAGTATGCAGTTTATCGGCCAAATATAAAAGTTGTTAATTAATATTAATAGAAATCAGTATTTATCTAAGATTTTCTATGCTCTCAGTTCAATTTTAAATCTCTGATTTTTTTAAAATTCAACTAGCTGATGGTTTATTGGTATGGCTGGCCAGACAATCATAAATGATTTGTGCCATGCGTTCACTTGCTCCCTGATGCTGCCGAATAAAGGCTTGTGCACTGGCAGACATCTGCTTTCTTTGCTGTGAATCATCCAGCAAAGCCAGGGTTGTTGCTGCCCAGTCTTCTGCAGACTGAATTTGCCTGGCTGCTCCTGCGGCAATTGCTTTGGGTGCGGCGTCGGCAAAATTATAGGTAGAAGGACCAAACAGAGTAGGGAGCTTGCACACAATCGGTTCGATAATATTATGGCAGCCGCTGTCGACCAGACTTCCGCCTACAAAGGCAATATCGGCACATTCATAGTAGGCAAACAGTTCGCCGATACTATTACCTATCCAGACCTGAGTCTGTTCGGCGATATTCTGGTTATCACTGCGTTTTTGGGTAATAAAATTCAGTTTTTCGGCATATTCATAAGTTGGCTCAAAGCGCTCAGTATGACGCGGAACGATAATCAGCAGGATATTGCCGGTTTTTTGTTTTGCCCATGCATCAAGCAGTAACTGTGCTTCGTCTGTGCCGTGGTAAAAGCGGGTACTGCTGCACACAACTACCGGTCTGTTACCAATACGCTGTCTGAATGTTTGTGCCAGTACAGCCATTTCTGCCGGCGGAGTAATATCATATTTGGTATTACCACAGACCTGAATATTGGCAGCACCGATTTGTTTAAGCCGCTGAGCATCCGCCTCAGTCTGGGCGTAACAGCCGGTTAACGTGGCCAGTGCCGGTGCAACCAGTGAGCGTACTCTCAGATAACCATGCAGAGACTTTTCGGATAAGCGTGCATTAGCCATAAACAGCGGAATCTGATTGTCGGCGCAGACATTAATCAGATTCGGCCAGATTTCTGTTTCCATTAATACGCCGAATACAGGCTGGTGATCCCGGATAAATTGTTTAACCCAGGATTTTTTATCATAGGGCAGATAACGGCATTGTGCTTCAGGAAAAAAATGCTGTACCGTGGCACGACCGGTAGGCGTGGTTTGCGTCATCAATAATGGTTTATCCGGAAAATGTTTTTGCAGCGCACGGATAAATTGTAATGAAGCGCGTGTTTCACCAACAGAAACCACATGAACCCAGATGCCGTGTTTTACCGGATCGGGATAAGGTTTGCCGAAACGTTCAGACCAGTTATGCGCATATGCCGGTGCCAGCGCAGCACGCCGGCGTAAATACCTGCGTAAAAAAGGGGGTGCTATCTGCCATAAGATTTGGTATAAAAAATTCAGTAGCATAGGTATTGCTTGTAATGGTCTGTTGCAGAGAATTATAAATTAAAAAAAGCTGATTATCAGGAATGATTCAGCAAGCATGAGTTGAAAAAGCAGAAGCTGTGTTGTGTGGTTAGTGCTATTCTGTTATCTGCGCACTTAAGCTTCAGCCATATCCAGTGCCTGGCGGATATTGACTTCAACAATACGCGAAACACCTTTTTCCTGCATGGTTACCCCTACCAGCTGCTCGGCCATTTCCATCGTCAGCCGGTTATGGGAGATATACACGAACTGAGTCTGTGCCGACATTTGCTGAACCAGATTGCAAAAACGGCTGGTATTGGCATCATCCAGCGGGGCATCTACTTCATCCAGCAGACAGAACGGAGCAGGGTTAAGGCTGAACAGGGCAAAGACCAGACTCATGGCAGTTAAGGCTTTTTCTCCGCCGGAAAGCAGATGAATAGTGCTGTTTTTCTTACCCGGCGGGCGCGCCATAATGGATACACCGGCGCTGAGTAAATCATCACCGACCATATCCAGTCTGGCCTCACCACCACCAAATAAGGTAGGAAAGTAGCTTTGTACTTTTTCGTTTACCGCATCAAAAGTAGTTTTAAAGCGGGTTTTGGTTTCTTCATCAATTGTACTGATGGCTTCTTCCAGTAACGCAATAGCCGCCTGTACATCCGCTGTTTGTGTCTGATAATACTCAGCGCGCTCATGTGCTTCTTCCAGCTCCTGTAATGCCGCCAGATTAACCGCACCCAGTGCATTGATTTTCTGTGCCAGTGCCGCAATTTCCTGATTTAATTCCGGTACAGCCTGCTGTGACTGATTAAACAGTTCGGCTAATGCCTCCATATCAGCCTGATTCTGTTGCAGAGTTTCGTGAAAACGTCTGGCATTCAGTAAGGCTTCCTGTTGCTGTAGCAAAGCTGACTGAGTATCGGCCTGTAACTGCGGAAGCTGGCTGTTGAGATTGTGCTGCTGTTGCTGTATGTGCTGTAATTGCTGCTGGAGCTGCTCAAGCACTTGCTGTGCAGTTGTACACTGTTCAGTAGCTGCATCGATTTGGGTATTCAGTTCTTCAGTTTGCAGGGTTTGTTCGTCTTCCATTTCCTGCTCGGCAATCCCGAGTGCAAGCTCGCTCTGACGTTCCTTCCAGCGTTCGGTTTCGCGTGCAATACGCTGCTGTTCCTGTGAGGCAGTCTGAATCCGCTGTTGCAGGCGTACTATAGCCATTTCTACCAAACCCTGCTGCCGTCGCGCTTCCAGCAATGCCAGCTGGCTCTGTTTCAAAGTTTGCTGCTGGTTTTGCTGGCTGGCAGTATGATTTTGTAATTGCGGACGCAATTGTTCTACCGCAAGTGTAAGATTTTCAGTATCAGCCTGCGTTTGCTGCTGCACATGCTGTTGTTGTGCCAGCTCACTGATGATTTGTGCGCTTTCCTGCTGAATATGTTCCTGCCGCAATTGCCCCTGACTGGTGCGTGCCAGTAACTCAGTAGCCTGAGCAGAGGCTGTTTGCCAGCGCTGTTGCTGCTGTTTAAGCTGTTGCTGACACTGATTCAACCGTTCTTCCGTGTTCTCAAGGTTGCGCTGCGCCAGCTGCATGGTTTCTGCAGCCTGCTGCAAAGGTTGTTCCAGTGCTAGCAATGCCTGTTGCTGTTCGCGCAATTGCTGCTGCTGTTGCAGCAGACCGGTGCCATTATCTTCAGCATACAATGTCACACTGATGGCATCTATGCAGTGGCCTTCAGGAGTAATAATAAGCTGTTGTGCCTGTAAATCAGTCTGCCCGAGCAAAGCCTCTTCTAGTGTTTCTGCACAAAATACCTGTCCGAGCCAGTATTGTATGGCTTCGGAAAATGGAGCCTGAACTTCTATATGCTGCAAAAGGGCATTTGTTGCCCATTTTTGCTGGTTGGTTTCAGCTGTCTGATTGACCCAGACGGTTGTGTGTTCTGGCAGAGTATCTCCAGGTTGCAGCTGTTCGGTATACTGTGCCTGTAGTCTGTGTCCGAGGACAACAGTTGTCGCATGCTGCCATTTTTTGGCAACCTGCAAATGTTGCCATAATAAGGGGATATTACTATCGGTTTCTTTTTCAGTACTGCTGCGTTCAGCTTGCGGAAGCATGGCTGTTAACGCTTCTACCTGCGCGCTAAGAGTAAGCTGCTGTTTGTCCAGTTGCCGGTATTGCTGCTGAGCCAGAAGCAGCGCTTCCCGTGCGCTTTCACGCTGCTGTTCATATTGCAGCAGGTTCTCTTCCAGTGTAGTTACAATCTGTTCCAGCTCTGCCGCTGTCTCACGGGCGGTTTCCAGCTCTCCGTTTTGCGGTAAGGCCAGTTGCGTTAATTCTTCTTCCAGACGCTGCCGGCGCTGCTGTAATTGAGCAATGGCCGCTGTCGCATGCTGGTGCTGCTGTTGTTTGATGGCCAGTTCACGTTCCAGACGTGCCAGCTCATTTTGCTGGTTCTGACGGGTGCGCTCACCCTGATGAGCCAGTTCTTCCAGTTCCGGCATGCGCGCTTCATGTTCCGCGGCCTGTAAAGCCCATTCTTCACGCTGTAATTGCTGTTCTTCCAGTTCTGAACTGGCCGATTCCAGTTGCTGCTGTTGCTGAATATTTTCATTGTGCAGGCGTTGCAGCTCAGTTTGTGCCTGAGTCTGTTCTCGGGCAATACGCTGCTGCCAGTCGCGCCGGTGGCGAATCTGTTCTTCCAGCCGTGCCCATTGTTCGCGCAGACTGGCTCGCTGCATTTCAGCTTCGCGTACTCGCTGTTGCTGTTGCTGTTCCTGTTCGCGCAGCTGCTGTAATTGCTGTTCCAGTGTTTCCAGTTGCAGCTTCAGTGATTCCTGTGCATTGCCATGCTGCTGGTAAAGTGCTGTGGCACTGTCTGCCTGATGCAGAGCCTGCTGCCACTGACTGTAATCAAATAAATTCTGTTTATCGGCTATCTGAGTTTTCAGTTCCTGATAGCGCTGTGCGGTATTTGCCTGTCGCCTGAGTTTTTCTACCTGACGATCCAGCTCGCTTTGTAAATCGGCCAGTCGCTGTAAATGTTCACGGGTATCGGCAAGACGATTTTCAGTTTCACGGCGGCGTTCTTTGTATTTAGACACGCCGGCGGCTTCTTCGATATGGGCACGCAGCTCTTCCGGCCGTGCTTCAATGATGCGGGAAATCATTCCCTGCTCAATGACGGCATAACCGCGGGCACCGACGCCAGTACCGAGAAACAAATCGGTAATATCACGGCGGCGCACAACCTGATTATTAATGAAATAAGTAGAATCGCCCTGACGGGTCAGCTGGCGTTTTATCGCCACTTCGGCATATTGTCCCCATGCTCCCTGAAGCTGGCCGTCACTATTGTCAAATACCAGTTCGACACTGGCACGCGGTGCCGGCCGGCGGGTATTGGCACCGTTAAAAATTACGTCCTGCATGCTTTCGCCGCGCAACTGCCGGGCAGAAGCCTCTCCCAGCACCCAGCGCACAGCATCAATCACATTGCTTTTGCCACAGCCGTTTGGTCCGATTACCGCTACCAGTCTGCCCGGTACCGCAATTGTGGTGGGATCAACAAAGGATTTAAAGCCGGAAAGCTTAATATGGGTTAGACGCATAGCAACAATAAAGCCCGGGAAAAGTGCCGAAAAGCGACTATTTTAGCCTGTTTTAAGTAAAAAGACAGTTTTAGTTACCATGAATAACAGCCAGTCCTGAACGGATAACACAAACCGGAGCCGGCTTAACTGTGATTACCGGCATAACCATGCTTATCCAGTCCGTCGATAATCGCACAGTGTGGTGAAGCATCTCCGCCACAGCGGTTGTACCAGTTTTCCAGTGTCTCTTTCATGCTGGATAAATCATTAATTTTCTGGTTAAGACGCTGTATGTGCTCGCCTGCCAGTGCTTTCACATCAGCACTGGTGCGCTGCGGATTGTTACGTAATGCAAGCAGCTGGGCAATCTGCGCCAGCGAAAAATCTACTTCGCGGGCATGTCTGATAAAGCACAGTGTGGCAATATCGGCTTCACTGTAATCGCGATAGCCGTTACTCTGGCGTACAGGCTGAATCAGTCCGGCAGCCTCATAATCACGGATGGTTTTACTGGATAAACCGGTTAATTTTTCTGCGGCACTGATATTCATAAGATTAAAATCTGAATTTGCATATGTAAAGCTTGACTCTATCACAGTGTTAAGGTTTAAGCTGTACTTTATCTACTTTTTATTAAACCCGAATCCATAAGGAGACAGAAATGCAAATGGTTCAGTTTAAAATTGACGGCATGACCTGCGAAGGTTGTGCCAAAAGTGTGACATCAGCACTACAGGGCAGCCCGGGTGTGGAAACTGTGGCGGTTAATTTTACAACCGGTATTGCCGATATTGGCTTTGACGACAGCCTTACTAACGTAGATACCCTCAAAGCCGCGGTTGAAGCTGCCGGTTTTGATGTAGTTTAATCCTGAGATATGCGGCTGGACAACAGAAGGACAGAACCATGGAACAAACTCAGCACACCAACGGCAATACAGCCGAAACAGCGCGCTTTGCCATTGAGGGCATGGACTGTCAGGCCTGTGCCAACCGCATAGAAAAAGTATTGCGCCGGCAGCAGGGGATTATTGCTGCCGATGTTAACTTTGCCAGTGATGAATTACAAACCTGTTTTGACAGTAAGCTGCTGAGTACAGACGATATAGTTCAGATAGTGGCAAAAACCGGATTTAAAGCCGCAGCCGTAACCAGCGCCAGTATAGAAGCACTGGCTGAAATGCAGAATGAGGAGCATAAAACGACAGCGATACCGTGGCGTCTGGCAGTTATCTGGATCATTGCTCTGCCTTTTGTAATCGGTATGCTGGGCATGCTGCTGGGACAGCACTGGATGCTGCCGCCATGGTGGCAGTTTGTTCTCGCTTCGATTATCCAGCTTGGTCTGGCGTGGCCGTTTTACAATAGTGCGATTAAATCCCTGCAAGGCGGCGTAGCCAATATGGATGTACTCGTGTCTCTGGGCACGGTCGCTATCTGGCTCTATTCTAGTATCATGCTGTTTAATCATCAGCATGATGCGCATCAGTATATCTATTTCGAAGCCAGCGTGATGGTAATTGCCTTTGTTTCGCTGGGCAAATATCTGGAACAGCGGACTAAAAAGCAAAGCCTTAACAGCATGAGCATGCTGCTGCAACTGACCCCGAAAATGGTGCGCAGACAAACAGACAACGGCTGGCAGGAAGTACCGCTCAGCCAGATACAGAAAGGTGACATCCTGCAAACCAATGCCGGCAACCGCATCGCTGCCGATGGCATCGTGCACAGTGGTGAAGCATGGTGTGATGAAAGCTATCTCACCGGTGAATCTAAACCATTACTGAAACAGGCTGGTGATAAAGTACTTGCCGGTGCATTACTGAGCAACGGCAGTATCACCTATCAGGCACAGACCCTTGGCAGTCAGACTCTGCTGGGTGACATGATGCAGGCGCTGGCGCAGGCACAGGGCAGTAAAGCACCGATTGCACGGCTGGCTGATAAAGTATCCATGGTGTTTGTGCCTGCTGTAGTTGCCATAGCCGTATTAACTTTTATTCTGAACTGGTGGTTTGGTGGTGATTTTAATGAAGCAGTGACCCGTGGCGTAGCCGTACTGGTAATTGCCTGTCCGTGTGCGCTGGGGCTGGCCACACCGGCCGCGATGATGGTGGGTATGGGGCGCTCGGCGCGGTACGGAGTATGGTTTAAAGATGCAGCCTCACTTGAGCGTACCAGTCAGGTCAATACGGTTGTACTGGATAAAACCGGTACCCTTACTCAAGGCAACCCCCAGATTGTTGCTCAGTGGCGAAATCCCGCTTGTCAGTATGATGCGCAAACCATTCTGCAACTGGCTGCTGCCGCTGAACGGCTCACCACTCATCCGCTGGCGCAAGCAGTGATTCAGGCTGCTGAACAGCAAAACCTGCCGGTACTGACCGCCAGCAATAGCCACAGCGAAATCGGGCAGGGTACACAGGCGCAGGTAGACGGTTATGGCACGGTAAAAGTCGGCAATCCTGCATGGTGCGGTTTCAGCATACCCGGGCAATTACAGCAGCAGGAAATCTGGCAGATTGCCAGTATTGTGGTTGTCGCTATTAATAATGAAATAGCAGGTGCATTTGCTATTGCTGATGCCTTAAAAGAAGACACTGCCAGTGCAATTAAACGCTTACAGCAGCAAAATATTGATATTCATATTATGAGCGGTGACCAGCACAGTGTAGTTGAATACATTGCCAAACAACTGGGTATCAGCTATTATCAGGCAGAAATGAATCCGCGTGCCAAGGCCGAAGCGGTGAGAGCGCTGATGCAGCAGGGCAAGGTAGTAGCGATGGTCGGCGATGGTATCAACGATGCGCCGGCACTGGCCGCGGCGGATGTCAGCTTTGCCATGTATGGCGGTGCAGATGTGGCCACCAATACTGCTTCAGCTACGCTGATGCGCCATTCGGTGACTCAGGTAGCCGATGCCCTGGCTCTGGCTCACGCTACTGTACGCGTTGTTAAACAAAACCTGTTTTTTGCTTTTTTCTATAATATTCTCGGTATCCCGCTGGCTGCAATTGGCTGGCTCAGCCCGGTAATCGCCGGCGCGGCAATGGCGATGAGCTCGATTTCAGTATTGCTTAATGCTTTACGACTGCGAAAAAGCAGGCTAGACTGAATAATAAATTTTCTGTGCAGGCAGATAAATCGCTTCTTGTATAACAATAAAAATATCAGTTTCTTAACCCTACCAATAAATCTGCAACTAAAGTAGTAGTAGTCTACTTTGGCAATGTATTTTTTTTATCTGTCTGATTGTAAATAATTTATCAGATGATAATCAATTGCCGGATATATGATTTAAAAGAATCATAACTTAACGAATAATCAGAAGAAAACAGCTTTTTTTCTATTCGGATTTTCTTATTGCATGATAGATATGGGCTAAGGAGAAACTTAATTATGAATCATACGGATATATTTCTGCCAGTAAAGAATAAAGTATCTTATTCTATATTTTTGGCATCAATTGCTCAGGTGCTTAAACTGAGTATCTGGCTAATGTTGATCTGGGTTCTGTACCAATTAATGTTGGATGCCAGTGTCTTCCCGGGACTGCCCATTCTCTCTCTGCTTGTGCTGAGCATTCTTTTTTATACGCTGAGAACTTATGCCCATGATAAATCTCACTATGCGGCATTTGAACTAGAAGAAATATTACGAACCAGGCTTATCAAAAAAATCAATCAATTGCCAATTGAAACGGTTAGAAACATGGGCAGTGGGAATCTTGTTAAAACATTAATTGATGATATTAAAGAATTACATGCTTTTGTGGCTGATGCTCCGCCTTTAAAAGCTGAGGCATTCGTTACCCCAATTTTTACCTTACTCGTTTTATTTATCTTTAATTGGGTCTTTGCAAGTATTGTATTTGCAATCACTTTAATTACTTTTCTGCTGCTGAGTTTTATTATGAAAAAAGCTAAGCTTTTAAAGGAAAGCTATAACAACGCAACTATTCAAATCAACAGTAAAATCATTGAATATATTCAGGGAATGAGTGCGGTAAGAACATTTGATGCCGGGGAGGGGGCATTCGGTCAATATCAAAAAGCGCTGGAAAATTATAGTCAGGTGGTCTTTCATTGGTTGCAATCTATGCGATTGTCTACAAAAATTGCCCGCAGCCTTTTCTCTGCTATGCCGATGAGTATCATATTAGTTGTTGGATTGAGCATAGCCCAGCTAAATGACCAAATCTCTTTTATCACGACATTCTGTTTTTTATTGCTGGCGATCGGTATTGCAGAAAGTGTTTATCCTGTGATGAGCCTGTTTCAGATATTACAAAAGTCAAAGGCAGCAATAGAAAGGATATTTGAAGTTGAAAATCTGCCAATTTTAAAGGCTCCCTCCAATCCGCTATTACCTGACAATAATGAGATTATTTTTAAAAACGTTGGGTTTTCTTACCAGAATGCTGGCACTGTTTTATCCAATATCAATATCAGAATTCCTGAAAATTCATTTACTGTTCTTATAGGTACATCTGGTTCTGGCAAGACAACGCTGGCTAATCTCATTCCTCGCTTTCTTGATACAACCTCTGGAACGATAACTTTAGGTGGCGTGAATATAAAAGATATTGAATACGCTGATCTTATGTCGAGAATCTCATTTGTCTTTCAGGATAACTTTTTATTCTCGTGTTCGATCGCAGATAACATACGCTATGGGTTAAACGGTATCTCTGACGATGACGTTATTGAAGCCGCCAAAAAAGCTGAAATTCACGACTTTATTCTGACACTTCCTGAACAGTATAACACTCTGGCAGGAGAAAGAGGGCAGCTATTATCAGGTGGTCAGAAACAGAGAATCACCATTGCCCGGGTTTTTCTGCAAAATCGACCAATCGTTATTTTAGATGAACCGACGGCTTTTTCTGATGCCCGAAATGAAGCTTTGTTGTTAAAAGCCTTTAACCGTTTAATTGATAGAAATAAAACTGTCATTATGGTAACTCACCGCTTATCGACGATTGTCAATGCCGACCAAATAATATTATTGGATAAAGGGATGATTAAAACTCATGGGACACATAATGATTTAATCGAAAATTCTAGTGACTATAAATTGTTGTGGCAAGAGTATAACAAAGCAAAAAGTTGGTCGATTCCAGTCAATAATTTGGCTGATGGAGAAAAGTGATGAAAGAGTATATTAATACACACACACGCACAACAAAATCATTGCTGACAACGTATACTGGCTTAATCAATGCGGCAGGTAAGCAAAAGAAAATATTGATCCGCAGTCTGATTTATACTGTGATTTCCTCTTGTCTGTTTGGCGTTTCGTTGGTTTTACTATATCCCTTATTTGCTGCGCTAGAAGCCAAAAATATTACTGCAATACTCACTCATTTAATTATTGTCGTTGTTCTACTGGCGGGTAGTTTTATTTTTAAGGTGCTTTGTGAACGCTATGATGCGGATGGTTATTCGACCTTAGCCGTTACCGAGCTAAGGGAAAAATTAGGCAATAAGTTACGTAATATTTCCTTAGATTATTTAAGTCAGTTTAGATCTGGCGAAATAAATCACCTTATGATGCAAAGCGTAAATGAAGCGGCAGTATTTACATTTATGCTACTCAATATCATCATTACCGGCGTGGTTATACCACTGTCAGCTGCAATTGCCTTGTTATTTTACAGCTGGCAACTTTCTTTGATGATGCTCTTGGTTTTTCCAATGGCAATTCCACTCTATCTGTGGCGCAGGAAGGCCTATCGCAGAGGTTTTAGCATTCTGGCAGAAGCCAATGCAAAATTAAAAGGTGAAGCTGTCGAGTTTGTACAAGGACTTGATGTATTAAAATCGACAGGCCAAACCGAAGAAAAGATGACAGAGTTTGTTAAGGTAACAACAGATGTGGCAAATATACTGCGCATTGGCACGAAAAAAGGGGAAAAACCTAATTTAATTATAACCATCGTGATTCAAGCTGGTTTAATCCTTATCATCTCGTTAGGTGCGTATTTGGTGAATGCTGCAACCATTTCTTACCTCTTGCTAGCCTGCGTGTTATTAATCGTTGCCCGTTCCACAGATGTATTAAACTTTTTTGTACAAATGTCATCGATGCTTGAATCATTGGTTATAGGGTATGAAAAATTGCAGGAATTGTTGAATGCACCGTCATTACCTGAAAAAAAGGCAGAGATTATGCCTGAGCACTATAATATTGAATTTGAACGAGTTAACTTTTCGTACCGGGGTCAGGACAAGTACGTACTTAAGAATATATCCCTTCATATTCCGGAAAAAGCATTAACCGCTCTGGTCGGTGCCAGTGGCTGCGGTAAAACTACAATAACCAAGCTTATTCTCCGGTTTGCTGATGTAATATCAGGCAGTATTAAAATCGGTGGTATTGATATACGAGATATGTCTCAGAGGCAGTTAATGAGTCTAGTCTCTGTCGTATTTCAGGATGTTTATTTGTTTCAGGATACCATTATTAATAACATCAGAATGGCAAAATTATCCGCTAGCGACGAGGAAGTCATCGAAGTTTGTAAACAGGCAAATTGCCATGAATTTATCCAGAATTTCCCCGACGGTTATCAAACACAACTGAATGATATTGGCAAAAGTCTCTCTGGTGGGGAAAGGCAGCGTATCTCTATTGCCAGAGCCATTTTGAAAAACGCGCCTATTCTTATCCTCGATGAGCCAACTGCTGCACTCGATACTCAGAATGAACTGGCAGTGCAAAAGGTGATTAATAAGCTCGTACAAGGGAAAACAGTATTAGTTATAGCCCATCGGCTTTCAACTATCATCGGAGCTAAGCAAATTGTAGTAATTGATAAAGGCGAAATAGTGGAAAGTGGTACTCATCAGCAGTTATTGCAACAAAATGGGATTTATAAGGAGTTTTGGCATCTTCAGCAAAACTAACTCCATCTGCCACATTAATGTTATTGCCCATTGTGAATTAAGCAGTATAGACAGCTTAATGTGTTGCAACATTCTTAGTCGTTTACTCTGCATCTTTGAAATTGGGTAGTAAATCTTTCAGTAAATTGTTATTGTGAGGTTGGTATGCAAAAGAAGACCTTGTCTTTATCGTTTATTTGCTTGTTGATAACCGTTTTTTTAGACCAGATTGGTTTATTTCTTATCTACCCGATTATTCCCTCTTTGCTGGAATCGGTAACTCACGAGAGTGTCGCAGATAATGCGCTTATTGGTGGGTGGCTGCTGGCGACTTTTGGTATTATGCAGTTTATTTTTGCGCCAGTAATGGGGGCTATTTCCGATAAATTTGGTCGCAAGCCAATTTTAATTATTTGCTTCACGGCATTCACCCTCGATTATTTTTTATATGCGATTAGCCAAAATCTGAATCTTTTATTTCTAGCCCGAATTATCGCTGGTATTGCCGGCTCTTCCGTCATTGTTTCTTTGGCAAGTGTCGCGGATATGAGCGATGAAAAAAGTAAAATGCAGAATTATGGGTTTATTTTTGGTGTAATGAGTTTGGGCTTAGTTATCGGACCGGCTATCTCAGCAGTTGTTGTTCAGCCAGGGATAAGAGTTCCTTTTTATGTTGCCGACATTTTTAGCTTGCTGGGGTTACTGTGTGTTATTTTCTTATTTAAGGAGACGCTGCCTAAAGACAAGAGAAGAGCATTCAAAGTTGATAATCCGTTCTCTTCGGTAGCCTATTTTCTTAAGTATAAAGGTTTATTTCATCTGTTTATTGTGCAAATTATTTTTATGTTTGCGACGCAGTTCTCTATTACTCTGTGGCCGTTTTTTACAAAATATCGTTTTACATGGAATGATAGTCAAATTGCAACCTCTTTTGTTATCCTTGGGGTCGGTGGCTTATTTGCCCAAACAGTTTTGCTTAAGCTGGTCCGCTATGTACTAAGCGATCGTCAGATTCCTCTGTTAGGTTTCATTTTATTTGCGCTGGGGTTGATATGTATTGCTCTTTCCAATAGTATTTTAGCGATATATATGGCGATGATGATTTATAGTTTTTCAAGCATCAGTAACTCCTCCATGGTAAGTATTTTTTCGTCGCAGGTTGCTGATTCTGAGCAAGGGCAGCTAATGGGGGCATTATCGTCTATTACCAGTTTTTGGGCTGTATTAGGGCCAGTTTGTGCTACCAGTATGTATTACTTTACGGTTAATCAACCCTTACCAAATAGCGATGGTTACCCATTTATTTTTTCTGCAATCCTGGTATTGATATGCTTAATCCCGCTCTCTAAAGGATTAAAAATAGCAACCGCTGGACATAATTAATCTTTGTCACGTTGAGGTTTGTATTAAAATGTCCCATAAAGAGATCAAAAACATCCCCAAACAGATTCAGAAATTATTTTTTACTTTATATTACACGAGGTATATTGGCTCTGGATTTTTGGCTAGTGGTTTGTTTTTAATTTTACGCAATAAAGGTATTGCGCTGGATAAATTAAGCCTTATTCCACTCATGTCTTTGCCACTTAGCTTTAAAGTGTTATGGGCGCCGTTTATTGATAAATATTTAAAAACATCTTCAGGCCATTATCGGAACTGGCTGTTGATTGCGCAATTTTTGATGATATTGGGTTTATTTGCGATTGCTTTTATTGATCCGGTTAATAATTATTTATTAGTTTTGTTGGCCATTTTATTTTTTTCATTTATTATCCTCACGCAAGATTTGGCGTTGGCAAACTTAACCAGCAACATTTCTGAAGAGCATGAGAGAGATCTTATTGCTAGTCTAGATGTTAGCGGTTTTATGTACGGCAATATTATCGGTGGGGCCATTGTGTTGGTGCTATATTCTTACACAAGCTGGAGTGTCTGCATAATTTTTCTCTCTGGGTTTTTGGCATTTTTATTTCCATGGAGGCAAATATGGTTTTTTAATGAGTATAAGTTCAGTAAAAACAGTCGTATTTCTGAGACTACTGACAAAAATTATTGGAAAAATATTGTTTCAGTCTGGAAGGGAAAGAAAAGCTGGTGTGCTTTGCTGGTTATTATCCCTTTTGGCATTTCTCCCTCTTATAATCTGATGCCTCTAGCGCTGCTTGATAGTGGCTGGTCGTTAGCTAATACTGCCCTTTTGCTAAAATTATTCGGTACGATGATTTTGGTGATAACTGTTTGCGTTGGTAATCGTCAGCTTAGAAAATTGACCCGGAAACAAAGCTTGTCGTTTTCTATTATATTCTATGCTTGCTGTTTATTGTCATTTATCCCTATCTCGCTTGGTCATAATAATGCCTTGTTAGTTTATTTTTCATTTTTCCCGTACTTTGTTAGTTTGCAGTTTGTTCGTACCTGCCTACATACCATTATTTTGGATAATGCTGCCAGTAGTGTAGCACCGACTACAGCCACCAATGCTCAGATGGCAATTTTGTGGGGCTTTGATTTAATTGTTGCATCCTTAAGTTTTTATTTTGCTCAAAAGTGGGGATATTTTGTCATAATCACTGGTTCTGTTGTGATCGCTTTTTTTGCCGCATTTTTGGCAACCAGAGTCGTCCAGAATCAGTCCGATTAGCATTAACACTATAGCTATTAAAACATTAAGTAACACGATGACATTCAATTAACAAAATTTTTCTATCAAAAAAATTATTTGAACCGTCTGTTACTTATTTGCAGCAATAAATTATTTAGCGTATTAGGAAATTTACTGAGCAAAAAGATGTGGCTAACTCTTATAATAAAGAAGAGTCAGATAATATCTTTTCGACTTTAATCATTTCTGAAACGCCCGCAAGTATCGAATCCTATATTGATAATGTAAAAAATACTATCATTCCTATTTGCTCTCATTGAGCAAACCGAACGTATTCAGGGCATATGAGCAGCCCCATGTCATCGTTAATTCCAGAAATGGGTCGATTAATCCAGACATTAAATCAAAATATAGTTAAGCTGGAAACCAGCAGAAGATTAATACTGCCAAAGCATCAGTTGCTTAAATTATTGCATAAGGCAGTATTTAACTATAATGATGATTTTTAAGCGGATGTTAATCAGGATTTTAGTATAACACCGAGGATTTTTACTAATAACCAGTTTGATTGCGACGCTTAATTTTTTTAAACTAAGCTTGTTTATGCAAGCTGGAAATTATTTTTTATCTTCCGCTAACCCATATTAAATTCAAGCAGCCGGAATAGGGATATGAACAGCTATAACAGTGTTTTTTAGAGTAAAATTATACTTTATTGATGCTGATTACACTATAGATAAGCCGTGTTTGTTTGATTAAGTCAGTTTTGAAATTTACAGCAGCTATTTTGCTGAACTAGCAGTAAATTCACTTAACAGAAAATGTCCAACATGGTTTCTCAATGTATTAATTGATTTCTCAGGGGGGAAACAGACTATGACCGAAAGAGATATTACCAAAATAACTGATTATCCCTTAATTCAAAAGCTGGCACAGGCATTGTGGCAGAGTGAAGATGATGGTCATGGGGTAGCCATTATGGTTGGTGCGGGCTTTAGCCGCAGTGCTGCTACTACACAGGATATCAATAAGAAAATGCCAATCTGGGCAAATTTGGCTAAAAAAATTGCTGAAGAACTTGGAGAGGAGGAGCATACAGATGCTTTACGTCTGGCACAAATGTATCAGGATTACTTTGGTAAGCAGACACTGTATGATTTATTGAAAAATGAAATTGATGATGAAATATGGCAGCCGGCAGAGCTTTATCAGCAGTTATTAACCTTACCCTGGACTGAAGTATTAACCACAAACTGGGACACATTGCTGGAACGTGCGGCCAGAGATATACATGAACCTATCTATGATGTAGTCAATAAACAGGAGGATTTAGCCTGTTGTCATTCTCCCCGCATTGTAAAATTACATGGCACAATTAATCTCAGTAGCGATTTGATTTTTACCCAGGAAGATTACCGTCATTATCCGCAGAAATACGGCATTTTTGTTAATTTTGTCCGGCAGGTGTTTGTAGAAAACGAATTATGCCTGATAGGCTTTTCCGGTGATGATCCGAATTTTCTCCAATGGATAGGCTGGGTAAGGGATAATCTTCAAAGCAATGCGCGACGTATTTATCTGGTAGGAGCATTGAATTTATCTTCTGCTAAACGTAAGTATCTGGAAAGTTTGAATGTAGCACCTATTGATTTATTTGAGCTTGTTAAGGATATCGATGATGAAGATTTAAGGCATAAAACGGCAATTGAATCGTTTTTAACACAATTGTCAAATTTAAAGGTAAAGAAAGTCTGGGATTGGTCTCCTGAACATTTTGAGAAGATTAGCATGCAATATATTTTTACTAAAATAAAGGAAGAAGAAATAGAAATAGAATTAATAGAATTAACAGAGTCAGAAGAATTAATAAAACCGGATAATATACTTTCCGCTTTAATTAAGGATAGAGAATCATATCCGAAATGGATTATTTGTCCAAATTCATTAAGGATTCAAATATTTTATCAATTAATGCGTTGTCTTATGTTTGAAGATTTGATTCCTGAATTAGAATATACAATGAAAAACAAGCTGCTATATGAATTAGTTTGGAGATATGGGATCATTTTTTATTATAATATCAACTCAGATTTCCAAAAAATGTTATTGGCAATCTGTGAACCTAATGTTAATAGTGGTTTATCTGTAAAACAGCAATTAGAAATAGCTTTGTATTTACTTAAAAGTACTCGGTTCACAAAAGAAAATTCTGACCAGCAAGAAATTATAGATAAAACTACTAAAATTTTAACAGAACATGGTAAATATTTGAATCAAGGAATTGTTGAACTTTATTACCATCGAGTTCTTGTAGCGCGGGATGAATTAAATTATTCGTTGATGGAAGAATTAGTAGATAGAATTCAGGGGAAAGATTCAATCTGGAAACTAAGAAAAGCATTTATATTATCGGAAATGTTTCGTCATAAAGAAAGTGCCGATTTAATTGAAGAAGCTTATACAGAACTTGCACTAGACTATCGTAATGAAAGAAATTCAATTTTTATTTTATCAAGATTAGCATGGGCTCATATGCATAAAAGCATAAAAGATTTTGTGGTTTATTATCTCAAAGAGCCAGATTTCTCTATCTCAAAATATAGTCAGCAGAATTGTAATCCATATGACATAATATATTCCCTAAGAGAAAATATATCAGAGTATATTGAATTTCAAAAAGAACCCATTGTTGAAGCATCTTTTAATCCTGGGAAATTGAAAGAGAATTTTTTAAGAAAAGAGTTTTTATATTTTATGAATATTTCCCCGGCAATTTTGTTTGATAATATTTCTAACATTGTTGGTTTACCTGTTCAATGGGCAAATAATAGGAATAATATAAATATTGCTATTGATATAGCTAAATTTATTGAAACAGATTATTGGAAAAAACTTTTATTACTAACACAAATTGGTGATATCGATAAATTTGACCAATTAAACAAAGTATTTAATAGAATAACAATTGCTCAATTACCTGATGATCAGGTAAATAAAATTGTCAAAAACTGTTACAAAGCAGTAATGTATTGGCGGAATAAAGTAGATAATGAATTTGATACTAACACCAAAATAGAATATTATATCGACCGTATAATAATATTTATTAAAGTTTTGGCCAGATTTCAGATTCGGCTTTCATCGGAAGAAGCAATAAAATATTATAAATTAGCTTTAAATTTAGGTAAAAGTAAAGGATATATATTTCCAGAGTTTACAAAATCAATAACTGATTTATTAAATTATTCATTGCAAAGTATTCCTATTAAGCAACACCATGAACTTCTTACAGATGCATTACAGTTTCCTGTACAGGATGAAGGGTTGAATCCAATAATTCAGTATCCCGGAAAACGTAAAACTGATAAAAAACTTGATTATGTAATTGATGGACTTATTAAAAGTATAAACTATCAATCTGAAATCAATTTTAAAATAGTAAATCGTATTCTTCCTTTGATTAATAAAAAATTTCTTTATGAACATGAAAAAAAACAATTAATTCTAAATTTATATGACAAAAATTCTGATTATCAAAATTTACTTGATAAAAATAACCTTTATCTCGATGTTTTGCTAAATTTGCCACCTGAAAAAAATATGGAACAAGTATACAGTTTAATTATAGATAAAGTATTTACTGTACCTCCTTCTGATGATTTTAGTTTTCTCAAGACATTACTTAATACACTTTCATGGCAAAAAAAAGAATTAATACCTGAGATTAAAAAAATAATGAATTATTTCGATTATTTTACGGCTCAGGAATATGATATAGGACAAGATGTAGATATAAATAAAAGGTTAGATATTAAAAATCGGGATGTAAAGAAAAAAACAATATCAATAAGTCATATTTTGTATTATTTGGTGCAATATTTTCCTGAAAAATTTTTAAATCAGAGTAATTTTGAAAAATTTTATAATTTCTATATTAAAAATTATTTTTCATACTATGGGATTAGAACATTTATTCCTTTTGTTTTAAATAATTTGCAATGGCAGGAAAAGATTATTAATTTTATTAAAAAAAGTTTGAAAAGCAAAGATGAGTTAAAAGTTGCGGATGCCGCTAATGCAATTCTCGAATGGGGAAAGAATCTATCAGATAGAGAAGTGATACGTCCGTTAATTAAAAAATTGATTAATCATATAGAGTCAGTAAAATTAATTGGTATAGTAAATATATTACCAGTTATCAATGAAATGCTGAATCAAAACTGGCTAACTGATGATGATATCAATATTTTAATTGAAAATTTACCAGAAATTTATCATGAGTGTAATTATATAAATTTTATTGATGGTAATAATTACGAAGTAAGCAAAATTTCTTTTATTCGAGCTAGATGTGTGAAACTAGCACGGGATATTCTGAAACGAAGTAGTCAACCGATTACAGAGTTACAAAATATTCTGGAAGAAGCTAAAAATGATGCATTGCCAGAGGTGCGTTTTGCCGAAACTGATGAATTTTATAAATTATGAATAAATTAATCTGCTAAACCATATTAATTAAAGTGCCAATGAATAAAATATTTATATTTTAGTGCTTAATTTTCAGCTATAGAAATCAGACTTAATAAAAAAGGTTGCTACTTAGTAAAGTAGCAACCTTTTTTTAATCCTATTTACAGTAACACCCGCTCAATCCCTCCGTTACTGGCTTTCTGCACAAATTCATCCTGCCAGTTTTCGCCCAGTATATGTTTGGCCATTTCAATTACTACATAATCAGCCTTGATATTTGCATCATCAGTATAACGGCTCAGGCCTTGCAGGCAGGCGGGGCAGCTGGTGAGGATTTTTACTGGTTCGCCCTGAGGCAGCCTGGCTTTGCCTTTTTCGATTTCTTCCTGTTTGCGGAAGCGTACCTGTGTGGCAATATCCGGCCGGCTGACGGCAAACATGCCGGATTCACCGCAGCAGCGGTCTGACAGAGGTACGTTCTGCCCCATCAGCTCATTCACAACTTTTATCGGCTGGGTGGTTTTAATCGGGGTATGGCAGGGGTCGTGATACAGGTACTGACGGCCTTTTACGCCGTTCAGTTTCAGGCCTTTTTCCAGCAGGTATTCATGAATATCGAGTATACGGCAGCCGGGGAAAATTTTATCGAAGTGATAATCTTTGAGCTGGTCGTAACAGGTTCCGCAGCTTACGACGACGGTTTTGATATCCAGATAGTTCAGGGTATTGGCTACACGATGGAACAGTACGCGGTTGTCCATGGTGATTTTATCGCCTTTGTCTTTATTACCGCCGGCAGTTTGCGGGTAGCCGCAGCACAGATAGCCCGGCGGTAAGACGGTTTGGACGCCCACATGCCAGAGCATGGCCTGAGTAGCGAGACCTATCTGGCTGAACAGTCGCTCGGAGCCGCAGCCGGGAAAGTAGAAAACAGCTTCGGCTTCATCGCTGATTTGCGGATTGCGGATAATTGGTACGGTGGTGCTGTCTTCGATATTCAGCAGGGCACGGGCTGTTTTAATCGGTACGTGGCGCGGTAAAGGGCGGTTAATAAAATGTATTACCTGTTCGCGGATTTCCGGCTTGGCGGTGGTGGCACGCGGTGCGGTTTTCTGGCGCTTCAGCCAGCCGAGGCTAAAGTGCTTACCCATTTCATAGCCCCAGTTTTGCAGTCTGAAGCCGGCTTTAACGACGCCTGTACGCAGGGCTTTGATGGTTCTGGGGTCGGTGGCGTTAAGAAAGGCCATGCCCATATAGACGGTAGGATTGAATTTCTTTTTACCGGCTTTGCGCAGGTAGTTGCGCATGGCTACGGTGACGTCGCCAAAGTCGATTTTTACCGGACAGGGTTTTATGCAGCGGTGGCACACGGTACAGTGATCGGCCACGCTGTTCAGTTCATCAAAATGTTTCAGGGAAACGCCGCGGCGGGTTTGTTCTTCGTACAGGAAGGCTTCGGTAAGCAGACCGACACCCAGAATTTTATTGCGCGGTGAGTACAGCAGGTTAGCGCGCGGTACATGGGTACTGCACACGGGTTTACATTTGCCGCAGCGCAGACAGTCTTTGATGGAGTGGGCAATTTTACCCAGCTCGGACTGTTCCATAATCAGGGATTCTACGCCCAGCAGCTCAAATGAGGGAGTATAGGCTTTGTCGAGGTTGGCACCGGGCATCAGTTTGCCGCGGTTAAAATGGCCGTGCGGGTCTACCTGCTGTTTGTAATCCCAGTAGGGCTGCATTTCTGCCTGTGTCAGGTAGTCGATTTTGGTAATGCCGATGCCGTGCTCACCGGAAATAACGCCGTTAAGGCTGCGCGCCAGTGCCATGATGCGGTCTACGGCATGATGAGCAGTTTGCAGCATGTCGTAGTCGTCGGAATTAACCGGAATGTTGGTATGGACATTGCCGTCACCGGCATGCATATGCAGGGCAACGAAGACACGGCCGCGGATGATATGGCGGTGAATTTCGTCGAGTTTTTCCAGTATCAGGGTATCGGTTTTGCCGCTGAATATTTCGGCCAGTGGCTGCATGATGTCGCGTTTGATGGATACGCGCAGATGAAAATCACGCATGGCGATAAAGCAGCTCTGGTCGCCAGCCGGTTCGTTGTCTTCGAGTTTTTGCGGAAACTGCTGCATATAGTCGGCCAGTGGTGTGTCGAGATGGTTGAGCAGCCATGTCCAGCGGGTCTGAATACCGGTGATGTAATCAAGGGCATGCTGTTTGCGAGAGCCGAGCAGCTCGGCGCTGGAAAGGTCGGTATCGAGTTTATCTACCGGCAGTTTGGTTTGCAGATATTCGATGATGGCCGCGCACAGGGCAAGTTTGTTCTGAATCGACAGCTCAATGTTGATGCGTTCGATACCGTCGGAATAGCTGCCAAGCTGTTCAAGAGGTATCACAACGTCTTCATTGATTTTAAACGCGTTGGTATGGCGGGCGATGGCGGCCGTACGTGAGCGGTCGAGCCAGAAAGTTTTGCGTGCTTCAGGGGTAACGGCGATAAAGCCTTCGCCGCAGCGGGCGTTGGCCAGCCGCACGATATGAGCTGCTGCTGCCTGTACTTCATTTTCATCATCTGAAACGATGTCGGCCAGTAATACCATTTTCGGGCGGCCTTTGCCGGCGGCCTTGGTGGCGTAACCTACGGCGCGCACGTAGCGCCAGTCGAGATGCTCCAGCCCCGCCAGTTTGACGGTTTTATGGTTAAGCATGTAGTTGCGCACTTCGACGATGGACGGGGTGGCATTGGCTACGGTGCCGAAAAACTCCATACAGATGGTACGGGTGTATTTGGGCATGCGGTGTAAAACGAAAGCAGCAGAGGTGATGATGCCATCTGTGCCTTCTTTCTGCACGCCCGGTACGCCAGCAAGGAATTTATCGGTAACGTCTTTACCCAGACCTACTTTGCGGAAACGCTGTCCGGGTACTTCGAGACGCTCGGTTTTAAGAATGCTGTAGCCGTCTTTATCAAGGGTATGTATGTCAAATATGGCGGTGGTTTCGTCGTGGATTTTGCCGAAATTATGGCGTACACGTTCTATTTTCAGCCATTGCCCCTGCGGGTTGACCATTTTCCACCACGCCAGATTATCCAGAGTGGTACCCCATAATACGGCTTTTTTACCGCCGGCATTCATGGCTACGTTGCCGCCGATACAGCAGGCATCGGCAGATGTCGGGTCTACGGCAAAAACCCAGCCGGCAGCACTGGCCGCTTCTTCTACACGGCGGGTAACCACTCCGGCACCGCAGGTAATTACCGGATAAGTGCCTTCCAGCCCGGGCAGTTGCTGTAAGGCAACCGGGCTATACTGGTCGAGTTTTTCGGTATTGATTACGGCGCTCATGGCGTCCATTGGAATAGCACCACCGGTATAGCCGGTACCGCCGCCGCGCGGAATGATGGTGAGCTCCAGCTCAATTAAAGCGCGTACAAGCGGTGCAACTTCTTTTTCGTGATCCGGGTTGATAACTACAAAAGGGTATTCAACACGCCAGTCGGTAGCATCGGTAACGTGGCTAACGCGCGCCAGCCCATCGAACATAATGTTGTCTTTGTGGGTGATTTTACGCAGGCGGTTGAATACCTGTTCGCGTTTGCTGCGGGTTTTACCAAAGCTGCTGTCAAAATCGCTGATGGCCTGCTCTGTGCTTTTTATCAGCTGCTCGACCATCTGGTTGTTGTCGCGCCGTTTCTGAATTTCGCTGAGGCGATGGCGCATTTCTTTAACCAGTGCCTGCTGGCGGTGCTGGTGTTCGAGCAGGTCGTCAATCAGGTAAGGATTGCGGATAACTGCCCAGATATCTCCGAGTATTTCAAACAGCATTCGTGCTGAGCGACCGGTTCGTCTTTGCTCGCGCAGTTGTTGCAATAAATCCCATGAATGGCTGCCGAGCAGGCGAATGACTATTTCTCTGTCGGAATAAGAGGTGTAGTTATAAGGGATTTCGCGTATACGCTGACTGGCTTGTGTGCTCATTAAACGTGTTCCGTTCCGCTCTGCTGGCGTTAAATTGGTAAGGCTGTAAATTGGTTATTTTAACTGTTTACTTTACTTTTCGCAGTTTTGTCTAATAACAATTTAGGTGAAAACAGTGGTAATGGCAATGGAAAAATCTGCTGGTTTGATGGTATTTTGTTTCATGTACCCGTTTTTAAAGGTGCATTTTATTATTTGGCCGGATGCTTTCCGGCTTTTGGGTACTTACAGTTTAAATGCAGAATGATTGATTGGCATGTAAGTCTGTAAAGATGCTTTTATTGAGAGAGGTAAGTTAATTTACAGATTCAACGGGGATAACCGGTTTTTTATATCCGGGGTTGTAAGGTCCGAAGAGTATGCCATTAGTTTCCTCAGCTGACAGTAAACCGGTATCTACTGCACCGGCAACGATATAAGCTTTATCGGAGACTTTATTTGAAATCTGTGTAATCACGGCATTGACTATCAGTGAAAAAATATCATTGTTGCTATTATTACTGGAATCTATAGTGATATTTTTTTCTCCGCTCCAGATAATCGAACCGTTTTTAGCATCTATCAGTTTGGCTTCTACGGTAACTGTGGTAACGCTGCTGATTAGTTTGTATTTTGTGCCATAGTCTTTTACGTTTAAGTAGAGGATGGCATCAGGATTGTAAATCTGTCTGATTTTGTTTATGTCTATTGCCTGAATTTCAGCTCCATCATTCAGACCATTGTCTTTAAATGTTTCATTAACCAGAGCTACAGGAAAAACATAATAACCTGATTCAGCTAATGGTTGTGTTGTCTGAGCCAATACAGCATATGGTGCTTTTGTATCAACTGAGGAGCTGGTGGGCAGTAATACCAGAATAGAATGCGGATCACTTTGCCGGAATTTGCTGTAATCATGCGGCTGTGGCTGGTAATGAGAGGTGGAACAGGCGAAAAGTAAAGTAGTAACCGCCAGAGAAAGCAGTAATTTGAAAAAGCGCATTATGATTTATCTTTGTCAATATTTTTTAACAGGAAGTTCATATAAGTTGCTGATTCGGGAAAAGCGGCTTTTTCTTTTTCAAACTGAGCTTTAGCACCGGCGCGGTTGCCGGCCTGTGCATACAGCATCCCCAGATGTGCATGGGCTCCCGGTGCCGGCTTACTGTGATGATTGGCGGCATCAATAAAATATTTTTCCATACCGGCAATCTGTTCTTCCAGTGAGGCTTTACCGTCCAGTGCCTGATATTGCAGTTTGTGATAATCACCCCAGTAGTAAAGTGTGGCAGACTGACTCTGATGAGCGCATACAGCAAGTATCAGGGTCGCGATGGCGGTTGTTATTATTTTTTTCATTTCGGATTTGATGTGTGCAGAAAGGTTTTATGTTAAGGCTGAGGATTCCATTGTCCTGATTCAATGCCATTAACCAGATTGTTTACTGCTTCTCGAATGGCTAAATCAAGCACTTTTCCGTTAAGGGTTCCGTCATAGCTGGCATAGCCGCCGGTACCGAGTATTTCGCGTGTGGAAAGTTTGAATTCTCCGGCACCCTGACTTGAATAAACGATTTCTGCTGTTTGCACATCAATGATGTTAAGGGTAACTTTGGCATAGGCTACCTGAGTTTTTCCCTGACCAAGAATGCCGAATAATTGTTCATCACCTATAGTTTTACGTCCGAATTCTGAAATATCACCAGTTACAATGTAGCGCGCGCCCTTGAGCTTTTGTTGCATACCGTTGATATTGGCTTCATTACGGATTTCGTCCAGATTAGTACGATCCAGAACAATAAAACGACCTGTTTGCTGTAAATCAGTCATCAGAATGGTTTTCGCCTGACTGGTAAGCTGATTATTGCTGTTGCTGAAAATACCGCCGCCCAGATTACCACGGCTGTCAAACTTCCCTACAGCCAGCTGAGTTTTTATGCCGTTATATGCTTGCTGATAAGTGGCTACTTTGGGAGTGTTGATTACTTGTGATGTTTCTGTTGCACAAGCGGATAGCAGGCTGGCACTCAGCAGGGTAAGATAAATTTTTTTCATATTGAGCTGCATATATTATTTCTTCAGCTTGTATCTGGGAAAATATTGATGTTAAAAGATATTATTAGTATTTTCAATTAAATATAATTTATATCCGTTCAGGATGCAGAGTATCAGAATTTTTCCTGCGGGCTTAAATAACGCCATTGCCCCGGTGGCAGGGCACCCAGTTTGATTTTACCCATGCGTACCCGTTTCAGACCGGTTACACGTAAGCCTACCAGTTCACACATGCGCCTGATTTGGCGTTTTTTACCTTGTTTAAGTATAAAGCGCAGCTGATCCTGATTTTGCCAGCTGACTTTAGCCGGCCGCAGTTTTTCACCGTCAAGACTTAATCCGTGGTTCAGCAGCGCCAGACCGCTTTCACTCAGTTTGCCGGTTACGCGTACGAGATATTCTTTTTCGATACCACTGTGTTCACCGATCAGCTGTTTGGCAATACGCCCGTCCTGAGTGAGTACCAGCAAGCCTACTGAATCGATATCCAGACGGCCGGCCGGCGCCAGATGGCGTGTATGCTCCGGCTGAAACTGAATCCGGCTTTTGTCTTCCTGCCAGTGGTTGGCTTCGGTAATCAGCTCAACGGCTGCACGATAACCTTTTTCCGGCTGCGCGCTGACAAAACCTACTGGTTTATTCAGTATAATGGTAACGCGTTCGGCTTGCTGACGGTGCGCCTGCCGGTCGAGGTCGATGCGATCACTATTAAGAACTTTTTGTCCAAGTACGGCGGTTTTACCATTAACTTTTACCCAGCCTTTTTCAATATAGCTGTCTGCTTCACGGCGTGAGCATAAACCCAGTTGCGCCATGCGCTTTGACAGACGCTGAGCTTCGTTTTGTTCTGTAGTTGTCATGCTTTATGCTCTTTTTGTCGATTAGAACCGGCTACCATATCCAGCAGGAACAGGCGGCAATCCAGATTACCGTTAAACAATGGGATTTTACGTTTTGGTGACAAACGCATCAGTTTGGGCATATCACGGTCGGCGCTGAACATACCGATCAGCCAGCCGGCAAAATGTTGTTTCAGCCAGCTGCCTAATTGAGGATATAAAGCGTGTAAGAGCTGAATTTCAGAAAGGCGGACACCATAAGGCGGATTGCTTATCATGATGCCGTTTTTTCCGTTCGGACGGGTATCCAGAGCATCAGTTACCTGCCATTGAATATATTGCTCCATACCGGCATAGCGGGCGTTGTCCTGAGCCAGTCTGATTAGCCTGCTATCAATATCTGCTCCGAAAATCGGTGCAGATGGCTGGTGTATGGCTGCCTGAGCAGCGCGACGCAGCTGCTGCCATAAATTATCATTATAATTATTCAGCTTTTCAAAGCCGAAAACACGTTCCAGCCCGGGTGCTGTGCCGGTAGTAATCAGTGCGGCTTCAATGGCAAGGGTACCACTGCCGCAAAAAGGATCCATGAAGGGCTGGCTGCCGTTATAGCCGACCAGTAACAGTAAACCGGCTGCCAGATTTTCACGTAATGGTGCCTCACCGGTGTCACTGCGGTAGCCACGTTTGAATAAGGCTTCACCACTGCTGTCTAGATAAACAGATATTTCGTTTTTCTCAATAAAGACATGAATGCGGATATCCGGACGAAATTTTTCTATACTGGGGCGGCGGCCGGTTTTATCGCGAAATACATCGCAGATAGCATCTTTTACTTTGAGGGCAGCAAAATTAAGGCTGTTGATTTGTGCCTGTTTGCCTTCGATATGAATTTTGAAATTTTTATCTACGTCAAACCATTCAGGCCAGCAGATTTTCCGGGCCAGTTGATAAATTTCGTTTTCGTTGCGAAAGTGGCCGGTAATCAGACGGATAAGTACCCGGCTGGCTACACGGCTGTGCAGATTAATTTTGTATACGCTGGCTAAATCACCTGTAAGTGCGATACCGCCGTCACGATTATGAATTTGCTCACAGCCCAGGGTAACCAGTTCCTGATTTAATATGGTTTCTAGCCCGCGCGGACAGCTTACGAAAAGAGAATATGAATTCATGCAGTACTTTATTTAAAGAAGATAGGACATGCTAAATTGGTTTGCGCATGTATAAATAGTATGATTGTAATATTGAAGTTTATGTGCTGACTATTGTTTATGTTTTCGGGCTTGCAAATTTGAGTGATTAAGCGTGAAGATAACCTTAAGATGAAAAGAGACAAGAAGTCTGTATATGTTTAATTAATCGGGGATAAATACCATGTTTATTTTTAAACTGCATTATTTGAAGTCGATAGAAGAAGTAGAAAAATATTTGCCTGCTCATCTGAATTATTTGCAGGAACACTATGATAGTGGTGATTTTATTGCTTCTGGACGGCAGGTACCGCGCATCGGCGGAGTTATTCTGTGCCGGGCGGCCAGTAAAGAATCGGCACAGTCAATTATGGTTAAAGATCCGTTTTACATTCATCAGATTGCCGAATATGAACTGATTGAATTTATACCGACAAAATATGCATCAGGTTTTGAAGCGTTTATTTAAAAAATATTTTCAGAATGATGTTTACTTGTTTTTTGTGTTACAGGCAGATAAACGGTAAATCATCATTATGCTGACGCTCAAATAGCATTACTGGTTTTATATTAGCCTGATGTGTAAACAATTTTATGATTTAAGATTACTTTTTTCATGGTCAATCAGCCATTTTTTACGTTCCAGCCCACCGCCGTAGCCGGTTAATTTACCATTGGAGCCGATTACTCTGTGACAGGGGATAATAATAGCAATACGATTAAAACCATTGGCATTGGCTACAGCCCGGACTGCCTGAGGATTATGTAGTTTTTCTGCCTGTTGTTTATAGGTAGTGAGTTCTCCGTAGGGGATCTGTTTGAGACAATTCCATACTGCCTGTTGAAAATCAGTGCCGGGAGTATGTAGTGGAATAGAAAAATATTTTCGTTTTCCTTCAAAATATTCCTTAATTTGAATTCTGGTCTGAATGATATGTTCATTTTCACCAAAAATAATTGTAGCATTCAGTAATTGCTGTAATTGTTTAAACTCTGTTTCTAACATCCGCCGGTCGACGAATTCCAGCAAACAGACTCCCTGTTGCGTGGCGCAGACAAACATCGGACCTATAGGCGTGGTCAGCCGGTTAATAAGTATGATGTTGTTGTTTAAATGGCTGGATGGTGAGTTTTTAGCAATTTTTTTATAGATATAGCCAAAGCCGCTTAATGATCCATAACCATTATCGAAAGCGACATCTATTATTTTTTTACCGGTTTTCAATTCCTGATATGCCTGATTAATCCGGTACATTCTCTGATATGCCTGAAAAGTAATTCCATAATTTTTTTTAAACCAGCGGCGAACAATTTCCGGACTGATTTCATGTGCTCTTAATACGGAATCAGAAATTTTTATCTTCGGATTCTGAGTAATCATTTTTATGGCATTAATAATCTGTTCGGGTGCCTCATTGGCATTTTCAGTCGGTCGGCAAATTTTACATGGGCGGTAACCTGCATTCAGAGCTTCTTTGACTGTATAAAAAAATTCTGTGTTTTCTAATTTAGGCTTTTTTGCTCTGCATGTTGCGATACAAAATATTGAGGTGGTTTTCACACCTGCATAAAAAATACCAACATAACTTTGATCTTTTGTGAGTAAGGCCTGATAGTATTTTTTGATTTCATTTATCTCTGTAACTGGCATTTAAAATATACTTTCCTGTATTTTGTGAACACTGTAAACCAATTCATCTGCCTGCAATGGTGTAGTTAAATTACTTTTTATGCATAATTTCATTAGGCTTATTTAAAGTTAAAAGATTATGTAATTAGGTTCTGGAATGAGCATAGCTAAATTTGCTCCGATGTAGTTTCTGCTGATGTAGCAGTAAATAAAAAGATATTAAAAATTAATGCTGACAATAACAACCGAAAAATGGATAACTATTTTTATAATTTGAATTATTAGATTGTATGATTTAATCTCTTTGTAACTTAAAATAAAAATATTGTGAAAATAATATAAATCGATTTTGCAAAATGAGTAATGAAAAGATGGAAACAAAAAAATCAGATAAGTTTTTAAGTACTCTGGAAGCGGCTCAAAAAGGAGATGCGGATGCACAATTTGCTCTGGGTGGTATGTATAAACATGGTATAGGAGTCGCACAAGATTATGAACAAGCATTCAAATATTATCAGCAGGCTGCTGAGCAGGGAAATATTGATGCACAAGTCGAATTAAGTGTTATGTATTATGATGGTCAGGGTGTAGAACCGGATCGTGAAAAATCATATGAACTTCATGCAGTCGCTTTAAAAAATCTTCAAGAGGGATATAAAGAATATCTGTTGGGTGCTGAACAGGGAGAGGCTAAAGCACAAGTCAGATTGGGTTATCTGTATAAATACGGCTTAGGTGTAGAACAGGATTATGAAAAGGCATTTGAATATTATTCAGCGGCAGCAGCTCAAGGAGATGCTACCGCACAGTATTATTTAGGTTGTTTATATTATTGCGGTGAAGGTACAGAGCTGAATTACGCTAAAAGTTTTGAATATTTACAGTTAGCTGCGCAACAAGGCAATAGAGATGCCCAATATGATCTGGCTATTATGTATGAGAATGGTGAGGGAGTAGAGCAAAATTATTCTGAAAGCTGTAAATATTATCAGCTGGCTGCCGAGCAGGGGAATGAGTCAGCACAATTTAATTTAGGTAATTTTTATTACTACGGTGTGGGAGGAGAAAAAGATTACATTAAAGCAATTAAATATTATCAGTTAGCCGCTGATCAGGGTGATAGTTCTGCCTTATATATTTTAGGACGTATTTATAAAACAGGTGAGGGTGTTGCTCAGGATTTTGTTAAAGCGGCGAATTATTTCCAGCGGGCAGTAGAATCGGGCGATATTTCTGCACAAAACGAATTAGATTTTATGTATAAAAACGACAATGGCGTAAACCAAGATTACAAAAAAATCTTTGAATCTTATTCAGTTGGTGTTGAACAAAGAGATATTTTTTCCCTATCTAATTTAGATAAAATGTACTGTTATGGTAAAAGTCTGAAACAAGATAATATTCAAGATATTGAGCATTATCTAGAGAAGCACAATTTGTTTTAGGTTGTATTTATTTTGTTGGTAAAAGTGTCGTTCAGGATATGGCTAAAGCTGAGAATTATTTTCAGCAGGCAGTCATGCAAGAACCTCCTGAGGCTCAGCATTTTCTGGGGCTAATTCATAAAAATAATTCTGGAGTAAAAATAGATGTATTTTTAAAGATTTTATAAAAACTTAGTATAGAAAATAAAATATTTATAGTTAAAAGCGATATTGCAAAATGAGTAATGAGAAGATGGACACAAAAAAATCAGATAAGTTTTTAAGTACTTTGGAAGCGGCTCAAAAAGGAGATGCGGATGCCCAATTTGCTCTGGGTGGTATGTGTGAAGATGGAGATGGAACGGAGCAGGATTATACAGAGGCATATAAATACTATAAGTTGGCTGCCGAACAGGGAAATATCGATGCACAAATCAAATTGGGTTATCTGTATGAATACGGCTTAGGTGTAGAAAAGAATTATGAAAAGGCATTTGCATATTATTCAGCGGCAGCAGCTCAGGGAGATGCTACTGCACAGTATTTTTTAGGTAATTTGTATTGTTACGGTACAAAACAAAATTACACTAAAAGCTTTGAATATTATAAATTAGCCGCGCAACAAGGTATTAGTGAAGCACTATGCACTTTAGGATATATTTATGATGTTGGAAAGGTGGTTGCTCAGGATTATGCAGAGGCATATAAATACTATAAATTGGCTGCTGAACAGGGAAATATCGATGCACAAGTCAATTTAGGCACTATGTATTATGAGGGTAAAGGTGTAGAACAGGATTATGAAAAAGCGGCTGAGTATTATTCAGTTGCAGCTGAGCAAGGAGATGCTACATCTCAGTATTATCTGGGTAATATGTATTTTTACGGAAAAGGTATAAAGCGGAATTATATTAAAAGTATTGAATATTATCGCTTAGCTGCACAACAGGGTAATAGTTATGCTCAATTTGCTCTGGGTGTTATGTATGCTGAAAGTTATGGTGTAGAGCAGGATTATGAAAAAGCGGCTGAGTATTATTTAGCTGCGGCAGAACAGGGAAATGCAAATGCCCAGTGTAATTTAGGTAATTTATTTTACTTTGGAAAAGGTGTAGAACAAAATTACACTAAAAGTTTTGAATACTATAAATTAGCTGCGCAACAGGGGGATAGTAGGGCCCAATTTAATTTGGGTTTATGCTATGAAACGGGCGATGGTGTAGAGCAGAATTATGAAAAGGCAGCTGAATATTATTCAGCTGCAGCTGAACAGGAACATGCTGGTGCCCAGTATAAATTAGGTAGATTGTATGAAGATGGTTATGGTGTAGAGCAGAATTATGAAAAGGCGGTTGAGTATTATTTGGCTGCAGCTGCACAGGGAGATGCTGCTGCCCAATTTAATTTGGGTGTATGCTATGAAAAGGGCGAGGGTGTAGATCAGAGCTATGAAAAGGCAGTTGAATATTATTCAGCAGCAGCTGCACAGGGAGATGCTGCTGCCCAATTTAATTTGGGCGTATGCTATGAAACGGGCGATAGTGTAGAGCAGAATTATGAAAAGGCAGCAGAGTATTATTCAGCTGCAGCAGCACAGGGACATGCTGCTGCCCAGTGTAATTTAGGTAGATTGTATGAAAATGGTGATGGTGTAGAGCAGAATTATGAAAAGGCAGCTGAATATTATTCAACTGCAGCTGAACAGGGATATGCTAATGCCCAGTGTAATTTAGGTATATTGTATGAAAATGGTGATGGTGTAGAGCAGAATTATGAAAAGGCAGCAGAGTATTATTCAGCAGCAGCTGAACAGGGACATGCAAATGCTCAGTGTAATTTAGGTGTATTGTATGAAACGGGCGATGGTGTAGATCAGAGCTGTGAAAAGGCGGTTGAATATTATTCGGCTGCAGCTGAACAGGGAGATGCTGTTGCCCAGTGTAATTTAGGTAGATTATATGAAAATGGTTATGGTGTAGAGCAGAACTATGAAAAAGCGGCTGAGTATTATAAATTAGCTGCGCAACAGGGGGATAGTAATGCCCAATTTAATTTGGGTTTATACTATGAAAAGGGCGATGGTGTAGATCAGAGCTATGAAAGGGCGGCAGAATATTATTCAGCTGCAGCAGCACAGGGACATGCTGCTGCCCAATGTAATTTAGGATTTTTATATCACAATGGCGATGGTGTAGAGCAGAATTATGAAAAGGCAGCAGAGTATTATTCGGCCGCAGCAGAACAGGGAGATGCTGCTGCCCAGTGTAATTTAGGTATATTGTATGAAGATGGTGATGGTGTAGAACAGAATTATGAAAAGGCAGCAGAGTATTATTCAGCTTCAGCTGAACAGGGATGTGCTGCTGGTCAGAGTAATTTAGGCATATTGTATAAAGATGGCTATGGTGTAGAGCAGAATTATGAAAAGGCAGCAGAGTATTATTCAGCTGCAGCAGCACAGGGATATGCTTCTGCCCAATATAATTTAGGCATATTGTATGAAGATGGCTATGGTGGAGAGCAGAATTATGAAAAAGCAGCAGAGTATTATTCAGCTGCAGCAGTACAGGGAAATGCAAATGCTCAGTGTAATTTAGGTGTATTGTATGAAAATGGCTATGGTGTAGAGCAGAATTATGAAAAGGCAGCAGAGTATTATTTAGCAGCAGCTACACAGGGACATGCTGTTGCCCAGAGTAATTTAGGTAATTTATATTGCTATGGTAAAGGTGTAAAAAAAAATTACAACAAAAGTTTTGAATATCATCAGTTAGCTGCGCAACAAGACTATAGTGAATCACAATATCAACTAGGTTTGATGTATTGTAAAGGTCTTGGAGTAAAACTGAGTAAGATTAATGCTTATAAATATTATTTACAAGCATCTACGCAAAAGCATGTTAATGCCGAGAATGAACTGGGATGCATGTATGCTGAAGGTAAGGGTATAAAACAAAATTTTAAAATAGCAAGGGATTATTTTTATTCAGCCGCCAGAAAAGGACATAGTGGAGCACTAAATAAGTTAGGACTTATGTTTCTCTCAGGAAATGGTGTACGGCAGAATTATATGAAAGCAGTATATTACTTTTGTTTGGCAGCAAAACGAGGTGAAACAGAGGCATGGCACAATTTAGGAATAATGTATGCCGATGGTCAGAGTGTGAAAAAAAATAAACGCATTGCCCGGCAACTGATCAAAAGAAGCGCGGTATACAAAAAACCGGGGACACGTAGATTTTATCAGCGATTAATCTAAAACTGATGGAAGAAATAAAGCGTAGTATTCAGGCTGAATAAACATTACTGTATTAAAGTATGATTGAAAATTAAATAGAATTAATTCGATGATTAATGATATTTAAAAAAAGTCTGAAATCCGATATTTTAAAAGCAGATTTTTTATATTCACTGTTTATACTCAATACAAATATTAAGAATGATTGCTAATGATATACAAAATGATGACTATTTTTGTTATTGGTATCAGCGTTTAGGTTTATCTGTATTTTATAAATACAATAAATTGAGAATATTTTAAAAGCAATCTTGTAAAAGGAATAATAAGTATATGGAAACAAAAAAATCAGATAAATTTTTAAGTACTCTGGAAGCGGCTCAAAAAGGAGATGCGGATGCCCAATTTAACCTGGGTTTTATGTATGAGAACGGAGAAGAAACAGAACAAAATTATGCAGAGGCATATAAATACTATAGGCTGGCTGCCGAACAGGGAAACATTGGAGCACAAGTCAATTTAGGTTTATTTTATAGTGAGAGTTATGGAGTAGAGCAGAATTATGAAAAGGCAGCTGAATATTATGCAGCTGCAGCTGCACAGGGAGATGCTATTGCTCAGTATAATTTAGGTCTATTGTATGAAAATGGTGATGGTGTAGAACAGGATTATGCAAAAGCATTTGAATGTTATGCAGCTGCGGCTAAGCAGGGAGATGCTATTGCTCAGTATAACTTAGGTGATTTGTATTATTTCGGTAAAGGTACAGAACAAAATTACACTAAAAGCTTTGAGTATTGTCAGTTGGCTGCGCAACAGGGTGACAGTGATGCTCAATTTACTCTGGGTATCATGTATGAGAAAGGTAAGGGAACAGAGCAAAATTATGCAGAAGCATATAAATACTATAAGCTGGCTGCCAAGCAGGGAAATAGTGATGCACAAGTTAATTTAGGTATTTTATATCAAAACGGTGATGGTGTAGAAAAGAATTATGCAAAAGCATTTGAGTGTTATCAGGCTGCCGCTGGGCAAGGAAATCCTAGCGCTCAATATTATGCAGGTAGTATGTATTATTATGGTAAAGGTGTAGAACAAAGCTTCATTAAAAGTATTGAATATTATAAGTCAGCTGCGGAACAGGGAAATAGTGATGCCCAATTTACTTTGGGTATCATGTATGAGAAGGGTAAGGGAACAGAGCAAAATTATGCAGAAGCATATAAATACTTTAAGCTGGCTGCTGAACAAGGAAATATTAGGGCACAAATCAATTTAGGCACTTTGTATTATGAGGGTAAGGGTGTAGAACAGAATTATGCAAAAGCAATTAAGTATTATCGATTAGCTGTGCAACAAGGTGATAGTGATGTGCAATTTCATCTGGGTAATATGTACAGAGATGGAGAGGGGACAGCACAAGATTATACTGAAGCATATAAATACTATAGACTGGCTGCTGAACAGGGAAATATTGATGCACAAATTAATTTAGGTATTTTATATGAAAACGGTGATGGTGTAGAAAAGAATTATAAAAAAGCATTTAGGTATTATCTGGCTGCCGCTGAGCAAGGAAATCCTATCGCTCAATATTATGCAGGTAGTATGTACTATTATGGTAGAGGTGTAGAACAAAGCTATATTAAAAGTATTGAATATTATAAGCTAGCTGCGGAACAGGGAGATAGTGATGCACAATTTGCTCTTGGTCTTATGTATGAGGATGGTGAAGGAACGGAGCAAAATTATACAAAGGCATATAAATACTATAAGCTGGCGGCAGAACAAGGACACTCTGGAGCTCAGCATAATCTGGAGCTTATGCAAGAAAATGGTTTTGGAATAAAGAAATAAAAGTATTTTCAGAAAATTTATAAAAAAAGTAGTACAAAAATCTTTGTGTCTGAATGCTATATAACTTTTTTATTATTGATCTCTATGATTGAGGTTATTTATATTTGCAGATAAAAATATTCTGAAAAAGTTTAAAAGCTTACTGTAAAAGGAATAATAAGAAGATGGAAACTAAAAAATCAGATAAATTTTTAAGTACTCTGGAAGCGGCTCGAAAGGGAAATGCGAATGCACAATTTGCTCTGGGTGCTATGTATGAGGATGGAGAAGGAACAGAGCAAAATTATGTAGAAGCATATAAATACTATAAATTGGCTGCCGAACAAGGAAATATCGATGCACAATTCAATTTAGGTTTATTGTATAGCGAGGGCTATGGCGTAGAGCAGAATTATGAAAAGGCAGCTGAATATTATGCGGCTGCAGCTGCACAGGGGGATGCTTCCGCTCAATGTAATCTGGGTATATTGTATAGTGATGGTTATGGTGTAGAGCAGAATTATGAAAAGGCAGCTAAGTATTATTCAGCTGCAGCTGCACAGGGAAATGCAAATGCTCAGAGTAATTTAGGTATATTGTATGAAGATGGTTATGGTGTAGAGCAGGATTATGAAAAGGCAGCTGAGTATTATTTGGCTGCAGCTGCACAGGGAGTTGATATTGCCCAAAGTAAATTAGGATTTTTATATTACAACGGCTATGGTGTAGAGCAAAATTATGAAAAGGCGGTTGAGTATTATTCAGCTGCAGCTGCGCAAGGAGATGTTACTGCCCAGTATAACTTAGCTAATTTATATTACTATGGAAAAGGCGTAGAACAAAATTATACTAAAAGTATTGAATACTATCAGTTAGCAGCGCAACAGGGTAATAGTAAGGCACAATTTACTTTAGGATATATTTATAAAACTGGTGAAGGTGTTGCTCAGGATTATGCGGAGGCATATAAATATTATAAGCTGGCTGCAGAACAGGGAAATAGTGATGCACAAATTAATTTAGGTATTTTATATGAAAACGGTGATGGTGTAGAACAGAATTATGCAAAAGCATTTGAGTATTATCTGGCTGCCGCTGAGCAAGGGAATCCTATTGCTCAATATTATGCAGGTAGTATGTATTATTATGGTAAAGGTGTAGAACAAAGCTTCATTAAAAGTCTTGAATATTATAAGCCAGCTGCGGAACAAGGAAATAGTGATGCACAATTTGCTCTGGGTTTTATGTATATAAATGGTGAAGGAGCAGAGCAAAATTATGCAGAGGCATATGAGTACTTTAATCTGGCGGCAGAACAAGGACACTCTGGAGCTCAGCATAATATGGAGCTTATGAAGAAAATGGTTTTGGAATAAAGAAATAAAAGTATTTTCAGAAAATTTATAAAAAAGTAGTACAAAAATCTTTGATGATGTCTGAATGCTATATAACTTTTTTATTATTGATCTCTATGGTTGAGGTTGTTTATATTTGCAGATAAAAATATTCTGAAAAAGTTTAAAAGCTTACTGTAAAAGGAATAATAAGAAGATGGAAACAAAAAGTTCAGATAATTTTTTATGTGTTCTGGAAGCGGCAAAAAAAGGAGATGTTAATGCCCAATTTACTATTGGATTAATGTATTACAAGGGTGCAGGCGTTGAGCAGAATTATATTAATGCTTTTAACTATTTTAAGTTAGCATCTGAACAAGGTGATAGTGGTGCTCAATATAATTTAGGCGTGATGTATTACTATGGAGAAGGAGTAAAACAGGATTTTACAAAGGCATTTTATTATTGTCGGTTATCTGCTGAACAAGGGAATGAAGATGCTTTGCTCAGTCTGGCAAACATGTATGAAAAAGGTAATAGTCTTCAGCAGGATTATGATAAAGCTATATATTATTATCAGCTAGCCTCTGATAGAGGAAATATAAATGCACAGTTTCATTTAGGATATGTTTACTATAATGGTATAGGGGTAGAACAAAATTTTGCGCAGGCATTTAAGTATTATCAACTGGCTGCTAAACAAGGACATGCCGATGCTCTGACTAATCTGGGTATGATGTATAGCGAAGGTTCAGGCGTCAAACAGAATCACAAACAAGCCTTAAAGTACTTTCATATTGCAGCTTTAAAGAACAGTCCGGAAGCACTATTTAATCTTGGTGCATATTACAGATATGGCTATGGTGGTATTGAACAAAATGATACCGAAGCTATTAAATATTATAAATTAGCGGCTGATCAGGGTAATGCAATTGCACAATATAATCTGGGCGTAATTTATGAGTTTGGTCAGATTGTCCCGGCTGATTATTCTAAATCAGTTAAATATTATAAACTGGCAGCCAAAAAAGGGTATTCTTACGCTATCTATAATTTAGGGCTGATGTTGTTTAATGGTAAGGGTATTGAACAAGATTATCAGAGAGCTGCTCAGTGTTATCGTCTTGCTGCTAAAAAGGGATTGGCAGCTGCACAATATAATATGGGATTAATGTATTTCAAAGGTACAGAGATAAAACAGAATTATGAAGAGGCTGTCAAATATTTTCAATTAGCGGCAGATCAGGGAAAAATTGGTGCTCAGGCTCATTTGGGGTATTTGTATAGTGAGGGAGAGGGTGTTAAACAAGATTATATAAAATCATTAAAATACTACCAATTGGCTGCCGACCAGGGAGATTCGTTCTCACAAAATAGCTTAGCTAATATGTATGAGAATGGTGAAGGAGTGAAACAGGACTTTGCAAAAGCAGCCAAATATTATCAGCTGGCGGCTAAACAGGAAAATGCAGATGCTCAGTATAATCTGGTCTATATGTTTTTGAATGGTACCGGTGTCAAACAAAATAAACGGATAGCTAAAGAATTATTCGGTAAGAGCTGTAAAAATGGTAATCAGGAAGCTTGTGAAATATACAATCAATTGAAATAAAACCATATTGGTTATCATGGATATTATTTTTCATTTTAAAACTATGAATTCTGAAATTTTTTTACAGTAGATTTTAATAAGTAGTCACTGTTATTTAAATTTTATATCATGAAATTTAACACTATTGATAATATTTCTCTGTTTATGATTATGAAATAATTTTGCTTTTCTAAAGCAGATTCTTGTTTTATGTCTATAATTACCCATATTAGTTTATTACCTGAATTATTCAGGCTGATCATGATTTTTTTATGTTAAATTAGGGTGTTATGAATAAACAAGCAGTGCAGGAGGCGGAGTTTGCTCCTCGCCTGGTAAGCTGGCAGCGTCAGCATGGCCGGCATGGTCTGCCATGGCAGTGTCGTGAACCATATAAGGTATGGTTATCGGAAATTATGTTGCAGCAAACGCAGGTGTCCACGGTACTTGATTATTATCCGCGCTTTTTGGCTGCATTTCCTGATGTCCGGGCACTGGCGGCGGCTGATGAAGATAAAGTGCTGGGTCTGTGGCAAGGGCTGGGCTACTACAGTCGTGCACGCAATTTGCATAAGGCTGCCAGACAAGTTATATCTGAATTTTCAGGAAATTTTCCACACAGTCGTGTGGAATTACAAACTTTATGTGGTGTAGGTCGCAGTACGGCAGCAGCGATTGCTGCATTTTGCTTTGATGCACGCGAAACCATTCTGGATGGTAATGTAAAGCGGGTATTGTGCCGAGTTTTTGCTCTGGACGGTGATATTGCGAATAAAGCTTTTGAAGATCAGCTTTGGCGCAAAGCAGAAGCTTTGCTGCCACTTAATGCAGCAGATATGCCGGCTTATATTCAGGGGTTGATGGATTTGGGAGCAACGGTATGTAAGCGCAGTAAGCCAATATGCTGTTCATGTCCGATGAACGATCTGTGTCAGGCATATGCCCAGAACCGTATTGCTGAATTACCGCGTAAGAAAAAAGCTGTAAGTGTAAAAAATTTATCGTTATATTGGCTGGTTTTACGTAACTGCGATGGTGCGATATTTTTACATAAACGTCCTGCAAAAGGAATATGGGGTGGTTTATGGTGTGTACCATGTGCAGACAGTCTGGATGATTTGTATAAACTTGCTGCAAAGTTTGGTTGTACTGCTGAAGATTTAACTGAAGGTATTGAATTCAGTCATCGTTTAACTCATCGTCAATTGTATATTCTGCCTTTTGTTGCCCAGATAAATACCGGGCAGGATGCTGCATCTTGTGCAATAACTGGTGAATGGGTATCAGCCAATAATCTGAATGCATATGGTATCCCTAAACCGTTATATGATTATCTGAACGTAAAACAGAGCAGTCTTTTTTAATTTGATTATTATGTTAATAGCATATTTTTAACCGCTATTTTGCTGCGTATATTTATTTTTAAATTTGTCTGTTTTATGTGCATATTATCGTTATTAATATTATATATTGTGAATAATATTGTTTTTTAATTTGTATAGCGTAAATATAATTGACACTGACATCACAAATATGTATAAACGCTATCTTGCTGAAATATTGCTGTCTTTCAGATGTTTTAGTTATTCAGACAGAATAAAGAAGGGAAAGCTGTTGTTTCAGTAAGGTGTGCTTAATTCTATGTATTAAGTATCTGATTATTTAACCGGGAATAAAACAATGGAAGAAGATTCGAGTCGACCGTTTATTTTATTAAAACAACAACTGCAACAAGGCCGTTGATGTTTCCGGGTTAACAGTATCTGCCGACCGGGAAATATCATGGTCGGTGAGGTACTGTTTATGAAAAAATTCAAAAAAATCATTTCTCAACCAGTAGTAATCAAGGCTGTGCTGGAGTCCCGCAATAGTCTTGACCGTACGCTGTCTAATTTACAGACCAGTTTAAATGGTCTGACTGAACAGGATGTTAAAGAAAGACTGATCAGTTTTGGCAATAATGATGTAGTGCACGATAAAGCACCATCAGTCTGGCTGCAATTATTACTAGCCTTTAAAAATCCGTTTATTTTTGTTTTACTGGCGCTGGCTTTGGTAAGCTTTTTCACTGATTATCTGATTCCTTTGCATAATGGCGAAGAAACCAGTGTGAGCGGTATTACAATAATTCTGGTAATGGTTCTGCTCAGTGGTGTACTCAGTTTCTGGCAGGAATATCGTTCCAATAAGGCTGCACAGGCGCTGAAATCTATGATCAGCACCACTGCTACAGTAGTGCGCCGCAGCCATAGAGATATCAATGCAGAACAGCTTGAAGTACCGATTAAAGAAGTAGTACCGGGAGATATTATTTTGTTATCTGCCGGCGATATGGTACCGGCTGATGTGCGTCTGATTGAATCACGTGATTTGTTTATCAGTCAGGCCGTACTGACCGGTGAGTCTATTCCGGTAGAGAAATCTGATACTCTTGGCATGAATAGCTCGCTAGCTATTGAAGAGCAGCCATTATCAGCTGATCCGCTGGATGCAGAAAACATCTGCTTTATGGGTACTAATATTGTCAGTGGTACGGCTAAAGCTGTGGTTGTGGCAACAGGAAATGATACCTATTTTGGCTCTCTGGCCAAATCCATTGTCGGTACACGCAGCCAGACTGCGTTTGATCGCGGTGTAAACAGTGTAAGCCATCTGCTGATTCGTTTTATGCTGGTTCTGGTACCGGTGGTGTTGCTGATTAATGGCTTCACTAAGGGAGACTGGGGTGATGCTGCCCTGTTTGCACTTGCTGTTGCTGTCGGGCTGACTCCTGAGATGCTGCCCATGATTGTCAGTGCCAATCTGGCTAAAGGTGCTATGGCCATGGCACGGCGTAAGGTAGTGGTAAAACGCCTGAGTGCTATTCAGAATTTCGGTTCAATGGATATTTTATGTACAGATAAAACCGGTACATTAACTCAGGATAAAATTATTCTTGAGCATTACACGAATATTCATGGCAATAATGATAGTGAAGTTTTGCAACTGGCCTGGTTAAACAGTTCCTATCAGAGCGGTATGAAAAATCTGATGGATAAAGCCATTGTGCGTTTTGCACAGGAGCCTGAAAACAGGGCAGGTATCAGCGATGGCGGCTATCATAAAATTGATGAATTACCGTTTGATTTTATTCGCCGGCGTTTATCTGTGGTTTTACAGGATGAGGAACAGCGCCATGTGCTGATTTGTAAGGGCGCAGTGGAAGAAATGCTGTCTATTTCCAGCTGTGTTTATGAGCACGGAGAATATCGGCCATTAGATGCAGCTCGACGGGAACAATTGCTGGCTTTAGCTGAAAGCTATAATAAGGAAGGCTTCCGGGTACTGGCAATTGGTAAAAAATACATTACTGCTGAAGCCCAAAAAGCACAATATGCAGTTGCTGATGAAACTGAGCTTACTCTGTTCGGCTTTCTGACTTTTCTAGACCCGCCGAAAGACAGTGCTGCACAGGCTATTGCTGCTCTGAGTGAAAATGGTGTGGCTGTTAAGGTTTTAACTGGTGATAATGCGATTGTTACTCGTAAAATTTGTTATGAAGTAGGAATTGAAGCCGGACAGCCTTTACTAGGTAGTGAAATTGAGGCTCTAAGTGATGAGGTGCTGAAACCTCTGCTGGAAAAACACACTGTATTCGCCAAACTGACACCATTACAGAAATCACGCATTATTCGTCTGCTTCAGGAAAATGGACATACAGTCGGTTTTCTTGGTGACGGTATCAATGATGCTCCGGCTCTGCGCGATGCCGATGTCGGTATTTCTGTGGATACGGCTACTGATATTGCCAAAGAATCGGCTGATATTATTTTGCTGGAAAAAAGTCTGATGGTATTGGAAGAGGGGGTAATCAAAGGACGTGAAACCTTTGGCAATATTATTAAATATCTGAATATGACTGCCAGCTCTAATTTTGGCAATGTGTTTTCAGTATTGTTTGCCAGTGCGTTCCTGCCATTTCTGCCTATGCTGGCTATTCAGTTACTGATTCAGAATCTTCTGTATGATTTTTCTCAGCTATCATTGCCATGGGATAAAATGGATGAGGAATTTTTGCGTAAACCGCGTAAATGGGATGTATCCAATATCAGCCGTTTTATGCTGTTTATCGGTCCTATTTCCTCTATATTTGATATCAGTACTTTTGCGCTGATGTGGTTTGTGTTCCATGCTAATGCGCCGGAAGTGCAGAATTTGTTTCATTCCGGCTGGTTTGTAGAAGGTTTATTGTCACAGACTCTGGTAGTACATATGCTGCGTACCCGCAGAATACCGTTTGTACAAAGTACCGCTGCTTTACCGGTATTGCTGATGACAGGGTTAATTATGGCTATTGGTATTTATATTCCGTTTTCGCCGATTAGCAGCTGGATCGGGTTGGTACCGCTGCCATGGCAATATTTCCCCTGGCTGGTACTGACACTGGGTTGTTACTGTATTGTGACTCAGATAGTGAAACGCTGGTATATTCGCCGTTTCGGACAATGGTTCTGAATATTATGTAAAAAAGCGAGTTGAGTACTCGCTTTTTTCAGGTCTGAATCAGACAGGGACAAGCTAAATACTGATTTTATTGCCTGAATACTTTTATCAAAATGAGTATTAAGAACTGACTGTTTTAAGATTGAATCTGATTATTTTTCAGTTTGCTTTATAACTGATATTTATAGTATTTTAAATCATATTGAAGTTATTATATTCATAAAAGGGAAATAAATGGCATTTACTGAAACTGAAAAAGCGGCTTTGCTTACTGTAAAAGGGATAGGAGAAAAGGTAATTATGCGTCTGGAGCAGATGGGTATTGATTCATTGGATAAGCTTGCCCTTGCAAACCCGCAGGATATCACTGAGCAGGCAGCCAGTCTGGTTGGCAGCAGCTGCTGGAAAAATAGTCCGCAAGCCAAAGCAGCTGTCACTATGGCAGTAGATTTTGCGCGCGGAAAAATTCAGAAATGAGTAAATCTGTATAGTTTAGAGCAATTAACTACTGTATGTCTGATAAAAATATATTATTTATTAACAACAATTTATCAGGTTAGTTTTTATTATTATTTAATTTACAGCACTAAGATCGCACGAAAGTCATTGATATTGGTTAATGTCGGGGTTGTCACCAGTAGTTGTCCGGTTGTGCTAAAAAAATTATATGCATTATGATTATTCAGCATGTCTTGTGCTGATATTCCGGCCTGTTCAGCACGGAGTAATGTATCAGGTGTTAGCCATGCTCCGGCATTATCTTCGCTGCCATCAATACCATCTGTATCGGCTGCCAGTGCATAAATATTATTTGCTCCATTCAGAGCAATAGCCAGTGCCAGTAAAAATTCAGTGTTACGACCGCCGCGTCCTTGTTGCCGGTTCAGGGTAACAGTGGTTTCTCCACCGCTGAGAATCAGCAAAGGTTTACTGCGTTGATGCCGGTTTTGCTGAAACAGTGCGATTCCAGCCATCACCTGAGCCACCTCCCGTGCTTCGCCACCTATACGGTCTCCCAGATACAGTACTTCAACTTCCTGATTGATTGCCCAATTTTGCACGGCAGTAAATACCTGATCAGGGTTAATAATTATGTGAGCACTGCTGTTTGGAAGATTTTTAGGTGTTTCTGCATCAGCTTTGTTTAAATAGGTGATAACACTTGCGGGGAGGTCGATTTGGTATTGATTAACAATACGTTTAATATCAGCCAGGGTGGTAGGATCGGGCACACCTGCGCCGGAGCCTATGGTACTGATATCATCACCAACTACATCTGAAATAGCCAGAGTGGTGATATGTGCTGGTGCTGCTGCGGCAGCCAGTCGACCGCCTTTGATGCGGGAAAGATGTTTCCGCAGTGTATTCATGGCGTCTATGGGAACACCATTACTAAGTAACTGGCGGTTAATATATTGCTTATCAGCCAGTGTGATGCTGCTAACAGGCAGTGTGGTCAGAGCGGAAGCGCCACCTGAAACGAGATAATAAACCTGATCCTGCGGATTTAATCCGCTAACAGCATTAAGTAAGGCCTGAGCAGCAGTCTGTCCGGCAGAGTCCGGCAGGGGATGACTGGCTTCGAGTACTTTGATATGTTTTGTAGGGGTAGTGTGTCCGTAGCGGGTAACAACGACACCGGATAATGGCGGATAGTCTTGCGGCCAGATTCTTTCCCATTCAGCCGCCATGGCAGCAGCAGCTTTGCCTGCACCGACAACTATCACTCGTCCGCATGGATTGGTCTGTGGTAACCAGTTACTCATTTTATTTACCGGACTGGCTTCTTCGATCGTATAGCGAAATAATTGCTGTAAAAAGCTGATGGCATTGTCGTGGCTGAGCATACTGTTTTCCCCTTAGACTTTATATTGGATTTTAGCGGTTTTTAGTAGTTTCAAATTTTTCTGCCAGAAAATCAATAAAACTACGCACTTTAGCGCTGAGAAATTCACGATTCATATAGGCTGCATACAGTGTATGGCTTTCCGGACAAGCGATGTGTTCGATGATTTCTAAACGTTTTTGTTGTATATCTTCTCTCACCATCCATTCAGGCAAGTATGCCAGTCCCATATGATTAAGCGCCATCTTGTGTATTAGCAGAGCACTGTTACTGGTACAGGCAGGAATAAGCGGTAAATCAAGATGAACGTATTGTGGTAACAGACCATAATGCTGTTTCAGGTCTGCTACAGTATGCGGCATGCCGTATTTTTGCAGATATTTCGGGCTGGCTACCCATAAAAAATCAATGCGGGTAATGGGTTTAACAATGAGATTGGGTTCAGGGTTATTGGTGACACGTAAAGCAAGATCGATACCCTCTGCAACCAGATCGGTACGCCGGCTGTCCAGGTTGATGGATAAACTTACTTCCGGAAATTGCTGCCGGTATTCTGATAGAATTTCACCAAACTGGCGTGAAGCACACCAGTTAGGAGCGGTAATTTTAAGTAAGCCCTGCGGTTTGACCGTACCAGCCTGTGCAACACGTTTGGCTTCGGTAAGTGTATCCAGTGCTTCTACACAGCGATGATAGTATTCCTGTCCGGCTTCGGTAAGGCTGATGCGACGGCTGGTACGGTTGAGTAGTTTAGCCTGAATGTTTTTTTCCAGATGATGCAGGTGTTTACTGGCCATCGCAGTAGAAATATCCATAAATTCAGCTGCTTTAGTGAAGCTGCCTAACTCTACTACGTAACGGAAAACCCACATGCTTTGTAATGTGTCCATTCTGTTTCTTGAAAGGAAATAATTATTTAATAAAAATGATATCGTTTCTTTTTAGTAAATTCAATACACTATTTTCATGTTTTTTATGAATGAATGGCAGAAATTACTATGTTTGAGATAGATAAGATTCATACTATGGGGGCTGAGTTTGCTTTGGGGTTACTACGTATAGTCGTAGCTTTTTTATACATACAGCATGCCACGGCAAAATTTTTATAGCGGCGATTTTCAATGACTGACGGGAATGGATCAATAGTGTTATTTTTGATAATAAGTGTTGCCGGTATGCAGGAATGATTGGGAAGTATTCTGTTGCCGGCGGTGGTCATTTTTAAGACGGAAAATCGGTTTCAATAATTGCAGATTGTTACTTAAATGGCATTTTAAGCAGATGCCGGTGCTAGCGATAATTTTATGTATCTGCTGAAATAATTATTATAAACCTGGATTTATGTCTGATAAGAGTTATAAAGGTTTAATTGGAATGGATTGGATTTTTTAGGAATATATGTCAATTTCATTAGAAAAAAGATTATTTATTTTGTACTAAATTTTTTTATTTAAAACTGATGCTAATATCTTTTTTTAGATTTCCAATAATCCAGAGTTGATTTAGATTTTCGATAATAATAAATTGCAGTAATAATAATCATAAAAGATAAAAATAAATAACAATAAAACTCAAATTTACGGCTATGATTGCCTTTGATATCTGCTACTTTAGGAAAAAATTTACTATAGATAATTTTAATTGTATTACCAGGAGATAAGTGATAATCGCTACGAATATTTGTAATATAAGTTTTATTGTATTTGTCGGTATATATAACTGTCAGTATATAGACTTCCCCAGTTTTTCTTGAGGAAAAGATAGATTCTTTGGAATCAATTACCGTAGCGAATGTTTCTTCACTGTATCTGGAAAGTATGAAAAGTAATTTTGCATCATATAAAGTTGTACCTATAATCTCAAAGCTAAAAAATATGGCAACCACTAACAAAAGTATTTTTTCTATTTTACTCATAATATAAAGAATAATAATAAATATTTACATATTAAATTAATTAAATAATATAATTTATTTATTTTTACAATTCAAGCAATATATAGAATGTTCAGAGTATTTCACACCATGTGTCGGTTGTGTGCTCTGAACATCTTTATCAGTGATGACTTAATCAAAACGGCGGATATAACGAATTTCATTCCGGCTGATCCGGTACCTATGCGCACAATATTCTGATAATGGCGATTTTTATAACTGACGAGACTGGATCAATAGCATTTCGATAATAGGTGTTGCTGATATGCTGGAATGATTAGAAAATTTTCTGTTGCTAACGGGTCTGTTTGTGCGGGCTGAGTGGTTTACTGTTGTTGGTCGTTTTAAGACAGAAAATAGGTTTAAATAATTGCAGATTGTTACTTAATTGGCATTTTCAGTAGACACAGGTGTCAGTAATAATTTTATGTATCTGCTGAAATAATTATTATAAACTTGGAATTATGTCTGATAAAAGTTAAATTGGAATAGATTGGATTTTTTTCAAGAATATAAGCTAATATCTTTAGAAAAAAGATTATTTATTTTGTATTAAATTTTTACTTAAAGCTTATGCTTATATTTTCTTTTGGATCTCCAAAAATTTGGACTGGATTTGAATTCCTGATACCCTTGAATTGTAAGAATAATAAAAATAAAGCAAATATATAAATTTATATTAAATTTCTTTTTGCGCAAACTGTTGTCTTTGCGATCGGCAACTTGAGGAGAAAATTTATTATAAATAATTGTAATTTTATCGCCAGGCTTCAAGCTATTTTCGGTTTTGATAGTATTTGTAATATAAGTTTTATTATATTTATCAGTAAATTCGGCTGTTACTAAATAATATTCACGATTTCTATAGACATAGGATTCGCTAGTTACTATCGTAGCTAATGTTTCTTCCCCATGTCTGGCAAGTCCGAAAATAATTTTCGCATCGGAGAAAGTTACAGCCATATATAGTGCGGTAAGGACTATAAAGCTGATATAGCAGGATATTATTATTATTTTGTTTATTTTTTTCATAATAAGGAGCTAATAACAGATATTTATATATAAAATTCATTGTACTAATATAATTTATTTATTTTTACAATTCAAGTAGTATATAAAATGTTCAGAGTATTTTAAACCATGTGCCGGTTGTGAACTCTGAACATTTTTATCAGTGATGACTTAATCGAAACGGCGGGTATAGCGGATTTCACCTCCGGCCGATCCGGTACCTATGCACACAATGCTTTGCAGTGCACGGCTAATCTGATAGATGATGCTGATGATCTGGGTCGCACTTTCAATTCCATACAGATAACAGATATAAAGATTATTAGACAGATGTTTGTCGATTGTGATGACCTGTTCTGCAGGATTCATTAGTAAAGCTGCTCTGTCTCTACTAGGTAACCAAAAACCTACACATTTTGTAATGTGTTCATTCTGTTTCTTTAAAGGAAATAATTATTCAGTAAAAAAGATATTGTTTCTCGTTAGTAAATTCAATACACTATTTTTTTATCTAAAACTGATACTAATATCTTTTTTTAAATTTCCAATAATTTGGATTGAATTTAAATTCCTGATAATAATAAATTGCAGCAATGATAATCATAAAGGAGGCGAATAGTTCTGCAGAAAAATTATTTTTACGGTTATGGTTGCCTTTGATATCGGCTACCTGAGGAGAAAATTTATTATAAATAATTGTAATTTTATCGCCAGGATTTAAGTTTTTATAGGTTTTAATATCATTTTTGATATAGGTTTTATTATAGTTGTCGGTGTATTCTACTGTCAGTATATGGAGGACTATCCCACGTCCTTCGTCTTGGGATTTGGTATCTATTACCGTAGCTAATGTTTCTTTTCCGTGTCTGGCAAGCCCGAAAATAAATTTCGCATCGGATAGAGTTAAACCTATAATCGAAACGCTAAAAACTATGGCAGCCACTGACAAGAGTATTTTTTCTATTTTTTCCATAATAAAATTATTATAACAAATATTTACATATAAAATTAATTAAATAATATAATTTATTTATTTTTATAATTAAAGCAATATATAAAATGTTCAGAGTATTTTAAACCATGTGCAGGTTGTGTACTCTGAACATTTTTATCAGTGATGATTTAATCAAAACGGTGGGTATAGCGGATTTCACCTCCGGCCGATCCGGTACCTACGCGCACAATGCTTTGCAGTGCACGGCTAATCTGATAGGTAATGCTGACGGTCTGGGTCGCACTTTCAATTCCATACAGATAGCTGATATAAAGATTGTTAGACAGATGTTTGCCGATTGTGATGGCCTGTTCTGCAGGATTCATTTCGCCAGTCTGACTATTTCGGGTTTGCTGGCTGGTAAGGCCGATTTCGTCAAGTAAACCAAGCTTGTCATTCAGGCCTCCGGCAAGCCAGGCACTGGCCGCAGCTGCAATGGCGGCTTCGTCACCGGCGCTGCCGCTACTGGGACGATTGAGTATCAGCCACGATAGTTTGTCTTTTTCACTCATGGCTTCATTGGCTATCAGATTAATACGCGGGCTATCCAGCCGTCCGAGTGCTTCAACACCCGCACCAACTTGTGAATAACGGCGTTTGGCACGTATTTTTAAATTGGGATTATCCATCGGACCTACGAAAGAAATGGTACTCCCATGCTGAATAACCAGATCCTGTCCGTAAGCTTTGTATTGTCCGCGAACAACGTTTACTGTACCAACAATTTGAACCGTGCTGCCCGGATTGGCAGTAGCAGTAAGCTGACCGCCAAGCAGAACGTCAATCCCTTCAGCACTGAAACGGAAAGCATCATTCATGTCTAAATCGAGATTGAGCCGGATAGGTGTAGGGCGTTGCTGTTCTGCTGTCTTTTCGCGACCCAGTACGACAACATCGTCATCTAACTGTGGCATTCCTGATTTTTGCATACCAAAGAGACCTTTATCGACTTTTAGTTTGCCGTTCAGAACAATTCCGTGTGCAATAGTATACAGTAGCTGAGTATTTCCGCTTATGGTAAGGCGACGGTTTATCTGATCAAAAATATTGTAATGGTCAAAGTGGGCAGTAACGTTAATATCTGGAGTGAGTTTGGTCATATCTACTACGCCACTGAGTTTAATAGTTCCGTCACGGCGCGCAAAACTAAGATTGTCAATTAACCAGCGCCGCCCCTGAAAGTGGCTTTTAAGGTTGCCGTTTTCAAGAATAGTGCCGTTGGCCTGATCTCGGTAGTAAAGGTTATTACCGGTAAGCGTACCATTAAGCAGAGGTTCATTCAGATGTCCGCTGATGCCGGCTTCGGCATGCATATTGCCCTTAAGCTGCATACCAATGGGTAGAAGATTGCGAATAGTGCTCAGATCAGGGCTATCAAGTTTTATACGTCCGCTGATGGGGGCAGTACTGACTTTGCCGTTATTGTCAGGAGTAATAACCAGTGTGGCATCTGTAGTTCCATAACGGGTAATACCACTCAGATGATTATTGATATGACCGTTCTGGAATTGTGCATCCAGACGTACATTTTGTAAGCCAAGTTTCTGCTGATGCTGTGGCAGGGTAATGTCACCGCCCTGCTGGTATAGTTTCAGATAGCCCTGCATGTGGCGACTGTAACTGAAGTTCCAGTCACCACCAATGATCAGGTTTTGCTCAACGGGTAATTCTATGACGTTGTGTAATTCGTGCAAAGCCAGATTGCTGGCTGAACCACGGGTAATCAGACCTTTATTTTTATCCCAGTTCAGATTATTCAGAGTTAAGTTACCGTTCAATGCAGCCCAGCGTGCATTTTGCATGCTGACATGCTCGGTTCCGGCCTCAAGCTGAATAGGATTGAGCAGTTTCAAATTAAGTGCGCCACTTATATCCAGAGCATTAACTCGCCCGCGCCACTGATAATGCTGGTCCAGACCACCATGCGCACTGAGATTAAAATGGTAAGCTTTGCCATCCAGAGTCAGATTACTGCTACCCTGAAGCTGATGCTGGCTGCCGCGGCCATTGATTTTGATGTCGGTACTGTTAATGATCGTGGGTTTTTCGCTGGTGCTGCCGGCGATGCTGATATGATCTGCATTCAGGTTAACCAGTAATGGCTGATTAATATCAGGTGAACCAACAAGTTTAAAATCCAGCTGATTAATGTTAAGTAGTTGAGCAATTTGCAGGTTGCGTGCCGCACCAGTAAGATTTGCTGTAATTTTTTTGGGTTCTCCGGCGATAAAACCTTTGGTGCTGAGTAAACCTTTCATGCCTAATCCGAATAATCCCAGATTGGGTGCATTGATATCAAGATTGAGCTTGTCACCTTTTTTACCAAAACTGCCATTGGTAGCTATCCGGTTCGGGCCGGCATTCAGGTTAATGCTGGCCTGTTCCAGATGCTGATTACGATAGCGGATGACGGCTTTACCTGAAAGAGGTGCACCGGAAAGAATGCTATTATGCCAGAGCATATCTGCCTGAATGGCAGGTTGTTGTGCCAATTGTCCGTTAACGTTGATATGTCCGTTGATACTGCCAGCCGGAAAATCTGAATTAACTTTGGCGGGATTAAAATTGTTGCTGTTGATGGCCAGCTGGATTGCTTTATTCTGATACAGTGCCAGACTGCCTTTGGCGTTAAAGCTACCCCCGCCATTGGGGGTGATGTTCAGTTTATCGAGTATCAGTGTTTGCTGATGTTTCTGTTCATCAGTAATAATCTGAATCGAACCTTCGCTGTTGCCTTTCTCACTGGACAGAAGCCATTGGGTAATCAGGCCGTTGAAACTACCGGATACACGAATATGACCATTAAGTGAACCGGGTAGTGGTGTAGCCAGAGCATCGCTGGCGTAAATACGTAATAATTGGCTGTTGATATCGAGTTGTCTGGATGCACTATCGATATTTCCGCGGGTGATGATTTGTCCCTGCTGAAGCAGACGTGTGGTTAATGCCGGTAAGATAAGTTTGCCGTTATTATCGATGTTAATGTCACCTTCAATACTGCGTACAGGTAAACCGCCATGTTTAGCATCGTTATAGGCCAGTGGCTGTTCATTCCCTAGCTTAATATGTCCGGCAAGCTGGCTTTTGCCGTTGTTTACGGGTGCCAGATCTAAATTGAGATTGAGATCGGCAAATGGTAAGTTTGCATTAAAAGCAGCCGGATTAATATGGCGGCTTTGAAGATTCAGGCTGATGATTTTATGATTGAGTTGCAGTGCATACGGTCTGATGATGGCATGGGTACGGAAATGAATATTTCCGCCGTCCAGGCGGGCAAATATATCTGGCTGTTGCAGACTGCCTTTGATGAGTGCAGCACTTTCAACCGCAGTTTTATCAAGAGTGCCGCTACCGTTCAGCTGTCCGCTCAGTATAAAGGGTGTCTGAGTAGTAATAGCTGCATTGCCGTGAATGTTCTGCCATGGTGTATTCAGCTCACTGAGAATAAGCTGATGTTTGTGATAGTCAAAAGTGTAGCTGGCCTGGCTGGCAAGTAAAACTGGCGTTTCTTTTTTACCCAGTGTGAATCCACCAAGCTGAATGTTATCAATAATAACTTGTAATGGCAGGCTGATGCTGTTGGGTAGGGTAGGAACGGGCTTGGGTTTGGGTACACTATGGTCTGTATAATTAATTTTACCAACATCGAGCAGCCGTACGTGGAAGCGACGTCGCCATAATTCACGATTGTTCCAGTCAAGACGTACTTTATCTATGGATAAGTCAAAATCGCGATGGCTGACGTGAATATCTGTGCCGGAAAACCCGCGCCAGATACTACCAGTCAGATTTTTTGTCTGGATGTGCACACCAAACCATTTCGGGACAGTATGTACACCAAAACGCAGACCGGATTCGGTACCAATCAGCCAGCATAATAGTGCCACAATAATAATAAACAAAGCCAGCAGAGAATACAGACTGGTTTTCAGCCATGATTTCCAGCGTGGTTTACGCGGGGGTACGGAAGGCGGCGTGGCGGGAACTGGTGTTTCGCCTGAGTTGATAGTGGTTTCAGCCATTAGAATTTAGTTCCCAAACTGATAGACCAGCGCCATTTTTCATCATGATGGCCATAGGCTATATCAAAGGCAAACGGGGCAACCGGATTAAACCAGCGTACTCCGAATCCGCTGCCATGACGCCATTGCATGTCGCTGAAGTTTTTCGATACCGAACCGGCATCATGAAAAAGCGCCAGAGAAAAATCTTTATACACTGGAATCTGGTATTCAACACTGGCTACAGCCAGCGTACGGTTAGGTAACACTGAATTATGTGAGCTTTTAATACCGATACTGTCTATTTCATAACCACGTACGCTATTGGCGCCGCCGGCACGGAACATCAGCACAGAAGGTACGTTTACTGCATCACCGGTATGTACATAGCCAATCTGGCTGCGTAAAAACCATGTTCCGTATTTTTTATTTTCAGGGGTGAAATAGTAGCCGCCACTGGCTGTAACTCTTTGCATGGATGCCGACGAAATTAGTTTGCCCAGAGTGGTACCGACCTTACCTTCCAGATAATAACCATTAGCCGGTCGCAGCTGGGTTTCTATGTTCTGACGTTTCCATGAAGCTGTCACCATGGTGGCATAGCTGTGTCCAAGATTAGGTCCGTTTTCAATTTTGCTGCTTTCAGTAACGTATTCAATCCCGATCCGCGAATCAATTCCGTCACGGTCTCGAACTTTCCACATCCCGCTGGATAAAGCGCGGCTTTCTAGATGCTGGACAGTAGAGTAGGTATAGTTAAGATTGCTGGTCCAGTAGTGACCGCGATTGTCACGCGGCTGGCTCAGACCTAAACCGAAAGTAGTTTCATAGCGGTCTGTATCCAGCAAGGTTGAACCGACAAAACCTTTATGAAAAACATTATAGTGGTCATACCCACCACGAAAACCCGGGCCGTTTTTGGTGTCATAACGTAAACCAAAGGTCAGCTTCTGGCGGCGCATTTCACTGACTTTCACCAGAACCGGCACCTGATTATTTTCCATATGGTCGAAATCTGCACTGACTACGGCATTACCATAATGGCTGTCCTGTTCCAGTGCCTGCTGATAGTCCAGAAGTTTGTCCAGATCATAGGGAGAGCCGGAAGCAAAACTGGCCATACCGGTGACGATTGAAACAGGATATCGTTCATTTCCGCTAACGTGAATATCACCAAAGTATACAGCCTGCTTACTGTCAATTGTGAGGGACAGATCCGCCTTATTTTTTTGCGGATCAATAGTCGCACGGCTGGCGCTAATGGTTGCCAGCGGGTATTTTTTGCGCACAATAGCGCTGAGGACAGAAGATTTACTTGCAGACCAGTTACTCTGAGTAAACGAGTCACCTACAGGCAGCACCCAGTTATCAATAGCAGTTTTGTAATAGTTGGTCAGATTATCATCACTGGTTACATCACCAATCAGAGAAACGTCGACATTTTCAATACGGGTCAGCGGGCCGGGCTTTATATGGATAATGTAACTATTACTTTGTTTCTCCAGATTAACTTCAGCATTAAAGTATCCCTGAGTTTCCAGCATGGTTTGTGTTTGCTGAGGTGCTTCTTCTGCCAGGAAACTGAGCTGCTCATCGTCCAGATCTTCAATCAATTGTTGAGTAATCAGGGGCAGGTGATCATTAATCAGTTTTTTTAAGGCTGAGCTATTAATATCTATGATAACAGGAACTCGAGGACTTTTTGGTCTCTGAGGTTGTTTTTTTTCCTCAGGTTCCTGTCCGTGCAGTAATCTATGCAGCAGGCCGGTTTTGGGTGGCGGAACATCATCATCGGTATCATCACTGTCTGCTGGCAGGCTCACAGCCCACACCATAGAGGTAATGGACGACAGTAACATACTTAAAAACAGCCATTGCAAGCGCTTCTGCGTGAAATACACCAAAATCAGTCCTGTTTCAGAAAGTTAAAACATATGTCAGTTTTTGCAGTCTGTTTATGTCTGCTATTGTAGCGTGAAACTGAAATTTCATCCTATGCCTTGAATGACACAGATATTCTATATTAATGTACAAACAAATTTAAAGTCATGATAACAGGTTTAGTGAAATGTTAAATCATCAAAGCTGTTTACTGACTTGGACGAATGTCTGACATTTTTGTAGAATAAATGATTTAGGTTAATATGGATTGTGTTATCCATTCACCCGAATTTACTGAGGATTAATTGTGGCCGGAATTATTCATGTAGGCAATATTGAAGTAGCCAACCATTTACCGTTTGTACTGTTTGGTGGTCTGAATGTACTGGAAAATCTGGATTTAACAATGCGCACATGTGCACATTATGCAGAGGTTACCCGTAAACTGGGCATTCCGCTGGTTTTTAAGGCCTCATTCGATAAAGCCAACCGCTCTTCCATTCATTCCTATCGCGGAGTAGGGCTGGAAGAGGGAATGAAAATTTTTGCTGCGGTTAAACAGGAATTTGGTGTGCCGGTAATTACCGATGTACATGAACCCTATCAGGCTGCACCGGTAGCAGAGGTTGCCGATGTATTGCAGTTGCCGGCGTTTTTAGCCCGTCAGACTGATTTAGTGGTGGCACTGGCACAAACCGGTAAAGTAATTAATATCAAAAAACCTCAGTTCCTAAGCCCGCACCAGATGAAGAATATTGTTGAAAAGTTTTATGAAGCCGGCAATCAGCAGCTTATTCTGTGTGAGCGTGGCAGCAGCTTTGGTTATGATAATCTGGTAGTTGATATGCTGGGTTTTGGTGTGATGAAAAAAGTTTGTGCTGATTTGCCGGTTATTTTTGATGTAACCCATGCATTGCAGCAACGTCAGGCTGATGCCGCAGCATCAGGCGGGCGTCGTAGTCAGGTACTGGATCTGGCATTAGCCGGTATGGCTACCCGGCTGGCCGGTTTATTTCTTGAATCACATCCTGATCCGGATAAGGCACGTTGCGATGGTCCCAGCGCTTTACCTTTGGATTTGCTCGAACCATTTCTTGCTCAGGTTAAAGCTGTGGATGAGCTGGTAAAAACCATGCCGGTACTGGATATTAATTAAATAAATATGTTCTTGCATAAAAAAGCAGAGCGTTTTGCTCTGCTTTTTTATTTATCAGGTAAAAATTCAACCAGAAGGATTTTATTGCTCAACAGAACCGGAATTCTGGTACAGCGTAAATAATGGTACTCCTTCATCTCGAATTTTTTTGCCGCCGGGCAAATCAGTAAATTCGATAATTGCAGCTGCCTCTACTACTTCAGCACCCAGTTTACGAATCAATTTTACACCGGCATTCATCGTACCTCCGGTGGCAACCAGATCATCTACCAGCAGCACACGAGTACCCGGTTTTACCGCATCAGTGTGCATTTCGATGGTTGCATGTCCGTATTCCAGTTCGTAACTTTCCGCAATAGTAGTAAAAGGAAGCTTGCCTTTTTTACGGATAGGAACAAAACCGACATTCAGCTGATAGGCAAGAGCAGCACCGATAATAAAACCGCGTGCATCCAGACCGGCTACAACATCAATTTTCTGATCCATATACCGGTAAACCATTAAATCTACCAGCAGACGGAAGTACTGCGGGCTTTGTAATACCGGAGTAATGTCGTGAAATAAAATTCCTTCCTGCGGCCAGTTCGGAATTTTGCGAATTTTTTCGGCCAGCGCGTCAACACCTATGACTTCGGGATGAGTCTGCATTATAAATCCTTTAAAAATAAAGACTATATGCGAAAGCTATAAACGCGGGACGAGCGAAGTTATTTGCATATAGTGTATGCGAAAGTTGCGCATAATAGCACTATTCCTGTTTTTCTACAGCCTAATATGAAGCATAAAATGGTCTGTTTTGGTAAAATGGTCGCCATAATTTACACAAATCAACAGGTTGATAACATGGTTAGCACGCCTGATCAAGCTCTTGTCACCAATCCATGCTTACCGTGTGTCTGGTTAGATGATTATATTGCCACCTTACCAGCGGCGATGGGAGTAATGCTCCGGCATGCCCAGAGTTTGGTAAATAACAGCTATCCGAAAGACGCGGTAACCTTTGCCGGTGAAGATCTGTATATCAATTTAATGGCTGCTGCTAAATCGGTAGCAGATATGGATTTGATGGCCGATGCTGTTGCCGCCACAATGCTGAGCTGTCTGCCCAATTATGTCACTGACTGGAAAAATATTGTTAAAGAAGAATGTGGTGACAGTGTAATGCAGCTGGTTGCTGGTTTGTATCAGGTACAGAAGCTTACTTATTTTGTCAGCATCAGCCCTCTGGCTACACAGGAGGAACGGCAGCAGCAGGCTGAAGCAATGCGACAGATGTTACTGGCGATGGTATCGGATATCCGGGTCGTACTGATTAAACTGGCTATGCGCGCCCAGACCATGAGCTACCTGAGTAAAGTCACCGACGAAAAATTAAAAAAAGACGTAGCTAAAGAAACCATGACAGTTTTTGCCCCTCTGGCCAATCGTCTGGGTGTATGGCAGCTGAAATGGCAGCTTGAGGATTTAAGTTTTCGTTATCAGAATCCGGATGAATATAAGAAAATTGCCCGTCTGCTGGATGAAAAGCGTACTGAGCGTCTGGACTATATTGAACATTTTGTTGATACCCTCAGACAGCAACTGAGCCGCCTGAATATGCATTTTGAAGTGGCCGGACGACCAAAGCATATCTATTCCATTTACCGTAAAATGGTAAAAAAGAAACTGAGCTTTGATGGTTTGTATGATATACGGGCAGTACGCATTCTGGTGGATACAGTAGCAGACTGTTATGCCACTCTGGGGATTGTACACAGCTTATGGCAACCTATACCGGGTGAGTTTGATGACTATATTGCTCATCCCAAGCCCAATGATTATCAAAGTTTGCATACTGTTGTCGTCGGACCTGAAGACAAAGGCGTGGAAATCCAGATTCGAACTTTTGATATGCATCGTTATGCAGAGTTTGGTGTGGCCGCGCACTGGCGCTATAAAGAGGGTGGCAAGGGTAATGAAGCCTATGAACATAAAATAGCATGGTTACGTCAGTTGCTCGACTGGCGCGAAAATATCGCCGAAAACGATAGTAGCCGTGAAGATCTGTCACGTGCTTTCCAGACAGAACTGTTTAACGACACTATTTATGTTCTGTCTCCGCATGGCAAAGTATTCTCTTTACCGGCTGGTGCCACTCCGATTGATTTTGCCTATGCATTACATACAGATATAGGTAACCGTTGTCGCGGTGCCAAAGTAGACGGGCAGATTGTCCCGTTATCCACACCATTGGAGAATGGTCAGCGGGTTGAAATTATTACTGCACGTGAAGGTAAACCATCGGTTAACTGGCTGCATGACGGATGGGTAAAAAGTAATAAAGCCATTAGTAAGATTCGTGCGTTTATTCGGCAGCAGAACGGTGAATCCATACGGGAATCAGGACGTGCTGCACTGGAAAAACAGTTAGTAAAAATGCAGGTGCAGCCAAATATTCATAAACTGGCTGAAGCTCTGGGATTTTCCAGTGCAGATGATTTTTATCTGTCTATGGGGCATGGTGAAGTTTCCGGCCGCATGATTCAGAAAGCAGTCGATACTTTACTGGAAAAACCGGAAGCACCGGTAACAGAAAACCATTTAGTCAAACGCAGTAAAATCAAGAAAAATTTTGGTGGTGTTCTCGTTGATGGTGAGGCTGGTTTATTTACGACACTGGCTAAATGCTGCAAACCGGCATTCGGAGACAAAATTATTGGTTTTGTAACACGGGAACGTGGTATCTCAATCCATCGCAGCAATTGTTCTTCGTTTCAATATCTGGCTCAGATTTCTCCGGATAAAGTATTACCTGCATCCTGGGCAAGTGATTCAGCCGGGCAGGTTTTTGCTATTGATATCGAAATTCGTGCCAGAGACCGCAGTGGATTATTACGCGATATTTCTGAAACACTGGCACGCAACCGGCTTAATGTTACTGCGGTACAGACGTTATCACGTGATATGGAAGCTCAGTTGCGATTTACTGTTGAAGTACAACAGGTAAATGATTTACCCCGGGTACTTAGCCACCTGAGCGATGTTAAAGGTGTACTCTCAGTAACCCGTTTATAAGCAATTGCTATCCGCTGCGGATAAATTATCAGCTTATTTATCATTTATCTGAACAAGCCACGGACTTTGTACCTATGTTCGTGGCTTGTTCAAACTGCTTAATATCTATTTCTTTTAAGTAAGAGAGTTTTATGCCTCCGGAAAATATTTTTCAATTAAAGCGTATAAGATAGCAACCGTTTCGCAATCCACTCTTCCGCTATAGTCTGTCGGACGGAAATGCAGTTGAAAAGCACGTATCAGTTTGTTGAATTGTTCAGCATCAGCATCAGCATCAGCATCAGCGTCAGCACCGGTGATATCGTAACCATAACGATTTAATTGTTTTAAAATGGTTGCATTATCAGGTATCCCTTGCTTTGTGAATTGGATTAGATAATTTAATTTGGTTTTTGTATCAAACCAGGCGCCAATTCCAGCTTTGTACAGTTCTTTCCATGGAAAGGCCGCACCCGGATCACTTTTGCGTTGTGGTGCGATATCTGAATGGCCAATAACATGAGTTGGCGTAATGTCCGGATAACGCTGGAGAATATTCAGAGCTAGTTGTTTGAGCGCTTTAATCTGATTTACTCCATAGGATGGAAAAGTAAATATACCGTTATTATCGGTAGCCAGATTAACAACTTCTATACCTATGGAAGTATCATTCAGATTACTACGACCTTGCCAGCTACTGACACCTGCATGCCAAGCCCGGTCTGTTTCTGCCACCAGATTAAAAATACGCAGCTCTTTAAAGCCGGCTGCCTGATAGCTTGCTTCTGCTTCATCTGGAATCAGATAATGAATACTCGTATTTGGACCGGTGAGTGATTTGATCGAATCAGCAAAATTTTCAGCAGTATAATGCAATATTAAAAAACGTACGCGCTGATTAAAACTGTTTATAGAGCGATAGCTATTGTAGTCAATGTTATACATATTATTTTCTCCTTTTATATGCTTTTAAGATTTTTTATAATTTAAATTAATAACCTAAGCTAAAGAAGTTAGGTAAATAAATTATATAGTTTATTTTTTATTAAGCAATACTTTATTCATGAAAATAATAGTTTAATTATAATATTTTAGATGAAAATTTTTAATTATTATAAAGATATAAATATTTTGTTATTTATTCTGTATTAATTTATTTAAAATCTCTCATCCCGGTTAAGAAAGAGAAAGATAATTGAATTATTTTAGCGAGAAGTAAAATAAAAAAACGAATAAAGATACACAAGCAGAAAATTTCACCTGAAATGAAAACAAGTTGTATAAGTTGTGAAGATTCTATAAAAAATAATATACCGTTAATAAAAAACAAAAAGAGGCAGTTTATTAGAGATAATCCGGATCCTATAAGTAAAGAATTAAATGAAAAGGATTCACTATTTTCAATATTAAAAAAAATATATTTTACAGGTTTAATAGTAGAAACAGATATAATCAATATAAAAGTTAAAAAATTAATTCCGAGCAGAATTAAGTTTAATTTTCCGATTCCAAACAAAAGCTTGAATTGGTAAGTATAATCACCAATAGAATAGTAAAATCCAATCATGCAGATTATAACTAATGAGTAACTAGTTAAAAACATAAATAAATCTTCGGATACAAGTCTATAAGAAGAAATCTGAACATTTTTTTCTGCCCGTAAAAAATATTTTATGATTTTTATATTTATTAGTATAAAAAAACTGACTGCCCAGCAATATAAAATGAAATATATCATTAAACCATAAATAGTGTACGCTAAATCTCTGTCGATACCTAATAAATAAACAACAAAGTGAAATAGCAAAATTAAACCAATGTTAAGTGCTAATTTAAAAAATAAAGATTTAAAAGAAGATGATTGATTTTTGCTGTTGCGAATGAAAATAGTTTTAGTCGTTTTGAACAAAAAAAAGAAGTATAAAAAGAGAATGAAAGTTATTTCCATCAGACCCAAAACTGACTCTTGTGTAAAAAATTCATTAATATCTCTAAAACCGCTAGGGAGTTCGAGTATAATGAAAAAAACTATTGTAAATATTAAATAGTTAATTAAAAATCTGATCAATTTTCTGCGATTTAAGTAATGCTGAATCATATTTAAATTTTATTGTCAATAAAAATTATTTTATTATATATAAATTTTTTAAATTAAATATATTTAAATGTTGTGGTTTGATTTAAATCATATATACAATTGATCATTATATTGATGAGTCAGTTATCATAATTGCCTTAAATTACAGCGACTGGAAAATAATATTATCTGCTGCTGAACTCATTAAAATATTCAGATTTATCACTAGCTGTTTGTATATTATGAATGACTGTTTAAAAATTAATTCTGGCTCGGGCTATTACATTTCTGATTAAAATGCTGCATTTGGTACTGATGTTATAAATAATGGAACACGGAATAAGTATATTGGTTCATAATTAAATATATAGCGATACAAGTCATCATATTTATTTTGCAGTAAGTATTGAGTGAAGTTCATCTGCTTTTTTCCGGAATTAATTAGTTAAAATTTTTATCATTAAGCTGAACGTAAGAAAAGCTATTTGATTATTTTGGCGAAAAATAAAATTAAAAAACAGATAAAGATACAAAAAGAGCAGCAGAGAATATTAATTAAAACAATATCTGTTTGATTATAATAGATACTTAATAATCTATAACCCAAAATACTGATAAAAAAGGTAATAAGAAATAGTGTAAAATTGATTAGTAAAAAGTTAAATGAAAGTGATTGTTTATTTTCAGTCCGGGAAAAAATTGCTTTTAAAGCCTTAATAACTATAGAAAATAAAAAAACAAAAAAATTAATCAGTGCTATTAAACCTAAAAAGAAACTTGCGCCTGATCGTTCACATTCATCATAAAAATAAAATAAGAGTGCTCCAACTGAACACAGTATAAATATGAAATAACTGACAAATAATATTAAAAAATTTCTAGATAATTTTTTATGCAAAGAAATTTGAACTATTTCTGTCATTTTATTATATCCTTTAATAAATTCAAAGATAATTATATTTATGTATTCTTTTTAATGTAAAGAAAAACAAATATTTTAGCTGGATTCTGATTAAAGATTTTCTGTCTTCTGTACACTGCCTGTAAGCTGGTGCTATTATTGTAAATTATTAATGATATACGGTATTTCTGGTTTCCATTCATCAGTATGTAGTCTGATGAAGAGATAAATATTGTTTTGACAAATTTCTGAAAATACCCGGTATTATCTAAAGATGATATTTAACACAGGCAGCAATGTTTCAGGCATTCCATAATTGTATATTCAGTATTGTAAATAAAATTTCTGAATATTCCGGTATTGTTTATTGGTAATATTAATATAACTGATAGTAATCAGATTAATTTATTAGTATTAATGTAAAGCATCATATATCTTTTCGGCCAGAGCAAGGCTAATACCTTCCGTCTGACTTAAATCATGCACACTGGCGGCAACCACGCCGCGTAACCCCCCAAAACGGGTTAATAGTGCCTGACGCCTCTTGCTGCCAATACCCGGTATGTCGTTGAGTGAAGAAGTGACTCTTGCTTTGGCACGTTTCTGCCGATGGCCGGTAATGGCAAAGCGGTGGGATTCATCCCGGACAGTTTGTAACAAATGCAGGGCAGGATTGTGCGGTTCTATCCGGATATTGCGCTGCTGATGCGGAATAATCAGTTCTTCCAGACCGGCTTTTCGTTCCGGACCTTTGGCAATACCGACTATCGGAATATGAATACCCAGCTCCTGCCATACATCCAGAGCCATATGCACCTGACCTATACCTCCGTCTATGAGCACCAGATCCGGCCACGCACCGATACTGTCATCATTATCTGCCAGTCGTCCGTAGCGACGGGTTAATACTTCGCGCATGGCGGCATAATCATCACCGGCCTTTGCGGTTGTAATATTATAGCGACGATATTTAGCAGGCTGCATGGCTTCATCTTCATATACGACACATGAAGCAATAGTAGCCTCGCCCTGAGTATGGCTGATATCAAAACATTCAATCCGGTTGAGATTTTCTGCATCCATATCAAGCAGTTGAGCCAGTGCTTCAATCCTGTGTTGCTGGCTATGCTGCTGTAAACGATGCTGTTCAATCGCCATATGTGCATTGCGTTCCGCCATATTCAGCCATACGCGCCGTTCACCTACAGTTTTATGAATAAACTGAATCTGTTTACCGTTTTCGTTATTCAGTGCTTCACACAGACTTTTGGGCAGTTGAAAATTACTGATGATTATATCCGGCTTATTTTTACCCAGATAGTGTTGTGCAACAAATGCCTCTCCATAGTGATTGAGTTTTTCAGTAACACGGTAGCGGGTATCTGGAAAAAAGTTTTTATCCCCGACATGCCGGCCGCCGCGAATGCTAACCCAGTGAATACATACAATATCATTTTCTTCAGCCAACGCAAGGATATCAATGTCATTGTGACGAGCCTGTTTGCTGTCGATAAATTGCTGAGACTGCATTAGTCCCAGTGCCTGAATTTGATCTCGCACCTGTGCTGCCGTTTCAAAATCCAGCTGTTCAGCAGCATGTTGCATTTTGGTATGCAAAGAAGCAGTCAGCTCACTGGTTTTTCCGTGCAGAAAGCTGATCGCAGCTTTAACACTGCTCTGATAATCTTCAACTGTGATATGCCCTGTACATGGCCCAGAACAACGCTTAATCTGGTAAAGCAGGCAGGCACGGTCGCGATGTTCAAATACACTATCTTCACAAGTACGCAGTCTGAATACTTTCTGTAATGTCTGGATGCTATTACGTACCGCATAGCCATTAGGATAAGGACCGAAATACTGGTTATTTTTTTTCAGATTGCCACGGTAATACGCCATTTGCGGGAACTGATGCCCACTCAGCATCAGATAAGGATAGCTTTTATCATCCCGGAACAGAATATTGTATTTCGGCGATAATGCCTTGATAAAGTTATTTTCCAGAATCAATGCTTCTGTTTCTGAATGAGTGGCTGTAATTTCAATTCGCGCCACTTGTTTCACCATAAGCTGAATCCGGGGCGATAAATTGGTTTTCTGAAAGTAGCTGCTGACACGACGTTTCAGATTCACTGCTTTGCCTACATATAATACTTTATCATTTGCATCGAGCATGCGGTATACACCCGGCACTAAAGGCAGGTTTTTAAGAAACAGGGCTATATCAAATTTATTACTGTCAGCATTGCTGGATGATGTGGCTGTGGTATTGGTCATAGTAATGGTATATCTGGTTAACAACTATGTATGCAGCCATAAAAAAGTCCATAAGCTGCGTAAACAACTTATGGATAAGGAGTAAAATAGTCAAGAGTAAAAGTTTATTTACAATTTAGTTGTACGTCTTCATCATAACGTTTAATCAGCGCATCGCGATTATTGGTGCGCAGACTGTCAGCCATTTGGCGGTTCATCTTCGAAGTTTTGCAGGCGGCTTCACGGTTTTTCTTGTTTTGTTCTTCAATTTTTTTGTTCCGCTCATCTGTCAGCTTGTTATGTTCTTCAATTTTACGGTTAAGTTTTGCCTGCTGTTCTGTTATTGAATCAGAACTGGCTTCAGCATTAGGCTGAGGTGCTGCCACAGGCGTGGCAACCTGTGTGCGCACATTAAAACGCTGAGTTTTAGCAGGTGAAAGATTTACTGGGGTGTCTGAGTATTCATTTACGCCTTTGTTATCACGCCATGTATATACCTCCACAGCACCTGCTATTAATGTGCTGCCCATCAGTACCATTGCCAGTGACATTTTCAGTATTTTGTGACGCATGTTTACTTTTCCTTGGGTTTGAAAATATATGTTTTGACTATTATACGATAAAAAAAACCAATGTTTGCCAATTGACCGGTTTATGTAAAAGTATATTTTGCGAGTGTGTCGTATATTTGTTAAAATTACCCGCCAATTCCCTTATCTAAATTTCTTCTCATCCTCTAAAAAGAAGCCCTAAAATGCGTATAGTCGAAAAAGCTTACACTTTTGACGACGTGCTACTCGTACCTGCTCATTCTGAAGTACTACCGCGCGACGTTATTCTGAAAACTCCGCTTACCCGCCGGATTAATCTGAATTTACCCCTGGTATCAGCGGCGATGGATACGGTTACTGAGGCTAGGCTGGCTATTTCCATGGCTCAGGAAGGCGGTATTGGCATTATTCACAAAAACATGAGTGTTGAACGGCAGGCACGTGCCGTAGCCAATGTTAAACGATATGAAAGTGGTGTGGTCAAGGATCCGGTAACCATTACACCTGACACGCTGATTGGCGATTTAATCGGTCCCGGGCGTAAATACAAAGTTTCCAGCTTACCGGTACTGGAAAATGGCAAAGTTGTTGGTTTGGTTACTAACCGGGATTTACGTTTTGAACGTAATCTGCAGCAAAAAGTATCCAGTATTATGACCCCGCGTGAGCGTCTGGTTACGGTAAGTGAAACTACCAGTATCGATGATGCCCGTGAATTAATGCATACACATAAAATTGAGCGTGTGCTGGTAGTGAATGAAGACTGGGCACTGAAAGGTCTGATTACAGTAAAAGACATATTAAAAAACACAGCTTTTCCTAATGCCAATAAAGACAGTGAAGGACGACTGAGAGTAGGTGCTGCAGTAGGAGTCGGAAAAGACACAGACGAGCGGGTAGCTGCACTGGTACAGGCCGGAGTAGATGTGCTGGTGGTGGATACAGCACATGGACATAGTCAGGGTGTAATAGAACGTGTACGCTGGGTAAAACAGCATTATCCGGATGTAGATGTCATTGGCGGTAATATAGCAACAGCAGCTGCTGCGCGTGATCTGGTTGCAGCCGGAGCGGATGCAGTTAAAGTTGGCATTGGGCCAGGTTCTATCTGTACAACCCGTATAGTAGCCGGTGTAGGTGTGCCGCAGTTAACCGCTATTCATAATGTGGCTGCAGAACTTGCCGGTACCGGCGTGCCGCTGATTGCTGACGGTGGTATACGCTTTTCAGGTGATCTGGCTAAAGCACTGGCAGCCGGCGCCTCTGCGGTAATGCTCGGCGGTATGTTCGCCGGTACTGAAGAAGCACCGGGCGAAATCGAGCTTTATCAGGGACGCTCTTATAAATCCTATCGCGGTATGGGCTCAATGGGTGCCATGAGCCAGGGCTCATCTGACCGCTATTTTCAGGATAATGTCTCCAGCGCTGATAAATATGTGCCGGAGGGCATTGAGGGACGGGTACCTTATAAAGGACCAATCAGCCAGATTATCCATCAGCTCGTAGGCGGATTACGCTCCAGTATGGGCTATCTGGGCTGTAAAACCATTCATGAGATGCATGATAAGGCAGAATTTGTTGAAATTACCGCAGCGGGTATGAGTGAGTCGCATGTACACGATGTGCAAATCACCAAAGAAGCGCCGAATTATCATGTACGCTAAAATAGTGTTGTAAAATTTGCAGTCAGTCTAATGGGCAGCCGGCGGGCTGCTCAGCAGATTAATAAAAATTTTCTTTTTTATTTAGTAATATCTGCATTGCCAAAGTAGAGAAGATTAGCTAAAATGCATTGCTTTCATGGCAGTGTCGGATTTTATGTCTCTGCCATAATCAAGCACGTAGCTCACGCTTTTTGCGTGAAGTAGCGTGTTTTTTTTTGCCTGCAACTGGTAACTGGAAGCACGATTATTAATCCATAAAAAACAGATTGTCGTTATTGACGGTCTATTAAATACACAGGACTCATCCATGACTACAAGTGCAATTCTGGTGTTGGCTGACGGTTCCGTATTTCATGGTGTCAGCATTGGTGCAGCCGGGCAGGCAGTTGGTGAAGTAGTCTTCAATACCAGCATGACTGGCTATCAGGAAATCCTCACTGATCCGTCTTATACTCAGCAGATGGTGACTCTTACTTATCCGCATATCGGCAATACCGGTATCAACAGTGAAGACACTGAGAGTAAACAAATTTATGCTTCCGGGTTAATTATTCGCGACTTACCTTTATTGCACAGTAATTTTCGTGCGCAAGAAAGCCTGTCTGATTATCTGAAACGTCAGCATACTGTGGCAATCGCAGATATTGATACCCGACGCCTTACCCGTTTGCTGCGGGATAAAGGTTCACAGGCCGGCTGTATTCTGACTGGCGCTGATGCAAATAAAGAACAGGCTCTGGAAATGGCACGTGCTTTTGGCAGCATGGCCGGAAAAGATTTGGCACGGAAAGTAAGCTGTTCTGCAAAATATGAATTTACTCAGGGTGAATGGCAGCTGGGGCAGGGTTATGTTCAACCGCAAGAAGCCAGATATCATGTGGTTGCCTACGATTTCGGGGTAAAAACCAATATTTTGCGTATGCTGAGTGAACGCGGCTGCCGTCTGACTGTGGTTCCTGCTACTACACCGGCAGCTGAAGTACTGGCATTGAATCCTGACGGCGTATTTTTGTCTAACGGGCCGGGTGATCCGGAATCTTGTGATTATGCCATTAAAGCTGTGCAGGAAATTCTGGCACATAAACTTCCGCTATTCGGTATTTGTCTGGGACATCAGCTGCTTGGTCTGGCTTTAGGGGCGAAAACCCGCAAAATGCCTTTTGGTCATCACGGAGCCAATCATCCGGTACAGGATATGGATACCGGCCGGGTTGTGATTACCAGTCAGAATCATGGTTTTGAAGTAGATGCAGATACTTTACCGGAAAATGTTCGTATTACTCATAAATCGCTGTTTGACGGTTCACTACAGGGTATTAGCATGACCAGTCAGCCGGCTTTTTCATTTCAGGGACATCCGGAAGCCAGTCCGGGCCCGCACGACGTTGCCTACCTTTTTGACCGCTTTATCGAACATATGCAAGCGGCAAATAAAAATTAATTGCGTGATATTACGAACTACATTTATTGAGAATAGTAAAAAAGTACAGGAACCCCCATGTTTGGTATTACTGATCTGGGAACGTATATTGTCGGTGCCATAGCAATAGTTCTGCTGCCGGGACCAAATTCAATGTATTGTCTGGCCATGGCCGGAAAATATGGAGCACGGGCTGCTTATTGTGCGGTTGCCGGAATATTTCTGGGTGACAGTATTTTGATGTTGCTTTCAGCTTCAGGTGCAACATCAATTATCAAAACCATACCTGCATTGTTTTTAATACTGAAACTGGTCGGTGGTTTGTATTTGTTTTATCTGGGCTGGCAGTTGCTGCGTTCAGCTCTTAAGCAATGGAACAGACGTCAGAATGCTGCTGCAGATGTTTTCAGACAATCATTGTGTGAGCCGGCAGCAGCCAGTAAACCGCTTCCGGCACGTCATTTCTTTCAGCATGCTTTGCTGCTCAGTTTGTTAAACCCGAAAGCAATTTTGTTTTTTCTGGCTTTTTTTGTTCAGTTTGTTGATCCGCATTACTCACACCCGGCATATAGTTTTCTACTGCTGGCTATTATTTTGCAAATTTTCAGCCTGACTTATCTAAGCGTACTGATATTCAGTGGTTTATCGCTGGTCAAGTGGTTTCGTCACTATCAGCGTCTGGCTGCCGGGGCAGTAGCCACAATCGGGCTGATGTTTATTGCGTTTGCACTGAAATTATGGACGGCAAGTATCAAATGACCGATTGACTGTCAGAAAATCAATCTTGCCGTACCGCTAAATTAACAGATAATTTTTGATAAAGGTATCAGTATGCCTAAGCGCACAGACTTAAAATCTATCCTAATTATTGGTGCCGGTCCTATTGTAATTGGTCAGGCATGTGAGTTTGACTACTCTGGAGCTCAGGCATGCAAGGCATTGCGTGAAGAGGGCTATAAAGTCATTCTGGTTAATTCCAATCCGGCTACGATTATGACAGATCCGGATATGGCTGATGTTACTTACATTGAGCCGATTATGTGGCAGACAGTGGCAAAAATTATTGAAAAAGAACGTCCCGATGCCATTTTACCAACGATGGGCGGACAAACGGCACTGAACTGTGCTCTTGATCTGGCGCATAACGGTATTCTGAAAAAATATCAGGTAGAGCTGATTGGTGCATCCGAAGATGCAATTGATAAAGCAGAAGACCGCGGCCGTTTTAAAGAAGCAATGAATAAAATTGGTCTGCATACCCCGAAATCCTTTATTTGCCATAGCATGGAGCAGGCACTGGAGGCACAGGCGCAGGTTGGATTTCCTGCATTAATTCGCCCGTCTTTCACCATGGGCGGTAGTGGCGGCGGTATTGCCTACAATAAAGATGAATTTATTACTATTTGTGAACGTGGTTTCGATGCTTCACCTACTCATGAATTACTGGTCGAACAGTCTGTACTGGGTTGGAAAGAATATGAAATGGAAGTGGTGCGTGACCGTGCCGACAATTGCATTATTATCTGTTCAATAGAAAATTTTGATCCGTGCGGCGTACATACCGGTGATTCGATTACAGTAGCTCCGGCACAAACACTGACGGATAAAGAATATCAGCTGATGCGTGATGCCTCTCTGGCAGTGCTGCGTGAAATCGGTGTGGATACCGGTGGCTCTAATGTGCAGTTTGCCGTTAATCCGCAAAACGGCGAAATGATTGTGATTGAAATGAATCCGCGTGTCAGCCGTTCTTCTGCTCTGGCTTCTAAAGCTACCGGTTTTCCGATTGCCAAAATCGCAGCTAAGCTGGCAATAGGCTATACACTGAATGAATTGCAAAATGATATAACCGGCGGACGCACACCAGCTTCCTTTGAGCCTTCCATTGATTATGTGGTAACCAAAGTTCCCCGTTTTGCCTTTGAAAAATTTCCGTCCGCAGATGATCGCCTGACGACACAGATGAAATCAGTCGGGGAAGTAATGGCTATCGGCCGTACATTTCAGGAGTCTGTCCATAAAGCTCTGCGCGGTCTGGAGGTTGGTCTGAGCGGCTTTGATTGCCGCATCAGTGACCGTGCAGCCATTCAGCGTGAACTGGCTAATCCCGGTCCTGAACGGATACTGTATGTCGCTGATGCATTTCGTGCCGGCTTTTCATTAGAGGAAATCTATACAATTTGTGCTATTGATCCGTGGTTTCTGGCACAGATTGCTGATCTGGTTAGCGAAGAACAGAAACTGACAGCGATCAGACTGGAAGATATCGATTACAATTATCTACGTAAACTCAAACGCAAAGGTTTTGCTGATAAACGGCTGGCGCAATTGCTTAATCAGGATGAAGCCAGTGTCAGACAGCATCGTTATGCCATGAATCTGCATCCGGTTTTTAAACGCGTAGATACCTGTGCAGCTGAATTTGCTACCGATACTGCCTATCTGTACTCAACTTATGAAGAAGAATGCGAAGCGGAACCGACACAGCGTAAAAAAATTATGATTCTTGGTGGCGGACCAAATCGTATCGGTCAGGGTATTGAGTTTGATTATTGCTGTGTACATGCTGCATTAGCATTGCGCGAATCCGGTTTTGAAACCATTATGGTGAACTGTAATCCTGAAACCGTTTCGACAGATTATGATACTTCTGACAGATTGTATTTCGAGCCGCTAACCCTTGAAGACGTACTGGAAATCTGTCATACCGAACAGCCAGACGGTCTCATTGTGCATTATGGCGGTCAGACGCCTTTAAAACTGGCTAATGAACTGGTAGCTAATGGTGTTAATATTATCGGCACCTCTGCCGATGCCATTGATGCAGCAGAAGACCGTGAGCGTTTTCAGCAGATTCTACATAAACTGGGATTGCGTCAACCGGAAAACCGTACAGCACGTACCGAGGCAGAGGCACTGCAACTGGCTGAAGAAGTTGGCTATCCGCTAGTAGTACGTCCATCTTATGTACTTGGCGGACGAGCTATGCAGGTAGTGCATTCAGCCAATGAATTACAAACCTATATGCGCGAAGCTGTACAAGTATCCAATGATAGCCCGGTATTGCTTGATTACTTTCTCAGCCACGCTATTGAAGTAGATGTAGATTGTATATGTGATGGTAAACAGGTGGTTATCGGCGGCATCATGCAGCATGTGGAACAGGCAGGTGTCCATAGTGGCGATTCAGCATGTTCCATTCCGCCTTATTCGCTAAGTGAAGCTATTCAGAATGAAATTCGTCGTCAGACAGCAGCCATGGCAATGGCTTTAGATGTAGTTGGTCTGATGAATGTGCAGTTTGCGGTACAGGATGATATCGTTTACGTACTTGAAGTTAATCCGCGTGCTTCACGTACTGTTCCATTTGTATCTAAAGCCACAAGTGTGTCTCTTGCTAAAATTGGAGCAAGGGTTATGGCCGGTATCTCATTGGCCGAACAGGGCTACACACAAGAAGTTATTCCTGAATTTTTTGCAGTTAAGGAAGCCGTATTTCCTTTCATTAAATTTCCCGGCGTAGATACCATTCTCGGGCCGGAAATGCGTTCTACCGGTGAAGTAATGGGTGTTGGTGAAACATTTGCCGAAGCATATTTGAAAGCCCAGCTTGGAGCGGGTGAGCATATGCCGACTATTGGCAAAGTGTTTCTGGCTGTACGTAATGAAGACAAACCTGCTGTTGTTCAGGTGGCAACCAATTTTCAGTCGCTCGGTTACGGACTGTGTGCCACCCGCGGGACAGCAGCTTTTCTGGCTGAGCACGGAATCAATGTGCAAGTGGTGAATAAGGTAACTGAAGGGCGCCCGCATATTGTTGATGCCATTAAAAACGGTGAGATTGCTCTGGTTGTTAATACTGTCAGCAGTGATGTACAGTCTATTAAAGACAGCCATTCAATCCGCCGTAGTGCACTGAATATGCGTATACCTTTATATACCACCATCGCAGGTGCTTTAGCGATGAGCGAGGGTGTAAGCCGTTTATCCCGTACTGATGTTTACAGTATTCAGAATTTACATCAGCGCATAAAAACAGCTCTGCAAAACTAATTATTTCAAGATAAAAAGCTGCCGGTTGCATAATTAGCAACCGGCAGCTTTTTATCTTAATAATATATTGAAAAATTAATTTTAAATGGTGAGAAATTAATAGTTTTAGTTTTTTCTGTAATCAAATATCAGCAAGATTAAATATGGCTATTCTTAATGATTCTGGTCTGTAACTACCTTACTGTGCTGATGGATATAATCCAGAATACGGTTATTATTTTGAATGAAACCCAGTTGAATTTCCGGATGATCAAGTAAGCTTTCATTGTGCTTATATATTTGAATTAATCCATCAGCAAAATAGTTCTGGCTTACTGGTGGTTTATATTTCCCATGTAGAAATCTCGAGGAATATACAGTGTAAGCAACACTAAACTCTTTATCTAAAACAGAATAAATATCAATTTGATGCGGAAAAGCATTGTATTCATCCTTAACATCAAATGGCCAGAAATCAATTCTTAAATCTTGTTGGTTGGTTTCGGATTTATTAACAAACATAGTTTGTTTTCCTGAAATACCCATATAATACAATTCCTGATTATTTTTCTTTTCTTTTAATCGGAATCGGTAATTTTCCCGTTTGAACCAATGATTTCCATATTCCAGTTTTTCTGCTTTTATATTGCGATATAACGGTGCAAAACTGAGGCCTACAACAGGCTTAGAAAAATCAGGACATCGATGAATTGCTTCTTCATTATTGGGAAAACCTGATAAAGTAGGTAAGGCAAATATAATTGCTGCTGCCTTTTGCTCGACTATACCATCAATAATTTTATTTTTTATACTAAAACCAAACATGCAGCGCGGCAGGGTAATCTCCAGTTTTTTACCTGATACTTTTGATGGAATGCGCACAGTAATCTCTGTAGTGTCTGTTATTATCCGTTGTTCCTCCAATTTTTTAATTTTGTCCTGTTCGCTATCATTGTTGCTGTTAAGACATCCGCTTAAACTTAAAATTAATAACAAAAGCAATATTTTCATTTTGATATTCCAAAAATCTGCGAGCTTTTAAATTTAATACTACATCATTTTAATAAAAATTAACATAAAATAACATTTATTTAGTTAATCACAAAGCATATAAATATTTTTATTTAAAGATAATGATTTTTTATAATTTCATATTCACTCAGCTGTATTCAGACATTTTCAGCTTTCTCCCTGTACTTGTTAGTATAATGATTTTATTGTAATAAGAATAAAGCTATGTATTAACAATGCAGACTGCTATATCTTGCACGATTAAAGGAAATTTATGGCTTTCAGAAAAGAAATTTTAGACTGGTGCGCTCAGGAGCTGGCGGTTGCTCAGTTTCGCGATTTCAGCCCGAATGGGTTACAGATAGAAGGCAGGGATGAAGTTAGCACTATTGTTTGTGCTGTCACTGCCAGTCAGGCTGCTATTGATTTTGCCGTAAAGCAGCAGGCAGATATGCTGCTGGTTCATCATGGTATGTTCTGGAAAAATGAAGCGGCTGTGATTACAGGCTGGAAAAAACGCCGTATTCAGACATTATTAGCCAATAATATTAATCTGGCTGGCTATCATTTACCGCTGGATGCGCATCCGCGCTGGGGGAATAATGTGCAACTGGCTCAGCATTTAGGCTGGCAGATTACCGGCTGTGGCGGTGAACAGAATTTAATTCAGTACGGTGATTTAACCTATGAGCAAACTGCAGAACAGCTGGCTCAGGAGATTGAGCTAGGCCTGAATCACAAACCCATATTGCTATGTGCCGATAAACAACAACCAGTACGCAGGCTGGCCTGGTGTACCGGCGGCGGCCAGAGTTTTTTTCAGCAGGCTATTGATGCCGGGGTTGATGCATTTATTACAGGTGAAATATCCGAACCGCAATACCATCTGGCGCAGGAATGCGGAGTGGTATTCATCGCGGCAGGGCATCATGCTACCGAAAGATATGGTATTCAGGCACTTGCTCGTGCATTAGCCAGTGAATTCGGGATTACTCAGCAGTTTTTTGACGAGCCTAATCCGGCTTAAATGAATTTTGTGTGATTGGTGGTAATTTATATAATAAAAATTTTAATAAACATAAACTTAAGCTATTTTTCTGGTAAAAATAGAGTCATTTGTCTATAATTGAATTATTTTTAAACACCACACTGTATTGATTATACAGTAATTCTGGGAAACTAATTATGATGACATTATATGCGGGTATCACTTGCCCGTTTAGTCAGCGTTGCAGCTTTGTGCTTTATGAAAAAGGCATGGATTTTGAAATTAAAGATGTAGACGTTTTCAATAAGCCGGAAGATCTGGCTGTGATGAATCCCTATAATCAGGTTCCTGTTCTGGTTGAACGTGACTTGATTTTGTATGAATCCAATATTATTAATGAATATATTGATGAGCGTTTTCCGCATCCGCAGCTAATGCCGGCAGACCCGATTATGCGTGGTCGTGGTCGTCTTGTTTTATATCGTCTGGAAAAAGAACTGTTCAGTCATGTACTGGTACTGGAAAATCCTGAATCAAGTAATAAGGAAATGAACAAAGCCCGCGAAGCCATTACTCAGGGCTTAACAATGCTGGCTCCTGCATTTACTAAAAACAAATATATTATCGGCGATGATTTCTCCATGATTGATGTGGCGCTGGCTCCGCTTTTGTGGCGTCTGGATCACTATGATATTAAGCTGCCAAAATCAGCTGCGCCATTGCTTAAATATGCGGAACGTATTTTTCAGCGTGAAGCGTTTATTGATGCCTTAACACCTGCCGAGAAAGCGATGCGTCGTTAAATTATCCTGACAAAGGGGAGGACAATGAGCAAGCTGAACACCAAACCGTATATTCTGCGAGCACTGTATGATTGGGCGCTGGATAGTGGTTATACACCGCATATTGCAGTATGGGTAAATGATAAAACTCAGGTACCGCTTCAGTATGTAAAAGACAATGAAATTGTGCTTAATATCGGGCCTGTAGCCGCACATAATCTGAATATAGATAATGAATGGGTTAGTTTTTCTGCCCGTTTTGGTGGCGTTTCCCATGATATATGGATTCCGGTTGGCCATGTAATCAGTCTTTTTGCCAGAGAAACTGGTGACGGCATGGGGTTTGATGTAGAACCTCTTACTGAAAACAGTGAACACCCGACAGCAGGCGAGGATAACACCCTATCTGAAAGCCAGCCTTCTGTGCCAGAGAGTTTACCTGCAGACGACAGTAATAAATCTGGTGCGAAAAAAGGTTTGAAGATAGTTAAATAACGATTGTTATTAATAGAATATCTTCTTAGCAAATAAGAAGTAATTTGTTTATTGATAAACAGGGCTGAAACTGACTGATGGTTTCAGCCCTTTTGATTTTTTAAGATTCATACTGATAACATTTTATTCAATTTATACTTAATAAAGTGTAACAAATAAATCATTTCTTATAGCTAATAAGTATATATAAATTAGATGAAAAATTAGCCGTAATCTGAACAGACAGTAAATAAAATTTTTGAGGCTATGCAGTTTTAAAACTATATATATATTTGAATATTAGTTATAAATTAAAAATATTTACAATATGTCATATAAATAAATTGATAATTTTGCAAATGTATATCTCATTAAATAGGTGTTAACAGAATTTTTTCTGGGTTATTCTCTTATATCCAATTGTTAAAATAGTACTTCATTACAAGTGTAATACCGGTTAAAATAGCCATGTTTTGTAATTTGACATTACAATAATATTCATTAGCTTTACATTTACTGGAGTTTGAACACATGAACCAAACTGCTGAATTTGCAACAAACAGTAATGAACTAAGTGTACAGCTTGCACACAAAGAGCAAAAATTTAAAAGAGTAAAGTTCTATTTTAATGTTATATTTGCTTTGTGTTTTCTGGTATTTGCTGTAGGGTTGGTATGGATGAATACCATGGCAATTGCCAGTTCATTCATTACGGCTATGATGTTTGGTATGGCCTATCTGGGCGTAATTATGATATTTGAAGAAGATATCAAAGAATTGAAAATCAAACTGGAAAAAACACAATCTGTTTCCGCCTGATTACCTGAGCGTTAAGAGATGGCAGCTTTAGTCAAAGCTGCCATGCAAGACTAATCAGATACTTTGCTGTTGTCAGTTGGATCCGATCTGATTTTTACTTGTAATGGTAACTACCTGCGTTTTTAACGTGATGGTCTCCGTAAGTGCCGTTTACTAAAATAAAGATAGATAAGCATGGTGCTGCAACCTATCAGACACCAAAGCATATCTTTCTGTGTATCCCATACATCGCCCTGTGTGCCAAGAAAAGTGACAGCTTCCTGATTACTCAGTATTGCTACCAGCCACTCAAACAATTCGTATATGGCGCTAATCGTCATGCAGACACAACCACTCAAAAATATCACCCAGCCATGGTAGCGTACAATTCGTAATCTCCATAGTAATTCACTGGCTATAATAGCTGGTGAAAAACCTTGAAAAAAATGTCCAAGCTTATCGTAATTATTACGTGACCAGCCAAATACACCGCGTAGATAATTAAATACCGGCTCTTCGGCATAAGTGTAATGTCCGCCAATCAGTAAAATAACTGCATGAATTAAAACTACCCAGTACATAAGCTGACTGAAACGAAAACGGGAATAGGTGAATACAAGAAGTATCAATCCCAGCAATGCCGGAAAAACTTCAAGCCACCAGGTAGGGTAGTCATGCGGCTGATAAGCAGACCATATGAGTACCAGTGTAAATATTATCAATTGCAGAATATGCGTTTTCATACCATACATCACCTGCAAATATTCAGTAGCAGAATTAAACTGAAACTAAAAAGTGAAAAAATTTTTTGCCGGTATCAATCTTAATTTGACTTCTTTTTTATGATAATCTGTATATTAATCTTGATAAATGCACAGGGCAAATATCAGTAATGTGCAGCATACAAGCTGTGACCGGTTTAGTTACAGCAATTTTAGATTTTGGCAGAGTAACTCCCATACAGCTAATGGCTGTTTATAATAGTTTTTATATATGAATTTAGTGTATTTATCTGGTTTGTAAGTTATTTTTATAATCCTGAAAATATAATACATTGTTTTTTATGAAAAATAAAAACTATCGATTACATAAAATCATTTGATTATATTTATTGAGTAAATTTGTGTACTATACATCCATCGATTAATTCAACCTGTACATTCAAGGAGATATTTCATGGTTGCTAATGTTAACACTGAAATCAAACCGTTCAATACCACTGCCTTTCATAATGGTAAATTTGTAGACATCAGTGATGCTGACGTAAAAGGTAAATGGTCTGTATTCTTTTTCTATCCGGCAGATTTTACTTTTGTTTGTCCTACTGAATTAGGTGATCTGGCTGACCACTATGAAGAATTGCAGAAACTGGGCGTAGAAGTTTACTCTGTTTCTACTGATACTCATTTTACTCATAAAGCATGGCACGATGCTTCTGAAACAATTGCCAAAATTAAATACTTTATGCTGGGTGACCGCAATGCTACCCTGGCAACAAATTTTGGTGTATTGCGTGAAGGTCAGGGTTCTGCCGACCGTGCTACATTCCTGGTTGACCCGCAGGGTATTATCCAGTGTGTGGAAGTAACTGCTGAAGGTATCGGTCGTGAAGCTTCAGATCTGGTACGTAAAGTTAAAGCTGCACAATATGTTGCTTCTCATCCGGGTGAAGTTTGTCCTGCTAAATGGAAAGAAGGCGAAAAAACTCTGGCTCCTTCTCTGGAACTGGTTGGTAAAATCTAACACACTTAAATACACACATCAGAAACTTACTGTTAAATAAACAGTCATTCAGCCCGAATACCGGCTGCGGTATCCGGGCTTTTTACTAAAACAAAAATACAGGCTATCAAAAACAGAATATCTATAGTTTATTTTTATTAATGTAATGGAGCAGTAAAATGTTAGACGACACTTTGAAAAACCAACTAAAAGCTTATCTTGAATATGTAACCAGACCGGTTGAAATTATTGCTACGCTGGACGAAAGTAAAGGTGCTCGCGACATGCTGGCACTGTTACAGGAAGTAGAGGCGTTAAGCGATAAAGTCAGTCTGCGTACTGATGGTCAGTCTGAACGTAAGCCATCTTTTGAGATCACTAATCCTGGTACTCATACAGGACTGGTTTTTGCCGGTAATCCGATGGGGCATGAATTCAGTTCACTGGTACTGGCTTTATTGCAGGTGGGCGGTCATCCATCTAAAGAAGCAGAATCATTACAGCAACAAATTAAAAATTTGCAGGGTAGTTATCACTTCGAAACTTATTATTCTATTACCTGTCACAATTGTCCGGATGTTATACAGGCATTGAATCTGATGTCTATTCTCAATCCGAATATCAGCCATACAGCTATTGACGGAGCATTGTTTCAGGAAGAAATTGAAGCAAAACAGATTATGGGTGTGCCGGCAGTTTTTCTGAATGGTGAACCATTTGGTCAGGGCAGAATGGAACTGGCAGAAATTGTTGCTAAACTGGACAGCAATGCTGCCAGTGCGGCAGTTGATGAACTGAATGCAAAAGCACCGTTTGACGTGCTGATTGTGGGCGGGGGACCTGCCGGTGCTGCTGCCGCTGTTTATGCAGCACGTAAAGGTATTCGTACCGGTATTGTGGCCGAACGTTTTGGTGGTCAGGTTCTGGACACGCTGGATATTGAAAATTATATATCTGTTTTACGTACCGACGGTCCGCGTTTTGCCCATGATTTGGAAAGCCACGTACGCAGTTATGATGTCGATATTATGAATTTGCAAAGAGTCAGTGCGCTGGTACCGGCTAAAACTACAGGCGGACTGATTGAGGTACATACAGAAAGTGGTGCTGTTTTAAAATCGCGTACAGTTATTCTGTCTACAGGTGCACACTGGCGCTCAATGAATGTGCCCGGTGAGCAGGAATACCGTACGAAAGGTGTGACTTATTGTCCGCATTGTGATGGCCCGTTATTTAAAGGCAAAGATGTAGCCGTAATTGGTGGTGGTAATTCCGGTGCAGAAGCTGCCATTGATCTGGCTGGCGTTGTTAAACATGTTACTTTGCTGGAATTTTCCGACAAAATGCGTGCTGATGAAGTATTACAGCAAAAATTGCATAGTCTGCCTAATGTTCAGATTATTATGAACGCTCAGACTACCGAGGTAACCGGCGAAAATGGCAAAGTTAATGGCCTGAACTATCTGGACCGGGTAAGCAATACAGAACATCATCTGGCATTGGAAGGTATTTTTGTTCAGATTGGTTTATTACCAAATACCGGATTTTTGCAAGGTACAGTAGACTTAACTGAGCCAATGCACGAGATTGCAATTGATGCTTTTGGTAAAACCAGTGTGCCGGGTGTTTTTGCCGCCGGTGACTGTACAAACGTACCTTATAAGCAGATTATTATTGCTGCCGGTGAAGGTGCTAAAGCGGCATTAAGTGCTTTTGATTATTTGATTCGTACCAGTGCAGCTAATTAATAACTGACATAAGAAACCACTCAAAACCAATCGTTTTGAGTGGTTTATATTTTTATCGGGATATTTACAGACCTGATACGATGACACTTATGGAATATTTTTGAAAAAATTATATATTTTCATGCCAGAATTTCATTGTTTATGCTAATTCGGCTTATGGAAAAATATTTATTGGCGCAGCTAATTTAACGTTTTATTAATCCATAAGTATTATTAGCTTCAGTTTTTAAATATCTGAAAAAATTCAACTTATAACGAGCGTATATTCAGACAGTAAACCCCAGCATCATCCCCGTATCTTCATGTTCCAGTATGTGGCAATGAGCCATGTAAGGAAAACTGGCTGGCGCACTGTGGTTGAATTTAACCAATACTTTACTTACACCACCTTCTACCCGTACCGTATCTTTCCAGCCTGAGCGATGAGCAGCAGGCGATTGTCCGTTTTCATTAAGAATGCGAAACTGAGTACCATGAATATGAAACGGGTGCAGCATCATATCGCCTAAACCGGATATTTCCCAGCACTCATATTTCCCTTTACTGGCGGCAAATGCCGGCTTATTCATATCAAAAGTCTGTCCGTTAATCATGTTGGCATGCATTAAATCTAATGCGTTTTTATCCGTGTGCATATTATGCATCATTTCCATATGAGACTGATGCATAGACATATGCTCCATTGGCATAGCTGATTTTCCTGCCAGTTGCTGTAAAGCCTGCATACCCATACTGTCCAGCTCAGGATCCATAGACAGCTGAAAATGGCGGTGTACAAGCTGAGACAGAGCCGGTAATACAGGCAGAGAGCTGGTAAGCTGATCGGGTAAAGATGCATCATTACGCGAAGAAAGTACAGACACACGAACTATCGGGCAGGGCTGATCAAAAGGCGGCAGATTCATGCCCATCTGTTTTACCGGTAAAGTAAGCAAATCAAATGCTTTACCGTTACTGGTGTCAACCATTACTTCAAAACGTTCACCGGGCAATACCGACAGGCTGGACACCGTTACCGGCTGAGGCAGAAAGCCACCGTCACTGGCAATAACATATAAAGGGCGGCCATCACTACAGGCAAAATTCAGTGTTCTGGCATTACAGCCATTAAGCAGACGTAATCGCAACCAGCCACGCGGCGCGTTATGCTGAGGATATATCTGACCATTACACAGCAGAGTATCTCCAAACCAGCCTATGGCAGCACTCATAACATCAAGCTGATAATCAATTTGTCCGGCTGTATTAAATTTTTTATCCTGTACGATCAGAGGAATATCATCTAATCCCCAGTTTTTGGGGATAGGCAGCCCAGTACTGACAGTATCTTCCAGCAACAGCAAACCTGCCAGCCCCATTGCCACCTGACGGCCGGTCTGCCCATGCTGGTGCGGATGAAACCAACATGTTGCAGCAGGCTGGCTTGAGGTAAATTCAATTACTCGTGCTTGTCCGGCTGGTATACAGGCCTGAGGTCCGCCATCTGCTTCACCCGGTACTTCCAGACCATGCCAGTGTACTGTTGTGGCTTCAGTTAATTGGTTTTGCAGTTTTATCTGTACCGGTTTGCCCCGGTAAATACGTATAGCAGGACCAAGCAAAGCACCATTATAGCCCCATGTCTGCGTCTGATAATTGCCAAAACGGCTGGTGCCCTGCTGAATAGTGAGCTGAATCCTGTTATCTTTACCGGTATCTAATAATGGCGGAATAGCCAGTACCGGTAAATCCAGAGTATTCAGAGCATAAGCAGAAAGCGGTAGCGTAGCTGCGGCGCTTACCATGGCCGAATATCTGAGGAAGTCTCTTCTGTGCATAATGATTCTTATGAAGAAAAAGAACAGCTTAAACCTTCACCTAAGTTGAATGTCAAGCCTGTTTTGCTGAAAAGAAAACCAAAGAATATTTAAACGGAAACAGGGCACAGCATTAAATGCTGTGCCCTGCAGAAAGCAGCAGTAACCATATGGCTACTGCCGGATAATGCATTATAACCAGGTATATTTATAACCCATAGTACCTTTAAAGCCTTTGCGTTTATCACTGCCAAAGTTTTTCTCGTAACGGATATCGCTGTAGAAATCACTTTGACGGGTGATTGGCAACTGAATACCCAGACCGAGTTCGCCCCAGGTTTTCGCATACTCTTCTTTCAGACTGTCACGACCAATATCAACTGATTTCGGATTAACGAAATCATGCCAGATATTCGCGATACCATAGAAAGAGGATGACGGCAGATTATCACGGGTATCACCATTATAGCCGAAACGCATACCTACACGACCGCGCAGTGCAGACGGATCATGCTGGTCAACATGGCGGATTCTGTCATTAAAATCATCCAGAGATAGATACTGGTATACCAGCTGAGCCTGCGGCTCTACAAACCAGTTATTTCCATAAACAATAAATGATTTACCTGTTTCAGCTGATAAAGCTGCGCCCCAGCCGTTTTGATGTACAGATTCGTTCGAACGGGCATTGTATTTATTGCGCAAATAAGTTACCTGGCCAACAAGATCTACATAACCGCCATTATTGCCGTAGAAGGTACCATAACCGCCAACACTTACTGCATCGGTACGGCCTTTACCTGTGTAGTGGTCATCAACAATATAACCATTCTTAGCACGGTACTCATCGCGGAAATCATTTTCATTATGGCCATAAGCTACATAGCCACCAATATGCCGCCGTGTTCCGGTTTTCTCATTTTCATCCAGAATAAAATCATGACCAATCTGTAATACAGATTGATTACCAGCGGTATCCAGACGTTTTTTACCATCTTTATCCAGATGTTTAACCAGAACTCTGCCCCATGTCTGCTGCTGATCACCACCAAGAGCAGTATTATTCGAGCCTGTGATATTGTAAGTCTGGTTTTCCCCGCGCCGCTCATGTAATGTACCAATCGTGGTAAAGCCAAGTTCCATATCTGCTGTAGGCATCTGCACATAACCGGAAACCGGTTCTGCATAAATTGGTACTTCTGTTATAGGTGGTGCTGGCAAAATAGGCTTATCAGGAGCAGTAGGTCCGGACACATTAGGATCAGTAGGTCCAGACACACCAGGATTAGTCGGTTCAGGTGTTTTATTTTGTGCAGTTAATGTCCATGCATAATCTGTCCCTGAAGTAGTATCTATTTTTTTAAGCTGAGCTTCACCGGCATTGGTAGTCGGAGCGGAACCGGTAAAATCATTGCCGCTACTCTTACCGGCTACATGCACCACAACTGCAGAATGAATAGGTATCTCTTTCAGGGTCACATCGCCATAGATACCGTTTAATGTTTGCACTGTTGTAGCGGCACCGTCTACATCGCCATGAATATCAACGCGGTCGCTATAAGAAGTGCCATCCTTATTCCATACAGTATTAACACGCATCAAACCGCCACCGGTATAGTTACCATTAACAGTGATAGTATGGTACTGGTCTTTGTCTCCGGCATTAACTTCAGATACTTGCGGAAATATAATTGTCCCAGTTTTGTTTTCCAGCTTTGTTAATACAGAGTTTCCGGTATTGTTCCAGATACCCTGATTATCCAGATCTAATATCCCCGAACCGGAATTTGTTGTCACGCCGGTAAAGGTTCCGGTATTTGTGGCAGAAATAGATCCTGAGTTAGCGTTAATCAGCTTACCTTTGAATTCCTGTTTATTTTTAAATGTAATTCCGCCTTCACTGCTTTCAGTATTATTGGTTATATCCGTTTCCATACTACTGTTATTGGTTATATCAATAATACCACCACTAGTATTGCTGATTGGTCTGTTCAAAGTTTTATTATTGATAATAGTAATTTTGCCATTACCAGTATTCTGAATTTGTCTCAGACTAGTATCGTTAATCCTTACACTGGGATTATTATTAACTACATTAGCATCTACATCACCATTGTTAGTAAATATAATGGATCCGGAACCATCATTATTAATATTGCTGTTTAATACAGCTTCATCCTGATTCGTAATGGTGATATTAGCAGCACCAGTATTAGTAATATCACCAGTATTTGTGATAGAGCCGTCAAGGGTACCGTTATTGGTAATATTGATAGCACCAGCGGCTCCATTAAGAATATCGCTGGCTATCTTACCATCATTGTTTAAGATGATAGTACCGGTATTGTTATTAGTAATATTACCGGTTATACGGCCGGTATCTTTGGTATTGCCAATATAGATACTGCCTGTTCCCTTATTTTCGATAGAGCTAGTTAACTCCTTATTGTTGGTGATCTTAATATTATAGTCGCCAGTACCTTTATCACCGGTATTGGTGATAGTGCTGTTAAAGGTTTTGTCATTAGTAATACTAATAGTACCAGTATTCTGATTGGTAATAGTGCCGTTAAAGGTATTTCCACTATTGGTAATATTAATGAAGCCGGTACCGGTTGCATCATTATCAATGTTACCTTGAAAATCGCCTTCATGCATATTATCAATGTTAAGATGACCACCGGAATTAGTAATTTTAGAGTAATTAGCCTCACCGCTGTTTTCGATATTAACCCTACCGTTTATATTAGTAATATCACCCTTAATAGTAGAAGTTTTTGCATTGTTGTTAACAGTAATCTCACCAGTGTTATTATAAATATCGCCGGTAAAAGAAGAGCCTTCTTCATTGTTGTTAACAACAATACTACCATCGCGATTTTCAATAGTGCTGTTTAAATTTTTATTGTTATCAATCCAGATATTATCAGGATCATTTTTATTTACTTTAGAACCGGTATTGGTGATAGAGCCATTAATGGTACCGTTATTGGTCAAGGATATCCCGCCTGTACCATTATTTTCGATATAGCCGCTAACGGTATTTTTATTGTTTAAAGAGATCCCGCCTGTACCTTTATTTTTGATATAGCCGTCAAAGGTACCCTTGTTATCCAGAGTAATATTACCATCCTTAGTATTAGTAATATTACCGTTTATAACAGAGCTGGCTGTATTATTTTTAACAACAATGCTACCATTGCCATCATTATCAATATTGCCGTTTAAATTTTTATTGTTATCAATCCAGATATTATCAGGATCATTTTTATTTACTTTATAACCGGTATTGGTGATAGAACCAACAAGGGTATTGTCATTGGTAATTTTAATAGCACCAGTATTCTGATTGGTAATAGTACTATTAACAGTACCCTTGTTATCCAAAGTAATATTACCATCCTTAGTATTAGTAATATTACCATTAATAACAGAGCTGGCATTATTATTGTTAACAACAATCTCACCATTTTTATTATTTTTTAAAACTGAATCTTTATCAGATTCAGAAATTAATTTCCCATCATTGTTTACTGTTAATATTCCAGATGAATTATGAACAATTGTATCAGCGTGACGACTCGTTGTAGTCCCGCCTGCGTTGTTTGTAAAAGTTGCTTCTTCACCTGATTCTAAATCAGTAGCAATTACAGTATTGGCACCATCATTTACCGTTAGAGTACCACTATTTTCAAAAGTTCCTTTGTTTCCAATGATGACTCCTGCAGCATCTTTAAAGTTTCCTTCATCATTATCTTTAATGTTAATATTAGCTCCACCTTTAGCTGTATATTTTCCGTTTGTAATAGAAATAGCAGAGATTTTTTTAGGGTCTTCGATATCTTCTGATGTATCAACATGAGTTGTAATGTTAGTTTTACCTCCGACTTCTATAGATCCGCCTTCGATTGTAACTGTTGAATTTCCCTCAGGAATACTTCCGGAGTTAATTGTTAAATCATTGGTAATCTTTATATATGAGTTTTCTTCGTTATCTTCTGTTGCAGTTTGATAAATTGCGTAATTCTTACTCCCTTGAGTTATAGATATACTGCCGGCTTCAATAATACTATTGTCATTTTCTATTGAGCGTCCATTATTGTCATTTTCTGAAGTTATTTCAATTTTTCCATTTTTAGCAAGTATTTTACTATTATCATGATTTTTTATACCAGTATAAAAACCCGCACTATTATCGTCTTTAATTGTTATATTGTGTCCAACGCTTAATTCAGATCTATCAGAATTCGAAATTATATCTGCAGCGCTCCCCTTACTAGTTGCGGTCAGATCATTATCAATTCTTACTGTTGAGTTGCCTGTAATAGCTAAAGCATTGTTATTCGGTTTTGAAACTCTACTTGTAGTTATTACATTTGTAGCATGAAGTTCTGATTGCCCATCTAAGCCAATTGTTTTTTTGGTTTTACTCCCGGCACTCCCTATGGCTTCAATACTTCCACCGTCTAAAGTGGCGCCTGATCCAGAAATTTCAGTATATTTTGTTCCGTCTGGTAAAGAACATGTAGTTCCTGAAGCTACAACACTATTTCCTGCGTTAATGTCACAGGGAGTATCAGCAGCATATGAGCCTAAACTGGTTAAAGCAAGGGCAATAGTTGCAGCGATTTTGACACAGTTATTTTTAGTTTTACCACGTACCAGCTCCGAGCAGGCTACCCATGTCTGTGTTGCTTCACTCCATTTGGATTTATAAATGTTATTCATCAGTTTTCCTTGATTATGCAGGTATTTAAAAATATACAATAGCTATAAATTTACAAATTTGTTTTATTTGCACGTTAATTGCTAATTAACAAATAAAAATAATCCTATACAAAATAATTATAGAAGATATGTTATATCCTATTTAAATAAGGTTAACTTTATGATAACAACATTAGCAGATAGCAGTTCCGGAAAGTTGATTAAAATATTTTAGAAAAATAAGTGTTTTCATAAAAATACAAAGCAAATATGCTATATGATATTCTGATGTGTAAAGAAGCAGGTTTTATATTTCATAAACTAATATTTTCCAGAATGATAACGCTGGATGTTACGGGTAGGATTATAAATGTTAATAAAAGTTTTTGTTATTTATTAGTTTTTGTGTTTTATGATTAACTAATATTACCGGTTTTAAAGCCAGTACTGACGTGAGATTTATGGATAATTAAAAAAAATATAAAAATCAGAAATAAGTGTATTAATTGTGCAACTATATGCATGTAAAAAGGATTTTATTCTAATATTTATTATTTTTATGCATATTTTTAAAATATGATTAGTTCATTTGCCAAAGCTAAATACTGAGAAATGAGACTGTTATACAGAATAATTAACCAACGGCTTTTTTATGATAATTAAATGTTAAATGAAAGTTACTGTTTTAATGTAAATGTATCATCCGGCCTGAAATACATTCAGCTATACAGATGATAAAAAGCATAATTAAATAATTATTTAGTAGCTATAGTTTAAAATATTGTTTGCAGAATATTATAAATATAATTTTTAGCTCAGGGTTTTTACAAAGTGTGTTTTCAGTGAGTATTGAATGAAAATTTGTGCCTGTATAATAAAAATTATAGTATTTATTATTTATGCAGATTATTTTAATAAGCAATAAAAAAGCCGCTAAAAGCGGCTTTTTTGATAAAAACTCTGTTTTCTGATACAGGATTTTATGGGTTATCTGGTGGGTCCAGTGGGGTTCGAACCCACGACCAAGGGATTATGAGTCCCCTGCTCTAACCCCTGAGCTACAGACCCGTAAGCTGCGTATTGTAACCAATACGGATGGGTATTGCAAGGTTTTACATAAAAAATCATCCGCTCCTGGCGGATGATTCTGGTTTTAAACTAAAAAATGTTTATTGTTTGTTTTCGTCACTATCAAGAAAGCTTTTCAGTCGGTCAGAGCGGGTAGGGTGGCGCAGTTTGCGCAGGGCTTTTGCTTCAATCTGACGGATGCGCTCACGGGTAACATCAAACTGTTTACCCACTTCCTCAAGAGTGTGATCGGTATTCATATCGATACCGAAGCGCATGCGCAGTACCTTGGCTTCGCGCGGAGTCAGGCTTTCGAGTACATCTTTGGTAACTTCGCGCAGACTGGAATACATGGCTGCATCTGCCGGTGCGACGTTGTTGGCGTCTTCGATAAAGTCGCCCAGATGAGAATCATCATCGTCACCAATCGGAGTTTCCATTGAAATAGGCTCTTTAGCAATTTTCATGATTTTGCGGATTTTGTCTTCCGGCATTTCCATCAGTTCAGCCAGTTTGGCAGAATCAGCTTCTTCGCCGTTTTCCTGCAGATACTGGCGGGAGATGCGGTTCATTTTGTTGATGGTCTCAATCATATGTACCGGAATACGGATGGTACGCGCCTGATCGGCGATAGAGCGGGTAATCGCCTGACGAATCCACCATGTGGCATAGGTGGAAAATTTATAGCCGCGGCGATATTCAAATTTGTCTACGGCTTTCATCAGGCCGATGTTACCTTCCTGAATCAGGTCGAGAAATTGCAGACCGCGGTTGGTGTATTTTTTGGCAATGGAAATCACCAGACGCAGGTTGGCCTGAATCATTTCCTGTTTGGCTGCGGCAGTTTCCTGCTCGCTTTTCACCATGTTCTTGTTAATCTGTTTAAGCTCATCCAGTGAGATCTGGGCAGACTGCTCCAGATTGGCCAGTTCGGTCTGTTTTTCGATAATGGCATACTGAAAACGGCGCAATGCTTCATTCCATACGCGGTTCAGGGAGAGTTCTTCATCTACCCAGCCCAGGTCGGTAGTACGATTGGTAAAGCTTTTAATAAAATAGTCGCGTTCCATGTGGACGCGGTTCAGGGCAATATCGCGAATCTCGCGTTCAAGCTGTCTTACCTGATTAACGCGCATACGCAGATTGTCGCACAGGCTTTCAATCTGACGGGTAGCGAAACGCACCTGTAGCAGTTGTTCGGCAATTTCCTGCTGTAATTTCAGGTAATCGGCATGGTGACTGCCTTTTTCCTGTAAGGTGGCAACCATGGTATCGTACAGACTTTGAATACCATCGAAATGTTCGAGTGTTTTCTGGCGCAGTTCTTCAAGGTTGGCTGAAGCGGCCAGTGCTGCACTCTCTTCATCATTTTCTTCATCATCAACGTCTACACTGTCATCACTGTCATCAGTAATTTCGGTGTCTTCGTTTTTGGTATCCAGACCAATGCCCAGTTCATCCAGCAGCTCTTCATGCGGGTCGACAATGGCTTCGACTATTTCGTCTACTTTGATTTCATCTTTGCGCACGGCATCAATCAGAGCAAGTATTTCTGCTACTGATCCCGGACATGCGGAAATGGCCTGAATCATGTTACGCAGGGCATTTTCGATTTTTTTGGCGATGATGATTTCATCTTCACGGGTCAGCAGATCTACCTGTCCCATTTCACGCATGTACATGCGTACCGGATCGGTGGTGCGTCCGAATTCGTTGTCGGCATTGGATAGTGCTGCTTCTGCTTCTGCTACTGCATCGTCATCGGTCATGTTGGCGGTGTTGTCGCCCATGAGCAGACTTTCAGCATCAGGAGCTTCTTCTGTAACCTGAATACCCAGACCGGAGATCATCGATACAATGTTGTCAATCTGATCGGCGTCAGACATTTCGTCGGGCAGGGCATCATTGATTTCGGCGTAGGTAATATAACCACGCTCTTTACCCTGAATAATCAGCTGGCGCAGGCGGGCACGCTGTTCTTCTGCGGTTAACGGGCGAGTATCATCCTGTTCCTGACTGGTATCAATAGTGGATTTCTTAGGTGTGGAGTTTGCCATATTTTACTCGATGTATTCACAACGACTTTGTCGCTGCAAGCGTTTACAATAACCGCCGGTTTATACTGACGGCATTTTGGACGGACTTAAAAGTAGCAGTAGTAACTGTTTTTCGTCGGCACTTAGTCGCTCATGCTGGAGTTTGCGCTTCAACGCATCAATCTGCTGTGTTTTAAGGTTGTCCAGTAATTTTTGCATACCCTGTCTGAATGTGGTGCAGTCATCTTCATTGCCTGGCTGCATGACATCCGGTGAGTCCATATAATCATGAATAATCTGCCAGATAACGGGTTCAAATTCAGTATTACGCATCAGTTCCAGCACGGCACCACTGTTTAACGGGGTAACGGAGGCTTGAATACGTTCAGCCAGCGCGGCGAGGCATGCATAATCGCCGTGCAGGTCCAGATATTCTGGTAGTTCTATATATACGGCCCATTGCGGATTTATCAATAGCGCGCGTATCTGCTTTTGCACTAATGACATGACTGGCGGTTGCCGGAAAGTGTTGCGGGGTAATTGATAACTTTTCTGTCTGATAGTCTGAGGTCTGGGTAGTTCCTGCCCGAGCAGTTGTGCCAGATTGTGTTCATCAATACCTACTTTTCGGCTAAGTTCCTGACGCAGCAGAAAAGAAAGTGCCGGTGCTTTGATTTGCGCCAGTAAAGGACTGGCGGTTTTAATCAGCTCCGCTTTGCCTTCCTGTGTATCCATATCAATATTTTCTGTCAGTACCTGCCAGAAATAAGCTGATAGCGGCAGACTCTGATTGAGTAATGCATCTTCAAATGGTTTTAATCCATAGCTGCGTACATAACTGTCAGGATCGTGTTCGGCCGGTAAGAACAGAAAGTGTAAAATTTTGTCGTCTTTTAACTGCGGTAAGGCATTTTCTAAAGCCCGCCAGGCTGCTTTTTTACCAGCACTGTCGCCGTCAAAGCAAAAATAGATATGATCGCTTTGCCGCATCAGTAAGCGCACATGTTCGGCGGTGGTGGCTGTACCGAGTGCGGCTACTGCATAGCCCAGACCAAACTGTGCCAGGGCAACTACGTCCATATAACCTTCTACTACCAGTACACGCTGTGCTTCTTTAATGGCAGCACGTGCTTCATACAGGCCATACAGATTATGCCCTTTATCAAACAAGGGAGTTTCAGGTGAATTAAGATATTTAGGTTCGCCTGAATCCAGAATGCGCGCACCAAACCCGATAATCTGACCGCGGCTGCTGCGGATTGGAAACATAATACGGTTACGGAAACGGTCGTAATGGCGGTCGTCTTTGGTGATGACCATACCGCTGTTTACCAGTGCATTGCTTGGATAGGGCTGGAATACCTTTGCCAGTGCCTGCCAGTCATCAGGTGCATAGCCCAAACCATAATGAAGAATGATTTCATCGCTCAGCCCGCGCTGCTGTAAGTAATTCTGAGCATTTGGCGAGGTTTTAAGTTGTTGCTGGTAAAAGGTGGCGGCATCAGCTGTGGTTTGTTCCAGTGTCTGCTGTTGCTGTTTAAGAGCTTTATGTACCTGTGAGTTGTTGTTGCCGATCTGTCTGGGTACGGTCATTCCGATCCGGTCGGCCAGAAATTGCACAGCTTCCTGAAAGCTTAATCCTTGATATTCCATGATAAAGCCAATGGCTGAACCATGTACGCCGCAGCCAAAGCAATGATAAAACTGTTTGCTGGGGCTGACAGAAAAAGAAGGAGATTTTTCTTTGTGAAAAGGGCAGCAGGCCATGTAGTTGGCACCGCTTTTTTTTAACGGTACAAACTCTTCAATTACATCGACGACATCAATTTTATTTAATAATTCGTCAATAAATTCACTGGGAATCATGCCAACTATGCCTGCTATCTTCAATATGAAAGATTGGAAAACGGTCTTTCTGATCTGCTGTTATGGTTAATGCAGAAAACTTTTAGTTCAAAAGCTGTTTGATTTTTTTGCTGACTTCACTCATGTCAGCTTTACCGGCCAGTGTTTTTTTCAGTACACCCATAACTTTACCCATATCACTTGGCTGCGCAGCGCCTGTGCTGGTTATGGCTTCTTTAATTGCAGCGTCAATTTCAGCTTCGTCGAGCATTTTGGGCAGATAATTCTGCAGCAGATCGATTTCTGACTGTTCTTTTTCTGCTAGATCGGTTCTGCCAGCCTCGGTATACATGCGTACAGACTCTTTGCGCTGTTTAACCATTTTGCTAATAATGGCCGTGAAGCGTGTATCGTCTACTTCGATTCGTTCATCTACTTCGATCTGTTTTATTGCAGCCAGCGCCATTCGAATGGTAGACAGGGTAGCTGAATCATGATTGCGCAAGGCAGTTTTCATATCTTCTTGCAGTTGTTGTTTCAGGCTCATAATAATGCTCGCAATAAATAAAAATTAAATTAGTTTAGTATGATACTGCTAAAATTGCGGTGCTTCAGATAGTTATTTCTGTAAAATGCAAATACCGCAAGCAATAGCCTGCGGTATTGTTTTCAATTGTATTTATTTCCGGTTACCAGAAAATGATAAACCGGAGCTACCAATTAATAGAATTTTGGTGGCAATTGCTGGCTGCGCAAGCGTTTCTGTAAACGTTTTACGGCTGCTGCTTTTTTACGTTTACGTTCAGTAGTTGGTTTTTCGTAAGCTTCACGAGCACGCAGTTCGGTCATCAGACCGGTTTTTTCAACAGAGCGTTTAAAGCGACGCATCGCAACTTCAAAAGGTTCATTTTCTTTTACACGTACAGAAGGCATGTTTTTTCCTGAATAAATGAGTTCTGATGCTGATTACTATATTAATCAGCTAAATATTTAAATATTGCCACTTAGGGCTAGGGCGGTGTTTACGGTACCGCATAACCGTTTACAACATCACCTCCTAAGGTGTAAATAATGGCTATATCTGTAATAAACAAAGGAATAACAGACATAGGTTTATTTTAAAAATAAGGCAGAATTATGTCTGATTAAATATGGTTCGTCAAGATGATATTTAACGGATATATATGAATATTTATCAGGAAAGATTGTTCAGACGCGGTTTACGCGGCGAATCTGAGGTACAGAGTGCAGATCTCGTGTAATCTGGTTCAGCTGGTCTAGATCTTTTACCTGTAAAACAAAGCGAAATTCGATAAATCCCTCAATGCCTTCAAGTTTTTTCGATGTTGTTTCAACCGACTTGATATCTCCGCCATTGGAGGAAATAGCCTGAGCAATAGTGGCCAGTAAGCCATGACTGTCGATTGCATTCAGACACAGTGTTGTTTGATAGTTGCTTGCCTGCATAATATCCCAGTTAGCATCAAGCTGAAGTTCAGGATCTGTTTTCAGAATGGTATTGCAAGTGTCACGATGAATAATGATTCCCTGATCTTTGATTAATAAGGCTTTAATAGTATCACCGGGAATAGGGTGGCAGCATTTGGCCAGATGAATATGGGTAGATTCATTGCCGGTAAGATTAATGGGTGCCAGTTTAATGGTGTTGTTAAAGTGTTCTCCGGCCAGCTCTGCGATGTGCATAGCTATGGAAACCGGTTGCAACAATCCCATACCAACTTCGCACAGGATATTTTCAAAGGAAGTATTTTTCTGTTGTAAATCGGCCAGATATTTATCTTTCAGGCTGTCTGAAAGTAAAACGTTTTCCGGTAACAGGTTGGAGAGTGCTTTTTGTAATAATTTCTCACCCAGACGGATAGCATCTGAGCGATTCATTTTTTTAATCTGGCTGCGAATGGCACTGCGTGCATGGCTGGAAACGGCAAAATCAAGCCATGCCGGGGTAGGATGACCATTGCTGGAGGTAATGATTTCTACTGTATCACCAGTGTGCAGTCGGGTGCGTAATGGCATAAGATTGTGATTAATACGTGCTGAAACAGTGCGATTACCAATACCAGTGTGGACTGCATAAGCAAAATCCACCGGTGTTGCACCTTCCGGTAAGGTAATGATTTTGCCTTTGGGAGTGAAAACGTATACCTCGTTTGGAAACAGATCGGTTTTTACATGTTCAAAGAATTCAATGGCATTGGCACTATGCGCCTGAATATCAAGTATGCTTTGCAGCCATTGATTAGTACGCATCTGAGCCTGATCAAAGCTATTCTGCTCACCATCTTTGTGCATCCAGTAACTGGCTATACCCCGTTCGGCAATGGTATCCATTTCATGTGTACGAATCTGTACTTCAATTGGCAGACCATACGGACCTACCAGTATGGTGTGCAGACTTTGGTAACCATTATTTTTAGGGATGGCAATATAATCTTTAATTCTTCCCGGCTTGGGCTTGTAAAGATTATGCAATACACCTAGAGCAGTATAGCAGGCTGGTATATTATTAACGATAACTCTGAATGCATATATATCCATTACGTCGGCAAAATGGAGATTTTTCTGGCGCATTTTTTCATATATGCTATAAAGATTTTTTTCCCGGCCTCTTACCTGTGCCTCGATATTGGCACTAACCAGACGCTGACTGAATGCGCGCAGTACTTTTCCTACCACGTCACGCCGGTTACGCCGGGATGACTGAATAGCTTTGGCGAGTACTTCATAGCGATGCGGATACAAATGCTTGAATGCCAGGTCCTGTAATTCGCGGTAAACATGGTTTAATCCGATGCGATTAGCCAGCTGCGCATAGATTTCCATAGTTTCCTGAGCAATACGTCTTCGGCTGGCTGGTTTTTTTGCTGACAGCGTGCGCATATTGTGCAGCCGGTCTGACAGCTTGACAATGATCACCCGTACGTCCTGTGTCATTGCCATAATAAGCTTGCGGAAACTTTCAGCCTGTGCTTCCTGCTGGCTGTTATATTCCAGTTTTTCCAGTTTCGATAGACCGTCAACCATATTGGCTATGGTTTCTCCGAATACGGCAATAATTTCTTCTTTGGTGGTACCGGTATCTTCCAGTACGTCGTGTAATACACCAGCGCATAAAGCCTGAATGTCTACATGCCATTCAGCCAGTTGTGTCGCCACCGCTATGGGGTGGGTAATATAGGGCAGACCACTATTGCGAAACTGTCCCTGATGTGCAGTTGCACCGAATTCACAGGCTTTGCCAAGTAATTGCAGATCATCTTTTCCGAGGTAAGAAGCGGTGTGCAATAATTTATTCTGTGCCTCGTTAATAATGGCATGATAGCTGTTCTCTATTTGCTGCTCGCAGCATTTGAGTTGTGAAGCAATATCGGTATATGCTGAGGTATTAATTTCGTTTAAAATTTTCATCCCCACCTGTCCTAATGCATGACTTGGAAGATGAGAATCTGAAGTACCTAAATCTTCAAAAGCAATTTTGATTAAAACGGCAGCAAGAGCTTGTACTCTGTGCAGATTTTGGGCAAGAGATGTAGTAATGGCAAAACTGCGTTTCAGTAATGCAGTTTTGCCAGTTTTGTCTGCAAGAGAATATATATAGGCGCATGCCTGTTCCAGCAATTTCCAGCGTTCCTGTTTATTCAGATATTCTGTATGTGCGAAAAGATTATCCCGCCATTGATTTACTGGTGGTTTATAAGGCACGCTGGGGGGGTACATGGCTGTTTGCCTGTATTATTTTTGCTGGTTAAGTAATTCTGTTCCGATTTGTCCGCCGGCAATTTCGCGCAAGGCAATGACAGTCGGTTTATCATGATCTTCTTCGACCAGTGCAGTAGCGCCGTTGGCAAGCTGACGGGCGCGCAAGGCAGCTATCATGGTCAGGTCAAAATGATTCGGAATACGTCCGATACAATCTTCTACAGTGATACGAGCCATAATCTGAGTTCCATTCCTGATATCAGGATAAGTAATAAAAGGTAAATAAATTATTTTTCAGATAAAATTTGTATAATAGTCTGGCTTTGTGCTTTGGCACGCAAGCCAACCGAGCGAATAATCGCCAGCAGGTCATTTTCTGCCTGTGTAATCTCTTCATTAACAATCACAAAATCGAATAAAAGGCTTTGCTCTATTTCTTCACGTGATTTTTCCAGCCGGTAGGCTATTACATCTTCACTATCCGTGCCTCTGTTTCGCAGACGTTCGTTCAGTTCAGCCATTGACGGAGGCAGAATAAAAATGCTGGTGGCTTCCGGTAATAAACGGCGGATCTGTTCAGCACCCTGCACATCTATTTCCAGAATAACGTTATAGCCCTGTTTTGATAATGACTCAACAGCTTTTAAACTGGTGCCATAATAATTACCATAGACATTTGCATGTTCTATGAAAGCATTGGCAGCAATCATTTGCTCAAATTCATCACGGCTGACAAAATGGTAATGAATGCCATTCTGCTCTCCATCTCGCGGCATTCTGGTGGTGTGGGAGATAGAAATACGGATATCAGGCTGACAGGCACTCAGACGTGAAACCAGAGTGGTTTTGCCTGTTCCGGAAGCGGCGGAAACAATGAAAATATGTCCAGATTGCAACATAATAAAAATTTAGCGGTTACGGTGATTAATTATGCCACAACCGTGATTATTGCGCCAATCTGGAGATAATATTCTTACTCTTTATGCGACTGGGCAGTATCTTTCATTTCATGCTATTTTCGGCTAAAATGCTTAATTCAATTTCCTGCTGATTGTCATGACCAAGTTTATTTTTGTAACTGGCGGTGTGGTCTCTTCACTGGGTAAAGGCATTGCCGCTGCGTCTACTGCTGCTATTTTAGAATCCCGTGGTTTAAAAGTAACCATGCTCAAACTGGATCCGTATATTAATGTTGATCCGGGTACAATGAGTCCTTTTCAGCATGGGGAAGTATTTGTTACTGATGATGGTGCTGAAACAGATCTGGATCTCGGGCATTACGAGCGCTTTATTGATGCTACGATGCAAAAGCGTAATAATTTTACATCCGGCCAGGTGTATGAAAGTGTAATTCATAAAGAACGCCGTGGTGATTATCTGGGGGGCACTGTTCAGGTTATTCCCCACATTACTGATGAAATCAAACGCAAAATTCATGAAGGTGCTGCCGGTTTCGATGTGGCGATTGTCGAAATCGGGGGTACGGTAGGTGATATTGAGTCTTTGCCTTTTCTGGAAGCCATCAGACAAATGCGCAGCCAGCAGGGACGAACCAATACCCTTTTTGTTCATCTTTCCTATGTACCGTATATTGCGGCCGCAGGTGAGATAAAAACCAAACCGACTCAGCATTCCGTTAAAGAATTACGTGAAATCGGCATTCAGCCGGATGTGCTTATCTGCCGTATGGACCGGCCGATGCCGGAAGAAGAAAAACGTAAGATCGCTTTGTTCTGTAATGTTGAAGAGCGTGCGGTTATAAGCTGTTATGATGTTAATAGCATTTATGAAGTGCCGGCAATGCTTCATGATCAGGGTATTGACAATATTATCTGTGAGCAGCTGCAACTGAATGTTCAGCAGGCCGATCTGACTGCATGGAATAAGATTGTTTATTTAGTACAGCATCCGAAACACAAAGTAAAAATTGCCATGGTCGGCAAATATGTCGATTTAACTGAATCATATAAATCTTTGTCGGAAGCTTTAAAGCATGCCGGTATTCAGACCGAAACTGAAGTAGATATTCATTATATAGATAGTGAAGCTCTGGAAACAGAAGGAACGGCCTGCTTAGAAGATATGGATGCCATACTGGTTCCCGGTGGTTTCGGTACGCGTGGTGTTGAAGGAAAAATCGCTGCTGTTCGTTATGCGCGTGAAAAGCAAATTCCTTATCTGGGTATCTGTCTGGGCATGCAAATCGCGCTGATTGAATATGCACGTGATGTGGCTAATCTGGATGGAGCCAATTCAACTGAATTTGATCTGAAAACCCAGCATCCTGTTGTTGCTTTGATTAGTGAGTGGCAGGATAGAGACGGGCAGATTGAAAAGCGCGATATTAATACTAATCTTGGCGGTACGATGCGTTTAGGCGCACAAGAAGTTAAACTGGCTGACGGCTCATTGGCGAGAAACATTTATGGTAATGAGTTGATTCGCGAGCGTCATCGTCATCGTTATGAAGTTAATAACTATTATGTGCCACAGTTAGAACAGGCTGGTTTGGTTATTGGTGGTGTATCTACCGGGCATGAGCATTTGGTTGAAACAATTGAATTACCGAATCACCCTTGGTTTTTCGCTTGCCAGTTTCATCCTGAGTTTACTTCAACACCAAAAAATGGCCATCCTTTGTTTACAGCCTTTATTAAAGCAGCATTAGCTTATAAAAAATAAATTATTATAGTTTTTATTAGAATCAGGCTATCCGGATTTCCGGATAGCCTGATTTTTTATTTATATCAACATTAATTTTGCTATCACTGATTACATTTTGTATGATGAATTAAATTGTTACTAACTGCACATCAAAATTTTTACTTATGAAGAAAGTTATTTTACTGGTTATTGTGGCACTGGGATTATGGTTGTGGTTGCAAAGCACAACAGACGAGCGGCCAAAAAGTCAGGCACAGGAACAGGTAATTAATTCTTTTAAATCTATGCGACATAGTTTTACTGCTGCACCTGTTGCAAGTAATCCAAAGGAAAGTGTGTCGATTGAGCAAGCTCAAAAAGAAAATCTTGATAAAGTACAGGTATATGGAGAAGGTAAAGTTATTAAAACATTACCTGATGATAATAAAGGCAGTCGTCATCAGCGTTTTATACTGCGTACAGGCACAGATAGTACTGTTTTAATAGTGCATAATATTGATATAGCGCCGAGGCTGAATGATTTGCAGCGTGAAGACACAGTTGGCTTTTCAGGTGAGTATATCAGTAACAACCGTGGCGGATTAGTCCATTGGACACATCATGATCCAAAGCATCGTCATCATGATGGCTGGCTGTTATATAAAAATAAGCGTTATCAATAGCAATCGTTTATTGATATCTTATCCATTAATATTTTATCATTTAGAAATGGACATTTAATTAAAGGAAATATTGTGAATAATTTTACATTTCGCAGTCCGTTAGCTAATTTACTTTCAAAAAATTGGTGGATAGTACTTTTACGTGGGATTGCTGCATTGATTTTTGGATTGCTAACGTGGTTCTATCCATTCATAACTATAATGGTCATGGTTATATTCTTCGGTGTTTATGCTTTAATAGATGGTGTAATGGGCGTAATCATTTCTATTAATGGTCGAAAAAGTCATCAGGATTGGTGGTTAATGCTGATTTGGGGTATTGTAAGTATTCTGGCCGGTATCCTGACATTTTTTGTTCCGGGAATTACCTGGCTGGTTTTAATTACATTTATTGCTGCTTGGGCTTTGATATCCGGTATATTCCAAATTATAACTGCAATACGTTTACGCAAGACTATTCAGGGTGAATGGTGGATGATTATTGCCGGTATCTTATCGGTTTTGGTGGGTATTATTCTGTTAATTGATCCAGTGCAGGGCGGTATAGCATTAACTTGGGTAATTGGTGTTTATGCAGCATTATTTGGTGTCATGAATATTGCATTGGCTTTCCGGTTACGCCGGTTTGCTATCCATCCAACCAATTAAAAAATTTATTTTGTAATTGAATTTATTGTGTTGGTAATACAAACAATGAAACTGGCTGATTAATTAATAATCAGCCAGTTTCATTGTTCAGACACTAATTACTTTAATACAGCAACCATTGCATTGGCTACGTATTCTATATTACTGCTATTTAATCCAGCCATGCACATACGACCATTTTCAACCATATATACACCAAATTCGCTTTTCAGACGTTCAACCTGCTGCGGATTCAGACCAGTGAAGCTGAACATACCCCGTTGTTTTACAAAATAGCTGAAATCGCGCTCTGGGAATTTTGCTTGTAAGACTTCATGCAAACGGCTGCGCATAGCGCGAATACGATCGCGCATCATATAGACTTCCTGTTCCCACTGCTTGAATAACTGACTATTGTTCATTACACGGTCAACGACATGACCGCCGTGAGCAGGAGGGCTTGAATATAAACGGCGTACAGTAAATTTAAGCTGACTTTGTACAAGACGGGCTTCTTCAGCTGTCGGGCAGACAATACTCAGACCACCCACTCGCTCGCCGTACATTGAAAGATTTTTAGAAAAAGAGTTGCTGATATAAACACATAAGCCTAAATCAACAGCTTTACGAATAGCATAGGTATCGGTTTCTATATCGTCACCAAAGCCCTGATATGCTATATCCATAAAAGGGATAAGCTGTTTTTGTTTGATAATCTCAAGCAGCTCATCCCATTGTTCTTGGCTTGGGTCTACACCGGTGGGATTATGGCAGCATGGATGTAACAAAATAATATTGCCTGCATCCAGTTGCTGAAGGAATTGTTTTAATTCTGTGAATTTAATGCCAATTGTTTCAGGATCATAGTAGGGGTATTTTAGTACTTCTATGCCTGCACCCTCAAAAATACTGATGTGGTTACCCCAGGTAGGATTGCTGACATAAACTTTTGCCTGAGGAAACCAGCGGTGAATAAATTCAGCACCGACGCGCAGTGCACCAGAACCACCAAGGCCGGCAATGGTAGCAACTCGTGCACTTTTAATAGCTTCATGTTCACTGCCAAGTAATAATTTCTGGCAGGCCTGGCGATAACTGGGCAGTCCGTCCATAGGCAGGTAATCATGTGGTAAATTTTCTTTAACCAGTTGCGATTCTACGGTGCTAACGCATTCCAGTACCGGGACATGGCCGGTATCATCATAATAAACGCCAACACCCAAATTTACTTTCTGATTACGTGAATCTTGTTTGTATTGATCCATCAGACCCAGAATGGGATCGCCCGGATAGTATTCGACATTCTGAAACATCTCAGTTCCTTAGAAGACAGCAATATTATTTAACAGAAAAAAGAATTGCCGCAATGCAATCAGGTTGATTGTACCTTAAATGTCTTTACTTTTTATTAATTCTTGATGTTATTTTTTTACAAAAATCAAATCCCACACACCGTGTCCCAGACGTTTTCCGCGTGCTTCAAATTTAGTTTCCGGCCGGTAGGCCGGAGTGGCAGTAAAATTATCAGCAGTATTTTGTAATTTAGGGAAGTTGGATAACACTTCAAGCATCTGATCGGCATATTCCTGCCAGTCGGTAGCCAAATGGATATAGCCGTTTTGCTTCAGTTTGGGAAGTAATTGGGCAATAAAAGGTATCTGAATCAGACGTCGTTTATTATGGCGTTTTTTATGCCATGGATCAGGAAAGAAAATATGAATCCCATGCAAACTATTATCATGGAGCATGTAATTGACGACTTCCACCGCATCGTGGCGCATCACCCGTATATTCTGAATATTTTGTTCCTGAATCAGCTTTAGCAGATTACCTACGCCCGGGCCGTGTACATCAATAGCCAGAAAATCACACTCAGGCAGGTTTTGGGCAATTGCAGCTGTTGCTACTCCCATCCCAAAGCCAATTTCTAGAATTTTCGGTGAAGGACGATTGAAAATGGTATCTAAATCAATTTGATTTTGGTTAAAATCAATACCAAAAAGTGGCCATTGAGTATCAATGGCGCGTTGCTGGGCAGCTGTCATATGGCCTTGACGAAGAACAAAACTGCGGATGCTGCGTTTATGATCGTGATTATTTTCCGCCTGGAGATCGGATTGATTAGTCATACTTTATCTTGTGTTTAATGTAAAAGTCGATGATGGAATTAGGCCCAGATTCTAACATGCTTCACAAGATATAGGGTTTCAGGGTTGTAGCTAGTGTTTCGGTTACAATATCATCAGCTATCATTGCCTGCCCAAGTTGTTTGAGTGCAACAAAACGTAATTTTCCATCAATTACTTTTTTATCATGGCTCATATGTCCAAGCCATGCCTTAAGTGACATCGCCGGAGGGAGAACGGGTAGCCTGGCCTGATTTAATAATGCAATAACACGCTCCGTATCTTTTTTGTTCAAATAACCCAGTTGCTCAGATAAACGGCAGGCAAGTACTGTACCGGCAGCCACAGCTTCTCCATGCAGCCAATTACCATAACCCATTTCTGCTTCGATGGCATGGCCGAATGTATGTCCCAGATTTAAATAAGCACGGATACCGGCTTCTTTTTCATCGGCACCAACAATTTCAGCTTTCATCTGACAGCAACGATAAACGGCTTCAGCCAGTATTGACGGATTCTGTGCCATTAATGCGGTGATGTTATTTTCCAACCATTGAAGAAATTCAATATCACCTAATACGGCATATTTGATTACTTCTGCTAAACCGGCAGAAAACTCGCGTTCTGGTAATGTTTGCAAACTGTTTAAGTCAATAAATACGGCTTGGGGCTGATAAAACGCTCCAATCATATTTTTTCCTAAAGGATGATTGATTGCTGTTTTACCGCCAACTGATGAATCTACCTGACTGAGCAGTGTTGTAGGAATCTGGATAAAAGGTGCGCCGCGCTGATAGGTCGCAGCGGCAAAACCAACCATATCGCCAATTACACCTCCTCCTAAAGCCAATAAGGTGGTTTGGCGTTCTGCACGGTTTTGCATCAGACCATCATAAATTAAATTGAGAGTTTCCCAATTTTTATACCGTTCTCCGTCTGGCAGAATAATACTGAAATAATCATAACCTGCCTGATTCATGATTTGCTGCCACTGAGGTAGATACAATTCAGCAACGGTTACATTGGTAACAATGGCAATCTTATGATTTAAATAAGGAGCAAGAATATTTTGTGCGGATTTCAGTAGATCACTGCCAATAAATATCGGGTACTGGTGTGAAGCAGTTGCAACAGAAAGGGTATACATGATGGGTTATAAAAGAGAGAGTTGTTGAGAGGGGCATCGTAATAATTTAATTAATCGATTAATCGTCTTGGAGCTATAAGGACTGTCTACATCTATTATGGTATGGGCTGTTGCACGATAGATAGGATCACGTACAGTATATAGTTCTTGCAATTTTGCCAGAGGATCAGAAACTTGAAGTAGTGGTCGGTTTTTGTCGTGCTGAATTCTGCTTAACAGTATTTCTGGTTGTGCATGTAGATAAACAACGTGACCATTTTGTTGCAGTTTAAGTCGGTTTTCGATTTGTAAAATAGTACCGCCACCAGTGGCAATAACAATATTTTTTTGCTGCACCAGCTCGCTGATAATTGCTGCTTCCCGAAACCGAAAACCGGCTTCTCCTTCAACTTCAAAAATAGTGGGAATAGATACGCCAGTACGTTCACATATTACTTGATCGCTATCATAAAAATCGCGATGTAATTTTGTTGCCAGTTGTTTACCAAGAGTAGTTTTACCTGCTCCCATCAAACCGATCAGAATCAGATTGCCAGCTATATTATCCATGTCTGTCATTGTAACTGAGAGCCGTAGTTTATGCATTAGTAAACTGATGCAGATACTTGATGAATAGCATAATCTGTAAATGAGTATATTTCTGTTTTTCTAACTTTAAAAAATAATAGCGAGAAAAGTAGTTATATTTGATAAATAGAAAATATAACTTTAATAAATGTTTTTTTCCTTGTAGATATTTAATAATTAAAAAGCCAGCCTGTTTTACAGGCTGGCTAAGTTTTTGGTGAAAAGGTTAATTAATATTTCAAAGGTGCGCTAGAAGAATCAACTACCCGAGGTGTAATGAAAACAAGTAATTCATTACGTTGCTGGGTATTCTTTCTGTGTTTAAACAAATTACCAATGCCCGGAATATCACCTAATAAAGGTATTTTATCTATACTATTTTCATTATTTTCATTGTAAATGCCACCAATGATTAATGTTCCACCATTTTCAATCATGGTCTGGGTAACAACATTGCGTTTTTGCATACAGATATCGCCTGAACGAAGTACATCCGGTGCGACATTTGAACAGGCAATCGGACGATCATTCTGTACATTCAATGTCATAATGATATTGCCGTCAGGAGTAATCTGTGGTGTTACTTTCAACCCCAAGACAGCATCTTTGAAACTGGTTGAGGTAGCGCCACTTGAAGTAGCTTCCTGGTACGGAACTTCATAACCTGATTCAATTTTGGCTTCTTTACGGTCCTGAGTTAATACACGGGGTGAAGAAATAATTTTGGTTTTACCTTGAGCCTGCGATGCTGAAAGTTCCAAAGCTAACGCACCTGAAGCAAATTTATGTACCCAGGATACAACGGAAGTAGGATTAGTTACACCCAGATTAATATTTGGAAATCCAAGTTCAAAATTCGGATTACGGGTCGTACCTTTACTATCATCCTGAAGAGAAACTGTACCGCCAATATCAGTATGGGTAGTTCCTCTAGTATAACCGAACTTGGTACCTAATTCACGCGCAAAACTATCTGTAGTTTCAACAATTCTTGCTTCAATTAATACTTGCTGAGAAGAAATATCAACCTGAGCTATCAGTTTTTCAAATTTTTTAATTACACTACTAATATCAGTGATAATTAAAGTGTTAGTTGCCGGATCGAGTAAGGCACTACCACGAGGGCTCAGAATACTTTTACTATCGCTTGAGCTACCGTCATCTGACAAATGCAATATTTTCTTAAAATCCTCTACACTGCGGTATTTAAGCTGGAATGTCTGAGAAATTAACGGACCTAAATCATCCAGTTTCCTTTGTTGTTCAAGAGAGGCAGTATCTCTGGACATGAATTCATCACGCGGAGCAATGTTGATAACATTTCCTTCACGACGCATATCAAGATTTCGTGTTTCCATAACCAGATTCAGAGCCTGATCCCAGGGAACATCTTTCAATGAAATGGTCATTTTGCCTTGAACGCTGTCACTGGCGACGATATTCATGCCAGATTCTTTTGCCAGAATTTGTAAAATAGTGCGGACATCAATATCCTGAAAATCCAGAGATACGCGTTTACCTTTAAATGATTTATTATTAGCTTGTATTCCCTTATTTTCTACATCAAATTTGCGTGAAATCTGCAGGACAAGATTATTGCCACTTGTCATTTGAGTATAGTCCCAGTCACCCTGCATCTGAATGCTAACTTCAGTGTCGTTACCGATTCTGCGTAAACGTATGGCTCGTACCGGTGTACTGAAATCGGTAACATCTAAGTTACGTTGCTGTTCAGTTAATAAGGGAACATTTTTATAGGTTAAAGTAAGAGTCGCAGCGTTACTTTTAATGGTTGGCTGTGCTTTGCCATTCAATCCGATAATGGAAACCACACCATTACCGTTTTTACCTTTTTGAAAATCTACATTAACCGGAACCGGATCAGCAACATTGTAAGCATTATCAGCTACACTGGAAGTCTGACGGTTAACTACTTGTTCAGTTATATTAGGTGCCGGATAAGGTGCATTGAATACCGGAGCAGAATCGGTAGGAACAGAAGCTTGTTTATTTTTTGCTTTGTTTTTAACCGGAAGCGGGTCTTGTACATAAACCCAGACTTCATTACCTTTTATGGTTGCATTATATTGTGCTGCTTTTGATAGTGAAAGCATGATGCGTGTTCGGTCAGCTGTCTGACCAGCTTCAATCTGCTGTAATACAGAATCATCAAATTTAAGCAGATTCTGCGGTACGGTTAAACCGGTACTTGCAAAATCTAGGGCGATACGTGCAGGATTTTCGGTTGTAAAACCCCGTGGTAGTGCTGGGTCTTTATCAAAATGAATTTTTATCAATCGTTGTTGATTTTGCAGTGCACCAACATTAATAGCAGTAATATTTCCTGCCATTATACTCTGACTCAGTAAACCCAGACCCAGAGTGGATAAAATAGATATGGTTTTCATTTTCATAATTGGTACCTTTTATTCTTAAATGGGTTACTTGTATCAGTCGTCTTGTTCGGATGTTTCCGTGGAGGTGCTGTCTGCAGCCTGTAAAGGTAAGCTGGCACGATGTGTTGTCCAGTTACCGTACGAATCTTCAACTAATTCTGAAATAACAATTTCATCTTGCGTTATTGCCGTAATACGTCCGAAACTTTGTCCGAGATAATTTCCCACATTAACGGTATATACATGTCCGTTTACAGCAATAAATGCGGAAGGAGCTTTACCTACACCCTTTATCAATCCAACGTAATGTAATTCATCTAATGAAAAATTTTCCAGAATTTGTTTAGGCCGGTTTAAATCTGGTGCATTCGAACCCTGAACCCCGGCTTTAAATCTTGCCGGATCAAAAATATTTAGTTTTGGTTGTACAGGTGGCGTATAAGTAGGCTGAATATTTAACTTGGTTTCATTAGGTTTAACATTCTGAGTTTTTACCTGCTGTCTGGTATTTTGCATCCATTCATGTAAATCTTCATTTGCTGAAGAACAGGCACCTAATGCGAAAAGACCAAGAAAAAGTAAATATTTATTCATAATTTATCCGTTGCATATATGTTATAAAGTACTGTTTTGCAGAAACTAGGCTTATTTTTTATCATTGTTCTGTTCTTTTATTTCTGCATCGGTTAGCGCTTTATAGGTATTGGCAACCGCGTTCAAAGTAAGCGTATTATCTTTTTCATTCCGTTTAATAACAATTGAGTTCAACGTTACGATTCGTGATAATTTTCCTACATCGCGGAGAAACTGACTAATCTGATTGTAATTTCCTGTTAGGGTGATGTTATAAGGTAATGTCTGAATTACCTGCTGTTCAGATTTTTTGTCAGTTTGATTATCTGATTCAGTATTTTGGACCTGGGCAGGTGTTACACTGTCCATATTCAGTCCGTTTTTGGTTGCGCATTCATGTAATTCCTGAATCAGATTCGGAATTTCAGCCTGAGTTGGCAGCTGCTTTAATAATATATTAAATGAACCATTAATAGAGTCTAGTTCTGCTTTTAAAGCATCAAGATGAGCAGCCTGTCGGCTTTTTTCTGTATATGTCTGTTTCAGTTTTTCCTCTTCCTCACGCAGCTGGCTGATTTGTCCATTTAAACCACTGTAAACAAAGAAGTAGGCGAGAATTAGAATAATAACAATGATTGCTCCGGCAATACCTAATTGTACAGGTTTACTTTGCTGAGGTAAGGAGTTTAAATCAATTGCTTTCAAGTCAATATTTTTTGCCATGTTCAACTACTCCTTCAGTTTGATGCGGCTGCTGCATCAGACGCTGACTCATTTTGATCTGCAGTATCTGTTGAGATTGGATTAGTATTCTGATTTGCCTGAGTCATGTCATATGGTTGCCCAATGTTGCTATTCAGAGGAATACGAATACTGAATTCTTGTACATTATTTACCCGTTTAATATTGAGTAATTCCGGAGTGCTGAATAATTGTCCCGGTATTGCATTCATAAATGCAGCAGTTTTAGCATCACTGAATGCTTTACCATTGACTATATAGGTAGAGGAATTTTGAGCTTCAATACTGGTTATGTACAATCCCAAAGGTGCTACAGTATTTAATGTATCCAGTATACGCGCAGCTTCAAATCGTTTGTTTGATAGTTCTTCAACTTTTTCCTGTCGCGCGATAAAGTTCTTACGTTCTTCCTGCAGCTTGGAAATTTCTGCTATTTCTGAATCCAGTTTTTTAATACCGTTCTCTAACACCAGATTACGGCTTTCCTGGCTGCTTACTCTACTTTCAACAGCCAGATAGCCGAGGAAAGCTAGACCGAACCCAATTAGAGCAGCTCCGGCTAATAATGTCTGAAATTGCTTTTTTTGCTTGGCTTGTAATGCTTCACGGTAAGGCAGCAGGTTAATTTTTAATAAAGGTAACATCTTATAATCCTCTTATAGCCAGACCAAATGGAACGGTTAATAAACTGCTGTCTTGAAGTAGTTTCGCCTGTGGGATGTTATCACTTGGCTGTGCCAGTAATACAGGGTTGATTTGCTGTGCAGGTATTCGTGTCTGCTGAATAATACTTTCAGTAAATTCATTAGCACCTTTGTTGCCGTAGCCGAAAATCAGGATTTCATCAATTTCGTTTTCCTGACTGGCTGAAGTAAAGTAAAACTGCAATACCCTCTGTATTTCCTGAATAAACTGTTGCTGGAACGGCTGTGCCACGGCTGTATTGTAATCTTCAGGTTTGGAAGGATTATAAAGCATGATCCATGCTTCCTCTTCGGTTAACTGATAGTTGCGTCTTAAAGACTGCATTAAATGATCATAGCCAAGATTAATTTCCTGTTTGTAGAGTAATTTACCATGGCACATGATAATTGCCTGGGTTTCACTGTAATCAATGTTGAAGACAGCAACACATTTATTGGTAAGTTCCGGTTGTCTGAAATTGATCCAGGTGATGGCACTATTCATTAAAGCCATTAAATCTACATCCATCTGGCTGGGTATTATTCCGGCATCAGTATAGACATCCATCAGTATGTTTACATCTTCCCGCTTACCATTAACCAGCAACAGACATTCTTTCCCCTGATCGTTTGCATCAATCTTCTGATAATCATAACTGACTTCATCCAGAGAGTCATATTGACTCAGTTCAGCCATAATTTGTTCTTCTTCGGTATACTCTGTATCCAGATCACGGTCGAGGAATTGGACTGACACCTGCTTTTGTGAAATTGCCGCTGTAATATTCCGGCAATTACTTTGTAGTTTTTGTTTTGCCTGTTGTAGGTAAGCAACAAGTTCTTCATGATTTTCTATACTGCCATTACCTACAATATTTTTTGGTAGAGGGACAACAACGTATTTTTCGAGACGAAATTGATTTAAACTGCGTGCATTTAATAGCACCATATTAATGCTTTTATCAGTAATACTGATACCAAGACTTTGTCTCGAGGATGTTGTGGCCACCTTCTTATTCTTTGAATTTATTTTGAAATTATTCAGTTTCATGAAAGGGCTTTCTGTCTGTTTATCAAACGGGTAATGTCGGGTGTTGAAAATTACTGTTCTGTGTTGCTAACAAATTTAAGACCAAAGTTTACTTTATTTTGGATATATTTCGCAGCCTTAAATGAAAATTAGTTGATTATGATTAGAAAATTATTACTTTCAACCGTAGGTTTGCTTGCCGGGCTGGCGCTTTTTGCTGTCGGTTTGCTGGCAGTAGCGATTATGGTTACTTATCCGAAGCTGCCTTCTCTGGAAGCAGTAACGCATTATCAACCCAAACTGCCGCTTACAATTTATTCAGCCGATAATAAACTGCTGGGGCAGTTTGGAGAGGAAAAACGTGCTTTTACAAGAATCAATGACTTTCCTCAGGTGCTGAAAGATGCAGTGGTAGCCGCTGAAGATAAACGTTTTTATGATCATGGCGGAGTCGATTTTATTGGTGTAACCCGTGCTTTGATTACAAATCTAACTGGCGGTGTGCAATCTGGTGCCAGTACGATTACTCAGCAGGTAGCACGTAATTTTTATCTGACTAATGAGCGCACCTATACGCGTAAATTCAATGAAGCGCTTCTTGCTTACAAGATTGAACAGAAATTAAGTAAAGATCAGATTCTTGAGCTTTATTTTAATCAGATTTATCTGGGGCAGCGTGCTTATGGGTTTGCTGCTGCTTCTCTGGTTTATTTTAATAAACCAGTACAAAAACTGGACTTGGCAGAAGCAACAATTTTGGCTGGTTTACCTAAGGCTCCTTCCACCTTTAATCCTGTTGTAAATCCGCAACGGGCTAAAATGCGCCAGCGTTATATCCTCAATAATATGGTGGAAATGGGCAAAATTACACCTGCTCAGGCTGATGCTGCTTTTGCAGAACCATTAAATTACGTTCATTATCAGCAACCTATAGATCAGAATGCACTCTATGTTGCTGAAATGGTTCGCCAGCAAATGTATGAAAAATATGGTGATGCAGCCTATACGCAGGGATTTCGCGTTTATACAACAGTCAATTCACAGGATCAGGCTGTAGCAACAGAAGCATTGCGTAAAACATTGAATAATTTTGATAGGGGTTCGGCTTATCGTGGGGCGGAAGGATTTTTTGACCTGAGTAAAATTCCGGAAGATATTCGTGATGAGCAGATAGAACAGTATCTGGCAAATCGTTCTGCTGTAGATAGTATGTTGCCGGCTGTAGTAACTGAACTTGGTTCAAATTCAATTGTGGTGTACATAGGCGGTGTAGGTGAAAGCAGAATTAGCGGTAGTAGTTATAACTGGATTAAACGAACCATTAATAATGCGAAACTGGATGACGCAGCCGTACGTGTCGGCTCAGTAGTACATGTACGAGGTGATGGTAAGAGCTATCGAATTGTACAGCAGCCTGAGCTTCAGGGGGCGATTGTTGCTCTGGATGCTCAGACTGGAGCTGTAAAAGCTTTGGTAGGTGGTTATGATTTTTATCGTCGAAGTTTTAACCGTGCGACTCAGGCCAAACGTCAGCCTGGTTCTTCTTTTAAGCCTTTTATTTATTCAGCAGCTATTGCTAAAGGCTTCACGCCGGCGACGGTGGTAAATGATGCTCCGATTGTTATGCCGGGAATGGGTGCCGGCGGGCGTGCTTGGACACCTAAAAACTCAGACGGTCGTTATGCTGGGTTTATCACGTTACGTCAGGCTTTAACTGCATCCAAAAATATGGTTTCAATCCGTATACTGATGGCTATGGGTGTTGACTATGCCAGACAATATGTCCAGCATTTTGGTTTTCGTCTGGATCAGATTCCGAATAGTCTATCCATGGCACTTGGCAGTGGTGAGGTAACGCCAATGCAGATGGCTGAAGGTTATGCTATTTTTGCTAATGGTGGTTTTAAAGTTTCCAATTATGTCATTGACCGGATTTATGACAGTCGTGGTAACCTGCGTGCGCAAATGCAGCCATTAGTTGCTAAGCAAAATGCGCCACAGGCTATTGATCCGCGCAATGCATTCATTTTATATCACATGATGATGGATGTAGTTAATCATGGTACAGCTTATAGTGCACATGCACTCGGGCGTAGCGATATTGCAGGTAAAACAGGTACAACTAATGATAATAAGGATGCTTGGTTCGTAGGCTTTAATCCGAACATCGTTAGTGCAGTTTATATAGGGTATGATCGTCCTCGCAGTATGGGGCGTTCAGCCTTTGGGGGTACAATTGCTGTACCGGTATGGCTGGAATATATGCGTTATGCATTAAAAGGCAAACCTATTGTGAATACACCTGTTCCGGTCGGTATTATTCAGAAATCCGGAGAATATTTTCTTAAAGAACATCAGACAACTAATCCTGATTTACCATTGGATAATCGTGCTGACGGACCGGTAACAGCTAAAACGAATGGTAAAAGTGGTGATGCTGATGATGCCGGAGAAGTACCAGTTGTCCCGCAATCTGGTACTAATAGTCAGTTAGACTCATTATTTTAAAATTTTGTATTAATAAAATTGTAATTTACTAAAATGGGCAATCATTCGGATTGTCCATTTTTTTATTAACTATTGAAATATAAATATATTAAATGATTAATATTTAATTAATTAATAATGTTCTTAAAATTCAATGTGTAAAATCTATTTCTAAATATATAAATTTGAATTTGGGGATAGCATGTCTATAAATATATAAAAATTATATCGATTGTTTGTTTTAAATTTGTCATATTGTTTGGTGTTGTTGCATAACATTGAGTTACAATGTTTCAACAAATTATCACAATTTTTAAAATAAGTTTTATGCCTGATTTTGGTTTAAGAAGAAAGGAACAATATGAGTGAGCAACAATCTCAGACTGAGCAGTCTGATGAAATTAGTACGAATGATAAAGAAGCAAGATTGAAAGTTTTTGAGAGAAGTGTATTGGAAGGCAGGCATACTGATGAAGATTCATCTACAGCACCTTTACCTTCAAATTATCCTTATCGTACTCGAATGAGACGTTCAACATATGAACGAGAAAAAGCCAAATTGCAAATTGAACTCTTGAAAGTGCAAAACTGGGTTAAGGAGTCGGGTCAGAAAATTGTATCCTTATTCGAAGGAAGAGACGCAGCGGGTAAGGGAGGAACAATTAAACGCTTTATGGAGCATCTTAATCCTCGTGGCGCACGGGTAGTGGCTCTTGAAAAGCCTACTGAGACTGAAAAGGGTCAATGGTATTTTCAGCGTTATATTGAGCGCTTGCCTACAAGCGGTGAAATGGTATTTTTCGATCGCTCCTGGTATAACCGTGCCGGTGTGGAACGTGTAATGGGTTTTTGTCAGCCTCATGAATATTTGCAGTTTATGCGCCAGACTCCGGAATTGGAGCGTATGCTGGTAAATAGTGGTATTTATTTGTTTAAATTTTGGTTTTCTGTTTCCCGTGAAGAGCAGTTACGTCGTTTTATTTCACGGCGTGATGATCCTTTAAAGCACTGGAAACTTTCTCCTGTTGATATTCAGTCTCTGGATCGCTGGGATGATTATACCGAAGCTAAAAACGATATGTTTTTCCATACTCATACCGGCGATGCACCATGGACAGTAATCAAATCTGACGATAAAAAACGCGCACGACTTAATTGTATACGCCATTTCCTCACTGAACTTGATTATCCGGGCAAGGATATTGCTGCAATAGGTGCTGTAGATAATTTGATTGTATTAAAACCTCAGACCCAGTTTAAAGATTCAACAGATACGCATATTGATTAATTGTGTCACTGTAAGTCGATTTCGAAAGAGGATTTAATTAACATATCATATAATTTTTAATGGGTATGCAAGGGTTATTTTAGTTGGGTAAATGTATCTTGTGTGATTTTATATGAGAATACGAATGATTTTTGTGTTGTCTTTGTAGAAAGTAGATTTGTGTGGAATTAACCAAGTATATTACTGAAATGGCTAAAGCAGCCAAAGATGCTTGTTATGCTCTTAATATGGCATCTACTGCACAGAAAAATCAGTTATTGTCATTTATTGCATCGGGTCTGTCTGCTGAACGAAATAGGATTCTTGCTGCCAATGAAACTGATATAAGTGCAGCACGAAAAGAGGGAATAGATACTGCTTTACTTGATCGGTTGCAACTTACTGAAAGCAGAGTTGCGGCAATGATTGATGGTGTACATCAGGTTGCTGCATTAGCGGATCCTGTGGGTGAAATGGATGAGTTTCGTGTGCTGCCTAATGGCATTACGCTCGGTAAAATGCGTGTGCCGTTAGGTGTAATAGGTATGATTTATGAATCCCGTCCGAATGTCACTCTGGACGCAGCCATATTATGCCTGAAAGCAGGTAACAGTTGCGTGTTACGGGGTGGCAGCGAAGCAATCAATACTAATAAAGCAATCGCTTCGGTCATTACATCATCATTAAAGCAAGCCGGCTTACCGGAAACTGCTGTTAATCTGCTGACTGATACTGATCGTGCCGGTGTAGATATACTGGTGGGTTTATCTGAATATATTGATGTAATTATTCCGCGGGGCGGTAAAGGTCTGGTGCAGCGGGTAAATGAAAAAGCACGTATACCGGTTATCAAACATTTGGACGGTATATGTCATGTGTATATTGATGCTTCTGCAGAAGCAGAAATGGCGATTAATATTGCTGTAAATGCTAAAACATCGCGTTACGGCACGTGCAATACTATGGAAACTTTGCTGGTTCATGTTAGTCGTGCAGCAGAGTTATTACCTGTACTTCAACAAAAATATTCAGAAAAAGGTGTTGAGTTACGAGGCTGTCAACTTACTCAGAAAATTTTGCATAATGATATTATTCCAGCTTCAGAAATTGATTGGTCAACTGAGTATCTGGCTCCGGTTCTTTCAATAAAAGTAGTCAATGATGTCAGTGAAGCCATCAGTCATATTAATTATTATGGTAGCCATCATACAGACAGTATTATTACAAATGATTTATCTCATGCACAGTTATTCCTGCGTATGGTAGATTCATCCAGTGTTATGGTGAATGCGTCAACTCGTTTCGCTGATGGGTATGAATATGGCTTAGGCGCAGAAATTGGAATTTCTACTGACAAAGTCCATGTACGCGGTCCGGTGGGTTTATATGGTTTAACCAGTCAGAAATGGATCGTTATGGGGCAGGGGCAAGTACGTTTTTGAAATTTCAGCGCTATAATATTATTTAAGCATATACGTGTATGTCATTATATGTTTATTATTATAATTTTAGGTTTTGATTTCGAAAACTATTAAATAATTGATTTATGAACTTATAAATAAAATATCAGTTTTCAGATTAAATGAAAACTGAATATTATTATTTTTTATGTCACTGATATTATTGTACTGATGAATTTTTACAGAAATTAAAAGGGCATAATGTGAAACGTATTGTATTGTTTATTGCTACCAATCTTGCAGTCATCATTGTTATTAATGTTGTTCTGAATATTCTTTGTGCACTTTTAGGTATTAATATTTATAGTAATGGCAATGGTATTTTGTTATTACTGGCTGCTGTTGTTGGTTTTACCGGTTCTATTATTTCTTTAATAATGTCCAAAACGCTGGCACTTAATTCAGTAAATGGACGAATTATCGGTCAGCCGCAAACAGCAGCTGAAGCATGGCTGTTAAATACAGTTGCCAGTCTGGCCAGTCAGTGGAATATTGCTATGCCCGAGGTGGCTATTTATGATTCTCCTGAATCTAATGCTTTTGCTACCGGAGCTACACGTAACAGCTCACTGGTGGCAGTAAGTACTGGTCTGCTGCATAACATGTCGCAGGATGAAGTAGAAGCTGTGCTTGCTCATGAAATGGCTCATATTGGCAATGGAGATATGGTGACAATGACATTGTTGCAGGGAGTGGTTAATACTTTTGTTTTTTTCTGGGCTAACCGTATTGCTGATGTTATAGCCAGAAAAGAAAATGGTGAGGTTTCTCATGGTACTTATTATCTGGTAAGCATGATTTTACAGACAGTATTCGGTTTTCTGGCAAGTTTGATAGTTATGTGGTTTAGCCGTCAGCGTGAATACCGTGCAGATGAAGGAGCGGCTCGTCTGGTAGGTGCGCCTAAAATGATAGCTGCCTTGCAAAGATTAAAAGGTGAAACCAGTCATTTACCTGCTGATATGCTGGCTTTCGGAATTGCCAGTGAAACTGCTGATACGATTTTCAGTACTCATCCGACACTGGATAACAGGATTAATCGCTTACGTCAGATGTGATATTAATATGATTGAAGTAGTTTTTATTTTGTCAATCTGACAAATCTGAATTTTAATCAAGACTGATTTTTAAAACTCCAAGTTAATTAATGGATTGTGCTTGTATCTGTTTTAGTGAAAAGAATTTCAAATTTAATTATTAAGCGGCAAAAGATATTGATATATTTTGATTAAATAGCATACATATTTGAATTTATTATTATCTAAGTGGTAATCTTGCATTGCTTATACAAAATTTAGTTGTTTTGTGGCTATATTTTAATTCATCAGACTTTAATTCATGATTGCTGTAACAATATATAATTTTACAAATCAAATTATGTTTTTATAATAAATAGAGAGAAAAATGCACAACTACTTAACCCCGAATTTTACTTTTGCACCTATACTGCCGGATCATGCACAGGGCAGTCGGGTGTGGGATGATAATGATCAGGAATATATAGATTTAGCCGGCGGTATTGCTGTTAATGCACTGGGGCATTGCCATCCTGCGTTAATTCAGGCACTGACTGCACAGGCACACAAGCTGTGGCATATTTCTAATATTTATACAACACAGCCGGCACAGGATTTGGCAAAAAGACTCGTAGAAAATACCTTTGCTGAGCAAGTATTTTTCTGTAATTCCGGAGCAGAAGCCAATGAGGCTGCTTTCAAGCTGGCTCGCAAGTATGCACGAGATCATTTTGCCGGAACTGAAAAACATGAAATTATAGCTTGTGTAAACGGATTTCATGGACGTACTTTGTTTACGGTATCAGTAGGCGGGCAACCTAAATACAGTAATGATTTTGCACCTTTACCTACCGGAATTAAACATATTCCGTTTAATGATTCCTCAGCCGTTCGGGCAGCTGTTAACGATAAAACCTGTGCAGTTGTCATTGAACCTATTCAGGGGGAAAGCGGAGTATTGCCGGCAAGTGAAGAATTTTTGCAGGCAGCCAGAGAGGCTTGTGACCGGCATCAGGCTTTATTGATTTTTGATGAAGTACAAACAGGTATGGGGCGGACGGGAAAGCTGTTTGCCCATCAATATTATGATGTTCAGCCGGATATAGTTTCCAGCGCCAAAGCTTTGGGTTGTGGTATTCCTATTGGTGCAATGCTGACCAAAGCTCAGATAGGAAACAGTTTTACACCGGGCAGCCATGGCAGTACTTTTGGTGGTAATCCGTTGGCCTGTGCCGTCGGCTGTGCTGCATTTGATATTATTAATACACCGGAAACAATGCAGAATGTGCTTCAGCAAGGGAAAAAATTACAGGCAGGTTTGCAGGAACTTGCTGAATCAACTGGTGTATTTTCTCAGGTAAGGGGTCAGGGATTACTACTTGGCTGTGTTATGTCTGAGGCATATTCCGGAAAGGCTGCTCAGTTAATGCAATTGGCTTTACAACATGGTTTGCTGGTTTTGGTTGCCGGTAATAATGTCTTGCGTCTGGCTCCGAGTTTGTTATTGAGTGATGCTGATTTACAGGCAGGATTACAACGACTGAAAGCAGCGATTACGGCTTTTATACATATCTGATGATGGAATTTATGCCCAACTCAAACAGACAGCATATTGTTGTATTAACCGGATCCGGTATTAGTGTTGAAAGCGGTTTACAGACTTTTCGTAATCAGGGAGGTTTGTGGGAGGGTGAACGTGTAGAGGATGTGGCAACACCGGAGGCATTTAAGCGTCAGCCATTATATGTGCTTAATTTTTATAATCACCTGAGACGTCAGCTGCTAAAAACCGAACCTAATTCTGCTCATGTTGCTCTGAAACGTCTGGAAGATGGTTATGATGTAGATATAATTACTCAAAATGTAGATGATTTGCATGAGCGAGCCGGAAGTACTCATGTTTTACATTTACATGGTGAGTTATTAAAAGCCAGAAGCTGTGTTGATGAAAATTATATTGTGGATTGCCCGGGGGATCAGAAAGTAACAGATGTTGATGTTAATGGTTTTCCGATGAGGCCGCATATTGTCTGGTTTGGTGAGGCGGTGCCTATGATTGAACAGGCTATACAAGTGATGCGTTCAGCTGATATTGCAATTATCATTGGCACTTCCTTGCAGGTTTATCCGGCCGCTGGTCTAATCCAGTATATACCACCGAACGCTGAAATTTACCTTGTTGATCCCCAGCCGATTGATGGCTTGCAAAATGTACAGATTATTCGCGCACCGGCTCAGGCTGGTGTATCTGGTCTGGTTAATGAATTACTGCAACGTCCTGAAGCACATTCTTTATTCTGCTGATACGGGTGTTATATCAAAATCAAATTTTAGTTAGTGCTAAAATTTCTGTTCTGATTTTCTTGATTCTTGTAAATTAATATGACAAAAAATGATTTAGTCATTGCCAGCCGCGAGAGCACTTTAGCTATGTGGCAGGCTCATTATGTACAGCAATGTCTTCAGACTGCATATCCGGGGTTATCTGTTGAAATTCAGGGTATGACAACCCGGGGTGATCAGATATTGCATCAGTCTTTATCCAAAATAGGTGGTAAGGGATTATTTATAAAAGAGCTTGAGTTAGCCTTGCAAAAGGGAACAGCAGATATTGCTGTGCACTCTCTTAAAGATGTTCCTATGCAACTGCCGGATGGCTTTATCTTGGCAGCAATAACTGAGCGGGCTAATCCGTTTGATGCATTTGTTTCTCATCAGTTTAGCTGTTTGGCTGATTTACCGGCTAATGCCATAGTCGGAACTTCAAGTCTGCGTCGGGAAGCTCAGATTAGGTTGCTGTATCCTGATTTGCAGGTAAAGCCTCTGCGGGGTAATGTGCAAACACGTCTGGATAAACTTGACAGACAGGAATATGCTGCAATTATTCTTGCTGCAGCCGGTCTTGAGCGACTGGGTTTAGAGCAGCGAATTCAGTGTATATTATCTCCAGAAATATTGCTGCCGGCTGCTGGTCAGGGGGCGCTGGCTATAGAGGTTGCCGCTCATCGTGAGGACTTACTAACTTTATTGCAACCATTACACCATTCTGTTACAGCAGCGTGTGTTACTGCAGAACGCACTCTGGCACGTGTACTTGGTGGTAGCTGTCAGGTACCGCTGGCAGCGTATTGTACTGAGAAATCCGGCATGCTTGAGTTACGTGGTTTAGTGGCATCTGCAGATGGTGTAACAGTGTTGCGAGCCAGTGAAAAGGCAAATATTAGTGAAGCAGAGCAGCTGGGTCTGATGGTTGCACAGCAGTTAGCTGATCAAGGTGCGCAGCAGTTAATTAATGATGTTTTATCTACCCGATGAATACTTTACCATGTCTGGTGCTAATGCGTCCGCAGCTGGCAGCCACTGCCGATATAGACTGTTGCATTCGTTATGGCTGGCAACCTATTTTACTTGAATATCTGCAATTACAGACACAATCAGCGGCTTTAAACCGGCTATCTGGTCAAAGCCAGAGTCAGAATATTATTTTCTGGGTTAGCCCAAGTGCCGTACATATTGCTGCAAATTATGTTTCACGTTCTGATAAATTAATACATGTGGCAGTGGGTGCTGCTACGGCATCGGCATTATCCGCTTATGGATTTAAACAGATTGTTTATCCGGAAAACGGACATGATAGTGAAGCAGTTTTACATTTGCCTGTATGGCAGCAGCGTAAAGGTAAATTGCTATTGATTAGAGGTATAGGTGGCCGCGACTGGCTGATTAAGCAACTGCATCAACTAGGATGGCAAATTGAGGTAGCAGAAGTATATCAGCGAAATCCGGTACCTATAAACTGGTCAATTATTTCAACACAGGCCGAACAGGGAAATTTGAAGGCAGTGTATATGACGACAACTGCCGCAGTCCGGGCGTGGTTTACTCAATTACCTCCGGATTTGTACGCAGTTAGCAAAAGCTTGTTATACTTAGTTCACCATCCGCGCATAGATGCTGCGTTAACCGGATATGGTGTCCAGACACTTCATGTTCCGGACTTATGTCGCGGACTGGCACTTTTGCATTCACGCAGCACCTGATGATATTTTCTTCAGTAGTGCTGTTAACCTATTATATAAAGTAGGGAGTATACCGAATGAGTGAACAACAGAATGCACAGGCTGGCCAGCCTCCTGAACAGGAAAAGCAGCCATTGCTGGTGAGTAAACAAGGCGAAGTTAGTGCTCCGCCCGAATCGGCTACTTCTGCGGTTACTGAAGCTACCAATAAAGATCAAAACACGACACATCAAACTATGAATTCCCAAAAAAACAACACAGTATCAGATGCTTCTGCATCTAGTATTCCTGTTCAGCCATCTCCGGTAAAACAGTCGCAATCCGGCTCAGGTAAGGGAATTGCTCTGGGCGCACTGGTATTATCATTACTGGCTCTGGGAGCCAGTGGGTTTTTATTTGTTGAAGGACAGAATCAGCTTAAAAACCAGCAGCTACAATTTGATCAGAAAATCGACAATGCCGGGATTAGTGCCAGCAAAACAGCTGTTTCGATAGAAACCAGCCTGACACGCATTGATGAGTTAAGCCGTCAGTTGCAGGAAATTCAAACCCAACAGAAAACTCAGGGTGATAATGTAGACCGGCTTACCCGTGCCTATCAGGAGCTGGTAAAAAATCGCACTGACTGGCTGGTTGATGAAATAGAAGCTACATTGAATCTTGCCTCTCAGCAGTTGCTGATTTCCGGTAATGTTCCTGTTGCAGTAAATGTACTTGAAAGTCTGGATGGCCGGCTATCCCGCTTTGACCAGCCGCAACTACTGCCTATCAAAAAGGCTATAAGCACTGATTTGGAAAATCTGAAAAACAGGCCTTATCTGGATGTTGCCAGTGTTTCATTGCGTCTGAATCGTCTTGAGTCTGCTATAGCAGGTCTGCCGTTAGTAGTTGAAAGTCAGTTACAGCCCGGAGTGACAAGTAATACACCGGTAAATCCAAATGCTTCATGGTGGCAGCGTACATGGCAAAATACTTTGCACTCTTTACGCAGTATGGTAGAAGTGCGTCACATTAATCACAATGATTCAATGCTAATGTCGCCTGAACAGATATATTTTGTACGTGAAAATCTGCGGCTGCGATTGCTGGATGCACGTATTGCTCTGATTCAGCGTCGCGGAGAAGTCTATGTTGCTGATTTAAATGGTGCAGAAACTGCTGTTAAGCAATATTTTGACGGTGGTTCGGCAGCAACGCAGTCGTGGCTGAAAGAATTAACTCAGTTAAAGACACTTAACGTGCAAACTAGTCAGGACAATAGTCTGTCAGCCAGCCTGGCTGCTGTACGTGAATACCAGAATCAGTCTGGAATGGATATGTCAACGGCGTTGCCGGATTTAAGTGCATCATCTGCCAGCAATGTACCGGTACATACCGAACAACAACAGGCTAGCCCTATAAACAGTAATAATGCTTCTGCAGCGTCATCTTCCAGACAGGGAGACCATTCATTATGAGATCTCTATTATGGTTGATTGTTCTGTTTATTGTTGCAGTGGGTGTCGTACTGGGTGCGAAATATTACAGTGGTGATGTGTATATTGTAGTTGAGCAAACTCTGATACGTATCAATCTGCAGCTGTTTATTGGTCTTGTGCTGCTAACGGTAGTGCTGTTGTATATATTTTTACGCATTGTTATGGGTTTTGTGCATTTACCCGGTCACTGGCATCACTGGCGTATCAATCATCAGCGCCATCAGGTTGAAACAGCATTAAATCATGCTGGTTTAGCCTACTTTGAAGGTCGCTATCAGTTTGCTGAGCGTGAGGCTGAGCGGGTCTTACGTAATAAACAGGGGCAGCACAGTCGTGCTCTGGCCTTATTACTGGCTGCGCACAGTGCTGATCAGATGGATGACAGTACAACACGAGACCGTTATTTAGATGAAATTGCAAAGTTGCCGGAAAAACAGCAGCTTTCCCGCTATTTGCTTCTGGCCCAATCAGCTTTATCACAGCACAATGATCAGCAAGCCAGAAGTGCACTGGAAGCAGCAGCCAAAATCAATCCGAATTTAACCCAGCTTGTTAAGCTGCAGTTACGATATGACTGGGAAAAGCATGATGCTCAGGGTGTTTTGGAAGCAGTTGATAAATTAAGCCGCGCAGGAGCGTTAAGCGAAAGCGAACAGAATAATTACCAATACTGGGCTTATCGGCAGTTACTGGCAAATGTTAAAGAGCCGGGTGAGCTGAAAAGCAGTCTTAATCTGATTCCGGTAGATGAACGTGAAAGTACACTTAGTGCAAATATTGCAGAAAAATATCTTCAGCTAGGTATGTATACTCAGGCATTGAAATGGGTAAAAAAATATTATCCGCGCACTCATGATGCTTCACTATTACCTGCATTTAATCAGGCCAATCAATATCTAAGCAGTAAAGAACAGCAAAAAAATATGGTAACCGTTGATAAGTGGTTACAACAAAATCCGCAAGACCCGGACTTACTATTATTGATGGGTGAGTTAAGTTATCAGCAACAACTGTGGGGAAAGGCAAAGACTTATCTCGAAGCCAGTTTGCAGGTCAGTAATAATAATGTAACCAGATTGTTATTAGCTAAAGTACTGGAGCAATCCGGTCAGAGCGAGGCAGCCGAGCAGCAGCGTAATGAAATTCTGGCCACAATTGGTAATAATGATGAGTTGTAATTTTTAGTTTTTATTTAACAGGCAGTTGGTACTGTATGTACTAACTGCCTGAGGTTAATTATGGCAGTTTTACATAACGATACTTTTTTACGTGCTTTACTAAAGCAGCCGGTTGAATATACGCCGGTATGGTTAATGAGACAGGCTGGACGCTATTTACCGGAGTACAGAGAAACAAGAGCGAAAGCCGGCAGTTTTCTTGAACTTTGTCATAATCCAGAGCTGGCTACAGAGGTGACTCTTCAGCCATTGGAGCGTTTTGCACTGGATGCGGCTATCTTGTTTTCCGATATTCTCACTGTACCGGATGCAATGGGGCTCGGTTTGCATTTTGTCGAAGGTGAAGGACCTAAATTTACTCATCCGTTGCAGCATGAAAACGATGTGACACGTTTACAGGTTCCTGATATGAACCGTTTGCGCTATGTGTTCGATGCTGTTCATAGTATACGTAATGCTTTGAACGGTCGTGTACCGTTAATTGGTTTTTCTGGTAGTCCGTTTACACTAGCCTGTTATATGGTTGAAGGAGAAGGCAGTCGGGATTTTCGTTTATTGAAAACCATGCTTTATCAGCGACCGCAATTGTTACACCGGATACTGGATATTAATGCGCAGACTGTAACTGCTTATTTGAATGAACAGATAGCTGCAGGTGCACAGGCCGTACAGATTTTTGATACATGGGGCGGAATTCTCAGCGATAAAGCTTTTCAGGAGTTTGATTTACGCTATCTGCAACAGGTCATTTCAGGCTTACAGCGTGAAGCAGATGGTCGTCGGGTACCAATCATTATATTTACTAAAGGCGGTGGCCAGTGGCTGGAACAATTAGCTGCACTGGGTGCTGATGCGTTAGGTGTGGATTGGACTGTCAATTTACAGCAGGCACGTCAGTTGGTCGGACAGCAGGTGGCATTACAGGGGAATCTTGACCCGCTGGCTCTATTTGGTGATTCAGAAAGTATTACAGACGAAGTTAAGCGTTTACTTGCTGCTTACGGAGCTGGCAGCGGACATGTATTTAATCTGGGTCATGGTATCAATCAATATACTAATCCGGAAATGGTGAAATGTGCAGTAGATGCGGTACATCGCATTTCTGCAGAATATCATCAGAATTAATTATTTGTATTTCAGAGAATATCAATCAATTCTGAAACAAATAATTGATGTGAATAATTACTTGCTATTTCTGGCAGTCACAGATTTAGTTTTCTGTACCTGCCAGAATTTTTTATCTGATATTTATCTCTATTCATTATATAGATTATTTATCCATTTATAATCTACTATATTCTAGACATTAAATAATTGGTTTACTTATATGTTACATGATATACCCTGGGCTGAAATTCTTGTTGTATTACATGTGATTGTGGTTACTGTTCTGGTAGTGAGAGTGTTATATCATCAGCGTAATACGGGAGTTTCCGTTGCTTGGATTCTGATGTTAATGGCTTTTCCTTTAGTCGGGGCTGTAGGCTACTTGTTAATTGGCGAACCCAGGCTGGGTTCACGCCGGCTACGTCGTCAGAATGAACTGGTGAAATTTTATCAGGGATTCAGTAATAAATATCTGCATAATTTCAATCAGCATGCTTGTAGTGGTCTGAATGAACGTTATCATGGTATCAGTTTGATTGCAGCCGATAAAACCGGATTTGAGGCTACCGAATACAATCACTTAAAGCTTCTTACCAATGATGAAGAAATCATTGCTGCCATTCGGTATGATATTCAGCATGCGAAAACAAGCTGTTTACTGGCTTTTTATATTGTTGATCCGCAGGGAGAAATTATTGAACTGCTGAATGATGCCATTGCAGCAGCACAACGGGGTGTGGTTACCAGTATGCTGGTTGACAGTATTGGTAGTGTAAAATTCTGGCGTAGTGACTGGCCTCAGCGTTTACGCAATGCAGGTATTACATTGACTGAAGCTTTACCCGTTCAATTATGGCGCACTTTTCTTGTACGCGCAGATTTGCGTAACCATCGTAAAATTGCGGTTATAGATCAGAAAATTGGCTATACCGGCAGTTTTAATCTGGTCGACCCTCGTTTTTTCAAAAAAAATGCCGGTGTCGGAGAATGGGTTGATGTGATGATGCGTTGTGAAGGAAGTCTGGTACAACCTCTGGCAGCAGTATTTGCCGGTGATATGGCAGTAGAAACTGAATCTAATTTAATGCAGGTGCAGCAATGGGTAGACAGTTACGGTAAACAGGCGCTCATGCATAATCTGCAAGTTGCACAACAGGAACAAAGTGGTGTAGTGGTTCAGGTGATTCCTTCAGCACCTGAGCAAGGCAGTCCGGTTATTTACGACACTATTGTTAATGCAATTCATGCCGCTACAAGACGTATTATTATTACGACGCCTTATTTTGTTCCGGATGATGCTTTGCTGCTGGCTTTAACTACAGCTGCTACCAGGGGAGTGGATGTAACTCTGATAGTACCAGAAGCAGTGGATTCAATGCTGGTGAAATATGCTTCACGTGCATATTATCCAAGACTATTACAGGCTGGGGTGAAAATTGCTTTGTTTAAGGGTGGGCTGTTACATGCTAAAACTTTAACTGTAGATAGTGATTACACTTTGTTTGGCACTGTAAATATGGATATGCGCAGTTTTTATCTCAATATGGAAATTAGTCTGGCTATTTATGATGAAGGTATGACTGAAACAGTAGTGGCGTTACAGAGCACTTATTTGAAAGCTTGTGAATATATCGAACTGAAAACATGGCAGGCTCGTTCAAAGTGGTGGGGGCTGGTGGAGAATACAGTGCGTCTGGTTGGTCCGTTGTTATAAATTTTAATAATGAAAAAGCTGCCGGCTGAAAACTGGCAGTTTTTTTACCTGATTATTTTTCTATCAGCGTTGAAAAAAGTATTTTCAGAATGTGATGTTTTAAAATATTAATAAGATAATATTATGTTTAGGAAAATATAAATTAATCTACAAGCCATATATTTAATAGTTTATTGACAGTAAATATTCATAAGTGTTATCTGTCACGATTGGTTAATTTTATAATAATTTTATATTAATATTTTTAATTTTAAGAATAGTAGTTATGATACATACACATCTGAAAATATTAGCTCTGTCACTGACAGCACTGCCATTTATGGCTTATGCCAATGATAAAAATGATGAAGCAGATTTGCCGGATATCGAAGTCACTGCTTTACGCACTAATTCAAAATGGCTGGATACTACAGCTTCTGTTTATACTGTAAATGCAAATACACTCAAAAATACGCCTAAAACTAATATCTCTGACGCTTTGAAAGCTATTCCGGGTTTACAAGCTCTCGAAAGAGAAAATTATGCTCAGGATATGCAAATATCCATGAGAGGTTTTGGTGCCCGTTCGACATTCGGCGTTCGCGGAATCAGGATTTATGTTGATGGAATTCCGTCTTCTATGCCTGATGGACAGGGGCAGACATCCAATATTGATTTAAATTCTCTGGAGAAAATTGAGGTACTTGGCGGACCTTTTTCTTCTTTATATGGTAACTCTTCTGGAGGAACTATTCTCGCGACAACCCGTGAGGGTACAGGTAATCCGAGTGTCAGTGTTGGTTTTAACACAGCGCGTTTTGCTAAGCAGCAAACTTCATTTCAGTTACAAGGCGGAAGTAAAGCGGCGAGTTTACCGGCATATAATATAAGTTCAAGTTACTTTGATACCAATGGTTACAGGGAACATAGCGACGCAAGAAAAGTCCTCAATAACGCAAAATTTACTTGGGATTTAAATGATGGCAGTACATTGAATTGGGTACTTAATCAGGTTCGTATCCGTGCTGCTGATCCCGGAGGACTGACACGTAAACAGTGGCAAGAAAATCCGCGTCAGGTAGCTCAGAATGTCAGAGATTATAATATGCGTAAAGAAATTGACCAGAGTCAGACCGGTCTGACGTGGGATAAATCAATCAATGAACATAACAGTTTATATGCTATGGCGTATGCTGGCCGGCGTCACGTTGTGCAGTACCAGTCAATTCCGGTCAAAGCTCAGACAGCTCCTAAACATGCCGGAGGTGTTATCGATTTTACCCGTCATTATTATGGAACCGATATTCGCTGGCTGAATACAAATACAATACCTAATCTAACTTTGATTGGAGGTGTGGCGTTTGATAAGGAAAATGAGGAACGACAGGGCTATAATAATTTTGATGGTGCGCATTTAGGGATTAAAGGAAAATTACGTCGTGATGAGGATAATACCTTATGGAATTTAGATCCTTATATTCAGTTTTCGTGGAAATTTTTACCTGAATGGCATTTGGATGGCGGGTTACGCTATAGCAATGTGCATTTCAGAACACGTGATCATTATCTGGCTAATGGTGATGATAGTAGTACTATGCGATACCATAAACTGTTGCCCGATATTTCACTAGGCTGGAACTTCAGTAATCAGGTAGCAGCCTATGTTGCTTATGGTAAAGGTTTTGAAACACCGACATTTACTGAAATGGCATACAGACCGGATGGACAGGCTGGTTTTAATCGTAATCTTAAGCCTTCTAGCAATGATACAGTCGAAGCAGGACTAAAATTTGAACAGCCGTGGGGCCAACTGACAGCTACAATTTTTCATACTGAAACTCACAATGATATTGTTTCAGCAGTTTCATCTGGCGGCAGAAGTACGTTTCGTAATGCTGACCGGACGAAAAGATATGGTAGTGAATTAGCTTGGCAAAAGAAGTTGTGGCAGGATTTACAAGTTCAGGCGAGTTATTCCTATGTGGATGCAAAGTTTGATAGTGATATAGCAGCACAAGGTAAAGCAGCCGCTGTTAGCAAAGGTAATAAAATTCCGGGGGTTGCTCAAAACCAGTTTTATTTAGGATTTCAATGGCAACCTAAGCAAGGGTGGCAGGGGGGTATGGATATCCGTTATATGGATAAAATATATGTTAATGACAGCAACAGTGATTATGCACCTGCTTATGCTCTTGCTTCAGCGAATATCGGCTATGAATGGGTTCATCGCGGCTGGACAGTAAGCAGCTATGCACGTATAGATAATATATTTAATCGCCGTTATGCTGGATCTGTGATTGTCAATGATAGTAATGAGCGATATTTTGAACCATCACCTAAACGTACATTCAGTACCGGAATTAATATTCGTAAAATGTTTTGATTGAAAAAAAGCACTGATATTTCAGTGCTTTTTAATATTTAAATATAATTGCTAGTTAAATATGTGCAAGTGAGAATTAATCCTGCTGTATACCTGCAATCAGCCAATCCTGCTGACTACCCATAGGTTTAACAAAATGCCATACTTCACTGAATGGTTGCTGTGCACTACCCAGCTCTTCACTCACTAATCCACTAAAACGTACACTGGCAATATACTGACCATTTTCCTGAGTGCTATCTACCAGTTCGGCATTAAGATTACTGAATTCAGCAGTTTCATGATTATTTATAATATCATTACGGATATCTGCGAACATATCTGAAGTAAAGTAACGGCGGATTTCTTCCAGATTTGAGGCATTGTTCATTGACTGAACATGATTAAAACGTTGGCGTGCGAAACGCAGAAATGCGTCTAGATTACTTCCGTCTGCCATGCCAGATAAATTGTTTGTCATTAAATTATTATTGCTTCCAATATTTTGTCCGAAAATATTGGTACTACTACTGTTGCAATTATTGTTTAATGAAGTGAAATTATTAGGCTTGGTATTTCCGGCATAAGGTATATTTGACTGATTATTCCTTTTAGCGGCAAAACGACGGTAAAGATAAACACCACCAAATACAATAATAAGTAACCATAACCAGCTAAAGCCACTTTTAGGTTCCGGTTGTGATTGTTGCTGTACCTGTGGCTGATCAGAATTGGTAGATTGAGTAGCGGCTGCATTATTACTATCAGTAGCATTCTCACTATAATTACCATCAGCATTTGTCACAGGTGCATTGGTTTGTTGCTGGTTATGATTAGCCATTGCATGACCTGCAAGTGCCCCAATAGCGGCACCAGCTACACCCGCACCAATTACCCGACCGGTATTGCTACCGCGCGGCTGTGTCTGACCAGAATAATTGTTCTGATTATCAGAGCGATAATCATTACGTCCGGAGTTAGAGTAGGAACGTGACATACCTGCATTATTGCCACCGCCAAGTCGGCTGGAAGAAGAGTTTGCATAGTTGCCGCGATTGGATTGGTAGGATGAGCCAGAATAAGAGCTGGAGTAACTTGAGCGGGACATTCCACGGTTACCGCCACCGCCAACTCGTTTGGCTTCAGCCAGTGGACTCAGTGTCAGGCTGAGAATAACTGCAGAAGCAATATAACGTAATTTTCTATTTTCCATCACTTGGATACTTTCTTATCTATAATATTAAAACTAACTTTACCGTACATAGCGCTGAAAAATAATATTTCAAGCAAAGAAATGGTTATTATTTAATCTCTTTTACGGTTTTATGGTTGCTTTTGCGAATAAAAGACGGCATTGTAGCGCATGAAAGAATGATAGTCATATTGGGTTATCAAAATATTTATCATTAAATCATAGTATGAGTTCAGAAGAAGATTAATAAAATAGTGATAATTTATCAGAACTAATATTTTGTTTGTATTTATAAATATACAAAATAGCTTCTTCTATCGGTAGAAATGACTGATAAAAATTGCGGATAAAAAGAACCCTCTGTGCCAAGGGGAGAAGCAGCAGAGGGCCAAAATAATGTTTCGACAAGAGAATACTGAAAAACCATTTTAAATCTTTAATTTATACGCTTGTAACTGCGTATGAACATCATCTTAATGACTTAGACTGTTTTTTGCAGCGAAAGTTCTTGTAGTTTTGTTATATTTTGTAATTTTTCTTCTTTTGAAATCCCGGCAGGGTAATGTTGTAATGATAAGCGAGTAAACGGCTGAGTACACCACCAATAAACAGCAAATTAATACTTAATGGTGTAACCATTTTCCAGTGATCCAGCAGGCACAGAAGTAAGCCAAGTAGAATAGCAATGGTACCGTAAATATCACTACGTAAAATAATGGGTACTTCGTTTACCAGTATGTCGCGCAGTATCCCACCACCTACAGCTGTTACAAATGCCAGTGTAATTACACCAAACCAGTTTAATTCAAGATCCAGACCAACTTGTGCACCAGTCAGACTGAATGCTGCCAGCCCAAGAGCATCTGCAACAACAAACCATACCGCAAGTACACGATGACGATGATATTGTAAATGGCACACCCATGATATTACTAATGTAATAAAAATAGTCCACAATGCTGTATTACTTTTAAAAATCATAGGAATATGACCGACCAATGCATCACGCATCATGCCGCCGCCTACCGCAGTAAGTAAAGCTACAATGACCACCCCGAGAATATCAAGTCTTTTGCGAAAACCAACCAGATAACCTGATACGGCAAAAGCGACTGTTCCGATAATATTGATTAGTTGGAAAATAATATCTGTATTAAGCATGTTACATTAAGCCGGACTCAGGTTGAAAAAAACGCCATCCGCCAGCAGGTAAATCTTCAGTCTGCCATAGTCCGAAAGCACTGCGATGCAAGGCAGTAACACGATTGCCGGCTGCAGCTATCATCCGTTTTACCTGGTGGTATTTACCTGAAGTAATGGTAAGCTGTAAGGTATGCGGATCAATTAACTCAGCGGCCTGTGCAGTTACCGTTTCGTTATCATCGTGTAACAAGACCCCGTTTTTTAAAATAATACATAGTTTTTCGTCTGCAGCATGCTTCAAACTAACACGATAAATTTTTGGAAGTTTATGTTTTGGTGACGTGCAACGGTGATTAAACTGACCATCGTTAGTCAGGATTAATACGCCGGTTGTATCTGCATCCAACCTGCCTACAGCCTGCATGTCCAGATGACGCAATGGCTCTGGTAATAAACTAAAAACACTCGGATAAAATTGTGGTTTATGCGAAGTTTCATAATCAGCGGGTTTATTGAGCAGAATATAAAAATAAGGAAGAGGTACTGGAATCAGACTCACGTCATCAATATATAAACTGCTTACCGCTTTCGGGTCGATATCCATTTGAGCATGATTACAGAGCGTATCATTAATTCGTACGGCATCGTCGTCAATTAATGCCTGACATTGCTTGCGACTGCCCAAACCTTGTGCTTGCAGGTATTTCAATAATTGCATAACTAAGTAAACCTTAATGGCCGGCATTCCGATAAGTTAAAAAAACAATAAAGTATCCAGTAAAAAAACCGGAATAAGCAGAGTAACAGACCAACCCATGTAGCCAAAAAAGCTTGGCATAGTAATTCGGTGTTGCTCGGCAATAGATTTAACCATGAGATTAGGAGCATTACCAATATAACTGAGTGCCCCCATGAATACTGAACCCATAGAAACCGCCATTAATGTAGAAGGTAAATGTTGCATTAGTAAAGCCCCATCACCTCCTGCAAGATTGAAAAACACCAGATAGGTAGGCGCATTATCCAGGAAGCCGGATAATAAACCACTTAGCCAGAAATAGAGAGTATTTACTGGTTCTCCATTTTGCTCAATTAAATTTATCAGTATTCGGAAACTTCCTGACTGTCCGAGTTGTAATATAGCCATTACAGGAGCAATAGTTATGAAAATTCCGATAAATAATTTACCTACTTCAACCATAGGTGCCCAGTTAAAGTCATTTTGTCTGCGTAATTTCGTTGGTGTTAATTTTAGCGAGCATAAAGTAATGATGAGCAGTAAACCATCACGTATCCATGCAACTAAACTGGTTTCAATTCCGTAAATATTCCATACCGGTAAATTTTTACATAATCCAGAAACCAATATTACTCCAGTAACTGCAAATAATAACAATAAGTTGGCTTTACCCTGAATAGACCATGAAGAAATACTGTTCTGAACTTTATCATTGGTAATAATTTCACGTTGCCATAAATAGTAATCAATACAAAAGAAAATAAATAGTAAAATCAGAGTATTGATAATTACGGGTAAAAGCATGTGAACGAATGTCCACTGAAAACCAACACCTTTCAGAAAACCCAGAAATAATGGCGGGTCTCCAAGCGGGGTTAATCCGCCACCGATATTGGCCACTAGAAAAATAAAAAATACCACAAGATGAGTTCGATGGCGTCGCTGAGCATTGGCCCGCAATAAAGGGTGGATAAATAGCATGGCAGCACCAGTTGTACCCATGATTCCGGCCAGAAGTGTACCTGCTGCCAGAATCAGTACATTGAGTTTTACACTGCCATTACCATTATGCTGAATAAGAATACCACCGGAAAGTGTATATAAAGCCAGTAGTAAAAGCATAAATGGAATATATTCCTGTAACAATGCATGTATGGTAATAGATAAACCAGCTGAAACATTATAGTAGCAGCTCAGAGGTATCAGAAATGCAGCACACCATACACCGATAATTTTTCCACTATGACTATGCCATGTTTTAGGTATCAATATCGGACACAAAGCTATAGACAAAAGCAAACCGATAAAAGGAAAGCACCACCATAAACTCAATTCATGGGCAGGTAAGCCGGCAGCCAGTACAGGAAATGGTAATAAACTAACGATAAATAAAAATATTAATTGCAGTATTCGATTGCCTTGCTTTAATAAAGAAAAGGCAAACTGTTCAACAGAAGGGTTAACTGGCGTCATTCTTGATAGTTTACTATTTAAGCAAATAGAGATTTTAACAATAATTTCGTATGGTGTTAAAAAGTAAACTCGATAAAAAGTGAGCTATTAATAAAAGATTTAGCATGATAGTTCAGAGGAAAGATTCGAATTTTATAATTTGATATGAAGTTTAAGATTAATTTATTTTGATTTTTGCAACGGGTATTCGATTGCTAATTTTGTCCAGCCTTCCATTCCCATTTCCCGTAACAATGCTTTGTTACGTTCATATATGGTTGCAGCATCAGGAAATGCCGCAATCGCTTGATCAATACTACTTTCACGTATCAAGTGTAAAATAGGATAGGGACTGCGATTAGTATAGTTACTGATATCATCCTTAGGTTCATCAGCAAACTGAAATTCAGGATGAAAAGGGGCTATTTGTATGATGCCATTTGCTCCAATCTCCTGAAGTACATCTTCTGCTAAAGTTACAGTATCCAGAAACGTCTCAAAATCTGTAAATAATGAAGGTTCGACAATTAAAGTGGTTTCTGTTTCGTGTGCCGGCGTTTGTAACAACAACTGAATTTCCTGCTCTATGAATTCCAGAAATGCATCAAGATGTCTGGCATGGCTTATGCTAAACCGCAATCTTTTTAAATTGTAAGGTTTTCTGGCAAAAGGGCAAAGATTAAGTCCGATTACTGCCTGTTCCAGCCAGTGGCGGCAAATAGCAATAATTTCTTCATCCTGATTATAAATGACAGACATATGTATTTATCTATGTAGATAACAGACGCTCAAGCGTAGCATGAATTCTTAAACAATTAAAACATTCTTTACTATTAGTTTATTAAAACTAATTTTGAGTTTTTTAGCCTACATTTAAATGTTCCAGCGGTAACGAAGTAGTTGTTTTAATCTCTTTCAGTACAAAGCTGGATTTGGCATCTTCCACTCCCGGAGTTGCCAGTAAAGTTTCCAGTACGAAGTGCGAAAAAGCATTCATATCTGAGAAAAAAGCCTGAAGAATGTAATCAGACTCCCCGGTGAGTGCAAAACAATTAAGCACCTGAGGCCAGCTTTGAACAGCAAGAGTAAACTCATCACGGGATTGTTTACTTTTATTAACTCTAACCCGAATAAATGCCTGCAAACCCAGTTCTACATGATAAGGGTCCAGAAGAGCTGCATAACGGCGAATAATCCCCGATTCTTCAAGCTGCTTTAACCGGCGCAGACATGGCGATGGTGATAAAGCTACTCGCTCGGATAGCTCAACATTAGTAAGACGACCATTATCTTGTAAAACTTGCAGGATTTTCAGGTCGGTTTTATCTAAAAAACTTATTGCCATGATACAAGGATCCTGAGGATTATTGTCGCAGCGATGAAACAGGCGGCGATAATAAATTAAAGTTGAAGTTTATACAATTTATAAGATTGCACTTAATTACACAAATTTATTTTATTTTGACATTAATTTAAAATTAATACTAGTTATTCCAAATGCTTTTTAAATATCTAATTCCCTTATTACTATAAAAAATGTTGATACTATTCTACTTTCTTGAAATATATTATTCAGTTTAAAGTTGTAATATCTGTATATTATTGCTAATTGAAGTTTACACGGATAATAACCATTAAATGCAATAAATAAAATGATATTGTTTAATTAGTTGATTGATATAAATATTTTTATATAGGTAATATTTATTCATATTTTTGTAAGCGTATAAACTCAATTTATTAACGGTTTATTTTTTAAGAAATTAATAATTAATAATAACTATATAAAGAATAAAGTGATATTATCCAGAAGTTTAAATTACTGCAAATCTGAAAAGCTATAATTACATTGAGAGGTATAATAAATAAAATACATAATATAACAAATTTTAAAATATTTTGTTTAACCATTATTTGAAATAATCAGATTAATTATTATATGTTATTCAGATAATTCTAATAAATAGTTTGCATTATAATGAGTAAACCACTTACACCTTCAATCACTCCAAAACTGAATCTGGCCTTAATTATAACAGTGCTGATTACCGGTGCTCTGGCTTTTATTCAGGTTTACGCTATTCAGTCAGTGTTACCTGTATTGATGCAGGAGTTCCATGCCAGTGCTGCTGCAATAGGTTCAACTGTAGGAGCGACAATTTTGGCTGTCGCATTAACGTCTCCGTTTTTAGGAATGATTTCAGATGCTTTCGGACGCAAAGCTTTTATTGTAGGTTCGGTTTTTTTTATTGCTATTCCTACTTTAGCATTGTCTTTTGTGCACAGTATCAATTGGCTATGGTGGTTGCGCTTTGCTCAGGGTGTTGCAGTACCCGGCATAACTGTCGTTTTACTGGCTTATTTAGGTGAAGAATTTTCTGGTAATACACGTATCAAACTGATGAGCTTTTATGTTTCTGGTACGGTATTGGGTGGTTTCCTTGGCCGGTTTCTGATGGGATACCTCACAGACTTTATGGGCTGGCGTCATGCTTTCTTAATAATGGGTATTATCAGTATATCTGGAGCGGTTCTGGTATGGAAAAATCTTCCTGCATCGCAAAAATTCGAGGCTAAACCACAGATTTCAACAGCATTAATAACCTTATGGCATCATTTACATAACCGGTATATTCTTGCAGCTTGTGCATTGGGTTTTTGTGTTCTGTTTTCTCTGGTTGGTTGTTTTACCTATATCAATTTGTATCTTGATCAGCCGCCATATAATCTAAGCAGTTCACAATTAGCTAATATTTTTGCCGTATATCTGATTGGTATGATTATTACTCCATTATCAGCTCGGTTAATTGTCAAATTTGGTACCAATCTAACTGTATTAATAGCTATGAGTTTATCCATTTTTGGTGTGCTGATAACCCTGATGCATCCGTTATGGGTTATTGTACTGGCACTGGCTATTATGAGTAGCGGTATTTTTATTACTCAATCGTCTACTATTACCTATATCTCTGCCAATGTAACAGAAGGCCGTTCACTGGCTTCCGGTCTGTATTACATGTGCTATTATGCAGGCGGTTTTGCCGGCTCATTATTATGTGGTCATGCCTTTGAGAGTGGAGGGTGGTTTATGACTGCTGTTGTACTAATTAGTGTACAGTTGTTGGCAATACTGATTGGTGGTGTGTTGATGCGAAAAAAAGCATAAACAGAAACATTGAAACCATATAAAGCACCATTTTTACAATGGTGTTTTATTTTGCATATTTTTTTGATCTAATAATTGTGTCTGTCGAAATAAATTTTATCAATTTATAAACTATTAAGTAAAAGAGTAATATTTATTTTATTATCAGGCTGAAGAAGGTGGAGTTGAACTTTAGTGCTTGAAAAAAGAATTACATATTAATTTAGCCAGAATTTTATTTAATCTGACAGGTAAATAAGATTTATGTTTCTATATGGATAAATTACGTTAGAATTTGACTGTCTTGATTAAGAGTACTGCTTATGCAGCCATTATCACATTATCCGTTTATTATTATCGGTGCAGGCCCTGTTGGCATGCTTACTGCTTTGTTGTTAAAACAGCAGAATCAATCGGTTTTATTACTGGAGGCCAGAGCTGCTGACAGTAATCTGAATGATCAGCGTACTCTTGCTTTGTCATATCATAGTATCCAGACTTTCCGGCAGGCCGGAATATATCTGCCTGATGAAATTTTGACTTTTATCCGGCAGGTACATGTTTCACGGCAGCATCATTTTGGTCGTGTACTGATGTCAGCACAGGATATAGGATTACCTTATCTTGGAGCGACGATTGATTACGTCAGATTATTACAGGCTTGTGAAACAGCATTACAAAAAAATAATGTACCTGTGCAATGGCAAACAACTGTTGAACAGGTACAAAGTACAACTCATTGGGCTTCAGCACAGTGTTTTTATCAGCAACGAAGGCTTAACTTAACTGCACAATGGCTGATTCTGGCAGAAGGAGGTGAACTGGCTGCCGGCTTGCCGAATATAAAAGTACACACTCATGATTACCGGCAGCTGGCTTTAGTTAATACTCTAAAGTTCGAGGCAGGCAATCATGCTATTGCCTATGAACGTTTTACTGAAAATGGACCACTTGCTTTATTACCTTATAGAAATGATTTTCGACTGGTCTGGACATGTACTCATGAAGAAGCACTGCAACGAGAGCAGTGGAATGTAGAAAAATTTAATCAGCAGTTACAGTCTGTAATGGGAGAACGATTAGGTCATTTAGAGCAAATGGGAACTCCGGCAACTTTTCCGTTGAAATTACGTCAGCTTAACCAGGTATATAGTCAGAGAGTAATTTGCATTGGAAATGCCGCCCAAACTATGCATCCGGTTGCTGCACAAGGATTGAATCTCGGTGTTCGTGATGCCGAAATGTTAAGTGCAATATTTGGTAAGACAGATAAGATTACTCTTAATGATAATTCTTTAGCCGGAAAATATGCACGAATACGTGCTTATGATGCTCGTGCAGTTGTAGGCTTTACGCATATTCTGGTACAACTGTTTGATCATGCTCATAGTGGGCTGGCATATGGACAAAGTATGGGTATGAGTATTTTGGGATCAGTGCCTGCTTTGAAGCATAAGTTTATCAGACAACTGGTTTTTGGAGTAACTCCGCATCCCGATATCTAGAATAAATACTATTGTTTAAACAATATGGAAAGCAAAATGAGCATGAACACACAATATGATTTTGATGTCATTATTCTAGGGGGAGGGTTGGTTGGTGCAACTTTGGCTTTAGCTTTACAACAGCAAGGTAAAAAGATTCTTATCATTGAAAAAAAGCCACCTCAAACAGATTTGCTCAGTCTCTCTCAGTCTTGGGATGCCCGTATTTATGCCATTAGTCCGACTAATCAGCAATTTTTAAATAGTTTAGGCGTTTGGCCGGAAGAAAGAGTACAAAAAGTAAGCCATATGGAAGTTTATGGTGATGGTAATGGATGCATTAGTTTTGACGCCTCCAGTGTAAATGTACCTTGTTTAAATTCTATGGTTGAAAACCGCTATTTACTGGCAAAATTGTGGCTAGCATTGGAGCAAGAGGGGATAGCAATAATCAGTAGTTGTCCTCAATCGGTGATTACCGATGTATGGTCGGCAAAGATAACTCTGGAAAATGGTCAAACCTATTGCAGTCAGCTAGTTGTTGGTGCGGATGGAGCTAATTCTTGGTTGCGTGAGCAGGTTGGCATTGAAGTAACCGCTTCTCCATATCAGCAACAAGGTATTGTTGCTAATTTCAACACGGAAAAACCACATAATGGATGTGCTTATCAGTGGTTTCGTGGTAGTGATATTCTTGCTTATTTACCTTTACCACAGCAGCAGATTTCTATCGTATGGTCGACATCTGACCCAGAAAGTCTGACGAAGCTGGATAAAGAAAGTTTTGTACGGGAAGTTGCTTTGGCAGGTAATCAAAAGTTAGGTGAACTAACACTAACCACTTCTGTGTTCAACTTTGACCTGATAATGCGACAGCCTAAAAAAATTGTTAGCCAAAGAATTGCTCTGATTGGGGATGCAGCTCATACTATTCATCCATTGGCCGGACAAGGCGTAAATCTGGGTTTTGCAGATGTGCAATGTCTCAGTAACTTACTGACAAATGCCAGTGATTCGGGTACGTGGTCTATTCTCAGACAGTATCAGCGATCAAGATTATTAGCAGTACGGCTGATGCAATATAGTTGTGATGGTTTATTCAAATTATTTGCCAATGACTATTTTCCTGCCATTGGCTGGGTTCGTAATCAGGGATTGAATCTGGTGAATTATTCAAGCTTAATTAAAAAAAGAATGATTCGGGAAGCAATGGGTTTATGATTTAATAATAAAGATTTGTTGCTAAAGATAGAGTAATAATGACTGGATTAAGCAATAATGAAATTATTTTTATATTCTCAATTTATATTTCAATTTATAGCTAATCATAATTGAGAATATAGATTTGTATGAAAAATTTTGCTTTATACGATAGTAGTATTGAATAAAACATTTATCTAACATTGGAATTTCGCTAATTTCATTGTTACCAATATAAATTTGATAAATTTGCTGGCTTTTTATCTCTGTAGTTCTTTATCAGTTTTGCTATTGGCTGCGCATGCCTAAGGTATTAGCTACTTCGAATTCAGTGCCTGTTTTAAAGTTCTATACACTTCACCCAGCTTTAAATTCATGTTTTTTAAAATGCATGGTTATTAAAAATACTAAGTATAGTTTGATTACTGCTTTTCTAAATTTTATAAAATATGTTAGAGCATGTTCTTTATGTATAGGAGTATATGTAAGAGGTAGAAAATCATCAATAGAATTTCAGGTATCAATTTAATGTTTGTATGTCACAGAGCAGTTGAAGAAGCAAAATATACAAGTGTGTATTTCTTAAAATATAAATGTAATGAATCCAGATACATTTAAGTGTATCTGGATTCAATAAATGGTGCCCGGAGCCGGAATCGAACCGGCACGGCCGTTTTAAGAGCCGACGGATTTTAAGTCCGTTGTGTCTACCAATTTCACCACCCGGGCGGGTAGTTTTTAATGCACTTTTGTGCATATTTGTGTGCTGTATGGAGGCGGGGGCACGGATTTAAACCGGCCTGCACAGCTTTGCACACTGTGGCATAGTCACTCTGCCACCCCGCCATGAAACTCTAATATAATCTGGAGGCGGGAGTCGGAATCGAACCGGCGTACACGGATTTGCAGTCCGCTGCATGACCACTCTGCCATCCCGCCTTATATATTTACTCAATCGGGTAGAGCAACTAATACATCAAACTTGGAGCGGGAAACGAGTCTCGAACTCGCGACCTCAACCTTGGCAAGGTTGCGCTCTACCAACTGAGCTATTCCCGCAAATTCACTTTATACATGTGAGCATGTTTTTTGGAGCGGGAAACGAGTCTCGAACTCGCGACCTCAACCTTGGCAAGGTTGCGCTCTACCAACTGAGCTATTCCCGCAAATTCACTTTATACATGTGAGCATGTTTTTTTGGAGCGGGAAACGAGTCTCGAACTCGCGACCTCAACCTTGGCAAGGTTGCGCTCTACCAACTGAGCTATTCCCGCGTTGTTCATTCGTACTGAATGAAGAAGCAACATTATATCGATGAAAAAAAATGTGTCAAGATTATTAATACATCTGATGAAGTATTTTTTGCTTTCACTATGATTTTTTAGGATTTAAATTCTTTCGTTGCCATCTTTAAATAATACAGCATTGACCAGATAGTAAGGATACAGGCTATAAGCATAAGAATATTTCCAAATATCCATAACAAATTGGGTTCTGCTAATGGTGGGGAAGTGAGTAGTAAAAGAAAAATAGCTGCCATTTGTGCCGCGGTTTTAAATTTTCCCAATTTGGCTACGGCAACACTATTTCGTTTGCCAAGCTGAGCCATCCATTCCCGTAAAGCAGAAATGGTAATTTCACGACCGATGATAATCATGGCAAATATGGCATAGGTGCGGCCGGTTGCTACAAGTAATATCAGAGCAACAGCTACCATTAGTTTATCCGCAACCGGGTCAAGAAAAGCACCAAAATTAGATGTTTGTTTCCAACGACGTGCCAGATAACCATCAAACCAGTCAGTTATTGCAGCTACGGCAAAAAAGCCTGCTGCAAGCCAGTTAATGATCTGGCGATCACTAATCCAGTCTGCTGGCAAATAAAATAATAAAGTAAATATTGGAATGATAAGGATACGCAACCAAGTGAGCAATATCGGAAAATTCCATGGCATAACGGGGTGTCCCTGACAAGTTATGATTTGGTTGCTTATATGATACCGCTTTGAGCGCTTTAAGGTGATTTTTTATTATTGATTAATGAATGTATCTCGGGATAAATTGTTGTGATAATTTTATATTTTTATTTAAATATTTAATTATTAGTTATGTTTTGATAGTAATTTATACTATTGGAAACTACAGCATCGGACAGCAAAGATAGTTTATATATCCTGTCCGATGCTGAGGAAGTTACTTCACCATGTCTTTATAGGCAGCATAGCCGGCTGCATCCATCTCTTCATAGGGAATAAACCGTAAACTTGCTCCGTTGATGCAATAACGTAATCCACCGCGATCTTGTGGACCATCTTTAAATACATGTCCTAAATGTGAGTCTGCATGCTGACTACGCACTTCTGTTCGCTGCATGCCATGACTGTTATCTTCATGTTTACTCACTGCTTCGGATTGTATTGGCTGACTGAATGCCGGCCAGCCGCAACCGGAATTAAATTTATCCCGTGAGCTGAAAAGTGGCTCTCCACTGACAATATCTACATAAATCCCAGGGACAAACAGTTCATCATACGGATGACTATACGGACGCTCAGTGCCTGCATTCTGAGTAATTTGATAAGCTTCTTCACTCAGTTGCTGGTGTAAAGTGGCTGCATCAGGTTTGTGGAAAGCATTTGCATCATATAATGTTGTGGAAGTCTGCGATGGTGGCAATTCAGGCAGAGGCTCTCGGGCTTTTCGTAAATCAATATGACAGTAGCCTTGTGGATTTTTGTCCAGATAATCCTGATGATATTCTTCAGCGGGGAAAAATTGTTGTAAAGGCAAGTCTTCTACTACGATAGGTGCAGTATAACGCCCTTGTTCAGCTTTAATCATTGCCTGAATGACATCATGGTCAGCCGGATCTGTATAGTAAATACCGCTGCGGTACTGGGTGCCTGTATCGTGTGCCTGACGATTTAGGGTAGTAGGGTCTACAATCCGGAAAAAATGCCGCAGGATATCAGTTAAAGAGATGATATCTGCATCATATTTAACCTTTATCGTTTCAGCATGGCCTGTGTCTTGATTGCATACTTCTTCATAGCTTGGATTATCAGTATGACCGTTGGCATATCCGGCCTCGGTTTCAATCACGCCATTTAAACGCTTAAAATAGCCTTCCATACCCCAGAAGCAGCCGCCAGCTAAATAAATAGTTTTTAGATTCATGATGTTATTCCATATATTTGTGTGGTTTATTTGTACATGCTAACACCAGCATGTGTTGAATAAAAGATGTTGTTTTGCTTAATTATGTTTAAGTGATATAAAATCTCTGACTTATTTTGATAAATTGATGCATTGTCATATTGGTTAAAGATCATATGAGTATTATTACTTATTTACGTCCTGCGAGACCGGAAGACTGTGAAGATATTTATAATGCTCATCGCTATGCTGTTCAGTATACCTGTGCACGTAAATATGATGAAACAGTATTGAAAGCATGGTTGTCATTATTAAATATACAAAGCTATTTGCATACGCTGGCAGATGCTAATAAAGCTTTATGGGTGGTTGATTATAAAGGCCATATACAAGGCTTTTTTCAGATGGATTTAGTAGAAGCTCAACTGGATGCTTTATATATCCATCCTTTCGTACATAATCAGGGTTTGGGAACTGCTTTGTTGCAGCGTGCTGAAGATGTTGCCAGTCGTGCAGGGCTGGGTATGCTGAAGCTCTATGCATCGCTTAATTCCGTAAAATTTTATGAAATTAATGGTTATACTTCATTAGGTGAATGTGCATTGCCACTCAATCGTGAAGTTACCGTTAACTGCTTACTGATGCGCAAATATTTAATTGAGTGATGTGCTATAAACAATATTTAATACTTAATACAGAAAATGAAAATTTAAAATTAATGGTTTGAATAATTATTAAATTTATTTTTATAAATTGTTTGTTTAACTAAATTGTTGATAGTAAATTTCTATTTCTCTTTTTTTGAGTGTGTTGGATTATCCAATAATTATAATGTGCCTATTTTTTAATCAATAAAAAATAATCAATATAAATCAATATTATATTGTAGTTATCCCCATATTTTACCTAAAGTTTTGCGCTGAATTTTGTGTACAGGTGGATAAGTTATCTATAATTGATTAAATCATTTGAATTTACAGAACAAAGAAGCTTGCCAGCAGTGGTACTGCCTGCCACAATAGCTATTCAGTTTAATATTTATTTTGTATTTATATGAAATGTCCTTTTTGCCAGCATAACAATACACAGGTAATTGATACACGTCTGAGCGAGGGTAATAATAGTATTCGCCGACGTCGTCGCTGTCTGGCTTGTGATTGTCGGTTTAGTACGTTCGAAGTAGTTGAAATGCGGATGCCATTAATTATCAAACGTACCGGAGAAAAAGTTTTGTTTGATCCGGCTAAATTGTATACCAGTATCAGCAGGGCATTACATAAACGGCCAATGGATCGGGAAAGTATTGAAAATGCAGTGGCAGAAATAGAAACTAATCTTTATCACATGGGGGTTAAAGAAGTTCCCAGTCAGATGATAGGAGATATGGTCTTGAGTTTACTGGCTAAGCTGGATGAAGTTGCTTATGTGCGCTTTGCTTCTGTATATAAAAGTTTTCACGATGTTTCGGAGTTTACTCAATTAATTGCTACTTTAAAAAATACGAATTAGTCATATCAGCCCTTGAGAAGAGTGTTGTTTTGTTCGCTGCATTCGGCGCTAATTCTTGTTATACTTTGTAACTATTATGCCTTGTCATGAAAGCTTAAATATATCATGTTGAAATCTCGTATAGGGTTGTGTGTAATACTATTTTTATTGGGCTTATCTGCTTGTACCAAACAGGATACTTCTGTAACTATGGATGCAAGCGATACTCAGACTGCCAGTAATAGTGCTGCATCTGCTGATGAACCTGCTGCTACTCAAACTCTGACCAGTAAAGACAGTAAACTCAGTATAGTAGTAGACGGAGATTTTGCTGATGTACTGGATAGTGCAACAGACTGGGTAGATCCGGCAGAATTAAATAATCTTACTTTATTACAGCATGATGACAGTAGTAATATCACTTTGGCAGTAAATAACTTAGGTACATTAAAAATTAAACCAGATGAATATTTTAAAAATCTGGCTGACAGTCTCGAGCATAATAGTAGTATCAGTAATATCAAAGTAGGTGTTGCTACTGTAAACCGTATGAATTATCGTTTCAGTCATCAGCAAAATGGTACATTGCTAAATGAAAGCTGTGTTGCACTGATTGTGGATAATAATCTTTATTCAGTATGCGCCAGCAGTGAGAGTGCCGACTATAATGCACTTGCTGGTACTTTAAAAACCATAAATGTACAGAATAATTAAAAAATGAGCTTTTCTGAGCTTGATGCGAAATTTATGCAAACCGCCCTTGAGCTAGCTTGGCAAGGGCGGTTTTCTACCAGTCCTAACCCGCGAGTAGGCTGTGTTATTACTCATGGCGAACAAATTGTGGGTCAGGGATTTCATGTCTGTGCAGGACAGCCTCATGCGGAAATACACGCATTACATCAGGCCGGATATCTGGCAAAGGCTGCTACTGCCTATGTAACCTTGGAACCATGCAGTCATACAGGCCGGACAGGACCATGTGCTCAGGCATTGATTGATGCTCATATTAAGCGTGTTGTTGTTGCTATGAGCGATCCAAATCCATTGGTAAAAGGTAATGGGTTACACATGCTGCAAAAGGCAGGTATACAAGTCGACAGTGGTTTGTTTGCACAACAGGCGCGTGAACTGAATTCTGGTTTTTTATCCAGACAGGAAAGAAATAAACCTTATATCAGATTGAAGATAGCAGCTAGTCTGGATAGTAAGACAGCTCTAAGTAATGGTTTAAGCCAGTGGATTACTGGAGAGGCAGCGCGTGATGATGTGCAGACATTACGTGCTGAAAGTTGTGCCATATTAACTGGTGTTAATACTATATTGGCAGATGATCCTCTGTTAAATGTACGTCGTTTTTCGACATTAAGACAACCGTTGCGTATTATTCTGGATAGCCGCTTACGTCTTACACCTGAATATCAGGTAATTCAGGACACTAAAAGTCCTACACTGATCATTACTACTGTCACAGATAGCGCTAAAAAAGCCATTTTTGCATCTTATCCGCATGTTTCTATTCTTACAGTACCTGCAAATTTGCGAGGGCAGATTGATTTACAAAAACTTTGGGCAATTCTGGCTAAACGTGATATTGGTTCGATATTGGTGGAGGCAGGTTCTATATTGAATTCAGCATTGCTGACAGCTGATGCAGTTGATGAAATCATTTACTATCAGGCTCCCAAAATACTCGGAGCTAATGCGCGCAATGCTATTGAAATATCGGAAAATCCAAATGCTTTAACAGAGCAGAAATGGCAGACTGTTGATGTAAAAGTTTTAGGTCAGGACTGTCGCTGGTTATTGCGTCATCGTGAAAGTGCCGAATGGTTAGTAGGTAAAGCTGCTTCAGATGCATAGTTAGCTGCATATCTAATCAATTCTTATGAGTAAAAATGTTTAGTGCTGAAAATAAACTTTCAATATGTAACAATAAGCTTATTTTATGTAAGCATAATTTTTAAACGTGATTTAACATTATCGTTGTAAATATATTCATTTTTCTATTGGCAATTTAAAATAAAAGGTTTCGCCATGCGTATTTTATTAACAGGTTCAAAAGGTCAGGTAGGTAGCTGTTTAAGAGACAGATTACCGGAAAGCTGGGAGCTGATTGCCAGTGATTCTCAGACACTGAATATTACTGATGCACATAATGTGCTTAATATGGTGAAAACTTTTGAACCGGATGTGATTATTAATGCGGCAGGGTATACCAAAGTTGATGCTGCGGAAGCAGATATAGACAGAGCTTTTGCTGTAAATGCAACAGGAACACTGAATCTGGCTCAGGCTGCGCATTCCATTGGTGCACGTCTGATTCATATATCGACTGAGCAGGTATTTGATGGTCATCATCATGTCATTCTCACGGAAAATATGGCACCTAACCCTTTGAATGTATATGGGCATAGTAAACTGGCGGGTGAACTGTTGGCTTTAAATGCTCATGTAGATGCTGTGGTTATTCGTACTTCATGGGTATATAGTGAATACGGACATAATTTTGTGAAAATTATGTTACAAAAAGGATTGGAAACACCCAATATTCGGGTTGTTGATGATCAGATTGGTTGTCCTACCTATGCCGGTGACTTGGCTGAAACCATTATACGCCTTGCAGCATTACCTCATTCTCCGCGCGGTTTATTACATTTTGCGGGAAGTCAGCAGATGAGTTGGGCAGAATTTGCTCAGCGTATATTTACTGAAGCGGCAAAAATTGACGAAAGGTATAATCAGGTTAAGGTAGAGCGTATTGCCACAGCTGATTACCAGTCAGCTGCTAGAAGACCTGAGTTTGGTATTCTGGATAGCCGTACCTTGCAAAATATGCTTCCGCAACCGGTTACTGATACACCTTTAGCACATATTGTTGAAAAATTGATGAGATAAAAATCATAAAAGAAAGCGGGTTAACTGATAACCCGCTTTTTTGATAACTGCTACTTTTAGTTTTGCATACGCATATCAAAATGCTCAACTTTAAATCCGGCACTCCGATAAGTGCGAAAACGTTGCCGTGCAGCTGCAATTTCATCCAGATCATTACTTACCAGTTCTAATACTCGCTCTGGTTTCCGGGGGGCATTACACCAGTAAGCATCCGCCAGATTAATAACAACATAATCTTTTTCTATTACTGGTAAATCCTCGCCATAAGCCAGTAATACTGCTTGTAAACCAATTGGTTGAACCTGTTGTGGCGACCAGATTTCATGTGGAATAAAACTTGCAGGTTGAAATGACCATAAAGCATGATCCAGTTGATTAACACGGCTTACATCATCACACCAAATCAAAATATTTGAACCACTTTTAAATACCTTTTGCGTCAGCCGGCATGTAAATGAAACGGGGTCAGTAATGTGAGTATAAAAAGTAGTTGTGGCCATATCTTTTTTCTCAGGATTGCTGAATCAGATACTCAAGCAGAAGCGGAACAGGACGACCTGTCGCACCTTTATTATTGCCGGAATTCCATGCCGTACCGGCAATATCAAGATGTGCCCAGCAGTAAGATTCAGTAAAGTATGAGAGAAAAGCAGCAGCCGTAATCGTTCCCGCAGGACGACCGCCAATATTTTGTAAATCAGCAAAGTTGGATTTTAATTGTTCTTTGTATTCCTCAAATAATGGTAGTTGCCATGTTTTATCATTAATACTGTCTGCTGCCTGTAATAACTGATCGATTAATTGCTGATTGTTACCTAATACACCTTGTGCAACATGTCCTAAAGCGATGATACAGGCACCAGTAAGGGTAGCAACATCGATTACTGCTTTAGGCTGGAAGCGTTCAGCATAGGTAAGTGCATCACATAATATTAGTCTGCCTTCTGCATCAGTGTTTAAAACCTCAATATTTAAACCATTCATAGCCTGAACAATATCGCCTGGTTTAACAGCATTGCCTGAAGGCATATTTTCACAAGTTGGGATTATTGCAACGAGGTTTAATGGTAGTTTGAGTTTTACTGCAGCTGCAAAAGTACCAATAACCGAAGCCGCACCACACATATCAAATTTCATTTCATCCATGGCAGCACCCGGTTTAAGAGAAATACCACCAGAATCAAAAGTAATACCTTTGCCAACCAAAACTACCGGCTTATCTTCGGTGTTCGAAGCTCCATGATATTGCAATTCAATAAGATAAGCTCCGGCCGTGCTTCCCTGTGCAACAGACAGTAAAGCATTCATACCCATTTCCTGTATTTCGGTTTCGTTTATGATTCTTGCACTGGCACCTAAATCATTGGCAATCTTGGCAGCAGAAGAAGCCAAATAGGCCGGAGTACAGATATTTCCCGGTGCATTGCCTAAGTCTTTACAGATATTCATACCATAGATGATAGCTTCGGCCTTGCTAAGGTGGTTATTGATAGGATGAACAGTTTGATAATTGATTTTTTCAAGTAAAACTGGCTTAGAATCTTTTTTGAATTTATCAAAGCAATAGACCGCTTCGCCAACAGCAATTGTAAAAGCCTGTACCCATTTCTGGGCAAGTATTTCCGGTAATTTGCTTAAATCTATATTGAGTGATGATTGCTCTTTGGACCAGCTGGCAGCTTTTGCGGCCAGTTTCTGGATACTGGCATAATCATCTTTATCGATATTTACTACAGCTAAAGCCTGTAAAAATTCATCTTTTACGGTGTGTGTCGCAATAAAATCCTTTTGCTGCTGTTGTAATTGAGTTAACAAAGTATTAGCCAGATGTTGTTCTGGTTTGCTTTCTTTGCAATACACAAATAGTAAAGAACTGTTGTTTTGCGGCTGCAATTGTTCCGCATTTATGCTAAATTCCATATTTTCCTATCCTATTTTATAAGGGCATTATATATATTCTGTACGAATCATGCGTTTAAGCAGAACCGGATGCACTTATTGTAACGCAGGCTGCCGCTAAAGTAAGGACAGTCGCAAATGTGTTTAATTATCTTATGATTTATCAACGCCAATTTATTAAAGAATTATCATGGACTGCCGTAGGCATATTCGTGATCTTATTGGTAGTACTGGTAGCTACACAGGCAATCAATCTGCTGGGTCGTGCCGCCAGTGGCCGTGTAGCCATTGATGCAGTGTCTGCGTTAATTGGATTCTGGACAATTGGCCTGACACCTGTACTGCTTATTCTGACAGCTTACATCAGTATCATCACGGTACTTACACGTTATTGGCGTGATAGCGAAATGGTGATCTGGCTATCCAGTGGCTTATCATTAAGAAACTGGATTATTCCTTTAATGAAATTCGCTATTCCGTTTGCAGTTTTGGTGGCAATAGTTTCCATGCTCATTCAGCCTTGGGCAGAGTGGCGCAGCCGTGAGTTTGCGGAGATACTGAAACAAAAACAGGAAATGTCATTACTGGAACCCGGGGTATTCAAAGAAATTGGCAAAAGCCATCCGCGAGTTTATTTCATTGAAACATTTGACCCTGATAGCGGTCGTGCCAGTAATCTTTTTGTTCGTGAAAAAGAAAAAAATGGCAAGGAAAGTTCGATTTTTGCGAAAAAAGGCGAATTTAAACAGGATGGAGAGAAACGTATTCTTACTCTTGAAGACGGTTTTCGCTACTATGGAAAGCCTGGACAGGCTGATTATCAAAGAGCTTCTTTTGATAAAATGACACTGATTATCAGTGTTAATACAACCGTTATTGATCCAAAACAGAACCGGCATACTATTCCTACTTCTGCATTATTTGCCAGTAACAAACCCATTTACAAAGCAGAACTAATGTGGCGCTTATCATTACCGATTAGTGTTATTTTACTTGCTTTAATGGCTTTACCATTATCTTATTTTAATCCCCGTACCGGACATACATACAATATTCTTATTGCAATTGCAGTATTTTTAATTTATCAAAATGGCCTGACCTTTTTGCGAGATCTGGTAGAAAATGGTCGTATACCTTTCTGGTTAGGCATATTTCCAATGCATCTAATGATGTTTATGCTGTTTCTATTCTTATTACGCTGGCGTGACTTCCCATCAGCTTCTTTTAAAACAGCGTTTACATCATTACTGGGAGGACGGTCCTGATGCGTTTGCTTAATCGTTTTGTCATCAGCCAAATGACTGTTTATACTTTATATGCATTATTGGCACTGGTAAGCTTATACAGTTTTTTCGATATTATGGGTGAAATCAGCCATGTTGGTGACGGACGTTATACTGCCGATAAAATGCTGTATTATGTTCTTATGCTGATTCCGACACATGCTTATGAGCTTATGCCTCTGGCTGTACTGGTTGGTGGTCTTGTTTGCCTTAGTCAAATGGCCAGCAATAGTGAATTTACTGTAATCAGAACATCCGGAATCAGTTTGTCTAACATTATTAGTATGATGCTGCAATTTGGACTATTCTTTGCAGTCATTGCTGCGCTGCTTGGTGAATATGTCGTACCTAGAATAGGTCCTTATGCAGAACAGTATCAATTACATGCACGTCAGAACAGCATCAGTGCCGGGGACAGTGGTATATGGTTAAAACAAGGAAAAGACATTGTAAACGTAGCTGAAATGCTTCCGGATGGCAGCTTAAGAGATATCAATATTTATCGACATGATGAAAATTTTCAACTGACTGAAACTTTACATGCTTTCAGTGCTAAAGTGGATGTTCATTCTACTGAAGGTAAAAAATCTAAATGGCATTTGAATCAGGTAGATCAGTCACTATTGGGAAAAAATCAGATATCTGTAAATCATATTGAAAATCTGGATTGGAAAATGTCTGTTAATCACCAGCTTCTCAATATATTGCTGGTAGCACCAGAACAAATGTCAGCTATAGCACTTTCAACTTATATCAAGCATCTGAAGCATAATCATCAACAGACAACACGCTACGAACTTGCCTGGTGGAGAAAGATTGCCTATCCATTGGCGTGTATGGTTATGGCTTTGGTAGCGCTGGCATTTACGCCTCAACAAAACCGGCATGGGAATATGGGTTTGAAACTATTCTATGGAATATGTTTAGGACTATTATTTCATTTTTCCGGAAGGTTGTTTGGATTTACCAGTCAGTTATATGGAGTGCCGACTATAATTGCTGCATTTTTGCCTACACTTCTTTTTCTGTGTCTGGCTGTTTATCTGATTCGAAGACAGGAAAAACGTTAATATCCATTTTTGTATTTAAACTTTATACGCCTGAACCGTAAAATGTTAAGTGATAGTTACTAATTTCAATAAGAAAATTAAATGGATATTGTTTTTATGGTAAGTCTCATTAAACAATTTATTAATTGCTAAGAAAAATATTGATGAATTAGTTTCTAAATATTATTCAATAGAATTTCAGCAAATAATTGACGGTAAAAAATTTGGTTATAGTGAGTTTATTTCACATATAAAAATTCTAAGCAAATGAGGAAATTATATTTATATTTACCATTTTGTAAAAAGTTACCATACCTGAAAATAGCTTTAGTGAATTTGAGATTTTTGCTTTATTTATAATCGAAAATAAAAGATTATCGCCTGTAAAGAATTGACTCAACAATTAATAGATAATTTAAATGATTGCGATTTTAATTCAATATATTAAATTTTAGGAAACTCTAAAAATTAAATAATATTTTTTATTTAAATAAAAATTGATTTAACATAAAAATGAAAATTCAAATAAAGTAACAAATTTTTCTTAAGTAGCTATCAATAAAATATCAGAGAAATTGATAGCTACTTAATCTAAGGTACTTAATAAGATTAATTGATGTTAAATCAATATTTAAAATAATTATAATTATTTAAATGAATAGAATTACCTAATACAGCAATTTATGTAATTTTTTTTGTTCTGCGGGTTGAGTCAAAATCCCTGCGCTTTGCAGAAGCTGAATATACGTTGTTATATAACCATACTGTGCTTCGGCTAATTTTTGCTCAGCATCAGCCTTAGCCTGTAAAGCCTGTAATTCATCCAGATTACTGCGTATACCTACTTTACGACCTAATTGGGTAGCTTCTAGTTTTACAGAATTCGCTTTTAATAATTGTTGCTGTGCCTGAATCTGATAAAGATTGCCTAATGTAGTCTGATAAGCCTGATTAACATTAAGTTCAATTTTACGTTCAGTAGCAATTAATAAAAATTTATTTTGTTGCTCTTTTGCAGCTGCTTCTTTAATTTTACTGTGGATTAATCCACCAGTAAATAAAGGCATTGAAAGCTGGACTGTAACAATCCCGCCTTTACTGCGAGTACCATGATCCAAACCATAAAATTGTTGAATCTGATGATTGTCCTGATAACCGCCATTAATCGTTAACTTCGGCCAGTTTTCTGCTTTAGCTGCGATATAAGCTTGTTTAGCATTTTCTAAAGCCAGCTTTTGCTGCTGCCATTCTGGATTATTTGTTTGTGCTGTATTTATCCAATCTGCTTTGCTTGTTTTGCCCAGTAAGTCGCCAAAATCTGTATGTCTTAAACGTTTAATTTTCTTCGGATCAAGGCCGGTGATATTAGCCAGATTATTTTGAGCTACCAGCAGATCGGTCATTGCACTAACTTTTTTTGCACGCGCTGCTTCATACCCAGCCTGAGCTTCGTTTGTATCCAAAATGGTGGCTGCACCTTTTTCGAATAGAGCTTTGGACTGTCTGATTTGCATTGCATAGGCTTCTTTTTCTTTTTCAATTGAAACCAGTTTATCTTCAACGAGTAAGACCTGAAAATAAGCCTTAGCAACATTAAATAGCAAATCTTCTTTTACATTCTCCAATTGCCAGTCAGCCATATTGGCAGTAATTTTACCTTGCTGGTATTGTGCCCATTTAGTTTTATCAAACAGAGCCTGACTTGCCTGAACATTCCAGCCATGAGTCTGGGTTGTACTAGATAGAGAGGGGGGCTGCTTCTGATAGATATAATTGCCATTTACCTGCGGGAGCAGAGCAGCACGTGTTTGTGCCAGTTGTTCTTTTTGAGCATCGCGTTCACTTTGGGCTGCTGAAAAATCTGCAGAATAGTTTATTGCAGCCTGCCAGGCATCAAATAAATCGAATGCCTGTACAGGAGCAGAAATAACACTGTATCCAATACAAATACAGAAAGCTTTCCAAATAGTAAAAGTATATTTTTGCATCAGCGTTCTCGCATACTTTCATCAACTTTAGTTTGCAGCGGGCTTAACAAATAGGTGATAACGCGACGCTTCCCGGTTTTAATTTCTGCGGTTACATTCATACCGGCTGTTAAATTCACTTTTTTACCATCTATCATCAGATAATTTCTGTCCAGAACAATAGTAGCAGCAAAAACCAGGCCCAACTTTTCATCTTCAATTGCATCAAAGCTTACATTTTTTACTTTACCGGTCAGGTATCCGTAGCGAGTATAGGGAAATGACTCAATTTTAATAATGGCACTTTGTCCTGCTTTAACAAAACCGATATCTTTATTTGGAACAAGTGCTTCGATTTCCATCTGATCCTGATCCGGCACGATAACCATAATTTGCTGAGCAGCTGTAACGACACCGCCTATAGTATGTGTGGCCAGTTGCTGCACCGTACCGTCGACAGGTGATTTCAATGTCATTAATTGTTTGCGCTGTAACGCTTTATCAGTTGCTTCTGTTAGTTGTTGAATTTGTTCATTGGCCTGACGCAATTGATCGAGTGTATCGCGTCTAAGGGTATTAGTCTGTAACAGTCTGTTTTGCTCAGCTTCGCGTATGCTTTCCTGAATTTGACGAAGCTGACTACGCTGGCTGGCTAAGTCATTTTTATTTTGAATAAACTTGCTTTCCTGCTCGTAATAAGCATGTTTGGATACAAAATTTTGTGCCAGTAAGTCCTTATAATCAGCTGTACGACGTTGCTCAATGGCTGTAGTTTGTTCAAGTTTACTTACCTGTGACTGGGTTCCCTGTAACTGTGCCTGATGTTCTCGCAATACAGTCTGCAATTGGGCATCCTGAGTAAACCATGTTTGGAACTGATTTATAGCTAATGATTGTGCTTCCATAATCTGATCAGGAGTCAACTGCCATTTTGTTGCTAGTTCATGATCCAATACAGGAGGTTGATGTGTATCAACAGCACGAATAACCGCTTCCAGACGTAATTTATTTAAACGTGCGGCCTGCAAGGATTTTTCTGACTGAGCATAATCACTGTCAGAACCAATACCACTTAGCTGAACTAATACTTGTCCGCTTTTTACATGATCACCATTTTTGACTGCAACTTTATCGACAACAGATGTTTCAAGCGGCTGGATAACTTTACTGCGTCCGCCTGGGGTAGTTTTACCCATTGCTACAGCAACAATATCCAGTTTGCCAATTAATGCCCATAATAGTGCCAGCACGGCAAACAGAATAATCAGCCTTGCCGTCCATTTAGGTGCGGCAGAAACAGGTGTTTCAGTTAATTCAAGATGCGCCGGTAAAAAAGCACGTTCGTCTTCATCTCGTTTAGGCGGATCCAATTGAAAACGTATCGCCCAGACATTTTTCCAGACCGTGCTATATCGTTGTAAAAAATCTTTAAAAGCTTGAAAGCGAATGCCCATATCTTATTTTCTTATTTTGAATTTAATGTCAGCTGTTTTGCAGTTGATATAAATAGCGATAATAACCATTTGGTTTTTCCAGTAACTCCTGATGAGTACCTTGTTCTACTATGCAGCCTTTGTCCATGGCTATAATACGATTGGCCATACGCACTGTAGACAGACGATGTGCAATAATCAGTACAGTACGTCCTTTGCAGATAGCCTGCATATTTTTCATAATAGCTCGTTCGGATTCATAATCCAGAGCACTGGTTGCTTCATCAAGAATCAAAATACGCGGATTGCCTACCAGAGCCCGGGCAATTGCTACTCGTTGTCTTTGACCTCCTGAAAGGCCAGCGCCCTGTTCTCCAACTATAGTGTCATATCCTTCCGGCAACTCCATGATAAATTCATGTGCGCCGGCCATTTTAGCAGCATACATCACTCTTTCCAGCGGCATGCCCGGATCAGCAAGAGCAATATTGGCACGGATACTCTGATTGAGCAGAACATTTTCCTGAAGCACCACACCTACCTGACGCCGTAACCACGCCGGGTCAGCCAGTGCCAGATCATTACCATCAACTAAAACCCGCCCCCGCTCCGGTGTATATAAACGCTGTACCAGCTTGGTCAGAGTGGATTTACCTGAACCAGAACGACCGACAATTCCCAGAATTTCTCCGGGCCGGATATTTAAACTCAGATCTCGTAATATTTCTGCACCATCAGGCCGGTAGCGAAAAGAAATTTTTTCAAATTCAATTTGTCCTTTAATATTGGGGAGAGCCATGCGCGAAGTTGGATTTTCCGTCGGAGTATTCAGAATATCTCCTAACCGTGATACCGATATTCCCACTTGCTGGAAATCCTGCCATAGTTGTGCCAGTCGGATAACTGGAGCTGCAACTTGTCCTGCAAGCATATTAAATGCAATTAACTGACCCACAGTCAGATCACCCTTAATCACCAGATGCGCACCAAGCCATAATGTAACAACTGTAACCAGTTTTTGAATAAACTGTACACCTTGTTGTCCGATAGTAGCCAGCCGGGCAACACGAAAACCGGAATTGACATAAGCGGCCAGTTGCTGATCCCAGCGTCTGGTCATCTGAGGTTCAACAGCCATTGCTTTAATGGTACCGATAGCAGTGACTGATTCAACCAGAAAAGACTGATTATCGGCATTGCGGGCAAATTTTTCATTCAAACGAGCACGCAAAATCGGGCTGATTGTTGCAGACCAGATGGCATAGCAGGGCAGGGAGATAACAACTACCAATGTTAGCCAGCCACTATAAAACCACATAACCAGCAAGAAGATAAAAGAAAAACATAAGTCCAGAACAGAAGTTAATGCCTGTCCTGTTAGGAAATTTCGGATTTGTTCCAGTTCACGCACCCGTGCAACAGTATCTCCCACTCGGCGATGCTCAAAATAAGCGAGAGGAAGACTTAACAGATGTCTGAATAATCGTGCGCCTAATTCAACATCAATACGTGATGTGGTATGAGCAAATATATATGTACGTAATCCGCTTAGCACGACATCAAAAATAATGATCACCAGCAATGCAATAGTAATAACATCAAGTGTTGAAAAGCTGCGGTGAACCAGAACTTTATCCATTACCACCTGAAAAAACATAGGTGTAACAAGTGCAAAAAGCTGAATAAAAACGGATACAACCAGTACTTCCAGAAAGATACGCCGGTATTTGATAACTGCCGGAATAAACCATGTGAAATCAAACTTGGCCAGTTGACCAAGTATTGATGCACGGGAAGTAACCAATATAAGCTGTCCAGAATAGCGTTGGGTAAATTCTTCTTTCGTAAGGATAACCGGTTTACCCTGTTCAAGATCCTGAATTAAATAGCGATCACCATCTATTCTAGCCAGAACAAAATGCTGTCCGTCATCCCGCCAAATAACTGCAGGCAAAGCTACAAGATGCAGACGTTCAACATTATGCTTTACCAGCCTGGCTTTTAATCCCAGTTCTTTGGCTGCCAGTAGCCATTGCTCACTGTTTAAATCCCCTTTTTCAGCATATTTATGGGTAATATCGGCAGGATTAACTGCCAGACCATGAAAATGAGCAATAAGTACCAGTGCAGTAACCGCTATATTGGGTTTTTGAAAACTATCTGATTTTTTTAAAGAATCAGATTTTGAAGGCAGAGACTCAGGTGATAATGACATATGTATTAAAAATATCTTAATTTAAGATGACAAATTAACATAAATAATAACAAAAATATACTCAAAAGAAACAATATGATTTTATTGTTTAGTACTTAATTATATTGGATCAAATTTAATATATATATATGAATAAAATTTATATTTATTTGACCTGATACTATATATTGTAAAATCTTGTTGATATTAATCTAGAATTTTAGTAGTCTGTTTTAAATCAGATTTTGTTTATCTTAATATAATATAAAAAAATAACTAAGTTCAGATAAAAATATTTTTTAAAATACGAACTAGTATTTTAGTCCTTATTAATATAAAAAAATGATATTCAGATTATTTTATTTAAGAAGTTAAATGTAGAGTTGTATTTATTGTTTTGTTTATAAAGTAAAGGGGGGATTTTATATAAATAGAAATTAATTATTAGAATGCAAATATTAAATTTAACTTTTGTATTAATTTTTTTTAATTAAGGATTAGCTATATGAATGCGTTAATAAAAGAATACCAATATCAGAATACGAGCTCAATATTTTCAGATAATGTGAACCTAATTGAAGGAAGTGATAAAGATGATGTTTTATCAGGAACAAGTCAGGATGATACTCTGATAGGAGGTGCTGGAAATGATAATTTATATGGAGGAGAGGGTAATGATACCTATGTCTTTGCCAAAGGACATGGTAAAGATTATATTTCTGACAGTGCAGGAGAATCAGATACGATTCAGTTTTTAGATATCAATTTCGATGAAATTAAGTTCAGGAAAAATGGAGATAACCTGATTATTTATGGTTATAACGAAGGAGATTCAGTAGAAATAAAAGGTTTCTTTAATGGCTGGGTAAATTATTCAATAGAGAATTTTGTATTCAAAGATAGAACAGTTACATTAGAGCAGCTTCAGAAAGAAGGAATGGAGTTGTATGGAACATCAGGAAATGACAGTATTTATATACCAAAAGGCAAAGGGATACTGCATGGCGGAGATGGTAACGATACACTTAGTGCCAGCCAGCATGATAACGCAAATGACATACTGGATGGTGGGGCTGGTAATGATACCCTTTATGGATATAAAGGAGATGATACTCTGATAGGAGGTACAGGGGATGATAATTTATATGGAGGAGAGGGTAACGATACCTATGTCTTTGCCAAAGGACATGGTAAAGATTATATTTCTGACAGTGCAGGAGAATCAGATACGATTCATTTTTTAGATGTCAATTTTGATGAAGTGAAATTTTACAAAGATGGAAATACACTGTTTATTTATGGCTATAACACGGGAGATTCAGTTGAAATACGAGATTTTTTTAATTCGACTGGAAGTAAAGCTATAGAAAATTTTATATTCAAAGATAGAACAGTTACGTTAGAACAGCTTCAGAAGGAAGGAATGGAACTGTACGGAACATCAGGAAATGACAGTATCTATATACCAAAAGGCAAAGGGATACTGCATGGCGGAGATGGTAACGATACACTTAGTGCCAGCCAGAATGATAACGCAAATGACATACTGGATGGTGGGGCTGGTAATGATACCCTTTACGGATATAAAGGAGATGATACTCTGCTAGGGGGTGCTGGAAATGATACCTTATATGGAGGAGAGGGTAATGACACCTATGTCTTCGCCAAAGGACATGGTAAAGATCTGATAATTGACGAAGCGGGTGAAGCAGATACGATCCAGTTTTTAGATGTCAATTTTGATGAAGTGAAATTTTACAAAGATGGAAATACACTGTTTATTTATGGCTATAACACGGGAGATTCAGTTGAAATACGAGATTTTTTTAATTCGACTGGAAGTAAAGCTATAGAAAATTTTATATTCAAAGATAGAACAGTTACGTTAGAACAGCTTCAGAAGGAAGGAATGGAACTGTACGGAACATCAGGAAATGACAGTATCTATATACCAAAAGGCAAAGGGATACTGCATGGCGGAGATGGTAACGATACACTTAGTGCCAGCCAGAATGATAACGCAAATGACATACTTGATGGTGGGGCTGGTAATGATACCCTTTACGGATATAAAGGAGATGATACTCTGCTAGGGGGTGCTGGAAATGATACCTTATATGGAGGAGAGGGTAATGACACCTATGTCTTCGCCAAAGGACATGGTAAAGATCTGATAATTGACGAAGCGGGTGAAGCAGATACGATCCAGTTTTTAGATGTCAATTTTGATGAAGTGAAATTTTACAAAGATGGAAATACACTGTTTATTTATGGCTATAACACGGGAGATTCAGTTGAAATACGAGATTTTTTTAATTCGACTGGAAGTAAAGCTATAGAAAATTTTGTATTTAAAGATAAGACAATTACCCTAGAGCAGTTCCAGAAAGATGGAATGGTATTACATGGTACTGCCGGCAATGATAGTATTTCGCTTGATACAGGCAGAGCAATATTATTCGGAGAAGATGGAGATGATATTCTCAGTGGCGGAAAATATAATGATGTTTTAGTTGGTGGTAATGGAAATGACATTTTACAAGCTTATGGAGGAGATAATACATTAATAGGAGGAACGGGTAATGATGATTTAAGAGCAGATGATGGAAAAAATATATTTGTAGGCGGAGCTGGAGATGATTTTCTTTCCGGTAGTGGTGGTGATGACATATATATATTTTCAAAAGGTCATGGAAGAGATTTACTTATTGATGGAAATGTGTTGTTACAAGATAAAAATAGTAAAGAAGATACGATAATATTTACAGATGTGAATGTAAATGAAGTTGTATTCAGAAAAGAGGGAGATTCATTGTTTCTTCTAGGTTATAATTTAGGTGATTCTATTGAAATAAGAGGTTGTCTTTCTAAAAATGCTGGAAATTATGCTGGAATAGATAAGTTTATTTTTAAAAATCAACTAATTACATTATCTGAACTTTTTGCTGTTTTTGAACGAAATAAAAATAAAGATGGTGATTACTATTTTTATACTGGAAATAATGTAAATCATAATGACATAACCGGTCATCCTCTGGTCACTCAACAAGTTCAACAGCTTGTTAATGCAATGGCAGGATTAAATACAAATGCAATAGATGATGTGCAAATGTGTGAATTATTAGAACAAAACAGATTACTGGGTAATATTGCAACCAGTTTTGACAAATAATTGAAATTTAATTAATAAAACTAATTAAGATAATCTTTGATTATTGTAAATCAAAGATTATCTTACAAGACATTATTGAAATAGGTGTTGTTATTTTAAATATTTATGTATCAAAGTGTTTTGGGTAAAAATTAATTTTTATTATTATATTATTAATAAATATAATAATTAAGATAGCTGTGAATTTGAAAAAATGCCTGTCTGAAATTTAAATAAACAGATAATTTTTATTTACTATAAATTGGTTAATCAAAAATAAAATCTTATTTTTGCAATTTTATGCTTTATAAATATTCAAATTATATTAAATATTATATTCAGATAAAATAGGAAAAATTATTTCAATTTAAAGTTTTAAATGCGTAATATTTTATTGAATAAAATTTTTGCTATTTATCTGATTAAATGTTATTTTAAGGTAAATTTTATTAAAATAAGGAAATTTAAAATAAATATTTAAATCAGACAGTACAAGGAAAGAGATGAAATATTGGCTTTGTATACTGCTTTTATACTTAACCGGCTGTTTTAATGGCAGCAGTGAACAGGAAACAATTAAAAAATTGGAGGACCAACAGATAATGACAGACACTACAGAGATTACTGTGCGCATTCCATCAAAAGTATCAGGTAAAAAACTGGAGATTACCCTGCCGCGATGCATGTTTGGCTTTAGTATAAAGAATAAAATTATTGATGGTATTGTCGAGCAAAAGGCAGCTGCAGTTATATTTGCCTTACCCACTTTATCAGGTTTTCCCAATGATGAAGAAGCAATTCATCGATGTCCTGATTTTTCTAAGCCTGTTGTAGGTCTTAGTTTTGCGCCGTTATATCGCAACATAAAAGCAGAAAAACTGGAATATGGAAATCATTGGTTCAAACGGGAAAATTACCGATTCCGATTAAAAGAAAAGAAAAATAATCAGGAATTGTATTATATTGGTATTTCAGGAAAACAAACTATGTTTGTTAATAAATCCGAAACCAATCAACAAGATTTAAGAATTGATTTCTGGCCATTTGATGTTAAGGATGAATACGATGCTTTTCCGCATCAAATTGATATTTATTCTGTTTTGGATGAAGAGTTTAGTGTTGCTTACACTGTATATTCTTCAAGATTTCTGCATGGAAAACATAAACCATCAGTAAGCCAGAACTATTTTGCTGATGGATTAATTCAAATATATAAGCACAATGAAAGCTTACTTGATCATCCGGAAATTGTCCAAGGTTTTGTTAATAATAATAATAATATTCTAGATTATATTCATCAACATAGCAAAGTAATTGATTAATTAGAGAGAGATTTATGAACTGTTTTATTAAAGGCCAAGGCTTTCAGGGATATTTATCATTGCAGGAATATGAATTGGAAAAAAATTCTTATGATTTAACTGAAGCTCAAAAAAATGAATTAGCATCTATTTTAGATGATATTAATAAGAAACTGGCTAATGGTGAGGATGCAGATTATTCCAAAGCCTATGAATATTTAAAATCAACTATACCGCAGGGTAATCCGGACGGTGTAGGCTTAAGTAATTGGTTAGACGTGGCAATAGCCACTAATAGCCGCGGAAAAGCCGGTGGAATATGTGGTAGTATTACCGATACAGCTTTGCGCGTTGCTACTGATCTGATTATGCGCTCGAATCTGGCGAAGTATAATGCTGATAAATATAATCAATTTTCTAATGAAATGGCTGATGCAATGCTGAATAATATAGTAGCGTCGGGGAAAGTTTCATTAGACGGAATTTTGAAATCAGATGCACAGGGGTTTACCCGATTTGATCCGGATTCGTTAACACTTGCAGATTGGCCCGGTGGTGCACTGGACTGGCATAATTTAAAATTCAGCCCAGATGCTTTTGATTTAGGTGGTCTTTTAAATACTCTAAAGAATGCTCTTTTTGGGGCTGGTCATTTACTACTAGATCCTCTTAATTTCGGAAACTGGATATGTGAAAGTATTAGAGAATGGTTAAATTTGAATCGTGACGGTAAGTATTATATCTATGATCCTCTTGTACTGGATCTTGACGGAGATGGTATAGAAACAGTTGGTTCCAGAAAATTAATTGGGGCTCTCTTCGATCATGACGGAGATGGTATCCGCACGGCTACAGGCTGGGTAAAGGCTGATGACGGTCTGCTGGTTGTTGACCGTAATGGTGACGGTATCATTAATGACGGTACTGAACTGTTTGGTGACAGTACATTGCTGGCTGACGGCACTAAAGCAAAAGACGGTTATGCTGCATTACGTGAATTTGACAGTAATGGTGATGGTCGAGTAGATGCGCAGGATAAACATTTCAATCAGTTACGTGTATGGCGGGATCTGAATCAGGACGGTATCTGCCAGACTAATGAATTGTTTACACTGGAACAAGTTGGTGTTAAAGCACTGAATCTGGCTAATAAAAATACAAATACTAATCTGGGTAACGGCAATACTTTAGCGCAAAGCGGAAGTTATGAAACTACAGACGGACGTACCCATGAAATGGGTGATGTCAATTTTGAGCATAAGCCAGTTTTCAGCGAGTATACCGAAGAAGTTAAACTGACAGAACAGCAAAAACAGGCACCGAATTTAAAAGGTACAGGCCGGGTACGTGACTTACGCGATGCAGCAGCGCTTTCAGATAAACTCGCCGAGCTTTTAAATACTTATTCGAATACAGAAACGCGAGCCGGACAATTGTCTTTACTAGATAACTTATTGCTGGAATGGGCAAAATCCGATCCTCAGTTTGATGAGAATGCTAAATATTCTCTGGGTACAGACTGGATAAGAGGTAGCTCAAATACTGGCGGTTCAGGTTTTACACCTTCACAAGAAGGTGGCTTGAAAGTTGTAGATCCTGAATGGCTCAAAAAATTTGATACTTACAGCAATAAACTGAACATTCTGAATGCTTTTACAGGTGAATCTTCTAAATTGTTTTATGCGGGTACCGCAAAGCAGCGTCAGAAACTTCTGGATACTATTGATGATACTTATAACAGTATCCGTGATAGCCTGTATGAAAGTTTGTTGTTCCAGACACGTCTGAAACCATATCTGGAGAAGTTAGCTTTTAAATATGAAAATGATCAGATATCTTTAGATTTTTCAGATACTACTGCGGTTTTCAATCAGGTTTTCCAGCATAATCCGGAAAAAGCTTTTGTTGACTTAGGAGAATTTCTTGCCTATCAGTACGATGGTTTCTGGCCGGAAGGATTTAATCTTTTAAATCAGTATATTGATTATGCTAAAACTTATGGTGTATATGAACAATGGTGTAATCATCTGGGGCAGACGGCGCAGGATAAACTGAGTGTACGCTCAGGCAGTGATGGCGACGATATTCTGATTGGTACCAATCTTCTGGGTGATGGCAGAGATATTATTAAAGGTGGTGCCGGAAATGATATTCTTATCGGCGGAATAGGTAACGATGATCTGGATGGAGGTGCTGGCTCAGATATTTATGAATTTGCACGCGGATTCGGTCAGGATGTTATTCACAATCATGATACCGGTACAGATAAAACAGATAAGATACGTTTTACTGACGGTATTTTAAGAAGTGAAGTGATGTTTGTTCGCGAAGGTAATGATTTATTCCTGAAAATCAGAAATACTACCGATCAAATTAAAATAGAAAATTTCTTCATTAAAGATGGTCACGGCGGATATGAAATTGATCTGATTGAATTTGCTGATGGAAAACAGCTTAAAGTAGAGGAAATCAAAGCATTATTGTTACAGGCGACAGATAATAACGATATTATTCATGGTTATGAATCAAATGATTCGCTGATAGGTCTTGCTGGCAATGATACTTTGAAAGGTCATGGCGGGGATGACCTGCTTGACGGTGGAGATGGTAATGATAACCTTGATGGCGGTGCTGGTAATGATGAATTAATCGGTGGTGCCGGCAATGATATTCTTTATGGCGGGGATGGCGATGATATTATTATTGGTGGTACCGGTAATGATTATCTGGAAGGTGGTGAAGGCTCAGATCTGTTCATCTTCGACAAAAATTTTGGCAACGACAAGTTACTCGAATTCAATCGCTCAGGTAAAGATATTAATACTGTATACTTCAAAAATTGGATAAAAGATGATTTTATCTATTATCGCAAGGGTTTGGATTTTTATATTGTGGCTAAAAATTCAGCTGATTCATTACAAATTATCAACTTCTTCCGTGCTTCTGGTGAAAATCAGCTAGACTATATTAAATTCTCAGATGGCAGCCAGCTGGATATTTCAGATATTCGTACCCTTACTCAAACCGGAACTGATGGTGATGATGAGTTGTATGCATATGGTACAAAAGATACATATCTGAATGGCGGGAAAGGCAATGACCAGCTTTATGGTGCAAACGGTAATGATACATTGATTGGCGGTGACGGTAACGATCGTATTTATGGTGGTGCCGGTAATGATATTTATATATTCGGCAGCAATTTCGGTCATGATGTTATTAATAACTATGATTCATCCGGTAATCGCGAAGATATTATCCGCTTTACCGATAATATCAGTCAGGCTGATTTAATTTTCCGGCGTACCGGCAATGATCTGGTTATCAGAACCCGTCAGGACGATAACAGCATTACTGTTCAGAATTATTTTCAGAATGAAGCAAAAGGAAATTATCGGGTTGATTTCATTGAATTTGCTGATGGTACCCGGTTAAATGTGCAGGATATTAAAAAATTAACCCAGACTGGTACTGATGGTGATGACGAGCTTTATGCTTACAGTAATGAAGACACCGTACTTAATGGTGGTCTCGGTAATGATTCACTATTTGGTGCAAATGGTAATGATACATTGATTGGCGGCGACGGTAACGACCGTATTTATGGTGGTGCCGGTAATGATGTACTGACAGGCGGCACAGGAAACGACTATCTGGAAGGTGGTGAAGGCTCAGATCTGTTCATCTTCGACAAAAATTTTGGCAACGACAAGTTACTCGAATTCAATCGCTCAGGTAAAGATATTAATACTGTATACTTTAATAATTGGATAAAAGATGATTTTATCTATTATCGCAAGGGTTTGGATTTTTATATTGTGGCTAAAAATTCAGCTGATTCATTACAAATTATCAACTTCTTCCGTGCTTCTGGTGAAAATCAGCTAGACTATATTAAATTCTCAGATGGCAGCCAGCTGGATATTTCAGATATTCGTGCTTTTAATCAAACCGGAACTGATGGTGATGACGAGCTTTATGCCTACGGTAATGAAGACACCGTACTTAATGGTGGTCTCGGTAATGATTCACTATTTGGTGCAAATGGTAATGATACATTGATTGGCGGTGACGGTAACGATCATATTTATGGTGGTGCCGGTAATGATGTTCTGACCGGCGGCACAGGAAACGACTATCTGGAAGGTGGTGAAGGCTCAGATCTGTTCATCTTCGACAAAAATTTTGGCAACGACAAGTTACTCGAATTCAATCCCTCAGGTAAAGATATTAATACTGTATACTTCAAAAATTGGATAAAAGATGATTTTATCTATTATCGCAAGGGTTTGGATTTTTATATTGTGGCTAAAAATTCAGCTGATTCATTACAAATTATCAACTTCTTCCGTGCTTCTGGTGAAAATCAGCTAGACTATATTAAATTCTCAGATGGCAGCCAGCTGGATATTTCAGATATTCGTGCTCTTAATCAAACCGGAACTGATGGTGATGACGAGCTTTATGCCTACGGTAATGAAGACACAATATTTAATGGCGGGAAAGGCAATGACAAGCTTTATGGCGCAGACGGTAACGATACATTGATTGGCGGTGACGGTAACGATAGTATTTATGGTGGTGCCGGTAATGATGTACTGACCGGCGGTACAGGAAACGACTATCTGGAAGGTGGTGCCGGTTCCGATATTTATATATTCGGCAGCAATTTCGGTCATGATGTTATTAATAACTATGATTCATCCGGTAATCGCGAAGATATTATCCGCTTTACCGATAATATCACTCAGGCTGATTTAATTTTCCGGCGTACCGGCAATGATCTGGTTATCAAAAACCGTCAGGGCTATAACAGCATTACTGTTCAGAATTATTTTCAGAATGAAGCAAAAGGAAATTATCGGGTTGATTTCATTGAATTTGCTGATGGTACCCGGTTAAATGTGCAGGATATTAAAAAATTAACCCAGACTGGTACTGATGGTGATGACGAGCTTTATGCTTACAGTAATGAAGACACCGTACTTAATGGTGGTCTCGGTAATGATTCACTATTTGGTGCAAATGGTAATGATACATTGATTGGCGGCGACGGTAACGACCGTATTTATGGTGGTGCCGGTAATGATGTTCTGACCGGCGGCACAGGAAATGACTATCTGGAAGGTGGTTCCGGTTCCGATATTTATATATTCGGCAGCAATTTCGGCCATGATAAAATTAATAACAATGATTTATCCGGTAACCATGAAGATATTATCCGCTTTACCGATAATATCACTCAGGCTGATTTAATTTTCCGGCGTACCGGTGATGATCTGGTTATCAGAACCCGTCAGGGGGATAACAGCATTACTGTTGAGGACCATTTCTGGAATAAGGTGAAAGGAGGAAGATATCAGGTTGATTTTATTGAGTTTGCTGATGGTTCCCGGTTAAATGTGCAGGATATTAAAAAATTAACCCAAACCGGTACTGATGGTGATGACCAACTTTATGCTTACGGTAATGAAGACACGGTATTTGATGGCGGTAAAGGTAATGACGGGATTTATGGTGCAGACGGTAATGATACATTGATTGGCGGCGACGGTAACGATAGTATTTTTGGTGGTGCCGGTAATGATGTTCTGACCGGCGGCACAGGAAACGACTATCTGGAAGGAGGTGCCGGTTCCGATATTTACATATTCGGTGGCAATTTCGGCAACGATTATATCAGAAACAATGATTCATCCGATAATCGTAAAGATATTATCCGCTTTACCGATAGTACCCGTAAGGCTGATTTAATCTTCCGGCGTACCGGCAATAATCTGGTTATCAGAACCCGTCAGGGCGATAACTGTATTACTGTTGAGAGCTATTTCTGGAATGAAGCAAAAGGAAATTATCAGATTGATTTCATTGAATTTTCTAATGGTGCCCGGTTAAGTGTTCAGGATATAAAAAAATTAGTCCAAGCCAGTACTGATGGTGATGACGAACTTTATGCTTACAGTAATGAAGACACGGTATTTAATGGCGGTAAAGGCGATGACAAGCTTTATGGCGCAGACGGTAACGATACATTGATTGGTGGTGACGGTAACGATCAAATTTATGGTGGTGCCGGTAATGATGTTCTGACCGGCGGCACAGGAAACGACTATCTGAAAGGTGGTTCCGGTTCCGATATTTATATATTCGGCAGCAATTTCGGTCATGATGTTATTAATAACTATGATTCATCCGGTAATCACGAAGATATTATCCGCTTTACCGATAATATCAGTCAGGCTGATTTAATTTTCCGGCGTACCGGCAATAATCTTGTTATCAGAACCCGTCAGGATGATAACAGCATTACTGTTCAGAATTATTTTCAGAATGAAGCAAAAGGAAATTATCAGGTTGATTTCATTGAGTTTGCAGATGGTACCCGGTTAAATGTGCAGGATATTAAAAAATTAACCCAGACCGGTACTGATGGTGATGACGAGCTTTATGCTTACAGTAATGAAGACACAGTATTTGATGGTGGTAAAGGCAATGACAGGCTTTATGGCGCAGACGGTAACGATACATTGATTGGTGGTGATGGTAACGATCGTATTTATGGTGGTGCCGGTAATGACGTTCTGACCGGCGGCACAGGAAACGACTATCTGGAAGGAGGTGCCGGTTCCGATATTTATATGTTCGGCAGCAATTTCGGCCATGATAAAATTAATAACGATGATTCATCTGGTAATCGTGAAGATATTATCCGTTTTACCGATAGCATCACTCAGGCTGATTTAATTTTCCGGCGTACCGGTGATGATCTAGTTATCAGAACCTGTCAGGGCGATAACAGTATTACTGTTCAGAAATATTTCCGGAATGATGACGAAGGAAATCATAAGGTTGATTTCATTGAATTTGCTGATGGTACCCGGTTAAATGTGCAGGATGTTAAAAAATTAACTCAAACCGGTACTGATGGTGATGACCAACTTTATGCCTACGGTAATGAAGACACGGTATTTGATGGCGGTAAAGGCGATGACAAGCTTTATGGAGCAGACGGTAACGATACATTGATTGGCGGTGATGGTAACGATCGTATTTATGGTGGTGCCGGTAATGATGTACTGACAGGCGGCACAGGAAACGACTATCTGGAAGGAGGTGCCGGTTCCGATATTTATATATTTGGCAGCAATTTCGGCAACGATTTTATCAATAACGATGATTCATCCGATAACCGTGAAGATATTATCCGCTTTACCGATAGCATCACTCAGGCTGATTTAATTTTCCGGCGTACCGGTGATGATCTGGTTATCAGAACCTGTCAGGGCGATAACAGTATTACTGTTAAGAATTATTTCTGGAATGATGACGAAGGAAATCATAAGGTTGATTTCATTGAATTTGCTGATGGTACCCAGTTAAATGTGCAGGATGTTAAAAAATTAACCCAAACCGGTACTGATGGTGATGACGAACTTCATGTTTACGGTAATGAAGACACGGTATTTGATGGCGGTAAAGGCAATGACAAGCTTTATGGCGCAGACGGTAACGATACATTGATTGGCGGTGCCGGTAACGACTGTATTTATGGCGGTGCCGGTAATGATGTTCTTATCGGCGGCACAGGAGACGATAAGCTATACGGAGGAGACGAGGAAAAAGATCGTTATGAGTTTGAAGCCGGGCATGGATCAGATATAGTTTATGATAAAGGCAAGCAAGATATTAATTCAAAAAGTCAACGTAATGATCTGATATTCAAAGGCGCTAAACTGGCAGATACGAAGTTCCTTTGTGTTAACGGAAAAGATCTGATTATTCAGGCATATGGTGCAGCAGATTCGGTGACTCTCCCTGACTATTTTGTTACTAATAGCTATGGGAGCAGAGAGTTTAACTTCATATTTGATGATCGAAGTATTGCATATGAAGATCTTTATGAATATCCTTTGTTAGGAAGTAATAAAGATGATGTTCTGAATGGAGGAAAAGGTAATGATATCCTGAATGGAAACGAAGGTAACGACATCCTTTATGGTAACGATGGTAATGATATTTTAGTTGGCGGAGACGGAAACGATATACTAAACGGAGGAACTGGTAACGATAGTCTGAACGGAGGCTGGGGTAAAGACTGTTATGAATTTGAAGTTGGGCATGGTCATGATGTAATTAATGATGAAGGTTATATTGAAGAAATATCTAAACGTAATAATGTAGTGTTTAAAGGAGCTAATTTTTCTGATGCCCAATTTTTCCACTCTGGAGAAAATCTGGTTATACAAGCATATGGATCAGAAGATTCTGTGACGATCTTAAACTATTTCGGTTCCGAAGGCAGCTACTACCGCTCATTTAATTATATATTTGAAGATATGACTATAACGTATGAGTATATTACTGATAATTATATTTTTACTTGTATCGGAAGTGATGAGGACGATAGTCTGTACGGATCAGATGGAAAAGATATTCTTAACGGTGGAAACGGTAATGACTTCATAAGAGGCGGACTGGGATACGATATTTTGATTGGAGGTACAGGAAATGATCATTTATGCGGAGGGGATGGTCATAAAGATCGTTATGAGTTTGAAGCGGGGCACGGGAATGATTTTATTGATGATATGGGAAGTCACGGCAAAATAAATTATGATAAAGATAATAATGATTTAGTATTCAAAGGAGCAAAGCTGACAGAAGCGGAATTTACCCGTTCCGGAGATCATTTAGTTATCCGGGCATATGGAGGTGATGATTCGGTTACTTTGTGGGGCTATTTTAAGGGAGATTCTAGTAGCTATAATGAATATAGATCATTTAATTTTATCTTTGAAGATGAAACTATTATAGGTAAAGATATTAAAGAACGATATACTTTCAATCAAAGTGGAAGTGAAAAAGACAATACTATTTTTGGATGGGATGGAAAAGATATTTTAAAAGGGGGAGATGGTAACGATATACTATATGGAGGGAATGGTAACGATATACTGTATGGAGAGAATGGTGACGATACACTGTATGGAGGAGATGGTAACGATATACTATATGGAGGGAATGGTAACGATATACTGTATGGAGAGAATGGTGACGATACACTGTATGGAGGGGATGGTAACGATATATTGTATGGAGGGACAGGTAGAAGTATTCTGAATGGGGGAGACGGTGACGATATTCTTAATGGGGGACGCTTCACTGATATTCTTATTGGCGGAGCTGGTAATGATATATTAAGTGGTGGAGATAGAAATAAAGATCGCTATGAATTCGAAGCTGGTCACGGACATGATATAGTTAATGATTTAGGTGGAGGCTATGGGAAATATGGTTTTAATGATTTAGTATTTAAAGGTGCGCAATCAGCAGAAGTTGTATTTATTCGATCTGAAAATAATTTGATTATTCAGGCTTACGGTTCAGAAGATTCAGTAACTTTACCTGATTATTTTGATTTCAATAACCAATATAGTAGAGAATTTAACTTTATATTTGATGATAAAACTATTTATGATTACAATCTTTCTTCTTATCCTATCATTCAATGTACAGATGACAAGAATAATACTATTTACGGATGGGATGGAAAAGATATACTAAAAGGAGGAGCTGGTAATGATATTCTGAATGGAGGTTCAGGAAACGATGTTCTGATTGGAGGAGCTGGTAATGACATTTTAAATGGTGGTAACTGGGAGAATGATTGTTATGAATTTGAAGCCGGACATGGTCAGGATGTGGTGAATGATTTAGGAAATATGGGTAAAAAATATCAGCATCAGCGTAATGATTTGGTGTTTAAAGGTGCTAGTCTGGCCGATGCTGAATTTATCCGTTCTGGTAATGATTTAGTCATTTATGCATATGGATCAGCAGATTCAGTGACCTTACCTGATTATTTTGATACTAAAAATAAAAATAGCCGAGCTTTTAATTTTGTGTTTGAAGATAAAAGCGTTACCTATGAAGATATGAAGAAAAATCCTTCTTTTGGTGTAACTAAAGCTAAAAATGGAAATGATATTGTTAATCTACGGAATATTGCTTCCAGTGATTTGGCAGATAACTCACCACTTAAAGGTAAATTTGTTTCTAATAATAGTAATGATCCTTCAGCACAGATTCAGAATTTACTTTCAGCCATGGCAGGATTTACTCCCGCTATTGATGATAGATTAAATTCGGTGGGGCCGATACAGCAATCTATGCATTTAACAAGCCCCCCTGCTTATTAAATAAATTGGTTTATTCATTAATTAAGTCCAGGTAATAAAATACCCGTAATTACTGATTACGGGTATTTTTTATTGTGCATGAGATTATCTATGAAAAGTTCAGAATAAAGTTAAATGTTAATTTAATGCAGAATTTGAAGGTTTGAAATAAGTTGATGATCGATGAATAGTCATCAAAGAAATTCAGGTAATTAATATTATAAATTTTAAATATTAAAATATTTTAATGTTTTAGTTGTTTATGAATCCGGATTAATAAAGATTTTAGTTTTAATAAATTATCTAACAGAAATATATTTCTATATAAAAATCCTTAAACGTTATTGTTTAAGGATTTATATCAATTAATGATTAAGTTTAAATCAGAACAGCGCATCCCTGTGCCGGGTCACTGCTGCGTGCTGCTATGGCTGCTTCTACTGTCATGCCCAGTGCTTTGGCTACGCCTGTACCATAGTCCGGATGGCAGGCATTGCAGTTACGAATATGTCTGTATTTGATAAAGTCAGGTGCATCACCCATAGCTCGTGCTGTGTTTTCAAACAGTACCTGCTTCTGGTTATCATTCATTAAGTTAAATAAGGCGCGGGGTTGGCTGAAATAGTCATTATCGTCTTCGTGGAAATTCCAGAAATCAGCATCACCATGTATTTTAAGCGGAGGTTCGCGATATTCAGGCTGTTCCTGCCATTGATGGAAGCTGTTAGGCTCGTAATGGGGCAGACTTCCATAATTGTCATCTACCCGGGTTGTACCATCACGATGGTTACTGAAAACGGGACAGCGTGCTTTATTAACCGGTATCTGATGATGATTGACCCCTACACGGTAGCGGGCAGCGTCTGCGTAATTATACAGGCGTGCCTGTAATACTTTGTCAGGAGAAACGCTGATTCCCGGTACCAGATTACTAGGAGCGAAAGCAGCCTGTTCAACGTCAAGATAATAATTATCCGGGTTGCGGTTTAGTTCAAATTCGCCCACCTCGATAAGCGGATAATCACCATGCGGCCATACTTTAGATAAATCAAACGGATGATAGGGTACTTTTTCTGCATCGGTTTCCGGCATGATTTGGATGTACATTGTCCATTTAGGAAAATTACCGGATTCGATAGCATTGTAAAGATCGCGCTGATGACTGTCGCGATCTTGTCCCATAATAGTGGCGGCCTCTTCATCGGTAAGGTTTTTAATTCCCTGTTGAGTGCGGAAGTGAAATTTAACCCAGAAGCGTTCTTTATTAGCGTTAATGAAACTAAATGTATGTGAACCGAAACCATGCATATGCCGGTAACTAGCCGGTATGCCTCTGTCGGACATGGTAATGGTTACCTGATGAAATGATTCCGGCAGTAAAGTCCAGTAGTCCCAGTTATAAGTAGGGCTGCGCAGATTGGTACGGGGGTCACGTTTGACGGCTTTATTAAGGTCTGGAAATTTACGCGGATCACGCAGAAAAAATACAGGTGTATTATTGCCTACCAGATCCCAATTGCCCTGCTCGGTATAAAAGCGCATGGCAAAGCCGCGGATATCGCGCTCAGCATCGCCACCACCGCGTTCAGCTGCTACTTCAGAAAAGCGTACAAACATTTCGGTTTTTTTGCCAATCTGGCTGAATAGTTTGGCACATGTATATTGGGTTATATCGTGGGTAACTGTGAAAGTACCAAATGCACCTGAGCCTTTTGCATGCATCCGGCGTTCAGGGATAACTTCGCGGACAAAATTGGCCAGTCTTTCGTTCAGCCATAAATCCTGAGCCAGTAAAGGACCGCGTGGTCCGGCTGTGAGACTATTCTGATTATCAGATACAGGCGCCCCCTGATCTGTTGTGAGATGGGTTACCGGGCATTTTTTTATATCATGGTTCATGGTAAAGCTCCTTGTTAATTTGTTATTAAAAAAGGCCTTTACTGCTTTCGGCTACCCGGATGATTATAGGCTTTTGAATAAAATATGATGTTAATATTTTGTTATTTTATGTTTTATTGTAAATGGAAATTATTTTTTAATATTGTGTGAAATTTTTAATGTATTGAGTTTTAAAGTGAACAATTTTTGGTTATCGCTGGTTGTTGCCCATAAATAAACCAGCCTGCTTTGGCTGGTTTAGAAAATTAATTCAGTTGTTTGAGTAAAGAAATCTTGCTATATAGTCGATTCACTTAAACAGAGAAAGACGAGCCACAGCCACAGGTGGTAGTTGCATTAGGGTTACGGATAACAAATTGTGAACCGTGCAGACTTTCAGAATAATCGATTTCAGCACCAACCAGATACTGATAACTCATTGGATCGATCAGAAATGTTAAGCCATCTTTCTGGATTTCAAAATCATCATCATTAACGATTTCATCAAAAGTAAAACCGTACTGGAAACCTGAGCATCCTCCCCCTGTTACAAATACGCGCAGTTTCAGGTCCGGATTGTTTTCTTCTGCAATTAAATCTTTTACTTTGGTACAACAGCTTTCAGTAAAGATAATCGGTGTTTCAATATCGGTTTCTGACATGGTGTAGTCCTTTTAATAATATGTGCATACTTGATTGTCTATCCTGCTGACCGGTTATGGCAAGAGGGGAATAAGATTTAATCCGCTTTTTTCATCAAGCCCGAACATGATATTCATATTCTGTACAGCTTGTCCGGCTGCACCTTTTACCAGATTATCAATTACAGAAAGAATAATCCAGGTATTATTCTGCGGCGCAGGTTGTATACTGATGCGGCAGAGATTTGCTCCGCGGACTGAGCGGGTTTCAGGTGTGCTGCCAGCAGGCATGACATCAACAAACGGGCTGGATTGATAATAATCGGCAATCAACTGATATGGGTTGCAACCTTCTTTTACCTGAATATATATGGTGGCATGCATGCCGCGAATCAAGGGCGTCAGATGAGGTACAAACACCAGACTGTTACCTGAATTAGGTTGTAAAAGATTCAGTGTTTGCCTGATTTCCGGTAAATGTCTGTGTCCGCTGATACCATAAGCTTTGAAATTATCGCTGCATTCTGCGAACAGGTTACCGGTATTTGCTTTGCGACCTGCACCAGATACTCCTGATTTACAATCGGCAATAAGCGGCATGTCATGAATCAGACATTGTTGCTGCAATAACGGTAATAAAGGCAGGCTGACACAAGTCGGATAGCAGCCCGGATTGGCTACCAGCTGCGCCTGAGTAATGGCAGTACGGTTCAGTTCCGCCAAACCATAAACAGCTTTTGCGATCCATTCGGGGCTGGCATGAGTAAACGGATACCATTTTTGCCAGACTGCTACATCTTTGATACGGTAATCTGCAGACAGGTCGATTACTTTAACTCCCTGTGTCAGTAATATTGGAGCCTCATGCATGGCTACACCGTTAGGTGTTGCAAAAAATACTAAGTCACATTTACTTAAGTCGGCCTGATCGGGATGTTGGAAAATCAAATGATCATAGATGCCGCGCAAACTTGGAAAATAATCGCTTAGCGTTGTTCCGGTAGTGCTGCGGCTGGTAACGGTGATGATTTCAGCTTCCGGATGCTGTGCCAGTAAACGTAATAGTTCTACACCAGTATAACCTGTGGCTCCGACTATGCCGATTTTAATGCTCATATGGATCTCTCATGAATTTTTTGCAATTGCTGTGTAGTTAAATCACGACCTGAGCGCCGAGTTCGACGACGCGGTTAGCCGGTATATGATAGTAATTACCGGCTGAAGCACTGTTTTTATATAACCATTTGAAAAGGCGTGCACGTAACCGCCCCATATTGCCATGTTTGGTTTTGGCGGCAACAACAATGCTGTCGTGTGACAGAAAAAAAGAGGTATCCATGGTATCAAGTTTAATTCCTTGTTCAGCCATCAATTTCAGAATATGGGTGATATTGGCTGTTTCCTGAAAACCATAATTGGCGATGACTCTGGTAAAGCGGTGACCAATCTGTTTCATGGCAATACGGTCATTATCGGCTACATAGGGTATTTCTTTGGTTTTGACGCTGAGCAATACATTATAGCTATGCAGTACTTTATTGTGTTTCAGATTATGCAGGAGTGCTCGTGGAATGCTGAACGGGTCGGAAACCATGAATACTGCATTGCCGGAAACAATCTGAGGCGGGTAGTCGTGCAGGTTTTCAACAAAATTATCCAATGAAAATTCCTGATTTTGCTGTGCCTGTAGCAATTGTGCCTGTCCGCGACGCCATGTTGAGAATAATGTAACCACAATCAGGGCTACCATTACCGGGAACCAGCCGCCATGAATTAGTTTTAGCAGGTTACTGCTGAAGAAAACCAGATCAAAACACAGAAAAACCGAAGTAAGCAGTAAGGCAAGCGGGATTGGCCAGCGCCAGTTTTTAATCATTACTACGCAGAACAGACATGAGGTAATAACCATGGTACCCGTAACTGCAATACCGTAAGCTGAAGCCAGATGTTCTGAATCGTGAAAAGCCAGTACTACTAATGTGACTGCTACCAGTAACAGCCAGTTAACCAGCGGCAGGTAAATCTGACCAACTTCTTCATTATTGGTATGGATAATATTCATGCGTGGGGCAAAGCCAAGCTGTATTGCCTGACGGGTAAGCGAGTAAGCTCCGGCAATAACGGCCTGACTGGCAATAATAGTTGCAAAAGTAGCCAGAATAATTAATGGAATCAATAGCCAGTGCGGTGCGCTGAGAAAAAACGGGTTATTAATTGCATTCGGATTATGCAGAATCAGGGCACCCTGACCCAGATAATTGATAATCAGACTAGGTAAAACAATTTTTATCCATGCTGTCTGGATTGGTTTACGACCAAAATGTCCCATATCGGCATAGAGGGCTTCTGCACCGGTTACAGCCAGTACAACGCAGCCTAGCCCGATAAAACCGTCCCAGCCATGATTAATGGCAAAATTAATTGCATAGAAAGGGCTGAAAGCAAGAATAATTTTCGGAGCCTGAACTATCTGATACAGGCCTATCAGTGCAATAGCACTAAACCATATCAGCATAACCGGACCAAACAGTGTACCGATTTTGTGTGTACCTTTTTTTTGAATGAAAAAAAGTCCGAACAGGATAATCAATGCTATAGGCATAACATAAGGGCGGAAGTTTTCACTGATTACCGTTAACCCTTCTGCAGCGGATAAAACCGATACGGCCGGCGTAATCATGGCATCACCGTAAAAAAGGGCGGTGCCGGTAAGCCCCATCATCATCACAATCCATACAGGTTTACCCTTAAGATGCTGCATTGCCTGCTGCATCAGTACAACAACGCCGCCTTCACCATTATTATCGGCTCGCAGAATAAACAGAACATATTTCAGAGTAACGATCAGGAGTAATGACCATACAATCAAAGAAACAAAGCCCAGTACATTAGTTTGTGTGGGAGCGATTGTAGAAGCGCGGAAGCTTTCTTTTAAGGCATACAGAGGACTGGTTCCAATGTCACCGTAAACAATACCCAATGCAGCCAGTGTCATTGCGGTATTGGCAGAAAACTGTTTACGCATTTATTTACCTCTAGTGATTATAGGGGAGTGCAGTTTAGTCTTAACGTCAACTTTAGCCAATCCCTTAAGTGTGAGTTTCTTTAGTTTTTTATTCAATAGTCATAGCAACTTATAATTAATTCATATTAATTTTGTGCTTTTGGATATGATGCAGATGCATCATTTATCAGTATATCTGAACGAAACGGTAAATTGTTGACATTATTTCATAATTTGTTATGAAAAATTTACATAATGTTAATTATTATGACTGATTTCAGACAGTGATTATACAGTGCCGATGACGCAATTAATTGATATGTTTGTGCTAATCGGTATTAATTTTAAATTTGAATAATGGCAGGTGGTTTCTTTTTTTTCAACAATGAGTTAAAATAAAGAAATTTTTCGAATTATTGAGAAATGGCCCTAAGGCCATTTTTTTGTTTTTATGGAGCACAGATGGATATTCAGGGCATTTTAGAAAAAACTTTGCCGGGTCTGGGCTATGAGCTGGTTAATTATGAGCTGACTGCTCAGGGGGATTTACGCGTCTTTATTGATAAGGCAGAAGGCGGTATTTCCCTGGATGATTGTGTTGCGGTCAGTAATCATTTAAGCCGGGTATTGGCTGTAGAGGATGTGGATTATCAGCGTCTGGAAATTTCCAGCCCGGGCTTAGACCGTCCTTTAACCAAACCGGCAGATTTTACGCGTTTTACCGGGCAACTGGCCAAGATTAAGACACGTTTGCCTATAGACGGGCAAAAGAATTTTATTGGCCGGATTAATGGTATTGATGAAAACGATTTAATCAGTATTACGCTGGAAGAAATTAATGAAGCGCGTCGGGCCAAACGTGCTGCTGTGGCAGCCGGTAAGACAGTTTTAATAGAATGGCAGAATATTGATAAAGCACGTTTAAAACCAGAATTTGATTTTTAAATTGAAATTTCATATTTTTGTAAGCAAAGGCTTACAAGGAGAATTAAATGAGTCGTGAAATTTTACTACTGGCCGAAGCTTTGGCGAGTGAAAAAAATGTAGATACAGAAGTAGTATTCAGCGCGCTGGAATTTGCTCTGGCCAGTGCGGCAAAGAAAAAAACTGAGCGTGAAAATATGGATGTTCGGGTAGTGATTAACCGCAATACCGGCGATTATAGTAGTTTTCGTCGCTGGCTGATTGTGGCTGATGAGGATTATACCTATCCTGATATTCAAAAAACCATTGAAGAAATTCAGGAAGAAATTCCAGGAACTACCCTGCAGATTGGTGAGTATTACGAAGAACCGATCGAAAATGTGGAATTTGGCCGGATCGGCGCACAGACAGCCAAACAGGTTATTTTGCAGCGCATTCGCGATGCAGAACGTGAACAGATTTTAAACGAATTTTTGCAGCGTAAGGATAGCCTTGTTCTGGGTACGATTAAACGTGTGGAACGACACGGTGCAATCGTGGAAATTGGTCGTCTGGAAGCACTGTTGCCGCGGGATCAGATGATTCCGCGCGAAAACTTCCGTAATGGTGACAGAGTACGGGCTTTGTTTTTAAGGGTAGATCAGATTGGTAACCGCAGTCAGGTTATTCTGACACGTACTTCGCGTGAATTCCTGTTAAAACTGTTCGAAATGGAAGTGCCGGAAATTGAAGACGGCTTGCTGGAAATCAAGGAAGTAACCCGTGATCCGGGTTTACGTGCCAAAATTGCTGTGAAATCCAATGATGCACGTATTGATCCGCAGGGTACCTGTATTGGCGTACGCGGTTCGCGTGTCAATGCAGTAACCGAAGAGTTAGCAGGTGAGCGTATTGATGTTGTGCTGTGGTCACCAGAAACTGCACAGTTTGTGATTAATGCACTGAGTCCGGCCGAAGTAACTCGCATTCTGATAGATGAAGATCATCATTCTGTTGATGTGATTGTGGCAGAAGATCAGCTGGCCCTGGCAATCGGGCGTGGCGGACAGAATGTACGTCTGGCAGCCGAACTAACAGGTTGGCAGCTGAACATCATGACTGTGGATGAGGCTCAGGAACGCCATGAGGCTGAAGATAAAGCCATACGTGAACTGTTTATCAATAACCTGGGTGTTGATGAAAATGTTGCTGAGGTCTTGGTTCAGGAAGGTTTTACCAGCCTGGAAGAAGTGGCTTATGTTCCTGTTCAGGAAATGCTGGAAATTGAGGGTTTTGATGAAAGTACGGTAGAAGAATTGCGTAATCGTGCCCGTGATGCCATTTTAACCCTGGCCATTGCCTCTGAAGAGCAGTTAGAGCACATGGACGAAGATTTGAAAAATCTGGAAGGTGTTGATCAGGAAATGCTGCATGATCTGGCCAATGAAGGAATTAAAACCCGTGATGATCTGGCCGAATTGTCAGTAGATGAACTGATTGAAATTACAGGCATTGATGAGGAAACCGCCAAGAAAGTGGTGATGGCAGCACGCGCCCACTGGTTTGACGAAGTATGAGGGTACGCGAATGAGTAATCAAATAACTGTAGAACAATTTGCCTCGGAACTGCATTTATCAACTTCAAGGTTGCTGGAACAGTTAGCCGAAGCCGGAGTACATAAACAGGCAGCGTCGGATAAACTGACAGCTGCAGACAAGAAACAGTTGCTGGTTTATTTAAAGCAGGCTAATGGTAGTCAGTCTGCTGGTACTATCACACTGAATCGTAAAAAACCAGCTGAAAAAAGTACTGTTGGCGGTGTTGAAGTTGAAACCCGCCGCCGGCGCCGTATTGCTGTACCGCCGGAAGAACAGGAAAACAGACAAACAGAAGAAAAACAAAATCTTCCCCAGCCTGAATCCGAACCGGTGAAAACAGCAGATACTGAGACTGAAGAACAGGCAAGAAAGACTGCTGAAGAACAGGCCGAAGCGCGACGCAGAGAAGAATCTGCTGCGGCAGCGGCTGCAGAAGCAGCGCGTCTGAAAGCAGCAGCGGCTGCCAGTAAAACCGAACAGAAACCTAAAGTGGAGTCTGTGCAGACAGAAGTGGTAAAACAGGAAGTGAAACAGCAACAGAAAGCAGCAGCTCAGCCTGCAGAAGTACCTGCTGATAAAAAACCGGCAGCAGACAAAACCGAGCAGCCTAAATCCAAGCGCAACAACCGTAACCGGAATGCGAAAAAAATTGATTTGGCTGCACTTAAGGCTGAAGCAGCCAAGCCGATTATCAGTCCTGAAGAGCAGGCTCAGCGTGATGAAGAAGCCAGACGTGCTGAAGCTATGCGCGCTCATCGTGAAATGTTACTGAAACAAAAACAGGAACGTCAGGCACGGCGCGAAGCAGCTAAACAGCAGGCTAAGGAAGAAAGTAAAGCAGTTAGTGAGCAGAAAACTGCTGAAGTGCGTTCGGCTAAGCCAACTGAGAAAAAACCGGTGAGCAGTAATGCACCGAAAGCAGCAGAAAACGTGTCTGAATCAACAGGCCGGCGTAAAAAAGATGAGCAGCGTCATCAGCGTGAAGACGATATGCCAAAAGGTAAATCAGCGCGCGGTGGTAAAAACCGGCGCTCGGCAGATGCGACTAACTCAGAAGAGGGGCGCAGCAGCAGACGAGGTGGTAAAAAAGGTGGTAAGAAACAGCTTAAATTGGAACCGAATCAGCATGCCTTCCAGGCACCTACTGAACCTGTAGTTCATGAAGTGCTGGTGCCGGAAACCATCACAGCTGCTGAGCTCGCACACAAAATGGCTGTTAAGGCTGCAGAAGTGATTAAAACCCTGATGAAGATGGGTATGATGGTGACCATCAACCAGTCACTGGATCAGGAAACTGCTCTGATTGTAGTAGAAGAAATGGGGCATATTGGTAAGGCTGCTGCAGCTGATGATCCTGAAGCCTTTCTGGATGAAGATACTACCGTTACTGAGGCTGAAAAATTACCCCGTCCGCCGGTAGTTACTGTGATGGGGCATGTAGATCATGGTAAAACATCCTTACTGGACTATATTCGCCGTGCCCGTGTTGTGCAGGGTGAAGCAGGTGGTATTACACAGCATATTGGTGCCTATCATGTGGAAACACCGCGCGGTGTAATTACATTCCTGGATACACCGGGTCATGAAGCATTTACTGCTATGCGTGCCCGCGGTGCGCAGGCTACCGATATTGTGATTCTGGTGGTGGCCGCTGATGATGGAGTAATGCCTCAGACTATTGAAGCCATTGCACATGCTAAAGCTGCAAAAGTACCTTTAGTGGTGGCTGTAAATAAAATTGATAAAGAAGGTGCCAATCCTGAACGTATTCGTCAGGAACTAACAGCACATGAAGTCATCCCTGATTCATGGGGTGGTGATGTACAGTTTATTGATGTTTCGGCCAAACAGGGCACCAATATTGATGCATTGCTGGAAGCAGTATTGCTGGAAGCAGATGTTCTGGAGCTGAAAGCACCTGTAGATTCAGCTGCTAAAGGTATTGTTGTCGAGTCACGTCTGGATAAAGGGCGTGGTGCGGTAGCAACCTTGCTGGTACAAAGCGGTACATTGCGTAAAGGTGATGTTGTGCTTGCCGGTACGACTTTTGGTCGTGTACGTGCCATGGTAGATGAGAACGGCAAAACCATTACTGATGCTGGTCCATCTATCCCGGTAGAAATCCTGGGCTTGTCAGACGTACCTAATGCCGGTGAAGATTTTATTGTACTGACCGATGAGAAAAAAGCACGTGAAATTGCTCTGTTCCGTCAGGGTAAATATCGTGATGTACGACTGGCTAAACAGCAGGCCGCCAAACTGGAAAACATGTTTAACAACATGGGTGAAAATCAGGCGCAAAGTTTGCCGATCATTATTAAAGCAGATGTTCAGGGTTCTTATGAGGCCTTAGCAGGTAGTTTACGTAAACTGTCTACTAATGAAGTACGGGTTGATGTATTGCATAGTGGTGTAGGTGGTGTGACAGAATCTGATGTGAATCTGGCTATCGCCTCGGGCGCAGTTATCATCGGCTTTAATGTACGTGCTGATGCCACTGCACGTAAACTGGCTGAACATGAGGGTATTGAGATTCGATATTACAATATCATTTATGATGCTATTGATGATGTGAAGGCAGCTTTAAGCGGTATGCTAGCACCAGAGCAAAAAGAAAATGTGATTGGTACAGTAGAAATCCGTCAGGTTATTAACGTATCAAAAGTGGGTAATATCGCTGGCTGTATGGTAACTGATGGTTTAATCAAACGTGATTCTCATGTTCGGTTAATCCGTAATAATGTGGTTGTGCATACAGGTGAACTGGCTTCGTTAAAACGCTTTAAGGATGATGTTAAGGAAGTACGTCAAGGCTTCGAATGTGGTCTGATGCTGAAAAACTTCAATGAAATTATGGAAGGTGATCAGCTGGAAGTCTTTGAAGTGGTTGAAGTTGCACGTAAGCTTTAAAATGATTTAGGGTATAACAGGCAGCCAGAGAAGCTTCCGGCTGCCTGAATTTACTGGCCTGATCACAGAAAGGAATGATTATGCGTAAACCTCAGCGTGGTTATGCTCGTCAGGATCGTGTCAAAGAGCAGATTATGCGTGAACTGGCCGAACTTGTGCGTGTTGGTCTCAAAGATCCGCGTGCCGGTTTTATTACAATTAATGAAGTAGAAGTAACCCGCGATTATAGTCATGCTACTATTTATTACACTGTGCTGGATGACAGTACCCGTGCTGTAACCGAAGAAGCACTGGAACATGCTAAGGGTTATTTGCGTAGCGAACTGGCTCGTCGAATAACTTTATTCCGTACACCTGAGCTGACGTTCATTTATGATGACTCGCTTGAACGAGGTATGAGTATTTCGCATTTGATTGATAAAGTGTCTAAAGAAAAACCGGTTGAAGATTAAATCAAGCTTAAAAAAAGAGGTTGTCCAATCTTGGACAACCTCTTTTTATATTATTTAACCTGATTTATATTATGAATTTAGCGACCATAGTGAACCATTACTGAGGCTTTGGCAATGGCATGACTATTCACTACAAAACCCGCATAACTAGTAGTTGCATCCTCGGGTAAATCAATTTTATCGGTATTCAGAGCATAAACAGTAAAAATATAACGATGGGGCGGATGACCTACTGGCGGATAAAAACCCGAGTAACCTAAAGTTCCGGTCTCGTTACGTAGCTGACGTGTTCCGGCAGGTAAATTCTGCCCTCCTTCTGCACCAGCATTTCTTTTCAGTTCAGTTAAGTCTTTTGGCAGATTAATAGCCATCCAATGCCACCAGCCTGCACCTCCTGTAGGCGCATCAGGATCATGGCATTGAATTGCAAAACTTTTGGTTTCGGCTGGCGCATTTTCCCAAATTAAAGCAGGAGACTGGTTGTCACGATCACTTTGATAAGAGGAATCAACAGTGTCGCCGTTTTTGAATTCAGGACTGGTTAAAGTAAATGTATTTGGCATTATATTTCTCAATGTCATTAGAAGATAAGATATGTGGTGATTTAATTTTGCTGGATAAGGTTAATTAAGTCAACGCAATGTAAGAATAATAAATAATAATGAAATCAGTTAAAAGGGTTTTAGATTGGTAGCAAAATAATTGCAAACATTAATTTGGCTGATTGATAAACTGTTATAGAATATCAGGCCAGTGATTTGCTCTATTGAGATTATCAAGATGAAAGAAATATTACCTTGGGTATGCATTCCTGGTTTTATGCTGGATGAAACATTATGGGATGATATGAAAGCTAATTTGGCTGAATCCCAGCCGGTATTATGTGCATCACTGGCAAACGGAGACAGTATTGCTGCTATGGCAGAAAATATTGCTGTTTCAGCTCCTGAACGTTTTGTGCTCATTGGTTTTTCGCTTGGCGGCTATGTTGCAAGAACACTGGCCGCCCAGTATCCGCAGCGGGTTGCCGCCCTTGTCTTAATTGCTACTTCATTGCGTGAGGATACACCACAGCAATATGCAGCAAAACAAAATACTTTACAAATTCAGCAGCATTTAAATTTTCGTGGTTTGGGGCATAAAGCTATAATTCAGACGTTGCGACCTGATAATCAAAATAATCAAGAGATGATTAGCAGAATCCGGCAGATGAGTGAACGTTTGGGTTTTGATGTGTTAAGCAGACAATCTTTGCTAAACCGTAAAACTCCGACAGGTCAGAAAATTTCCTGCCCGACTTTGATTATTGCTGCTGCGCAGGATCAGATGCGCTCTATCGATGAAGCTAAGGAGTTGCAGGAATTTATACCTCAGGCTAGTCTGAAAATAATTGAAAATAGCGGGCATATGTTGCCACTGGAGCAACCGGAAATATTAGCTGAAACGATATTCTGCTGGCTCAATCAGCTTTGATGTAATTAAATTTAATTAAAAAAATTCCTGGTTTTATCAGGTAAATATATTAAGCATGCTTACTGATAAATCAAGCGGTTAATTATTGCGTATGACATTTGAATTCTGTGTATTCTGTTCCAGCCATTTTTGTGCTGTAGCTGTATCACTAAAATATCTGGGTCGTTGCAAAGTTAGTAAATTAGCAAGACGTATACCTATACGAATCCAAATATCGTCAACGACAATAGCCGTGCGACCAAAATCATGAGCATGCTGACGAAGAAATCTGAGATGTTCTAAAGCCATATCTATAGTGAAATCTTTCATCTGGCTTAGATCAAGTAACAAATTAGGTAAATGAATGTGTTCAATGGCTTTTAACAAAGCTTTTTCCAGCTGATGAAAGTCTTCCAGTGTAAATTCATTGTATAGTACAACGTCTAAACCGTAACTTTTCTGATGGATAGAAATCATATATTTGCCTTTAATGCCCTGAACAATTTATCTTAGCTGATTCAGCAGATTTTAAAATATCATACTAATTGATTAATACATTGGCTATGATTCTTTTAAGTCTATTCTGATATTGATTAGAAAATTTTAAAAGCTGTGGTATTGATACAACCAAGCTATAGGTTGATGGATTTTGTTAGTCAAATTAAATCATCTGTCGGAAATAGAATATATTGCAATTTATTGCTATAAGATAAAACCAGCAGTTTTTAGTACTAAAAACTGCTGGTTTGGTAATGCCAAAGTGTTTTTTATCTTTGAGGAATATTATTCTGATTACTTGTAGTAGTTACAAGTGTGCCTGAAGGTACAAAACGATAGAAAACTTCGCCATCCTGTATATAACCCAGTTTATCCCGGGCCATTTCATTTATTGCATCTTTTCCATCGGCAAGATCTTTAATTTCGGCGGTAAGAGCACGATTACGCTGTATCAGGGTTTCATTACTGGCATTCTGATTTATGACGTTGTTCTCCAGATTCCACATATCGTGCCAGCCGCCATGCCCCATCCACAAGTCGTATTGTAAACCGGCCAATGCAAATAACAGTACCCAGGTTACCCACTTCATTTTATTTGCCTATAATATTCCATATCAGAATTAGCTAAGCTGATAAAAAGCTTTTTTACCGGGATAGTAGGCTGCAGAACCAAGTTCTTCTTCAATTCGCAGCAACTGATTATATTTCGCAATACGATCAGAGCGTGAAAGTGAACCAGTTTTAATTTGCATGCAGTTTATACCTACAGCCAGATCAGCTATGGTGCTGTCTTCGGTTTCGCCGGAGCGATGGCTCATTACACTGGTATAGCCAAAGCGTTTGGCTAAATCTACCGCTTTAAGTGTCTCGGACAATGTACCAATCTGATTGACCTTAACCAGAAGTGAGTTAGCCAGACCCTGGGTTATACCTTCGCTTAAAATAGCCGGATTGGTAACAAACAGATCATCACCAACCAGCTGTACTTTTTTACCCAGACGTTCTGTCAGAAGTTTCCAGCCTTCCCAGTCGTGCTCGCTCATACCGTCTTCAATAGACACAATAGGGTATTTGTTAACAAGGTCAGTCAGGTAGTCAGCAAACTCGGCACTGGTCAGGCTCAGATTTTCTGCAGTTAATTCATAATGCCCGTTTTTGTAAAACTCACTGGAAGCGCAATCCAGAGCCAGTACGATATCTTTGCCCGGAATATAGCCTGCTGCCTCTACAGCAGACAGAATCAGCTGAATGGCTTCTTCATGACTGGCTAAATCTGGCGCAAAACCGCCTTCATCACCAACACTGGTAGACATACCTTTATCATTACATAATTTTTTCAGATGGTGAAATACTTCAGCACCACAGCGCAATGCCTGACGAAAAGATTCTGCGCCCACCGGCATAATCATGAATTCCTGAATATCAAGGCTATTATTGGCATGTGCACCGCCATTGATAACATTCATCATCGGAACAGGCATGGACATTGGCCCGGCACCGCCTATATAACGATATAGTGGCAAACCGGCATCTTCTGCTGCAGCACGGGCAACTGCCAGTGAAACTGCCAGCGTAGCATTGGCTCCAAGGCGACCTTTATTATCAGTACCGTCCAGATCAATCATAATCTGGTCGATATAGCTTTGTTCACTGGCATCAATGCCGATAAGTGCCTGTGCAATTTCATTATTAACATTCTCTACAGCCTGTAATACACCTTTGCCCAAATACCGCTGTTTATCGCCGTCACGCAGTTCCAGTGCTTCTTTTTCACCGGTAGACGCGCCGGAAGGCACGGCAGCTCTGCCCATTACCCCAGATTCAAGCAGAACATCACATTCAACTGTCGGGTTACCGCGTGAATCCAGTATTTCACGCGCAAAGATGTCAATAATTGCACTCATGCAAGTCTCCAGAATTTTAAATTTTATATTGTTATGCGATAAAGACTACAAACAATAATTTTGCCAGTCATCGGGTTGACCAGATGGTTAAACTTTGTATTATACCGGAGGCTGAGTATGAGAAAAGGGTAATTTACACTTGATTTTTTGAGCAGTAAATTAAATAGAACAATCAGGTAGCATATGTTTATTATATAAAGTAAACAAATTGATTTCTGTTAAAGGTGCTTTGGAGAATCAGCTAAAACTCTCAGGAACTTATGGTGGCTATATATCAACTTTATCTGAGATCTGAATTTTAGTATAGCTCAGATTTGTATCCATCGGTGGTTTATAGGCGTAAAGAAAATGTTGTTTACTGCTATAGTGTTAGCAAATAGGGCATCATTTCGGAGTTTTTTTTGTATATTTTTGTTTGACAGTTAAGAGTTGATTAGGTATAGTTCGCAACTTCTCTACGGAGAGTTGGCCGAGTGGTCGAAGGCGCTCCCCTGCTAAGGGAGTATACGGGCAAAACCTGTATCAAGGGTTCGAATCCCTTACTCTCCGCCATATTACAAAAAATCCCTGAATTAAATTTCAGGGATTTTTTATTTACTGGTTTTAAAATGAGAGTATGTATCGCTATTGGTAAATCTTATTTTCAAATCATTTAGTTATGTCATTACTTGCCATGACATAATACCTACGCCAACTCAAATGGTATTCTTTTTTATATTTTGTCAATAAATCTGATGCTTTTTAGGTATATTTATGTTAAATTATATAATGATTACTATTATCATTTAAATGAATTTAACTAAATAATTTATTTAAATTTTATTAAAATAAATTCGTCAGAGGTCCGTCTTCATTATGCGTAAACTGGTTCACCATTCGTTTTCACTGGCATTACTCTCAACTTTAATATCTCCGTTATATGCTGCAGAAGCAGTACTGGATGATGTAGTGGTAACAGCTTCGGGATTTAAACAACAGGCAAAAAATGCAGCAGCATCAATTACTGTGATTAATGCCAAAGAACTCGAAACTAAGGAATATCACGATGTCACTGATGCTTTGCTGGATATACCAGGAGTGGTAGTAACCGGTGGTGGCAGTACGAAAGATATCAGTATCCGTGGGATGTCGGGTGCTTATACTATGTTGCTGATAGATGGCAAACGGGTCAATTCGCGCGGGGTTCGTCCTAATTCCGATGGTCCGGGAATTGAGCAGGGCTGGATGCCACCAATTTCAGCGATTCAGAGGATTGAGGTGATTCGTGGTCCTGCTTCAGCTTTATATGGATCCGATGCAATGGGTGGGGTGATTAATATCATTACCAAAAAAACAGCTGCTGACTGGACTGGTTCAATTAAGGCAGATGCTACTATACAACAGCATAGTAATAGCGGTAATACTCTGCAAAGCAGCGTTTATGTTTCCGGTCCGTTAATTCAGGATAAATTAGGTATCCGTGTTAATGCAGGATATTCTCACCGCGATGAAGATAAATTTATCGGCGGCTATAAAGAACAGCGTATGCGCAACGGTGATCTGGTTCTGTCCTGGACACCGGATGATAAAAATACAATTGATTTTGAATTAAACCGAAGTTTACAGAATCGCAATGGTAAAGTAGGTAAAACAATTGATACAGCACCGCGCAGGGGTGTAAAACCTACAGATGATTACACGCTGTATGATCGCAATCAGTATAGTATTACTCATCGTGGCTACTACGATAAAATTGATACTCAGACATATGTTCAGCGTGAGGAAAATGATAATCCATCACGTGATATGCATGAAAAAAATACTATTTTTAATACCCAGACTCAGTTTCGCCTGAATAAACATACTTTGAGCATCGGCGGCAGATGGCAACGGGAAGAACTGAATGATACTGGTAACCAGCTTGTTATTAACGGGCGGCGGTTAACTCATCTGGAGCGTGATTCTTGGGCAGTTTTCGGACAGGATGAATGGCGTATCGTACCAACATTTGCACTGACTGGTGCAGCACGACTGGATCATGATGAAAATTATGGTTCTGAGATCACTCCAAAGTTTTATGGTGTATGGACGCCTAATAAAGAATGGACAATAAAGGGTGGTTATTCCCGTGGTTATAAAGCACCTGCACTGCGTGCAGCATCAGATGGCTGGGGGCAGGTAACCGGTGGTGGATATTCTAATGGTATTATTATAGGTAACTCAAATCTGAAACCGGAAAAATCAGATAATTTCGAAATCAGTTTCAACTGGGATAATAACCGTAATCTTTCTGCTGGTTTAACTACTTATTATACAAAGTTTAAAAACAAAATAACGGAAGTACGTACCTGTCAGGGTAAGGCCGGTTCAAATGCCTGTTCTTGGCGTAATGAGTATTTTGACTTTATCAGTCAGCGCGAAAATGTGGATAAAGCAGTTTTACGCGGTATAGAAGCAACATTTGGCTGGAAAATTACACCAAAAGTAGACTGGTCTGCGAATTATACCTATACACATAGTGAGCAGAAGAGTGGTCAGTTTAGTGGTAAGCCATTAAATGAAATGCCGAAAAATATGTTTAATACCACGCTTAACTGGAATGCGACGGAAAAATTATCTACATGGGCCAGATGGAATTTCCGCAGCAGAACTTCAGATTATCTGTCACGGACCTCAATGGCAATTGGTAAGCCATCATATGGTTTTGTAGATACAGGATTGGTATTTAAACCGAAAAAAGATCTGATTTTAAGTGGCGGTATTTATAATATATTTGATAAAAGAGTTGATCAGAAAGATTATGGTCGTACTCTGGATGGGCGCCGTTATAGTATCAGTGCACAAGTTAATTTCTAATCCGAAGTTATTGCTGTTTCAAAATAATTTCTTATTATTAATTTTTGAAAAAGTATAAATCTGCCAGCTTTCAATTATTGAAAGCTGGCAGATTCCTAATGATGAATAGTTATTTAAATTTCTGTATATGAGTACTAAGCAAAAAACATTCTAGTGTTATTCATGCCTTTCACCAATGATTCTTTCAGTTAATAAATAATACTGAGACTAAGTTTTTTGTGAAATAACTTGAAACGTATTTTTGCTAGTAATGGAAGCTATATCCTGCCAGTGACTATTGCGCAAGCCGGCTATGATTTCAGCAATCTGGCGTAAATTATCAGGAGTGTTATTCTGATGCGGCAGAGGAGACATATAAGGTGCATCAGTTTCGATTACTATATGTTGTAAAGGTAGCTTTTCGGCAATGTGCCGAATTTTTTTTGCCTGTGTTCGTAATAATAAAGAACCAACACCAATAAAAAAACCATGCTTAATCCAAGCCTGTGCTTCTTCCATACTGCCGGAAAAGGCATGAGCAATCCCGCCAAAAGTAAATTGGCAACGTTTAATACTGTGTATGCAAGCATCGGTAGCATGGACGTTATGAATAATGACAGGACGCTGCAGAGATTTGGCCATTCTTAGTTGGGCTTCAAAACAGTTAATCTGCAAATTTTTGTCTGCTGTGTTATTTATTCGTGCAAAATCCAGACCAATTTCTCCCATCATAATATCTGGATGTGTATGTAGTAATGATTCGAGTTGATTGAGTGCAGAATCATTGTGACTGTTGATATACCAGGGATGAATGCCTATTGCCGCATATATGCAAGAATAAGCTTCTTGAAGTTCGGTGGTTGTCAGCCAGTCAGCAGGACTGGTAGCGGGTACGAGAAAATGACCAATATGTTTATCAGCAGCCTGTTGCAGTACTTGGGTTAAATTTTCTGTCAGGGGGCTGTGATTGAGATGGCAGTGGCTGTCAAATAGCATGAGAATAAAAAACACGAGCTTGAGGGCTCGTGTATCTGCTGGTATCAGTTCTGTGATGATTCTTCGCTGCTACTGCTATGATCAGTTTCAGCTTTTGCAGAGGGGGTTTCTGCGACTTCAGTTGCTGATGCCGGTTTTGCTGTCTGCATAGAGGGATGTTGTTTAGCAATAGCCTGCTCTTCTGGTGAAACTTCACCTTTAAAGCGGTTATTCAAATCAAAACGCTTTCCTCCGCGTGCCAGAGATTTGATATATCGCGGCCGGCGGCAGTGATTGGCCAGAACGCGTGCTATAAGAGCAGGATCATATTGTGGTAATGCAGTAATTAAATCCTGATCAATGCCGATTGCCAATGGTTTAAAATGCTTAAATACATCATATTTGCGATAGATATGTTCGGCAATCATATCAGTTTGCTTTTTTTTGCTCATGGTCTGTACAGCTGATTTCAGGGCTGCACCCAAAGCGGTTTCTTGACTCATAAAGTTACTTCCTTGTGGGTTTATGGCCATTTCAATGAAATAATAATGAATTAAATCATTGATACAGATGATAACTTTGCAGTTATGGCTATAAAAAATATTCAGATATTAGCTTCATCAGATAAATAATGAGCAATATCAGGTGTATCTACGTGAATATCAGCATTTTGTGCACGCTGGCGTAAAGCATGATCCATGAGAACCAAAGCAAGCATTGCTTCGGCAATTGGCGCTGCGCGCAGTCCGACACAAGGATCGTGACGACCTTGGGTCGATAGTAGAACCGGCTTGCCATGAATATCTATTGAATGACGAGGTGTGGCAATGCTGCTGGTAGGTTTAATGGCCAGATTAATGTGTATGTCCTGACCACTGCTGATGCCTCCTAATATACCGCCGGCATTATTAGATCTAAATCCTTCAGGTGTCAGCTCATCTCCATGTTCACTACCTTTTTGGCGTATACATTCAAAACCTGCACCTATTTCTACGCCTTTAACTGCGTTAATGCCCATCATGGCATGAGCTATATCGGCATCAAGACGATCGAAAACCGGTTCACCCAGTCCGACCGGAACATGACGAGCAGTAACATGCAGTTTGGCTCCGATGGAATCACATGCTTTACGTATGCTATCCATATATTGTTCCAGTTCTTGAATCTGGCTTTTATTGGCGACAAAAAAAGGATTATTGTTTATATAGGCATAATCTTCAAAAGAGATATTTTTTTCACCAATCTGGGTGATATGGGCAATTATTTCAGTATTAAAATGCTGACGTAACCATTTTCTGGCTACTGCGCCTGCTGCTACCCGGGCAGCTGTTTCACGAGCTGAGCTACGTCCGCCGCCGCGATAATCTCTGATACCGTATTTATGCCAATATGTGTAGTCCGCATGTCCGGGGCGGAAACTCTGAGCAATATCACTATAATCTTTACTGCGCTGATCAGTATTTCTGATTAATAAAGCTATCGGTGTGCCGGTGGTTTTTCCTTCAAATACGCCGGAAAGAATTTCGACAATATCTGCTTCACGACGCTGAGTAACATGGCGGCTGGTACCGGGTTTACGTCTGTTCAGATCATGCTGAATATCGGCCTCATTTAAAGCCAGTCCCGGCGGACACCCGTCTATGATACAACCAATTGCAGCACCGTGGCTTTCACCAAAGGTGGTAACAGTAAGGATTTGTCCGAAAGTATTGCCGGCCATAAGTTTTACTCTTACATTTTCAGTATCAGAAATAATTTTGCTGTTGAGTTTAGCATGGTTTATACGGTTTAGGCATAATTTGTCTGGCAGTTCGTTTGTTTTTGGCGCAGATGCTTTGATATGGTTATAAATTTACCTTTTTTACCAGAAATTTTTGTCTCTTATCAACAGAAATAAGGATGTGATAAGCCTGATAAGTAAAAAATATGTTAAATGGATAGTAAAATTTAATAATGAATCAAATGTAATATTTTTATTTATTGATAGGCTGTTTTTTCTGATCGGTTGTTTTTGCTGCCGGTTTTTCAGGCTGGCCGGATGGTTCTGTACCGGCTATAACGGGTGGTTCTGATGGTACGGGCTTGGTTCTAATCGGAAAGTTAATTGTCGTACCAAGACCAAAATTGTGATTGCCACCACCAATACCGACTGCCACATTAGAAGGCATGTCAATACTGCATGCTCCAACTAGAAGTAAAGCAATAAGGGAAACGAGTTTTAATCTCATAATTCTCTTCGGATAGAAATATTGTTTTATTATAAATCTTTCTGGTTATCTGGCGAATTAATTTATGGTGTCATTAGTGTAATTTTGTTATCTGGAGAGTATAGAATAAAAAATCATTTAGCTGAAAGTATCATTATTAATATAGAGAATATCAATATTTTTACTGATTTATATTATTGTTTTATCTATATTTATTAAATATGGCATTAAAAGAATAATTTTTTATTATTATAAATGATGGGGTATTGATAAATTCCCCATCATAGCTCATCTCATCTGCATTTTCATTTACTGAATTGCCATCTTATGCACTTGAATTGGTAACGGTATGTCCCGTTTAGAAAAAAATTGTCAAATGTGCTTATTAGGCCAAACTGCGATCCTGGTTAGTATTGCAATAATTAATTATATGGAGCAATGCTTTTGGCTACATTACTGAGTCCTTGAGCCAGAGCATTAACCATATTATTGTAGCCATTGCCTTGCTGAGGTAGCCGGACATTAAAGTTCTGACCTTGTTCATTATTAATACCCTGCCAGCTGCTGTAACCACTGATGTAGATATAACCATCATAGCTACCTTGAAAAGACTGTATATATACAGTTAGTGTGGTTTTAGTTTTATTTTCAGGAGTAAACAGATAGCGAATACTTTGTTTATTAAGTTCATTGGCCAGTGTCTGACTAATTTCATCGCCAAGATCATCAGCCCATAGATGCTGCTGGGCAAAGTGCAGAGTTGTCGGACTGTCCTGATAAACTAAATTCCCCTGATTAAGGCGCTCAGCCAGTACCACTTTGAGTTGTACCGGAATTCTCTGGCTGCCGGCCGGTAATTGATAGTTACTGCCGGGTAGCTGATAGTAGGTAATCGGATTACCGGCACATGCACCAAGCGTCAGACTGACAGCACAGACAAGTGGTAACAAAATTTTCATTATCTGGCTCCTTTTGGTTCCGGATCATGCCCGCGACGATTAAAAATCAGGGCATTGGGTTGTTGTTTCAGGGTTTTCAGTGTTGGCTGTGCATCTTTCAGGGTACTGTCAATACTTTTCAGGGTTTGCTGAATATCACCATATAGAGGTGAGGTGCTGGATACACCTTGTAATGTAGTCCGTAATTCTTTCAGAGTAGCCGCCAGCTCAGCAGGTAGTTGCTGAGTTTTATTTTGTGATAACAAGCGGTCTGCACTGGCCAGAGTCGTTTTTAATTGCGCCAGTGTCATATCCAGCTGTTTCATGGTGTTTTCTATAGGCAGCTTATTCATTTTGGCTAATAGTGCAGTCAATTGATTCTGGATCATATCAAGTCCGGTATGGGTGCTGCTGATAACGGTATATCCCTGATATTGTGCTACTGGTTTAAACAGTGATTCTCCCGCTTGCGCCTGAGATAAACTAATATACTGATTACCAGTAATCAGATTGTCTTTTTCCAGAGATGCAGATAACCCCAGATTAAGTGCCTGCTGGATTTGCTGCTGCCAGATTTTATCATCTTGTTTGCCAGCATTTATTTCCATACGTCCCGGCTCAATACGTAAACGTACTGGTATCCAGCCATGCTGGAAGAGTTTATGGCTGTCATTCGGGGCAAAGTAAGGTACATCTGCAACAGAACCGATATTAATACCCTGATATTCTACCGGAGCACCAACGCTGAGTCCGCGTACAGACTGCTGGAAGAATACAACATAGTATTGAGCACGGTTTGTCGGCAGGTTATCCAGCTCCCGTTCGCTATTGTAGAGAGTAAATTCAGTGTTGTTGGCAACAGGATTGCCTTTACCTTCAAACATGGTTTTGAATACGATTGCACCCGAGAGCAGTGCGGGTATGGGCGCAGAATCAATATGTACACCGCCGCCAGAAGCAGTAATCTGCAGGCCGGTCTGCAGCCAGAATTTAACTTTGTCGCCTATCAGACTGTCATACGGACTATTGATGTAGACCTGATAATGTACACTGTTGTCTTTAGGGTCAAAATAGGCTTTTTCAATTTGTCCGGCACTGATATCTCCGTAAAGTACCGGGCTGCCCGGATTAAGCAGCTTGTCACTGTGGCCTTTCAGACGCAAACGTATACCACTTTGCGATATGGCAGTGACCGGAGGTAAATCAGCAACTGTAAATGTTTCTGCTCTTTCTTTGCTGTGCCCCGGAGTAAAAGCGATATATGAACCGGAAACTAAGGTATTCAGGCCGGTAATACCACTCTGATCTATGCGTGGTTTAACAATCCAGAACTGAGTGTCTTTACGTAGCATATTTTTGACGTCAGCTGTCATCTGCGCTTTGATTTGTACGCCTTTTTCATCTGGGCTGATTCTGATTGCAGTAACTTTACCGACGGTGACGTTCATGACTTTAATGGTAGTCGTGTTAATTTCAATCCCGTCCGCGTCTTTTATATACAAAGTAATTTCCGGCCCTGTATGGCGCAGATGCTGAAAAAGCAGCCATGCCCCGGTTAATAATGCCAGCACCGGAATAATCCACACCAGTACGTTAAAGGGTGGATTACGTTTTACTGTGGCAGTTGCCTGCGGCGTCTGATTATCAGATTGGCTCATGATGAGAATGCCTTTTACTGCTGTTTTTATAATGAGGTTTATGGTGTTTTCTTTGTTGTACTGCTTCATCCCAGAGTAAACGCGGGTCGAAACTCAGTGCAGAAACCATGGTCAGGATGACAACTGCACAAAAGTAAATGGTGGCAGCACCTGGGGTTACATTAGCCAGTGGTGTGGAAAATGCCGACATGAGAATGATAACGACAAATATATCAATCATTGACCAGCGCCCGATTGATTCGGTAATACGGTAGAGTATGGTTAATTTGTGTGCAGACATTAATGGCCGGTAAGCAGCAGAATACAGTAGAACCAGCATAGAAATAATTTTCAATATGGGAATGGCCATACTGGCACTGAATATAACAACTGCAATTAAAACGTCACCATCATTCCACATGTATTCTATACCATCAAGAATGGTACTAGAAAGATTGGTGCCCGGCGAGCGGGTAATCATCATCGGCAATAAATTAGCCGGTATATAGAAAATAATGGCTGCCAGCAGAAAGGCCATACTAATGCTCAGACTTAACGGTTTACGGCGGCTCAGATACGAACCGCAGACGCTGCATACATTCAGGCTGGCTGGTTGCTCAAAAAGACAATAATTACAGTTGAGGGTATCAGCACTATTGTTCTGTAAAACAGGATCATTGCCGGTAAGGCGCTGTATCTGATAAAAAATCCAGTGTTCAGGTACACCCTGAGAAGTGCGGATAAGTAAAATGGCCAGTACCATCATCAGCCAGAAAGCAAGTCCGAAATGAATTTGTGCCATACCACTGATTTTAATATAAGCTACCAGTGTGGCAATATAAAATACATCGACCATAATCCAGTGGCGCAGACGAACCAGTGTACGGGTAGCGTATAGCATACCGGGTAATATCTGCCGGTAGCGCAAACCTGTGTATACGTACAGACACAATAACAGAAACAGTACCGGCGAACCAAAAGTTAACAGGAACATGACTTCCGCCAGCAAAGAATAATCCTGCTGGGCCAGTGTCTCAACCATATACGGAATAGTTAGCTCTACATGTATGCCAAGTAAATCTATGCTCATGTATAACTGTGTATACACAATTAACATGATAATTAATGAAGCAATAGCATAAGCTGTTGGCGTATCCAGTGGATGATGTTCAATTCGAACCAGATGCTGCCTGCAACGGGGGCAATGAGCATATTCGCCGGGAGTCAGCGAAGGAATAGACAGAGAAAGACCACAGCAGGGGCAGCCAACATGATGTGCCGGCAGGCTGCCATCTGGCAAGTCAGTTAATGAAGTTTGCGCCTGTTGTGTGGAACGGTAGCTCAAGATATCAAATTTCAATTATAAAAATAGCTATATAAAAAATAACTTAACAGAGATATAAATTCTCTGTTAAGTTCAATATACGTAATTTAATGATAATGTGCAATTATCTTATAACGCAGCAAGTACGGCATCACCCATCTGGCTGCATGAAATACGCGTACAACCTTCTTCAAATATATCACTTGTCCGCAAACCTTGTGCCAGCACTTTGCCTACAGCTGCTTCGATTCGCTGAGCTGCATCTTCGTTATTCAGGCTGTAACGTAAAAGCATCGCTAAAGAAAGTATAGTAGCCAGTGGATTAGCCAGATTCTGACCGGCAATATCAGGAGCAGAACCATGTGAGGGTTCATACATGCCCTTACCGGTTTCATTGAGAGAAGCGGAGGGCAGCATACCAATAGAGCCGGAAAGCATTGAAGCCTGATCAGAAAGAATATCACCAAAGATATTGCCTGTTACGATAACGTCAAACTGCTTAGGTGCTTTTACCAGTTGCATGGCGGCGTTGTCTACGTACATATGGCTAACGCTGACATCAGGATAATCTTTACTCATTTCTGTAATGATTTCACGCCATAATTCTGTTGTTTCCAATACATTGGCTTTATCGACGGAACAAAGTTTTTTGTTGCGTTTTTGTGCTGCTTCAAACGCAATTTTACCGATACGGCGAATTTCACTCTCACTGTAACGCATGGTGTTGATACCTTCGCGTTCACCGTTAGCTAGTGTATGAATTCCGCGCGGTTCACCAAAATAAATATCGCCGGTTAATTCACGCACGATAAGAATATTCAGTCCGGAAACTACTTCCGGTTTTAATGTAGAAGCATTGGCCAGCTCTGGATAGAGAATTGCCGGACGCAGATTGCCAAAAAGATTGAGGTCTTTGCGTATGGCTAGCAGACCGCGTTCGGGACGTAACGAACGTTCCAGTTTATCGTATTGAGGGCCGCCAACTGCGCCAAGCAATACTGCATCTGCCTGACGACAGATATTCTGAGTAAATTCAGGGTAGGGATGTCCGTATTCATCATAGGCTGCTCCTCCCAATGGTGCATACTGATAATCTGCATCCAGCCCCTCTGCAATCAGTTTGTCCAGAACGCGTACAGTTTGTCCGATGATTTCCGGTCCGATACCGTCACCGGGAAGAATAGCAATATGTTTGCTCATTTTATTCTTTCTGCTTATCGATTAATGACTGATAATTTTGAGTTATCAGTTAGTTTTTCAGATTATAAATGATTGAAAATTTCTGATTCAGTCAGAGCTGATACAGCCATGGTTGTTGTTGCTTATGTTTATTTTCATATGCTTTGATAGCATCAGCATGTTGTAATGTCAGTCCGATTTCATCCAGACCGTTAAGCAGACAGTGTTTGCGGTGTTCAGTAATCTCAAAATGATAATGTTTTCCGTCTGGCGTGTTAACAGTTTGTTCCGGCAGATTAATATTTAGCTGATAACCTTCATGAGCTGTCACATCGTGAAATAGGAGATCAACAGTTTCTTCAGGCAGAACGATAGGTAATAAACCATTTTTGTAGCAGTTATTGAAAAAGATATCAGCAAAAGAAGGTGCAATAATGGCACGGAATCCATAATCATCCAGAGCCCAGGGAGCGTGCTCACGGCTGGAGCCGCAACCGAAGTTTTTCCGTGTGAGCAGAATATGCGCGCCCTGATAACGTGGCTGATTAAGCACAAAGTCTGGATTTAGCGGACGTTTACTGTTATCCATACCTGGCTCACCATGATCCAGATAACGCCATTCATCAAATGCATTCGGCCCGAAGCCGCTGCGTTTAATGGATTTAAGAAATTGTTTGGGAATGATTGCATCAGTATCTACATTAGCGCGGTCAAGAGGCGCTACGAGTGCAGTAAGAGTGGTAAAAGATTTCATGCGGTATTTCAGTATTTTATAGTTTATGATTGAATTTTATGCAAGCCCTTGCGGGCTTGCATGCAGTTACATTTCTGAGCGTACGTTGTCAGAAGCATTACTTACAGCCTGACCGCCGGCAGAAATATCGCGGCCTACACCGGAAACAGTATGACAACCGGCCAGAAAACCAACAATAGCAAGACTTAAAAGCATTAATTTTTTCATGATCTTATCCTTGTATTGTTATCTGTTGGCAGCATTGGATAAATGTTGACCACCAGCTTTGACATCCTGTCCCACGCCGTGAATTGTGTGGCAACCAGTAACTACGGCCATAACCATTGCAGCAATTAACAACATTTTTTTCATACCGTACTCCTTCAACAAAGATAAATATTAACAAATTCAATCAGAACTACATGCTTATCATGCACTTGCTGGATTAAAACTGCAAGTTATTCACTTTATATCTGTCGCACATCGGTAAAATGTCCGGTAATGGCAGCAGCCGCTGCCATCGCCGGACTAACCAGATGAGTACGTCCGCCGTTACCCTGTCTGCCTTCAAAATTCCGGTTAGACGTTGAGGCACAGCGCTCCTGCGGCTGTAAACGGTCTGCATTCATGGCCAGACACATTGAGCAACCTGGTTCACGCCACTCAAATCCGGCTGCTGTAAAGATTTTATCCAGTCCTTCTGCTTCTGCCTGCTGCTTAACCAGACCGGAACCGGGTACAATCAATACCCTTTTTACATTATCTGCTTTGTGATGTCCTTCTGCGACACTGGCAGCAATGCGTAGGTCTTCAATTCGTCCGTTTGTACAGGAACCAATAAAAACAACATCTACCGGAATCTCGTTAACTGGGGTACCGGCTGTTAATCCCATATATTGCAGTGCGCGCTGCATACCTTCCCGTTTAACTGGATCAGTTTCAGCAGCCGGGTCTGGTACTTGCTGATTGACTGCAATCACCATTTCGGGTGATGTTCCCCATGTTACCTGTGGTTCTATATCAGCAGCATTAAAGTGGTAGGTTTTATCAAAATGTGCGCCTTCATCGGATACTAAAGTATGCCAGTAGCTGACAGCCTGATCCCACAGCTCACCCTGAGGTGCAAAATGACGGTCTTTAATATAATCAATAGTTGTCTGGTCGACGGCAACCAAACCAGAGCGGGCACCGGCCTCTATGGCCATGTTGCATAAGGTCATGCGACCTTCCATAGAAAGATTACGTATAGTCTCGCCGCCAAATTCGATTGCATAGCCTGTACCGCCGGCTGTACCAATTTGCCCGATAATATATAAAGCAATATCTTTGGCTGTGATACCTGTTTTTAGGGCGCCATCAATTTTAATCAGCATGGTTTTTGATTTTTTCGCAGTAATACACTGTGTTGCCATCACGTGCTCTACTTCTGATGTGCCAATACCATGAGCAAGTGCGCCGAATGCACCATGTGTAGAGGTGTGTGAATCACCGCATACTACAGTCATCCCAGGTAAAGTTGCTCCCTGTTCAGGTCCGACAACATGCACAATACCCTGATTGATATTTTTAAACGGATAATATTTCTCTACACCGAATTCGCGAATATTTTTATCCAGTGTATTGACCTGAAGTTTGGATATCGGGTCAGTAATTCCTTCGTCCCAGTGATCGGTCGGTGTGTTATGGTCAGCAGTGGCCACAATGCTTTGTTCACGCCAGAGCGGACGGTGAGCAAGTTTCAGTCCCTCAAAAGCCTGCGGACTGGTTACTTCATGTACAAGATGGCGGTCAATATAAAGTAAAACTGTACCATCAGCCTGTTCTTGGACAATATGGCTATTCCACAGTTTTTCATACAAGGTTTGTGCATTCATTGTAGTAGCTTTGTTTTGTTATGTTTTATGTGTGATGCATCTTAATACTGTTAAGGTGGTTTTACAAGTATTTTGTCTAAAAAATAAATTTTTGGACTAAAATAAATAAAATTATCGAATATTTTAGACTAAATGTCTAATTGTATGTTTAAATTCTCTATAAATCATTTGATTTGAGCTGGTTAATCTGAATCATGTGTGGTAAAGACTGTAGATAATAGTTTCTGCTCTATAAAGATTAGAAGTTATTGGTTTCAAGCTGGCTGGCACTTTTTCAAATAATAGTAAGCGATGCTTTTATCTAGATATCTGTGTTAACTTAATAATATGTGTTTATATATTCGGTAGTAATCAGAAAAAAGTATGTACAAAGGATAGTTTATCTGTTGATATCTAAATTTTTATATTAAAAAAATAATATTTTCATTGTGTTATATTCTTGTGACTGGTTTGGTTTATATTTATGGTTGCCTGCTTGAATCTGTCTGAAAATAAAACCTTTAGTTGAGCCAAACTTAAAAAGAATACCCTCTGAACCGGCAAAATTATATAGAATACCGCATGTGCAGCAAAAATGCTGGGTATGAATGTAGAAAGGAATGAAATATGAGTTTACCTGATGTAGCCTCAGCGCATCGTGAAGAATTGCAGGATTTTGAACGTGCAATTTTAGCCAGTCAAACACAGATTGAATCATGGTTTCGTGCTCAATGGCGACATCACCACGCTCCTTTTTACGGTTCTGTGGATATTCGTAACAGCGGATATAAATTAGCCAGCATAGATATGAATCTGTTTCCGGGAGGATTTAATAATCTGAATCCCGTTTTTCTTCCGCTGGCATCAGTAGCAGCACAGGATGCCGTAGAACGTGCCTGTGCAGATGCACAATCAGTTTTACTGATCCCCGAAAATCATACGCGCAACACTTTTTATTTACAAAATGTCTATGCGCTGTATTCTATCTTGCGCCATGTCGGATTAGATGTTCGTATCGGAACCCTGAATCCTGAGATTACAGAGGTTACCACGCTGGAAACAGCGCTGGGTGATCACATTACGCTGGAACCGGTACAGCGACAGGGCAATCTTTTACAGCTGGCCGACGGTTTCACCCCTTGCATGATTCTCCTGAATAATGATTTATCTGGCGGTGTGCCGGAAATATTGCAGGGTTTGGAGCAAACATTATTGCCTCCGTTAAAAGCAGGGTGGACTACAAGGCGTAAAAGTACACATTTTCAGGCCTATAATCAGGTAGCTTCTGAGTTTGCACAATTAGTAGGTATAGATGAGTGGACAATTAATCCTTACTTCGAAGTATGCAGTGGTCTGGATTTTACCAGTCATGAAGGAGAAAACCGGCTGGCTGAAACTGTCGAAAGATTATTGCAGCGTATTCAGCACAAATACGATGAATTAGGTATTCAGGATAAACCATTTGTTATTGTTAAAGCCGATGCCGGTACTTATGGTATGGGTGTCATGAGTGTGCATTCTGCTGAAGAAGTACGCGGTTTAAATCGTAAAAAACGCAATAAAATGGCTAAAATCAAAGAGGGCCTGGAAGTAAGCGAAGTAATTGTACAGGAAGGAATTTATACTTATGAAACGCTGAATGGCGCAACAGCCGAGCCAGTGGTATATATGATGGACCGGTTTGTCATTGGTGGTTTTTACCGGGTACATCAGGATCGCGGACCGGATGAAAATCTGAATGCAGTTGGTATGCATTTTGTACCATTACAATGCAATATTGCTTCTCTGGATACTCAGAGTGCTGAAGAAGCAGCCAGTAAACGGGAATTTAAACCATGGGAACAGCTGGGCATACCGCAAACAGAAAATGTCACTCAGGCCAGAGATTGCGAAAGTATCCGCTTATATGTTTACGGAGTGCTGGCCAGACTGTCACTTCTGGCCGCTGCCATTGAGTTGGAAAATATGTCTGAACCGGCGGTTTAATTTATCCGGATCGATTATATGATTCGCTGAATATCAAAGTATGATAACCGGCTTCAGTATTAATAAAAATTTATTTTTAAAGTAAGTGCCTATAATGAAAAAAATTCGTGTTTTAACTGGTGTAACGCCAAGCGGAATTCCGCACCTGGGTAATTATGTAGGGGCAATTCGTCCAGCAATACAAGCAAGTATGAACTCAGAAGTAGAATCTTTTCTGTTTTTATCTGATTATCATGCGCTGATTAAATGTCATGAACCTGAAAAAGTACATGAATCTACCAAAGCAGTAGCAGCAACCTGGCTTGCCTGCGGTCTTGATCCGGAACGGACAACTTTTTACCGTCAGACGGATATTCCTGAAGTAATGGAATTGAACTGGATACTTACCTGTAATACAGCCAAAGGTTTGATGAACCGGGCACATGCCTATAAAGCTGCGGTACAGGAAAATGCAGAAAAAGGGCAGGAAGATCCGGATCACGGAGTTGAAATGGGGCTGTTCTGTTATCCGATGCTGATGAGCGCGGATATACTGATGTTTAATGCGGATAAAGTACCGGTAGGGCGTGATCAGATTCAGCATCTTGAAATGGCGCGTGATATTGCCGGACGATTTAATCATCGTTATAAACCGTTATTTACGTTACCGGAAGCTCAAATTGATGACAACGTTGAAACTCTGGTAGGGCTGGACGGCCGGAAAATGAGCAAAAGTTATGGCAATACCATTCCATTGTTTGAGTCTGAAAAAAAGTTGCAGAAAGCTGTTAATAAAATTGTTACCAATCTGAAAGAACCCGGTGAAGCCAAACAACCGGATGAAAGTCCGCTGTTTGATATTTATAAAGCATTTTCGACTCCGGCAGAAACTTTACAGTTTACTCAGATGCTGGCTGACGGGCTGGCCTGGGGTGAGGCTAAAAAAATTCTGGCTGCAAAAATTAATGAAGAACTGGCTGAAAAACGTGAACGTTTCGAGCAGCTTAACGCACAACCATCCTTAATTGAGGATATTTTGCAGGCTGGAGCAGTAAAAGCAAGTCAGACAGCAAAACCTTTGCTGGAAGCGGTACGTGAAGCTGTGGGTATCCGCTCACTCAAATAAATAGCGTGGTAATTATCCGGATGGGAATAATTTTATCCCGGCCGGATAAAAATTCTAACAGGTAAATTCAATGAAAATCTTATTTATTGCAGACCCGATGGCGAGTTTCAAGACTTATAAAGATACGACTTATGCCATGATGCGCGAAATGTCTCAGCGGGGCTGGAAATTGTTTCACACCTTAGCCGGTGACTTGAGTGTGCAAAATGAGTATGTGACAGCAAAGGTAGATGTATTTGATTTTATTGAAGCAAAAGATAAATATGACCATGCATGGTTTAATGTTTTATCTCAGCAGCAATATACCTTAAATAGTTTTGATGCAGTAATCATGCGTACAGATCCGCCTTTTGATATGCAGTATCTGTACGCTACTCATTTGCTGACACTGGCTGCTAATCAGGGTGCGCATGTATATAACAGTGGTCAGGCTATGCGTGATTTTAATGAAAAACTGGCTATTCTGAATTTTCCTGAGCTTACCGCACCAACACTGGTTACTACCCGCGCTGCAGATATACGTGAATTTTTAACCCGGCATCATGACATTATTATTAAGCCTCTGGATGGTATGGGAGGAATGGGTATCTTTCGTTTGACGCTAAGTGATCCCAATATCGGCAGTATTCTGGAAATGCTGATGCATCTGGATAGTCGAACTATCATGGCGCAACGTTATATTCCGGAAATTGTGCATGGTGATAAACGTATATTGGTTATTGGCGGAAAAGTCGTTCCGTATGCGCTGGCTCGTATTCCGCAGCAGGGTGAAACGCGCGGAAATCTGGCTGCCGGAGGAAAGGGTGTGGCTCAGCCATTGAGTGAACGAGATCAGCAGATTGCAGAAACACTTGCTCCGGAACTGGTACGCAGAGGGATTTTACTTGCCGGTCTGGATGTTATTGGTGATTACCTCACTGAAATTAATGTAACCAGCCCGACGGGTTTTCAGGAAATTACCAGTCAAACTGATTGTAATGTACCGGCACTTTTTGCTGATGCAGTGGAAGAAGCCGCCCGCTTATATGGCTCTCCGGTTTAATACTTAAAAACTCAATTAAAAATTCAATATAACGAGGATAATATTTGATCATGCCTGAAAATAATCAATCGTTTGCAACATCGATTAAAGGTAAAAAGGGCTTACGCCGTATATTCAATGCCTATGGTTATTCTCTGGCGGGTTTGAAGGCTGCTTGCAGTGAATCGGCTTTTCGCCAGCTGCTGGCATTAAATAGCGTATTGATTGTACTTGTATTTGTGCTGGATTTTGGTAGCCTGACACGAATGGTATTAATCATGGCATCGTTTTTAAGCTGGATTGTGGAATTATTTAATACTGCTATTGAAGCTGCGGTAGATCACACTTCGCTGGAAAAGCATCCTCTGGCAAAGCGAGCCAAAGATACGGCTTCAGCCGCTCAATTGTTAACCATGCTATTGCTGGCTGTATTATGGTCAATGGCATTGTGGAGTGACTATTTTGTAAACTGGTTTTAAGTCACAATTAAATTTAGGATAAGGGCAGAATAATTACATAATAATGACAGCCTGATTCTGAAAAATATTGCCAAACTATTTACATTTTCTTCATATAGCAGAATATATACATATCTGGCAGATATACTGAGAAGGAAAGGGCAGACAATGCATTTTTTGCTGATTTTATTACCGGTATTTGGTATTTTCGTCACGGGTTTTATCGCTCAGAAGACATTGAAATTTGATATTGCCGGTTTATCAAAAATGTCTTTGTATATTCTGTCTCCCTTTCTGGCTTTCAAAACTTTCTTTAATCACCCGCTAACTAGTGCTTATGTTTATTATGCTTTTTATGTTCTGGCATTGTGTGTCGGGCTGATTATACTGGTTTATCTCTGGTCGGCATTTTGTCATTATAAAAATCAGGATAATTGTGCTCTGATTCTGGCTTCATGCTTTATGAATAACGGTAATTATGGCACTCCGGTAATTCTGGTATTTTTTGGTAGTGCCGGTTTTGATATTGCTGTTATTCTGATGGTATTACAGCAATTTATTATGAGCACCATCGGCACTTATTATGCAGCTAAAGGCAGTAGCGATGTTGATGGTATTAGCCAGAATACCGTACTGAAAAAAGTCTTACGAATGCCGATTATTTATGGCGCATTGTTCGGATTAATATTTCAATTACTGCATATTCCTTTAAGTAAGGAAATTATGCTGGCAGTGGGTATGATCGGGGATTCATCTATTCCGGTAATTATGCTGATTCTGGGCATGCAGCTGGCTACATTGCATATCAGGCAGATTGAAACAGCCAAAATCAGTTTTGCGCTGGTTATCCGATTACTGATTTCACCTCTGTGGGCAATGCTGCTTGTATATTTTATGCCAATAGATCTAATGGCTAAAAAAGTGCTTATAGTGCTGGCGGCAATGCCTACCGCGGCTAACACTACATTACTGGCTGTCCAGTTCAATACCAGACCACAGCTTGTATCTACAGCTACCTTTATCAGCACGGTTTTAAGTTTAATTACTTTGCCTGTTGTTCTGATGCTGGTTCAGCCCCCGGTTATGCATTTATAAATAATATAAATAAAATTCTTACAAATGCTTCTGGTTGAGATATCTGTATTTAATAACAGTTATTACCTGATGTAATAACTGTTATTACGGCTGCTGTAATGCACTTTTACCTGAGAACTGCTATAAAAATAAAAAATTTAATACTGAATCAGGTTTAATGATATGAAAGTCAGTCAGCTGCAAAATTATCAAAGTATCTTGTATTTATTAATCACGGTTGCAGGCTGGGGAATTATGTATCCTGCCTCAAAACATGCTGTTTCTTCTGGTATTGATGGTTATTATCTTACCTGTATTCGCTATGTGCCTGGTGCCCTGCTGGTTAGTCTGGTATTGATTATTCAGGAAGGAAAACAGAGTTTTCGGACAGAAAATAAAACTTTGCAGCTTTGGTTTTTCGGTAGCGTCGGTTTTGCCGGATTGAATTTTTTTACATTTATCGGTATAGGATTCTCATCAGCCGAACATGCAACGATTATTCTGGCTTTAATGCCTTTATTATCCCTGATTTTATTTTCAATAATTCATCGCATTTTGCCGGATTTTCGCACAATCATCTGCATGCTATTGGCTTTTACTGGCATTGTTCTGGTGATTACCGATGGAAATTTTAACCATTTACTTGCCTCATCAAGTTTTATCGGCGACATATTATTACTCACAGCAACTGTTTGCTGGGTAATATATACTTATTTTGCCAATACGATGATTTCAAAATATGATTGGAGTGCATTGCGTATAACCGCTCTGAGCTCTTCATTAGGAATGTTAACCATCATAGCAATAACTATGATTGCGACTTTGCTGGGATATGCCGGCAGACCGGAAATGAAAGCCATATTAGCAAGCAGACTGGATATTTTTATACTGATTATCACTGCGCTGGTTATCATTAGCTGGAATGCCGGTATTAAAGGTCTGGGTGCAGTTAATGGTATTTTGTTTGTTAATCTGGTACCGGTTATTTCGTCTGTTATCGGAATTTTTCAGGGGCATAAAATTTCTGTAGTGGAAATGTGCGGTATGGCTATAACTTTGGTCGCGTTGGTGCTAAATAATATTTTTATGCGAAATAATCAACAGACTAATGATTAGATTCAAATGATTTAAAGCATTATCAGAATGAAAAAACGTTTAAAAAGCATGCATATAGCTAGTCTTGAATTGTTTTTGACGGCTGCTGAAAATGAAAATTTTTCTACAGCTGCACAATATCTGAATATTACCCCGGCAGCAGTCAGTCGTTCAATTAAGCGGCTTGAGGAAAGAATAGGGGTTGAATTATTTAGTCGCAATACCCGTAAAACAAAATTAACGCCAGAAGGACGAATTTATTATACAAAATGTACTGAAGTTCTGGAGTCATTAATCAGTACCGAAAAGGCACTGAAAGTAAACAAAGAGGCAATTTCCGGTAAATTGAAAATAAGCGTTCCGGAAACTTTTTTTAATTATAAAATAATACCTTATGTAAAATGCTTTTGTGCACAGTATCCGCAGCTTAAGCTTGACTTTCATGTAACAAACCGCAATATTGACTTTGTAACGGAAACTTATGATATTGCTGTAAGACTGATTCAGCCGGATACCAGACTGGAACCATTTTTAGTTAAAAGGAAATTATATTGTGCCACATCCGGTTTGTTTGCCAGTCCTGAATATTTGTCTGAGAATAATATAATATATGAACCGGCTGATATTCAAAATCATAAGTGTATCAATTTCAGTATCAGCCAGAATAATAAAAAATTTTCATGGAAATATATAGATAAAAGCACAGCACACAGTAATGGAACTGATCAGATACACGTATTTGACAGTATGCTGGCAACAAAATTTCTGGCCATTAATGGCAATGGTATTGTTCAGCTTTTTCGATTTGCTGTTCAGGAAGAGTTACAATCCGGCAAGCTGGTCGAAATATTACCGGAATGTTCTCAGGATAATCAATGGGAGTTTTGTTTTCTTTATCCGCAAAGCAATAAAAATTCGGCAAAACTACAAGTTTTTATTGATTATTTCAGTAAACAAATAAAATAATCAATCTTTCTGCATAATTTATATAAACAGATTTATTTATCTGAATAGGTTCTGTTTGATAAATTGACAAAATCTTTTGCTGCTATTTTCTCTTGCCGGCAAAATAATCGGGCTATTCAGGTTAATTGTAAATAAAATAGCTGATTTAGTGATCAGTAACGCCTGTTTTCAAGATAATTGTATTTTTTCCGGATAAAGATATTTGCTAATTAGTTCAGTGCAGAACTTATCGTTACAGTGATAAATCGGTATCATAGCTGCTTAAACCAGTTGTGATGACAGACTGAATGGCATATGACTAAACTAAAATTTACTAAAATGCATGGTTTGGGTAATGATTTCATGGTGATAGACGGAATTAGCCAGAAATTTTATCCGGATACAGCACCAATCGCTGCATGGGCTCAGCGCCATACAGGGGTGGGATTTGATCAGCTTCTGCTGATTGAAGCACCGCAGACACCGAACGCTGATTTTCGTTATCGTATTTTTAATGCAGATGGCTCCGAAGTAGAGCAATGTGGTAATGGTGCACGCTGCTTCGCCCGTTTTGTTTATGATAAAGGATTAACCAGCAAAAAACAGATTGTGGTAGAAACTGCCGGTGGAGTAATTGTGCCGCGATTGAATGAAGATGGGCTGGTAACAGTGGATATGGGTATACCGCTGTTTGCACCGGAACAGATTCCCTTTGCGGCTGTTGATGAAAATGATGCCAAGAGTATCAGCCATGAACTGGTTGTCGGAGCTGATACCGTTAGTGTGACCTGTATCAATATGGGTAATCCGCATGCAGTGGTGGTTGTAGAAGATATTAATCATGCGCCCGTGCACCGGCTTGGTGCAGCCATTGAAAGTCACAGACAGTTTCCTCAGCGGGTTAATGTCGGATTTATGCAGATAAAAGCGCCACGAGAGATTTATTTGCGTGTGTTTGAACGAGGTGTCGGAGAAACACAGGCATGCGGTACCGGTGCCTGTGCTGCGGTTGTGGCCGGAATCAGTCTGGGCTTACTGGGTGATGATAAACCGGTACAGGTGAATTTACCCGGCGGGCAGCTATCAATAAGCTGGCAGCAGAAACCTGATGCGCATGTCTGGATGACCGGGCCGGCAGAGACTGTATTTGAAGGAGAGATAAATTACTTATGAGTATTAAGGAAGCTGAAGTACTAAAATTTTTACATGCACAGCCACAGTGGTTATACGAACATGCTGCTGAATTTAATCTGCGCCCGATTGAAAGCAAAATATTGTCATTTCAACAGGGCAAAATGCAGGTAATGCAGCAGAAGACTGAAAAAATGGCCTCACAGCTTATTCAAATGCTAGGCGATGCTGATGCTAACCATACATTAATGGCTAAATTTATGGCGTTTACTCAGCGTCTGCTTATCGTCAATACTCTGGCACAATGGCAACGGGCCATCAGCGATGGATTAAACAATGAATTTACTTTACCTTATCATGCACTAATCATCACTACGGATATTCCTAAAAATGTTCGTGTACCTGTAAATTTACATGTGAATGAGAAATTTAAGGTTATTGGTAAAAAATTAACTGCTCCAGCTTGTGGCGCTTTACCGGTTGCTGCTTTACTGGAGTTATTGCCTGAACAACCTCGACTGGAAAGCTTTTTGCAATTACCTTTACGCTGGAAAGGGCAGACGCTGGCTATTCTGGTGATTGGACATGAAGATGATGCACATTTTTCTCCCGATATGTCTACTGAATGGGTCGCTGCTATAGCAGATAATATGGCGGCTGTGCTTGCACGTTTGTTGAAACTGGTGCGTTAATGGGTACGCTAATCAGTTATGCAGTAGTATTGGCATATGCAGGAGTATTTGTCTGGCAATGCTGTAAATACCGGATTTATGGCTGGTTGGTTGTTTCACTGGTACTCTGGATCATTCTGGCCGCGATGAGTAGTCTGATATTACCGGGTATTGCTGATTTATTTAAGCCACTAAATCTGTATTTGATGCCAGTGTATATCTTGCTTGGTTCATGTTTTGCTCTGCATCGGCGCGATCAGCTGAAACAAAGTGCATATTTAACTGCGTTGCTGTATGGTGGCTGGTTACAGTTTAGTGCGTTGGCTGTTTGTTTGGTTTTGGTATTATGCTTAGTGAAAAATGTTATCCTGCAAATTCCATTACTGGTCACTTTATTCCAGATGTTTGTCTGGCAACCGGTTTTCTGGATAGGAAGTCAGTGGATAATAATGCTTCTGCTATTTTTACGCAGTACAGAAACTGAAAAACCTCTCTGGAGTGTACGAACTGTATTATTTTTCTGTTTATTTGAACAGTTGTTATATTTGATGATGAGTTTCAGAGGCAAACTGTAAAAAATTTTAATCAATACAAGTTGCTTGAATAACTTTATTATATTACTCGATACGATTAAGCAACAAAAAAGCCAGACTTTCCAGTCTGGCTTTTTTGATTTCTTGTGCTTAGTTAGAAGCAGCAGAAGCTTCAGAAGCTACAGCAGGAGCAGAAACTTCAGATGCCGGAGCTGGAGCAGGTTCAGAAGCCGGAGCTGCTTCAGAAGCTGTAGCAGGAGCAGAAACTTCAGATGCAGCAGACGCAGCTGGAGTTTCATTTTTATCATTGCAGGCAGCCAAGAACAAAGACATCAGAGCTGCAGCAACTAATAAAGATTTTTTCATGATTATGTACCTTAACTTGTATCAAAAAGTATTACTTTAGTGATGGAAATCCAGTTTTTGCACACTATATCATTCGTCAATAAACAGCTATAGTGCGCATAACTTGTGCAAAGCGAATTATGCCCCGCCTTGCAAACTAATGCAATCAGCCAAGTGTGTATTTTCGTTAAATAAGTAGTTTCTTTGATACATGTATATAGTCTATATAGTCGAAAACATGGATTGATAGTGTATTTACTTCTACACGCGCCCATAGAAAGGTGTTGTAATTTAAAATATAAAGTATTGATAAATTTTAATAAAAATAAATATTAGGCAACAATATTGTTATTAAAAAGTAATTATGTGATTAAATTATTAGTAATCGGAAAAGTTGCTTTTTTACAACAAATTTACATGTTTGTTGTTTTATATACTCAATATCTGATTAGCATTTACTAACAGTGGTGATATTTGATGAAAAGTAATAGAAAAAATCAGCTATATTTTACTGAAGGGTTTAATTTATACATAACTATATAATATTTATATTTTTTTATTTAAATATAAATTATTAATATCGTTGTGACTGTAATTCTACGATGGATAATTTACATAGATTGTTGAAAAGCATATCTGATAACAGATATATTTTGATTCCTTCTTGAAGGCTTGAAGTGCTGATTAATTTCTTGCTGTTATATTTATAGTTTTTACGGTTTTTATTGTGAAGTATTAATAGTTAGCAATGATGTAAGTCGTTTAAACTTTTTTAAGTAGAGTGAAAATCGGCTTCCAAATCAACAAAATTTACATTAAATACTTTTATAAGATAGTGGTAATTACGGGTAAGTTTAATTTACCTGCTTTCATCAATATTTATTATTTGATCAAAAGTGTTCGAAATTAATTCTATATATAATATTTTATCTGCTTGATTACTAAATTAATATATAAATTCGTTAATCAGTGTAGTCGATATATCTAGTCATTGTTCGATATAATGCCAGTTTTTATTATACGGTATATGTATATTGTTTATGTCTGCCGTAGATTTAGTTATCATTGTTTCAATGCAGGAAATCGACCATGACAGAATCCATAGAACGTGAAAGCATGCATTATGATGTAGTGATTGTTGGTGCCGGACCGTCTGGATTAGCTGCTTCCATACGATTAAAACAACTTGCAGCTAAAGAGCAACGTGACATTAGTGTATGCATTGTCGATAAAGGTTCTGAAGTGGGGTCGCATATTCTTTCAGGAGCCGTCATTGACCCGCGTTCATTATCTGAACTGATTGAAAACTGGCAAGAAAAAGGCGCACCTTTAACCTGTGCAGTTAAAGAAGACCGGCTGCTGTTTCTGACTGAAAAAAAAGCTTATCGTTTACTTACTCCGTCCAGCTTTAATAATCATGGTAATTATATTATTAGTCTGGGGTTGTTTTGTCGCTGGCTGGCACAGCAGGCTGAGGAAATGGGAGTAGAGATTTATCCTGGTTTTGCAGCTGCAGAAGTTCTTTATCATCCTGATGGTTCCGTACGCGGAATTGCTACCGGTGATATGGGACTGAATAAAGACGGACAACCGGGAAGTAATTATCAGCAGGGAATGGCGTTACTGGCAAAACAAACTATATTTGCAGAAGGATGTCGGGGCTCGCTTACCAAAACTTTAATCCGGCAGTTTCAGCTGGATAAAGATTGTCAGAATCAGACTTATGGAATTGGTATCAAAGAATTGTGGTCTATTGCCCCGGAAAAATCCAAACCGGGCACCGTCATTCATTCAATTGGCTGGCCGCTAGACCGGAAAACTTATGGTGGTTCGTTTCTTTATCACTTAAATGATAACAAAGTTGCTGTCGGGTTTGTGGTCGGACTGGATTATCAGAATCCGTATATGTCACCATTTTCTGAAATGCAGCGCTATAAAACCCATCCGGCTATCCGGGAGGTGCTTGAGAGTGGTACCCGTATTGCTTATGGGGCCCGTGCATTAAGCGAAGGTGGGTTGCAAAGTTTGCCCAAACTGACTTTTCCGGGTGGCGTGCTTGTCGGAGATACTGCCGGTTTTCTGAATGTTCCCCGAATCAAAGGCATTCATGCGGCAATGAAGTCAGGTATGCTGGCAGCAGAAGCTATTGCTGAGGTATTAAAAGAGGAACATGTCAGTGATGATAGTAATACTGAAGCAGTGAAATATAGTGAAGTGTTTCGAAACAGCTGGCTGTATCATGAGTTACATAAAGTACGAAACATCCGGCCATCATTTAAATGGGGGCTGTTTGGCGGTCTGGCCTATAGCGGACTTGAAGAATATATTTTCAGAGGTAAGGCACCGTGGACGCTACGTCATAGAAGTCCGGATTATGCATCTTTACGCAAAGCACAAGCATGCCGGCCTATTGATTATCCCAAGGCTGATGGTAAATTAACCTTTGACCGTACGAGTAGTGTTTATCTTGCCAGTATCAGCCATGATGAGAATCAACCCGTACATTTAAAATTGAATAATCCTGAGCTGGCGATATCGGTCAATTATCGTGAATATGCCAGTCCGGAAACACGCTATTGTCCGGCTGGTGTTTATGAAATTGTAGATCAGGCCGGTGAACCGCATTTACAGATTAATGCGCAAAACTGCGTGCATTGCAAAACCTGTGATATTAAAGATCCTGAGCAGAATATTAACTGGGTTTGTCCTGAGGGTGGAAGCGGACCCAATTATGCAGAGATGTAAGAAAATAATAATTTATTTTAACAGAATCTATTTAATTAAACAGGCTGGCAATTATACTATTGCCAGCCTGTTTAGGTTTAATGTTCACGTTCGTGAAAAAATGCATAAGTGGCATCGTGAAATAATTCTACTTGCGGATTTTCCTCATACTGTAATTCCGCAATTTCATTATCAAAAGCCGCGCGTATGGACTCAGTAGCCAACTCAGCTATGTCTGCAGGCAGCGCACGCAGCAGACCTTTAATTGCGGTGGCCAGCACCCGGTTTTGCATAATCAGAGCCTCGTTGCTTTCTTCCAGAAACTCTATTCGCTGTTCAATGGTACTCATGTGTTATTCCTAATTTAATTGAACACTATGTAGTTTATTTTAGCATTTTAACCTATAAAAGTTGCTATAATTACTCAGATATGGCTTACATAAAAATATGCACAGCCAGTTAAAATATACCGGACTGATCAGAAGTGGGGGCATGGTGAAAAATCAGTATGAACAACAAAATCAATTTGTTTTTACTTTGAGTGATGATCTGCCTGAACAGCAATCTGTCGCTAATTCAACTGTCAGCTCTGCAAAAATGACTACAGAGACTATGCCCGAATGGGAGCGCAGTCTTGAGCAGTTGCGCCAGCACAAAAAAAAGCAAGATAGCCGGTCAAACCGTCGGGAAGAAGTCATATCAGATGCACCGCCGTTATCTATACCTAAAACCAGAAGACGTCCGCATGATTTCAATGTGCCTCCGATAGTTACCAATCCGATAAAAAATCGTAACAGACAACCTGAGCCAGAGCCTAAAACGGTATCCACATCCCAGCCTGCTGAAGTTTTACTTGATCCAGTACAGCGTGAGCGGGTTTATCGGGCTTATCTGAAACAATGGCAGCAGCAAAGTACACTAGAAGCGCAAAAGCAGGAGTCTGCATTAAATGATACAGCCTTGCTGATTCAGGAAGACTGGCTGGCCGCACAAAACTGTTTACAAAGCGCTCCTGTTGATGAAAATCTGCCTTCAAGCTGTACTATCCAGCTAAAAGGCAAACAGTCTACTGTTATACCAACAGAAGTAAGCCGGCAAAATACAGAAGATGAGCTTTCTGCTACCAGCGATAATGGCCAGCCGATCATTCATGTACATATGCATGTCATAGAACCGCGAGGTACAGCTAACAGGGCAGTAACCTGTATTTCCGAGCAGGCTTTACTGCAACAGTTAACTGAAAAATTACGTCCGCATCTTACTGATGTATTAGCCGGTATGGTTCGTGTTGCAGTACAAAAGCATACGGCCGGTCTGGTAACCACATTACAGCGTGAATTAATGGCCGAAGTACCCGGAGCAGTAGAGGATGTACTGCAACATAATCTGACACAGGTTATGAATAATTTTAAGAAAAAACAACGCTAACTCAGGCCTTGCTTTAATCTAATATTTATTGATAATGTAACTGAGTACACTAGCCATTCGAGTGTACTCAGTTTAATAATCTAGTTACAAATCCAGAAAATTTAAATAGCTGCTCCTACAAGGTATATACATAAGTATTTATTATTGTTTTACTAAATCAACTATTTTATTGCTCAAATAAACGCATTGCCAGCAAACCATGTGCCATGGTTGCGCCTGCTTTTACAGAAGCTGAAATTGAAATTAATTCTGCTAATTCTTCTTCACTTACTCCTGCTTGTTTTGCTCCTTTAATATGAACATCAATACAATATGCGCATTGCGTAGTCAGTGCTACGGCTAAAGCAATTAACTCTCTTGTTTTTATCGGAATATTTCCTTCTCTGCGTTTGATGGTTTTATGGTCAAAATCTATAAATGCCTGTGTTTCTTCGGGTGCATATTTTAATAATGCAGCAGTGTATTTAAAATCATTGCTTGATTGATATTGATTAGTCATTTTATCTCCCAGTTTAAAATTAAAACTAACATTCCTGATAAATTCTTTACGAAAAGAACAAAGCTATTATGTTGTCTATAAATTATTGAATTTAAATTTTTATAAATTAATTTTTTCTTTTACCATTAATCTGGCACGGTGTAAGCGACTTTTAACTGCCTCAACTGTGATGCCAAGCTTTTCAGCAACTTCCGGCGTGGAGTACTCCTGAATATCCCGCAAAATCAACACCTGCCGGTAAATCAAAGGTAAAGAAATAATTGCATTAGTTAGATCTATTTTAAGATCGATATCTGCAGAAGATGCAGACAGCTTATCAATATCTGCCCGGGCTTCAATGTTTTTGGATTGTCTGACTTTAAATAAACGATAACATTCTCGTTCTATAATTCGAAATAACCAACTTGTAAAAGAAGAGATTGTTTTCAGCGTACCGATTTTTCTATGTAACTGCCATAATGTGAACTGCACAGCATCTTCAACATCTTCTGTTGTGGAACATGTTCGTCTGGCAAATCTTCTGATGTCTGGCTGACATACTAACAATAACTGATTAAGTGCATGTGTATCACCCAGACAGGCATATTTAATAAGTTGTTCTTTGTTTTGTTTCATTTTTTATCCACTGCTTTCGGCTTAAAATTAATGCTGCATAAACCTGAATAAATATCTATTTTTATCAACACATCTGAATAGAGTGCTAAATATACAGAATGGATTCAAAATATTTGATTAAATTTGTAGAACAAAGTTTATTAGTCAGACTGAATTGGAAAAATCTAATATTGAAAGAACATTGATTATTAAAATTTTTTTATAAATATCTGATTAAAAATAAATTTAAGAGAAGATAATTGATTATGTGGTTTGACCGAAATGTGGCTAAATCAATTTTTAAATCTTCTATTAATTTATTGAGATACAAAAATTAATCTCGAAGAAGAAAATAAAATATAAATTATTTTAGATAAAATCTGAATATTTTTAATATTCAATTCAATTATTAGAAAACCTATTAAAAATTTCAGGTATAAAGCGCAGAAATAACTTGAGGCTCAATTAAACAGATATTATATTTATGGTCAAAACTATTATATTAACAAATAAATAAAATTGGATAGCAATGGTGAGTATAGAGCGATTATGCTATACTGCGCGCCATTCAGACTATTCTGAATTGGAAGCCAGTATAGCTCAGTTGGTAGAGCAGCGCACTCGTAACGCGAAGGTCGTAGGTTCGATTCCTATTACTGGCACCATATATATTATTAGAAATAATGGCTTACAAGGGTTTTGTGACAAATTTGTGACAATACCCTATTTTTATATAGCAACTTTTAAATGTCACTGATTTGGGTTATGGTACGCCCTCCTAATTCAGTTTCTTTAATCCTATGGCTTCTATCTTCAAACGTGGGCAAAATTTTACGGCACGTGTTCGCCTTAAAGGCAAAGAAATAACCAAAACGTTTGCTTCTAAAGCGGAGGCGCGAGAGTGGGCGGCGCAAGCTGAAGCAGATATTAATAACCGCCGCCTAGGACTTACTCCTAAAAATATTACAGTCGGCGACCTCATCAGACGCTATCTGCAAGAAGTAACACCATTAAAGCGCGGACATAAAAGCGAGACAATCAGACTTAATTTAGTTTTAAAAACAGATTTAGCTAATGTCCTTGCTTCGGAGCTTATGCCTGTTCATGTTGCCCAATGGCGTGATGATCGTCTGAAACAGATCCAATCTTCTAGTGTTACTCGCGAATTAACCACTATTTCTAGTGTATTTAAATATGCGATGAGAGAATGGAATCTGATCAATGATAATCCAGCAACTAAAATAACTCGTCCACCCTCAAACAAGCCACGCACACGGCGACCAACAGAGGAAGAAATAAACCGTATCTGTATGTGGTGCATGTATGACGAAGATACGCCGCCAAAATTAAAAAAGCAGCGTGTTGCATTGGCTTTCTTGTTTGCAATTGAAACAGCTATGCGCGCAGGTGAGTTATGCAATCTAGGCTGGGAAGATATAGATTTTAATCGACGAGTTGCACATTTGGAATTAACAAAGAATGGTTATTCTCGCGATGTTCCGCTATCCAAAAAAGCAATAAAGCTACTTTATCAACTTAAATCTGTTAATTTGCTATCTGTGTTTGACCTAGATGCTGATTCATTAAGTACGCTATTCCGGCGCGCCCGTGATTCTTGCGGAATTTCAGATTTACATTTTCATGATTCTCGGCGCGAGGCATTAACCAGAATGTCGAAAAAGGTTAATGTAATGGATTTAGCCAAAATTTCCGGGCATAGAGATATAAAGATTCTGCTTAATACATATTATGCCCCTGACGCCGCTAATCTGGCAGATTTACTTGATTAATTGTTTACGCTTAGCATAAGCCTTTACCTCTGTTGGAATCCATAGAGAGTGGGCGGTTTTATTAACTTTAACAGGTGGCGGAAAATCAGGTTTACAGGCAATGCGGCTTTTGAAGTTACCAACTGAACAGGAAAAAAATTGTGCACATCTCCCTGCGTCCCATAAGTTGCTATTATCATTCTGGGCATTAATGAGCATGTCTATCTTGTTTAAAAGTGTAGTATAAAAGTCACTTATATCATTTTGTGTAGTTTGCATTTTGTCACCTGCTAATAAAAAACCAGCTATTGCTGGGACGTGTTCATTAATAATGTTTAATTAAAAAAGCCGCTTTAAGCGACTAGGGTATTTTCTTGACTGCTTTTATGTACTTGCTTAAGCCATTCTCTTAAACGTTCACTAAGTTTTTTTGTTTCATTAAAGTAATCTATATCTTCTTGCACTATGATTATTGGAGTATGTATAGTACGTCCATTTATGAGCAAATTGCCGTTGTTGTGGTTTTTAGCTATTAAGTCTAAGACTTTTTGCAATACTTCCATTGCTTCTGGGGTTACGCACCCTGTATAGTAATCATCTTCATCAATGTAACCCTCTTCATATAAATACCTGTCTGCTTTATCAATAATATCAGTGGCTGAGAGAGGGAATTTTGTAAATCCATCGAATTCAACAGCCTCAAGAATATTCCCGGCTTCTGAATCAGATACATAATCGTATAATGTGTCATAAGTAAAAGTAGTATTTTTTGTTCTGAATAAGATAACAGTTTGCCTATTTCTTTCCATTGTTTTTACTCCATGCTATATATGTAAAAAGCCACTATTCAGTGGCGTTTAATGGTTGTGATTGATTGTTAAGCAACTGGTTTACCCAATCGGTTAAACGTTCACTGAGTTTATTGTGTCTTTGGAAATCATCTTCTTCCTGTTTGGTAATTGTTATACTTGCTTTAATTTTGTTATTTGGGTACCAAATATTGTTTTTAGTATATTTGTCAATAATTGAATCCAGGAGTTTTTGTAGCTCCGCTTCTTCTTTCTTACTGATACCATTTTCAACAAGTGACCATATCGGCGCAACAAAACCTTTATTTAAGTAACCATTGTAATGATTGCTAATTGCAAAATTGCCTTCAATAAGTGCTTTCTTATCCCGTAAACGCTTATCTATTTCTTTGAATATTCTATCAATTGGAAATTTATATTCAAAATCTGTAATTTTAGTTAATTCAACTGCTAGAATAACAATTTCACATGAACTCTTTTTCTCATGTCCTCTACAGAGATAACCTAAATCTATACCTCTTCGCAAGCACTGTTCAAAGGAATGATAAAATTTCTCAGATAGAGCTAATCTAAAAAATATCTTAGTTTGATTACTGTTTTCCATTGTTTACTCCAGGATAGATGTTAAAAAGCCAGCATATGCTGGCTTTTTTATTTCGTATTTGGTTTAAACTAATTCAAAATTGCATATGCTATTAAGCCATTTCTCTGCAGTTTTAAAAAAACGGGGATCTTGTTCAATTCCAACAAAATCCCTATCTAGCATCAAAGCAGCAGCACCTGTACTTCCTGATCCCATAGTAAAATCCAAGACAGTATCACCGGGATTGGAGAAGGTTTTGATTAAATACTGTAATAGCTCAATAGGCTTTTGTGTTGGATGTAGTGCATTGGTTTGTTTGTCACTTGAAAAAACTAAGACACTGCGCGGATATCTTTCTGTGGAATCATATTTGACGGCCTTTTCCGCTTTTCCGTAAAGATTGCTATTTGCCGAATTTCTACTACATACTTTTCTTATATGTCCGCTTGTTTTTTGCGGATTGTATGTAGGCTGTTTCCTATAAAATACAGAAATATTTTCATGCGCACGCATTGGTTGTCTGTTTGCATTAAGAAATCCTGTTGCAGATGGTTTTTCATAAATCAAGTCGTACCGATAGTAATCTAGGTTACTAACCCTTAAATGACTTGAAAAAGGTTCAATCCCAAAAATTACGATGGCTGCAGAATCTTTTGCTACTCTGTGTAACTCTTTCCACAAACGTTTAAATGGGATCACCTTATCCCATTCGCAATTAGTAATGCCGTAAGGTGGATCGGCAATGATTAAATCAATACTGGCATCTGGTAGGTGCTGTAACTCATTTAGGCAGTCGCCGTTAAATAATCTCATAGGATTTTCATCATCTAATTACTTAATTAAAAAGCCAGCAATTAGCTGGCTAGTTATTGTTTATCTGGTTCAGGTTTTTTCGTCGTGCCTGGTATTAGTAGGGGGTCATCAAAATGATGAGCCCCATCAATTTGCGTGCGCCCATTTTTGGACTTACGAGGGAAAATCTGATTTTCAAAGTTATTTGTACTCAAAATAATCTCCTTAAAATTAAAGCCCACTGTTTAGTGGGCTTAACTTGTAAATTCGGGTACTACCGGGTTAATTAATTGCCTCATTGCTGTAGTTGCCAGTTTAGCTCCTTCCGCAGTAGAAAATAAAAGCCCAGCTTTTAGCAAACGGTTACATATCTCTATATCTTTATAAATAATGAATGTCCAACCTTCTTCCGCCAGAACATCGGCCACAAATACGATAGTCCCATTTGGTGGTGTTTTAGTAAGAGGTTTAAAACGCTTTCTTGCTGCCTCTCTCCTTAGAATTTGTATTATGCTCTTAGTGGCTTTAGCTGCTCCATCTGCGGTTGTAAATAAAATATGATTTTTAAATGCTTGTTTAGTCGTATCCCAACTTGAATCATATTCAAAGAAGCTCGCAAAACCCTCATAGAAAAGGTCACTAACCCAGACGTATTCTCCATCTTGCGGTTCCTCTGTTATAAAATTAAATTTCTCTTTGTTTGAATAAAGAGAATTAATAATTAACATTTGAGTCTGTTGTACTTCTCTTATTTCAGAAAATACAACATTCAGAGATGCGTCTCGGAGATTTTCTGGGGAGTTAAGCCATATAATTTCATCGTAACCAAGTTTATTGGTTAAATCTAAACGATAATAGGCTTGACCAACAGGGTAAGATGACCGTAAACATATATATTCAAGTTCAGTATCCATTTTAATTCTCCAAAATAAAAGCCACTATTTAGTTTGTGGCTTGAAAGTAGAATCTTTATCAAGTTAGAACGGAATATCGTCATCGATATCATCTATTGGTGGGGTTGTTGGTGTTTGTTGAGGTGGCTGCCGGCGTGGTGCCGCTGGCGGTGGGTTCGATGTAGGCGGTGCAGCGTTATTATTGCCAGAATCAGAACCATCATTACGATTACCCAGCATTTTCATTTCATTGCCGATAATATCGTATGCCATGCGTTCGATACCATCTTTACCAGTATATTTACGGCTCTGAATTTTGCCTTCAATAAACACCTGGCTACCTTTACGTAAATACTGACCGGCTATTTCGCCCAATTTACCAAACAGAGTAATATTATGCCATTCAGTACGTGTCTGGCGCTCTCCATTACGGTCACGCCACTGCTCATCAGTAGCTAGCGAGAAATTCGTTATAGCGTCGCCATTGGGCATATATCGTGTTTCAGGGTCGCGCCCAAGGCGACCAATTAGAATTACTTTATTAACAGACATAATGAAATCCTTTTACGCGACCTGTTTTAGCAGCGAGTCATAATATTCCTGGCAAATTTCTACTTTTTCTTTAATCTTTTCGATTATTTTTTCATCTCTTGTTACCGTAACCGTTGTTAACCTCTTAGCAATAGGAATATCTTCAACCGCATCAATCAACATGGCCGGATTATCGTAAGTGCCCAGCAGATTTTCAGGGCAGGGGAATAGCCAAAAATCTATATCAGCTTTATCACAATCAAATAGCCACATATAACCCTGCATCTGATAGATATATCCTGCTTTTTCTGCCTTTTTGTGCGCTTCTTCAATAAAAAACGGGTGAGTGCCTATATCCCAAGAACATTTTGTATCAATAATTAAACGTTCTTTAGGGTCATAAATATCACATTCACCGGTAATCCAGTCATTTTCTAAGCGCGTCTCATTTTTTGTATATTTTTTACAGCGATGCAGCCCGCTTGCCTGAATTGCCGTATTTTCAAGTAGCTTTCCCTTTTCCGTTTCCTTACTGCCTTGGAATTTAGTAAAGTCGAATAAAGATTCTTTGGCTAAATTCATTAAACAGGATTTAGCCGTATCTGAAAGCGGACTGCTTTTAGTTCTGCTATCGCCAATGATCTGGCTAATCATTGAGCACCGTATTTTTAAATTTCCCATATTAAAGCTCCTCAATAATTGCCCGTTGTTCAGGTGTAAATTCATATTTACCGTTTAGGACTTCATCTTTTTCAATCTCTCCGGTCGTGATGTTATCAATGATTTTTTTCATTAATTCATCATCTACCGGCATTGACAGGTCAAGGACGCCAGTTTGATTGTCCAGATAGTCAAAGTTTTCTTCAGTTACATTTTCAATTACAGACTGATCAGTTAAAACAGCTTTTTGCATTTCAATAGACAAGGGTGCTTGTCTTGATAACAGTAATTTGGTTACTGTTTTTAAAGCCATTTGCTCGTAATTATCAGCCCACACTCCGGAATTTTTTCTGTATGACTGGCTGTAACGTTTGGCATGCTTGTCAATTTGTTCTCTTGACATATACAGCTCAGCAGTAAAGCCGTTGATTAGCTTGAAGTAAGCATAAAACCCGATTGGCTGTTCTTTTTCGTCCGGATCAATCGACCAGTTAAATTTGAATCCTTTGATAAGATCTTTTTCTATCAACTGATCCTTATAAACAGGAAGAGATACCAGTCGTTCAAATTGCCCGGAACGCTGCGCAAGCTGAATAAATCCCTTGTAACCCAATTGGAACTGGGCTTCAACGTGTCCTGTTTTAGAGTTCTTATAAGGTACCAAGTACGCAAAACCGAGATTATTATTAATTGGCAGGTTAAGCGTTGCGGCCATACATGCTGCATTGAAAATTGACATAGGCTCGGCATTAAGCAGCATTGGATTACTGTTAACAATCTGCATGATTGATGTTGCAAAGCTTGCAGAGTTTTTATCTACCAGCTCTTGTATTTTTTTCTGTGTGGCAGGCAGTTGCAGAAATGCCTTGATGTTAATTGCTTTTTGTACAGCAGGATTATTACTCATTATTAATTCTCCAATAAAAAACCAGCTATTTAGCTGGGCAGGAATGTCAACAACTATCACTTAAAATTATTTAAGCTCTGCATCACCTTTCATGCGTTCGCTATCACTCATACGCGCATATGCATCAGCTAACCGTTTTACTTCCAGATCTGCCTGGTATTCTTTCTGCTGCATTTGTCTTGCTGTATAACTGCGCTGCATCTCTAATTGCTCCTTATCAGACAAAGCAGGGGATACTGAAAGAGAAGCAGACATTAAAAAAACTGCAATAAATGCAGTTATAGAATTTTTAATCATGTACAACTCCCTCGTTGTTGCTGTTACATGGTTTAATTTATTGAGTAGGAATATCTTTAAATCGGAAGTATTTCATTTTTGGTTTGTCTGTTTTTTCATTGATAATGACTTGGCCTTTTTCGTTTTTCACTCTGTCTAATTTAGCAATGTATAAACACCTGACCTCTGGGTTCGATTTTGCTAATTCAATAAACTCTAAACACTGTTCTTCAGATGAAAACTTTGGAGATATCTTATACGCCCCAGTATCTTTCTTAAACGCCCGCATTGCTGTTTCATCTGATATTTTGTATTGGCAACATCTATACTTTCTGGTTCTTTCTTTTTGTAATGATTTTCCATATACAGCAAACATATATCACCTCTATAGCTAATAAAAAAGCCAGCTAATTGCTGGCTATGTCTACTAATCCACACAAGCACACTTGTTTAAATGTGCTTGGATTGATTAGCCTAAGTTCAAAATTAAAGCCCACTGTTCAGTGGGCTTTAATCATTTAGGAATCGTAGGGTTAATTTGTTTTAGCATATCTATACTGGCGCGTAACGCGTGTTTCTTTTTAGAAAAAATTAATCCAAGTTTTAAATAGCGAACATTAGTAGGGAAATTGGGGTCCCACTCCAACTCATTAACACTAGATTCAAGAATAAACTCCGGGTAATAAACAAGGGTCCCAGGCTCCGGAGCCTCCGTTAAAAATTTATATTTAAGTCTTTTCTGCTCTTTAGCCAAAGTTTTTGTTATTATTTTTGAGGCTTCTTTAACCATATCTGAATTATTATAAAGTAAACCTAGTTTTAATAATAATTGAAGTTCTCCATCTTTTGGAACAAAGGGCGTACTTATGGAATCCTCCGTATCGCCATCCATATCAATACCATACCAGACTATAGTTCCCGGCTGAGGTTCAGACGTAAGATACTTTAATTGTTCTTTGTGGGATGTAATGAAACGCTTTATGAATTTAGCAGCGCGTTTAACGGCTTTTTCGGTTGCATAAACTCTATGAGATTTTAGCCAACGGTATTCATTAATCTCGCCTTCCCATGTAAGTTCCATATAAAAGCAGGAACCTCCATTAGGAGTTAAAAGGTAGTATGTTTGACCAATTTTTGGAGCATTTTTTAAGGATTTAAATTTCTTAGTCATAATTAGTTTTCCTAAAAATTAAAGCGCACTATTTAATGAGCTTTTTGTATTCCTCTTCTTTTGATTACTCATCTTAAATTCCTTTTTATTGCAGTTTATAAACCTTAATTAAAAAGCCGGCGTTTTGGCAGGTTTTTGGTTTAATTAGCATGCGTTAAAATATAATCAGTTACTATTTTTTCTGCTTCTAATGAAAGATGGCTTAATAGCTGTCTTACTGTCATATCTTTATGGCAGCCCAATACAAGCGCCTTAACTATTTCATTTATAATCTTGTCCGCTTCATTAGAATATTTTGTACGATACAATTCACCATAAGCTTCCGCTGCAACATCTATCAGATTATCGTCTTCAAGCTCTTCCAGTATTTCTTGTTTCTTTTCTTCGGCTGTGTCACTTGCTCTTTGCAAGGCTTCCTCATACGCTATCAAATCATGGTATCCGACAGGTTCTGGGTTTGTGGTATTTTCATTCCTATAAACATGAAACATTTTTCTTACTCCTTTGATTTTTATAAGCTCAAAAACTAAAACGCACTCAATTTACTAATTGAATGCGCTACGATTTTTAAACTCATTAAAAAGATCAATAAACAATACATTTTGCTATCAACTTATGAAGCGTGGCGACCTTGCCTGTATTTCCTTTTGCTTCCTTTCCCCAGTTCTTTTTCATACTGAGGTCATCGGTGTCTGTGTTTGTTCGATGGTTTAATTATACCTAAGGTAAATAAAAGTGCAATAAAAAAATAGTCTAAAGGTTTAAATTTTTACATTGGTTTGTACCAGATTTGCTACTATTTAAGAAAATACTGTGGTGGATTTTTCACAAATTAATTAATATTCAGTTGATTTTTAAGAAAAATATTTTTAGGTTTATTTTTTAATACATATAAAAAAAGTGCAACCTTTTAGGGTGCACTTTTTTGAAAGAAAAATATTTTAGAAGCGGCGTAAAGACCAAACCCTTTTTACTTTAGCTAATACTTGCAAATTTGCTTTATCTTTAACTGCTATTTTTTGACTTGAGTATTTATCATTATCATTAATAATATGTATTTCGTCGAAAACCATTTGTAATCTTCTTATCCTGATATTTGATGAACCTGATAACAGATATACGCCATCATTTATAAATTCTTTTACTGAAGTATCTACAAATAAAACATCGCTTTCATTTAGTGTAGGGAACATGTTATCGCCAAAAACCGTAACAAGGGCAATGTCATCTAGTTTTAACCCTAGATGAGTTACCGCCCAGTTACGATTGATGTCTAGACATTTGATACTGTCCTGGTTGATGTCCGATATTTTATTGAGTAAGTGTTTTTCAACGTCTAGTAACCGAAATTGTACGAGTTCTTCTGCCTCATGCTTTTGCCGGATTTGATAAGGTGATTCTTTGCTTAGTCCTGAGAGAATGGGGAAGTTAATAAATTCCCCCTCTTTTACTGGCTGGTCAAACCATCCACGTTCTAGTCCCAATAGCTCTTCAATTTTTCTTAGAGCCTTTGTTGCCTGAGACCATGAGATTCTTTCTTCGTCATCAGTTTTAAAATTGTTGATCCAATCCTGTATTAATACTGCGTGTGAATTAATAACCTCTGCCAACTTAGTTTGCCCGTATCTTTGCACCAGCATTTCCAGTCGCTCTGCATATGTTTCCTGTATTGTTTTCATTGAATTGCTTTCAAAATCATGCCTGAAAGCGGAGTATAAAAACTAATACAGTGAAAATATGTATACAATAAGTTTATTTTCGAGGTGATACAAAAATTAATAACAATTAACTAAATAAATGCAGACCACCAAAAAATACGGCCAATTATGCTGATATCTTCCAAGTTAACTTCTTCATCAGGATAAGCGTTAGTGTTGTAACTTTGGAGTAAAACACTGTTACTGGATTTTTTTCTTAAAATTCTAATTTTCAAAAGTCCATTATGATTTATAGCATACAGCATATCATCGCGAAGAATTTTATCCTCACAATTTATACCAACAGTCGCGCCATTAGGAATTGCAGGCTCCATACTGTTACCATCTGCTAAAATACAAATAGCATACGACGGATTAATATTATTTTTACTAAGTGCAAGACGCGAAAACCGCAATTTTTGATTGTTGTAATTCTGAATATCTTCTGCAAAGCCATTATTAGCTTTAAGTCGAATGTCAGTATAAAAGGGTAATTCAACTTCATTTTTATTTAACGGGATAGTTGCATCAGCTGATTCAATTAATCCGATAGACGACTGAATATTATTTATATTGTTTGAATCACCTGCATTTTTAATTTGTGTTTCTTGGTCATTGATTTTTGTTATAGGAATATCAAACCAGCCGATACCAAGTTCAAGTGTTCTCTCAATATTTAACGCCAATGCATCTCCAATTGGCTTGCGTTCTTTTACTAGAGCATTTACTTGAGCATTTGATCTATTTATTGCTTTTGCAAATTTAGTCTGGCTCCCCCCGAAATCCCTTTCAATTAAATATAAAAGTCGTTTAGTTCTATTATCCATTGGTAATCCATTTAATCCAAAGGGTAAATTATACATTGTTTACCATTGATAAACATCTATAAGTTATCTTTCTTTTATTTAAACCTTTAGTTTACTTTCTTTAAAAAATTCATTATTATTTTAATCTAAAGTATATTTGTATTAGACTATGAGGTATATAAATGGAACTTAAAACCTATCTTTCCAAAGAACGTGGTCGAAGTAGCAAGATGGCGAGAGCTTTAAATAAAAGCCCTGGATTTATAACGATGATAGCAAACGGAAGAAAGGCAGTTCCTCCTAAACAGGCTGTAATCATTGAGAAATACACCAGTGGACTAGTGACAAGAAAAGATTTGCGCCCGTTAGATTACGCCAAGTTCTGGCCTGAATTAGCTGATTAAAAAGGATTAATAATGGATTCCCAATCAGAACAAATCCTGAAATACCTACAGGCGGGTCACGCTTTAACGCCCTTAGAAGCCTTGCGCAAATTCAATTGCCTGAGACTGGGTGCGCGTATCTACGATTTACGACAGAAAGGCTATGTCATCAATTCATTAATCATAAAAGATGACATATCAGGGAAACGATACGCCCGTTATTCGCTGGTTAGCTTAAATTAAGGTGAAATATGAGTATTAAATTAATGTCCCAAGATGCAGAAGCAGCAGAGGTGAGTTATGGCTGTAATTAGAACAAAGCGTGAGGATAAATTTACGGTGGTTGGTAATATAATTTTTCAGCCCGGTAAATTATCTTTTGATGCCAGAGGTTTGTTGTGTACTTTACTTTCAAAACCGGATGACTGGTCAGTAATTGTTAAAGCTCTGGAAAATGAAACTAAAGGCTGCCGGAAACATTCAAAAGCAGATGCTTTGTACGCAATGCTGAAAGAGTTAAAAGAGGCCGGCTATGTAGTCATGAAACGCAGATCGACTGGTGAGGTTGATTATTTTGTTTACGATACTCCGCAGATTGCAAACAGCGAGACAGCCAATAATGGTTTAGTCGAAAACCCAAATCGGGAAAATCCCGAAGAGGCAAAAACCCAAATCGGGGAAATCCCCAATAGGGAAAATCCCCGACAGGGAAAATCCCCGACGGGGAAAATTCCAAACGGGGAAAATCCCTGTGTATTAATAAATACTAATACTTCTAACAAAGAAAAGAATAATAATAATAAAAATATAAACAAACCCGAAAAACCCGAAACAGCCAAAAAGGCCAAAAAGGCCATAAATCAGCAAAATTGGAATGAAGGCATGAAGCTACTCTTGGCTGAAGGCATAGATGAACAGGTTGCCAAAGATTATCTTGTTGTACGCGAAACAAAAAAGGCAGCTCTCACTAAAACGGCTATGGATGGGAACAAAAGGGAAGCAAATAAAGCAGGAATAACGCTTGAGGCTGCTATTCGAGTATGCATAGAAAACAACTGGCGAGCATTTATTGCTGAATGGTATGCAAATCGTAATAAAAATAAATCAAGCGATCCAAGCGTTAAAAACAACCCTAAGCCTAGCGTTAAAGAAATTCCGGAGCATACAGAGGGAGGAGTACAGGCATGGCTGTAGGTTTAACACATGTAGGCGGAATTGTAACTAATTTCCCGCAGTTTGTTGAGACTGGGAAAAATACAGCCCTATGCAGCATTCATGGCGAATATATACAAACAACATACAAGAACGGCAGGATAACTAAGTGCCCTGATTGCGAACGTGATAGCGAAGAGCGGCGAATTAAAGCTGAAAATAAGAAGCTGAAGGAAGCAGAGGAAAAACGTAAAAGCAGGCGGATTGATGAGCTTCTAGGCAATTCCGGTATTCCAAAACGTTTTCAAGACAAAACGTTCGATAATTATCAATTGAGCGAAGGTAACGCTAAGCAAGAAGAGGTATTCAACCGTGTTGTTGCCTTTTCTGAGGAATTTAAACCATCTCAGGAGCATTCTGGACGCTGCATCGTAATGATTGGAGATACAGGCACCGGAAAATCTCATCTTGCCTGTGCGGTGGCTTCACATGTCATTAAAAAATATTGCGGTACAGCAAGATTCACCAGTGTTTCAGAAATTAATAGACTGGTCAGAGAATCGAAAGGCTATAACGCCAAATATTCAGAAACGGAAGTTATCGAAGCCTTTGGAAATTACGACCTGCTGATAGTTGACGAGGTAGGTATTCAATCCGGCTCAGACGCAGAAAGCCGTGCGTTGTTTGATGTTTTTAATGCCCGTTATCAGAACATGAAATCAACCATTGTTATCAGTAACCTTAATCAGGCACAGGTCAGAGAAGCACTTGGTCAGCGAATCTTTGACCGGTTAAAAGAGGGCGGCGGAGAAGTGCTTGTTTTTCACTGGGGATCACATCGTGTCTGAAAATACCTGTATAGCTTGCCGTAACTGGATACTGAGAGAAAAAAATAATAAAGGCGAATATATCCCCCACGAAATGTCGGAACTCGGATTTGGCATTTGTGCTCATGATGAAAAATGGCGTTATTTTCCCGGTCACAGAGAGTGTGCAAACAACAAATTTGAGCCTATAGCCGAAGATCTGAGAATAAAGCGCGAAGAGTGGGAAGCCCGAAATAATAAGCCGAGTAAGTATGTCAGGAGGCAGCATGGATAAGCAGCCAGATGATTATGTTGAATCCCCTTATGAACAATATCACGCATGCAGAGCCTTATGGGGAATGGTCATTATTCAGGCATTGCAGGACGCTACTGAAGCTATAGGCGATTCCAGAGATCTGGATAGGGCGGTCAGGCTGGAAATGGGCTATTTCAGGAGTAGAGGTTTTCAAGAAGTCTGTGCCCTCGCAGAAATCGATATAAGCCCGGATGACATTGAAGCAAAGCTGCGTGGCTTAAGAAACTGGAAAAACAAATACTGGAGAAAAGATGTCAAAAAATTTTTACGCACTGGGAAAATTAAAAACCGGACAAAAAAACAAAACAGAGCAGGCATATGAGCTTGAAGTATTAAAGCCGGCCATGCAGGACGGATCAATAAGCTGGTACCGGTTTGAAGGCGTAAAACTCAGGCTGGCAGATAACACCTTTTACACACCGGATTATTGCGTCATGCGCAGTGACGGCACTATGGAAATGCATGAAGTAAAGGGCTTCTGGCAGGATGATGCAAGGGTAAAAATCAAAGTAGCCGCTGATATGTACCCGCTTAAATTTATTGCGGTAAAACGCCGGTCCAAGAAGAACGGCGGAGGCTGGAGCATTGAGGAATTTTAATCATGGAATTAGTAGCAGTTAAGGCAGTTGATAACAGCTTGCGACCAGTTACAGCAATTGATGCCGATAGCCTCAAAGGATTTAAAGTGGGCCAACCGGTAAAGATACAAGTAACAAGACAAAAAGACCGCAGTCTGCCTCATCACCGTTTATTCTTTGGCGGCTTACTGCCTTTTGCTTTTGATTACTGGCAACCGGCAGGCGGAGTTATCAGCCCTAAAGAACGGGATGTGGTGCTGTGGGTAGCTAAGAGGCTGGATAAGTTCGCCGGTAATAAAGGCATTATTGTTAAAGCCGCAGAGGAAGCACTTAACTTACTGGCTAAAAAGCGCGCCGAAAAACTACCGGTTATAGACAAAGACATTGATTCATTTCGTCGCTGGCTAACTATCGAAGCCGGATATTTTAATTATCGCTTAACACCAGCAGGCGTAGTGAAAGAACCTAAATCAATCAGTTTTGCCAGTATGGATCAGGACCAGTTTAACGCCTTTTATAAAGCCTGTTTCACTGTTTGCTGGAACATGATTTTATGCAACCGCTTCTCTAGTGAAGATGAGGCGCAGCAGGCTATTGATCAGCTTTTATCTTTAGGGAATTAATCATGAGCAAAATCACCCGATCAGCACGAGGGCAGCAATGTCAGGTACGCATGCCCGGTATTTGTAACGGTAACTCTGAAACAGTGGTTTTTGCTCATTATAGGCTGGCAGGTAGTTGCGGTACCGGAATTAAACCCAGTGATCTATTAGGCGCATACGCATGCAGTGCCTGCCATAATGAGGCGGATAGAAGAACAACGATACTGGATAAAGAAACCGCACACCTGTACCACGCAGAGGGCGTACTGAGGACGCAACTGCTACTAAACAGCCAGCATTTGATACAAATAGCTTAGGAGCTGAATAATGTATGAATCAATAGATCACATGCTGTGTGAAGTGTTTTTCATAAAAAATACGCTAATCATGGGTAAAAGTAATTCAGCGCGCATTGAGGAATGGATTAAATCCAGAGGCGTAGTCGACAGAAGTAAATCAGGGCTAAGCCAGCATGATATGCATGCAAACAGCTCTATGCTGTTAACCCGTGTAGAACGTATTTTAAATGATATTGAATGGACGCTGATTAATGCAGAATATGGCTATAACCTGTCCGGTATTATTGATTTAACAAACTACGTATTAGCCAGAGATTCATATATTCAGCCGTTAGAGTGCGATACCTTGCTGGAATACCTTTTTACCAAGAATAAAACCTATATACAGCTACAGGATAAATTCGACTGGGGGGCGCAGAGACTGAATAGGAAGTTATCCCATGTTAAAACCATCATTAACAAGCTGCATTGTGACTGTATAGATAAGCTAGAGGTTGGAATGGAGGATGTTTTAGTTAAATTAGGTAAAAATTTGGAATATTCAAGCTTTTAGCATTGAAAAAGCGGGAGTGAAAATTTATAATTATGCTATGTTTCGGATAAGACGTTAGATAAAGATATATAAACCTTATTCGCGAGATTCGATATACATATTAACTAGCCTTCTAAAGTTGGGCTTTTAATTATCAGCATAATGTCGAGTTCGAGAGAAAGAGGTAATTAAAATGACTTTAACAGCAAGTGAATACGATAGAATGCTCGAACAGGGTACCCAATATAAATGCAAGAAGATGGGATTGTTTATATCTTCTTTTCTAAGCCGGCACAAAGAGAAACGAAGTCGTACACTTAATTATCATGATGTTAAATTAATTGATTCCGGACGTCCTGATTTACCTTTTGTAACTCATGATTGGTACGACTTAGATACTAAGCCAGAAATTTCTTCCCATTATAAATGGGAAGAAGCTTATACCATAACACTTAAGTATTCTTTTGAAAAATATGGTACTTTCGGTGCGCCTATAGACGAGAAAGTCAATGCAATAAACAAATTGCTTAGACGCATACCAGGTGGGAAACTATCTTTTAGTGTGTCGGACTATAGTTTAACCCGAATATTTGAGAAAAAGAAAAAGAAAGATGAAGATTTAGATGAAGATGAAGATGAAGATTTAGAATTGATAGAAGTTGAGCTCCTCATAACAGCAGAGAGTGACTAATTTTTAATATAACCAGCCAAAAAGGCTGGTTTTTGTTGGGTTTAGTAGCAAATTACTTATATTACATATGATATTTATTTATAGCGGATTGGTTGATAGCTAATCCGCTTTTTGTTGGTGTATGCATATTAACCGGCAAAAAGAGACAAGTCTACGCGCTCGCGTGGGCTTTTTTATTGGATATCGATACACAAAATCATGGCGATATAAAGGATAACAAAGGAATAAGGAATTAATAACATGGCAAGACCAACAGACTACAGGCAAGAGTATGCCGAACAGGCGCGCAAACTGTGTCTGTTGGGTTTTACTGATAAGCAGCTAGCCGATTTTTTTGATGTAAACGAAAGCACGATTAATAGATGGAAGCAGAAATATCCTGAATTTTGCAAGTCCATAAAAAGCGGCAAGGTTGTCGCGGATGCTCAGGTGGCAGAATCGCTGTTTAAAAGAGCTATGGGCATGGAAGTAACGGAAGTAGAGGTGCGCGATGATGGCAAGAAAAAGGTTAAGCGCGTAACTAAAAAACACATCCCTCCTGATCCTACCGCCCAGATATTCTGGTTAAAGAACAGACAGCCTGAACTATGGCGAGATAAGCCTACGGTCGAAAATTCAGTGCAGGAGGCGGTACCGGTACAAATTGTCGTGCAAACAGTGGATGCAGGGGCAAACAATGACAACGATCACACCGACACTTAATATTCCTCAATTCAGATTCTATAACCTAAATAAGAAATTCAGGGCGTTTGTTTCTGGCTTTGGTGGAGGGAAAACATGGGTTGGCGGATCTGCAATGTGCGCGCGTTTCTGGCAGTTCCCTAAAGTAAACCAAGGTTATTTTGCTCCGACATACCCGCAGATCAGAGATATTTTTTTTCCTACTATAGAAGAGGTGGCGTCTCAATGGGGGCTTAGGGCTGATATTAAGTATGCTAATAAAGAGGTCGATTTTTATGAAGCTGGGACCAGCATCTATCGCGGCACAACAATATGCCGCTCAATGGATAAGCCAGACACAATTGTCGGCTTTAAAATCGGACATGCTTTAGTTGATGAGCTGGATACGCTTAAAAAAGAAAAAGCCCTCCAGATCTGGAATAAAACAATTGCCCGTCTGCGTTATAAGATACCCGGCTTAACAAATGGCATAGATGTAACCACTACACCAGAGGGTTTTCGCTTTGTTTATGAGCGGTTTGTTAAAGATATCAGAGAAAAGCCGGAGCTAGCACAGTTCTACGGGTTAATACAGGCAAGCACTTTCGATAACGCCGCCAATCTGCCTGATGATTATATTTCCTCGCTATATGCCAGCTATCCGCCTGAACTAATTAAAGCGTATTTAAACGGGCAATTCGTCAATTTAACATCTGGTGCGGTTTATAACTGCTTTGACAGAGAGGCAAACAGTACTACTGCGACGATAAAAGAGGGCGAACGATTGCATATAGGCATGGACTTTAATGTACTGAAAATGGCCGCAGTTGTTTACGTTTTGCGCAACGGGATTCCGTATGCAGTTGATGAACTGGTTGATGTGCGTGACACGCCGGAAATGTGCAATTTAATTAAAGCGAAGTATCCGAACCATCAGATTGATATTTATCCAGACGCCAGCGGGCAGAACACCAGTAGCAAAGATTATTCAAAATCTGATTTGTCGATAATCAAAAAAGCTGGGTTATCCGTCAGGGTCGGGAAATCTAACCCAGCCGTTAAGGACCGGATTAATGCGACCAATGCCATGCTGCTGAATGCAAATAAAGAAAGGCGCATGTTTGTTAATCCGCAAAAATGCCCGCGTTTTACAGAGGCGTTAGAGCAGCAGGCTTATGACAAAAACGGTGCGCCTGATAAATCCAGCGGTATTGACCATGTGATAGATGCCGGCACGTACCCAATTGCGCGTTTGTACCCTATACAGAAACCGGCACATGGCCGGCATGATCTCAGGATATAGTTATATGAGTAATAACCCAGATTTTAAATCCGAAATAGTCCGGCATATGCATGGCGTTAATGAAAAGATTAACGCTTTATTAGGCGGCACTCAGGCTATGCGTCGTGCCGGGGCAAGGTTTTTGCCAAAAGAAGAAGCCGAAAGTGACGAAAAATATAAGCGGCGTTTAAAAATGTCTGTGTTATATCCGGCTTACGAGCAAACAGTGGCGCAGATGGTGGGCAGAACATTTGCCAAGCCGTTGATTGTCGAAAAGGTTGCCGATAGCTTAAAAGAGTATTTAGTAAACTTTGATTTAAAAAATAACAATATTGATGTGTTTTGCTCTAAATGGTTTTATGACGCGATGGCGCATGGTGTCAGTTATGTAGTTGTCGACTATCCGCCTGCTGATGATAACTACACTGTTGCAGATGTTAAGCGGCTAGGTTTGCGGCCATATGTCACGCATGTACCCTTTAATAGTGTATTAGGCTGGCGTAGTGAAATCAGACAGAACACAGAGGTATGTACACAGTTCCGTTACCGGTCGGCTGTATTAGAGCCTGATGGTGCTTTCGGCGAGAAGATAACGGAACAAATTACTGTTATGACACCGGGTAAGGTCACTGTTTACCGGAACGGGGAAAACGGCTGGGCACTGCATTCTGAGAAAGAGCTGAGAATAGGCGGTAAACCGCTGGATTATGTACCGGTGGTTGCTTTTACACCAGAACGCATAGGTTTTTTTGCAGGTAAGCCGGTTTTAGAAAATCTGGCAGAGTTAAATATACGCCATTGGCAGGCACGCAGTGATCAGGATTATCTGCTGCACTTTATCAGCGTACCGCTCATGTATTATTCAGGTGACCGTGAGGTATCCGAACTCACCTCAGGTGTTGGCACCATGCTGCAATTGGGAACAGATGAGCAGATAGGCTATATTGAGCATAGCGGGCGTGCTGCTGAAGCAGGCTGGACAGGGTTAGACCGAATTGAATCTGATATGAAAGTTGCCGGTGCCAAGCTGTTAACCCGTACCAAGCTGGCTATGACCGATTCACAGGCAAAAGAGGAGCAAAGCAAGGAAATCAGCCTGCTGCGACATTACGCGAATTTATTTGAAAGCGCGATAGACAGTGCGTTGAATATGATGTCTAAGTGGCTAAGCAGTAATGAACAGAGCCACGTTGAAATTAGCGGCAATTTAGAGACTGATGATACTGTTGAGGGTATGAATGTGGTTATCACATTAAATACCAATGATATCGTTAGCAGACAGACCGTTTTTGAAGAGGCTAAGCGGCGCGGGGTTATTTCCAATCAGGCAGACTGGGAAGAAGAAAAGAAGCGCTTAGAAGCTGAACAGGACGCTATAAACGCGCCTCAAATGGATTTTAGCGATGACACCCAACCAGCAGATAGCAAATGAGCTGATAACACGCCAGCTTGATGTGATCCGTGTTGAAACAGGGCTTGAAAATGACTTACAGAGGCAGATTGGGCAGTTAGAGAGAAATATTGAAGTCCTGATCGCTGGTGTTGATTTAACTGCGCTAAATAAAACGCAGTTAAAGCAGTTGCTGAAACAAATCGAACTGGCTATTGATGATTTTTACAGTAGTTGTGAAGAACAAATACAGCAGACGATAAACGACATAGGCGACAATGAAGCCAGCTATCTGCCACGTTTATTTATATCAGTTACGGATGACAATAGCGGAATTAAACATCTCTCAGATGCGCAGATAACCAGCCTAACGGCTGGTATTTTATTGGGCGGGCTAACCCTGAAAGAAACATTTACAGCACAGAAAGCGCAATTATTTAGCACAATTAAACGCCAGATCAGAACTGGTGCAGTTGATGGACTGATACCTGATCTGGCTGGCGTTTTCAAAAAGGCTAATAACTGGATTAAGGCTACAGTACCCACAGCGGCCGGGGCAATCAGAAATCAGATTATTTATGCCTTTGGTCGTATTAATAGCAAGGTGAAAGGATGGCAGCATTATTCAATAATTGACGAAAGGACATCAGCAATTTGTTTTAGTCGTAACCATTTAATATGGGACAAAGATAAACAACCTATCGGGCATGATCAGATTTTTCAGCTTCCGCCTTTGCATTGCAGGTGTCGCAGCAGTGTGCTGCCGTTAACCGATTTACAGGCAGAATTCGACGGAATGACAGGTGAAAAATGGATTAATTCCCGTTCCTTAACTCAATTACAGGAGCAATTTGGGAAAGGGATCGGCAAAATGCTGAAAACAGGTGAGGTGAATGTCACCGATATCGTTAAAAACGGCGGCTTACAGCCTATGACCCTTAACGAATTAAGAGAAAAGTATCAGTAGTAGTTTTTTATTTAACACCCGGACCGCTCAGGCGGTCTTTTTTTATGCGAACAGGAGAAAAAATGCCTTTGCAGTTAAAACTTGATGATGCCGGTCATGCTGTCGTGCAAGACGGGAAACCGGTTTATGTGAACGAAGACGGAAAGGAAATTCCATATGATGTAAATCAGGCTAACAACAAAATCTCAGAGCTTTGCAAAGAGGCCAAAACCCACAGAGAAGCTAAAGAGGCGGCCGAACAAAAGCTCAGGCAGTTTGATGGCATTGAAGACCCGGAAGCCGCGCGGAAAGCTATCGAAACGTGTAATAACCTTGATAGCAAAAAACTGATTGATGCTGGTGAGGTGGAGCGCGTTAAGGCAGAAATCAATAAGGCGGCAAATGCCAAGATTGAGGAAGCAAATAAGGCAATGGAAACAATAAAGCAGCAGCTTTATGATGAAAAGATAGGCGGCAGCTTTGCCCGTTCAACTTTCATTAAAGACAGGCTCGCTATACCTGCTGATATTGCTCAGGCTGCTTTCGGCAAAAATTTCAACGTGACAGACGATGGCAGGATTATCGCTAAAGACAATAACGGTAATGAAATTTACAGCCAGATCAATCCTGGCGAACCTGCTGCCTTTGATGAGGCTCTCGAAATTCTGGTGGGCAATTACAAAAACAAAGACAGTATTTTGCGAGGCAATCAGGCAACCGGAGGCGGGACAACCTCAGGTAATGCAGCAGCAAAAGGCTTACCAGCCACTTATGCAGAATGCAAAACACCAGAGGAGCGACGCTTATTTATCCAGACTAAAGCAGCAAATAACTAATGATAAGGAGTTTTTATGCCATTTGATCTTGAAGTTTTTAATAGTGAAACCTACACCGCGATGACAGAAACGGTGGCTCAGGATATCAACCAATTCAATGAAGCCTCGCAAGGGACGATAACGTTAATTAATCGACCGTCCAGTGGTGATGAGGATATTAAATCCAGCTTCAAAGGTGTTGCTGATCTTATTCGACGGCGCAATGTCTATGGAGACGGAGCAGTAAACTCTGTCCGTTTAACCCAGACAACAGAAAACAGCATTAAAGTAGCGGCAGGCACACCGCCTGTTGAATATACACCAAGTCAATATACATGGATTCAGCAGAACCCGACTGATGCAGCTATAGTACTAGGCGAACAATTAGGCAAGGCACGTCTGGCTGATATGCTGAATACTGGCATTATGTGTGCTGTGGCGGCTATTCAGAATAATCCAAAAGCAATACGAGAAGATGAAGTCAATGCTGCTGCACTACCCAATACAGCCGCATTATTTGGCGATCGTGAAAGCGCGATTAAAGTATGGGTTATGCATTCGGCTTGTGCCTCAGATTTACTCAATCATGCTTTAAATAATTCTGAAAGATTATTCTCATATGGAACAGTAAATATCACCAAAGATGTAGCAGGACGTATATTTATTGTGACCGATAGCCCATCGCTGGTAACGGCCACAAATCCGGATGATCGCGAATCCATAACAGGTTATAACACCTTAGGCTTAACCGAAAGCGGTATTGTAGTAAGTGATAACGCAGACTATAAATCAGCAATACAAGATCTTCTTGGCAGGGAAAATCTAGGCGTTATGCATCAATCCGAATGGTCGTATAACGTAGCTGTTAAAGGTTATAAATGGGATATTACTAAAGGCGGTGCCTCCCCGACGAATCTTGCGCTTGCAACTGGCACCAACTGGATACAAGTACCCGCTAGTGTTAAAAATACTGCCGGTGTGCTGGCTAAACTAAGCCGCACATATATTTAAGGGGCAAATTGTGGCTAAAAAACTATATTTTATGTATGGCTTAGACCCGGCAAAAGTACAGGAAGTTGAGGGCAAAGGCTATCTTGTACGTGATGTCAGTATGTATCGTGACGGGGATAGTATAGAGCTATGCGATGAAGCAGCCGGAGAGGTGCCGGAGCCTTACAAACAATTTGTAAAGCAGGACGAAGCTGTAAGTGATACCGGCAAGAATGCAGAGGGAAGCAGTACGCCCAATACGGTTAAAGAGCTGAACGAAGCCTTGCTGAAACTGGGTGTAGAAATACCGCAGGCAGCTAAGAAAGCCGAACTGTTAGCTTTGTATCAGCAGCATACGCAATCGCAAAATGCGGGCGATGGTGAGCAAAATGATCAGGGTGCCGAGTGATAGCTATGTCAGCATAGAGCGGGCGGACGCTTATCATTCTATTCGCCCGTCACAGGCGGAGTGGGCAGCATTGGAGATAAGCCAAAAGGAATTGCGGCTTGTTGCTGCCTCAGATTACATAGATGCCTGTTACCGTTTGCGCAATGACCTGAATCGGAAGATGCGGGCAGGAGACGAGGCTGTTATTGAGCCGGTATATAAAGCCGTTTGTGAGCTGGCGTTAAAAAACGGGCTGTTTGATAACGGTGAGCAAAAACGGCGGGCAGTAACAGTGGCGGATATCTCAGTTACTTACAGTGACAGTACTGGTGTACGCTTTGAATATGTAGATGCATTACTTGCGCCTTATATTAAAAGCAGCTTTAACCAGATACCGGTTTATCGGGGGTGATATGGCTTTCGATTATAAAGAACTTGGGATTATTGCCGCTGATCTGTTAAAAGAGTTCGGGCAGCTTATTACTATCAAGCGAAAGACTGGTGAGCAGTATGATCCTGCTACAGGCAGTAATCAGCAGGCAATAGAGACTTATACCGGCTATGGCTGCGCTTTTCATTACAGTAACAATGAAATTGACGGCATGCGCATTTTGACTGGTGATATGGTGGTATTGTTGGAAAACATAGCCACCACACCAGTTATCGGAGATGGTGTACTGGTTAACGATATGGAAATGCGTTTAATCAGTATTGAGCGTGTAAGCCCTGCTAATATTGATGTAATTTATAAATTGCAGGTACGTCAATGAATTCGTTTGCTTCTCAAATAGAGGCAATGCTGAATAAGGCGCGCAATAAGGCTGATAATATTGTTTCAGAAGCTGTACTGGATTTGCAGCAGCAAATGGTTGATGCCACACCTGAGGATACAGGGCAGGCTAAATCTAACTGGTTTGTTGAAGCGGATCAGTGCAGCGGTAAAACAACCAAAGACACCAGTAAGGGCAATTTAGCGGAAGCCAGACAATTACTGTCGCGCCTGAAAAGCGGTAAATCCCATCCTGCCTATTATTATTTGTTCAGCAATTTGCCCTATATCCGCGTGCTGGAGTACGGGCTATATCCTAACCCGCCTAAAGTTCCGACAGGCAAAACGGTTAACGGTTACTCTACTCAGGCACCGCAGGGCTTTTTCCGTCTTACAGTTGCCGGATGGCAGCAGACGGTACAACGAATTGCTGAGGCGAAGAAAGACGAATAATAATGCTATTTAATCATATCAGTAACGCATTGGAGCAGCGGCTTGCCGCCTTACCCAACGCGCCACCAGTCTACTATGACAACCAAGTCCCTGAGGTTCCCCCTAAAGGGGCTTTTTTTATAGCCAAAAATCTGCCTAAGCCGACCATTATAGACACGCTTGATGCCACTGAAATTTACAGTGGCATTTTTAGTATCAACGTTTATACACCGGCGGGAACAGGCAGAGCGATGGCGGAAAACTATGCAGATGCACTGCATGGTTTTTTCTTTAATAAACGATTTGACGGATTGCTTACATCAACAGTGAGCCGCTCACAAGGAATGACTACTGCAACGCATTACATGGTCAATGTAAGTATCCGCTATCAAACAATTACGGAGTAAATATGGCGACATTAGCACGCGCAATTCCGTCCGACGGATTAGTAATGCAATTCTCTTTTTATGATTCGAAGAAACAGGAATATGGTGAGAATATCCAGCTTTGCGGTCATGACAGCTATGATTTTAAAGATGGCAAAACTGATAAGCACGACACGACAGACTTTTGTCAGGCAGCTAAAGGTACAAAATCATTTATGGCGGGAGCTAAAGACAATGGCACGTTATCCATTAACTTAAAGCGTTTTGACCCCAGACAGCCAGCTTTAGCGGCTTACATGAACGCGTTAGTCAATAGTCTGTTAAAGGTGAGGGTGATTTACTGCGACCCTAATGCAGAAGCAATAGATGCGGATGTCTGCACTTTTTTCTGTCAAAAGGAAGTCAATCCGAGCTGGAATAGTAAAGTTGGGGAGGTTTTAGGGGGCTCATTGGAATTATCAACCGTTGCCGATGCTGGGTGGACAACAGAAAACTATACACCGGAAACACCAAATATCCCTGAAACACCAGAAACACCCGAAAACCCTAGTAAATCCCAAAAAACCAAATAAACCGCAGCCGCTTTAAGCGGCTTTTTTAATGGAGATTAAAAATGAAGAATGCCCTGAAAATTGACTGGAGTAAATTTGCAAAACCCAGCATTAAAACAGTTCAAATAGATAACTATGGAAGTGTTGATTTAAAAACCGAAATGTCTGGACAGGATCTGGTTGAGTATTACGATGTGATTTTATCGCACCATAAAAACGATTCTGTTAACAACGCTGTATTGTCGGCGCATTTAGTCCGTTTGATGGTAGTAAATGAAGATGGCGAACCGGTTTTCCAGAGTGTTGAAGATGTCCTGAAGTTGCCATCAGAACTCATTATGGCGATAGCAAGAAACATTCAGGGCGAAAAATCTTTATCCGACGGGAGTATTGATTCAGAAGCAAAAAAATAATGGAACAGCCCATGCGAAGAATACTGTTAGCGTTATCGCGTGAGCTGCATACGCCGTTATTCGTAGTAGCAACATGGCCGAAAAGCGAGATATTAAGCCAGATTGCTTATAACCTAACCCAGAATGAAGATTGGCGCAAAGAGTATGAGCGCAAACAGGTTATAAAACTGAGTGCAAAAGAACGTGCCGAACTGGCTAAAGAAATGATGGGTCAAGAAAGCGGTTAAAAAAATGAGTTGCTGCGGAAAAAAGCCAGCACCAAGTGCTTTTATAACAGCAAGAAATAAAATCAGTACATTTGTTGCGAATTATCGTGAACGCCTGGAAATTTGCGGCAATTGTACTGATTTAAAGCGGTTTCATTCTATTGTGCCGCTTGGAACTCCTGCTACAAAAGGCGACAGGTGCGGCAAATGTAATTGTTATGTTATTGCTAAAGCGGCTTTAACTAATCAGAAATGTCCTAATGAGAAATGGTGAATATGTTTACATTCTGGCTAGATCCTGAAATGACATCAGAGGCAACCAGTCCGTATCCTGTTACTTACAATGGCACAGGATCAGTGGATATAGTTTTGTATTATGGCAGTAATGATGCTCAGGAAACGGTGGTATCAGTTACAGATGCGCCTATTACCCTTACACCGGTAAGTATGCTTGAGAAGTGGAAGCCAAGAAAATACTACAAAGCTGGAGAGATTATTGAGCCAACTGTTTCAAACGGTTTTATGTACAAATGCACAACACCGGGCACCAGCGGTGACGGCGAGCCGGAATGGGGTGTAGGGCACGTCGGCACTACGATTAATTCCGGAACGGCGCAGTTTACTCATTACGGTGCAAAGTTTGTACCCAGTGATGTGCGGCTGGCATTAAACAGAGCCGGGCTGGATAAAGCAGATGCCGGTTCCGGTGTTAGTCTTGGCAAAAGTTTGCAGGGCGGCTCACCGGTTGCAATTTATATGCGCCTAACTAACCGTTTTACGGACGTACGCAACGACAGTACAGATCCGTGTATTTATATTGGTACAAATAAGCTTCGATTTAGCAAACAGGCAATTTAATCATGTTAAATAATTCAGCTTTGAGCCATGCAGTACTGGCAACAGATACGGCAGACGGCGAATCAGTGCTGCTGCTGGCACTAGGGCAGTCTGTGGAATCGCGCGAGGAAACGGGCATGTTGCTGGCGTTGTCTCAGTCTGTTATTGATGAGCATGAAACGGAAAGCAGGTTACCGCTGGCGCAAGTTGTTAATTATGAAGTTGACGGTATGTTGCTGGGGTTGGCGCAAACGGTTGCCGGAGACGTCTCATTTGCGCCTATGAATGGCTTGCAGTCGATCGGGCTGGATTATCAGAATTATGCGGTAAAGGTGTATATCAACGGTGATGAGATAGATCCGTGCAAACTAATGCGCAGTTGTGAAATCAACTATACCGAGGGTGAATCTGCCAAAGCTACTTTATATCTTAAAGAAGAATGCGGCGAAGTGGATATGTATCTTTACTATAACCAGCCGATAACGATTTATATTCAGAACAATAAATATTTTTATCCCTTGTTTACGGGGATTGTGGATACGCCTGATATTGATTTTCTGAAATACACAAGGACATTAACGGCAAGCAACGACCGCAGCAGTTCAATCGAAAAACTGGGCACAGATACTATCCGTAAAATCGGTTACTGGTGTGAAAGTGTTTTCGGGGAGTTATCAAACTATGAAACACTTAATGCTGAACTCACAGACAGACTAAGTACTGTTCCTGCGTCTTTTGACTTTGATGCGCGCGGGCAGGCAGTTTTAACCGGATGGCTGCCTAAAGCTAAAGCAGACTGGACGTTAACTAATTGCGATTGTTATGAGCGGCAGGTTAGCTTTAAGCTGGGTGGCGCAACATCGTTAGTCAATCGTGTTGAGATAGAAGTACACCATCAGTTTGACCGCTTGTTTCATCGTGAGAATTATTTTGAGTACATTTATTGCGGTTTTCAGAATGATATTGATTACATCAAAAATGTCCGCCATGAAGGACCACCGCCTAAATATGATGATGTTTACAGTGCCGCAACCGGTGGCGGGTGGCTGGTAGGTAATTTCGGGGCAAAAGGTACGCCGCCAAGCGGTTGGTATGGGACAACCTATTTCAGTGCGGCTGATTATGAATATCAGTACCAGCCAACCGGTGATAAAGACGCAAACGGCAACCCTATTGTTAACGTTGTGCAGGTTGCAAAAACCACGGCAAAAGGTGATTTATATGCTATGCGTGCGAGCTGGACGGCTATGCGTCGCTGGAAACAGGGGATTGATGAAAAGTATCAGTTTGTGATCACTAATACACCATCAATTCAGTTGCATGGTGTAAAAAAGGAAAAATTAAGCTTCACGATTAAGCAGGATGCCGATAAAGACAAGATTGCCAAAAACTGGGGGAATGAAAAGAAATATTTCAGACCAATGGGGACCAGCCAGGCAAACGGTGATTACACCATTAATGTCGATAATATTATTCCTGATGAATATGCACGTGCAATGCAGGTTATTTATCATGTTGCATATACAAAGATACTGGAATCACACCGGCATAATGAGCTTAATTTAATTACTAAGTTCGCACCGGCAATTAGCCTTGATAATACCATTTTTGTTAATACAGACAGGTTTAAGGGTAATGTTAAGGTTAAAAGTTATACGCATAAGATGGATTTTTTATTCTTAACTAGCGAAACAGAAATCACAGGCGCATGTTTTATTAATCCGCTTAGTAATACCAGCAATTTAACCTTAACGCCTAATCCTCCGCCACGTCCTGAATTACCTTTGTCCACTTATAACCCTTATATCGTCCTTAATGATTATGTGGTGCCTTTTGGTGTGAAGATTATTGAGAATGATCCGGATAGTGACAAAAATCCTGATGAGACTGAAACAAACCAGCCGGACAAGCCTGCAGGCGGCGATTCAATTGGCTCAGGGAAATCATCATTTAAGCTTTATCGCTGCCAGGGTTATGTGCGTTATGAAACCGGTTTTTATTATTACGACCGACCGGTAAAGCGCGGCTATGCATTTCGTGTTCAAACTGAGGATATCGAGCAGGCGAGTACCGATACAGCAGAAATTGACGCTGGCGTAACGGATTACGAAGTAACTGTGCCCAATAATGATATTCATGTATCTATAAGGTGTTATTAGTATGAGCAATAAGCAGCTTCTGGATAATTTAAAAAAAGTATTAGGACTTACGCCCAAATACGAAAAGCTGGACCAACGTCCGCGCGTACTGGGTGGTGCGGGTTTGTCTAAAATGCCGGCTAAGCAAAAGGAGGGTAAAGCCTGTCTGAAAAGTACGGATTTACTGAGCTTTGATGATGCCGGCAAGCCATCTACAGAAAACGCACAGATTATAGATGGTTTATTTGACATCAATACCGGACGCCAGTTTCGGGTTTTTCTTGATCCTGCCGCGGAGATATGTCCGGACAGTAAGATTAGTCATTTTAGCCATAATACATGGTACAAATTGCAGTTAAAAAATCAGTACCGGGCAACGCTTAAGCGGCTGGTTAATGAATATGATGCGCCGATATCTGTAAGGACATGGTGGCCGCCGTTTGATTTATTAACTTGTCCGTTGCACCCGAAACATAAAATACTCATATTACGGGCTTACTACGACCTGTCTACACTTGAGGATACAGTTTATAAAATGCTGACGCAGAACGAATTAAATGCGCCGGCATTTTTTAGCACCGTCCCTTTGTCTTCAGGGCTATTGAAAAAAAGCCCAGAGCAGTACAAGCGAGCCGTTGAGGAAATCAATAACTACTTTTGCAGTTACCTGACCGCAGCCAATCAATACAACGATTCGTCGTGGGCTGAACTGTATTTCCGTTATGGTGACCAAACAGAATTCGAAATAAGCAGCTGGGACAGTAAAGCAAAACAGATAATTGATTCTACTGAGGAACGCGAGGGGAAAAAAATTCCGCGCAGAGATGAGGTTGAACAGTATTATAAATGGACGTGCGCCAGTGAACCGCTGACTTACTGTGCCGTTATTGACCAGTCACTTTCTGCAGACGAAGCATACTGGGGCATCGCGCCGGAGCCGCTAGGCTTATACGATTCGCGCTGGAAATGTGCGGACGACTTAGCCATAGGCGTGGATTTAATCAGCGATTACGCCCTGAAAAGTGCCGGCCTTAACTCAATGGACGATGTGAATGCCGGCAATGCAACACAGGTGAAATTTGCTGATCACTTTATCCATTGTTTTGAAAAATCCGATGGTGTGCAGCAGTTCATCGGCGGCAAGGATATCAGCCTGTACTGGCGTGATAAGTACGACGAGGACGGGAATCCGACCACTGATAAAGACTACCAGCTATTTACTACCATTAAAGGCGACGGAATAACCCATCTGTGGAGTCTGGATGTTTACCCGGACAAAGGCATTATTGACATGAAATTTGATCCGGTTAATGCAAAATTTATTCCTATGCACCCGGTGACGCCAGATCTGTTACCAACTGGCTTGAATGATTTAAGCGGATTAAATATGCAGGATAAGAACGGGAATTTATATGCGCTAACATTGAATGCAGACGGCTTCCGGCTCCATTGCGCTTTAACGGGTAAGATTTGGGATATCCGGCACAATGAGTATATTTTGATTGATTCTGCCTCGAATAATCCTGCCTGAATATGATGCATGCCTGTGTAAATTATCATTAATTTTGAAACGGGTTTATGTTATTCTTTGCACATTAAAATTGAAGGATAACGGCAATGGCGTTTGTTAATTTATATGCGCTTTTGGGAGTTGAGCCAACTGCAACAGAGACAGAAATAGTAAAGGCAATGCGGCAGATGGCTCAGCTTCAGCTTATTTCTCTGGATGATTTGAAACTATGTAAAAATACCCTATTAGATCCTGAGGCGCGCAAAAAATACAATGCGCAGCTATTTGCTGAATGCCCTGAGGTGTTGGAGAAATTAACTAAACCGAAAACAAAGGATAAGCCATTTACTCAAGCGGTAGAGGAAGATAGTGCTATTGAAGAAAATGCATTAAATGAGCTTAGTTTAAAAAAACCGTTATTAGCTCTGAATTCAAAAGCAATACCTATCTATAATGAAAATGCCGGGGAGGTAAGATTAACATTTGTTGGTCAAAGTTTTTTCCCTCTTATAATAGGTGGTTTTACACCTTTATTGATTGGAGATTTTATTGGATTTCTAATGTGCTTAGGGTTGTATACTGTACTTGCTATATTAACAGGCATAATGCTCGGTGTGTTTGGAATATTTATGATGGCATTTATATTCAACGTAGTATTGTGCCTGCAATATTGTAATTTTTACACTTTAAGAAAGATTAAAAGCGGTTTTAAGCTATGTGGTACAACTGAGCAGAAAAAACTGGCAGCAAAATGTTTGAAAATAAAATTAACTCCTAACAATACTATTCCCAATAGCCCTAAAATTGTTTACGAAAAAAAATCTGTTATAGATATAATATTTGCAGTGATTATATGGTTCTTTATTGTTTTGATGGTAATTACACAAATAGCAATGTTGAGTTGATAATTTAATCTTAAAACCAGTTATTTAAATTTATTAATTGCAAACCACTCTTCGGAGTGGTTTTTTTATTCAAAGAGTGTATATGAAAGCTATTAATTTCACGCCCAAAGAATTGCGCAAAACCATGTGGACGGCTGCGTTAATTATTCTGATGATTATAATTGCGTGGAGATTGCCTGAGATTATCAGCACAATTAGATAATCGATTGGTCGAAAATCAGGGCTATATATTAATTTCCCCGAAATCGAAAAATTCAGGAAAAGGCAGTCTTATTGATATTATATATATATTTAAAATCAATATTTTATTCGCTTCCCCATTTGGGGACTCAATGAATCTGTATTTTGATATCCCAAAACAGGGAAATCAAAATTATTCATAGTGAGGATAGAAGTACTAATTGACAAACTGGTTGAGACTTGGCAATATTGAATTCGAGGTTTCAAAGCCTTTAACAAGCGGTAATCACCCCGTCAGTGTGATTTTTTTGTGTCCATGATTCTATCAATGTCTACTAATCCAATTGGCATTTGATTCCTTTATGGCCGAGAGGGTGAAGAATACAATACCCGCAAGGGGAATAATTCCAGCCTACTTGTTAAGGTCTTTGAACCTCTCGGCCCCCCTTTTGGGTTAATTTCAAGATATTAACAAGGAATCTATCATGAACACTTCTTTTTTAGTCCCTGTCTTTTCTGGCAGTTTTAATACTCAAACCGAACTCCTTTGTAATGCGCGTGATTTGCATAAAGCTTTGCAGGTTGGGCGTAAGTTTGCAACATGGATTAAAGGAAGAATTGAAGAGTACGGATTCGCTGAAGGTGTAGATTTTATTCGCTCACCAAAATTGGTGAGCGAACTAAGTAATTCATCTAATGGAAATAATTCTAAACGAGGTGGGCAAAATAAAATTGAATACCATCTAATTTTAGACATGGCTAAAGAACTGGCGATGGTTGAGAAAACCGAAATCGGTCGTCAGGTACGAAAATATTTTATTCAATGTGAGCGTGAAAGATTTGCTGAAACGCAAAATATAGACACCAGCAACCAGAACAGTAAACCGGACGGTCGCTATCCAACATTGAATAAACGGCAGCAATATTTGATTAGACAAGCTGTACTTGATAACGTTGCCGAAACCGCCAATACATTTCATTCCGTGTATAAAAAACTCTATACTAGATTTAATGTATATAGATATCAGGATATTTTAGCCAAAGATTTTGATGAGGCAATTGAACTATTAGGCGGCGTCGTTAATCCAATCGATAACCTGCCTGTATTACCCAGTATCAATCAAAACGGACGCTGGTTATTAGTTGTAAGGAATAATCAGATAGCCGAGGTTAAGAGTTTAAAAGACTATATATGTTTGAATACAGGTGCAATTAATAAGCTTATTATTTGATTGTATTACACAATAAAACCACTCCAAAGAGTGGTTTTATTTATAGCAAAATATCTGAGCTTTGTGTATACTTATACTATACACTATAGAGGCAGCTATGATAAAAAGTTTTAATCACAAAGGACTTGAGCAATTTTATCGTACAGGAAGCAAAGCAGGCATTCAGGCTGCACATAGCACCAAGTTAAGGGTTTTATTAACTGCTCTGGATGCTGCTGCACAGCCTCAAGATATGAATGCGCCTAGTTGGAAATTGCACCAGTTAAAAGGCAATTTGCAGGGACATTGGGCGGTTACTGTAAACGGTAATTGGCGGTTAACTTTTAAATTTAATGGAAATGACGCTGAAATATTAGATTACCAAGATTATCATTAGGAGGTTAAGCGTATGAGTATGCACAATCCTTGCCATGCAGGTGAAGTATTAAAAGAATATTTAGGTGATACCAGCATTAGTACAGCCGCTAAACATTTAGGAGTAACGCGGGCAGCTCTCTCTAGAATCATTAACGGGAAAACCGGAATTAGTGCGGATATGGCAGTAAGGTTATCCATCTTATTGAATACCAGCCCGCAATTCTGGCTCAATATGCAGGTAAATTATGATTTATGGAAAGCTAGTCAAAAATCACATGCGGATGTGGTTCCACTGAATACAGCATTATCCATCTAATAAATTCAAGCCGGCACATATATGCTGGCGTTTTGTTGTTCATTATTCTAATGATTATGGAGACGGGTATGAAAATGATAGTTAAATCATTTATTGCCGGTATGAGTTCCGCCTTTGATATATTTCCAGCAGCCCAAGTTAAATCATATAAAATATTTAGTACAAATGATCAGTTGGATGGATTTAGTGAGGATGCTCAATCCTTACGAAATGATATGAAAACAATAGGCGATGATTTCAACCATGCAATAAAGGACTTGAAATTATAAATTATGAATAATAATTCTCATAAAGAAGAAGAGAAAGATTCCATTTAGCTCAAAAGTAATTCGAATCAATTAAATTAAGCCAGCCATGCGCTGGCTTTTCTATTGCAGCCTTCGGGCTGCTTTTTTATTGGAGCTTATCATGTCTGATATTGCAGAATTAACCGCAGTAATACGTATAGATGATGTGCAGTTTGCTAGTGAACAGTCGCGTTTAATTAAGTTATCAGATCAGCTAAATATAAAGTTTGATCAGATAAAGCAGACTGTGAGCGGCTACGCAAAAAAAATCAATACTGCTTCAGTAGAGACAAAACGACTAACCAAGAATCAAAGCAGTTTGGCATCTTTTACTGATGTGACTGCTGCCGCTCTAAATAAAAGTAACACCAGCCTAAGCAAGGTATCTGAAAAATATAAACGCCTGAGTAAAAGCGTTTTGCAGGCAAAATCAGCCTTTGAGGCTTTTGCTGGTGTTAGTGTCGCTACAGCCTCACTAGGTACGGTCGAACAGTTTCGTAGCGAGATTAATAAACTTAAAGACGACCTTAAAATCAAAACTGATTTGGCTGTAAATATCAAAATGGGCGATTCTGCCGGTTTTGTAACTGAGCATACAAAGGTACTTAACCTGCTTGATCAGGCAACTACCAAAGTTAATTTAGCAACTAAAGCATTTTCGGCATATAACCAAAAATTTAAAGCTTTAAACACCATCACTAAAAACTGGTTGCAATCGCAGGAAAAGGCCGACACAAATATTGAAAAAATGACTGCCGCTGCTGAGCAAAATGCTGCTGTTACCAGTAAATGGACGCAGAATCTGCAAGCGTTACAGAAAGAAGTTACACAATTAAAAGTATCATCTAAAGAGATGGCCAGTATAGGGCTTGTTCCCGGAAGTGCTAAGGAAGTAAAGCATGTACGCGGAGAAGTAGAAAAGCTGAAAGGCGAATTAGATAAGGTAAAAGCAACAGCTCCTGAATTGAAGAATGCCTTTTCCAGTATTGCTAAATATGCCATCGGTGCCTTTAGTATAAATGAAGTTAAAGGCATGATGGATGCCTATACCACTTTGACTAATCGTATCAAGCTGGTTACTAACTCAGAAAAACAGTTAAAAGAAGTGAGGGCTGAATTAGCGCGTATTTCAAGCAGTACAGGACAGAATCTGGACGCTACCGCAGCTATTTATCAGCGATTGGCACAGGCTACTGATCAGACCGGCTTATCAGGTGAGAAGCTGCTCACTATTACTGATCTTGTTAGTAAGGCTATGGTAATCGGTGGCGGCAGTGCCCAGTCTCAGGAAAATGCCCTTATCCAGTTAGGGCAGGCTATGGCGTCTGGCAGATTAAGCGGCGAAGAGCTTAACTCTGTTCTTGAACAGGCACCCGGCTTGGCGATGGCAATTGCTAAAGGCATGGGTGTATCTGTCGGTGCTTTAAAAACATTGGGCAGCAGTGGCAAGATTACATCACAGCAGCTTGCTGATGCTATCCTGAAGCAATCTACACAGATTCAGTCTGATTTTTCGAAAACCAGCCGTACAATTGATCAGGCATTGCAAAACATCAAAACGCAGTTAACCATGTTTATAGGGGGAAGTGGTGAAGCAACCGGTGCCGCTAAGATATTAACGACTGCTTTGCAGGCTGTTGCCAATAACATTGATTTAATTGCTACGGCGGTAGTTGGCTTTCTGGGACTAAAACTTGCGGCATATCTGCTGGCTACTACTGCCGAAGTGGCTGCCTTTACTGCATCACTGGTGTTACAGGCCAGTGTAGCAACAAAAGCTGCGCAGGCTAATGGTGTATATGCTGCTTCACTTGGTGCAATAAAAAGTAGTGCTGCTGTTCAGAATATTTTATCTATAAAAGATAGTGTAAAACAGTTAGGAGTAGCTATTACGGCATTGCGTGCAACTGCTATTGGTGGGTTTGCAACGGTTGCAAGCGTTGCGGCTGCTGCAACTTTTTCAGTATATGAAGCCGGCAAGTCTATAAATGCATTACTTAATGATCAAGACCCGCATAATACGCTTAGCAATACATTTGATAGCCTTTTAAGAAAAGTTGGATGGCTTACAAATGATGTTGATACGTTAGGTACCCGTTTATATGATTTGTTACATAATGCGGCTGGTAAATTTCATCTTAGCGGCTTATTTAGATTGAAAACAGATGAAGAAGAAAATGCAGCCAAAGAAAAGGAGCAGCAACGAAAGGAATATGAAGCCAAACAGAAAGACCCAAAAACAGCAGATCTGAGTAAAGAGGCTGTTGATATAAAGGATAACTTGCAAAAACTGGCTAAAAACACAGAAAAAGCCGCAAATGAGCTTGGAAAATCTAAAGAGCAATTAGCTAGAGAAAATGCTGATAGGTTGTTGGAGCAGTTTAAATCCAAAACCCAAAATGCAGAAGCAATTAAAGCTGCTGAAGAGTATACAGCCAGAGCTAAAGCGGCAGCCACCAAGCTTGAAATAGGTGAGCTTAGCCAATCAATAACCGAAGCACATACCAGAATTGCTGAAACAGTTAAAAACTTTGGTAAGACATCTGAGGAAATTGAAATCTCTAAGCAGCAAATAGCCTTGGAAACAATGGCGCGGAAAGGTGCCACAGCGGTTGAAGTAGAAGCAGCAAAAGCAAAGGTTGAAGATACCAAAAAGCTATATGATCATCAAAAGGCGTTAGAGGCTGAGCAGAAAAACCGCGAAGAAAACACTAAATACATACAAGACATGAAGACTAAGGCTGCGGAACTGGCAGCGGAAGTATCAGGTGGCAAGGATGGATTAATTGCTTTTCAGCTCGCTGTTAAAAATGCATCAGCAGAAACAATTCGCCAGGCTCAGGCTACTAACAAGGTAGTAGAGCAGCTCCAGGCGCAGTTACAGATTACACAGACACTAACAAGTTTGAGTGATCAGGTGGCTAAGCTTGGAATGAATGATACTCAGAAACAGCTTTATGACCTGAAAAAGCAGGGCGCGACATCTGAGCAATTGAATATGGCTAAGTATTATCTTGACCAGATAGAGCGCGATAAACAGTTGCAGGACAAGACCCGTAAAGCCGCTGAAAAATTAGATACAGCGGCTGTTTCTTTAACTGAAACAGCAAAATCAGTCGGGAATATCAGTATGTTCAGCAAAGAAGCCCGCGCCAGAGAGGAGGCAGAATGGGATAAAAAACGGCAGGAAGAAAAAGACAGTAGCGCAATCGGCTTTTTTACCGGTAAGGAGCAAGTTGATAACCTGACTGTGGGCAAGCTGAATTTGCCTGATTTCAATAAAGATCTGGGACTTGCCGGGTTAAAAATTGACGGGAAAGGGGATGCCAAAGGGAAAATGTTTGAGCTTATGCAGGCCTCAAAAATTGAAGCGCAGAATCTGTTTGTTAGTAACAAGATGGCTTCTGAAACCAGTGGCAGAACACCAGAAACCAAACAGAAATCCGGATCAGTAGAAACGCTGAAAATAGATTTTTCTTATAACGGCAAAAAGATTATAGGAGAAGTGCTGGCTAATCCAAATTTTACAAAAGCATTGCGTCACTTTTTCGAAAATATGATAGCAGATCTGGCAAAAAATCTGGCTTGATTTAATGCCTTTTCAAACAAGTATAAGTACACCGGTCGGCAGGCCGGTTTTTTTATGAGGATTAAAAATGTCTTTCACCTTTTACAGGGACGAGCAGATGACAATCACAGCAAACGATTCTTATCAGCTCGATTTTAACGGAGCAGGTAAAACCGAGTTCCGGCTGTATTTCGGCAGCCCGTACAGTTACGAAACGCTGAGACCGGTATCAGACGAGCAGATTATGCTTATACTCAGCAGCCGCTTAAAAAAATGGCAGCCTAACTACTTTTACAGCTTCGGAAATATCGTTGAGCCGACTATAGCTAATGGTTGTATGTATCAGGTATTAGATAATGACCGCACCAGCAGCATTGAGCCGGAATGGAGTACTGTCCCAAACACCAAGTGCAGCTCCGGCAGGGTAACCTTTGTCAATCTGGGCGAGAAATTTCAGCCAAACGACATCAAGATGGCACTAACACGTGACGGATTAGACAAGGGTACAGCAGGAGCTGCTTTGCAATTAGGAGAACAGCTTAAAGGAGGTAAATCCATTCCTGTTTATTTCAGAATAAACAATGCAAGCAGCACTGCGCGCAGTGATCGCTCAGATCCAAGCGTTAGCCTTAGTTTGAATGCCACGATCACTGAAACAATTGCACATACAGGAACGTTATAAATACTCAATATCCACAGGTAATCTGAATCTGTTAAAAGAGGCAGATAATATTGTTTTGGTACAAACATGAAACACTATATCAACAACTTTAATGCATCGCTGCTAGAAGTACTGGGCGAGGATAAACAACTTACCCGGTTAGTCTTAGATGAAAGCGCAACCAAAAAAATAACCGCCATATTGCCACGCTGTTACAACCAGTCCAGCCCTGAGCATTACATGCGCCTGACCTTACAGAGCATGGACGGGACAAGCTATGAACTGATAGACATCTGCAACAACGGCGGTGAATTATCCATCTGGCGTGCTGGAATGGAAGGTACCGCATGCAGCGCATGGCCGGCAGGCACGCAGGTACTGTGTGCGGCGACCGCAGCCAGCTTTGGTAACGATGGCGGAACGATTGTTATTGAGCGTGAAGCCGCAATTAACGACCAATTAAACGCACTGAAAATTGACGCACTGAACGGACGCAATCAGGTATTACTGCCCGTTACAGATGAATCCGAAGACTTGCCGGTTGTGATTGTCAACATGAAAGACGGCGACGAAATGCTGCTGGAGTTTAAAGGCATTGACACTATCGACGAATTACCGGCATTCCTGAATGCCAGCCGCTTAGCGAGGGAAATATGAGCGTATTTGTGAAAATCTATGCCCATCATGGCTGGCGGTATTACCTGCCACTAGGGGTAGTTAAACCTGAACCGGTAACCGTTCTGCCGTTTACCGCTGCCGAATATGATAATAACCGCGTCTGGACTGACCGGCTGACCGGGCGGAATCTGCTGGCATACGACGATATCGAGCAGACAGAGGGAATATATAAAATCATTGATAATCAAAACGCATTGCTGCTTAACAGCTACCGCAATGATGATAATTACCCATCTGATGACTCAGTCAATGCCTCCGGACTGTTTGGCAACGCGCTAACCATGCGTATTAAGCCGGGACAATTTCCGGATAGCTCAATGCTGCTGTGTGTGCTGTACGGCCAGAAAGGCCGCAACAGTGAAAAGCTAATGATTGCGGTTAAAAATTACCAGATCATCACCTATTACATGGTGCTGAATGATGAGGACAACATCAGGAAAACTGAAACCGGCATTTACATCAATGACAGCGACCAGTGGGCGAGTATCGGGTTTAATTTTTGCAGCAATGCCGATGCAGGGTTGGCTGGTGTATATGTCAATGGCGAGTATGAAGAAGTGAACATCTTGCCGCTGCAGCAATTTGATCAATTCTGGATATTCAGTCTCACAAACTGGGAGATGGCCTATTATGAAGACGCGAAAATTTACCCGTTTAACGGGGCTGTCTGTGATGTGCAGGTATTTAAAAGCCCGCTAAGCGGCGAGGAGTTCGGCGCCATTCTGGACAAATACGATGATAGCGAAGATATTGGCACGCCCTTCACTGAATTTGAAACCGGCGGCGAACTGATGAAGATGTTTATTAATGTGATTGCGCCCGAAGTGCCGCCAAACCCGGGCAGTGGCAACGGTAACGGAGATAACAACGGTAACGGAGATAACAACGGTAACGATAACGGCAGCATCGGTAACGGCGGTAACAATGGCGATGGTAATAATGTGATTTACCCGCCGCCGCCAGACCCGGACAGCGGGGACAGCGGTAAAGAGAGACCATTGCCGAACGGATAATTTTGATCAGTGATTTAAACAATACAGGCTGCCTGCGGGCAGCTTTTTTATGGAGTAAATATTTCATGACAAAAGTGATTAAATGGTTTTATTGGTTACTGGACTTCCGGTTTTTACCGGACAGACTGCAAAACTGGCTGTTCGGTACCGGCACGCGAATAATCGAAGTACTGAACGGATTCGCTATGCTGGGTTTTGCGCTGGTGTTCGGCCTGCATGGTAACGAGATAATTAAGGAGGATCTATACGGCAAATTCCCGCATTTATATCCTAAGGTGTTTGTGACCATTTTAATTGTGGTTGCTATCGGGCAGTTATTTACTGCCTTTTGTCATTCCAGCCGCAGCAATATTTTATCCGGGTGCTGCCTGCTGTGGTCGGCGTTGATTTGGTTTGTAATATCTGGAACGTTTATCGCCGCCTATCCGCCTCTGTCCACAGGCATGACTACCTATCCGCTGATTGCCATCATATGCGCGCTGGCCGGCAGAAATCTGATTAAAAACACGCAACAGGCAGAAGATAAAAAAGGCGGGAAATAATGAATGAAGTTTTTACACTGTCCAACTGTTTCGCCCTTGCCGGCGGCTTTCTCGGCTCGCTGGTGGTGTCTGATTATCGACGCTATGGGGTAATGCTCACTGTGACATTCATCATTATAGGCATGGTTTTTTCGGCTGCAGTAACAGAGTATTTCTTTACACAGGATCACCCGTGGCTGTTTGCCGGTGCCGGTGTATTTGCCGGAATGGCTTCTAAATCTCTGTTAGACGCATTCAAAGCAACAGCGCCTAAGCTGGCTAAAAAACTGATTAATGCTGTGTGTAACAGGGCGGAAAAGATAATCGGTGATACAGATGATAAGCAGAAATAGGGTGCCGGCTACATGGCTTTTTTAGTCGTTTTTACAAGATAAATATTTGAATTATATAAATATTCAATCATGCCGGCTGGTGGGCTAACTTGATTCTGTTACATAATCAATCGCTATGATGCATAGGCTTGGGTACCACCCTAAATTTATAATTATCAAATAGTTAGGAGTAAATATGGACGATTTGGGTACCACCCTGTTTTAGTGTCTAATGTTCATAGTAATTTGATTGTGTAACAGATTCAAGCCGGCTAAATGCCGGCTTTTTTTAAGAATAGTACAGTACAAATACCTGATTCTTTTATCCAATCCAATTTTGGATTGGTTGAATATATTGATGGTAAAGGCCAACTTCGCCCAATGTATGAATGGCAAAAAAATACCCTCAACACGGTGGAGTATTTGAGGGCTTTAAAAGTATTAAAGGGGAAACATGATTTAATAATATGTAAATAAATTTAAATAGTCAATACACAGCAGCCGTTATGGCTGCTTTTTTATTCGTGAAAGGTTAGATATGTACAAACTAGGCAGTCGTTCTTTAAACAATTTACGCGATGTTGATGCCAATCTGGTTAAGGTCGTTAAGCGAGCTATTGAAATCTCTCAGCAGGATTTTACCGTCATTGAAGGGAAAAGAAGCAAGGAACAGTGTTTCATCAATTACGGTAAAGGGCGTACTGCTAATGAATGCGTGAAAAAGGGAGTTGATCCGAAATACGCGCGGCCAAATGAAAGGAAAGTGACTTGGGTAAATACACCGCTGGCGAGTAAGCACGCAAAAGGGTGCGCAGTGGATATTTATCCGTACCCTATCAATATGAAAGATAACGACCCGAAGAAATTCGCAGCAATTAATGAGGCTATGCAACAGGCAGCTAAGGAATTGGGTGTGAAAATCAACTGGGGCGGCAACTGGCAGAAAAGCAAGGATTTACCGCATTTTGAGGTGGCGTAATGAAAGAGATTGATTACGTAAGCGTTAGCGTACGGATTCTGGTGATTCTCATGCTGCTGTTCATTATTACCGCAATCGGGCGTAAACAATACACGAAAGGCTATAACGCCGGTATAGAGGTAATGCAGAAAAAGCAGCAGGCTGAAACAGCCAGACAACAGGCGGCACTCAATAAAGCCAGTGCCGACTATGAAAAACAGAAAGAAGTAAGTGAGGTGAAACAAAATGAACGTCAAACACAGGTTACAAAAATTGTTAGGGTGCCTGTCTATACTAATGTTTGTCTGGACGCTTCCGGGGTGCACATCATTAACGAAGCAATCAGCAGTCGTTAGTCTGCCGGCTAACCTGACAGCACCATGTCCTGAGTTAAGCCCTTTAAACGGGGCTACAGGCGCAGATGTTTTGCCTTGGGCTGTTGGGGTAGTGGGCAAGTATAACGACTGCGCAAGACGGCATAGCGCGCTAGTAAACGCGATTAAGTGAGATAAAGCCAGCTAATTGCTGGCTTTTTAGTCATTTCTGATTTTTGAAACAATTTAAATATGGCAATTATACAAACTAAACATTGTATCATCGGGTACACTATTAACTAATTCCCAGAATTTAGCATTCCAATCTTCTCTTGATATGTCATTAGGCGTAGAAACCCATAAATTTTCACGTCTAGAAAACCATTGAGAATCTTTAACAACAGCAAAAGTTACAACTCCCTGATACCTTTCACGTTCAATAAAATCTTCTTTTGATTTTCCAAAATAACTAAAAGGACACTTATAATAATGTCCTTTAAATTTGAACTTGTGTTTGTTAAATATTTCAACTGCTGCTTGTTTAGAATAAAATTCCTTTGCCTCTCCATAAGTTTGAGATTCTGCTAGACATTCTTCCCAAGTCTTAGGAAATTTTAAATTATTAGAAGATAATAAAATTTGAAATTTATCGTATTCTTTTTGTGCTTCAAGACGTGCATTAGTAATTTTGGTTTCAAAATCTATGTCCTTTTTTAATGCTTTAGAAGCTATAAATCCATTTTTTAATAAAAAACCGCATTCAGGTCTATACCAATCCCACTTTGCATTAGGATTAGTACGTTGAATTGCTTCAATTAGTTTCCCGTCTTGTACAAGAGCATACCCATATTTATGCTTAAACATTATGTCAAGCTCTAATTTAGATTCAATTACTTGATTCTTTAAACCATACTCCTCTAAACCAAGGGTAAGGTCACAATCTTCTGCATAAGATAAAACAGTTTTTGTAATATCAACATTTTTAACATACTGATCATCTGTGCCAGTGCTTTCAAATTCATGATAACCCTGTAATTGTTCTTCTGGATTTTCGCCAATAACTAAAACTATAAAATGGCTCATATAAACCTCCTTAAAACCAAATACAACAAAGCCAGCTATTTTTAGCTGGCTTTAAATAGGTATTTTTCAGTATCTTGCTTATCTGTCATGTTAATTAATCTCCTTAAAATTAAAGCCCACTGTTCAGTGAGCTTTTTTGTATTCCTCTTCTAAAGGCTTCGGTTATTAGATTCATGTCTTTTATTAAGTCCTCACGAGTTCCATAAAGTTGGAAGGTCTCTAATAAGCCTTGGTGAAAAGTATTTTTAGGGTCAAAATTTGCAGATTCGATGTCTTTCGAATTGCTACCATAGCCATACCATACTTCGGTTCCGGGCTCAGGTTCAGATCTCAAATAGTTTAATTGTTCTTTATGCGATATGTAGAAGTTCTTTACGAATTCAGCAGCCCTTTCAACATCTTTTTTAGTTGGATAAAGTCTATGCGTGGCAAGTCGTTCTTTTTCAAAAACCGAACCTTTCCACTCGTATAATACGTAAAAGGGTTTTGGCTTAATACACAAAACATAATATTCTTGCCCTAACTCAGGAGCCTCTACTAAATAATTAACTTGTCCAGTCATTTCGAATTCCTTTTTATTGCAGGTTATAAACCTTAATTAAAAAGCCAGCGGTTAGCCGGCTTTATTTATGTTCATCAGAACGCTTATAAGTAATCTTTCCGGCGACCCTGCCACCATTGATATTTTGAATTTTGATAGTGTTAACGTCTCCCCCAATCAATCCGCCATCGTTGATAATTTCATCGGCATCAACATCACCAGCGATATAACCGCCCTTGAAATTAATAACCTTAGCTTTAGCATTTCCTAAAATATCAACAGAATCACGCAAGCTTATACTATTAGCTACAGTATCCCCGTTAATAAAAGCATAATCACTCATGCTAATAGAATTAGCTTTAATTCGTGCGTGAATATCTGCTCCTCCACTAACGTCAATCTCATCAGCATTCACAAAGGCGGCGAGGACGCTTTGCTGTTTATTGACTGTTAATTTCCCATCTATCTTAAGAATACCTTTGATGTGAATAAACTTTTGAATAGAAACATCGCCTTTAATATGTATATCATTGGGGTAGAAAAGACTATCTATTAAAGTATTAAGCACTAAAGGTGGATAAGTGGGAGGTAAGTGATCTACCAACCATTCTCCAAAATATCTATAATCTAACTCTTCGCATTGCTTTAGTATTTCTAAAGCTTCTCCGCCATTAGGGAAATGCTTTTTAAAAGTTTGAAGCTCATCTTTACGAGCACCATTTTTTTCAAGCCACTTCTCGGTAACTATTAACTGTTTTTCTTTAGCTTCCATTTTTATTCTCCAATAATAAAGCCAGCGTTTTGGCTGGCTTCTTCTATACTATGTATCTGATTTATTGATGTTGACATATATAGGTATTCGGTTGGTATTAATCTCTAGTTTCCCTTCAAATTTAATTTTTCCTTTTATATAAATCGAAAATTCTGAATTGTCATCAATAATTACATCACCTTTAACAATAAGATCCCCATTATGAACAATACTATCTTGTAATGTATCAACCACTACAGGTGTATCTGTGGGAGGTACTTGTTGTAACAGCCAATCTACAAAATGTGAATAGTCCTCTTCTAGTTCTGGTATTAATTTTGGTATTTCTGAGATTTTCGCACCATGAGGGAAAACCTCATTAAATGTATCAACAACAAATTTACGATCATCATTTTCAATGAATTTATTCTCATACTTTTCAACGATGTCACGGGTAATTATCAGCTCGTTTTCCATGTTTCACTCCTTTTTGCTTCAATAAAAAAGCCAGCGGTTAGCTGGCTTGGGTTAGTTAATCAGGTTTAGTTAATTAAACTGGTATTATCTGTTTTAGTAATTGGCAGATTAGTTTGTACATTTTTCAACCGTTTCGATCTCCATAACGGTTGAATTCTGATAATTTGATTCAGTTGTGGTGCTATCCACCATAACTGAATTTTGTGAACTTCTCAGTTTATACATCTGGTACTATCGATTCATGAGCGTATATACTATATATATGGTATATATAAGTGTCATTTAAAAGGTTCTTATTGTGTGACAGTTTTGTGACACAAAATTAATTTAATATGTATTAATATGTTGTTTTATGTGTTTTCTGAAATTAAGCGGAAAGCCAGTAAATACGGGACTTGTGGCGATATTTGGCGATATAATGCGCTTTGTGTAAAATAGCCGCATTGCATATTACTGGCACCATAAGATAAAATAAATCAATTAATTACAAATATTTTGTCCCTAACTCGTGACTACCAGTCTATTCACAGCAGCTACTTTTAAATCTAATTGTTTCAGCTTATGGTATACCTATATTTTTGATTTATGCCATTGTATCAAAATCAAGTAAATACCATATTTGCAGCATTATTGAGTGATTTGATGTAAATAGATTAAGTGCCAGCAAATCTTATTGCTGGCACTATGATATAGAGATTATAAAAAACCAAATAGCAAGCTTTATTAGAAATAAAACCTACACTCGAAGGTAATCTATTCCGTTTTATTCAAACGTGCATAGCGTTGCGCCAACACTGCACAGATCATTAGTTGTAACTGATGAAAAATCATCAGTGGTAATAACATAATGCCTACTATGCTGGCAGGAAAGAGTACATTGGCCATGGGTACGCCATTTGCCAGACTTTTCTTGGAACCGCAAAAGACAATAGTAATTTCATCAGCACGGTTAAAGCCCAATGAACGGGCAACCAGTGTATTAATGCTGATAACCAGAAACAGAATCAATAGACTCAGAATCACAATCATACCAATTGAGCCTAGATTAACTTTGTGCCATAGTCCTTCAACAACAGCATCACTGAATGCTACATAAACGACTAAAAGAATCGAGCCCCGGTCAGTACGGTTTATCCATACTTTATGTTTATGAATCCAATTTGCAATTAATGGCCTGGCCAAATGGCCTAAAACAAATGGCAGCATTAGTTGTAATAAAATCGATTCGATAGCAGCTGTTGTGTCGACACTATTGCCACTGGTGGGCATCATTAGACCAACCAGTACAGGTGACAGGAAAACGCCCAGAATGCTGGAAGCAGATGCACTACATACTGCTGCTGCAACATTTCCGCCGGCAACAGAAGTAAAAGCAATTGCGGACTGTACTGTAGCCGGTAATGCGCACAAATACAGAAAGCCCAGATACAGTTCGGGAGAGAGCCAGTGGGGAACCAGAATACGCAAACCTAAACCGATTAGCGGAAATAAAATAAATGTGCTGCAAAATACAACTAAATGTAATCGCCAGTGTCTGATACCTTCTGTAATCGCCTGCCGTGATAGCTTTGCACCATGCATAAAAAATAGTAAGGCAATGGCAACTGTGGTCAGATAGCTAAAGAATGTTTTTGTGCTGCCCTGACAAGGCAAAACAGTAGCAGTACCTACAACAGTCAGCATTGCCAGCAAAAAGGGATCTATATAAAATTTTTTAAGCAGGTTATTCATTGGCAACAACCAGTTTATGCTGAGTTTGTAACAAAAGTCATCATTTTAGCTTAAATGGTTCAGAAAAAAACAGCCGGTGATTAAGTTAAAAAAATTTAATCTGATTTTAAAATTACTTTTTAAATTTAAGAAATCTGGAAAAAAAGTATTAAAAGAAATTTAATAACGACTATTTGTAGTGTCATTCAAATCAGGGTAAATTTATTTTATAAAATCTTTGAAAATTTACTTTAGACAATCGCTTTAGTCATAATAAAACCGGATAAGCATATTTATCCGGTTTTATTAAGATAATTGTTAATTTAAAAAAATGAGTTGAGTCCCAAAAATATCAATACAGATAAAACTGCAGCAGAGGGCAGGGTAATCACCCAGGCCAGTGCAATTGGTTTCATCAATTTCCAGTTAGCATTACGATTAACCAGTCCGATACCCAGAACGGCACCAACCAGAATATGTGTACTGGATACCGGCAGCCCCATCAGTGTAGCCAGCATCACAATAGCTGCAGAGGAAAGCTCTGCTGTGAAGCCGGATGCAGGATGCATTTTGGCCAGATTGGTACCAACAGTCTGGATGACTTCCTTGCCAATAAACCATAAACCAACAATCAGTGCCACACCAAATGTTATCATCACTGGAGCCGGAATCATGGCATTGGCATCTATACCAATATCACCGGTACGGATAATATCCATAATGGCGGCAAACGGGCCAACCGCATTGGAAATATCATTAGCGCCGTGACTAAAAGCAAAGCCGGCAGCCGTAAATACCTGCATCCAGCTGAACATCAGAAAGGTTGATTTGCTTAAATCTTTGCGCCTTAAGGTTTTGGCGTAAATGAATGTGGCCATCCAGATTAATGCGCCAATCATGATGATTAACAGGAAATTGGTAATCACAGATAAACCAAGATGCAGATTAGTCAGCCCTTTAAATAACATCATAGCGGTAATCATCATGCCGCCACAGGCTGAAATTAAGGGTACCCAGCTATGTAGTGCCTTAAATGCGTCGATGTTGTTTTTACGGCTTTCGATATCTGCCAGACCTTTATAGTAATCTGATTCGAGCTCTTCGACGCTATAATCAGGATCACTGTAATTTTCGGCGTCACGGGCTATAGCAGAGGAAATGCGAATTTTTTCGGTTTCACTTAGTTTTTCAAACCAGATTTTGTGTTTTTCTTTATATGCTTTTTTTTCCTGCTTAATTTCTTTCAGTGCTATAACCATTCGGTCGTTGTAGTCCAGTACATGCTTTTTTATCTGGCTGAACAGGATATAAGAAAAGGCACCTCCTAAAACAGGCGAGATAATCCAGGACAGACCAATTTCTCCCATTTTGTTCCATTGAATTAAATCCAAAGCGCTGCCATTACCCGTTATCAAATAGCCTAGACACAATCCGCCACCCACCAGTCCGCCTATCAGAGAATGTGTTGTTGAAACCGGTAAACCTTTTTTGGAAGCAATTAACAACCAGATTGCCGCCGCCAGTAATGCTGCCAGCATGACATTAATGCATTGTGAAGGTGTTAAATGCATGGCACCAAGGTCTATAATGCCGTGACGAATTGTTTTTGTTACTTCGCCGCCGGCAATAACCGCACCAGAAACCTCAAAAACAGCCGCTATACCCAATGCCTGCGGTATTGTAAGGGTTCCGGCGCCTACACTGGTACCAAAGGAGTTGGCAACGTCATTGCCACCGATGTTAAATGCCATGAAGGCGCCAAACAGAGTGGCAATAACAAATAATAATGGAGAATGATGGTTGGTATATCCAAGCCCCCAATAAATAAAGTATGCAATTGTGCCGAATAATAATGCAGCAAAAGTATAATTAACCCGGGTGATCAGGGGAGAGCGAACAGAGGATGCGTCTGAGGCCATAATATATTTGTAAAAGTGGAAAATTCAGTACAGACATCTGCAAACATTATTGTGTGTATGCAGTGCTGCGTGAAAAAACTATCATTATAAAGATTTTTATTTCAAAAGGAATATTTTATGTATGCAAATTCGTTTTTACCTATAGTTGCTCCGCTGAAATTCTATGCTGTTGTTCCTACTGCGGATTGGGTAGCGCGGATGGTCGATGCAGGGGCCAATACTGTGCAGCTGCGTAATAAAACTCTGATTGGTTCAGCATTGTACCGTGAAATTCAACGCAGTGTCGCTTATGCAAAAGATACACCTACACAACTATTTATCAATGATTTCTGGTGGGAAGCTGTAGATTGCGGTGCGTATGGGGTGCATCTCGGACAGGAAGATCTGGACAGTGCTGATTTAGTAATGATTCAGAATTCAGAGTTAAGGCTGGGGGTAAGTACACATTCACCAGCGGAACTGAGTAAAGCATTAGCAGTAAAGCCAAGCTATGTAGCCTGCGGGGCAATTTTTCCTACTACAACCAAAACTATGCCTACTGAACCTCAGGGACTGGACAAATTAAAGCAATACGTGATTCAAGCCGGAAATACACCTACAGTTGCTATTGGTGGAATTGATTTAAATAATGCACGCGATGTACTGGCTACCGGCGTAAGCTCTCTGGCTGTAGTTCGTGCTGTTACTGAATCAGCTGATCCTGAAAAAGTAGTAAAAGCCTTTCAGGCGCTTTGGGATAAATAAAGATTTACCAGTCTGTCTGTAAACTAAAGTAGTTTTATCTGGGTGAGCAGGGATTAGTTAGAGCACAAATAATCGCTGTATTAGGTCTGTTGCAGAGGTAATGCCTGATGTCAGTAAAGTTTTAACTGGTGAAATTGCTAACAAGCAGAGGATATAGGCTATACTCGCAGCACTTTTATCTGATTGACTGATAATCGATTGCTGCCAAAAATTATGTCAAAAATTTTTCTTTCTGAACCAAAAACTTCTAAACCGGCAATTGGTGTTTTATTGCTGAATCTTGGTACACCTGCTGCACCTACACCTCAGGCTGTACGACCGTATTTACGCGAATTTTTATCCGACCAGCGTGTAGTCGAATTACCGCGTTTTTTATGGCAGTTAATATTACGCGGGATTATTTTGCCTGTTCGCGGACGTAAAAGTGCCCACGCGTACAGCACCATCTGGCAGGAAGCCGGTTCCCCTTTATTGACTGGAACACAACTACTTAGCGCTTCTTTAGCCAGTACTATGCCAGACAGTGTTATTACTCGTTTTGCTATGACCTACGGACAGCCCAGCGTAATTGATGTTATGCAAGAAATGAAACAGCTTGGCGTGCAGAATTTACTGGTGTTGCCGTTGTATCCGCAATATGCGGGTTCCAGTAGTGGTGCTGCACTGGATCAGGTTTGGCGGGTAATGCTTAAGCAACGTGTACAAATGGCAGTACGAAGTATCACAGGCTTTTATGCAGATAACAATTATATAAAAACACTGGCCAGACATATTCAGACATACTGGCAAAAGCATGGCAGAGGACAGTGTTTATTAATAAGCTTTCATGGTATACCAGAGGCTCAGCATCAGGCTGGCGATAGTTATGTTGAGCATTGTAAAACCACGACCTGTTTACTTACTGAAGAGCTTGGGCTGCAATCAGATGAATATCGGCTGGCATTTCAGAGCCGTTTTGGCTATGCACCCTGGGTCGGACCAAGTACTCAGGATTTGCTTATCCAGCTTCCTCAGGCCGGAATCAGTAGACTTGATGTCGTATGTCCGGGTTTTGTTACTGATTGTCTGGAAACACTTGAAGAAATCAATATTCGTGGTAAAGCAGACTTTCTGGCGCATGGCGGAAAACAGTTTCAGTATATTCCCTGTATGAATAGTGAGCATGAATGGGTTGAAATACTGGCTCCGCTTGTGACGCAGCATTTACAAGGCTGGCTGTAAATTACACAAATATAGAAACGGATAATAAAAAAGCCATAGTGTAATATCACTATGGCTTTTTCAGAAGCTAATTTAATTAGCTTCTGCCTGGGGAATAATGCGTGCAATCAGTGCATTATCTTTGCCAAGCATCTGTGGAATTTTTACTTCAATTCCGTTTCCGGAAGCCACTTCTACCGGATAGCCCTTACGTGTCATTGCTTCAAGGCGGATAATCTGATTACCGCTCGGATGAATAATTTCCAGCTGGTCACCAAGGCTGAATTTATTTTTTACCTCAATGGTTGCCCATCCTTCAGAATCAACAGCCGTAACTTTGCCTACATACTGACTTTGTTTTGATAAAGAATGCCCAGAAAGGTAATTCTGGTACTCTTGTGTCTGATGCCGTTCCAGAAAACCAGTGGTATAACCCCGGTTGGCCAATCCTTCGAGTTCTGCCAGTAAGCTATAATCAAAAGGTTTACCTGCAACTGCATCATCAATAGCACGCCGGTATACCTGTGCTGCCCGGGCTACGTAATAGACTGATTTAGTCCGGCCTTCTACTTTTAAAGAATCTGCACCGATTTCTGCCAGTTTGGCGACTTGTTCTACCGCGCGTAAATCTTTGGAATTCATGATATAGGTGCCATGCTCATCTTCCATTATGGGCATCATATCACCAGGCCGGTTTGCTTCTTCAATCAGATAGACTTTATTTGCCAGCGGGTGACGTTGCTGGTCATTTAAGCCATATAATGCATTATCAGCCAGACTTTTCGCCTGATTAAAGTCAAAATCGGGTAATAATTGAGCATCGCCACTGTCGCTATCAGCCGTATTATGTACTTTATAATCCCAGCGACAAGCATTAGTACAAGTACCCTGATTAGGATCACGATGATTAAAATAACCGGAAAGTAGGCAGCGGCCTGAATAGGCAATACACAAAGCTCCGTGAACGAATACTTCCAGCTCAATATCCGGGCATTGCTGCCTGATTTCGGCAATTTCATTAATACTGAGTTCGCGCGACAGAATAATACGTTCTATGCCGATACTTTGCCAGAACTGTACCCCCCATGCATTGGTGGTATTAGCCTGAACGGATAAATGAATCGGTATTTCCGGCCATTTTTCACGCACTTTCATAATAAGACCCGGATCAGCCATAATCAGCGCGTCTGGCTGCATAGCAATAATCGGTTCCATATCGGCCAGGTAAGTTTTCAATTTTGCGTTATGTGGCAAAATATTACTGGCCAGAAAAAATTTCTTTCCGCGTGCATGTGCTTCAGTAATACCCTGTTCCAGTACTGGCAGATGTGCAAATTCATTATTACGTGCGCGCAGAGAATAACGCGGCGTGCCGGCATAAACAGCATCTGCGCCATAATCAAAGGCTGTGCGCATCCGCTCCAGTCCACCAGCGGGCAATAATAATTCTGGTGCTTTCATGGGTATTTAAACTTTCCTGATTATTTCGAATACATTCAGGCAGCCGGCTTTAAAATAGCCGGCTGCCTGAAAAATATAGTCTATATTGTTAATAGAATTATCCGCTTTTTCCTGTATATGGTCAATTGCATGCCATAACCGGCTATAATTGAAAAATCCACATCTGACATAAAACGGCTATGTCTAATAATCGCATCAATCATCAACCTGCTTTCTTGCTTACCTCCCGTCCATGGAGTGAAAGCAGTCTGCAAATTGAAGTATTTTCCCGGGATTATGGCAGAGTAGTGATGCTGGCGCGCAGTGCGAGGCGCCGGCAAAGTGAATTGCGAGGTGTACTCGTTCCTTTTGTGCCACTACAGCTATCCTGGTATGGGAATAATGAATTGAAAACTCTGCACCGGGCAGAATGGATAGGCGGCTGGCCTCAGCCTCAGAATCAGGCGTTATTCAGTGCCATGTATGTAAATGAGCTGGTATTAAAACTAACAGCCCGGGAAGATCCGTTACCTGATATTCACGCGGCACTACATACCGTACTACAACATATTTCAAACGGCGAACACTTATCTGCACTGCGTTATTTTGAGTGGTCATTACTGCGTGCTTTAGGTATTGCTCCTGATATTAGTCAGGATAGTCAGGGGAAGGAGATCATTAATCATGAACGCTACTGGCTGCGTGCCGAACATGCCCCTGTTTTATTGATGCAGGCACAGATGTCAGCGCAGGAAAATGGTATTGTTGTTCACGGACACACTCTGAATGCATTAAATAACCGCTCACTAGCTGAACAGCCTGAATGGCATACCGAGGCCATAAGGCTGACACGTATGCTTCTGGATTTTCGTCTGCCTGAAGGTATACTTAGCCGGCGTGTATTAAAACAATTGCAGCAATATACCGTATAGGAATAAAGAAACCTGGTTTGAAAAATAAAAAAAATGAATTCACAATTAGATTATAGTTTTTTTCTATAAAATTTTATTTTATGATCAATAAAATAATTATATTTTTTTGGTTAAATTGAATAAAAAATGTTCAGAACATTATCAGCTGAAAATTATATTTCATTTAAAAAATAATTATTTACATATATCCAATAAAAGAAATCTTTACAATAATTTTTAAAAATTTAATATTTATTATGGCTAATATTTAACAAATTTTTTTCATAGATAAAATTTATGAAAAAAATTGGTTAATAAACGACAGATGAAATGATTTTTGTAATCAATATAGCATTAAATTTTATAAAATTATTTACTTGGTAACCAAAATAAGTCAAAATAAGTTAAAACATGTATATATAGGCAGAATAAAATTTAATTTAACTTCCAATTAATTTAAAGCTGTTGTAACTTAATTATTATTAAATTTTTAAAACAAAATTTATTGAAAATTTTCATTTTGCTATATATTCCGTATCAAAACGCAGTAATGTAATGACTCTGATCTGTTATCAGTATTCAAATTTCAACAAGGAGTAATCATGTCAGAAAGTTTTCAGAACGAAGTACCACCAGCACGTGTCAATATTAAACTGGATTTACATACAGGAGGTGCTAAAAAACAAGTTGAATTACCTTTGCGTTTATTAGTGGCTGGCGATTTCAGCTTCAAAGAAAGCGATACTCCGCTGGCAGAACGTGAAAAAGTTTCAATTAATAAAAACAACTTTGATGCAGTGCTTGCTGAAATGAATCCAGCCGTAAAACTGTCTGTTCCAAATGCTCTGGCTGATGATAATTCCGAAATTCCTGTGAATCTTGAATTCAAATCAATGAAAGATTTTCATCCTGAACAGATTGTTCAGCAAGTACCTGAACTGAAATCGTTGCTAGCTATGCGAAATCTGCTGAGAGATTTGAAGTCCAATATTCTGGACAATGCAGTTTTACGTAAAGAACTGGAAAAAATTCTGCAGGACAAAAACCTTTCTGATGAGTTGCGCAAAGAACTTGAAGCAATCTCACCGATCATTTCTAAAGAATAAATACCGCAGAGGAAAATAAGTATGCAAAAAAATGTGCAGAATGCTGGTTCCGTTAAAAAGGGAAATGCTGTTCAACAGTCTGTTTATGAATCATTATTTGATAAAATAAATCTGAATACCGTCTCTACAGCTCCGACTTTTGACCATTACACCAATAATACAGCATTATCTGAATCTGCTACCAATGAACGTATCTCAGTAGCGATAAACGTATTCCTGAAAATGATTCAGGACAGTGCCCAAACTGTAGACAGATTGGATAAATCCTTACTGGATTTCCATATTGCCAAGCTGGACAAATTAATCAGCAATCAGTTAGACAATATTCTTCACCATCCTGAATTTCAGGCAATTGAAGGTACATGGCGTGGTCTGAAATTCTTAGTTGACCGTACCGATTTCCGTCAAAATGTCAAAATTGATGTACTTGATGTTTCAAAAGATGCTCTGATTCGCGATTTTGAAGACTCACCGGAAGTCATCCAAAGCGGTCTGTATAGCCATACTTACATTAACGAATATGACACCCCGGGCGGACAGCCTTTTGCCTCAATCATTTCGGCTTATGAATTTGACCGCTCCCCTCAGGACATTGAGCTGCTCAGAAATATTTCAAAAGTTTCCGCTGCTGCACATATGCCATTTATTGGTTCTGTAGGCCCTCAATTCTTTGGTAAAGAAACAATGGAAGAGGTTGCCTCAATCAAAGATATCGGCAACTACTTTGACCGTGCTGAATACATCAAATGGAACAGCTTCCGCAATACTGATGATGCCCGCTATATCGGTCTTACTCTACCGCGCTTTCTGGCACGTTTGCCTTATGGCAGTGAAACAGTACCGGTACGGAGTTTCAATTACAGTGAAGAAGTTAAAGGCCCTGATCACAATCGTTATTTGTGGGCTAATGCCACCTTTGCATTTGCAGCCAACATGGTAAGAAGCTTTATTAAAAATGGCTGGTGTGTTCAGATTCGTGGCCCGCAGGCCGGCGGACTGATTGAAAATCTGCCGATTCATTTATATGATCTGGGTTCCGGCGCACAAATGAAAATTCCGACGGAAGTATTAATTCCTGAAACACGGGAATTTGAATTTGCCAATCTGGGTTTTGTGCCATTATCGTTCTACAAAAATCATGATTTTGCATGTTTCTTCTCTGCAAATTCAACACAAAAACCAGCCCTGTACGATACTAAAGAGGCGACAGCCAATAGCCGTATCAATTCACGTCTTCCTTATATTTTCCTGCTGTCACGTCTGGCTCATTATCTGAAACTGATTCAGCGCGAAAATATCGGTATGACAAAAGACCGGCGTGTTCTGGAAGTGGAAATGAATAACTGGATACAGAATCTGGTTACAGAAATGACTGATCCAAGTGATGAGCTGCAGGCTTCACATCCGTTACGTCAGGCAAAAGTGGTAGTAGAAGATATTGAAGATAATCCGGGTTTCTTCAAAATTAAACTATTTGTCATTCCGCACTTCCAGATTGAAGGTATGGATATTAATCTTTCATTAGTATCTCAAATGCCAAAAGCTAAAAAATAATCCGGTATAAGCGAAAAATCTACCGATAGTTCCCTATCGGTAGATAACCATAAAGGATTGCTAAATGTCACGCGCTATTATTTGTAAGGGAGATACCACTACACATGGTGGGGTAGTACTTGAAGGTGATCCTATCGCAAAAATTGAAGGAAGACCGGTAGCACGTAAAGGCGATAAAGTTAGTTGTCCGAAATGTAGTGGTACTCATTACATTGTAGAAGGTGATCCCAAGCTAACAGTAAAGGGGCGTCTTATGGTTCTCGAAAACATGAAAACCAGCTGTGGTGCTCGATTGTTATCCAAACAATCATTAGCTAAATGTGAATAATCTATCTAATTTAGAACAGGTTGTAAGTTGAAAATCATCAATCCGATTTGGTACGAAGGTACCTTACTGCTGCCACAAATTTTCCAGCAACAGGAATTACTGCAACAGGCAAATGCCTTTAGCATAATGCAGTGTACGCGAATTATGCCATGGGGCGTAATGCGTATGGAAATAGACACTAATAGTCTCACTCTGAAAAAGCTTAAATTATCGGATTGTGCAGTATCATTTCAGGATGGTACTTGGTTTGATTCACAGCAGATGCAGTTTCTGCCGCCTGCCCGTGATTTGTCACAACTACCGGATGACATACTCGAAACAACAGTATATTTAACATTACCAGAACTAAATACCGTAGGCAGTAATCTGCTTGAAAACAGCAGTAATGCACCACTACGATTTTCTAAACAGTTTGTTTCGGTTACTGATCTTTACGGTAGCCAGCAAACAGAAATTGCAGAAAAAAGATTGAATTTCAGCCTGAAATTCTCTCATGAGAACCGTCAGAATTTTTTGGCAATACCTATTCTTCGTCTGATTAAAAATCAAAATAATATCTGGCAGCTTGATGCACAATATATACCGCCAGTATTCTTTATTGGCAGCAATATTTTTCTAATGGAGATGCTGTCAAGACAGATACAAATTCTGCTTAATAAAAGTCAGCGTCTTGGTTCATTACGAAAAGAACGTAATCAGCAATCAGCAGACTTTCTTGTATCCGATATTTCATTATTTTGGCTGCTGAACATACTCAATCAGTCTATACCGGAAATGGTGCTGTTACAAACACATAAAAATATTGCACCAGAAAACTACTACATCTTACTGGCACGTTTGGTTGGAAGTCTGCTGTCGTTTTCAATTGAATCCAGTATCAAAGACATACCGCAATATGATCCGTTTAATTTAGGTACAACATTCATCCGGTTAAATGAAATGCTTATAGAGCTGCTGGATACAGTTATACCTACAGTACTGGTACTGGTGGATCTTGAAAAAGTTGGTAATACCCGCTGGATTGGTCATCTGTTAGATGCACGTTTGGATGAAAACACAGATTACTATATTTCTGTTCGTGCCAGTGTTCCGTTATATGAACTTCAGGAACGCTTTCCGAAACTATGTAAGATTGGTTCACCTGATGATGTTGAGCGAATTCTGCCGTCAGCATCCAATGGTATTCCATTAAGAATGATGCAGCGTTTACCCAGCGCATTACCCATGCGTTCAGAAGCTACCTATTTTGCATTAGATAAGTCGCACCCGGGCTTTAAAGCCATGATAGCAGCCAGATCATGCTGTATTTATTCACCTAATTCATTTGATGGATTAAATATCGAATTATATGCGGTGCCAAATGAAGAATAACGAAATTCCAGATTACGTACGGGAAAATTTACGTAATTATATTTTATTTGTAACGCGGTTAAGTTTAGGGCATGCCATTCAGGATATGGATGAAGTGCAGTTGCTTGCTATTCATTTTGTTTCAGAGTTTGATCAGAAACTGAGTGAAAATCACCTGCCTGAGCATGAGCGAAAACAGATAAAGTATGCATTGTTTGCACTTGTTGATGAGCTTGCCTTACGCTTTTTAGATAGCAAAAGTAAATCAATTTGGGAAAACAGCCCGTTACAGGTATCCCAATTTGGTGAGTATGATGCTGGTATACAATTATTTGAAGATATTCAAACTGAATTGCATAAACCGGATCCGTCATTCTGGCTTTTAAGTGTTTGGCAGCTGGTATTTGCTCTTGGATTTAATGGTAAATATTTATTTGAAGAAACACATGCTCGTAATGAACTCATTACCAAAATTGATTCGCATTTGCCTGAAATAATCATTCCTTCACTTCAGACTAATCGAAGATTGCGCCCGATTACTATACGTTCTTTTTCGACAGTGAGCTGGTGTTTAGCTTTTCTGGTGTTCACTGTGGTTATATATCTGGTGCTGAATAAATATCTCAGTAATCTGGTTGCCAGTATTGGATAAGGTACCAAATGAGTAAACGCATTTATTACACATTACTGCTTGTCTGGATTGTTTGCCTGTCGCTATATTTTATCTGGCAAATTTGGGATATATACTGGGTAATCAAAATATGCTTGAGTATACTCATAGTACTGGCATGTGGATTTCTGTGGTATCAGAATCAATTTTGGTTTCGTAAGCAAAGTGCAGCAAGTCTGTACAATATACCTAAATCCCAGCGCATCATTCTCGTAGCAGGCGATGATATATCTGATTGGATAGAATCTTCTGAACGTTGGAGACTGTTGCGTGATTCAATGTGGATCAGGGTAGAAGACTGTGCGCAGTTAATCAGCATTTATCAGAATCTGGATGAACAGAATAAAATAGCTAACGGTATATTTCTGATACTTAATCCAGATAAATATCCTCATGTGGCAGCATTAGAGCAGCGTATTTCACAATGGCGGCAAGAAATCGAAACTATTCAGGCTTCATACAAACGCTGCCTACCGCTGACATTGGGTATCCATACCGATCTGCTTAATGAAAATCTTGATTACTGGCCTGAAAACAATAGTAACCATTTGTGCAGGGAGCGTACAGATGTGCAAGAGTACTTTTCCTGTTTACAAAAACAATTGGATAGCAGAGCAGCATTGAATGCCCGACAGCCGGAACATCTGGACTATACAACTACATCCACACTTTATCTGAATCAGCAATGGCTTAGTAAATATGTGATTAAAAATTTGTTACCGGAAAAATCATATCGTTATTCTCTGTATATGATGTCATGTGTCTGGTTAAACAGTTTCAATACTAATCAGCAAGCAGGCTGGCGTAAATTTGAAATTGAAAAAACAGGATTTGTTAGTCCGACTCATGTTTTTACAGTTAACGGTCTGAAAAATTTTCCGGTTATTGAGAATAGCTTTGTACGTCAGCATTATTTAAGTAAAGGTGCAAAATATCTGTGCTACGCAATTGACTGTTTCCTGATGTTCATTCTCATTGGTACCGAGTATTCGTTTGTTCAAAATAAAAAATGGCTGCAGGAAGTTATTGCTGCTCATCAGCAATATATAGCAATACCTCAGCACCTTGAAAATGAACGTATAGATAGTATTAAAAATTTAAAAATCATTCAGCAGACCTTACAGGATTATAAGACATTCGGTGAGCCCAGAAGAATGGGATTTGGTTTATATCATGCTACTGAATTATTACCAGTTATCAATAAAGACATAAATTCTTTCCAGATAGAGAAGCAGAAAAAACAAATTATCCGTTTAGATACCACAGCATTGTTTGACGTGGGTCAGAGTCAGCTTAAAGCGGATGCGAAACTGGTTTTACAAGGGGTTTTAACCTGGGTACAGGCAAACCCGAATAAAAGAGTACTAATAGATGGTCATACCGATAACACCGGAAATGCCGCCAGCAATAAAACTCTGTCATTTCACAGAGCTGAAGCTGTACGTGACTGGCTAGTGAGTGCATCCACCTTTCCGGAAGACCATTTTACTGTACAGGGATATGGGGATAGTAAACCCATAGCAACCAACGACGACCCGCAAGGGCGTAGTAAAAATCGTCGTGTCGAAATTACCTTGGTTGATATGAATCATACCGACTAATGTAATATTTATTAACTAATTAAAGGATATTCATATGGCAATTCCTGCTTACTTATGGATCAAGGATGACGGTGGTTCAGAGGTTAAAGGCTCTGTAACTGTACAGAATCGTGAAGGCACAGTAGAAGTATTGGCATTCGATCACGAAGTTTATATTCCTACTGACGGCAATACCGGTAAACTGACAGGTACTCGTGTACACAAACCTATTTCTTTTGTAAAAGAATATGATGCTTCTTCACCATATCTTTACAAAGCAGTAACCAATGGTCAGAACCTTAAATCTCTAGAATTTAAATGGTATCGCATTGACGATGCAGGTCAGGAGAAAGAATATTTCAACACCCTGCTTGAAAATGTGAAAGTAGTGGCTGTGCGTCCTAAAATGCACAACATTAAAGAAACCAGTAAAGAACGCTATAACCATCTTGAAGAAGTGGAATTGCGTTACGAAAAAATCACCTGGGCTTACAAGGATGGCAATATTGTTCATTCCGACAGCTGGGTTGAGAACCGTTAATTTTAATTAACTCAAGGCGCACGCATCTGTGCGCCTTTTTAAGTATTTAGTCGGAGCCGTAATGAAAGATTCAATGCAATTATTAAGAAAACTCAATGAAAATTGTGCACGGGCACTGAATGAGGCTGCTAACTTCTGTTTAAGCCGTGGTCATCATGAAATATTGCCTGAACATTTTCTCGTCAAATTACTTGAAACAGATAATAATGACCTGAATCTCTTATTACGCCAGAACGAAATCAACATCAACCGGTTGTGGGATGATTTGCTGGCCGGACTGGATAAATTGCCCTGGCAGCGAGTACCCCAGAAACCTGAGCTTTCACGCGCATTACTTAAATGGATAGAGCAGGCATGGATGCTGGCATCTATTGAACACGGACAGGAAGAAGTCCGCTCATTGCATTTGCTTGAAGCTATCCAGAAAATTCCTAGCATCTTCACACTTACAGATTTATGGCAGTTACTGATATTCAGAGCAGGACAACTGGCTGAAGCAGGACGATGGCTTGATAAATACTCAGTTGAAGCAAACACAGACAATGATGCGATCTTCACCAAGAGAATAGATACCGATAGTAAAGCAGCAGAACCTGCTGAAACACCAGCCACACAGAATATACTTAATACCAGTAATTTACAGGATAAACAATCGCCGGCAGAACAGGAAGCCTTGTCACGTTTTACCATCGATCTTACTCAAAGAGCCAGAGACGGATATATTGATGCAATTTTCGGACGGGATGAAGAAATCAGCCAAATAGAAGATATTTTGAGCAGACGACGTAAAAATAATCCAATATTGGTAGGTGAACCGGGAGTAGGTAAAACAGCACTTGTTGAAGGGCTGGCATTGAAAATCGCCAATGACGAAGTGGGCAGCCATCTGAAAAATACCCATATTCTTGCTCTTGATATGGGGCTTTTACAGGCAGGTTCCGGCTTGAAAGGTGAATTTGAGCAGCGCCTGAAAACGGTAATCGAAGCCATTCAGCATGCTTCCGAACCAACCATCCTGTTTATAGATGAAGCTCATACCATTATTGGTGCCGGTAATCAGGCCGGAGGGTCTGATGCAGCCAACTTACTCAAACCTGCACTTGCCCGTGGTCAGTTGCGTACAATCGCAGCAACAACCTGGTCTGAATACAAACAATATTTTGAAACCGATGCTGCTCTTGAGCGCCGTTTTCAGCCGGTAAAAGTAGATGAACCGGATGATGAAAAAGCCTGTCAGATGCTGCGCGGTATTGCTAAACTCTATGCAGAACATCATCAGGTACATATCAAAGATGATGCGATTAAAGCCGCTGTTACATTGTCACGTCGGTATTTACCGGATCGTCAGCTTCCTGATAAAGCCATCGATTTACTGGATACCGCTGCAGCTAAAGTTAGACTTGGTATGCAAACATTACCACTGAATCTTATTAAAAAAATCTCCCTGCACAGCGCGCTTCAAGAAGAAATCGACCGTCTGCAACAGGATATTCTTCTCGGACACCAGATAGATAACGAAAGAATGGAGCAGTGCCGGCAGCAGTTACAGCAATTAGATCAGGAAATAGAAGAAGAAAAACAAAAATTTGTTCAGGAGCAGGAAGCTGCTCAGGCAGTACTGGATGCGCGTACAAAAGATGAGCATGAAAGCAATCTGCATACACATAATCAGTCTTTTCAGCAATTGCAGCAAAATATTAGCCTAGATGTAGATCAGCAAGTCATTGCCAGTGTAATTAGTGAATGGACAGGCATTCCTGCCGGTCGCATGCTGGATGATGAAATTGAACGTCTGATGACTTTATCTGAGCAACTTAACAGTGAGGTAATTGGTCAGGAAGACAGCGTTAGTAGTATTGTTAATCATATTCGTACCCAGAAAGCCGGACTTGGCGAACCCAACAAACCACTTGGTGTATTCCTGCTAACAGGTACATCTGGCGTTGGCAAAACCAGAACAGCCAAAGCACTGGCCAAATCACTTTTTGGTAGTGAAGACACAATGATCACCATCAATATGTCTGAATATCAGGAATCACATACAGTAGCTCAGCTTAAAGGTGCGCCTCCGGGATATGTGGGCTATGGCAAAGGCGGAGTCCTGACTGAAGCAGTACGTAAGCGTCCTTATTCTGTAGTACTGCTGGATGAAATAGAAAAAGCCCATCCGGATGTGCTTAATATTTTCTATCAGGTATTTGACCAGGGTGTTATGCGAGACGGAGAAGGGCGCATCATCAACTTCAAAAACACCATTCTGCTGATGACATCCAATCTAGGCAGCGAAGCTTTACAAAATGCTCCTGATGCCGATTTACCAACCCGACTGGAACTGGTCGATCAGCCCATCCGGGAAGTTCTTGCTCCTGCTTTGCTCGGGCGTATGAATGTACTGGCTTTTCGTCCGTTATCAGCTGACGATATGCAGATTATTATCCGTCAGCAACTAGACCGCATTGCAGCCAAAATTGCAGCTCAATTTGCTGTTATCTGTGAGTATAGTAATACACTGGTAGAGGCGCTGGCGCAAACAACAGCCGGTCATGATTTGGGCGTACGCTATTTTGAACAGATGTTGCAGCAGCAAATTGTCCCCGAACTGGCCAGACAATTATTGCTGGAAAAGCAGCAAGGCCAGAATAGTGCCTATATCCAGCTTAATTTGGGTGAGCAGGGCGTAGTCATTACATTGAGTGATGAACCAATGAAAGAGGTGGCAGCTGAAACAAATAGCGAAAATCAGCCAATATAACTGTTAATCACTGAACATAGTAAAAAGGGCAGACTTAAATAAGTATATGTCCTTTTTGCTATTTATATATCAGCATATTAGTTTTAATTTGGCCATACTTTAAAACTAATCAGCCACAGATTGAATTATTACCGAATAAAAATTGTGTTTGAATTAAAATTACCCAGATTCTTTGCTTATACTTTGTTTGTAAATATATGAATTTATATTTGCCAAAATGTGTACTAGAGCCATCTGGGCATCAGTATTTGCAGACGGTTTTTATATATTAAACGTGTAGAGTAGTTTATTATGAATAACAATAGAAAATAGTTAAAGTATACCCTGCGTGATTAATTCAGTCTTTATCCATTTTTGACATAACATTCAGAAAAAAATTATCAATATAAAATAGCCAGTAAGTTTTAGTATACTGGCTAAAAATACTTGAAACTGATAAATTGAATTTTAATTAATTGAGTTCAGGTCGAGACATTATATTAATTGAATTCTGCGGCGTAGGTGGCTGCATAGTAAATTTAGGGTTTGTTGTGTATTTTAGGTGGATTTTGGTATCTATTTTTACTGTTCCATCTATACTCTCCACCTCCTTAGGAAATGCTAGCTGTTCACGGATGCCTATAATTCTTCCTTTTAAATCAAAATAATAATTATATTGTATGGGGATTTGATTATTTTTGAATTGCTTTATAACACTAAAATAGGGATTTTTAAAAACACCGCTGTCATCAGAATCATGTTCATCAAAAAAATAAGAATTAAAAGTAGAAGTGAATTCGTCAATTATATTTTGTAATGCAGCATAATCCTCAGGTTTATATTTACTATTCTGATCAGCTTTGTCTGCAGCCTCTTTTAAAGCCTTTGAAAGGCTTTCAAGCATTGTATTATCAATTTTCTGCATTAAAGCGTAGTCTACATTCAGATTAACCTGATACTTTGCTTTCAGTGTTTTTCCATACTCATCAACGTTTACTTTTTTGAATGCATCGCGATCAATTGCTGCATAACCATCATCAATTGATTTTGGTAAGCTTTTTAACAGATCGGATAAAGGCATGTTTTTTATTTGAGATTTTGGTACAGCTAATTGTAAATATTTGTCACCAATTACCATTCTTGTATGAGGTATTTTATCTAGCAAATGTGTAATAGCAGAAACATCTGCGTATAGAGATAGATTTTTGAAGTCTATATAGGTGGGAAATTTAAAAGAAACCAGTACATTTTTGTTTTCATAACGAATTTCCGGAATTATTTCCATTTGCCCTTTTCGGATATCTATAGCGCCAGTAAAGGGTACTGAAAAGGATTGACTGAATTGCTCAAAAAAAGGTGCCAAAGAATTTTTTGGTTTTGATTCATCATCATCATCATCATCTGCTTCTGTTTGAGGTAGTGATTTTGATGCAGTATTTAGAAGATTGTTATGTGTTTCATTAGTTTTGTTTATTTCAGATGTATCAGAAGAAATTTCATCTTCATTGTTTGTATTAGGATTAATATGATATTCTCCTTGAAAAGAACCACTGAAGTTCAAGCGGTTATCTTTTAAAATCATTTGCTGGACACCAGTCCGCACCATTTTATCCGGCGAATTGTCATTTATGTGGCTGCATGCTGAAACTATCCCGGCTACAGCCATTGTTAATATTAATTTTTTAAAATTTAACCGCATAAAACATGAGTCCCTTTAAAATCAAATTAACAAATCAAATTATTAATTATTGTATTTTAATTGCAAATATATAGATAGTAAAATTAATGGTATCTGTATTTGCAGACAGTTTGGTATATATCAAATGAATAAAATAGTTGTTATAACAATAATTATAAAAAATCAGCCAGAATATATCTGTTGGGATTAATTCTGTCTGGATTTATGTTTTGAAATAACATGTAATAAATAACTTATTAATGGAAAAAGCCAGTATGTAAAACATACTGGCTAAAAAATCTATAAATCAGATAAGAAAATTAATCAGTACCAACCAAGACGAGATCCCATATTGATTGAGTTTTGTGGTGTAGGCTGCATGGTGAATTTAGGGCTTCCGGTGTAATCCATCCGAAATTTATAATCTATTCTGATTGTTCCTTTTGGCTCTTCCCTACCTGTTATTGCCATTGGAATATCAGTCTTAATGCGAATACCTATAATGCGACCTTTTGAATCAAAGTAGAAATTAACTACTATTAGATTAGATTGATTTTTGAGCTGCTTCATATGAGCACCCATAGGAGTGTCTGCAAAAGCATTATTACTATCAGAATAAATTGAAGCCAAACCATCAATTATATTTTCTAGCATAGCGTAATCTTCAGGTTTATATTTATTATTCTGATCAGCCTTGGCTGCTGTCTCTTTTAGAGCCTTAGAAAGACTTTGCAGAGTTACAGTATCAGATTTAAGGCTTGAAGCATAGTCTGTATTCAGATTAACCTGATATTTTGCTTCCAGTGTTTTTCCAAATTCGTCGACATTTACTTTTTTGAATGCACTGGGATCAATTGATGCATAACCGTCATCTACTGATTTAGGTAAGCTTTTTAATAAATCTGCAACAGGTAAGTGTTGTGCTTTATCCTGCGGTACAGTGAATTGTATATATTTATCACCAACTACCATTTTATTGTAAGGCATAATGTCTGACAAATGGGTAATTGCAGAACCATCGAGATATAAGGACAAATTATTAAAATCTAAATAGGTAGGAAATTTAAAAGAAATCAGTACGTTTTTATCTTCATAACGGACTTCAGGAATCACTTCCATCACCCCTTTTTTCATATCTACAGCACCAGTGAAAGGTACGGAAAAAGATTTACCGAATTGTCCTAAAAATTGCCCTAAAGATTTGTTGTACAAATCCATTTCTTTGCGGTGATACTCTGTTAATTCTGGAGTATCATCATACTCTTCTGATACAGAGGCTTCTGATGCAGAAACTTCTGATGCAGAAACTTCTGATGCAGAAACTTCAGATGCAGAAACTTCAGATGCAATTGTTGGTTCAGTTATTTCTGAAGGACTTTTATTCTCATTATTTTGAATAATAAATTCTGTCTGATAAGAACCACTAAAATTAAACTGATTGTCTTCTGTCATAATGCGCTGAATACCAGTGCGCACCATTTTGTCAGGGGATTTTTCAGTTTTATTACCACATGCCGAAATCATACCGGCAACAGCCAGCATTAATATTATTTTTGTAAATTTCAATCTCATAAGAGTCCCTTAGTTCAATAAGCAAAGTATATTGTTAATAATTGTATTTTAATTGTAATAAAATGACCAGAAAAAATTAACAAATTACAATTCTAATCAGATATTAAAACGAGAACATTGTCTATTTCAAGGTTTTAAGCTGAACATCTGTTAAAACCATTTTAAAAAAGTTATTGCAAAAATAAATTAAATTTATGATAGTAAATATAAATTAAAAATTGTTTTATTGAGAAAAATAATTTATAATTCATATTATTTTTTTATAAATTTGAGTTTAAATTTTGGAGTTTTTATGAAAGAATATAAAGTTGTTATTTATCAGGAAGGTGCTCTGGCTTCTATGTTTCTGGGCGCGGCAAATGCAAATCCTGTAAAATTTTCAGATTTCTTAAACCGAAATGCTAAAGAAGGATGGCGTGTAGTAACAATGGAAAAAGATATGCGTCGTCTTTTTTTATTGTGGAGAAGAGAAGCTTATTTATTAGTAATGGAGAGAGATGTTGGTTAAAAAAGCCGGATTAGGATGCCTTTATATTTTCATATTCTGGTGTGCTTTACTGATACTGGAATTATGGTGGGATATTTTTTCTGCTGAATTTTTTCTAAAAATATCTATATCTTTAGCAATTTTATTCTTTGCTTTGTTGGCGATAGCCGTGGTTCTTGATCAGTTGAACTCAGATAAAAAGCTAAAAGATAAAAATTATTTAGAATAATATTTATTTTGTACTTGAAAATCCAAGTTTAATATTAAATAAACTAGTTAAAAATTTAAATGATTTCGAATTTTTTAAATTAAGTATAAATATTAGGTAATTTATTATTTCACTTGGTTTATCTTTTTTCTAAATGGTTGATATTTTTGTTTTATGATTGAATAACTTTGTCATTTAATTTGATAAAGTTTATAAGGTATTATTCATTTGTGCAGCATATATCAAGTTGTGAACAGGTTTTTATTACATCTTCAAAAAAATAATAACAAAATTTCAAGATTTATAATCTCTTACTCTAAACATAGCAGAATAAACAAATAATTTTTTATCCGCGCGGATGATGCTGATGCACAATCTGTTTTAGGCGTTCATTGGCAACATGTGTGTAAATTTGTGTTGTGCCGATATCAGCGTGTCCCAGAAGCAATTGCACTACACGTAAATCTGCACCATGATTCACAAGATGCGTAGCAAAAGCATGACGCAAACCATGCGGGCTAAGATGATGAATGCCGGCTACAGTAGCATATTTGGTCACAATCATCCAAGCCAACTGCCGAGTGATGGCTGTTTTTTTCTGACTGACAAATACTGCATCACAAGCATGTCCTTTAAGTAAAGCAGGGCGGGCATCCGTAAAGTAATTTTCCAGCCAGTCGGTTGCTTCTTCCCCTAATGGAACCATACGCTGTTTATTTCCTTTTCCGATGGTACTTAACAGGCCGTTTTGTAAATCGATTTCATTGATTCGTAAGTTAACAGCTTCGCTAACTCTCAATCCAGTAGCGTACATAAGTTCCAGTAAGGCTTTATCACGCAGACCCAGAAAGGTTTTGGTATCCGGGGCTGCTAATAGAGCATCTATCTGTGTTTCGGAAATAATATCCGGCAAGTATTGCCCTTTTTTAGGCATTTGCAGCTGTTCGGTAGGTATATCCTGACGGCGGTTATATTCATGCATCCAACTGAACAGACGTTTACAGGCTGATAATGCCCGTGCCTGTGAAGATGGTTTTTCACTAGGGATAAATACAGCAGATGCAAGTGACAAGGGATCTACATTCAGCCAGTTCAGATGTTCGGCTTGTATGCGACGAGCAATTTTATTCAAATCCCGCCGGTAACTTTCCAGTGTATTGAATGCCAGCTGCTCGCTAAGCCAAAGATGTTCGAGCAACGACTCGATTGGTTCGAGTAGTTCTGCCGGTAAAGTATCATTTACCATGTTGCTCCTTCGTGTTTAAGCAGCCAACGCTTTATATTTAGTTCAAAAGCATTGATACTGAGGCTGAACCCTCCCAGACCACTGGCTGATACAACCCGATGACAAGGAATAATAATTGGTAACGGGTTTTTACCACAGGCCTGACCTACGGCTCTGGGTGAACTGTTTAGCACACGCGCGATATCTCCGTAAGTGGCAATCTGACCATAGGGGATATCGGCAATAACCTGCCAGACTTTTTGCTGAAATGCAGTGCCATCAGTGGAAGGAGGATAGTTAAATTTTTGCAGGCTGCCATTAAAATAGGAGTCAAGCTGTTTTGCCCAGAATCCAGTTAGGTTAGGTAAGGCTTCGGAAAAGGGTGTTTGCCAGTGGATAGCCTTTAATTTTTGCTCAGGACTGAATTCCAGTATTAACGAGCAGCAGGGCGCTTGATATGAGTAACTAGGCATGCTGTTGTAGTGTATTTAATACGATCTGGGCGTGACCGGCCGCTTTAACTTTACGCCACTCCTGTGTAATTTGCCCGTCCTGATTCAGGATAAAGGTACTTCTTTCAATACCGAATACTTTTTTACCATACATGTTTTTCTCTTTAAGTACATCAAATTGTCTGCATACTGTTTCTTCACTGTCTGAAAGCAGGGTAACGTTGAGTTCATATTTGCAGATAAAATTATGATGGCTTTTCATACTATCACGGGAAATACCAATCACGTGGTAACCCAGTTGTTTGAATTGGGGCAGTAAAGCACTGAATTCCTGTGCTTCGGTTGTACAGCCTGGTGTGCTGTCTTTCGGATAGAAATAAACCACAGCTGGTAAATGTTCTGCAATATTAAAGTTATTGCCTTCGGTATCCGGAAGTGTAAACAGCATAGATTGAGACATTATTTATTTTCCTTTGTATATATTGATTACCTTGGATTAATCGCGAATAAAAGCAGTAATCAGAGGAACATCGCCAATTAGACGGCTGCAGTGTCCATGAATATTTGAATCGAAGGTAATGCCTTCAGGTAAAGTGTCGGCAGAATAAAAATGTTCTCCGGCACTAAAGCGGCGGGTACTACCATCGCGCAGTCCGATTTCCATCACTCCTTGTAATACTATCAGCCATTGTGGTTTACCAGTGCAGTGAAAATCACTTTTAAAACCCACCGGACTGTAACGTAATTGTAACCCTTCTGCATTAAACCAAGGTGATAACTGGCTTTTTTCATTACCTTCGTTTAATTCAATTTTTTCTTCTTTGAAGCGGGCAAAACCATCACTTCCGGTATATAAAATTACTTTAGTAAATGTTGTCATAATTTCTACTCATGGCCTAATGGTAAAAAAATCAGTGCAGAGATATATATCTGCACTGAAAGAATAATAAATCAGCCTATAACACCAAGATTATCATCATTGGACGGGGTATTATTGTGTTTGGGAAGCAGCCATAAAGTGGCAATGATGTCCAGAAGGTAAATAGATGCCAGCAAACATAAGGCAACATAAAATGACCATTCTTTAACCAGAAAACCGATAACCAGCGGCCCTAATCCGCCAATGCCACGACCCAGATTAAATAATACATTCTGGGCAGTTGCACGCACATGCGGGGGGAAGTTATCAGAAATCAGTGCTCCATAGCCGCCAATCATGCCATTGACAAATAAGCCCATAATGGCACCGCATATCAGTAATGCAGTGGGGTCCTGCAACTGTGCATATTGTGCCACCATGATAAAAGAACCAATCTGGTAAATCAGAAAGATTTTCCAGCGGGCAAAATGGTCGGCCAGAAAACCGAACAGCCAGATACCGATAATCATGCCAATAACGGTGACCGCAGTCCAGTTGCCGGAATCTGTAAGGCTGAATCCCAGTTTTTTGGCAAGATAACTGGGCATCCAGATCATTAAACCGTAATAACCGAAATTTTGTACAGCGCAAAGAATAAATATACCCAGACTGGTTTTAGCTGTCTGACGGTCTTTAACCAGTAATTTAAGACGCGCAGAAAATGACAACTCACCATTTGCTTTATGTTCGCGGGTAAATTGTTCCGGTTCATTGGTATCATGACGAATAAAGTAGGATACAATAGCCGGAAATAATCCTACGACAAACATGCCGCGCCAGCCGATATGCTGAAGCAGAAATGGTGTAATAAAGGTAGCCGCCAGTACGCCCAGCTGCCAGCCGATACCGACGAAGGCTGATGCGCGATTACGTTTTGATGCAGGCCATACTTCTGCAATCATAGCCATACCGATACCGAACTCTCCGCCCAGCCCCATACCGGCCAGAGCCCGGTAAATAAGCAGGTCGTAATAACCTTGTGCAACCGCACACAGACCAGTAAAAACGGCAAACATGAGAATGGTTAGCGATAACATGCGTATCCGGCCGAAGCGATCACTTAAATGTCCGAAAACGATACCGCCGATAACAGAACCGATTAATGTCCATGTTACCAGTGAACCTGCCTGAGAAGTATTCAGTCCGAGATCAGCACTGATGGCGCTGAGCATAAAACCGAGTATCAGCAGGTCAAAACCATCCATGGCATAGCCACTGATAGCGGCAACCATAGCTTTTGCAGGAGTTAATTTTTTTCTTGGTTGTTTCATAAGGGGACTTACAATCGAGAATCTAAAATGTTAATAACAGTTTTGCCTGCACCGGCAGGCTGATTAATATCACCGGTCTGTGCTGGTGTTGTAATTGGAGAAAAATGTTCACGGTCAAAGGCAATATCGCCGCCATGTGGTAGTTGTTGTCCACGTTGCAAGCCGGCAAAATTGAATAAATGATAATCAGCCAGATGCGAGGGTACGATGTTTTGCATGGCCGAAAACATGGATTCAATGCGCCCGGGAAACTGTTTGTCCCATTGCCGGAGCATGTCTTTGATAACCTGCCGTTGCAGATTGGGCTGTGAGCCGCACAGGTTGCATGGAATAATTGGAAATTCCAGCATTTGTGCATACCGGATCAGATCTTTTTCTTTAACATAGGCTAATGGTCTGATGATGATATGCTCACCGTTATCTGACAGTAGTTTGGGCGGCATGGCTTTAAGTTTGCCTCCGTAAAACATGTTCAGAAACAGGGTTTCCAGAATATCATCGCGATGGTGACCTAAAGCAATTTTGGTACAGTTATTTTCTTTGGCTACCCGGTATAAAATACCGCGTCGCAAACGGCTGCACAGGCCACAGGTAGTTTTGCCTTCATCTATTACCCGTTTGACTACGCTATAGGTGTCTTCTTCAATAATTTGAAACGGAACGCCAAGACTTTGCAGATAATCCGGCAGTATATGTGCAGGAAAACCCGGTTGTTTCTGGTCGAGATTAACTGCAAGAATTTCAAATTGTACTGGTGCAGATTTTTGTAATCTGAGCAGGATGTCCAATAATGCATAGCTGTCTTTACCACCGGAAAGGCAAACCATGATTTTGTCGCCGTCTTCAATCATCTGAAAATCATTAATAGCAGAGCCAACCTGATGACGAAGTCTTTTAATCAGTTTATTGTTTTCGTATTCGCGTTTTGGTGTATGAGACATGGATACAGCACTAATTTATGCAAATACCTGCAATTGTACAATAATTAAAGGCCGGCTGATGTGACTTAGCCGGCCTGTGTTAATTTTTACATGAATTAAAAAGGAGTTTTCAGCCTTTTTTTACTGGTTCTTTATCAAGCTCAAACACTTGGTGCAGTACACGGGTGGCCAGCTCCAGATATTTTTCATCAATTAACACGGACACTTTGATTTCAGAAGTAGAAATCATCTGGATATTGATATTTTCTTTAGCCAGAGTACGGAACATGGTAGAAGCAATGCCAACATGTGAACGCATGCCCATGCCGACTATTGATACTTTACATACGGTATCATCGCCGCAGACTTCACGAGCTCCTATTGTTTTCTGCACTTCATGAAGAATATCCAGCGTATTCTGATAATCGCTGCGTGGTACGGTAAAGGAAAAGTCTGTGGTTCCTGCTGAGCCGACATTCTGAATAATCATATCCACTTCAATATTGGCATCGGCGACAGCTCCCAGTATCAGTGAAGCCATTCCCGGCGTATCCGGTACCCCGCGCACATTAATTCGTGCCTGATTTTTATCAAAAGCAATACCGGATACTGCCGCATGTTCCATCATATTCTGATCCTCTTCAAATGTGATTAATGTGCCATTACCGCTGTTTTCCAGACTGCTTAATACGCGCAGCCGCACTTTATATTTACCGGCAAACTCTACTGAGCGGATTTGTAATACTTTACTGCCCAGACTGGCCAGTTCCAGCATTTCTTCAAATGAAATGGTATTGAGACGACGCGCTTCCGGTACGACACGCGGGTCGGTGGTGTATACGCCATCCACATCAGTATAGATCTGGCATTCGTCTGCTTTCAGTGCTGCTGCCAGTGCTACTGCTGAGGTATCCGAACCGCCGCGACCCAGTGTGGTAATATCATTGTTGGCATTAACACCCTGAAAACCGGCTATGATAACAACTTTACCGGCATTGAGATCTGTGCGGATGCGTATCTCATCGATCGCATCAATGCGTGCTTTGGTATGAGCACAATCGGTTTTAACGGCTACCTGCCAGCCTGTATAGCTCTTTGCGTCTACGCCAATGCTGTGCAAAGCCATGGCAAGCAGACCTATAGTGACCTGTTCACCCGTTGATAAAACAACGTCCAGTTCACGCGGATTGGGCTTTTCCTGAATTTCATGTGCCAGTGCAACCAAACGGTTGGTTTCTCCGCTCATAGCGGATACAACCACTACTACATCATCACCATTGGCTCTGGCTTGTGCTACACGACGAGCTACATTTTTTATACGTTCAACTGTTCCAACTGATGTACCGCCGTATTTCTGTACGATTAACGCCATAATACTGCTTGCTTTCCGGGTTGTTATAATGTCAAAAAAGGACAGGTTGTGTTAACTCTGCCTGCTTAAATATCCTGTCGGACATTCTTTTTAGCATTTTTATCATGCAAAAACAAGCTGCTGAGTTAGTATTTTGTCAGGTTCAGGCAGCTTGTTTTAAATAATGTTTAAATTCGGAAAATAGGTGATTGTATTTTTGTGAATTAATTTTCAGCCAGTGCTTGTTGCTGAGCAGCAAGAATTTGTTTAATTCCTTTTTGTGCCAAAGTAATTAAATCATTTAACTGACCGATACTGAAAGTAGCTCCTTCGGCTGTACCCTGAATTTCAACCAGCTGCTGTGAGGCGGTCATCACTACATTAATATCCGCATCACAGGATGAATCTTCCGGATAATCCAAATCGAGCAGGAGGTTACCGTCAATCATGCCGACAGAGATAGCAGCTACAGCTTCACGAATCGGATTTTCTCTGATCAGCCCTTTTTCCAGTAATTTTCTGACTGCCAGAGCAAGAGCAACAAAAGCGCCGCTGATGCTGGCGGTGCGTGTGCCTCCGTCGGCCTGTATAACATCACAGTCAATCAGTATCTGGCGGCTACCCAGTTTTTCTAAATCTACGACTGCCCGTAAGGAACGGCCAATCAGGCGCTGAATTTCCTGAGTTCTCCCCGATTGCTTTCCTGCTACTGCTTCGCGGCGCATACGGCCATTGGCAGAGGCGGGCAGCATGCCATATTCTGCTGTTACCCAGCCACGACCCTGATCTTTTAAAAAGCCTGGTACATTTTCATCAATAGTTGCTGTGCAAATTACTTTAGTATTACCGCAGCAAATCAGTACAGAACCGTCTGCCTGTGCGAGGAAATCAGGCACGATACTAAGATGACGTGGCTCATCGTCAGCACGTCCGGAACGATTGGATAGAGGTGTGTTTTTCATATTTAGAGACTTTGTCGGGAGATGAATGCAGAATTATATAACCAGTGTGTTGCGATTCATATCAATTAAACCTTTTATGGATTAAGCCGTTTTCGTTATACTTGATTTAATTGCCAGTTTGAATATAACCCGGCAGGAATAAACGGTTTAAGGAAAATATATATGTTATACAGTATGACTGGCTATGCAAATGCTTCAGAACAATGTGGAAATCGCCAAATTAATGTTGAGCTCAGAGCAGTTAATCATCGTTATCTGGATATCCAGTTTAAAATTGCAGAAGAATTACGTCCGTTTGAAGGTAAGATGCGTGAATTAATCAGTTCTCAGGTGGCACGGGGTAAACTGGAATGCCGTATTCAGATTCAAACTCTGCCTAGCGAAAGTACTGATGATTTACCGGTTAATCATAAACTGGTAGAACAACTGGCATCATTTAATCAACAGTTGCGTCGCAAGTATAAAGATTTAGGCAAATTAACTGTTGCAGATATTTTGCATTTCCACGGTGTTATTGTGGCGCCAACGGAGGACGAGGAAATATTACATAACGGTGTACTGACTTTACTGGGACAAGTACTCACCGAATTTAAAGCAGCGCGGGCTCGTGAAGGTGAAAAACTGCAGCAGCATTTGCTGGATCGTCTGAATGATATGACAGATATCGTGGCAGCTATGCAGCAGTTGTTCCCGCAATTATTGCAGGACTATATGAATAAGGCTGAAGCCCGTTTGCGCGAAGCAGTGGCTCAGGTAGATGCAGAGCGCCTGAAACAGGAATTCGCATTGTTTATGCAAAAAGCCGATGTAGATGAAGAACTGAATCGTTTAAATACGCACATAGCTGAAGCACGACGTCTGATAGAAGAACATCGCGGCAGCGTGGGTAAACGTCTGGATTTTCTGATGCAGGAACTAAATCGCGAAGCCAATACGCTTGGCAGTAAAGCGATAGCCATTGAATGTACACAGGCATCAGTAGGGCTTAAAGTACTGATTGAACAAATGCGCGAACAGGTACAGAACGTAGAATAAACAATAGCTGTTTATACCATACTATTAAAAACCAGAATTGCTTTTAAAATTGAAGCCGGCAATTCTGGTTTTGTTTTAATTCCAGTATCTGTTTGAAACCAATTCTAAAAAACCAGTTTGACCATACGATTGGCGGCTTCAACACATTCTTCGACACTGGATACCAGTGCGATTCGCACAAAGCCTGCTCCGGAGTTACCGTATGGTGTATTACGGGCAAGATAACGTCCCGGTAATACACGAATCGCTGCTTTTTGCCATAATTTCTGTGTAAAGGCTAAATCATCACAATCGGGAACATTCAGCCACAGATAGAATGAAGCATCAGGTTTATGCAGAGCAAATTTTTGCTGTAATATCGGAATTACTTTATCAAATTTTTCCCGATACAGATTACGATTGGCAATGACGTGTTCTTCATCATTCCATGCTGCAATACTGGCGTATTGTGTGGGCAGACTCATGGCACTGCCATGATAGGTGCGGTAGAGCAGAAAATCAGCCAGTAGTTTATTGTCACCTGCTACAAAACCGGAACGCAGACCGGGTGCATTAGAACGTTTTGACAGGCTGGTAAACATAATTAGACGGTCGAATGACCGGCCTAACTGAGTAGCCGCCTGTAATGCACCCAGTGGCTTATTATCATCCTCAAAGTAAATTTCTGAATAGCATTCATCTGACGCAATCACAAATCCGTATTTGTCCTGTAAGGCAAATAGTTTTTTCCATTCGTCCAGATTCATTACCGCGCCACTGGGGTTGCCCGGAGAACAAACGAAAACCAATTGTACCTTTGGCCATGTATTCTGATCGATTTCCTGCCATTGCGGCATAAAATGCGGAGCGCGGCAATTGACATATTCTACCCGCGCACCAGCCAGCAAGGCTGAACCTTCATATATCTGATAAAAGGGGTTCGGGCTGACAACTACGGGCTGATATTCAGTACTGCTGTCAATGATGGTTTGGGTAAATGCAAATAATGCTTCCCGGCTGCCCAACACGGGTAATACTTCAGTATCAGGATTAATTTTTACTCCTGAGTAGCGGCGCATAAGCCATTGAGCACAAGCCTGACGAAGTTCAGGAATGCCGGCAGTAACCGGATAGGCTGCAAGTCCGTCCAGATGCTGAATCAGTGCATCAGTTAAAACCGACGGGGTAGGGTGTTTGGGTTCACCAATATGTAATGATATAGGCTGGAGATCAGCCGGTGGTTCCAGACCATCCATTAATTTACGTAATCTGGCAAAAGGATAGGGCTGTAACAATTCCAGTTTCGGATTCATAATCGTAAATACAAATTATTGTAAATGCTTTGATACTACCACCATTCAAATTACTGCGGCAGTAAGTATTCATTTTTAGCTCCGAAAAATACCGGTTACAGACAAATAAAAAGCCACATGTATGCATGTGGCTTATGAAATTGTTCAGCAATTTCAGGCAGATTTCTGGACAGCCTGAATTTCGCCGGTAAGTAAATATTCAATGGTTTCTTTAACAGTGCGCATCGCTGAACCGAATGGCAGCGGATCTTTACCACGGAAAAATAAACCTTTATCGGTTTCTCCGCGCCAGGCTGCAGCAAGTTTCAGATCAATACAGAATTGTCCGACTTTTTCGAGACCATCACGTAAACCGCATACAGACAAACAGTTAATCCCCTGCGTACAGCGCCGCGGGTCTGCTTTGGCATTAGCCTGTAATACGCTTTCACGTTTCAGATAGCTATCCAGAAATTTAGTTTTGACGCCACGTGCCGGCAAGCCTGCTACCGACATGAATTCTACAATTTGTTCGCCTTCGGCACCGGCGAGAGTTTTTTTGAAATTGATATGAGCATCACCTTCCTGAGTTACAGCAAATGCTGTACCGATTTGTACAGCAGCTGCACCCCATTCTTGTAAGGCTACAGTGATTTTCTGAAAATTAGCCATCCCGCCAGCAATGATCAAAGGAATTTTTTCCCGTTCCAGATCAAGTTTTTTAAATAATTCGAATGTTTCAGTCAGTACCCGTTTAAATTCAAAACGTTCATCATTAACACCGGCAACAGTAGCTGCACCAAGATGCCCGGCAGCATGGGCGGGATGTTCGATTACAATTGCATCAGGCAGACGGTTCTTTTTCATCCAGCGTTTAAGCACAATACCAATACCGCGTGATTCCGACAAAATAGGCAGCAAAGCAACATCAGGAAAATTTTCAGTCATATCCGGCAAGTCCAGCGGCAGACCGGCTCCCATTACAATTGCATGTGCACCGGATTCACAAGCCTGCTGTACCATAGCATGATGGTCTTTAACCGCTTTCATTACATTAACGGCGATCATTCCGCGTCCTTCAGACTGGGCAAGTGCGGATTTGATTTCACGATCAAGTGCAATCCTGTTTAAGGTATCGTATTTTTCCTGTGTAGGATTTTCTTTGGACTGCTCAAGTAAATCGGGATGCAAATGACGTAAATCCACGCTTGCAATCGTTCCTACCCCATTTTCCCGCGCTACTGCACTGGCCAGACTTGAGGCGGAAACACCTACGCCCATACCGCCCTGAACAATCGGAATGAGATGATGATTGCGAATAACTAGTGGTGCAAATTCCTGCATATTGCTTCCTGTATTTTGTTTAGTAAGCGATGCTTTAAAGTATTGCTTCGAATAAAAGCCTGTAATTACAGTAAAAAACGTTGGAAAGCATTTTAATTCAGCTGGCTTTTATCAATTAGTGCTTCTACTCTATTCTTGCGCAAGGACACTGTCAAGAGATTAAAACTTCTCAGAGCGATATGGCTTTCTCAAAATGGTAAAATTTGTATGATTTGTACGACAAGGTTAGTTAATGTAATGATTGTCATTTAAGCCTTAATGCTTAGAGCAATTATTACCAACTCATGTTATATTCACTGAGTAAGCATGATTCAGGTAATCACAACAGGGCAAATAACTAATGGTTACATGTAATGCACAGCGGCGTGCTGTTTTAGGTGCGCTTGTTTTATTTCTTTCTGCCTGCAGAAGCAGTAGTCGAAAAATAGTTCAGTCTGGTACTCAACCCCGTCTGGCTCCTATTCGAATTACTAAAGTCAGTCATCAGGCAGGGAGTCAGGAATTGCTGTTGCATAGCATGAGTCTGATAGGTACACCCTACCGTTATGGCGGCAGTAGCCGGGGTAGCGGATTTGATTGCAGTGGTATGGTGCAATATGTTTACCAGCAGGCATTGCAGGTAAATCTGCCTCGTACCGCACGTGATATAGCAGCTGTTTCCGCCCCGATCCGCACAAAAGATTTGCAGGTTGGGGATTTGGTGTTTTTCAACACTTCGGGACAGGCTTATTCACATATGGGGCTGTATATTGGCAACGGTGAATTTATTCATGCGCCTTCCAGCAGTGGTGTTATTCGCACGGCCAGACTGGACCAGCCCTATTTTAGCCAGCGTTTTACAGGTGCACGCACGCTGTTTGCCCGCTGAATAAAATTAATTATTCATTTTGAATTTAATAATCACGATATAACAGGACAACAACATGAGTGAGCAGGATTTAGTATTGGTACTTAACTGTGGCAGTTCTTCAGTAAAAGCCGCAGTAATGGATTTAGCCGAAAAAGAAGTTTTAATGAGCTGTCTGGCTGAAAAAGTAGGTAATACTGATGCTTTCATCACCTTTAAAATCAATGGTGAAAAACATAAACACGCTTTAACCGGCAATCATGATCACGTTGCAGCTGTAATGGCTTTGCTGGAACAGTTAAAAGATCTGGGCTTATATGACCGTGTCAAAGCTATCGGCCATCGTGTCGTACATGGCGGCGAACGATTTACCCAGTCTACAGTGATTACTCCTGAAGTAATGCGTGATATTGAAGCCTGTATTGTACTGGCTCCGTTGCATAATCCTGCTCATATTCTGGGCATTCAGGCAGCACAGCAGGCGTTTCCTGAGCTGCCGCAGGTAGCAGTATTTGATACAGCATTCCATCAGACTATGCCACCGCATGCTTATCATTATGCTATTCCGTCAACACTGTATACCCGTTACGGTGTACGCCGTTATGGTGCGCATGGTACCAGCTACCGTTATGTTGCTCAGGAAACCGCAGCATTTTTGCGCCGTGATATTAATGAAATGAGCATGGTGATTGCTCATCTGGGTAATGGTGCCTCTATTACCGCTGTTAAAAACGGTCGTTCACAGGATACCAGCATGGGGCTGACTCCGCTGGAAGGTCTGGTAATGGGTACCCGTTGCGGCGATATCGATCCGAGTATTTTCTCTTTCCTGGCCGCGAATGCCAAAATGAGCATTGATGAAATTACCGAAATGCTGAACAAAGAAAGCGGTATGCTGGGTTTATCCAATCTTTCCAACGATTGCCGTATGCTGGAAGAAGCTGCTGCCAACGGACACAAAGGTGCCGAGCTGGCTCTGGATGTATTTGCCTACCGTCTGGCTAAATATGTGGGCGGTATGATGGTTGCCTGCGGCAATCTGGATGCATTGGTATTTACCGGTGGTATTGGTGAAAACTCAACTACAATGCGCGAAAAAGTAGTTAATTATCTGAATGTATTTGGCATGATTCTGGATCATGATGCCAATATGGAAGCCTGCTTCGGTACACCGGGAGTAATTAGCACAAAAGACAGTAAAGCAGCAGTTTTGGTTATTCCGACTAATGAAGAGCTGATGATTGCTCAGGATACTGCCCGTTTAACAGGGATGCGTGTGTAAAGAAATGAATTCGAAACAGTGAAATAACTGTGAGATATTCTTAAGACTTTTAAAACAGGCTTTGTATGATTACAAAGCCTGTTTTTGTATAACATTTTATTTATTTAAATAAATACTTTAATATTTCATAAAAAATATAAAATCAGATATCAACTAATAATGAAAAAGGAATCCGTAAGATGGATTCCTTGAGAAGCAGATATTATAAATAAATAACTATTTATAAATTAATTTCCCCAATATGAAGAAATAATTGCCTGCTGATTAAATTGCATTTTTTGATTATCTGTCGTGGCAATATCATGAGTACTCGCAGTAAAACTCGACATGGCATTTACTAACTGTTCAACTTGTGAAGCATAAATTTCCTTACCATCAGCAGTGGTTATACTATACTGACGGTTATATTCAGAAACAAACCAGCTTTTTACAGTAACCTGATCAGAAGTACCGATATGACCGATAATTAAATCATTTCCGTTTTGACTAAACCATAATTCTCTGCTGCTATAGTCTTTGAAGGCAAGAATATCGCCTTGTTGTCGGTTTATTGCTATATCTTCAACAACATCTCTGCCATGATTAGCGTTGAAAACATATAAATCTTTTTCAAAGTTACCGCCGAAAAGATAATCATCGCCGGCACCGCCATTCAGTATATCGTAACCTTCTTCTCCAAAAAGTGAATCATTACCTTCTTCACCATAAAGGGTATCGTTACCCTGTCCTCCATAAATGTAATCGTTGCCCTTACCGCCATAAAGAATATCATTTCCTTTTTTACCATTGATAATATCATTACTGTCCCAGCCGGTAAGTACATCATCATTATCAGTACCCTCTAGTACAAATGTCATTTTTGCAATATCAATTGTAGTTATTGTTTTATCTTCAAAGATAAAATTAAATGCACGTGTATTTGCATAACCGGAGATGAAGAAATCAGTAAGAGTAACTGAATCATTATTGCCATAAGCCTGTATGACTAAATTGTTTCCTGAACGGCTGAATCTGGCATCAGCAGCAAAAGCTTTTTCAAATTTAACATCATTATAGTTATTGCAATCGGAAGATAAGCTTTTATCATTGATAATGTCATTACCGTGACCTGTCTGAAAGATATAGAGGTCTTTTCCTTCACCGCCAGCCATAACATCATTACCAGTACCACCAATCATAACATCGTAGCCGTCTCCTCCCAGCAGGATATCGTTACCATTGCCGCCAATAAAAATATTATCTCCCTGGGTGTCTTCCAGGTAATCGTCACCGTCGCCGCCATTAAGAATATCGTTACCATTGCCGCCGTATAGCTTGTCATTGCCGGCTTCGCCGTTGAGTATATCGTCGCCGTTACCGCCATACAGAATATCATCACCCAGCCCGCCATTAATAATATCGTTACTATCCCAGCCATGTAGTACATCATTACCATCAGTACCATTCAGAACCAATGTCATCTGGGCAATTGCTTCCGCCGGAAGAGTGATATCCGCAAAGATAAAGTTAAAAGCGCGTGTGTCTGTACTATCTGGTTTAAAGAAGTCTGTAAGAGTAACCGAATCCTGATTACCATAAGCTCTGATAATTAAATTATTTCCTGAACGGCTGAAAATGGCATCTTTGATGAACGCATTTTCAAATACAACATCGTTGTACTTTTCATGATTTCTGTCTTCATAACCTTTATCATTAATAATGTCCTGACCGTGTCCTGACTGAAAAATATAACGATCTTTTTCCCAATCACCGCCATTTAGAATATCATTACCTGTACCACCGTCAAGAATGTCATATCCGGTATTGCCAATCAGCGTATCGTTACCATTACCGCCGATAAGAATGTCATTTCCATCTCCGCCATCGATATAATCGTCACCGTTTCCGCCATCTAAATAGTCATTACCATTATCACCGCTAAGAAAGTCATTTCCATCGCCGCCGTTAAGAATATCATTTCCATATCCGCCGTACAGCCTGTCATTACCCAGTCCGCCATTAATGATATCGTTGCTGTCCCATCCCTGCAGTTCATCATCACCGTTAGTACCATTTATGATAAATGTCATTTTTGCAATATCGACTGCAGTTAATGTTTTATCTTCAAAGATAAAATTAAATGAACGTGTATATGAGTTATGAGTGATAAAGAAATCGCTAAGAGTAACTGAATCATTATTGCCATAAGCCTGTATGACTAAATCGTTTCCAGAACGGCTGAATCTGGCATCTGCAGCAAAGGCTTTTTCAAACTTAACATCATTATAACTATTACTATCAGAGGACGAGCTTTTATCGTAGATAATGTCATTACCGTGGCCTGTCTGAAAGATATAAAGGTCTTTACCTTCACCACCAGCCAGAACATCATTACCAGTCCCGCCAATCAGGACATCATAGCCATCATCACTACCAAGCAGAATATCGTTACCGTTGCCGCCTATAAGTACATTATCACCATGTTCGCCAACGATATAGTCGTCGCCATCGCCGCCATTAAGAATATCGTTACCATTGCCGCCATATAGTTTGTCGTTACCGGTACCTCCGTTAAGAGTATCGTCGCCGTTTCCGCCATACAGAATATCATTACCAGCTCCGCCATTAATAATATCGTTACTATCCCACCCATGCAGGACATCATCGCCATTAGTGCCATCCAGTGTGAATGTCATCGCTGCGATATCATTGCGATATAAAACTTTATCGGCAAAGATAAAATTGAAAGCACGGCTATCAGCATTATCAGTGTTAAAATAATCCGGCAGGATAACAGCATCTGTTGCACCATATGCTTTGATTACCAGATCATTACCGGAACGAGTGAAAATAGCATTAGCTGCTTTAGCCTGCTGAAAAATAAGATCATTGTACTGAGATACATCATATTCATTACCTTTATCTTGTATGATGCTCTGTCCATGACCCGGCTGGAAAACATAGCGATCTTTTGTCCAGTCGCTCCCGGTTTGTATTTTTTTAACAGTTTTAATCATTTCTAGCTCCATATAGGTTTTCAAAAATAAATATTAAAATTATTTGTATGTAAATATTTTATAATTTAAATAATATGTTTTTTTTAAATATAAATATTAATAATTTACTAATTTGTTGCGGTAGATAATAAACTATAATATTTATATATTAAAATTTATTAATTTATAATTATATATTTTGATTTATATTTTGTCTGTATCTGTTTAAAACTGTTGTATTTTTATTTACTTTGATATTGTTTCAGGTTCATATTTAATTGTGTATTGATAACCATAAAAAGATAGGTTGATTTATATATTTATGAATTTTGTTTTTAAATTTTCTACTGTTACTATATCTAAATATAAGGAAATTTACTTTAAAACATTTAGGTAAAATATTTTTAATACATTAAAAATATTTAAATATAAAATCAATATAATGTCAGAACGTATAAATATAATTCAATTGTCTAAATAATACCGATTAAATATTAAGTTCTAAAAAATATTTATTTGAGATTTTTTACATGAAAATAATTTAAAATTAAATTTTATATATAAAAAATGATATTATTAAAAATAGTGAATTAGTAATCAGTATTAAATTTAAATTTCATAATACTGAGATTTTTATAATCCATTATTTATAGTCTTTTAATTAAAAGATTAGATTTAGATAAAGCAAATATTAGTATTTATATAAATACTTATAAGAATATGAGTGTTAAGCTGATCGAAACGGATATCAATTTTTTGTGGATAATGCTATTGTAATGTTTTATAACTTGAGTACTTCTTCACCGAAATTCCGTACCTTTTGCCAGTCGGTATATTCAATATGGGCATCCAGATGGGTTTCACCTTTATTCAGTTTCATAACCAGACGCATCATGTAGCGGTCGAGCAGGTTGTATTTGGCATAGTGCAGCTCTCCGGCAAAAATTCCAATTAACTGAGGGCGCCATGGGCTTTTGGTAAAAAATTTACGTGTGTAGGTATGTGTTTGCGGTGTACTGCGATGAGGTTTGTTTGCCAGTATGCTGACGCTGAAAAAGGCACTTGGGGTGTTGTTGAGGATTTGCTGATGGCGTTCTATCCAGGGTGCCAGCTGAGAAGCGTAGTGTCCGTACCGGATAGAGGCACCAATAATAATTTTATCGTATTCTCCCTGCTGAATAAACGGCTCATCTGCCAGATTAACCATATCAACCGTGATACCGGCAGCAGTCCATTGCGCTTCAAGTGTCTGGGCAATTTTAAGGGTATAGCCAAAACGGCTGCTGTATACAAGCAGATATTTCATGGTGCACGGATTCAGATAAATAAGACTTATCATATCACGTCTGCCGGTTTTTACTCAGGGTAATTATTTAAAGCTGATTTTGTTTATTCAGGTACAAGATATTGGCTTTTTTACTACGCGGAGGCTGGTACAATGGCGGCTGTTTTTGGAGATATATATGAAAGCCAGTCAGTTTTATATTTCAACATTAAAAGAGGCTCCGGCCGAAGCGGAGTTGGCCAGCCATAAGCTTATGCTGCGTACCGGGATGATCCGGCGTCTGGCCAGCGGATTGTATACATGGATGCCGATGGGGTTACGGGTACTGCGCAAGGTTGAACATATTGTGCGGGAAGAGATGAATCGTGCCGGTTCGATTGAATTGCTGATGCCGGTAGTTCAGCCGGCTGAATTGTGGCAGGAAAGCGGTCGCTGGGCATTTTATGGTAAGGAATTATTGCGTATTACTGATCGTCACGAACGTGAGTTCTGTATGGGGCCGACTTGTGAGGAAGTAATTACGGATATTGTGCGCAGTGAAATTCGCAGCTACAAGCAGTTGCCACTGAATTTTTATCATATTCAGACTAAATTCAGGGATGAGGTACGGCCACGGTTCGGGGTAATGCGTGCCCGTGAGTTTGTTATGAAAGATGCTTATTCATTCCATACTTCATTTGAATCATTGCAACAGACTTATCGGGATATGTTTGATGCCTATTGCCGCGTTTTTGACCGGCTGGGACTGGATTATCGTCCTGTGGCAGCAGATACCGGCAGTATTGGCGGAACGGGTTCGCATGAGTTTCAGGTTCTGGCGGAAAGTGGTGAGGATGTTATTGCCTATAGTGATACATCTGACTATGCAGCTAATGTTGAGCTGGCTGCTACTTTGCCATTATCAGGAGAGCGCCGGAGTGCAGGGCAGGCTTTAAGCAAAGTTCACACGCCGAATGTACGCAGTATTGAAGATTTAGTAGCATTTTTAAATATTCCGGTTGAGCAGACTCTGAAATCGCTGGTTGTTGAGGGTGAAGAAGAGGGAACGGTAGTATTGCTGCTGGTTCGCGGAGATCATCTTTTGAATGAAATCAAGGCTGAGAAGCTGGCAGGAGTAAAAGCACCGTTAACTATGGCTTCTGTGGCAGCTATTGAAGCAGCTTTCAATGGCGCACATGGTGGTTCGCTTGGTCCTGTGGGCTTTAAGGGTAAGGTATACGCCGATTTTGCTACTGCAAAATCTGCAGACTGGGTAATTGGTGCTAATGAAGACGATCATCATTACACAGGCTTTAATTTTGGCCGTGATGCAGCAGAACCGGAATTTGCTGATTTACGCGAAGTAATCGCCGGTGATCCTAGTCCATGCGGAACCGGAAGTCTGAAGCTGGCTCGCGGAATTGAGGTTGGCCATGTATTCCAGTTACGGACTAAGTATTCTGAAGCTATGCAGGCTACTGTTCTGGATCAGAACGGTAAAAATGTTGTGCTGGAAATGGGGTGTTATGGTATCGGGATTACGCGTGTGATTGCTGCGGCAATTGAACAGAATAATGATGAACGCGGTATTATCTGGACCGAAGCTATGGCACCGTTTACGGTGGTGATTGTGCCGATGAATTATAAAAAGTCAGCTGATGTAAAAGCTGCCGCAGATAATTTGTATGCGCAATTGCAGCAGGCCGGAATAGATGTGCTGCTGGATGATCGTGATGAACGTTCCGGTGTATTACTGCATGATTCTGAGCTAATTGGTATTCCGCACCGGATTGTGATTGGTGACCGTGGTCTGAAAGAGGGTAAGGTAGAGTATCAGGCACGCAGGGATACTGAAGCTACTGAGCTGGCCGTTGATGCAGTAGTGCCGCATATTTGTGCTTTATTCAGCCATAATTAATATTTCAAATGTGTACAGACCGGACGTTGTGCGTCTGGTTTTGGCTGATTATTTTTAAAAATAATAATCTGGTTTGATAATGTAATTATGGTTGCAGTTTAGAGATTACTGAATAAAAAACCAGATTTTGCAATCTGGTTTTTTCTATTATTTAAGTAATTCGCCCGGAATCTTGCATACCGGAATCGGGTTGATTTTATGCTGCATGGCACGATGATAACGTTCATAAATAGCAAATACTTCGCGCTCGCGGCCGGTAAAATCGTCTATTTTATGGGTATCGTAGACACTCATTGCCCATTCGAGCTCAGGATAGGTTGCACCAATCTGCTCTTCATCGGTTTTATCCGCATCCCATAATCCATCCGTAGGCGGAGCATCAATAATATTCTGATCTATGTTCAGCTCTTCAGCCAGTGTATATACCTGACTTTTAAGCAGATCGGCAATCGGGCTGAGATCTACACCGCCATCGCCGTATTTGGTAAAGAACCCGACGCCGAAATCTTCTACTTTATTACCGGTTCCGACCACAAGCAGGCCGCGTTCCTGAGCGTAGTAATATAGTGCAATCATGCGCAGGCGGCTGCGTGCATTGGCCAGTGCCAGCTGGGTTTGTTCATCTTTATTGTCACCAATGTCTACCGCCATGGTAAATGAATCAAAGGTGCGGGTAAGGTCTACCCAGTGTTCTTCTATGTTGTTATAACGGCTTTTCAGCTGACGAATATGCTCCTGTGCCCGTGCTATCTGATTAACTTTCTGATGAATAGGCAGTTCCAGTACTAATGTGGGCAAGCCTGTTCTGGCGGCAAGAGTTGAGACTACGGCAGAATCGATACCGCCGGAAACGCCTACAACAAAACCTTTGCATTTTGCCTTAGTGGCATAATCACGTAACCAGTTAACAATATATTCAATGATGGCTGTTGTTTGCATGGTGTATTCTTTCGCTGATTATTGAGCAGGATTAATATACTTCTTTAAGCTTTGCCTTGCAAAGGGTCTGTTGCTGCCGGCTTATGTATGTAATCTGATTGGGCAGTAAGTGGTATATTAGGTTAGAATAGGTATAGTTTGTTAATGTCTTGTGACGGAAAAAATAGTTATATGCAGGATATGGTGCCAGCTGAAATCCGCTTAAGTCAGAACCGGCAGAGATTACGGCTGGTCTACGGAGCAAAAACATATGAGCTTGAGGCTGAGTTTCTGCGGGTATTTTCACCCAGTGCTGAAGTGCGCGGCCACGCAGCGGGGCAGGAAGTATTACAGACAGGTAAGCGTGATGTAACGATTACTGCTTTGTCTCAGGTTGGTAATTATGCTTTGCGTATTGCATTTTCAGACGGACATGATACAGGGTTGTACGACTGGGATTATTTGTATGATCTGGCTGTTCGTCAGGCAGAACTCTGGGCTGGTTATGAAAAGCAGTTACTTCTTGCCGGCGCCAGCCGTGACCCCGACTGATTTGCGGTTATTCGGATGCAGGCAGCCGGATAAGTTTATTTGGGCAATATTTAATTCTGAAAGTGTGGTATGAGCGATCACAAAACTCATTTTGGTTATCAAACTGTTGATGAAGATGAAAAAGCGGGTCGTGTTGCCGGTGTATTCCATTCGGTGGCCAAAAACTATGATGTGATGAATGATGTGATGTCCGGCGGTTTACACCGGATCTGGAAGCACTTTACCATTACCACAGCTCCGGTACGTAAAGGCGATAAGGTACTGGATATTGCCGGTGGTTCAGGTGATTTGTCGCGCGGCTGGGCCAGACGGGTAGGACGTAGCGGTGAAGTCTGGCTTACTGATATTAATTCTTCTATGCTGACAGTGGGCCGGGATCGTTTACTTAATGAAGGGCTGGCATTGCCGGTGGCGCTGTGTGATGCAGAAAAACTGCCTTTTCCGGATAATTATTTTAATCTGGTGTCGGTATCGTTTGGTTTGCGTAATATGACGCATAAAGAAGTGGCACTGGCTGAAATGTATCGCGTTTTACAACCCGGCGGTACTTTGCTGGTGCTGGAATTTTCGCATGTATTCAAGCCGCTCAAGCCGGTTTATGATTTATATTCATTTAAGATGCTGCCGCTGATGGGTAAGCTGATTGCTAAAGATGCAGACAGCTATCAGTATCTGGCAGAATCAATCCGTATGCATCCTGATCAGGAAACGTTAAGAAAAATGATGCTGGATGTAGGATTTGATAGTGTGAATTATCATAATTTAACCGCTGGCGTGGTGGCTTTGCATAAAGGGATTAAGTTTTAGTTTGTCAGTTGACACTGTGTTCAGGCTGCCATATGGTGGCCTGATTTGTTTTATATGTGACTGGATAATGTTATGAGTGAAATTGAACAATTACAGCCGCAGCTGGTATGGCAGTGGTTTGCGCGTTTGTGTGCGGTACCGCGTCCGACATTTCATGAACAGACTGTGCGGGAAATGCTGGTTAAGGCAGCACAAGAACATGGTCTGAAAACAGATATTGATGCTAAGGGAAATTTGCGTATTTGCAAACCTGCCACACCAGGTATGGAAAATTGTGTGCCGGTAGCCATTCAGGCGCATATGGATATGGTGGCACAAAAAGGTGCTGATTCGCAGCATGATTTTCAGCGTGATCCGGTGCAGACCCAGATTAAAGATGGCTGGGTTTGGGCTAATGACACGACCCTCGGTGCTGATAATGGTATCGGTCTGGCTATGGGGCTGGCAGTAATATTCAGTGAAGGTATTGCGCATCCTGAATTAACCCTGATTGTTACGGTTGAAGAAGAAATTGGTATGGGCGGAGCAGAAGCGCTAAGTGCCGATTGGTTGCAGATGCCCTATCTGATTAATCTTGATACCGAAGAAGCGGGTGAGATTTTTATTGGTTGTGCAGGTGGTCGTGATGCCAGTATGACCTTACCTCTGAACTGGCAAGCCGGTAAGCTGTCTGCATGTACTGTTCGGGTGTCCGGTTTACGCGGTGGTCATTCGGGCGTGGATATTGATAAAAATCATGCCAATGCCAATGTATTGCTGGCACGAGTGCTGTCTGGTCTGTATGCACAGATACCTTTTGCTCTGGGTTCATGGCAGGGTGGCGAGCTGCGCAATGTAATCACACGTGAGGCTCAGGCTGTGATTGGTCTGGACGCTGATACAGCTCGTGCAGCTGTTGCACCAATTGCTGCTGTTATTGCTGCAGAATGGGCAGAAGAAACACAGTTGGATATTGAAGTTTTACCGGCAGAGGATCTGACTCAGGCCGCTACTTTGGAAAGTACTCAGAAAGCGCTTGATTTGCTGCTGGCTGTGCCCAATGGTGTAATGCGCATGAGTGAGCAGTTTAAGGGGATTGTGGAAACTTCTTCTAATATGGGGGAAGTGAAAACCGGAACCGATGGTTTACTGATACATTGTCTGATGCGTTCGCTTCTGGAAACACCTAAAGATGAGTTCAGTTTACGTCTGGCTGCATTGGCGCGGATGGCCGGGGTAAATCTGGAGTTAACAGCAGATTATCCGGGCTGGGCACCGAATGCAGACTCTCCTTTACTGAAACTAACCAGCACTATTTTTGCCCGTCACTATGGTAAACAGCCACCGTTGCAGATTATTCATGCCGGACTGGAATGCGGGATTCTCAGTGGTAAAGCACCTCATCTGGATATGGTGTCATTCGGACCGACAATACGTGCAGCACATTCTCCTAAAGAGCGGGTAGAAATTAAAGCTGTGGCTGAATGCTGGTCTGTTTTGCTGGATTTACTCAAATCTATACCGCCACGGCAGTAATCAGGTTGTCGGTTGGTACTGAAAAGGCATGGCAGTGACATGCCTTTTTGCTATTTTTTTGCTGCTATTCTTTGTAAACAGGGATATAGTAAGCCTTAGCCGGTTTGTACCGGCATAAATAATTTTGGTTCTGACTATTGTTAATCAGAATGAATTACTTTTACAATGGCCCATATATTTTTGTCCGGACAATCTGCCGGATCAGGAAGTGAGTTTTATGGATACTCAACAAAATAGCCGTCGTAATTTTCTGCGTGCCGGCGCTGCTTTTGCAGGTGCCGGTCTGTTGCAGGCTTGTCGCAGCAATCCGAAGCCTGACGTCAAAACAGCATCAACACCTAAAGTACCTGTGCAAACCAATAATAATCTTAATACTATGCGTATTTTTGCCTGTTCCGGATTTGGTGAAAGTGTCAGCCGGAGTGAGCTGGCAGCCCAGCGTCTGGCTATAGCCGGTTTTGCCGTGAGTAATCAGCAGGCGTTTATGCGTCGCTATCAGCGTTTTTCCGGCAGTGATGCTGAGCGCGCTGCAGATTTGCAGGATGTTGCTATCGGCCGGGTACCTGTACCGAAGGTGCTGATGGGGCTGCGTGGCGGATACGGGGCGATGCGTATTCTGCCTCTGGTTAACTGGTCTTCTCTGGGTGCAAGAATGCGTGAGCAGGGCACATTACTGTATGGCTACAGTGATGTTACTGCTGTGCAACTGGCATTGCTGGCTCAGGGGAAAATGTGCAGCTTTGCCGGACCAATGCTGTATAGCGAGTTTGGCAAACCACAGATAAGTTTATTTACCACCCGTTCTTTTATTGAGAACAGCTGTAATCCGAAAATGTCGGTTACAGTTGCCGATATGCAGAATTATCAAATACGGGCTGAGGGTATTTTGTGGGGAGGCAATCTGAGTGTGTTGTCTGCGCTCGCCGGCTCTCAATTTATGCCACAGGTGAATGGCGGTATTTTGTTTATTGAAGATGTGGGTGAACAGCCATACCGGATAGAACGCATGCTTCAGACATTGTATCTGAGCGGAGTACTTGCACGACAGCAGGCAATTATTCTGGGTAATTTCCGTATGGGCTCGATTCGTGATGTCTATGACAGTAGTTATACTTTGAATTCTGTGATTCAGACGATGGCAAGGCTGACAAAGGTTCCGGTACTAACTGGATTTCCTTTCGGGCATATTACCGATAAGGTTACCTTTCCCCTGGGCGCCAAAGCAAGTTTGTATTCTACCAATAATGGTGGTTATCAGATTGATTTCAGTGATTATCCGGTTTTGAATCCTTCTGTACTGGCTTTAAATACGCTGCTTCCGCAACCGCCTGCCGTTGAGGGACTACTTAACGGATCTACTGCGCCTGCTAATGATTCTTCATCTGAAACCGAAGATACGATGTAATTATTCTGGCAGTAATTTGTCAGCTTGAGTTTTCAGCTGATTTATTCTGGCTGCTCCAGCCATTTGATAATTGCCTGATTGTCAGCCGGAGCCTTGAGTTGACTGAGGGTATAGCGGTTCAGGGAATGATAAAAGGCTTGCTGCGCTTCGCTGAATAGTCGGGGAAGATAGCAAAACTCTGCCATTGAGCATGGGGGTTGCCGGCAGTTAATTAAATGAGGGGTCTCTGATGAGGCTAGTTCCAGTGCCTGAACAATATCACCCAGTTTGAGCTGATAGCTGGAGGCAGCCAGTTTTATACCGCCTTTTCTGCCCTTAAAGGAATCAATCCAGCCGCTCTGTGCCATGAAATATACAATTTTTACCAGATGATTTTTAGATACGCTGAGCTGTCTGGCCAGACTTTCTACGGTAGAAAGTTTGTTCTCAGGCAGGTATTGTAAAGCTAATAATACGCGTAAGCCTAAATCGGTAAAACGGTTTAATTGCATGGCAGACTGTCAGACTAATGGAAGGTCAATTTTGCCTGTTTTCAGCTGCCATGAAAAGATTTCGTTTAAATAATTTCAAAATGGTTATTATGCTGCCAGCTGGCTGAATCCGCCTGTACCAAACAATTCCATGAAAATCTGGTTTTGTGGTATTTGTAAATCACGCAGAGCCTGATATTGTGTATGCATAAACTCTATCGGGCCGCAAATATAATAGTCTGCATCAGCAGGCAGTAGTGAGCTGTCCAGTTCGGATAAATTCAGACGACCAATTTTATCTGCTGCTAATTCTTTACCCGGGTTTTCACAGGCCAGATAGCTGTGCAGGTTAGGCATGCTTTGCTGCAATTCGGTGATATGCTGGTGCATTGCCAGTACATTACTGTTGCGGCAGGCATGAATAAAACTGATATGCTGATGCGGATTTTTTTCTGCAGCAAGGGTATTCAGAATAGCAATCATGGGTGTGATACCAACACCTGCGCTAATCAGAACAGTATTTTTATGCGGATGGTGCAGTATAAAAGTACCTGTCGGGTTGGTTACTTCCAGTTCATCACCGATCTGGTAATGCTCATGCAGAGTTGTAGACACATAACCTTCAGCATGTTGTTGGTCACCAATTTCTTTTTTGACGCTGATGCGGAAATAGTTCGGGTGATTGCTATCGGAAAGTGAGTACTGACGCGGTTGCCGGATGCCTAGCTGAGGTACCATAACCCGAACGGAAATATACTGACCGGGCTTATACTCCGGCAGCGGACTATTGTCTGCCGGTTGCAGATAAAAAGAGGTAATCTCGCTGCTTTCAATCTGCTTATCAACTATTTTAAATTTTTTCCAACCATTCCAGCCGCCTTCAGTTTTATTTTGTTTGTTGTATAGATTTGCTTCTGTGGTAATAAGTATGTCGGCCAGTTGCTGATAAGCGGCAGTCCATGCTTCTATCAGTTCGCTTTCCATAGGGACGTTCAATACTTCACTGATGGAGTGCAGCAGATTAGTACCAACAATTGGATATTGATCCGGCTGAATATCCAGACTGACATGCCGGTGAGCGATCTGACTAACTGCATCGCCGAGGTTCTGTAATTTGGTAATGTTTTGAGCATAAGCCAGTACTGCACTGGCCAGTGCATGTGGTTGCGCATCATTGCGCTGGTTGCCAAGGTTAAATATTTCTTTCAGGTCGGGGTTATTGGTGAGCATCCTGTTGTAAAAGTATCGGGTTAGTTCAACGCCGTGTTCCTTTAGGGTTGGAATAGTAGACTGAACCAGTTCAATTTGTCTGGTAGTAAGTTGCATGATTGTTCTCCCGAAAATTTTATGTAATTTAATATGTATATAAAATACATATTTTATATTAGGCTGCTTAATAACGGCTGTCAACAAATACTGAATCAGTTAAATGAATAATTTTTCTATTTCAATCTGTTCGGTATTGCTATCAAGGGATGAAATGTGGAAAGTGGCGCATAGATTGGCTAATATGAGTTAAACTGTCTGCTATTTTGGTTGTGGTATTTCTGGTCATTCCGGCTGTTATCCAGAATAGGGTGACTGGCTGTTGTGATTGATGAAATAAGCAGGATATCTGAGGAATGCTAAATTTATGATGATCCATCCGAATTTTGATCCAGTACTGATACATCTGGGTCCTCTGGCCATTCGCTGGTACGCATTAAGTTATATTGTTGGTTTTTGTTTGTTTATCTGGCTGGGACGCAGACGGATTAAAAGCGGACAGACCATATTTACCAATGAATTGCTGGAAGATTTATTTACCTGGGGTGTATTCGGTGTGATACTGGGCGGGCGTCTGGGCTATGTGTTGTTTTATCAGTCTGCGTACTATTTCAGTCATCCGCTGGATATTCTAAAAATCTGGCAGGGTGGTATGTCGTTTCATGGCGGCTTTATCGGAGTGCTGGTCGCCATGTTGCTGTTTGCCCGCAAACACAAGATTAAATTCTGGGCAGTAGCCGATTTTGTGGCGCCGCTGATACCGCTCGGACTGGCATGCGGCCGTATCGGTAATTTCATTAACGGCGAGCTGTGGGGACGTGTTACCAGTGCTGATGCTTTCTGGGCGATGGGTTTTCCGCACGCGCATGATGATGATGTGGCGCTGGTAATGCAGGATCCGCAAAAATGGCTGCCGGTATGGGAAAAATTTCAGATGCTGCCGCGCCATCCTTCACAGTTGTATGAATTTATGCTTGAAGGAATTGTGCTGTTTGTGATTATGTGGCTGTTTACCAAAAAACCTCGTCCGCTGGGGCAGGCATCTATGCTGTTTTTACTTGGCTACGGTGTATTCAGGTTTATTGTTGAGTTTGCGCGTGAACCTGATGACTTTCTTGGTTTGCTGGCGATGCATATGTCTATGGGGCAATGGCTCAGTCTGCCGATGATTGTGATTGGCGCAGTCGGATTCGCTTATACTTGTAAAAAAGCAGCTTAAACTAAATTTATAAAGCTGTTAAAGCCGCAATAAAATATATTTATTGCGGCTTTAATTATTGGCAGACATGTTTTACGGTGTTTTTGTACTAATATATTTTACGAAAAAGAAGAAATGAAAAACTTTTACGAAGATAATATGATATTTGCCCAGCGCATAAATGAAATAGTTGAGCTATTAGGCAATCCCAATGTTGTGGCTAAAAAGGCTGGAGTAACTGCATCATCAGTATTTAGATGGCTACGGGGAGAATCTGATCCATCTAGAACAAATTTAATACGACTTGCTGATGCAGCCAATGTAAATATTGCTTGGCTAGCAACGGGAGAGGGTAAAAAATTTAAAAATACACAGGAATCAAATACAAGCAATATTCAAGTAACAAAATCAACTGTCGATGTTTCAGGAAAACGTGTAGATATTGATGATTTTGTTTTTATTCCAGAATATGATATTAAAACCGCATTAAGTTATAAATTTATATCAAATGATGATGAGCCTGTCCCGACAATGGCTTTTCGCCGAAGTTGGGTAATCAATTTTTTGTATGCAAATCCACGTGATTTATCAGTAATAACCGTCCAGGGTGATTCAATGGCTGATTTACTCTATGATGGTGATAAATTACTAATTAATCATTCAAGGAATCAACCGGCAACTGGTTTATATGTTTTAAGAATTGGTGATGAGTTAATTGTTAAACGTACTCAGCTGCTCCCTGATGATAAATTATCAGTTAAATCTGAGAATAAAGCCTATGACCCGTTTACAATTAATTTAAAAAACTTGGAAAATAAAATTGAAATTGTGGAACGCGTTGAATGGTTTTGTAGAAAAATTTAACTATACGTTTAAATATGTTTAAATATGTTATAAATTATATTTAAAATATTTTAAAGAATGTACAATTTTTACCTATTTTGAGATAAAAGAAAAACTTAAATTTAAGCGCAGAAAAAACGGCTAAACTGCCTGTATTTCAGATATTTCAGCCGTTTTTTTATTTGCAGTGTACAGCTTTAAAAGATATCCCCCCACACACAGAAAGGTAATTAATCTTTACAGGCTGTCTTTGTGTGCCAGAATCCGCCGGCTGCCGCCCAGCTCGGCTGGTGAAACGATACCTGCGGCTTCGAGTGCTTCCATCAGATTTGCTGCACGGTTGTAACCAATGCGCAGATGGCGTTGTAAAGATGAAATAGATGTTTTACGGGTTTCCAGTACAAAGGCTACCGCCTGGTCGAATAATTCGTCACTGTTGGCGTTCGGATTAACCTGATTAACATTGGTCTGAGCAGCCTCTCCTGATAATAAGCCTTCTACGTATTGGGCAGGAGCCTGCTGTTTAATGAAGTTAACGATGGCATGAACTTCATCATCGGAGACAAATGCACCATGCAGACGGGTAGGTTCTGCCTGACCGGGCGGTAAAAACAACATATCACCTTTGCCCAGCAGGTTTTCAGCACCCATCTGATCCAGAATGGTACGGCTGTCAATTTTACTGGATACCTGAAATGAAAGCCGGGTGGGAATATTGGCTTTAATCAGTCCGGTAATCACATCAACACTCGGGCGCTGTGTTGCCAGTATCAGGTGGATACCGGCAGCACGGGCTTTTTGTGCCAGCCGGGCAATCTGCTGTTCTACTTTTTTGCCTTCTACCATCATCAGGTCAGCCAGCTCATCAATAACAACAACGATATAAGGCAGTTTATCCAGTGGCTCCGGATCGTCCGGATTAGTACTGAATGGGTTAACCAGTGGCGTTGATGCTGCTTTAGCAGCTGCTACTTTGTCATTAAAGCCGGTAATGTTGCGTACTCCGACATGCGCTAACAGCCGGTAACGTTTTTCCATTTCGGTAACACACCAGTTGAGTGCCTGAGCTGCCTCTTTCATATCGGTAACCACTGGAGCAAGCAAATGCGGAATGCCGTCGTATACACTTAATTCCAGCATTTTCGGGTCTACCATGATAAAGCGCACTTCGTCCGGCTGTGCTTTGTATAAAATCGACAGAATCATGCAGTTAACACCGACAGATTTACCAGAGCCGGTAGTACCGGCAACCAGTAAATGCGGCATTTTCGCCAGGCTGGCAATCACGGGTGCACCGGCAATATCTTTCCCCATAGCCATGGTTAATTTATCAGCGGCTTCATGAAAGATTTTTGCGCCCAGTATTTCTGACAGCAGAACGTTTTGGCGTTCTTCATTAGGCAGCTCAATACCCATCGTGGTTTTACCGGCGATGGTTTCTACAACACGCACGCTTTGTACTGAAAGGGAGCGGGCCAGATCTTTATTAAGATTGACTATCTGGCTGCCTTTCACTCCTTGTGCTGGCTCGATTTCATAGCGGGTAATAACCGGGCCGGTAGTGGCACTGGTCACTTCTACTTCAACACCGAATTCTTTCAATCGGGATTCGATGTGTGCAGCCGTTTGCTGCAAAAGCTCGCTGTTAACCACAGCAGGCTGACCGGAGGGTTTGCTGAGTAATTCTGTATCCGGTAAATGAATCAGACCATTATCACTTTTTGCTATAGGTTCAGATACCGGTGCCGGTTCTGTTAAATCCTGTGCGACGGGTACTTCTGTACGTACAGCCACGGTTTTACGGTTGCTGGTGGTAAGCTCGGGCGGTTCGATATTTTTTGCTGTAATATTTTTGGCCTGTTTGACTACACGCCGGACGGTTTTGTTGTTAGGAAATTCAGTAATTAACCGCTGCGGCCGGCGCAGTAATTTGCACCAGAACCATTCAAACTGTGCACCAAGTTTTTCGATTACGGTTAACCACGATACCTGCAATAACATTGACAGTCCGATCAGCATCATAAATATACTGATAATCAGACCACCGGTCATACCGAAGAACTGATGTAACAGTTTTCCGAAACTCTGCCCGGTTAAACCTCCCGCACCAATAGGCAGAGCATTCTCAAGCATACTGGTAAATACCAGATTTTCTAGAGTAGGGCTGAAAACCAGAAGTACAGTTAAACCACTCAGAGCCAGCCAGCTGCTGTAGGGTTTACTGTCAACACTGGTGTTAAGAGAGCGTGCATTGAGCGGACGAAAGCTTTTATACAGGGCGATAATGGCAGCAATAATTAACCACCAGACAGATAAACCGAAAATATAGTAGCCGATATCAGACAGCCATGCTCCGGTAAGACCAGCCAGATTATGAGTTTTATTAATTTGTGCAATACCGCGCGACCATGCCGGATCAGCCATATCAAAGCTGGCTAATGACAGTATGACAAACAGGGTAATCATCAGTGCCAGCAACCAGAAAATATCATTAATGAGGTTCATTAACCATGGCTGTCTGGGTTTGCTGATTTCCTGTGGTTTGAGTTTTTTCGGTAACTGCTTGCTCGGAGCAGTTTTTTTTCGTGTTGTGGCCATAAATGTTGCAGCTTAATTTGGTATTTTTATCAGAAATTAACTGGTTATTATACGTTCTGTCAGGCTCTGTATCTGATATTAGTAACAGGATTTAACGGTTTTTTGCGGAGTATCAAACCCAGTAACCGCAGCCGGGAATACGTGCGCCATGAGCACCCGTAGCATAATGAGTGGCTACAGGCTGACGCTGATACCAGCATGCCGCCAGCCAGGCAAAGGCAGAAGCCTCAACCAGTTGTGCCGGAAGTTGTAAAGTATCGGTGCTGTATAGAGATATCCGGTGTAAATCAAGTTGCTGTGCCAGTGTTTGCATCAGAAGCAGATTTTGCGCCCCACCGCCACATGCATATACGCTGCCGGCATCAGGTGCGGCATTTATAATGGCGTTTACTGCACTGTGTGCGGTTAGTTCAAGCAGAGTGCGTAATACATCTGCGGGATTTTCCTGTCCGTTAAGATACTGGCTGAGCCAATCGAAACTGAATAAATCACGGCCGGTGCTTTTGGGGTAAGGCTGGCTGAAATAGGCATGGCTGAGCATGGCTTGCAGCAATGGCTCAATTGTCCGGCCTTGTGCGGCCAGTATGCCGTTAAAATCAAATTCCTGCTGCCAGTTTTGCTGTACCCATGCATCCATCAGCATATTGGCCGGACCGGTATCAAAGCCGAATGCCTGCTGGTGTGGTTGCAAAACACTGATATTGGCAATGCCGCCCAGATTCAGAACCACACGGCATTGCTTTTCATCAGCAAAAACTGCCTGATGGAAGGCCGGTACCAATGGCGCACCCTGACCACCGGCAGCCAGATCGCGGCTGCGAAAATCACCTACTGTTGTGATACCGGTAAGTTCGGTCAGTAGTGCCCAGTCCATTAGCTGAATACTGTAATGCTGTTCCGGTACATGACGTATGGTCTGACCGTGACAGCCCAGTGCTGTCACGGCTCGTGCTTCGGTTTGTGCTGTACTGAGCACTGTACTGACAGCCTGCGCATTCAGGCGTGCCAGCTGCTGTGCCAGTATGGCTGCCTGTGCCAGTTCGTTCTGCTGTGGTATTTGTAATGATAATAGCTGCTGCCTGAGTGTTTCCGGGTAGGCGACGAATGCATGTGCACAGACACCCAGCCATTGAGTACCGGAAAGTTTGGTCAGTACGGCATCAATACCATCCATGCTGGTGCCTGACATCAGGCCGATATAGTATTGAAAAGAAGGTGTGCTGTTCATCAGGCGAAAGTAGCCATTACCGGTGCATGATCACTGGGGCGTTCCCAGCCGCGGGCTTCGCTGTCTATCTGTACTTCACGCAAAGCCGGCAATAATGCATTGCTGATCAGTATATGATCTATGCGTAAACCAAGTTTGCGTTTAAACATATTCATACGATAATCCCACCATGTATAGTTTGTGCTGTCCGGGTAAAGATAATACAGACTGTCTGTTAATCCCAGATTCAGCAACTGCTGAAACCAGCTGCGTTCCTGTGCTGTACACAATACTTTGTCCTGCCATTTTACCGGGTCATAAACATCTGTATCGTGTGGTGCGATATTAAAATCGCCCAGTAATATGGTTTTGGGATGTTGTGTCAGCTCAGTGTTGATATAGTTATTCAGTGCCGCAAACCAACGCTCTTTATAGGCAAATTTTTCGCTGCCTACAGCCTCACCATTGACGCAATAAGCACAGATAATTCTGACATCATTAACCGTTGCCGCAATAATACGTTTTTGCGGTTCATTCAATTCGTGGATATCAACTGTTACGTCCTCAAGAGGCTGTCTGCTGAGTATGGCAACGCCATTATAGGTTTTTTGCCCGTTCCATGCTGCATGATAGCCAATTTGGGTAAAATCAGTTTCCGGGAATTTATCCTGCTCAAGTTTCAGTTCCTGCAAAGCCAGTATATCCGGCTGGTTTTCTTCGAGCCAGCGCAGCGTATGCGGCAGACGCACATTGAGGGAGTTGACATTCCAGGTGGCAATTTTCATAATGGATTCTGTTTCAGCAAAACGGGTATTGTATGCGTAAAGTTTGGTGAGTTCCAGAGCAGATACTGCTAACAGTTAATCCAGCTGGGCAATGGTAACATTCAGATTACGAAAGCTGGATAACTGCTTATCCCAGTGATGCTGTTTCTTTTTGAAGTCAGCCAGTTCACGAGCATTCAGTGTACGGGTCGGCAGGGCAACGCTGGTCGGATTTACCGGCTGTCCGTTAATCCGGACTTCGTAATGCAGGTGCGGGCCGGTAGAAACGCCGGTACTGCCTACATATCCGATAATATCACCAGCCTGTACATGCTGACCAACACTTAGATTAGCAAAGGCACTCATGTGTCCGTACAGGGTTTGCATGCTGTCGTTGTGCCGCAGCACAACTGCATTGCCATAGCCCCCTTTGATACCAAAGCTTTCTACAGTACCATCCGATGGGGCATGTATGGGTGTTCCGCTGGCAACCGCATAATCGATACCGCTGTGCATGCGCAGAGTTTGCAGTATCGGATGAAAACGTGTACCAAAGGGAGAAGAAATCCGTGCACCATCGACAGGTACACTGGAAAATCCTTTGCGCAAAGGTTTACCGTTTACATCATAGTACTGGCCGTTACCATCATTACCGGTATCGTAATAATAGGCATGATAAATATTGCCATTGTGGCTGAATTCTGCTGCGCGTATATCACCTGTTGCCAGTTCCTGACCGCGATAATACAGGCTGTCGTAAATCAGGCGGATAGTATCGCCACTTTGCAGCGAGTTAATATCAATTTTGTCTTTGAAAATTTCACGCAGTGATTCTCTGATTTCTACCGGAATACCAGCTTGTGCCAGTGCTCCGCGTGCAGAGGTTTTAACGACAACGGCTTTAAATGTCGGCAGGGTTTCAGTATCCACTGCGCTGATATCGGCATTCCAGTTATTACTGGTTTTTTTCAGTGCCACAAGATTTTTTTCGCCATTATCATCATCATTAAAAAATTGAATATCGGTGAGGAGGCCATTGTTATCCGTACGGATACTGAAAACCTGATTGACCTGTAAATGCTGTACCTTATTTTTGATGATGTTAAGACTGGTAATGCGCTGAATTTCATCTGCACTGATACCAAAGCGGCTTAGTACCATGTTAATCGTATCGCCGGGCTGGACGATTTCGTCCCGCCAGAAATTCTGTACAGGCGCCTGGGTTTTAATGTTAACCGGTGCCAGTTTAAGTGTTATATGCTTTGGCTGATAACGATCTGAATTGTGTTTACGGCCGGATATGAGTACAACCAGTATAATCAGAAGCAATACGATTGCCACGGCAATACCACACCAGAGTTTTGGTTTGGCGGCTATTTTCTGTTTGAACTGCTTAAACAAGGCTGATGATTGAGTTAACAGGGACATGGTTGTGTATCGGGCAATCCATCCTAAAACAGGTAAATGTAAAACTATTTATCTGAAATTACCAGTGTCAGAATAATTTTTATGATTGATTTTGTGTTTGCTGTTGTAGTTGTCTTGCCCATCGGGACAGACTGATATTCAGTTGCTGTAAACATGGCTGTAGCAGGGTGTTTACGGAAGTAGCTACGGCTGAATTGTGATTAGGCTGATAAATAAATAGTTGATACAAATCTGACAGCATGATTTTATCCGGATCTTTTTGCAATATCCAGCCGTCAGTACAGTAAGCAATATAATGCTGCTTTTCGAGTTTAGAAAGTATCTGGTCTAAATGTTTATCACTGATTCCGAGCTTTTGCTGCAACAGACAGGATTTGACAGCCTGTCCTTGTTGCTGAGCTGTTACCAGTTGATACAACAGATCAAGTGCATTTTCAAATGGCTGATACTGACGCAGATGGCGAAATCTGTCCTGATGCCAGTAGGGCAAAGAAGAGGTAAGTACAGCACCGGCAAGTAACAGCAACCATAATAAATTCAGCCAGATTAAAAAAACCGGTATTGCTGCAAATGCACCATATACTTTCTGATAATTGCCGAAATAGGTAACAAAAATAGCAAAGCCGCGCCGCAATAAATCCAGCCCTACTGCTGTGATGAAAGCACCCAGCAGAGCATGCTGCCATTGAACAAAACAAAATGGTACCAGTTTATATAATAAAAACAATAAAATGGTGAATAGCGCCAGATTGGTGATAATTTTAAAAAGTGTGCTGTAAAACGGTATCTGATTGGCCATATTGGCCGGATTAGATAATAAATTAATAAAAGACAGGCTCATCCCCAGCACTACCGGTCCGAGGGTTAGCAGTGCCCAGTAAATCAGAATACGAATCCATAGTGGTCGCTGATCTCGTGCCTGCCAGATTTGATTAAATGCATGCTCAATTGTCTGTATCAGCATCAGTGAGGTAATAATCATAAAACTGATACCGACAGCAGTTAATCCGCTGGCTTTATCTCGGAAGTCATACAGATAGTCACCGACAGAATCGGCACCGGCTGCCGGTACAATAATATGGGTCAGAAACTGATTAAAGCGTGTGGCCATATCTGCAAACATGGGAAACGCGTTAATGACAATAACAGTAATGGTAAAAAACGGTACCAGTGCCAGCAGCGTAGTAAATGTCAGGCTGGCGGCAATAAGCGGCAGCTTGCAGCGCTGATAGTTATGCGCAACAAACAATAAAAACTGTGGCAGGCGCTGCTGTAAATATTTGCTTTTAAATAATTGTATATTCATGGCGACTCCTCACATGGCTGATTGTAACCAAAAAGAGCAGACGGCGCAGACTTTCCGTGCAGGCTGGTCAATTTATGACACTTACGGCACAATAATAGCTTTCAGACAATCTTCAAGGAGCAGTATATGGCCGATTTACCTATTCTGGTGGTGTATTACAGCCTGTCAGGCAGTACCCGTAATCTGGCACTGGCACTGGCTCGAGGTGCAGACAGTGTGGAAGGGTGTGAAGCTTTGTTACGCACTGTACCGAAAGTATCGGCTGTATGTGAAGCAACAGCAGCGGAGATTCCGGATGAAGGAGCGCCTTATGTTACTCTGGATGAAGTTCAGAACTGTGCAGCGCTTGCTCTGGGCAGCCCGACAAGGTTTGGAAATTGTGCTGCACCGGTTAAATATTTTCTCGACAGTACCAGCAGCCTGTGGCTGGCGGGAAGTCTGATTGGCAAACCAGCCTGTGTATTTACCAGTACCACCAGTTTGCATGGTGGTCAGGAAAGTACGCTTTTAAGTATGATGACTCCGCTTTTGCATCACGGGATGCTGTTGTGCGGTATTCCGTTCAGTGAACCACAGCTTAATGGTACCCATAGTGGCGGAACACCTTACGGTGCCAGCCATGTGGCTGGTCATAATAATAATACCCAATTGAGTGCTGAAGAAGAGGCACTGGCGTTTGCGCAGGGTAAGCGGCTGGCTGAACTGGCGCTGCGTCTGAAACGCTAAAATTAATATCAGGAATAATCATGAGTTACCACACCAATCTAAAGAGTGAAGCTACTTTACCGACTATTTACCGTCATCGCTCCATCCGTAAATTTACTGAAGAAGCTTTAACGGATGAGCAGCGTGAAGCGATCTGGGAGGCCGGTCGTGCTGCTTCTTCATCCAGTTTTATGCAGAGTACCCAGATTATTCGCGTCACAGATGCAGAAAAACGTGCGGCTTTATGTGAAGTTGCAGCCAATCAGAAATACGTACGTACTGCTGCAGAATTCTGGGTATTTTGTATTGATTACACAAAACACAGGCAGGCTTTTCCTGAAGCCCAGCTGGACTGGACTGAAGGATTAATTCTCGGTGCTGTGGATGCCGGTATCATGGCACAAAACTGTCTTCTGGCAGCTGAATCAATGGGCTTGGGCGGTGTGTATATTGGTTCTCTGCGTAATAATGTCGTCCGTGCGGCAGAAATACTGGCGTTGCCGCCATTAACTTTTCCGCTGTTCGGCATGTGTATCGGGCATCCGGCTCAGGATCCGATGTATCGTCCCCGTCTCCCTCTGGAAACACTGGTGAGTGAAAACCGCTATAAGGCACTTGATGCAGCCAAACTGGCTGCTTATGATGAACAGCTCACTGCTTATTATAAAGAGCGCAGTGGTCTGGATCTGAACTGGAGTAAGGCTGTGACTAACAATTTTTCTCAGCCTTTACGTCCGCAGATTCTGCCATTTTTGCATCAGCAGGGGCTGGCGAAACGTTAAACAGACTGAATAAAAAATAACCGGTTTTGCAGGATAATTACCCGCAGAACCGGTTTTTTATTTAAATGTAGAATTACCGCTGCTGACGCATGGATAAAATACTTTCACCCAGTGCCTGACCAAGTCGCTGATAACCTTTTGAGGTAAAGTGAACACCATCATTGCGGGCCAGTCCCTGATTAATCCATGGTTTCATACTGCATTCACCACCCATTACAGCCTGCCAGTCCCAGAAAAATACCTGCTGGCTTTGTGCCACTTCTTTTTGCATTTCCTGTAATTCAGTGAGTTTTTCCGGTCGTACGCCGCATGAGCCGGCTGTACTTTTCAGGCTTTCCGGTGCACCAAGAATCATAATGGCGCTGTTGGGTGAGGCCGCACGAATGCGGTTAATAGTTTCAATCAGATTTTGTCTAACGGTTTCAATCTCAACTCCGTTATAGGCTTCGTTGGTACCGTAGGCAAGAATAATCAGGTCAGGAGCAATAACATTCAACTCCTGCTGCCATGCCTGAGTATTCCAGCGTTGCCACTGAGTAAGCTGGGCTCCATTAATTCCCAGAGCAGAAAATACCACACCCTGACGGTTTTGATTACGTACCCACCAGCCGCCTATGGCTGTCTGAAAATTCATACCGGCGGTAACGGTAATCGGAAAACGTGCATTAAACTGACTGAAATGCCATTGATTGTCTTTGGGTTGTGCGCCAAGTTCAATCTGTTTACCATTACTGTCGGTAATCGTTAAATCTTCATCATTCGGTCCCTGACGGATAGTGACGGTAACCGTTTGTTCGGCTTCGGGCTCTCCACGTGTTTTGATGGTCATCACAGCCCCCACAGAAGGAACAGCTACCAAACCGCCAAGTGCATAATTCTGGCTGGTATCGGTACGGCTGGAGATAGCCTGCCAGCCCTGATTCTGATAGGTAAAACGCGCCAGACGTAAACCCGGAAACTGAGTCGGCATAGCCCAGCCGGGACCGCCATTGCCTAATTGCTGCTGTAAATACATACGGGCAGCATCAGTAAGGTAATCCGCTGCTGTATGTGAATCACCGATTTGTACTATATTGATGCTTTTTTTCTGTAATGCCTGGGCTATCTGAGCAGCATGATTATTCTGCGAAGATGCTGATACCTGTTTGCGGCCAGATTTTGCCGGAACCGGATCTGCTGAACAGGCCATGATCGACAGGCAGCAACTTAAAATGACAAAATGTTTTTTACTGTACATTTGTTGAATCGTTATCCATAGTTTGTGCTGGCAGGTTAAAGCGGTTAAAAATATTTTGGGCAATAATTTTTTGCCCGGTCACAGTAAAATGAATCCCGTCTGAACTGCGGGTTTTAATTTTTTTTCCATCGGTTTGCGTTACCGTATCATAAAATTGATCACCATTACTACCCAGCATTGCGCGGGTATCTACGACATATCCATGATTTTTGCTTACTTCATCGGCTGTAATCTGACGCAGATAAATCATTTGCTCATTCAATTTCTGTTTTCTCATACTTGGCGGAGTCAGCCACAAAACGGTGACCTGATGCTGTCGAGCACTATCCATAATCGTTTTGATGTGGTTGCGGTAAATACTTTCCCATTGAGGAGATGCGAAGCTGACAAATCTGCTGCCGTTATGCGGATCAGGAATATCCCATGGATCATTAGGACCAAGAAACATAACCAGTATTTTGATATGCGGATTATTATCCAGCGTATTTGCAATAGTTTGCGGCCAGTTAAAAAAGCTCGGATAGGTTAATCCGGTACTCTGTTTGCTCAGGTTAATGGTTTTAATACCATAAACATCACTGAGCCATTTTTGCACATGCGGTGCCACTCCCTGCATTAATGAATCACCGGCAAAAAACACTTCATCAGCAGCTATAAGCGTAAAGGCTGCTTTCATATCATTTTCTTTTGCTGCTTTTTTCTGGGCTAACCGATGCTGTTCCTGTGCAAGTTTTAGTTGTTGCTGCAATTTGGCTTTATAGCTGTCCGTATAGGCATAATTATCATTAAAAGCAGTGATGATGCTGAGGTTAGCAGACTTGATATACTGATTAAGCTGGCTGACACCGTTATTAAGTGTTTCGCCGGCATGGCTGCCTGTTTGCCACCATGTCTGCTGTTTCAGGTTCGTTAAAATACTATTGCTGTGGTAAGTTTGCTGATAATAGGCGATGACAGAATTTTGCATCAGCCAAAGTGAAATAGTTGCAGTGATGAGAAAGAATAGTAAAACAAAACGAAATTGTTGTTTATTACTTTTCTTTGGGCGCTCTCTGGTTTCTGTTTCTTCACTTGCAACGACAATAGGTACGGTCGTGATGGTTTTTACACTAACATCTGTTATTTCCCTGAACTGGGAAAACTTTTTTTTACTTCCCTTTTTGCGGTAAGAAGGCACGCGGCGATATTTAGAAATTGGCATAGATAAATCCCGGAATACCAGCCGGCGCACAGATTAATACCAGAACCACTAACAGTAATAAAGGAAGAATCAGACGGTATCGTGGCAAAGAATCCGCGCGCTTGTATAACATATTGGTAAATTTTGCCAGAAATGGATACAGTGTCCATGCCAGCAATAACAAACTAAAAAAATAAAACGGATTGGTACTCAGAGGTACATTAATATTGTTGTAAAGCAATGCGTGTAACAAAAGCATAGCATCGTTAAGTGTAGGTGCGCGGAAAAAAATAAAACAAAAACATACAAAATGTATAGTCACAACTATGCTGACAATTTTAGCTGGCCGGCTACTTTTACTCAAAGCGTCGCGAGCTTTATTCAATTCACAATGACGCAGACGACTGTACAGCCAGTCGCCCAGATTAAGCAAGATCATCCCGGCTGCATGCAATAAGCCCCAGATTAAAAAATGCCAGCCTGTCCCGTGCCAGATTCCGGATAATGCCATCGCTATCAGCAGGTTAAGCTGAGTGCGAGCCATTCCATGTCGGCCGCCGCCCAATGGAATATAAATATAATCCCGTATCCAGGTTGATAAGCTGATGTGCCAGCGCAGCCAGAATTCGCGGATATTGTGTGCCAGTAATGGTGTGCGGAAATTTACCGGAAGGCGAAATCCCAGTAGCAGCCCCATCGCAATCATCAGGTCACTGTAACCGGAAAAATTAAAAAACAGCTGAACAGTATAGCCATATATGGCAGCCAGTATTTCCAGACTATGATATTGCATGGGATTGGCAAATACCGGATCTACCCAGTTGTCGGCAATCCAGCCGGACAGCCACCAGTTTTTCATTAAAGCCATTACAATCAGACACAATGCCAGAGTAGGTGCCAGAATTCTGCGGCGTTGCGGAGTATAGATTTGTGTTGCCATGCCGCAGGGCTGTTTATATATATCCGTTAACCCGCGTGCATCGTAGGCGCGTGCAATCGGGCCTGCAGTAATAGTAGGGAAAAAAGCCAGATGCAGGGCCAGACCCGGTAATGTAAAAACTTTACCGGCAGGCTGATTGTGACATCGCTCCTGATAAAGCGAAACCAGATAGCTGATGGCCTGAAATGAGTAGTAGGACAGTCCCAGCGGTAATATGATACCCGACAGCCAGTCGGAACTCAGTTTCAAACTTTCCAGGCCATAGCTGACAGAGGTGCGGAAAAAATCAAAATACTTCCATAATGCCAGATTCAGAATAGTGCATATGATTGCAGTTATCAGCCATATTCTGGGTTTAGCGGCATGAACTATTCGTACAGATGTGGCATAAATAAATACCGTAAATAGCAGTAATGCAATTAGTGCCTGTATTTTTCCGCACAAATAAACAATCAGATAACTGGTGCACAGTAAAAGCAGATTTTGCAGTTTCGGTTTGCTGCCCAACAGCCAGTAAAGACAGAAAAAGACAATAAATGAAAGGCCGAATTCAATAGATATAAAACTAAACATGAAACAGATAAACAGTCAGAAAGTAGTGATTGTTAAACCATGCCAAACATAAATAATAAGAAAAGCAACAGTTGAGAATCAGTTAATTCATGTTTATGCTTAAATCCGGATTATTTCCGGCAGCTAATATATGCATACAATATTTGTTTTGTAAAAGCATATAATCAATCAATGATCCGGTATTATGAATAAGCTTACAAAAAATCTCACATTACCAGAATAAACAAGTATTCTCAGTGTGAATGAAAAATACATATTCATAAAATATAAACACTGCAAACCGGAATATGTATTCTTTTCGCTTAATCTGAATTGGCTGTCAATTCTCAAGTCTATTAATGATTCAGTAGCTCACTGAACATGACTTGTACATACAAGTATTTTACCTTGATATGTGAAACAATGTAAGGAAATTAATAAATAAAAATTTATTATTTAAATAATAAACATATTAAAAATATTTACTGCTTTTGCTGATATCAATATTTCTCCGCACGAAGCCAGAGTAAACACCGGCAAAATTTCTGTGTTTTCTGCTATTATCAAATTATGTAAAAAATTTATTGCCGGTATGTATATAAATATTAACTATGGATTCCAGAATGATCTGAGCTGAAATCTGCTGATATTCACATTTGACTTTTACCATATGTCAGGGTTTAACGTATTAAATGGTATCAGACAATATTTAAAGGAATACTATGCACGACCACGACCACGACCACGACCACGACCATAACCATACACATGAGCATAAACATGATGAAACTCATCATCACCATCATCACCTTGGTGCACATAGTGCAGATAAAAAAGTTTTAAGTATTTCACTGCTGATTATCGGTGCATATATGGTGGTAGAGATTATTGGCGGCTGGTTAACCAATAGTCTGGCACTGCTGTCGGATGCTGGTCATATGTTTTCGGATGCACTGGCACTGGCACTGTCGTTAATCGCATTTCACCTGAGTGAGCGACCGGTAAACGGTCGGCAGACCTTTGGTTATAAACGCTTTGAAATTATTGCGGCGGCAGTAAATGGTCTGGCGCTAATGGTAATTGCAGTCATGATTGTTTATGAAGCCATAGGTCGTTTTGTTAATCCGCCGGATATTGCTACCCGGGGCATGCTGGTTATCAGTACGATTGGTTTACTGGTAAATATTATTATTGCCTGGTATATGCACAGCAGTAGTGAAACAGAACATAATGTAAACATGCGTGGGGCGTTTTTACACGTACTGGGTGATTTACTCGGTTCGGTGGGTGCTATTGCCGCGGCTGTACTGATGATGCTGTTTGGCTGGCGCTGGGCTGACCCGGTAGCAAGTATAGTGGTAGCCTGCCTGATTGCTTACAGTGGAATCGGAATCCTGAAAACCACTTTGCGTATTCTGATGGAAGGCACACCGGATACAATTGAGCTGGAGCAGCTGGGCAGAGTGATTCAGGATATGCCGGGAATTAAAGCAGTACATGATTTACATGCATGGACCATTACCAGCAATATGAATGCTTTATCCTGCCATATTGTTGTTGATGGTACATTAACGATAACGGAAGCAGAGAAACTGGTTAATGAGCTTGCAGAAGTATTGCTCAAACATGATATACATCATGTTACAGTGCAGACAGAAAGCGCAGCACATAAACACAGCAATAATCTTTTATGCTGTATTCCTTCTGTTGCCGGTCAGCATGTTCATTAATACAATATAATCAGATTATCAGACCATATTTCAGGTAGAAAATCATGATTAAAGCTGTGTTATTTGATCTGGACGGTACCCTGGCCGATACGGCGCCAGACTTAGGGATAGCCCTTAATAATGTGCTGAAAAAGCAGAATTTACCGCCTAAAACTATGGCAGAGATTCGTCCGGTTGCCAGCCATGGTGCAGCAGGACTGATTAAACTCGGTACAGGTATGCAGCCTGATAATCCTGCGTTTGCAGCTTTGAGGCAGGATTTTATGGCTGAGTATGAACTGCATTTTACTGATCAGACAGTTTTATTTGGCGGCATCAATGAGTTATTAGAAAAACTGGCCGAACAGAACATAGCCTGGGGGATTATTACCAATAAGCCGCATGTTTTTACTGACCGTCTGGTACCAAAACTCGGATGCAGTATTGAACCGGCTGTAATCGTAAGCGGAGATACCACCAGTGCGCCGAAACCCAGTACCGAACCCATGTTCTATGCCTGCCGTCACATTGGCGTAGCTCCCGAAAACTGCCTGTATATCGGTGATGCAGAGCGTGATATGCAGGCAGGACGTAATGCCGGCATGATTACAGTGCTGGCGAACTGGGGATATATCGGTGCAGAAGATAACATATCGCAATGGCCAGCCGATTATATTGTTGAGCAGCCAAAAGAAATTCTTCAGCTATTAAGTAAATAATTTTTTAAACGAACAAGGGGAAAACATGAAAACCATTGGGTTGCTCGGTGGCATGAGCTGGGAAAGTTCTGCTGAATATTACCGCATGATTAATGAACAAGTACGTGAGCGTCTTGGTGGTACGCATTCAGCCCGCAGCATCATGTTATCTGTAGATTTTGCCGAAATCGAAGCTTTGCAGCATCAGGGACGATGGGGTGAACTGGCTGAAAATATGTGTACAGCAGCACGACAGCTGGAGCAGGGCGGAGCACAGTGTATTGTAATTTGTACCAATACCATGCATCGTATGGCTGAACAGGTACAGAATAGTATAACAATACCTTTGCTGCATATCGCTGATGCAACAGCTAAGCAAATTTGCAGCCAGAAGCTGCAAAAAGTTGGCTTACTGGGTACCGAATTCACCATGAAGCAGGATTTTTATAAAGGCCGGCTTACAGAAAAATTTGGTTTAGAGGTATTGATTCCTGATGATAAAGATTGTCAGACAGTACATAAAATTATTTATGAAGAGCTGGTATCAGGTATCATACGTGAAGAATCACGCCAGCAGTACCGCCAGATTATCCGGCGTCTGGCTGATAAGGGTGCTCAAGCCATCATTCTTGGCTGTACCGAAATTATGTTACTGGTTTCGCAGGATGACAGTCCGGTACCGGTATTTGATACTACGGCAATTCATGCTACTGCAGCAGTAGACTGGGCTTTAACAGATAAATAATGCAGTTTCCGAAATCTAAAAGCGGATAAACGGATAAAACAGATGGCTATCTAACCATCTGTTTTGTTTTTCAGATAGATTCTGTTAAACGGTTGCGCAGCCAGCGTGCAGCTGTAGCTATTTCACCGGCGCATAAACCTATAGGACCGGTATCATTGGCAGCAAGAATATCTGCCGCAGCACCATGTAACCATACTCCGGCTGATACTGCCTGCTCCGGTGGGATTTGCTGAGCCAGCAAACTGCCGATGATGCCGGCTAAGACATCACCGCTACCTGCTGTTGCCAGTCCCGGATTGCCGGTTTCATTTTGCTGTATCTGGCCGTGAGGTGAAACAACCAGACTCTGATGACCTTTTAAAACTATCCATGCTGAATATTTTTGCGCCAGCTGGCGTGCGGCCTGATAACGGTTATTCTGAATTTCATTAATACTGCATTGCAGTAAGCGTGCAGCTTCTCCCGGATGCGGCGTTAAAACAACATTTTGATTATTTTGCCTGCCAGTCAGTAAAGCAGGCTGCTGAGCAAGTAAATTCAGTGCATCGGCATCGACTACCATCATATGTTTCTGTTGCAGACATTCAGTCAGTGTTGCCAGTGCCGTAGTTGAGGTACTCAGACCACAGCCAATCACCCATGCGGTAATATCGGAACGGTGTAAAAGCCGTTCAGCGGTATTTAACATAATTTCTGGCTGCTGGCTTAGTATTGGCATTGGTAATATTGGTTGCTGAAAACCAAGCCATACTTTACCGCAGCCACAATGCAGTGCAGCTATTCCGGCCAGAATAATCGAACCGGCCATGCCTTCTGAACCACCCAGAATACCCAGCGTGCCAAACGTACCCTTATGGCTCTGAGATGGACGTTGCTGACATAATGCAGGATACTGTCTGTTTGCCTGCCGTTGCCACTGGCTGAGAATATTTTTATCAATCTGAAAACTGTTCATTACCTGTTTCCCGTTATCATTGCTTAGCGCAGTAATTGATCCAGAAGGGCATTTTTAAGCTGCAATTGCTGTTGAGTGTCGGCCAGTTGAGGTGCATATACCAGAAAACTGTCTTCTACCCGTTCATCCAGAGTAGTGATTTTGGCAAAGCGAATACTGATATTTAAATCGGATAAAACAGCAGCAATGTTGGCAAGTAAAAAACGCCGGTTTGCTGTAATAATGTGCAAGCTGTACCAGCCGGGATTATCTTCTTCATCAATACTGATTCGCGGTGCAATCGGAATATGACGGCTACGTCGGCTCAGACTGGCCGGATTACTCGCAGACATCGGCAAATTACCATTTACAAACTGATTAAGCGCCAGCTCGGTTTTATTCTGGATGGTCAGATAATCATTCGGGTTGAGATTCGGCGGAAATTGCAGAATAAAAGTATCCAGAATAAAGTTGTGTTCGGTGATATAGGCGCGGGCAGTCAGAATGTTCATCCCTGCTTCACTGAAAACCGAAGCCAGCTCAGTGAAGAGTTTCGGGCGGTTAGGCATATAAACCATCACCTTCAAGGTATCATTATCTGGCAGCATCTGGCTGTGTGCCTGAGCCTGCTGTTCGTAATTAATAATTTTTGATAAATGCCATAAAATATCCTGCCACTCATGGCGGGCAAAATAAGCCTGACCGAGAATATGCCACAATTGGCGCTGCTGTGATTCGCTGATGTGATATTGATTTAACTCATGCATTGCCTGTTGCCGGCGGTCAAGAATAGTCGTGTGCCGGTTACTTTGTTTACCATTGAGCTGATGCAGCGTGGCTTTATATAAATTTTCCAGCAAACTGGCTTTCCATGAATTCCAGATTTTCGGATTGGTGCCCCGGATATCTGCTACGGTCAGCAGGTATAAAGCAGTGAGCCGTTCAACAGTTTTAACCTGTTTGCTGAATCGGGTAATCACTTCAGGGTCCTGAATATCTTCTTTCTGTGCTGTCATTGACATCAGCAGATGCTGTTCTACCAGCCACGCCAGTAAATCGCTTTCTTCACTATCCAGAAAATGATCTTCGGCAAAGGAGCGGGCATCGGCTACGCCTTTTTGTGCATGGTCACCACCACGGCCTTTGGCAATATCATGAAACAGTGCAGCCATATACAAAATATGTTTGCGTGCAAAAGTATGCATTAATGTTGCGGCAAAAGGCAGTTCATGGCTGTGCTGTTCCATAGCCAGACGCCGCATATTGCGTACCACCATTAAAATATGATCATCTACCGGATAAATATGAAATAAATCATGTTGCAGCAGACCGACTATTTTTCCCCATGCCGGCAAATACCGGCCGAGCACACCATACAGATTAATGAAGCGCAATAAATGAGTCAGGCCCTCCCCGTGTTTGAAGAATCCGGCAAAGCATTCGCGATTTGCCGGATTCTGATAAAACTCTTCATTCACCAGCTGGTGTGCAGCCGCCCACCATACACGCAGGGTTTTTGGTGCCAGACCAATTATGTCATTGTGTTCCTGAGCAACACGTAAAATGGTAAATATATGCTCAGGCTGTTGCGAGAAAAGTTCAAGATTATGCACTGCCAGCATATTACCTACCTGATAATAATGCTGATCCAGATTAACCACTACACGCGGCAGAGAAGCATAGACGCGGTCGCGCAGCATAGGTACCAGAATACCACTGAGTTGTTTCACGCCTTTTAGTGCACGATAAAAATCATGCATTAGTTTTTCACTGGCCCGGGAATTTGCATCATCGCGATAGCCAAGATTCTGTGCTACCTGAGTTTGTAAATCAAAAATCAATCTGTCTTCAGCCCGTCTGGCAGTCAGATGCAGCTCAATACGGATTCTGGCCAGCTGTTTCTGGCAGCTCAGTAACAGCCTGGCTTCAGTTCGGTTCAGAATAGCATTTTTCATCAGCTGATGAATCTGAGGGGGTAATCCCTGAACTTTTGCCAGCCACAATAAAGTATGAATATCGCGTAAACCGCCCTGAGTAGTTTTTACATTGGCTTCCAGCAGACTGGCTTCACCGGCTGCTTTAGTATATCGTTGCCGCTGTTCCAGTATTTTACCTTCGATAAAAGCAGCCACATCCCGCTGTAAATCAAGCTGATGAATCAATTCAGCAGCCAGATCCTGCCGGCCGCATAAATACCGGCTTTCCAGTAAGGCTGAATCACCCGTTAAATCAACCCGGGCACTTTCACATAACTCATTAATTGTTCCCACCTTAGGGGCGGGCTGTAAATGGATATCCCATAATATTTGAATAAAAGCACCAATTTTTTGCTGAATATCGTCATCAATCGGATTTCTGCTGACAATAGCAATATCCATATCCGAATACGGATACATTTCGCCGCGTCCGAATCCACCTATTGCCAGCAGACACATTTCTTCGCCGGCAAACAATTCCTGCCACAGTGTGGACAGCACATCAGCAATTATTCCGGTATGCTGGCGAAAATAGACAAACGGATGCCTGCGCTGCCGGTATATTTCTGCCGCTTGTTGTTTGTGCTTGTGTAGCTTGTCCGACAACTGAGTAATAAGTGCTGAAGATGACATAATTAATAGCCGTGTGATTGAGATTGACGATATGCGTTCTGTATCGGGCGAATCTGATTCAGCCTTGCCTGATCAATTGCCTGAGCTATCTGCTGCGGTTCAGCCACTGTCCGGGCAATTGATGCTGCATCAATTGCCATTGCCGCAGACTGTAAATTTAGCCAGTGCTGTTGCTGAGGATATGGTTGATGTTCAAATCTGAGGCGTCCGCGTATATCAGCGAGGCATACACGCAAAATCTGTCTGAATCGATCCGGACGGCGTAGTGCATCGGTTTTTTTCAGAATATCCAGAGCCGTTTTGGGTTTAAGCTGGCTGACACTATGTAACCTGATATGATATTCACATACCAGTAATGCCAATTGCGCACAGGCTTTGGGTACCTGCCAGCGCCGGTTTACCGCTTCTACGGGTTTTATTCCGGCATAATCATGTCCGGGGTGGCGTGGTAATTTATCTACCGGAGTCAGTGCTTTGCCTAGATCATGAGTGAGAGCAGCATAACGTTCTTCCAGTGAATAATCATTTTCAGCAGCATATTGCAGACACAGTAAAGTATGCTCACCGGTATCTATTTCAGGGTGAAAATCAGCGCGTTGCGGTACGCCGAATAACGCATCAACCTCTGGTAAAATTACTTTCAGCGCACCGCAGGCACGTAAAACGTCTATCATCAGCCGCGGATTCTTTTCCATCAGCCCTTTAGCCAGTTCCTGCCATACCCGTTCGGCAACCAGAGCATTTACCTCACCATTATTTACCATCCGGCACATCAGTGCCATAGTTTCATCGGCTACTTTAAATCCATAACGCGCTGCAAATCGGGCAATGCGCAAGATACGTACCGGGTCTTCTGCAAAAGCAGGGCTGACATGACGTAATATACCGCAGCGTAAATCAGCCAGCCCGTTATATGGATCAATCAGATTACCCGATGCATCTTCGGCCATAGCATTAATGGTTAAATCGCGTCGTTGTAAATCCTGCTCCAGCGTCACATCTGCCGCTGCATGAAAAGTAAAGCCATTGTAACCGGCAGATACTTTACGTTCGGTACGTGCGAGCGCATATTCTTCATGAGTTTGCGGATGCAGAAATACCGGAAAATCCTTGCCTACGGGCTGATACCCGGCTTCCAGCATTTTTTTTGCATCTGCGCCAACCACTACCCAGTCGCGGTCGACCACCGGCCGCTGCAGATACTTGTCTCTTACTGCACCACCAACCAAATAAATTTGCATATAAAATATAAAAAAGTATTAACAGAAAACAGATGATCATTGTGCCGTAGTCCAATCAGCTTGTTAACTGGTTTTTTGCAAACATGCAGCTGGCAGTTCCATCAGCCAGCATTAATAAGCAAAACAGCCTTTGGAAAAAAGCAGGCTGAATCCAAACCATCTTAAAGAATATTTAACAGGCAGATAAATATCTGCTGTGCAGAAATATAAAACGCTCTGCTTTAAAGCGGAGCGTTTTTAAATAATATTGATATTACATCATCAGCGCCGGAACAATCATAGCCAGCCCGGGAAAAAACGGTACTGTAGCAAAGGCAATAATCAGTAAACGTTTAAACATCATTTCCTGCTGTTTTTCTTCGGTCACACTTACCACCAGAGTACCGGCAATATGAATCGGATTAACGACACTGAGCATAGCTGGTGCCGCACAGGCAGTCAGAATCAAAGAAATTTGCGGAGAATCGCCAAAAATCGTAAATACCATCGGAATCATCAGGCTGATAACACCTAAAGTAGAGGACTCCACATTACTCAGGAACGTAGTCAGGTAAGCGAGCATAAACAATAAAGCAATTTTACTGCTGGTCATACTGAGCAGACCTTGCTCTACCGCTTTCATTGTATCTACCTGCATCATGGTATCGATGAAAACCAGCAGACCACTAATAACCACTACAGCATTCCATGGGATTTTTTTCACAAAATCTTTACTTTGCTGCGTAAAAAACAGCATCATAATTACTGCCAGCGTCAGAGCAGTCAGACCGACATTGGCTTTAGCAAATATCACTAATATCAGAAAAATCAATACCGCAATAGTAGAACAGATTGCATAAAATGGCTGTAACTGATGGTTATCACCATTTTCCTGTTTAATTGGTTTCAGCAGTACAAAGCCTTTTTCAGGCGCTTTAGAATCACTTGTTTCGACTACTCTTTTATCCTGAAATACAATTTGCAGGGCAATAACCAGCACAAAACTGATTAACATTCCCAGAAACCAGACCAGCCACGGACTATACTCAACATGTGCTTTTTTTGCTGCATCCAGAATAACCTGACCAGTAGGATTAATAGGTGAAAGTGCACCAGTATTGGCACCAATAATTGCTGCCATTTCACAGATGAAAAATAATCTGGGATGTTTTCTGCCTAAAGCAGCAATAACCGGAACCAGCAACGTTATCGATGCCGTAGAAAAGGCACCGGCTGTCGAAATCGCAAATCCGATAAAATAGCCAATCCAAGGAACAATATTAGTGCGATGCCCCATTTTTGCGTAAATCTGATCTGTAAACCAGCTTAAGCCACCGCTTTTTTCCAGATGAGCAAAAAGTAAGGACACACCGATTAACAGCGTTACAATGGCTCCGGGAAAATGACTGAGTACATCCTTGCTGCTTAAGACTGTATTTGTATCAGAACCATCAGCAATTGCAGTTGTCGCCATAACCATTATCGCCGCAGCACTAAAACCTAAAAGACCAATATTGACATGTCGCCAGACTGCCAGAACCAAAATCACAACCAGTAATATAAGCGATAAAATTTGTGGTAAGTTCATAAAGTGTCCTGAATGGTTATTGTTTCAGAATGAATATGCTGAAAATCGCACAATAAATAACATTTGTATTTATTTCGGATTCAGAGAACTCTTCAGCCTGCAGCTAATATACGGATATCATTAAATTGTCATATAATTAGATTTAAAAAATATATATTCTTTATAAAATAATATAAAAAATCACTTTTTATGTAAAGTAAAGTATAAGATATCTTTTTTAATGTTAAATCAAAGAGAATAGATCTGTTAGTCTGAATTCAGATATCTATATACAGTACAGCGATGAGAATCCTGTAACCGGCCTTAACAGAAGCCAAACGGCAGCATTTAACTTAAAGCTAAAGCATCACTGCCGGCAAAATCATTGTTAACCCCGGAATAATCGGAACAATGAAAAAAGCAATGGTTAGCACTACACAGGCAGCCAGAATCAGCGACATATGCGCTGAACCGCCGAATATCGTAAAAATCATAGGTGTCATCAGACTGATCACACCAATAGTAGAAGATTCAACATTACTCAGACTGGTAGTTAAATACCTAATAATGAATAATAAAATTATCTGATTGGTAGTCATACCAAGTAAACGGTTCTCTAATGCATCCATGGTATGTACCGACATCATCGTACCAATAAACACCAGTAAACCACTGATTACTACCACAGCATTCCAGGGGATATTTCTGGCTAAATTTTTACTATATTCCGGAAACAATAACAGCAATAATACAGCCAGAGAAATTGCTGTTAATCCCACGTCAGTACCTGCAAATACCACCAGAGTGATAAAGAGCAATACAGATAATGTTGAGCAAATTGCATAGGCAGGATTCAGTTGTCCTTTATCATTATTATCAATGGCAACAGGTTTCAGTAAAGCCAGACCACGAGCCGGTTTTTTTCCATTCGTACTGTCCTGCATGCGACTAGGACTAAAAATTATTTGCAATACCAATACAGTACTGACACTAACTATTGTGCCCAGTAACCATAACAGCCATCCGTTAAAATTGACCTGGGCATGATTTGCAGAGTCACGAATAACCGTACCTACCGGATTAATCGGAGATAAAGCACAAGTATTGGCGCCCACAATTGCAGCGACTTCACTGATGAAGAATATTTTTGGCATACGTCTGCCTAAAGCCGCAATAACCGGTACCAGTAATGTAATTGTCGCAGTAGAAAAAGCGCCGGCTGTAGAAATAAACAAACCAATCATGTAGCCAACCCACGGAATCAGTAAAGTATGTTCACCAATTGCCTTATATACTTTATCCGTTAGCCAGCTCAGACTTCCGCTGCGTTCGAAATGCCCAAAAAGCAGCGATACACCAATGAGTAAAGTAACGATTGAACCCGGAAAATGCTCGAATACTGATTTAGAAGTCAGTAGGAGTGCCGAGCCTGGTGTTGTCGCTGAACCAGTTACCGCATAGAATTGTGTTGCTGTAACCATTACTGCGGCTGCACAAAAACCCAGTAAGCCTATATTTACATGCCGCCAGATTGATAATACCAATATCAGTACCAGCAATACCAAAGATAGTATTTGTGGAAAAGTCATAAAAAAATCCGTAATTTATAATTTTATTTAATAAATTAAATATTTAAAATGTTTAAGTTTTAATGGATCAGATTAATCATGTACTGTGTTTCTTCATGGATTAATACCTTCGATGTATGTGAACAATATATTATTTTTTCTTTAACTTTATAACTATTATCCATAACAAATATTGTTCTCTATTAATTAGCTTTATCCAGCCAAAATAATAATGATAAAAACAATATTGATGCTTATAGTTAATATAGGTTTTAAATATCTGTACAGCCGTAAAGTAAAGTAATTTATCAGACAAACTTAAAAATTAAATTTTGATTCAGATAGTATTTGAAACCGGATATTAATATTTATTAATAAAAAACATAAACTAAGCATAAAAATAAAATAAAGTACATCAGTTTCGGTGTTGCATATTTATGCTGAACGTTTATCCGGATTCGGAGCAAAACCAGTTTAGTTTGTCTGTTTTAAGCGGAAATATTGAATCAGAGAATAAAAATAGCTTGATATTCAAAGAAGATTTGATGATTCAGATGGAACTTTGATAAAACAAAATAAACAGATTAATATCAAAGTATTCCATCAATTCGTACTGTTGTAAGATTTTTTTTCTGAAAAAAGCGGCAAATAATATCAATTGATATAAGACTGATTTTTCTAATCAAGTAACATGATCAGGATTAAATAAAAGAAAGCTGCCTGATTACATTGATACAAGCTGTAAATATAGTTTATCCGAAAAAATACATATATGTATTCAGACAGCTTAATAGCAGAAAATATTTAATGTTTACCGTCAGGAGTCCTGTTTTTTAATTTCCAGGTATTACCCGGATGCTGGGTTGGAGGTGCTTTTTCATGGTCTTTAATCGTGGCAAAATTATCCAGCTCATGGCCATGCTGATCAACTTCCTGATAAATCCCGCCATTGGTTCCGGAGTTATCGCCGGGTTTCAGATTGCTCATATACAACTCCTTTTCAATAATTACCGTGAATCTACGGTAGCTTTATTATTCTTTTAAATTTTAAATAATACAAGTACTTAACTATAATTTAATTAGCCAGAATTAAATTAACACAGTAAATTCCATTAAGGTAATGAAAAGTAAATTGCTTAGTGCTAATACTGCCATAATAATGTCGGTTCTGCTTATACCGGATAAAATGAATAAAAAATATAAATTGCTTTAAGATGCCTGAGCTTTTGCTATCCGGTATCTGCATCGTTTTCGGTTACAATACCTGTTTGCAAAGAAAAAAGTAAGGAAGTGTATGACATGCGCTCAGGTGCGTGATTACCTGCAAACGCAAGGATTAAAATTACCAGAGCAGGAAGTCCGGATGGCAATGCTGGTTGCGCAATCTGTACTGGAGCTTGCTCAGGCAGAAATCGATATGTCTGTGCTATGGTATGAAGAAAACGGATTTAGTCTGGCTCGTAAATTCAATTTAAGTCCAGATTCACTATACCAGATTCATCCGGCAGACTTATTTACAGCCAATGAGAACAGTGCATATACCTTGCGCCAGCTATATCTGGCTTTCGATTCAATAGCAAGCCGGCATCATAATGATGTATTTGCTTTATATTTATATGAAGGAAATAATGAAACAGGGAAGTTATGCCGGCTACTGGCACGCGGGTATCATTTTCCCGCTGTAATAAACTGCGATCAGCAGCAGGTAAATCAGTATTTGTTTGCACGTACAGCTTCTACTGGCTGGCTGAACCAGATAAATAATGTACAAATGTGGATTAATGACAGCAGTCTGACAGGAGAACAAAGCGGGGCTTCACAGCTGGCTGTTCCTGTTACTGGTGAAGAAGGGCAAGTACTGGGTGTATTGTTTGCCGCTCATCAGCAGCAAGATGCCATTTCCGATACGGAACTTATCGACTGGATTGCCCTGGCAATGGTAATTACACCACTGATGCATAATTTGCATAACGCTGCCACAACACATACCAAGGGATAAATATTATGTCAAAAATATATCAAAACCACATACAAGATAATAGTCCTGTACGCTTTATTGCTTCCTGCCGTTTACCAACGCAATGGGGTGAATTTACCATGCACGGATTTGAAGATGTACGCAACAGGCAGGAACACATTGCTCTTACCGTAGGTGATATTTCTACAGGAGAAGATATACTCGGACGAATTCATTCTGAATGTCTTACCGGTGATGCTTTATTTTCCAAACGCTGTGATTGCGGACCCCAGCTTGAAGCTGCGATGAAAGCAGTACAGGAGGCAGGAAAAGGTGTAATTATTTATTTACGTCAGGAAGGCCGGGGTATAGGCTTACTGAATAAAATCCGGGCTTACAAACTTCAGGATGAAGGGCTGGATACCGTAGAAGCAAATCTTGCTTTGAATTTACCCATCGATGCCCGTGATTTTTCTTTGGCCAAACACATTCTTGATCATCTTGGCATACAGTCTGTACAGTTAATGACCAATAATCCGCAGAAAGTCGATACACTAAAAGCACTGGGTATTCATGTAACTAATCGTGTTCCCTTACATGTCGGACAAAATCCTGAAAACCGGCATTATCTGCATACCAAAATGGAAAAACTCGGACATTTTGCGGATTAATCTGATTAAATGACATCGAGGATGTTCTCCATAATATTTTTGCAATTAGTTAAGTATTATGGATTAAATTTAAAATCTTAGAAAACAGTTACTGTGAAAACTGCAATTGTATGCCGGAAAATGAAATAAAGGCAAAAATTGCAGCCGAACGTTTTCAACAGCTTCAAATATCATGTGAATCACAATCTGAATTATTTTTGAATGTAGCATATCATTCTGTTATTACTCTTTGATTCACATCTGGTGATATCACCAAATACAATCAACTCGTCGGTATCAACTCATAAATAAGAAATTATCCCCTGAAATTTTGTACAGATAAAATTTCAGGGGATGAGTGTAATGTTTATGTTCAGATGAAGTTTATGAATATTCCTAGCTTAAATAACCAGTTTTAATTTCTCTCCATGATAAACGATTGATACTGACGGGACACATAACAACCCCCTGAATCTCAAATATTTCACCTTTATCATTCATCCCAAAAGGTTTTTTTCGAAAACAATTATTTGGTTGTCTTCGCTTTTTAGGATCTTCCTCTTTACCCGAACCTCCGGCATCCAAAGCATCAACAAATCCATCATTTGTATTTGAAACCATCATTCCAATAGCTTCATCCATTTTAGAACTGTTAGCAAGTGAAAAGTCTGAGTTTACTACAATGTGTGCGTCGTTTTCGGTTAATGCTCCGCCTGTAAGTGCATTAAACTGAGTAAGACGACTAACAAGATTTGTTTTTTCAACCATTGTTGAATCTTCACAAGGATCATTCAATTTACCATTTTGGCTAACGGAGTATGATCTTGTCATTACAATACCTGTTGTTATTAATTTTTGTACTGACTCTGTTACGCGTTCTCCGTCTTTATTCAGGTTAAAATACCAGCCCTTATCTTTTTCTGATGAAAAAGGTTTGTTGGTCAGATAACTATAATCATCCTTATATGTCATAACCTGTTGCACTAACGAACTTTTGTTAATTAACATATTTGTTTGTTCGTTGTAATTATCGTAAATTCCATACATGGTTTGTTGCTGCAAACTATCACGATCAGACGGATAAATATCACTTCCTGTTCCAAATACAATGACCAGTTTGTTTTTTGCTAAGGGATCTTTCAGGTTTTCGGCAGCTCGATAGACAGCCGGAGCAACCGTTATAGGTGCATTAGCTGAAAAAATCTTTTTTACAGTCCATTTGTTTGGATTCGGATTTCTGAAATCAAATCTATAAAGATTCCCTTTATAATCACCAGCATATGCAAGGTCGGTAATCCCGTCACTATTGATGTCCACAGCTGTAGGGCTGGACAATCCGCCACCATCTTTTGATGCAATCATTTTACTGATTAGTGTACCTTTAGGATCACCTGTTATTTGATAACTCTCTACGCCTACATCAACACCTAATGCATCATAGATATACAATGCGGATTCATCATTAGAATCTTTAGAGTTATAACCACTACTGATTAAAGCTGTTTGACGAAGATGGTCTGTTATTGTTGTATCTGATGCATTTGTATCTCTGTTAACCCTTATTCTCGCAATCGCCGGCTTACCAATAGTATAGCCGAACTGATTATTTGCACCGCTTGGTGTCTGAAACAGCGATACATTGTTATACCAGCTCGCACTGCCAATATTATCTGCAGCAATATTGTTACCAGTAACGATATCCTGTCCGCCAATATTAATAGCAAATGCTCCGCGCCCTGCCTGTCCCATTGTTGATACCATAAATATTTGGTTTACGCCTGGTTTGTCTTCTCTGTCGGAGGTTTCTCTTACTACGATCCCCCCGTTTAATAGATATCTGTGAGGATGTTTAGAATCTTTACCATAATCATTATCTAGCATATCCTTATAATAGTGACCAACTATATCACTTCCATCACTACTGTCCCGTTCAATAGACATTGGCATATAATTAAATTTAAGATCATACGGATGATTCGAATTATCTGCTGCACGGAAAACATATACCATTCCATCATTAGCCGAAGTGACGAGATATTTCTGTTTATTAAACTCAATTCCGCCTGCTGTTACAATAGTATTATCAATAATATCACCCATATTACGGGCATTATCCGGTCGCTGACGATAATTTAAAGTGAAGCCATCCTGATAAATGTCTTTATCTTCTTTGGCACGGCTCAACCAAGTGAGCAGACCATCAAGCCATTCTTTTTTATTTTTATCAGCATTCGTACTAATTTCAAATGAGTTATTATCCAGGCCTTGATCTGGTGTCAGATTTGAATATAAATAAGTAGTCTTGCCATTATTAATTAATAGCTTTCTATTAGTAAAAGATGGTTGCACTTTACAATCATTTTTATCGACTGTTTGTCCTTTGTCTTTTGAATTTTTATTAGTTAAATCATGTATGCAAATCTGGCTACTCCAGTTACCGGTTTCAATTTTAGCTGTAATGCCCAGATCATTTGTTGATGAGCTTGAAATACCCATACTTGGAGCATTTGTCGTTACATTAATTGCATTAGTTTTTACTTCCCCATTAATTTTGTCAAAAATAGTTTTAAACGCCTCTATGATTTCATCTCTAGAATTTGCGTTAAAGAAATTACCTTTAGGATGAAGTCCTTTTGGTGTTGCACCATTTTCGAGATAGAAATAAGCACGATCATCTCTATCATCATCTTTTATATTATCATCCGGATCGATGTTAGCAAGTGCAAATCCGATAGTATATGTTTCAGCAATTTGATAGAAGGGTTTCTTTGTAATATTATCTATTGAATTCCACGGTTTGCCTGCATCATCAGTTGTGCGCAAATACTTTGAAATCCCCGGCGTTATAGTACCACCACTTCCTGAATAATAATCTTCGCTATATATATACGGACCAAAACCAACTGGAATTCCATCTGGCTTTCCAGTGTCTGTATGAGCTTTTGGGTCTGCTAATTTATCTGTATAAAAACCCAGTCTGTCTATCATCTGAGGCGCATCTCTTTTTCTAAAAAAAGTATCTCTCTCATCACTTGTAGCGAAGTTTTTGTCAAAAAATTCATCTAAATCTTTGTTTGGTTTGTTAGTAAAGTTTTTATCTGAAGCTGAATAGTCAGCAGTAGCCAGACCATCACTTAAGAGGATAATATAAGATTTCTGACAACGGTATTTCAATTGATTCATAACCAGATTTCTTGCAACTACAGGGAACTGTCGAGTAGTTGGGGTACCGCATGGCGCTTTTAACTTATTTATTTCCTCAATCATTTTTTTAAATTCTGATGGATTAGAAGTATCATGAAAACTATTATTCCATTTGTTTGTTTCGCTACATAAAGGACGTAATGCGAAATACATTTTATCCCGATTGTCGGTAACTATAGTATTAAGAATTTCTTTAGCCGCATCTATTCTTTTGTATCTCTTACAATCCCATCCTTCTTTTTTAGCAAGAAGTGCTTCTTTTTGATCGAAAGTTAAATTCAATTTCCAGCCAGGTCTGCCGTCCCATAAAGATTTCGCTGTTCCTTGAATACATTTATAAAAATAGCGTTTTTTAGCTGGTTTTATAGACGGATTATTTACTAATCCTTTCGTCATACTAGAAGAATCATCAATAAATAAAGCAATATTAGGCTTTACGTTGTAAGCTTCCTGAGTAATAGATTTTTGCTGAAGTCGTAATGGCGTATCCGCGAAAGAATTTGCTGTAGCATAAGTATATGGTGCCATAAAAATACCTAAGGCTCCAGTAACAGCTGAAACTAAAACTTTTTTACCTTTAGGAAATCTGGTTTTCCTGTTATTTTTAATCGCAGTATTCATGCTTTACCTTGCTAAGCTGAAAATAGATTTTGGATAGATTCTGGCGAAAATTAAATTTCGCTGAAATCAGCGTACAAATTTTAATGTTAAATTGTTTGATAATATAAGTAAAAATAATCTTTAAGTCAATAAAATTGAAATGTATTTCATTGTGTAATGAAATCTGTGGTTTATATGTATAATGTTTTTCTTAACTGGTTTTATATAATTATTTATATATTTAAAAAGTAAAATTTATATAAAAAATATAAATTTATTTGGCTTCATAAAAGGAAATTTTTCTGTTTAAACCGAATTTATTGGTATTTATGTATATTTGTCATAAAAATGCCGGTTAAACTATATAGTTTAACCGGCAAAATAAATTAAAATTAATTAAAAGTTGTAATTAATATAAGTTTGGTTAAAGATAACCTTCTTTTATTTCACGCCATGAAATCCGGTAAATTCTGACCGGGCAGCGCGGGACGTTAATAGTTAATTTATTCCCGTCTGTTGTCGCTGCTATCACGGCGGCACGCGAGCAGTTTTCTACCGGAGGAGATTTTTCAGTTAATGGTTTCTGGGTATATGAGCCGCCGATATCGATATTATTATTGCCTGAAACGGTAAAACCAAAAGGTCCTTCCGTATTCACGCTACTGCCTGCCGGCGCTGCTTCATCAAATACAAAGTTCGGATCTGTGCTTTGTAATGCGCCCCCGGTTTTTACATTAAACTGAATTTTACCGGTGGTAACGGAGTTGCGCTGGACGACAGAAGTAATTTTGCACGGATCAGGCAGTTTATTTTCTTTTTCTACATTATAAGTGCGCGATAGGACTGCGCCAGCATAAGAAACAATTACCGGTTTGGATACAATGCGCTCACCGGTGTTTTCTTTGAGATTAAAATACCAGCCTCGATGAACTGCCGGGTTTAGCGGATAGTTACTCAGTAAACGGTAATTGCCGGCTTGGATAAATTCTTGTTTTACCAGACTGATTTTGCTGATTTCGTGCACTTCCTGCTGGCTCAGATCGTCATAAATGCCATATACACTTTGCTGATCTTTATTTGTCAGGTCTGACTGATAAATATCGCTGCCTGTGCCAAAAATAACAATTGCTGTTGGTATTTCGCTATTTGTATGCTGTGCTCCTTTTGCTTTAAGAAGAAATACCCCGGGTGCTGAAGTGATGGGACCATCAGCAGTAAAGATTTTATACACTTTCCAATTTGACGGATTAGGAGCACGTAAGTCAAACCGATACAAATTACCCTGATAATCACCCGCATAGACAATATCAGCTACGCCGTCTCCGTCTATATCGATAACTGTCGGGCTGGAAAGACCGCCGCTGCCATTAGGAGCAACCAGTTTGGCGATTAAATCTCCTTTTTTGCTGCCGGTATGAATATAGGCCTGGGTGCCTACATCTATTCCCAGTATGTCGTAAATATATAAAGCTGATTCAGGTGAGGGTTTGGCAGCGATATCCAGAGCCAGAGAGGGGGAGTAGTTATAGCCATTGCTGATAAATGCAGCCTGACGTATATGGTCTGTAATAGATGAATCTGAGGCATTAATATTTGAATTGACCCGCACTCTTGCAATGGCAGGTGAACCGATAGTATAACCAAACTGATTGTCTTTTCCTTTAGGTGTTTGGAACAGGAAAACATCTTCATACCAGCGGGATGACTGCATGTTGTCTCCGGCTAATGGTCTGCCGGTAATAATGTCGTTTCCGCCGATATTGATGGCAAATGCGCCTCGTCCCGCTTGCCCGAGGGTTGAAACCATAAATATCTGCTGTGGTCGCCCGTTGCTGCCATCTGTTTGCTGTACCGCCATGCCTCCGTTAAGCAGGAAACGATGAGGAAAATTATCATTAACACCATATTTTTTGCTGGTTAAATCCTTGTAATAGTGAGCAACCAGATCAGAACCGTCATTACTCTGCCTTTCAATCCCCATTGGCATGTAATTAAATTTTAAATCATAAGGAAATTTGGAATTATTACTCGAGCGGAAAACATAGACCATTCCGTCATTAGCTGATGTAATCAGATACCGCTGGCGGTTATTTTCTATATTGCCGGCTGTAAGAATCGGATTATCTATAATATCTCCTAAATCCCGCGTATTCCCGAAGTCTGGCAGCGAGCGACGGGTACGATAATCCAATACAAATTCATTTTTTTTCTGAGTATCAGCAGTAAGTGAACGGTTTAGCCATGCTAGTAAGCCATCGTGCCATTCATTACGATTTTTATTATTGTTGCTGATTTTAAATGTGCTGTTATTAAAGCTGTTAAGGCTTTCGTTAAAGAGATGTGTATATTTACCATCATTAAGCAATAATTGCCGGTTGCTGTATGTAGGCCGCATCGGGCATGAGCTGCTGTTATTTTTGGTATTGATATCGTAAATACAAATCCTGCTGCTCCATGAACCGGTTTCAACCTTGGCGGTAATCGACAGATTACCCTGGTTGGTATTGGAAATGGCTACAGTCGGAGCTGTTGTAGTAGTCTGAATGGTTGATGCGGTCATTTCTCCTTTGATGGTTTTAAATATTTTTTCAAAAGCGCTGATAATTTCATCACGGGAATTTGCGTTAAAGAAACGTCCGTCAGGGTTGGTTGTCTCATTGTATTCGCCACTTGGCGTTGCGGCATTTTCCAGATAAGGAATGGCGATTTTGGCTTCGTTTGTATTGCGCTGCCCGAGTCCTACTCCGATGGTGAATGTTTGTGCAGTTTGGCGAAAACGTTTTTTTGTTTTTGGATCAACTTCATTCCACGGCTGACCCGCATCATCAGTTTTTTTCCGCACTGGTGAGGCATTAATGGATTTACCGGTTGAGCTATAGTAATCACTGGTGTAGATGTAGTCACCAAAGTTATAGTTATTGAGCCTGTCTGTATAGTATTTCAGACGCAGTGGTTTATTGGTATTGTGATTGCGGGCAAGAAAATTTAAGCGATCGTTATTAGTTTCAAAATCCCGATCAAAGTAGCTATCGTAGCGTGAATCTGTATTTTTGGTGAAATTTTTATCTGAAATAGAATATGTATTATCAGCTTCACCATCACTTAGCAAAATAATATAAGATTTTTGGCAGCGATATTTCAGTTTGTTTATTACCAGATTGCGCGCAATAACAGGAAACTGGCGTGTAGTGGGGGTGTCGCATGGTGTTTCCAGTTTTTTGATGTTATTTAGCATGCTTTCATAATTGGCCGGATCAGAAGTGTCATAAAATTTATTGAATTTTTTCTGGTCACCGGTGCCGCACATCGGGCGAAATGCAAAGTACATATCTTCATGATATTTTTTGATGATATCTGTCAGTACTTCTTTAACGGAATCAATACGCCGGTAGGTATCACAGCTATATCTGACTTCTGAGGTATTTTTGGGTTTTTTTGTAAATCCGTATTCATAACTACCAAATGGCGGCCATTTGCCCCCTTTACCATCCGGATTGGGAATCCATTTACTCACCCGACATTTATAGGTAATCGGTACGATGTTCATAGACATACTGCCTGAATCATCAATGTAAAAGGTAACATTGGGTTTAACGCTATATGACGAAGTAGTAATGGATTTACTTTGCAGATGCAGCGGAATATCAGCAAAGATATTTGCCGCAGCCAAAGCTGACGGAATAGCAAAAAGATTAAAAAGGCCCAGGACTGTGCGGCACAAAGTTCGACCGGATGTGATGTGTTTTGTTCCGGTAATTTGGAATTTATCTTTTTGTTTTTTCATGGAATTCCTTGTTCAGTAGCTTCTGTTGCTTACTTTTAGTAAATTCTTAGGCAATTAAGCTTTTTATGTGACAGACAGAAAATAAAATATGAATGTGCAGCTGATTGTCAGATAAAATATAAAGATTCAAATAGAGGGTTATATTTAACTTTCCGGTGATAGTTACTCAGGAAAAATCTCTGTCATGTTTCTGATTCAATACCGACGGCATTAATATGCTAAATAACTTATTTAGCAATTTTATGCTATTAAAGTTTAAATCTGAAAAATTAAAATCTATAGTTTATTTTAGAAGAAGATTGATTAACTTTGATTAGTTTATGCTGATAAATTAGCGTAAAATTCTTAATTATTGCTCTTTATCTATTTTTATTATTATAAATTGCTATTTAATTTTATATAAATAATTTTTTATTTTTATTTAATAAATATTTAAAATCATTATTTCAATGTGAATAATTTATTTTAAAATTAATTTTATAGATTTTTAGCAATTTTATTGCTTAGAAGATGATAATAAGTGTTTATTGCTGTAAATATTGTATTTGGTTTTAGATATTTTTTTAATTTTAAGTGAGTATGAAAGTATTGTTTGATATAACAAAAGTTCTATATGCTTTGGTTTGTTTTGCAGGTATATAGAATATCATTTTCTACTTTCAATATAGAGATATTAGAAAAAGGAGCAGAATTTTATATATTGAATGTCTGAATTAAACTGAGTATCCAACCCCTGCTATTGGATAATCAATAACAAGTTTCAAGTACCCTAAAATTTAAATTTAAAAAACAGTAAACTAAAAAAAATGTGCAACATTGCGATAAAAAGGGCTTGCTGTGTTTCTTACTCTGTGATTAAATACGCGCCTCGACAGCACAGGGTGATTAGCTCAGTTGGTAGAGCGTCTGCCTTACAAGCAGAATGTCGGCGGTTCGACTCCGTCATCACCCACCAGTTTTCTGTTTTATGCGTTGCATAAAACTTGCGCGGTGGTAGCTCAGTTGGTTAGAGTACCGGCCTGTCACGCCGGGGGTCGCGGGTTCGAGCCCCGTCCGCCGCGCCAATTTCATATTTGCTGTTTTCTCTCTTACGGGTGATTAGCTCAGTTGGTAGAGCGTCTGCCTTACAAGCAGAATGTCGGCGGTTCGACTCCGTCATCACCCACCAATATATTTTTCTCTTCTGATTTCTAATTTGATTAAACTCTTAGTTGTTAGTGAGCTATTTGTTTGCTGTTTTTTGTATATAATCAAACTATCTGTGCTGGTGGCATGCATAGCCGATCATCAGTTTGTGATGTTCAGACTATTATTACTTGGCATTGGGCAATAAGAAACTTCACGGTATTTATGCTTATTCACAGCTCATTTGCATCTGTCTGTATATGCTTAAGATATTTCACTTGGCACAATTTGCAAACTAACCTATAATTCATCGCTCAATCTTTTACTGATTGATTGCGGATATGGCGAAATTGGTAGACGCACCAGATTTAGGTTCTGGCGCTGAAAGGCGTAAGAGTTCGAGTCTCTTTATCCGCACCATTAAATATTTTGGAAACAAAGAATTATTAAGGTATTGTGACGAATTCGTGACAATACCTTTTTTGCATTTGGTAACTTGTATAAATGACTGTTTTGGCAGTAGATTCGTACTGAGTTTAGGTACTTTTATATATTGGAGTCTCTATATTCAGATGCAGTTAAAAAATACTCAGTATATTTTTTATTATTTTTAAAGTAATCGGCCTGATCCTGACTAAAAACTATTTAGAAATTTGTTTTATCTGCTTTCAATTTTGTATTTTAAGTATAATTATCTTTGGTAGGATATTCGAATTTACCTGAATTCGTAGTTAAATTAATTCTATATATTCTGTTGTAAGCTTTTATTGACAGGTATTTATGCAGATATATAGTTTATGCGTAAGGTATGATTTACGGATAAATGATATTTATCAATAGGTAAAAAACAGTATATTGTAGATGTTATCTGACTGATTTTGAGCTTATTTGTCAGTTGAAATAAAAAATGCACCATTGTGTAAATTTAAATAGTGCATTTTTATTTTGCTGATATGTTTGTTTTTAGTTACATAGTTTCAAGTGTATCTATGCCTAATAATGCCAGACCCTGTTGCAAGGTTTTGCCGGTAAGGCTGGTAAGTTGCAACCGGCTATTGCGAGTAGCTTCGTCTGCTTTCAGTATCGGGCAGGCTTCATAAAAGCGGCTGAACAGGGTAGCAATCTGATACAGATAAGCGGCGAGATAGTGCGGATAAGAGGTATTGGCAACACTATTCAGAACATCTTCAAATTTAAGTAATTCTACAGCCAGTTGCTGTTCCATGGCTTCGTTCAGAGTGATCGCAGCATTGTTATCCCAGGTACCTGCTTTGCGAAAAACACTTTGTACACGAGTATAGGCATATTGTAAGTAAGGAGCAGTATTACCTTCGAAAGAGAGCATGCTGTCCCAGTCGAATATGTAATCACTGGTACGATTTTTGCTTAAATCTGCATATTTTACGGCTCCTATGCCTACGACTTCACCTATATGCGCGATTTCATCGGCGCTCAGTTCAGGATTTTTGCTAGCAACCAGAGCAGATGCACGTGTTACAGCTTCGTTTAGTAAATCCATTAATTTTACTGTGTCACCGCTACGGGTTTTAAACGGTTTGCCGTCTTTACCCATCATGGTACCGAAAGGTACATGTTCCGCATGCACGGTATCAGGCAGCCAGCCGGCTTTACGGGCAACTATAAATAATTCATCAAAGTGCAGGCTTTGGCGCGCATCCACAACATATAACAATCTGTTGCCGTGCAAGGTGTTGATCCGGTAACGCAGGCAGGCTAAATCGGTGCTGGCATACAGGAATCCGCCATCTTTTTTCTGAATAATAAATGCTGCCGGTTCATTATCCTGATTTTTAAATTCATCCAGAAAAACAACTTTAGTGCCATCACTGTTAACGGCAATACCTTTGGCAAGAAGTTCATTCACTGTTGATTGTAATTGGTCATTGTAAAATGACTCGCCGGTTACATCGGCTGGTAAGAGTTTTAGGCCAAGTTTTTTATAGACCGCCTGAGCATGTTGCAAAGAGGTCTGTACAAACTGTTGCCACAATGCCAGTACGCTGGCATCTCCGCTTTGAAGTTTAACTACGTAATCACGTGCTGTGTCGGCAAAGTTTTTATCTTCATCAAAGCGTACTTTGGCATTACGATAGAATTGTTCTAAATCCGCCAGTTCGAGATCTGCATGCCCGTTTTGCTGTTGTTCTATCAGGTAGGCGACCAGCATACCAAATTGTGTGCCCCAGTCACCTACATGATTTTGGGCAATAACTTTATGTCCGAGAAAAGTAAGTACCCGGTTGAGGCTGTCTCCTATGATGCTGGAGCGTAAATGACCTACGTGCATTTCTTTAGCCAGATTGGGTGAGGAGTAATCTATAACTATTGTTTGTGGCTTGCTGTTTCTGGCAATACCCAGATGCTCATCCTGTAATGAGTCCTTAATATATTGTGCCAGTTTTTCAGGGCGAAGTTTTAAGTTAATAAAACCAGGGCCGGCAACTTCTGCCATGGCAATCAGTGAGTTCTGCTGTAATGCATTGGCAACTTTTTGTGCCAGTTCGCGAGGGTTTTGTCTGGTTTTTTTGGCGGCACCCATGACGCCGTTAATCTGATAATCGCCAAAGTCACGATTTTTGGCTGGTTGCAGAATAATTGGCTGGTCTGTGAGCCCGTTTGCACTGAATGCTTGTTCAACTTCAGCTGCAACTAGTTGATGTAATTTCATGTTGATCTAATAAATAGGAAAATGGCTAATTTTCGCATAAATAAGCGTAAATCGCATTAGCGCAGCACAATGAATAAACAGACTTGACGGGAATATTGCCTAAATTAGTTAAGAAAATTTTTTTGTGGCTATATAAGAATACTATATAGATAAATGGATTGGTAATTATCAATCAGATTAGCTGATTTATGTTGGATATGAGTTGTGTGTTTTTAGTGTGTAAATGGATAATGTTGTTAAAGTATACCTGATACCAGCCGGTATACTTTAACTGTGTGATGATTAGCCTACGCGATAAAAGGCCAGACTACCAAGCAAGTTTGGCCAAAGAGAAATGCGTTTATTTCCACTCATCACCGCACGTTGCAAAATTTTTAAATGATTTTTGGCACATAATTTATCAAAATCCTGAAGGGTGCACCAATGAATGTTCGGGGTGTTATACCATTGATAGGGCATGCGTTCGGATACCGGCATATGTCCGCCCAGTGCGATTTGCAGGCGGTTGCGCCAGTAGCCGAAATTGGGAAAGGTGACAATAGCTTCTGCGGCGACTCGTTTCATTTCCTGCAGGATGTTTTCCGTATTTTGCATAGACTGAATGGTTTGGCTCAAAACGATGATATCAAAGCTGTTATCATTAAAATGTTGCAAGCCGGCTTCCAGATCCGCCTGTATTACGTTGATGCCACGTTGCATAGCAGCTAATACGCTATTGGTATTAATTTCTAATCCATATCCCTGACAATTTTTGTGTTTGACTAGTGCGGCTAGCAGTTCTCCGTCTCCGCAGCCTAAATCCAGTACACGACTATTGGGTGTAATCCAGTCGAAAATCAATTGCAGGTCATCACGTAGTGGTACTGATGATATGTTCATTGTGTTAGTTCAGTGGCAATATTGTTGAAATAAATGCGGATAGCCGTCTGATAATCAGCATCTTCCATTAAAAAGGCATCATGTCCGTGAGCTGATTTAAGAGCAATATATTGCACGGGTTTGTTGGCTGCTACCAAAGCATCCAGTAATTCCTGTGAGCGTCTGGGTGAAAAACGCCAGTCGCTGCTGAAGCTGGCTATCAGTATTCTGGCCTGAATTGCCGATACTGCGGCTACCAGATTACCATCATAATCACGCGCCGGATCAAAATAATCAAGTGCTTTTGTCATCAGTAAATAGCTATTGGCATCGAACACTTCAGCGAATTTATCGCCCTGATAGCGAAGATAGGATTCAACTTCAAATTCAACGTTGTAATCATACTGGTAGTTTGGTTGTCGCATCTGGCGCCCGAATTTTTTACCCAATCCGTCTTCTGCCAGATAGGTAATGTGTCCCATCATGCGAGCGATACGCAAACCTCGTCGTGGAATTTTCTGCTGTTGCGCGTATTGTCCCTGACAAAAATCGGGATCGGTAAGAATGGCTTGTCTGGCTACATCATTAAAGGCAATATTTTGGGTAGATAATCGTGGAGCTGAGGCAATAATCAATGCATGTCTCAGGCGTTGCGGTTTGTCGATTGCCCATTGTAGTGCCTGCATTCCACCCAGACTTCCGCCCATAACCGCAGCCCATTTATCAATGCCGAAGCGGTCGGCCAGCATAGACTGACTTTCTACCCAGTCTTTTACAGTTACCATCGGAAAATCAGCACCGTAAGCTTTTCCGGTGTCCGGATTGATACTCAACGGCCCGGTGCTGCCGTGACAGCCACCCAGATTATTTAAGCCGACAACAAAAAAACGATTGGTATCAACCGGCTTTCCGGGACCAATCATATTATCCCACCAGCCGGGGTGTTTATCATTTTTACTATGGTAACCCGCTACATGGTGATTTCCTGACAGGGCATGACATATTAATACCGCATTACTTTTGTCTGCATTAAGTGTGCCGTAGGTTTCAATCATTAATTCAAACCGGGGCAGAATACAACCGTTTTGCAGGGTGAGCGGGCTGTCAAAAGACCACTTTTGCGGGGTTACAATGCCAATGCTGTCTATTTCTTTCATAGGATTAGTTAAAAGAATAGAAAACTGGCATTATAACGACTTTGTCTGGTTTGCACAGATATAACTTGTTTTGGAAAATAAATGATAGGCCGTTTGTTGCGTCTGTTTCTTTTTGTAATGTTATTGGGTGTTTTGCTTAAGTATTTACTCGGAAGGCAGCAAAAACAGACGCTCGGATACTGGGTAAACTGTCTGGCGCTGGTGTTGATAGTAATTAGTTCGCTAATATTGCTGATATTTGTATTGAAATCTGTTTTGTATTAATCAGCATTAATACAAACTGGTGATAAAAAAGCCGGTCTGATGTTTCAGGCCGGCCAGAGATATTTTCAGTATTTAAAGTAAGCTGCTCACTTCTGCTTTTTCTTCTTCAAGTTCAGCCAATGTCTGATTAATACGCTGCTGACTGAATTCATCAATAGGTAAATCCTGAACAATAGTGTACTCGCCATTTTCACAAGTCATGGGAAAGCCGAATATTATTTCTTCCGGGATGCCATAAGAACCGTCTGAGGGTACGCCCATAGTAACCCATTCTCCATTACTGCCGATTACCCAGTCATGAATCTGATCAATAATTGCATTGGCGGCACTGGCAGCAGAAGACAGACCTCGTGCTTCAATGATAGCTGATCCGCGTTTGCCTACTTTAGGCAAATACTCTTTTACATACCAGTCCTGATCATTAATCATTTCTGCTACGTTTTGATTATCTATCTGAGCAAAGCGGTAATCAGTGTACATGGTAGGACTGTGATTTCCCCACACGCACAGTTGTTTTATTTTGCTTACTGGTTTATTAATTTTTTCTGCCAGCTGACTAAGTGCGCGATTCTGATCCAGGCGCATCAGTGCGGTAAAATTTTTCGCCGGTAAATCAGGGGCAGACTTCATGGCGATATAAGCATTGGTATTGGCAGGATTACCAACAACAAGGACTTTAACATCGCGGCTGGCTACTTTATTCAGTGCTGCACCTTGTGTTTTGAAGATTTCGGCATTGGCCTGTAATAAGTCGCTGCGTTCCATACCTTTACTGCGCGGACGTGCACCGACGAGGATAGCTATATCTGCATCTTTGAATGCCAATTCTGGATCATGAGTTGCAAACATATCGGTAAGCAAGGGAAATGCACAGTCCTGTAATTCCATCATTACCCCCTGGGCAGCAGTTTGCGACTGAGGCAAATCAAGCAATTGCAGGATAACCGGAGTATCAGCTCCCAGCATGTCACCGCTGGCAATCCGGAACAGTAAAGCATAACCAATCTGACCGGTAGCACCCGTCACGGCAATGCGTACAGGTTTTTTCATAACATATCCTCTTAAAATAAAAACACGACTATAAATATTTTTTCTTGTCTTAAAGGTATTTAATATGTCTGTACTACAAGAATTTGGGCTGTATGATAGCAAAATTATTTTCAAAATTAAATTAATTGAAGTAATAGATTGATGCTTTTTTGAGAATATTAAGTGAGTTTTTCTGTGTTATCTTATGTCTTATATAAGACTTTATTTACATGAGTTTGAAATGTCGTACAATAGATTTAAAATCAGTTCGCTTAAAAGACACATTCCTTTATACCAGTCTGTAATGCAGCGGGTTTTTCATTTGCTTGCTGATGGTGATTTCAAGCCTGGTCAGCCTTTGCCCAGTGAATGGGATCTGGCCAGGCAGTGGAATGTAAGTCAGGGAACTGTGCGTAAAGGTTTGAGTGAACTGGCAGCGCGGGGTATTTTACAGCGTTATCAAGGGGTAGGAACCTTTGTTACCCAGCAAAACTGGGACTGGGGATATTATCCTTTTACTGAAATTCCGGTATTGCAACAGGCTAAAACTGAGCAGGTTTGGCCGGTAGCTGAAGTTTTGAGTGTCACTGTTGCTGTTGCGGATGAAGAAACTGCTATGCAGTTAGGTATAAAAATCGCAGAACCGGTATGGAAAATTATGCTGCTATGGCGTACCGGTTATATTGAAGTGGCGGTAGATGAATTATTTTTACCTGTTGCGTTATTGCAGGATTTAAATGTACGTTTTATGCGCCGCCGCCGTAGTTTTTATGCTTTTTTGTTGCTTGAGTATGATGTTTTGATGGATACTGCGCGACAATGGCTTTGGCAGACAGTTTTGCGTCCTGAGATTGCCAGACTGTTGAAGGCAGATATGGCTTCGCATGCCCTTTGTATCGGGCGTTTGAGCCAAAGTGTCGACGGTGTTCCTTATGAATGGCGCCGGCGTTATTTACAACTTGGAAATCAGTCTTTGCAATTAAATGGTAGCTCTGCTGAGTACTGATACCGGTATTGTAAATAATTGGTGTGTAGTAATGTTACCTGTTTGTTAAAAACTGGGTCAATTGCAGTAAATTTCGGTTGGGTGCGGCTTTGGCCGCTGGGTTTGAGTTTATATCTTCTAATAATACAAGAGGAGTTACCGATGCAAAAAGAAAGGCCAGTGTATCTGGATATACAAAAGATACGATTACCCATTCCGGGTCTTGTGTCTATTTTTCATCGTTTTAGTGGTATCGCGCTATTTATCTGTATTCCGCTGTTTTTATGGCTGTTTTCAGGTACGCTTTCTCATGAATCTGCGTTCAATACTTATCAGGAGCTTGTGCATCATCCTTTGGTGAAGTGCATTCTTTTTGTTCTTTTGCTGGCATATGTTTACCACAGTCTGGCCGGTGTACGTTTTTTGTTTATGGATATTCATAAAGGCACAGAACTAAAAACGGCACGCGCTTCGGCTAAAGCGGTGGTTATTTGTGCAATTGTATTGTCCGTTATTATTTATGGAGCGTGCTTGTTATCATGATTGATCGTAAATTAGCCGGCGCGCACTATGGTCTGCGCGATTGGATTATGCAGCGTATCACGGCAGTAATCATGCTGGTGTACTCAGTCTTGTTTTTAATTATGATTATCTGTTTACCGCATAGTTATCAGGAATGGCAGTGTTTCTTTGCTCAGACGTGGGTTCATCTGATAACACAGATTTTTGTGCTGGCACTGGTATTGCATGCATGGGTTGGTATACGTGATTTGTGGATGGACTATATCAAACCAGCAGGTTTGCGCCTGTTTTTGCATGTTGCCACTATCCTGTGGTTGGTTGGCTGTCTGATTTATTCTGTTAAAGTGATTTGGGGGGTAGCATGAATATGCCCAAGAGTTTGCCGGTACGTCGTTTTGATGCCGTAATCGTAGGCGGCGGTGGTGCAGGGCTTCGTGCCGCTCTGCAATTATCTAAAGCAGGTTTAAATACAGTAGTGCTTTCTAAGGTTTTTCCAACCCGTTCTCATACGGTAGCCGCCCAGGGTGGGATTTCTGCTTCGCTGGGTAATGTACAGGAAGATCATTGGAACTGGCATATGTACGATACCGTTAAAGGTTCCGACTGGCTGGGTGATCAGGATGCAATTGAATTCATGACACGCCGCGCTCCTGATGCTGTAGTTGAACTTGAACATATGGGTATGCCGTTTGATCGAGTTGAATCCGGCAAAATTTATCAGCGCCCGTTTGGCGGACATACTGCTGAATTTGGTAAACGTGCTGTAGAACGTGCCTGTGCAGTGGCAGACCGTACCGGCCATGCAATGCTGCATACCTTATATCAGCAAAATGTGCATGCAGAAACTCAGTTTTTTGTGGAATGGGCTGCTCTGGATCTGATTCGGGATTCAGAAGGTGTGGTAATCGGGGTTATTGCAATGGAAATGGAAACGGGTGAAGTTTTTATTTTGCATGCAAAGGCTGTACTTTTTGCTACTGGCGGTGCCGGACGTATCTATGCTTCTTCTACCAATGCCTATATGAATACTGGTGATGGTCTGGGTATGGCTGCCCGTGCAGGCATTCCTCTGGAAGACATGGAGTTCTGGCAATTCCATCCTACTGGTGTGGCGGGTGCCGGGGTGCTGATTACTGAAGGTGTGCGTGGTGAAGGCGGTATTCTGCTCAACAGTGAAGGCGAGCGTTTTATGGAACGTTATGCGCCAACTGTAAAAGATCTGGCCTGTCGTGATGTGGTGTCCCGTGCAATGGCTATTGAAATTCATGAAGGCCGTGGTGTAGGTAAAAATAAAGACCATGTACTGCTGAAAGTGGACCATCTTGGCGCAGAAAAAATTATGGAAAAACTGCCAGGTATCCGCGAGATTTCCATTCAATTTGCCGGTGTGGATCCAATTAAAGATCCGATTCCGGTGGTTCCGACCTGCCACTATATGATGGGCGGTATTCCTACTAATTATCATGGTCAGGTGGTAATGGCCAAAGGTGATGATCTGGAAGCTCCGGTTCCTGGTTTCTATGCAGCAGGTGAATGTGCATGTGCTTCAGTGCATGGTGCAAACCGTCTGGGTACTAATTCTTTACTTGACCTTGTGGTGTTCGGGAAAGCAGCCGGCGATCATATGATTGACTACATCAAAAAGCAGGTAGCACATCGTGAGTTGCCGGCAGATGTTGGTGAGAAAACACTTGCACGTCTGAGCCGTCTGGAAAATCAGACTAATGGTGAAGAGGTATCTGAAGTGCGTAATGATTTGCAGCGGTGTGTACAGTCACATGCTGGGGTATTCCGTACAGATGCTCTGCTGAAAGAAGGAATTGAGAAAATCAATGAAATTGCCGAACGTGTAGCCAAAACCCAGATTCATGATAAGAGTAAGGTTTGGAATACTGCGCGGCTGGAAGCGCTGGAGCTGGATAATCTGATTGAAGTGGCTCAGGCGACCCTGGTTTCTGCTGAGGCACGCAAAGAATCACGCGGAGCACATGCTTCCGATGATCATCCGAATCGTGATGATGAAAACTGGATGAAACACACATTGTACTACGCTGAAGATCAGCATCTGGAATATAAACCAGTACACACTAAACCTCTGAGTGTGGAATACATAAAACCAGCTGAACGCGTTTACTAAGGAACTATCAAGATGGAAAAAATCCGCTTCCAGGTGTACCGCTATAATCCCGATGTGGATGATAAGCCGTACATGAAAGATTATGAACTCGAAATTGAACCGACTGATGTAAAGCTGTTGGATGCGCTGATTAAACTTAAAGCGCAGGATGACAGTTTGTCATTCCGCCGTTCCTGCCGCGAAGGTATTTGCGGTTCTGATGGTATGAATATTAATGGTAAAAATGGTCTGGCATGTCTGACCGATATTCGCAGTCTGAAACAGCCGATAGTGTTAAAACCGTTACCTGCTTTGCCGGTTATCCGTGACCTGATTGTCGATTTTACTCAGTTCTTCAATCAATATCATTCAATTAAACCCTATGTGATCAATGATACAGCTGCTCCGACACGTGAACGTCTGCAGTCACAGGCTGAGCGTAAAGAGCTGGATGGTTTATATGAATGTATTCTGTGTGCCTGCTGTTCTACTTCATGTCCCTCTTTCTGGTGGAATCCTGACAAATTTGTTGGTCCTTCAGGTTTGCTGAATGCTTACCGCTTTATTGCTGATACTCGTGATACGCGCACCAATGAACGTCTGGACAATCTGAATGATCCTTACCGTCTGTTCCGTTGTCATACGATCATGAACTGTGTGGATGTTTGCCCTAAACATCTGAATCCGACACGTGCTATCGGTAAGATTAAAGATTTAATGTTGAGAAGAGCTATCTGATGCAGGATTTTGATGATAATGCCAAACGTCGCATACGCTGGCTAACCCGACGCGGTTTACTGGAACTGGATATTATTCTTGGTCGGTTTATGACACATGCTTTTGATCAGTTATCTAACGAAGAGTTAGCTGTGTTTGTGGCGTTAATGGATTTGCCTGATCCGGAAATTCTGGCGTTAATCAATCAGTCTGAGGGTTGTACTGACTCTGAATTTGAGTCTGTTCTGGCTAAAATCAGGCAGGCTCAGTAGCTGTAAATACCTGGCTTTTGTTAACGTATTTAAGTTTAGTTTATTTAAATAGAAAAATTGAAAATTAAGGAGTTGGAGATGACTAAGAAAGCTATACTGAGCATTGAGGGGCAAGAGCCTTTTGAGATGCCGGTTTTGTCTGGCAGTTTGGGTCCGGATGTAGTGGACATTCGTAAACTGTATGGTGAAACCGGGACATTTATGTTTGATCCCGGGTTTACTTCAACCGCATCCTGCGAATCCAAAATCACTTTCATTGATGGTGAAAAGGGGCAGTTATATTATCGGGGATATCCTATTGAGCAGCTGGCTGAACACAGTGATTATCTGGAAACATGCTATCTGCTCATATATGGTGAATTACCTGATGCAGTCGAAAAACAGAAATTTGAACTGGGTGTTTTGCGCCATAATATGGTGCATGAACAATTAACCTGGTTTTTCAGGGGTTTTCGTCGTGATGCTCATCCGATGTCAATGATGGTTGGGGTGGTAGGTGCACTGGCTGCATTCTATCAGGACAGTCTGGATATCAATAATCCTGAACACCGCCGAATTGCGGAATACCGTATGATTGCCAAGATTCCGACTCTCGCAGCTATGTGTTACCGCTACTCAAAAGGATTGCCATTTAATTATCCGCGGAACAATCTGACTTATACCGGTAATTTCCTGCATATGATGTTTGCTAAACCAACTGAGGATTATGTTGTTAATCCTGTGCTGGAACGTGCTTTAGACCGGATTTTCATTTTGCATGCGGATCATGAGCAGAATGCATCTACTTCTACAGTACGCATTGCCGGCTCTTCCGGGGCAAATCCGTTTGCATGTATTGCTGCCGGTATTGCCTGCCTGTGGGGACCTGCGCATGGTGGTGCCAATGAAGCAGTATTGAAAATGCTGGATGAAATTGGTGATGTGTCCCGCGTTGAAGAATTTATGCAGGGAGTTAAAGAAAAGCGTTATCGTCTGATGGGTTTTGGACATCGCGTGTACAAAAATATGGATCCGCGTGCCAAAATCATGAAGCAGACATGTGATGAAGTGTTAAAAGAACTGGGATTGCATGATAGCCCTAAATTCAAGCTGGCAATGGCTCTGGAAAAAATTGCGCTTGAAGATCCTTATTTTGTTGAACGCAAGCTTTATCCGAACGTGGATTTTTACTCCGGTATTGTGCTGAGTGCTTTAGGTATTCCGGTAACTATGTTTACCGTGCTGTTTGCACTGGCACGTACAGTAGGCTGGGTATCACACTGGCACGAAATGATAGCTGATCCGAATCAGAAAATCGGTCGCCCGCGTCAGCTGTATACAGGATCCGGTCGGCGCGATTATCTCCCGGTGGATAAACGCTAGTTATTTATGTATTCAGGCAGCTTTATTGCTGCCTGAAGCATACTGATGCTTCATCACCATGCTTATGCGTGGTGATCTGGAATCGGTATGTTGATATGCGGTAATCTGGAATCGGCAATCGATTCTTTATTGGTAGGGGATAGTGATATTCCTGTTTTATTAGTTTGAGGTAAAAAGGATTTTTACCATGATGGAAGAACAAACCAATCTTTCTTATTTATATGGTGCCAATGCTCCTTACATTGAGGAGCTTTACGAGAGCTACCTAAAGGATCGTGATTCAGTTGACGAATACTGGAAAGATTATTTTGACAAAGTAGCTGCATTACCGGGCTATGTTGCCAAGGATATACCGCAATTACCGATTCAGGAATCTTTTGTTAATCTGTCCAGACAGCATGCTGCTACTCAGGGTAGTGTTGATTTAAATGTATTGCAAAAGCAGGTATCAGTATTAAATCTGATGAACGCTTATCGTATTCTCGGTGCGCGTAATGCAAATCTGGATCCGTTAAAACGCCGTCCTAAAGAATATCTGGCTGAACTTGACCCGGCACAATACGGGCTGACTGCAGCAGATATGTCTACTAAATTTTATACCGGTAGCGATTTTGGAAGCAGTCCTAAACTGCCTTTATCTGAAATTATTAACCGCCTGGATCAGACTTATTGCGGCACCGTGGGTGTGGAGTATATGCACATTACCCGGCCGGATGAACGCAACTGGGTGCAGGAGCGAGTGGAAAAAGATTTATCAGTTTCCAGTTATACGCCTGAGCATAAACGTCGCATTCTGAAGCAGCTGACTGCGGCTGAAACGCTTGAACGCTATTTGCACACCCGTTATGTCGGTCAGAAACGCTTTTCGCTTGAAGGTGGTGAAAGTACAATTGTCGCCCTTGATTATCTGATTCAGCACTGTGGTAGTCAGGGTGTTGAAGAAGTTATGATTGGTATGGCCCATCGCGGCCGCCTGAATGTGCTGGTAAATATTCTGGGTAAAGAACCCCGTGATTTATTCAGCGAATTTGAAGGTAAATATACAACTACTCTGCCAAGTGGTGATGTGAAATACCATATGGGTTTCACTTCTGATCTGGCTACCGGTAACGGTCCTTTACACGTTTCACTAGCTTTCAATCCTTCTCATCTGGAAATTGTTAACCCTGTTGTCGAAGGGGCAGTACGTGCGCGGCAGAAACGCCGTGGTGAATCTGGTCGTAATGCGGTATTGCCGGTATTGATTCATGGTGATTCTGCATTTATTGGTCTGGGTGTCAATCAGGCTAATTTCAATCTATCACAAACCCGCGGCTATACTACTGGCGGTACTATCCATATTGTCATCAATAATCAGATTGGTTTTACGACTTCTGATTTACGTGATACCCGTTCTACGGTTTACTGCACAGATCTGGCTAAAATGGTAGATGCGCCGATTTTCCATGTGAACGGTGATGATCCTGAAGCAGTGAGCTATGTAATGGGTCTGGCAATGGATTACCGTAAGTCTTTCGGTAAAGACGTGGTGGTGGATATTGTCTGCTTCCGTAAATTGGGTCACAACGAAGGTGATGATCCGATGCTGACTCAGCCAATGATGTATAACAAAATTCATCAGCATCCGGGCACCCGTTCTCTGTATTCTGATCGTCTGGTGAGTGAAAATGTTATTACCAAAGAACAGGCTGAAGGGCTGATTCAGGCTTACCGTGATGCACTGGATAAAGGTGAGCATGTTGAGCAGACTACTCTGACTGATTATAACCATAAGTATGCAGTAGACTGGACACCTTATATGGGTACCCACTGGAATCATCCGGTTGAAACCGGTATTCCTGCTGCCGATATTAAACGTCTTGCTGAAAAATTTACTGCATTGCCGGAAGGGTTTACTCCGCATAATACGGTGAAAAAAATGCTGGCCAGTCGTATGGCGATGGCAGAAGGTACGCAGCCGGTAGACTGGGGTATGGCAGAAACTTTGGCTTATGCCAGTCTGGTGACTAATGGTAATGGTGTACGCATTTCCGGCGAGGACTCCGGTCGTGGTACTTTCTCACACCGTCATGCAGTACTGCACGATCAGAAACGTGAAAAAAGTGATGCCGGTGCTTATGTACCATTGCGTAATCTGAGCGAAAATCAGGCTTCTTTCTTAGTAATTGATTCTATTCTGAATGAAGAAGCTGTATTGGCTTATGAATACGGATTTGCCTGCAGTGCGCCAGACCAGCTGGTTATCTGGGAAGGGCAGTTTGGCGATTTTGCCAATGGTGCTCAGGTTGCCATTGACCAGTTTGTCACTTCCGGTGAAACCAAATGGGGACGTTTATGCGGTCTGACGGTGATTCTGCCGCATGGCTATGATGGTCAGGGGCCGGAACACTCTTCTGGTCGTCTGGAACGCTGGCTGCAATTATGCTCTGAAGAAAATATTCAGGTTGTAATGCCGTCTGAGGCTTCTCAGATGTTCCATCTGTTGCGCCGACAGGTATTACGTCCATACCGTAAACCACTGGTAATCTTCATGTCTAAACGTCTGCTGCGCTTTAATGAATCCATGAGCCAGCTCAGTGACTTTACTGAAGGCCACACTTTCCGCCCGGTTATCGGCGATCAGGTTGAAGGTAATGAAAATAGTGTTAAGCGTGTGATTTTGTGTGCCGGACAGGTTTACTACGATATCAATAAAGCACGTCTTGAACGTGATCTGGGTAAAGACATTGCGATTATCCGCGTAGAACAGTTATATCCGTTCCCGTACGAACAGCTAGCTGCTGAACTGAGCCGTTATCCTAATGCAACTGAAATTCTTTGGGCTCAGGAAGAACCGAGAAATCAGGGTGCCTGGTTCCAGATTCGTCATCGCATTGAAAAGATTGCTGGTAGCAAGCAAAAGGTTATTTTTGCAGGCCGTCCGGCTAGTGCCTCACCAGCAGTGGGTTACATGAGTAAACACGTTGCCCAGCTTAAACAGCTGGTTGATGATGCGTTGGACTTAAAGTAATCCGAATCTGTTATGAATAACTGGCCACTGTAGTGGTGGCCGATACCCTTTTTTAGGAGTAATCCATGATTATTGATGTAACCGTTCCTATGCTTCCGGAAAGTGTGACCGAAGCGACCCTGATGACCTGGAATAAAAAAGTGGGTGATTTCGTACAGCGTGACGAAAACCTGATTGACCTGGAAACAGATAAAGTGGTACTTGAATTACCGGCTCAGCAGGCAGGTAAACTGGTTGAAATCATTGAAGCAGATGGTGCTACCGTAACTGCCGGTCAGTTACTGGCAAAAATTGATACTTCAGCTACTGCTGAAGCCGCAGCTCCGGCAGCGGCCGCTGTTGAAACTGCTCCGGCAGCTGCTGCAACTCAGACTGCCGCTCCGGCTAATCAGTCTCAGGCTGGTGTTGCCATGCCTGCTGCTGCCAAACTGGCTGCAGAAAAAGGTGTGAATACTGCTAATATTCAGGGTTCAGGCCGTGACGGACGTGTACTTAAAGAGGATGTTACCGCTGCTGCTTCAGCTTTGGCTACTGCTCCGGTTATGGCAACCAGCAAAGCCTCTGCACCTTCTACAGCCGGCGAACGTGTGGAACAGCGTGTACCTATGTCACGTCTGCGTTCTCGTGTTGCTGAGCGCTTATTACAGTCACAGCACGAAAATGCTATTCTGACAACATTTAATGAAGTGAACATGAAACCGGTTATGGATTTACGTAACCGTTATAAAGAACAGTTCCAGAAAGAGTATGGTGTTAAACTGGGCTTTATGTCTTTCTTTGTTAAAGCAGCTGTTGCCGCATTGAAAAAATATCCGGTTGTTAATGCTTCTATTGATGGTACTGATGTTGTATATCATGGTTATTTTGATATTGGTATCGCGATTGGCAGCCCGCGCGGTTTGGTAGTACCGATTCTGCGTGATGCAGATCAGATGAGTATTGCCGATATCGAACAGGCTATTCATGATTATGCAGTTAAAGCCAAAGACGGCAAGCTGGCACTTGAAGACCTGACTGGTGGTACCTTCAGTATTACTAATGGCGGGACTTTCGGTTCTATGATGTCTACACCGATTATTAATCCGCCTCAATCTGCTATTTTAGGCATGCATGCTACTAAAGAACGTGCTGTAGTAGAAAATGGTCAGGTTGTTGTACGTCCGATGATGTATCTGGCTCTTTCTTACGACCACCGTTTGATTGATGGCCGTGAAGCCGTACTGACTCTGGTAGCAATTAAGGATGCTCTTGAAGATCCTGCCCGTCTGCTGCTTGAACTGTAAGCAAATAAACTGGCTGCTATAGTTAGTATTTTTATCTGGCAGGCAATAATAACAACCGTAATGATGGCAGCCACACATTATCAAATGACGTTTGTGCCGCATTACGGTTTATTTTATCAGTCAGATATATTTATGATTGAAAGGAATTTTAATGTCTCAATTTGACGTTGTGGTAATTGGTGCAGGTCCTGGCGGCTATGTCGCTGCTATTCGTGCTGCTGAACTGGGTTTTAAAACTGCTTGTATTGATGCCGGCTTGAATAAACAGGGTGATGCACCGGCATTGGGCGGTACCTGTCTGAATGTTGGCTGTATTCCTTCTAAAGCTTTATTACAGACCAGTGAAAATTACCATGCAGCGCAAACTGAATTTGCCGAACATGGTATTGATGTTCAGGTTAAAGGCTTTGATGCCAGAAAAATGATTGAACGTAAAGATGCCATTGTAAGTAAACTGACTAATGGTATTGGTTTTCTGTTTAAAAAAGATAAAGTAGAAAGTATTTTTGGCCGGGGTTCTCTGCAAGGGCAGGCTGATGGTTTATGGCAGATTGAAGTTGATACTAATGGTAACAAGCAACAGATAACTGCCAAACATGTAATTGTGGCGACAGGATCTTTACCTCGCCCGCTGCCTTTAACTGAAATTGACAATGTTAATGTACTGGATAATGAAGGTGCACTGAATCTTGAAGCGGTACCGGCTAAACTGGGCATGATTGGTTCCGGTGTTATCGGGCTTGAAATGGGTTCAGTTTGGAATCGTCTCGGTTCTGAGGTGACTATTCTGGAAGCAATGCCGTCCTTCCTTGCTGCAGCTGATCAGCAGGTAGCGAAGGAAGCTTTCAAAATTTTCACTAAAGAACAAGGTCTTAATATTCACCTTGGCGTAATGGTTAAAGAAATTGTTAAAGGTGAAAACAATGTCACTGTTAAATATACAGTTGACGGTGAAGAAAAAACTGAAACTTTTGATAAACTGGTTATTGCTATCGGTCGTGTTCCCAATACTAACGGTCTGAATGCTGAAGCTGTTGGTCTGCAAAAAGATGAACGTGGCTTTATTGTTGTTGATGATGAATGCCGCACCAGTTTGCCAAACGTCTGGGCAATTGGTGACGTGGTTCGTGGTCCGATGCTGGCGCATAAAGCTTCCGCTGAAGGCGTTGCTGTGGCTGAACGAATTGCCGGTCAGAAACCTTTTGTAGATATGAACACTATTCCTGCGGCTATGTATACTCATCCGGAAATTGCATGGGTTGGCCAGACCGAAGAACAGCTAAAAGCTGCCGGTGTAAAATACAAAAAAGGTCAGTCCAGCTTTGCTGCCAACGGCCGCGCCCTGGGTATGGGTCAGGCTAAGGGATTTGTGAAAATTCTGGCTGATGCAGATACTGATCGTGTACTGGGTGTGCATATTATTGGACCTGTTGCATCAGAACTGATTGCCGAAGCCGTTATGGCAATGGATTTCAAAGCTTCCAGCGAAGATATTACCCGAATTGTTCACGCTCATCCTACTTTATCTGAAGTGACTCATGAAGCAGCATCTTCAGTTAAATAAGTTTTAAATATTGTCCAAAAATAGCCCGTATCCGTGAGGATACGGGTTTTTTAGTGGATTATTGTGTATTGCTTTTTTATCTATTTGTACTATTTATTTGTCCTATCTATTTGTATTATATAATTATTTTTGTAGGTTTTTGTTTTGTTTTATTGTAATATCTGTAATATTGCTATTTTATTCATTAGAAAAAACTAAATCAGGGAAGAAATATGGCGCATAATTACAGTATTTTTCATGTTGAAGAACCGTTCAATGAGTTATCTGCGGGTGCTTTAGCTCAAAAGGACTATTATTATTATAATCAGTTAAGAACATGGAAATTTAAGGATGAACTTTTTCCTTTTAATGATATACATCATAAAAAATATGATGTCCGTGACGGTAGCGACTGGGACAGTGTGTTAAAACCTCGTATTAAAGAGCGTCTGGACAAAGCTGATAATATAATTTTGTTTTTGAGTGAAAATACTTTTCAGTCCAGAGGGGTAAAAGAAGAATTGGAGTATGGTATAGGATATCTGAAATTACCGGTTATTGTGCTGTATGCAGATATACAGGATAAAAAACTTATGATGGTAGAGGGGAAAAAAGACATGAGTTTTAAGGTACATTATTTTATAAATAAATTACCCTTATTCAAACAATTGAAATCGCAAGTTCCTGTGTTGCATGTACCGCTAAATAAAGAAATGGTATCTAAAGCCTTAAAGAAAAATAATTTTGTTAAAAATAGCCATCTCAGTCCGAATAATTATATGCTAAATGATTAAAATATAATTATTTTTAATCGTTATAAATTTTAATGTATTTTAGAATCTGAATATTCTTACTTATTAAGGTTAAGGATTTATTCCTGCCAGTGTTTTTTTATTTTATCAAGTGCTCTGCGATCACGTTTGGTGGGTCTGCCGTCCGGATATGCAGCAGTTATCTGACTTGCCTGATTTAAAGCCTTAATCTCTTCACGCTTAGCGATGCTGTTGTTGTCTTCGCTATAAAGTAAACGGGCTTCAGGAGCAGGGCGGCGCATATGATTTAATCGTTTTACCTGAATTTTGTAAGGAAGAGAATTTAGAGTTAAATCAATGGTATCACCAATCTGAATATTCTTACTGTTTTTGACTTTGGCGCCGTTGACCTGTACCCGTCCCAGTTCAATGTGTTTTTGTGCCAGTGCGCGGGTTTTAAAGAATCTTGCAGCCCAAAGCCATTTATCCAGACGCATTGCTACTGTGCTGATATTGTTGCTTTTATTCATGTAATTTATATATTCCTGCTTGTAATCTTTATTTATTTTAGTTGCTGATAATTGTTGGATTAAATAATTTAGCTTATTTAAAGCAGATTTTGCGCGAAATGTATAAGTTTAATCCGGTTTAACAGAAATTTTGTCGGTTATATTGAAAACCTGACGTAAATAAGCCAGAAAAGTGCTGTTGTCTGTCATGGTTTTACCTGGCGAATCCGATATTTTGGCCACAGACTGGCCATTACATTCAACAAGTTTTAATACGATATTCAATGGGGTTAAGCCCATATCATTGGTAAAATTGGTACCGATACCAAAGCTGGTTTTGAAACGGCTGTTAAAATGAATATATAAGTCCCACGCGCGTTGTAAATCCAGACTGTCGCTGAAAGTCAGCATTTTGGTACGGGTATCTATTTTGAGTTTCTGATAATGGGCATAGGCTTTTTCACCCCAGATATACGGATCACCGCTATCGTGGCGCAGTCCATCAAATAATTTGGCAAAATACAGATCGAAATCACACAAAAATGCATCCATGCCGACTACATCTGTTAAGGCAATACCCAAATCACCACGATACTCATGTACCCAGGCTTCCAGTGCCGCTTTCTGAAAATCACGTAATCGGACATCTAAAGCCTGAAAAGCCTGCAAAAATTCATGAGCCATAGTGCCAATCGGAATCAGATTGAGTTCTTTGGCGATATGTACGTTGCTGGTTCCTCTGAAAACGCCAGGAGCCGCCTCATGAAGGGTTTTAATCACATGTTTTTGCCATGAATAACGATAACGCCTCCGGGTACCAAAATCGGAAACAACAAAAGGAGAGTTGTAATGGTGCTGTTCATTAGCATAGTGATGAATCAGTTCGGCCTTTGCTTGCAGACGACGCTCTCCCTCTGCCAGTATTTCCGGAGATTCCAGCCGATGAAAGTACAATTCATTAACAATAGACAGCACAAATATTTCGAAAAACATTGCCTGAATAATCGGCCCTTCAATACGGATATTCAGGTATTGATTATCATCTACAGATGTTTTGATAAAACGCCGTTTTAGTTGAAACAGCTCCATATAATCGACGAAATCACTTTTAATAAAGCGCAGGCTGCGCAAATATTGCAATTCATCTTCAGTGAATTTCATCTGGCATAGTCGGTCAAGCTCCCAGTCAAGTTCTTCTAAAATTTCACCAAGCGGGTAGGCTGTTTCATGATTGTTACGGCAACGAAACTCATAGACACCGGTTGCCTGAGGGAATTGATGCAATACTACCTGAAGCATAGTGAATTTATATAAATCTGTATCCAGTAAAGACTGAATAATGGGCGGACGGTTGGTATCTATGGTCATATTGCTGGAGCAATTCATAAAAGTAATTAATATGTACTATGCGGAAATATATGTACTGAATTCTGTTTCAGAATTGTTACAGAATTTTTATCCGCATTTCAAAATTTGAGCTCATTCATTTAACAATCCTCATTTATTCGGGGCTAAACTTTCCGCTTCTGTTTCCATTTGAGAAATGGGTTTTATCAGCATAGTTGTAATCTTTACCCGGCTGCTGTGCAGTTCGTTTGAATAACTGTAACATGATTTATTATTACAGTTGCGTTGCTTGAATATAATTTACTATCAGTATTGTTTCTGATCTGCTTTGGATTTGCTTAAACTGGGATTGAGCTTCATTTCATGTTCAGCCGAGATTTAATACTGTTTACTTTTGAAAAGCTTTTTATCAGTTAGCAATTGCTGGCATTTGCAGATGTGCTCGTGCAAAAGCAATGGGTTTATCTGACTGAGCCTGCCACATAGTTGCAGTAACATGTGAAATGCGCTTTCCGGCATGCATAATTTCACATTGTGCATAACTGTCTACAGGCTTACCGCTTAATAAATAATCCGTTGAGTAGTCAATAATCTGGGCAGATTGTTGCAGGTTTTGCTGTTCCATCAGATATAAGCTGATACAACTCTGTAAAAAGCCGCCAATCAGACCCCCATGCAGTGCAGGCAGGAAAATGTTACCAATATTTTGTCTGGCAAAAGGCAAACTGTACAGACGTTTATTAAGACTATCCGTACCAATTTGCAGATTGATTGCTGCACAGTACGGTATGCGCTGATGAGCTTGAATAGTCAGCTGTTCATCCGGTTGAAAAATTGTTGGGTTCATTTTGCCTGCTCCTGTTGCAGATACGCCTGTAATGCTTGCTGTTCTGCTTGGGTTAATGGGTTATGAATAAAAGTAGACATTCCCAGTGCAAATGGCCGGGTTTCATCATTTTGAAAGCAATGGCTGCGGATAAAGGCAATTGAACCTTCCTGCCGGTAACAGTGTGCACGTACATGTATAGGCTGATCAGGCACTGGCTGCATCAGATAATCTATGCGCATATCCAGTGTAGCAGTTGTTTCAAACTGTTGAAACAATGCTGCTAATGTACAGGCGGAAGCCATATCTACCAGAGTAGTAATAACGCCGCCATGAATATTGCCGGTTTTCGGACTTTCCAGCAATTCGTCGCGCCAGTCTACCGAAATAACAGGTTCATCATAACTACTGTCACCGTAGATTTTTAACCAGCGGCAATGCGGAATATTTAAGTAATGATTAAACAGAGTTTGAAATAATACAGGGTTAGCAGGCATAAGATTATCCTGATTGGAATATTAACTGTTATATTAGGGTTTTTTACAGTTATTGTCACTAGAATGCTGGTTTATTAATCAATTCTTGATTGTTGCCGGATTCGATACCGGCAGTCTGGATAGAGATCGGATCTCCGGTACTATGCTGGGTAATAAATACAAGCCCTTCTTTGGCCAGTTCCAGTAATGCTATGAAGGTGGTGACAACCAATGCCATACTGTCGTTATGCTTAAAGAGTTCTGTGAAATAACAGTGCTGCCGGGTTTGCAGGAAGCGCAGGACAACGGTCATCTGAGCGCGTACTGATACTGTTTCTTTGACCACATTATGGCTACGATTGTGCTGAGAGCGGGCAAGAATCGCCAGCCATGCCTGGGATAAATCAGCTACTTGTACATGCGGTGGTTGCATCACGGCTACCAGTTCAACTGGTAACCATGCCCAGCCGAAATCACGTCCGGCACGGGGTAAAGCATCCAGACCGGCTGCAGCCAGCTTCATCTGCTCATAGGCAAGCAGACGGCGTACCAATTCAGCACGCGGATCGGCTACTTCTTCTTCGCTGGCGGGCGGAGCAGGGAGAAGTAAACGGGTTTTAATTTCAATCAGCACCGCAGCCATTAGCAAATATTCAGCGGTTAAATCCAGCTCATGCTGTTGCATCTGATGAATATAGGATAGATACTGCTCAGTAACAGTAAGCATAGGAATATCCAGTACATCAATATTTTGCTTACGAATCAGATACAGTAATAAATCCAGCGGACCTTCAAAGCTTTGTAATACCACTTGAAGTGCATCCGGGGGAATAAACAGATCCTGTGGAATTTCGGTAACAGGCTGCCCGAAAAGCATAGCAACGGTTTTATCCGCTATACTTTCTTTACTCATGTTATGGTTCAGTGTTTGCACAGATATTCCAGACAAGCCTGAGCACAGCGCAAACCGAAGCTGGCTGTTACTACCATAGAGGCACCATAACCGGCGCAGGAAAGACCTTGCGGAGCAGTTTGTTCTGTTAGGCAGATACCGGACTGAGGCAGAGTTATAGTCTCGCTGGAATAAATGCAGGGGATGTGCATTTTATCTGCCGGCTGACGGCTAAAACCATAGTGTTTACGTAATGTATAACGCATATTTGCCAGCATGCGGTCATGGGTTACTCTGCTTAAATCAGCGCATTGAATCAAACCGGCATCTTTTTGTCCGCCTGCTCCACCGGAAACAATAAAAGGCTGGTTTCGGGAGGTAAAAAATGCAGCCATAGCCGCTTTTACGCGTACCTGATCAATAGCATCTATTACGAAATCAAACGGCCGGCTGAATATATGTTCGATATTATCTGCTTCCACAAAATCTTCAATGCAGTTAATCTGACAATCTGGATTAATATCAGCAATACGTTCGGCCAGAGCTTCGACTTTGGGCTTGCCAATCAGGCTGATTAAGGCCGGAAGCTGGCGATTGATATTTGATTCGGCTACATTATCCAGATCAATCAGGGTTAGATAACCAATACCACTTCGTGCCAGAGCTTCTACTGCCCATGAGCCGACGCCGCCCACTCCAACTATACAAACATGAGCCGAGGCAAAACGCTGAAGACAATCTTCACCGTACAATCTGGCAATGCCGCCGAAGCGACGTTGAAAATTTGCAGAAAAAGTGAGTATTTGCGACACGTGAATTAAATCCGTAAAGCTGTTTTGTACAGGTAGTGGTATTATACTGTATCTGCCAAGTGATTCGAATTGCTAAAAAGATAGGAGGGTTTCATGTATAGACATTTACTGGTAGCGGTAGATGGCAGCCATACTTCGGAAAATGCTTTAGATCATGCTATTGGTCTGGCTAAGGGTGAGGATGCAGAATTAACTGTTGTGAATGTTGCCAATCCGACTGAATATATGGCTTTGGCTCCTGAGTTTCTCCAGCATGAAAGTTATGAAGCTGCTGCGTTGTCAGAAGGCAATACTGTACTGGATGCAGCAATCGAAAAAGCAAAAGCAGCCTTACCGGAACATAAAGTTCACCGGCATTTGCTGATTGCCAATAAAGGGGCAAGAGAAATGGCTCAGATGCTTGTTGATTACGCTGACGGGCATGGCAGTGATCTGATTATTCTCGGTACTCACGGACGCAGTGGTCTGATGCATTTGTTAATGGGTAGTTTTGCCGAAACTGTCATGCGTGAAACCAATCTGCCGTTACTGATTATTCGCAGTGAATCCAAAAATGAAGGTTAAATAGTTTGATTTTCTACATTAAGTATAAAGTCACAGCTGAAAAATAAAGCTGAATCCGTATTAAATCGGGTTCAGCTTTTTAGCTATTTGTCTGATTTGCATTAACCGCACAATAACTTAAAAAGTATTCTGGCAAATTTAGCGAATATATTTTTTATGAATGTCTCTGAATAGCGGGTTATTGGCACTACCCAGCCATTCAAATGCAATCATTTCACGGCTGACAATTTCACAACCGGCCGCCTGCATTCGTGCCAGACCTAATTTAACGTCTTCCGGTTTGCGAGAGCTGACGGCATCAGCAACCACAAAAACCTCATAGCCATGTGCGCGCAGATCCAGAGCTGTCTGCAGCACACAGATATGAGCTTCAATGCCGGATATGATGATCTGGTTAGCCTGTTGCAGGCTGTCTTCATTCAGCACACTGGCAGCATATACAGAAAAACTTTGTTTCTGGACGATTCTTGCTTGTGGTGCAGCAGTGATGATTTCTTCACGAGTGGCACCGATTTTATCGACACAATGTTCGCTGATTAAGGTAGGAATCGCCATATCATGCGCCAGACTGGCCAGCCAGATATTATTGGCCAGCAATTCTTCTGTGTTGTTTAAAGCAGGCAACAGGCGGGTTTGTAAATCAATCATTAATACTGCGGAACGTTTACTGTCTAACAACATAATGTGCTTTCAGAAAGGTTAAATAATCTGCATGTAAATTATGCAGTATTTATATGTAGCTTAAGGTAAACACAGGTTAATCAGAGCAATGATGCTCACTGGCTGTACTAGCGGGCGGGGACGGTACCCATGCGTTCTGTCAGGGTGGTTCTGGGTTCACCAAACAGATTGGCGTAATAAGTGGTATTGGCCATTACATTTTTAACATAAGTTCGCGTTTCATCAAAAGGTATCGTTTCCGCATAAATTGCTCCTTCAAGAGGCGTATTGGCCTGCCAGCGACGAGCACGTCCGGGGCCGGCATTGTAGCCGGCTGTAGCCAGTACTTCATCGGCAAATTGTTTACGTACGCTACTCATATACCATGTACCCATTCGAATGTTTCCGCTCATGGTATACAGCTCACTGCTGTCCATGCCCAGACGTTTGGCTATATCACGGGCTGTAGCCGGCATGACCTGCATCAGTCCGGTCGCGCCAACACTGGATCGTGCACCTATCATAAAACGGCTTTCCTGCCGGATTAAGCCATACACCCAGGCAGGATCTATGCCGACTTGCTGAGCAAACGGAACAGTCAGTTCTTTAAATGGTGCCGGATAGCGCAATTCATAATTAAGCTGGTTATCAGCCCGGTCTGCACTATAGATACTCATTTCATAAAAACCATTGTTTTCGGCTAATGTTGCGGCAGCAATTAAGGTGTCATCATTGAAATTACGTGTCGCATAGCGCCATTCCTGCTGAGCCTGACGCCGCATTGTCCAGTTGTTTTCAGCCTGTGCAGTTTTAAATAAAGTCAGGGAGCGGTCAATATTGCCATCGGTTGCTATTTTGCTTTGAATTTGCTGGCTGCTTTTAGCAACAGTGTTTTGAACACTTGCTTTGTTTCCGAGTGCTTCTTTTGCAAGCAGAGAGTAAAAGTTGTGTCCGCGTTTGGCAGTTTGTTCGAATATTTCCCGTGCCTGATTATTTTGCCCTAAAGTACGGTAGCTGCGTGCCAGCCAGTACTGCCATGTAACTTGTTGCTGCAAAGCTTCCGGCATGCTGCGAATAATATTATTCAGTTTCTGCCAGCGTTGTAAACGCAGCGCAGAACGGGCATACCATTCCCACATTTCATTATTCATCTGAGCCGGATCGGCACGGTCGAAATATGTCAGTGCATTTACTGAATTCAAACTATAAGCCTGAGCCAATCCCAATTGCCCCCAGCCAAAACCGATTTGTTCTTTAGTCAGACTGGCTGATATTTGCATTAATGTGTTTGCAGCACTGTCTTTACTGCGGTTTTCTTTACTGGTTACCTGATATAACAAAGCTTCCTGTGCGCCCTGACTGTTTCCTGCGCTGGCATTCAACGGATCAGGTAAAGGACTGCCCAAAGCCTGAGCCAGATTACGTGCATTTGTAATTTGATTCAGTGCAAGCAGATAACGTACACGCCGCCAGCCATTTTGTGCATTAATTTGCTGGCTGGCAGCAGCTTGTACAAGCAGGCGATTACATCCTGTCGGCAGATTACCCGTTTCCTGACTCAGACTAGCGATCAGGCTGGAATCACTTTCTATACCACCTTGTACCGCATAGCAACGGGTTTCCATATCACGGGCATTTTTATTCAGTAAAGCATATTGCTGACGAAAAACAGCCCAGTTTCCCCTTTTTCCCAATTGCTGTAACCAGTTATTACGAATACTGTTACTCATTGCACTGTCCGGCTGACGGGCCAGGAATTGAGCAGGTAAAACATCATCTCCGTCTTTAACTGCCTTAAGGGCAATCTGATATTGCTGGAAGCTGCTAATAATTTTATCTGGTGTTTCGCTAGCCTGAGTCCCCGGCAGAACCGCATTACCTGTATTAGTATTGATTGGCTGGACAGCTACTTCATGCTGATTGCTGCATGCTGTTATTAAAAGCACAGTACCAGAAATCAGACGATGCCGTTGAACTAATAATTTTGATTTCAGCATCATTAAATGTTTTATCAATTTTTTTCCTTCACTTTTTCTCATAATGTAATTTATTTTTTCCAGTAAGCTGGCGTAAAGAGTATAAAAACAGTAAAAATTTCCAGACGGCCAAGTAGCATAATCATAATACATAACCACTTTTGAATGTCTGAAAGAAAAGCAAAATTATTGGCCGGTCCTACAGCACCCAGTCCGGGGCCGGCATTAGTAATACAACTTATGGCAGCGGTAAGTGCAGACAGAAAATCCAGTCCGCTGATCATCAGTGCAAAGCTGAATAAAATAATAGTCAGCACATATACAAATACAAATGCCATTACTGTCAGTGCACGCCGGTCAGGAATGTTGCTGCCGTTTATTTTAACCATACTGACAGCATTTGGATGCAGCATCAGCAGCATTTCTCTCAGACTGAATTTAAATAATACAATAGCTCGTACCGTTTTAATACCACCACCGGCTGAACCGCCATTAGACAGTATATTGGACAGAAAAAACATCCATAATGAAGCAATTAAAGGCCATTTAGCAAAATCGGTATTTGAGTAACCGTTTGCCAGCCCGATTGAAATCAGATTGAAACTGGTGTAGCGAAATGCTTCTGAAAAAGAATAAAAGCTATGCCACCACAGATACAGGCTGATACCGACAATGCTGAATAAGAGTACACATAATAAAACTCTTACCTCTTCATCACGCCAGTAATAACGTAATGAGCCTTTCTGTAATGCATTAAAATGATTACTGAAATTGATTGCGCCTAATAAGGTAGCAATACTAAGAATTATTTCAATCGGAACGGAATGAAAATAGGAAATACTGTTGTCGTGGGTAGAAAATCCGCCCAGTGAAAAAGCGGACATGGCATGACAGACCGCATCGAACCAGCTCATTCCGGCCAGACGCAACGCCAGTAAAGCGACTATAGTAAATAAAACATAGACACCCCATAAACGTTTAGCCGTTTCAGAAATACGCGGTGCCATCTTACTGTCTTTATTTACACCGGGTATTTCTGCTTTAAATAGCTGTGTACCTCCTACTCCTAGCATTGGCATCACCGCAACAGCCAGTACAATAATACCCATGCCACCCAGCCAGTTAAGCATGTGTCGCCAGAAATTCAATGATGGCGCAAGTGAATCCAGACTGGTAATAATGGTAGCACCGGTAGTAGTCAGCCCTGAAATAGCTTCAAAATAGGCGTTAGTAAAGCCTAGTCCGGGTAAATAAATATAAAAGGGCAGACAGGCGATCAGCGCAAAGCCAATCCACAGCATAAATACCAGTGTATAACCATCACGCGGTCGCAATTCACGGTTATAGCGCATGGTTAATAACCATGCTACTACACATACACTCATGCAAATGCCGGCAGTAAAAGCAAAGGCTGGAAACACATGATCCATATAGATTAAAGAAACAATCGTCGGAGCAAGCAGTAACAAGGAAAACAGAAAACCGGTTTTAGCCACAATATGTGCCGTAGGCGCAATTTTATTTAGAAAACCTGATTCCTTGTGATGCAAAACAAAGCGATTGGTAAAATGGCTCATAGTCTGGCAGCCTTAAGCAAAAAAGCCCAGTTTGACCTGAATCATTTTTTCCAGATCCTGAACAGCCTTACGCCGAGCGATAAAAAATATAACATGATCTCCATCTGCGAGAACTGTATCCTGATGATACATAATTAATTTTTCATTGCGTATGACTGCACCAAAATAACAACCAGCGGGTAGGCGCAGTTGAGTCATGGTGCGTCCGATTAACTTAGATGTATGGCGATCTCCGTGCAGCACTACTTCAATCGCTTCTGCAGAACCGCGGCGTAGCGGATAAACTGCCATAATATCGCCCAAATGTACATGAGTCAGGATAGAACCAATCGTAATTAAATGCGGAGATATCACAATATCAATGGCACTTCCCTGCAATAAATCAACGTAGCTGGAGCGATTAATAATCGCCATTACTCTTTTCGCACCGAGATTTTTAGCCAGCATTGCCGACATGATATTATTTTCATCATCATTAGTAAGTGCACAGAACACATCTATTTCATCGATATATTCGTTTTCCAGCAGACTTTCGTCTGATCCATTGCCTACCAGCACAAGAGTATTGTTCAGGTTTTCCGCCAGCCATTCGGCACGGTTTTGTTTCCGTTCAATAATCTTGATATCCAGCTGAGTTTCCAGTTGTCTGGCAACACGATAGCCAATATTTCCGCCACCGGCAATCATAATCCTGCGAGTGCGTTTGTTAATCGGGCGCAGCTCACGCATGATGTTTTCAAGATAGGCTGTGGGTGTAAGAACAAAAACCTCATCATCTTCCTGTATGACTGTACTTCCGGTGGGAACGAGCAGATGATTATTGCGGTAGATAGCACAAATCTGACAATCTACACCTTCTTCCAAATGCTGTTTCAGGTTACTGATAGGCTGATTGACCAGCATACCGCCATTCTGAGCACGAATTACCAGTAAACGAATTTTATCGTGTGCAAATCGCAGAATTTGCAGCGCACTGGAATGTAGTAATAAATTGACAATTTGCTCTGTTACCAGTTGCTCCGGACTAATGGCTTCAGTGATGTTGAATAAATCCAGACTGGTTTTATAATTATTATTACCGGTTTCGAATTCAACAAAATCGCTGTAGCGAATCCGGGCTATACGGTTAGGTGTATTGAATAAAGCATAAGCAATCCGGCAGGCTGCCATATTGGTTTCATCGTTTTGAGTTAATGCTAATATCATGTCTGCATCCTGTGCACCGGCTGCCGATAATACAGAAGGCCAGGCACCATTACCTACAATCGTTTGTACATCAAGGCGCTGGTTAATTTGCTGCAAGGCACTCTCATTGATATCAATAATAGTGACATCATTATTGGTCATTCTGGCCAGATTACTGGCGATAGTTGAACCAACCTGCCCGCAACCGAGTATCAGGATTTTCACGTTATTTACATCACCTCAGTGGTACCTTCTTTATTGTAGCCTTTGTGCTGAATGGTGGAAATATTGGTGTAAAACTACGACACTTATGTTAATTGAATATTAAAGATAGCAGAAAATCCAAATAGATTTAAAACTGATAAGAATAATATTTAAATAATTGAATCTATGTATTAATAATAATTCAGACGAACACGGATGGCGGTTGAAAATTGCAGTATGGAATACTTCAATGTATTATTAAGTTAAATTAATCATATGTAAATTAATGTAATACAATACAATAAAACCCATTATTACATTTTTAGCTAAATGTAAGGCATTTAGAAGTGTTAATTTTCAATTTACTTTTATACTTGGATAAATTATGAATTTAATCAGGCTTAAACCGAAATTAATTACTTTGGCATCTGTTTTAATGGCTTTGAGTGGTTGCGCTCAGGTTGCAGAAGTAATGGGTTATGATACTCAGACATTAAATGCCGCTGCTGCCAAAAGTTATACTCAGATGATGGGGGAGGCTAAAGCCAAAGGTGAAATTGAAACCAATACTCCTGTTGCGAAGCGTGTACATACAATATTTCAGCGATTAGTACCTTATGCTAATGAAGCTAATCAGACAGGCGTACCATTTGACTGGCAGCTTAATGTAATTAATAGTGAAATACCAAATGCCTTTGCAATGCCGGGTGGAAAAATGGTGGTTTATACCGGTATTGTTAATCGTCTGAATCTGAGTGATGATGAAATTGCGGCAATTATTGGTCACGAAATGACGCATGCTCTTCAGGAGCACAGCAAAAAAGCTGCCGGTCAGCAAATTCTGACTAGTGTTGCTCTTGAAATAGGTAGTTCTGCCTTACAGTCAAAAACAGGTGCCAGTGCCAACAATGTAGGCATTTATAAAGATGTTTTAAATCAGTTTGGGCTGACTCTGCCTTTCTCACGTCATCAGGAAAGTCTGGCAGATGCCGGCGGGCTGAAACTAATGGCACAGGCTGGATATGATCCGCATGCAGCCATTACGGTATGGGAAAAAATGAATAAAGTTATGGGTAATAACCGTGGCACAAGCTTACTCTCTACTCACCCGAGCAATGATGCCCGTATTAATGCACTGAAGAAAATGCTGCCAGAGGTATTACCTGTTTATGAGCAGGCAAAACAAAATAATCTGACAATGCAAAAAACCGGGATTAGTCAAAGTAAAAACACACAGGGAAGTGGTGCGCGAAAAGGAACCACTAAAAAGAAAAGTCGTTCCTGAATTTAAATAAATAAGATTGATTTCTTCAGATTAAATTCTGTCCTATATTATTTTCAGCAGCCTGTCTGAGGCTGCTTTTATTTTAATCTTTACATTTTCTTATCCTGACTACATTCGACTACAAATTGTTTCAATCGTCCCTGTTTTCGGTTATCATTCATATTATTGCATTGGGAATGCATAATAAATTTACAAGAAAAATTTAAAAAACCATTACATTAAGGACATTCAAGATGTTAGAAGCCTACCGCGCAGCCGCTGCTGAACGCGAAGCACTGGGTATTCCGCCATTGCCGCTTACAGCTAAGCAAACAGAAGAGTTGGTTGAATTGCTGAAAAATCCTCCCAAAGGAGAAGAAAAATTTCTGGTTGAGCTGCTGTCGCATCGTGTACCGCCGGGTGTAGATGATGCATCTAAAGTAAAAGCATCCTTTCTGGGCGCAGTTGCAGAGAAAACTGTTACCAGTCCGTTAATTACACCGACTTTCGCTGTTGAATTGCTGGGTACCATGCTGGGTGGATATAACGTCCAGCCTTTAATAGAATTTCTTGATAATGAAGAATTGGCTTCTACTGCAGCCAATGCCTTAAAACATACCTTACTGATGTTTGATGCATTCCACGATGTAGAAGAAAAAATGCGTGCTGGTAATCAGTATGCAAAGGAAGTCATTGAATCATGGGCTAATGCAGAATGGTTTACTGCGCGTGAAAAAGTTCCGGAAAAAATCACGGTCACAGTATTTAAAGTAGTAGGTGAAACCAATACCGATGATTTATCACCTGCACCTGATGCGTGGAGCCGTCCGGATATTCCTTTGCATGCACTGGCTATGCTTAAAAATCCGCGTGAAGGTATTCAACCCGATAAACCGGGTGAGGTGGGACCAATCAGACAACTGGCTGAGCTGAAAGCCAAAGGTAATCTGGTTGCCTATGTAGGTGATGTAGTTGGTACAGGTTCGTCACGTAAATCAGCAACAAATTCCGTAATCTGGCATACCGGTAAAAATATCCCTTATGTACCGAATAAACGCTTCGGCGGCGTATGTCTTGGTGGCAAAATTGCTCCGATTTTCTTCAACACACAGGAAGACTCAGGTGCATTGCCTATAGAAGTTGATGTATCCAAATTGGAAATGGGCGATGTAGTTGATATTTTGCCTTATGAAGGCAAAATTATTAAAAACGGCGAAACAGTTGCTGAATTTGAATTGAAATCACAGGTAATTCTGGATGAAGTTCAGGCGGGTGGCCGTATTAATCTGATTATTGGTCGTAGTCTGACTGCTAAAGCCAGAGATGCATTAAATCTGGGGCATTCAGAAGTTTTCCGCTTGCCACAGTCTCCGGCGCCAAGCACTGCCGGCTTTACTCTGGCACAAAAAATGGTTGGCCGCGCTTGTGGTTTGCCGGAAGGTCAGGGTATTCGCCCGGGTACTTATTGTGAACCACGTATGACCACAGTCGGTTCACAGGATACTACAGGTCCTATGACCCGTGATGAGCTGAAAGATCTGGCCTGTCTGGGATTTAGTGCGGATTTGGTGATGCAATCTTTCTGCCATACCGCCGCTTATCCGAAACCGGTTGATGTTAAAACCCATAAAGAATTGCCGGTATTCATGTCTTCACGCGGTGGTGTGGCACTACGTCCGGGCGACGGCATTATTCATTCTTGGCTAAACCGCATGCTGCTACCCGATATGGTAGGTACTGGTGGTGATTCACATACACGCTTTCCGTTGGGTATTTCATTCCCCGCTGGTTCCGGTCTGGTAGCTTTTGCTGCTGCAACCGGTGTTATGCCGCTGGATATGCCGGAGTCAGTACTGGTACGCTTCTCCGGTAAAATGCAGCCGGGTATTACTTTGCGTGATTTGGTTAATGCTATTCCCTTGCAGGCTATTAAAGAGGGGTTACTTACCGTTGCCAAGGCAGGTAAAAAGAATATTTTCTCTGGCCGAATTTTGGAAATCGAAGGTTTACCGGATTTGAAAGTTGAGCAGGCCTTTGAGCTCACAGATGCTTCTGCTGAGCGTTCAGCTGCCGGCTGTACGGTAAAACTGCACAAAGAACCTATTGAGGAGTATCTCAAATCCAATATCGTATTGCTGAAAAACATGATTGCCAATGGTTATCAGGATGCACGCACACTGAAACGCCGTATTGAAAAAATGGAGCAGTGGCTGGCAGAACCGAAATTACTTGAAGCTGATGCTGATGCAGAATATGCTGCCATTATTGATATCAATATGGATGAGATTAAAGAGCCTATTCTGGCTTGCCCGAATGATCCGGATGATGTGAAAACCTTGTCTGACGTGGCCGGTACCCATATCGATGAAGTATTTATCGGCTCATGCATGACAAATATTGGTCATTATCGTGCCGCCTCTGCATTACTGGATGGTAAATCTGATCTGCCAGTCCGGCTGTGGGTAGCTCCTCCTACCAAGATGGATGCTAAAGAACTGTCTGATGAAGGGTATTACGGTATTCTTGGCCGGGTAGGTGCGCGTATGGAAATGCCGGGCTGTTCTTTATGTATGGGTAATCAGGCACAGGCAAGAGAGGGATCAACTGTCGTTTCAACCTCTACCCGTAATTTTCCGAACCGACTGGGTAAAAATACCAAGGTATATCTAAGCTCAGCCGAACTGGCAGCCATCTGTTCAAAACTGGGACATATTCCGAATATCGATGAATATCGCGAAAATATCGCCATTATCAATGATAAAGGTATTGAAATTTATCGTTATATGAACTTCAATGAAATTCAGGAATATGTAGATGTAGCGGCTAAAGTGGATGCCTAAGATGTAACATATATACTGATTGCTGTACAAAAGGCTGCTGGTGACGGCAGCTTTTTTATTGGCTGAAATTTTTATGACAATATCAAACCTGCATAAGCTTTCTAATTGAGTAGTTTTCAAAATGTTAAGATTAAATAATTTTTCAGATTACTGTTATAATAATTGCTAGCATTTTAGCAATAATATTAATATTTTAAGCCTATATCATATATATTTAGTACGCCTATATAAATATTAATTGTATCTATCCGCATATAAATTATTTAGGCTGGTCATAATTTTCATCTAAGATAACAAAGATAGTTTCTCATGACGAAGGATAATAAATGAATATCGCCTCTAGCATCACCGATTTAATTGGTAATACACCACTGGTACAGTTGAATCGTCTAAGTGCGGGTTTACCGGGTAAAGTTGTAGTCAAACTGGAATTTTTTAATCCGGGCAATAGTGTTAAGGATAGAATAGCAGCCAGTATGATTGATGCTGCAGAAAAGGCCGGTAAAATTCATTCTGATACAGTGATTGTAGAACCGACAAGCGGTAATACCGGTATTGGGCTGGCCATGGTTTGCGCTGCACGCGGATATAAACTGATTATTACCATGCCGGAAACAATGAGTAAAGAACGGCGCATGTTATTGCGTGCTTTTGGCGCTGAGCTGGTATTAACGCCCGGAGCAGAAGGCATGTCTGGTGCCATTGCCCGTGCACAGGCTTTCGTTGATTCAGACCCGAAAAAATATTTTATGCCGCAACAGTTTGAAAATCCGGCTAATCCGGAGATTCACCGTGAAACTACTGCACAGGAAATATGGCATGATACCGATGGCAAAATCGATATTTTCGTAGCCGGTGTCGGTACAGGAGGTACCATAACCGGGGTAGGTGAAGTATTGAAAGAGAAGAAACCTGAAGTAGAAATTTATGCAGTTGAACCTGAAGCTTCTCCGGTATTGTCCGGTGGTTGCAAGGGGCCGCACCCGATTCAGGGTATTGGCGCAGGTTTCATTCCCAAAACTCTGAATACCGAAATATATGATGGTATTATTGAAGTGCCGAACGATGTTTGTTTTGATACTGCACGTGCCATGGCATCTAAAGAAGGTATTCTGGTCGGTATATCTTCCGGTGCTGCTGTATGGGCAGGCCTGCAGCTTGCAGCTAAACCGGAAAACAAAAATAAACTGATTGTAGTTTTAATTCCTTCTTATGGTGAGCGTTATCTTTCTACACCACTATTTGCAGATCTAGCCTGATAATTTATTTGCCTGAATAATGCCGAACCAGAAAACAACTGGTTCGGTTTTTTATTACAGTCATGGCTGTGTTACAATTGTAAACGATATATGTACAGCCACACGCTTAAGCTAGCTGGCTTTTAATTTTGTTTTAAGCAATATTTTCAAGCAATATACTGAGTAAACAAATGATGAAAAAAACATTAGCATTATGTGTCGTTGCAGCCTTTTTGGGTGGTTGTTCATCTGTTAAAAACCCTTTAACGGCTAAGAATAATAAAGAAGTTAAACCAGTACAGGTGGTAGATGGTACTGGAAGTAACGAATTTCATTTAGCCAGCAGTCATTGGTCTGATGTGGCACGAATCCGTGATGAAGCTACCCGCCTGAGCTTTCAGGTTTCACAGGGAAGCATGACCAAAGTTCAGGCTGCACAATTACTGGATCAGTTTCGCATTGCTCAGGTAGGGCATAACATGGTAGATGATGACATGTATGCCATTTATTTACGCAGTGTGGTTGAAAGTCAGCAAGGTTCAATCGATACAGCACAATCAAAAGCTTATATTCAGAATGCTTTATCAGGCTGGCAGCAGCGTTGGCCGGTAATGCGCTCCAAACCGGCTAATCCGGCATTCACCAACTTCCTGATGGAAGTGATGAATATGAAGCCACTTCAATAAATCATTTAATGTTATAGCTAAATACCCTGCCAAAATAGTTTAGCAGGGTATTGTTTTATTCATAGATACAGTTTCTTTGATAGCATAAAAAAGCAGCCTTTAACAAGACTGCCTGCTGTGAAAATATGGACTTAATTACTTAATAAGTTAGGCGGGATTTTAGCAGCTTGAAATAAAGTAAATTCTAAATCAACAAGATCATAAACACAGAATGGATCTGACTTCATAATGTTTTTCGCTTCTTCAAGTGAATCACTCATTACTATGCCGCAACGCTTTTAATGACTTTATATAAAAATTTAATGAAAAGCTTTTGTAGTCCTTCCCTTAGGTATAATAAATTCTTTTTCAAGATAGTTATAGTCTGCATCACTATTTGGATAAGTACTTAAGGCCTTAAAAAAGAAATTACCAGCACCTAAACTCTGATTCCTAAATAACCTACACCTTACTTAAGTCAACTATTCAACATTGCCCATAATGCACCTCATTGCCGCATAGAAATGGCAAGTCTGTTCATTCCATTCATCAGCGATATTGCAAATGTAAGGTCAGATATCTCTGTATCATTGAAGAAATTTTTTAATAACTCAAACGACTCATCATCGGCGTGGCTTGTCGATATTAGCGTTAACTGTTCTGCCCAGTTCAATGCCGCTTGTTCTTTTTTAGAAAATTGATCACTAACACGCCATCCGGCCACTTCAGATATGCGGCGCTGCGTTTCACCAGCTTTTAGCAAGGAATTTGTATGTAGATTCAGGCAATATGCACATCCATTAATTTGAGAAACTCTGAGATAGACCAACTCAATAAGATTCTGTTCAACAACGCTTTTCTCAAGGGCGACTTTCACGGCTCTAAAACCACTCATGAGTTCTGGCGATAAGTCAAAATATTTCATTCTAAGATTTTTCATGTTCTCATCTCCTTATTATCATTATTGTCTGCTAAATATATTAATAATGCAGCGGCATAACTAACTATAACATTAAAATTAATCATCATTCTTACCACAAATAATATTAATATATTTGCAATATTAATGATTTTGTTCTTTACGTTAATAATAGCACCAGTTTTATTGTCTAAAGGACCTGATGCTATTAACTTATTTTAGCAAAATATTAATCTAAAAATTTATTATGTTCTTCAAATTTAGCCAGTAATTCTTCCAACCGTTTTTTAAGTTTGAAAGTTACTATATTCATTAAGTCTTCCTTGTATTTTAATTATTGAAGTAAATCTTTAGCAAAATTTTTCATTGCCGAAAAATTTTGCTTATGAAGACTTCATTAATTATACAAAAAAGAGTTAAAAAAGCAGTTAATTGCTGTTTTAAAATGCATCAGGATTATCTAATGCATTTATTTTAATGTTATTTAAACAATTTCAGCTTTTTCAATAATCACATTTTCAACTGGTACATCCTGATGCGGGCCATGATTACCGGTTTTGACGCCTTTAATCTTATCAACTACATCCTGTCCTTCAACTACCTTACCAAATACAGCATATCCCCAGCCGTGTAAATCCGGTTTAGTATGGTTCAGAAAATCATTATCTTTTACATTGATGAAAAATTGTGCGCTGGCTGAATGAGGCTGCATGGTACGAGCCATTGCAATAGTATAGCGATCATTTTTCAAACCATTATTGGCTTCATTTTCAATCGGTTCATGAGTGGGTTTTTGTTGCATATCTTTATCAAAGCCGCCACCCTGAATCATAAAATTATCGATAACCCGGTGAAAAATGGTGCCATCATAAAAGCCTTCACGAACATAGCGTTCGAAATTTTCAGCGGTTTTGGGTGCTTTCTCATGGTTAAGCTCAATACCGATAACACCAAAATTCGTAGTTAATTTAATCATTAAAATCTCCTGAGGGGAGTAAAATAAAAAAATTGCAGAATGATCTGCAACGGTTAGTCTGCATTATGCATAGCAGTAACGTAGTCTACTTCTTCCTTGCTGCCAAGTACAACGGCTACACGCTGATGCAGGCCTTCTGGCTGAATATCAAGAATGTTCTGACGGGTGTTTGTAGCAGCCCCTTGAGCTTGCTCAACCAGTAAACTCATAGGATTTGCTTCATACATTAAGCGTAGCTTACCAGGTTTATCAGGATTGCGATTATCCTGCGGATAAGTAAAGATACCGCCGCGAATAAGAATCCGGTGCACCTCGGCTACCATCGATGCCACCCAGCGCATATTATAGTCTTTTCCGCGACGGCCACTTTTACCTGCCAGCAACTGAGCAATATAATTTTGCATAGCTGGCTGCCAGTGGCGCTGATTAGACATATTAATAGCAAATTCAGCTGTAGATACTGGTATCTGCGGATTTTCCTGAGTCAGTTGAAACTGGTTATGTTCATTCAGAGTAAACATGGCAATACCATGTTTCAATGTCAGTACCAGAATGGTTTGCGGTCCGTACAGCACATAACCACTGGCAAGCTGTAGCCGGCCGGATTGTAAAAAGCTTTCTGTAGTAAGCGCACCATCCGGCTTAGCCAATACCGAAAAAATAGTCCCGATTGATATGTTCACATCAATATTGGAACTTCCATCCAGTGGGTCGAATAACACCAGAAACTGTCCATTCTGACTGGCTGTAACAAATGAATCCTCTTCCTCGCTGGCCAGTCCGGCAATAGCCGGATTAGCAGAGAGGGTATCAATCATAATCTGATTGGATAAAACATCCAGTTTTTTCTGCTCTTCACCTTGTATATTACCAGTATGAGCACTGCCCAGAATATTATCCAGAGCGCCCATGCGTATTTCACGATTAATGTGTAGACAGGCCTGACTAATGCTTGTAATCACATCAGGCAAATTCGATGTAACAGCATATTTTTGCTGCTGCTGTTGCAGATAATCAGACAGTAAAACAGACATGCGAATACTCCCTTTTAAAACTCACTGTTATTATACATTTCTTAAGTATTATTCAGCTCGTTTAATCACTATATACATTAGATTTTATTTATCTTTGAATGATTTTTTTCAGAAAATCAATGAAGTTATTCAGCGATAATGATTGCGGATTTCCACTTTAATCCGATCTTCTTGATTTATTTATTACAGGCCGGATACACTACTCATGAAAGCTAACAGAAGAATAGCTTTAACTTTTCCAGACTGAATAACAGACTCTGCTAACCATACTTTATTTATATTCAGGCAATCACAGAGTTAAGAACGAAATGTGCGCTGTCATCCTGAGCCAGTAGCCGAGTCATTGCCGGTAATACCTTTTCCAGTATCCCGGGCAATGTGTACGGCGGATTGATAATAAACATACCACTGCCGTGCATGCCAAAACCATCCGGGCGTGGTACGTGTACATACAATTCTGCCTGAACAAAATTATCGGGAGCCAGTTTTTGCAGATTTTGGGGTAATTTCAGACTTTCACCACGGCTCAGACATGGATACCATACCAGATAACAGCCACTGGCAAATTTTTTCAGGGCAGTTTTCAGCGTGTCTGTTACCTGTTGATAATCTTGCTTTAATTCATATGGCGGATCAATTAATACGACTGCACGCCGGCTTGGCGGGGGTAGCATAGATAGCAGACCTTTAAAGCCATCATCGCAAAACACTTGAGCACGGTTTGGCTGTTTAATATTACGCATATTATTACGCAATAATTCTGCATCTGCGGGATGTAATTCAAACAGGCGCAGACGATCCTGTTCGCGAGCCAGAGCCTGAGCCAGCCATGGAGAACCGCAATAAAGATTTGTATCATCTGGCAGGCAGGAGACAACAGCATTACGGAATTGTTCTAAACTATTATCCAGATTAGTTGCAGCTAGAAGCCGCCCGATTCCCTCCCTGTATTCACCAACCTTCTGAGCTTCTTTACTGATTAGATTATACAGTCCTGCACCTGCATGAGTATCAATATAACAAAAAGGTTTGTCTTTCAGTTTGAAATATTCCAGTACTGTCATCAGACAATAATGTTTAAGAATGTCGGCATGATTACCGGAGTGAAAAGCATGGCGATAGCTGAGCATGTGCAATAACTGCTGTAGGACTGATTAATTTAGCCTGTTATTGTACCGAATTTACCGGCACGGGCAAAAAAATCTGTATTAAAGCACTTTTCTGATTTATCTTTTCCTTGAGCTAGATTACATAAGATTAAGCTGATACTATGCTTAATCAATTGTCTACTAAAAGAGAAAAGCGAATGAATTACACACTTTATATCGGCAATAAAAATTATTCTACCTGGTCAATGCGGCCATGGGTAGTCATGAAGCATTTTCAGATAGATTTTACTGAGCATCTGGTACGCTTTGACAGTTTTGCACCCGATTCGGTTTTTAAACAAACCATACTGCCGCTCAATCCTTATGGTACCGTGCCTGTATTAACAGATGATGATCTGATTGTCAGTGATTCTCTGGCAATTTGTGAATATCTGGCTGAGCAACATCCGGAACTGGCATTATGGCCGCAAGACTATAAAGCTCGTGCCAGAGCCAGAAGTATAGTGGCTAAAATGCATAATGGTTACAATCATATACGCCGGCATTTACCCATGAATATTGAGGCAGTGCTGCCTGAAACCGGCCAGATTATCCTGCGGGATTTTCCCAATGTAAAACAAGAAATTGATTTCCTTGATCAGCATTTGTCATCATTTCTGGCTGTATCTCAAGGGCCGTTTCTGTTTGGTAAATTCAGTATTGCCGATGCTTTTTATGCACCCATGTGTTTAAGATTAAAAGGTTTCCAAATTCATACTTCAGCAATCCTGACTGATTATATAAATGCATTATGTGCCAATGAAGCGGTAGCAGCATGGATTGCTCAGGCGCTTGAAGAAAAAGATTTTATTGCTATGGATGAACCTTATCGCATAAAGCGATGAAAAAATTCTGAACATATAAAGCAGACAGCCTGATCAACTTCCGGCTGTCTGCTTTTATATTATTTATTCAGACTTTTCTTAATTTCTATAGCCAGCTGCGAATTCCACATGGCACCAGTAGCACTCATCACAGCATCAGCTCCGGCGGCACGGTAAGCCTGATAATGTTCAGTACAGCTTACACCGCCAACACCAATAATCGCAAAATGGTTTTGCAGACGGGCTCTTAATCTGGCCAGACGTTCTACCATTTCTAATCCGGCCCAGCGGATGGCATCACCACAAACACCACCGGTAGGTCGGTCTGTACCTAAAGCAGGTTTACCATCTGCATCAACCGGTCTGGCTGATAACGTATTTATAGTACTGTAGCCGTCAACTACTCCGTCCAGCTTACTTAATAAGGGGAAGATAGCATTATCATCTGCAAAATACGCTAGTTTCAGAAACAAAGGTTTATCCGGAACAGCATTTTTAATTTCTTTAGCTATCCGCTCCACTTTGTCAAAATCAAAGCACAATAATTTATTTACCCCTTCATTCGGACAGCTTAAATTAGCTTCCAGTATCGGTGCCTTTGTTTCATTTACTAGAACGGCCGTTCGGGCATAATCTTTTTCTATACTGGATTCATTACCCGGTGTTCCCTGAAAGCTGCCGATAACATATTGGCCTTTCTGCGCAGCCTGAATTGCTTCTGCCATATCAGCCTGCCAGATATCCGGATTATAAGAAGGTACGCCAAAAGAATTTGTTATAGATAAAGGCTGAGTGTACTGATTATCAGCCAGAACAGTATCCACATTAGCAGAAAGCTTACCGGCAGGATGAATAGATAGAACATTAGGCAACGGGTGGCTGGCCTGAGCTCGGCTTCGGACAGTTTTATAAACACATAAATCAAAACCATGCTTAAATGCAGCCCGAATAAAATTTGCATTTAACAAAGGGCCGGCAGGAATACCAAAAGGTAAATTAACCTCCATATTCAGAAAACGCTCAGGCTGGCTTTGAATATCAGCAGATACATTTAAATTTCTGAAATCACCGAAAGGCCCTTGATGATAATTATCTTCATAGCTTAATAAAGGGTTATAAAACGGAGTCGGGCTATTTTGCATTGTTATTCCTGTTAGTTTAAATTATTTTCTGTGACATATTGAGTAAATATTTAATACGCACACTTATCCATTGCCTGCCTGAAAATATATATAATTCGCTGGCGCAAAAAAAGCTACATACAATTTGTAGCTTTTATCAATCGTCTCAAAAACTCAGATTTTGTTTGATAACTTGTAGTGTACACCACGATTTAAAACATAATAATGTTTTAAATTAATTTAACTCAGATGTGCAGTTCGGGCAGCGTTTTGCCTGAATTGGAATATCTGTACAGCATTGAGGGCACTGTTTTGTGGTGGCTTTTGGTGCAGGGCTTTTATGCAGTTTGTCGATTCCTTTGACAACCAAAAAAATCGCAAATCCAATGATTACTAAACTAATAACAGTATTGATGAATAAACCAATATTGAGTGTTACCGCACCAGCAGCCTGTGCCGCACCCAGTGTTTCATACGGGCCCGGATATTTAGAACCACTGCGTAAAGTAATAAATAAATTGGAAAAATCTACCCCGCCAATCAGCAGACCAATTGGTGGCATAATGACATTATCTACCAGTGATTTCACCATATTAGTAAAAGCAGTACCCACTACCATACCGACAGCCAGATCAATGACATTGCCTCGTAATAAAAAAGCTTTAAACTGTTCAATAAATTTCATGTTTGCCTCCATAGTTGGCCTGAAAATCAAGTATTTGGCTTTTTCATAGTAGCGCGATAAAGCAGGCAGTCATACCAGAGCTAAGTTATTCAATGTAAAAATAATAAAAGATATAACTTAATTAAGAATAAATTAAGTTGGCTAAAGAGAATAGGATAATTAAAACAGATAGCTTCAACTTAAATTGTTAATCTGATTACTTTATATACAGTTTGCTAACCAGATTAGTAGCATAATAAAGCAAGTCAGGTTTTGTTTATTAGCTTGGTTTAATATTCAGATTTCTTAATATCTGAATATTTAAGTTCAATAATAGAATATTCGCACATATCCATATAATGCATACAATGGTCAATCGCTTCATCCATGACTTTTCTGTCAGTTGCATGCGTTGCCTTCATAAATGCCCGGAAATTTTTCTTTTCCATTTTACGCAGAGCAGATGCATTACAGATATTTAATTCCTGACAATAATCATGCTGTACCTGCTGTTTAATAAATTGTTTTACTGCTTTTTTCTGTTCCAGAGAACCATCGTAATCCATCGGATGAATAAATTCAGCCTGTACCAGTGCTGAATATAATAAAATTAAAAAAAGTATGGTTTTCTTCATTATATTTTTGAATTTTATACACGAATGAATTGTCGGGATGAGAGGAGTTACATCTGGCATCAGCTCTGTTGCCATTATAAATAGAAATAATAAAATTATTAGAAATTATTATTGATAAATAGACTTTAGTGATTCAAAGCTTAAATTACAAAAGCCAAACCCGAAAAAAGTTTGGCTTTGCATATACTGAGTTTTATATCAAAACAGCTGATACATAATATTTTATATACTCTAAATTAAGTTTGTATTAATAAAACTATTTACAATTTAGCTGTTATGAGTACTTACCAGATCTTCCGGTACGCCCAGAGCATTGATACTGTAACCGCCATCAACATATGTGATTTCGCCTGTGATACCTGAAGCCAGATCTGATAACAGGAAAGCAGCAGTATTTCCAACTTCATCAATAGTGATATTACGACGAATAGGATTTTGTGCAGACACATGAGCCAGCAAACGGCCGAAATTGGCAATGCCTGAAGCAGCAAGAGTTTTAATCGGGCCTGCTGAAATACCATTGCATCGAATTCCTTCCTCTCCGAGGCAGGCTGCTGTGAAGCGGATACCTGCTTCCAATGATGCTTTAGCCATACCCATTACATTATAGTTAGGTATGGCACGTACTGCACCAAGATAGGTCAGGGCAAGAATAGAGCTGTTATGGCCACTCATTAACGGACGGGCAGCTTTAGCCAGTGCAGGCAAGCTATAAGCAGACACTTCATGAGCCGTCATAAATGCTTCGCGTGTAATACTATCCAGAAAATCCCCGTTTAAGGCTTCTTTTGGTGCAAAAGCAATAGCATGGACCAGACCATCAAGCTGTGACCAGCTTTTCCCCAAATCAGAAAACAACTGGCTGATTTCATCATCACTTTGTACATCACAGCGATATACCAGTTCTGAACCCAGTTCGGCAGCCATTTTGCGTATCCGGTCTTCGAGTTTGTCTACAACATAGGTGAAAGCCAGTTCTGCTCCCTGTTCACGACAGGCTTTGGCAATGCCATAGGCAATAGAGCGTTCAGAAATCATACCGGTGATGAGGATTTTTTTGCCTTGCAAAAAGCCCATAATTATTATCCTTGAACGTGATTTGTGTTTAGCTTAAAGGTCGCATTATAACTAATATTTACTTTTACGCGAAATATAGCGCTAGAGTAGAAACTTTAAAACCGGCTGATGTGATGACATTCAGCCGGTCAATATATAACTAAATATAACTAAAAAATTATTCAGTTAATCCGGATAAATAATGGTCTGCATCCAGTGCAGCCTGACAGCCTGATGCAGCGCTGGTAATAGCCTGACGGTATATGTGGTCTTTCACATCTCCTGCGGCAAATACGCCGGGAATATTTGTTGCGCCGACGTTGCCATCATTACCACCTTTGGTAATGAGATAACCTGTTGCATCCATATCCAGCTGACCTTTGAAAATTTCGGTGTTGGGCTGATGGCCAATAGCAATGAATATGCCGGTTACTGCCAGAATTTCACTTTCATTATCGGCATAATTGATGCGTACTGAGTTTACTCCTTTATCATCACCAAGAATTTCATCAACGGTAGCATTAAGCTTAAGAATGATTTTGCCTTCTTTTACCCGCTCCAGTAATCTGTCAATCATGATTTTTTCAGCACGAAAGTTGTCACGACGATGTATCAGGGTAACGGTACGTGCGATATTTGCCAGATACAAAGCTTCTTCAATCGCAGTATTACCCCCGCCGACAACAGCTATATCCTGATCTTTGTAGAAAAAGCCGTCACAGGTGGCACACGCGGAAACGCCTCTGCCGGCAAAAGTTTCTTCACTGGGTAATCCCAGGTACTTGGCAGAAGCACCTGTTGCAATGATTAATGCATCACAGCTGTAACTTCCCATATCACCAATAAGAGTAAACGGGCGCTGCTGTAAATTCACCTGATTGATATGGTCAAAAATCATATTGGTACCAAAGCGTTCGGCATGTTCCAGAAAACGCTGCATCAGTTCAGGACCTTGCACACCATTGACATCAGCCGGCCAGTTATCCACTTCGGTTGTTGTCATCAACTGACCACCCTGTGCCATACCGGTAATCAGTGTAGGTTTCAAACCTGCACGGGCTGCATAAACTGCAGCTGTATAACCGGCTGGTCCGGAACCAAGGATAATTAATCGGCTGTGTGTGAGTTCGCTCATGACATTTCCTTATTATGTGGGCAATACTAGGTAGGATAAATGGAGGTAACTGTACCACAATATCAAAAAAGAATTAAATTCTCCAATTTCGATTTAATAGAGTAGTTATTGGTTAAGTGCACGTCTGAAAAAGTTAGTGATGACTGTCAGCAATACCATCCAGATGATATTGTTTGCCACAATAGGGGCATTCAATACTACTGTTAGATTGAATGGGTAAAAATACTCGGGGATGGCCATTCCATGTTTCATGTTCCGGGCCGGTACATATCAATGGTAAATCATGCGGTGTAATGGTTGTAACTGATTGGGTAGTATTACTCATAATTATTTCCCTTGGTTGAGCTGAGAGCTAATCATACAAAACAGGCCTGATTACAGCAAATAATGTTGTAATCAGGCCTTTTATTCAGATAATTAAATGATATAAGTCAGCCAGGATTCATATTTGGTATTTTTGCCATGAACAATGTCAAAATAACGCTGCTGAATCTCTGTAGTCAACGTACCGCGGGAGCCACAACCAATTACGCGACCGTCAACTTCACGGATAGGTGTTACTTCAGCTGCCGTGCCTGTAAAGAATACTTCGTCTGCGCAATAAACTTCATCCCGGGTAATATGCTTTTCAGTAACGGTTAAATTCATATCAGCTGCGATAGCCATTACTGTACGCCGGGTAATCCCATCCAAAGCTGCATCCAGAGCCGGTGTATAAAGTTTGCCATCATTGACGATAAATATATTTTCCCCGGATCCTTCAGCAACAAAACCGTTTGAATCCAGCATTATTGCTTCATCATAGCCATTACGGGTAGCTTCGGTATTAGCCATAATAGAATTCATGTAGTTGCCATTGGCTTTGGCTTTAATCATGGTGATATTTGGGTGATGACGGGTGAACGAGCTGATTTGCACGCGAATACCCTTTTGCATACCTTCTTCGCCAAGATAGGCTCCCCATGGCCAGGCAGCCACAATTACCTGTACATCATTTTGATCTGGAGCTACACCCAGTTTGTTTGAACCATAAAAAGCCATAGGTCGAAAATAGCAGGAAGCCAGTTTGTTGGCTTTAACTACTTCAATGTGAGCCTGATTGATTTCTTCCATTGTGAATGGCAGATGCATGCCAGTAATTTTGGCGGAGTTAAACAGACGTTTAGTATGATCCTGTAAACGGAAAATGGCTGTTCCGTTTTGCGTTTCATAAGCACGTACGCCTTCGAAAACCCCCATACCATAATGCAATGTATGAGTTAAAACATGAGTTTGAGCATTTCTCCACTCAACAAGATTACCATTAAACCAGATAAAACCGTCTTGGTCGGCCATAGACATAATAAAACTTCTCCAAAATAAGACATTAAGCTGCGGTGGCCGGAACCCTGTGTTGCAATGGATAGGGCAAGGCAGGATTGGTGACTAGGCAGTACAAAAAAATAATGGTAACAACAGCTGTTGGTCTTATCTTTAGCCGATAGCCGCTGTTACTTTATGTAAAAGTAAATATTATCACTGCCTGTTTTGCTTGCCAATGCTGAAAGCAGAGTGCGGTTTTTGCTAAAAAGGCGTGAAATCGTTTAAACTGTGTTGCTTCCTCAATAATCCGGCTTGTATCTGACGTCTGATTAAACCTTCAGAAAACAGTACAGTGTAAGGTGAATAAGTATGAAAATTATTTATGCATTAATAAAAATAGTGGTGTTGCTGATATTGTTGCTGCTTGCTGTAAGCAATACACAAATGACTGCATTCAATTATTTACCCGGACAAACTGTCAATTTGCCATTAATTGTCCTGTTACTGATATTTTTTATTATTGGTGCTGTTTTTGGTGTGTTTGCCATGTTTGGGCGGTTATTACGTCTGCGCAGTCAGGTCAGTCAGTTACAGGCTAAGCTTGATAAACAAATTAAGGCAGCCGCTCAGGCAGTACATACTGAAAATCTTGCCACTACTGCTACTCAGTCACAATCCGGTAATTCTGATCAGAAGAAAGTAAACAATTAATATGGATAGTAACGATTTCTGGATGTGGCTGGCACCGGTTATTTTGTTACCTGTATTTTTTGCTATGGGCTGGTTTGCTGCCCGGGTAGATATGCGGGCTGTGCTGAAACAGGCGAAAGCCATTCCGGAAGGATTTTATAAAAGTCTGGATGCTCTGGCTGAGAATAAAAGTGCGGTTGCAGTACGTGAACTGGCTGAGGTTGTCGATCAGCAAAATGATGCCCGTCAAAGCACGTATGAGCTGCATCTGACATTAGGGAAGTTGTACCGTCAGCGTGGTGAAAATGATAAGGCCATCGCTTTACATCAGAAATTACTGGAGCTGCCGGAAACTATCGCAGAACGTCGTGATATTGTCGCTTTCGAGCTTGGACAGGATTATCAGGCTGCCGGTCTGGTAGACCGTGCTGAGCAGATTCTGGTTGGTTTGCTTGATGGCAGTAAAGCCAGACAGGCACGGCAGATATTGCTGAATATTTATCAGCAGGATCGGGACTGGGAAAAAGCCATTAAGCTGGCAGAAGAACTCAGTACCGGAGACCAGACTTATCAATTTGAAATTGCTCAGTTTTATTGTGAGCTAGCTCAATTGGCTTTGTATCAGTCTGAGTACAATAAAGCACGTGAATATATTTTTCAGGCTCTGGCGGTCAATCGCAAATGCAGCCGGGCTAATATGATTCTGGGTGATGTTGAACTGAAACAACAAAATTTTCAGGCTGCTGTAGATGCTTATAGCGCTATTGAAAAACAGAATTATGAATACCTCAGTCTGGTGGGTGAACGTTTATATGATGCCTATGATGGTATGAATAAAGCAGCAGACGGTTTGGAAGTTCTGATTGGTTTTGCTCAGACGTTTCCGCAGCTGGATTTATCTGGTGTGATATATGAAAAGTCTTTACCTGTATATGGTGAAGACCGAGCTACCGAAATTGTTATTGATCTGGTGCGGCGTAAGCCTACTCTGACTGGAACTTACCGTTTACTCGGCGTTTTACAAAATACTATCAGTTCGAAGTGGAAAGCCGAAGTTGATATGATGCGTTCAGTAGTGGGCATGCAGATGCAAAAATCTGTGATGTACCGTTGCCGCCATTGTCATTTTAAATCTCAGGTATTCTTCTGGCATTGTCCGGCTTGTAATAAATGGGAAACATTTACGCCAAATCGTATTGATGTGTAGTTGGCTGATAAATCTTATCAGTTGCTGAATATTTGCTCTGATGTACAGAAATTCTGCACACAATCAGTTACAGATGATTTTTAAAAATAATATGATATTAAATTAGAGTTTATTATCATAATTAAATTATTTCTATGAATAAGTCTTTAGCAATATACATATATGTGTATTTTTAAAGACAATATTGAATGATGACTTGCAGAATATGAATCCATTGATGCTTGATACTACTTTTATGAATCAGAAAGCTAAACCTGTTATTGTGGCATTGGATTTTGCCAATGCTGAAACAACGCTGGATTTTGTTCGTCAGTTGGACCCGGATTTGTGCCAGCTTAAAATAGGTAAAGAACTATTTACTGCTACTGGTCGCTATCTGGTTGAGCAGCTTGTATTACAAGGCTATCGGATTTTTCTTGATTTAAAATACCATGATATTCCCAATACTGTAGCCTCTGCCTGTAAAGTGGCTGCTGATATGGGAGTGTGGATGGTAGATATGCATGCATCGGGCGGCCGAAGAATGATGGAAGCTGCTGCTGAAGCTGTTAGTAATTGCAGCCAGCCGCCATTATTAATTGCAGTAACGGTATTAACCAGTATGACTCAGAATGAACTGGCAGAAACCGGTATAAACTCATCTATAGATGAAACAGTTATTCGTCTGGCTGAATTAACCCGGCAATCTGGTCTTGATGGCGTGGTTTGTTCTGCTCAGGAAGCATCTTTATTACGCGGACAGCTCGGGCAGGATTTTTTACTGGTTACGCCCGGTATCAGATTACAAAATTCAATTACGGATGATCAGCGGCGCATTATGACTCCAAAAGCAGCTTTAGCAGCAGGCAGCAGCTATCTGGTAATGGGCAGACCGGTAACGCAAAGCCAGAACTCGATTGAGCTATTACAACAAATTAATAACGGTCTGATTTAAGTAAAAAAATTTTGATAAAAAATAGCTGCTAACACATATACAGTTAGCAGCTATTTTATTGGTTGTATAAATTGGATTATCCGGTTAGCTGTTTGCTAATCAGTTTTTTCACCGGAGGCAGATTATTGCTGATACGCAATACCAGTGAACGCATCAGTCGGGCAGGGTGGCTGTCGTTAGTAAATAAAGACACCATAGCGTTAGTTCCGTGATACAGAATCCGGGTATGAGGCATATGCTGTCTCTGGTATTGAGCCAGTAATGTCTGACTGCCAATATCTTTTCCTTTAGAGACGGCTTCGTTAATCAGTTTGGACAATATGCCTACTCCGCTTAGTCCAAGATTAAAACCATGAGCTGTTACTGGGTGCATACCAACTGCCACATCTCCAATAAGCGCACTGCGCTGAGCATAAAATGCATTGGCATGGACGCCGACAAGCGGGTAATGATGAACAGTGCTAACCAAATGCATCTCACCTAGTTTACCTTTGAGCTGTTGGGTAATATCTGCGGCCAACTCAGCAGGAGACATGGCTAGAATGTCTCCTGCATGTTCATTATTAATAGTAACAACACAATTAGTGAGATTTTCTTCAAGTGGCAGCAGAGCAAGAGTACGCCCGTAATGGAAACACTCCAGTGCAGTATGCTGATTACTCAATGTATGCTGCATTCGGAAAACAATTACTGTACGCCCGAAGTCATGAATCTGAGCCGAAACACCCAACTGGCGGCGTGTGTTGGAAAAACGGCTATCGGCAGCAACAAGTAATTTCCCTTTGATTAGCCGGCCATCATCCAGCTTGGCTTCAATTTGATTTGCATGATCATTTTTTACATCAATAATACTATGGCCAGTAATAATATTTACATTATTAAAGGCTTTGACTGCTTCGTATGCAGCACGCCGGATATTATGATTACTGATTAAAAAACCCAGTGTATTGGCCGGTTTGCCGCGAGCCATTGTTGGCTGTTCAAAATGGAGCTGATAGTTAGAATAGCCGTTAATTACTTTAGCATCACGCAAAGGATAAATTTCATCTGGTGCAATTTTGTCCCACATATCTAACTGCTGCATTAATTCCTTTGAATAATGTGTCAGAGCAATTTCCCTGCCATCAAAAGGCGGGTGCGCCAGTACAGCCATTTCCTGTTTTTCAACTACAGTAATTGAAAGCCCTGATGGAGCTAAAGCGCGTGCCAGACTTAAACCAGCAGGTCCGGCTCCGACGATAATGACATCAGTTTCTTTATCTGAGTGTGAAGACACATTATTTGCTGCCATAAAATCCATTCCTGAATGAATATATTCAATACAGCGTTAGAATAACTGAAAATGAGCTTGAATCCTATATCCGTTTGAAAGAAAGTTAATAAACGTCAAGCTTAACCCTTAAATTATTGCTCTGTTAAAATCATGGTAATAGGATTTATATATGAATGATTATACAAATGGTTAAAAACTCATTTCAGGATCAATTGCAGCAACTGGGTAAACAGGCTAAAGCGAAACGTCTGGCAGAAGAGCAGCAGGCAAAAGAAGTACAAAAGCGCCAGACAGATGTCAATTTTGCTGAAGCGATCGGAAAAGATATTACGCCATTAAAGGCAAGAAATCAGTTTCAGCATCCGCGTGATACCAGCCCGATTAAATTGCGAACCCGTCAGGAAGAATCAATAGATGAAAGCAGCTATTTTTATGTTGGTGAAAATCAGAATGATACTGCACCGCCAGTGTTCAGTAAAAATGGTCGCGGTACGGCTGATATTAAGCGTTTGCAGGCGAAGCAATGGCCTATCGTAGCTTATGTAGATTTACATGGCTATCGTCAGGATGAAGCTCAGGAAGTATTGAATGAATTTATTGATTATATTCAGCAATATGGAGTAGTAGGTGAAATAGTCCATGGCAGTGGACTGGGATCAAAGGATTATCAGCCTGTATTGAAAACACTTGTACGCCGCTGGTTAATGGCGCACCCTGAAGTGCTGGCTTATGCCCAGCCAAATGAGCGTAATGACGGTGCAGTATATGTGCTGGTTAAAAAGAAGCATCGTGCGTTTGAACGGGAATAAATTTGTATTTAAGTACCTGTCTTAACCCCTCAGCATAAAATAAAAGTGAAAATCAACAGAATCAGGTTAAACCGGATATTAGTATTGAGTTATTATCATCGCAAGTTTCTGATTTTTTGTTTGATTTATAATTAAAAAATTAGGTTATGTTTTTTTTAGTATGAAAATCTGTATTGGTAATTTTCAAAATTGGTCTCGGCAAGATGATAAACAGTAGCCTGACCAAATGGATTCAGTATATGCGGCAAAAAATGCCAACACAGGCATCATTATTTTCGTCTCCATGGTTTAAACCATTTGCACGCTGGTTTGACAGGCCATACTACTGGCAGCTCAATCGAGAACGTGCTGCCTCTGCTGTAGCTGTTGGCATGTTTTGTGGTCTCATGCCCGGACCTACCCAAATGCTTACCGCTCTGATAGTGGCTTATGTGGTACGCACACATTTACCCGTGGCACTTTTAACTACACTGTATACGAATCCGCTAACTTATATACCCTTATATTACTGTGCTTATCAGATTGGTGAGGGCTTATTATATGGTCAGTGGGGCAAAGCCATGCCTGAACTGCCAGAGTTTAAATTAGGTCATCTCGGGACTGAATTATGGCAATGGCTGATTCAGTTTGGTAAGCCTTTACTTTTGGGTGTGCCAGTATTGGGCATGATACTCGCAACCCTCGGATATATTGTGGTCTGGAATGGCTGGCAGTGGTTTGCACGCAGACATGTGACCACCATTCAGAAATAAAGACATGCAAAGATCATTAACGGATAACGAGTTGAGGTTGGTCAGAAAGTTTCTGGGTAATGCAGCAGACTGGACAAAAGTGCAGATAGTATGTGATGCATGGTGGCTAGTACATCCGCATGCTGCCATAACGTGCGGAAATCATATTATTTTTCCGGCGGCATATTATGTTGATGATTTTACTCAGTTAGATTTGAGTATGCAAGGCTGGCTGATGCATGAGCTTATGCATGTCTGGCAAAGCCAGCATGGTTTTCCAATTTTATTTGCCGGAGTTTGTCTTGCACTTAAAGCAGGCTACTATCAGGCTCGTGCCTACCGGTATCCGCCTCCGGAAACAATTATCAGCCTTAATCAGCTGAATATGGAGCAACAGGCGAATATAGTACAGCATTATTTTCTGGCATTGAGCGGTGATAAACGGTATCAGCACTCTCTAGTGGATTTTCGTCGCTTGCTTAAACCGCTTATCAGACATCCGGATAATCGTAGTCTGTTACCGCATTATTAACAGCCGGCTTTGGCCGGTTATTTTAGATAACTCTTAACTGTTATAATCCACACTTGTTTTATTGCCGGAGTGATACATGTCTGTATTTGAAGCAGCAGCGCAGCAACTGCAAACTGTACGTGATTTTTTACGCTTTACTGTGAGTCAGTTTCAAGAGGCAGAATTATTTTTTGGTCATGGAAATGATAATGCCTATGATGAAGCTGCCTACCTGATTTTACATACCTTACATTTGCCACTGGACACATTAGAGCCGTTCCTTGATGCCCGTTTGCTCGACACAGAAAAGTCACTGCTGCTACAGCTTGTTCAGCGCCGTACCAGTGAACGCATACCAGTGGCTTATCTTACCCATCAGGCATGGCAAGGTGCATATGAATTTTATGTTGATGAAAGAGTAATTGTGCCGCGTTCATTTATTTATGAGCTTTTAGGTGCACCGCTTCATCCATGGATTGAATATGATGAACTGGTACACAGAGCACTGGATTTATGCACGGGCAGCGGTGCACTGGCTATTCAGATGGCGCACATTTATCCGGATGCGATGATTGATGCAGTAGATATCAGTCTTGATGCGCTTGAGGTAGCAGGTATGAATATTGAAGACTATGGATTAGAGGATCGAATCAATCTGATTCATACCGACCTGTTTACCGGTATTGATACAACTTATGATTTAATCGTGTCAAATCCGCCCTACGTTGATGCCGAATCAGTCGCACAATTGCCAGAAGAGTATCTGCATGAGCCAGAACTGGCATTAGGCAGCGGGATTGATGGTCTGGATGCTACTCGGCTGATTATTCAGCAGGCTGCCAGATATCTTAACCCAAAAGGGGTATTGCTGGTTGAAATCGGGCATAATCGCGAAGTACTGGAGCAGGCATTTCCGGAATTGCCATTTACCTGGATGCCTACCAGTGGCGGAGATGGTTTTGTCTTTTTGCTGACACGCGAACAATTGTTAGGTGAAGCATAGATTAACTGTGATATATCTGGTTAGATTGTTCAGAAGTCCGCAAATTAAGACTTATGCCACGATGTAAAAGGCTTTCTGACCAGATTATTATTGTAATATCTGGGATCATCCGATACTTCCTGTCCTATCCAGTCTGGAAAAATAATATGCTCATCAGTGTGGTTTAATTCAACTTCAGCCACAATCAGGCCTTGATTCACACCTAAAAATTCATCAATTTCCCAGATAAGTCCATTTAAAGGTATGCGGTAACGGTATTTTTCAATTATTGGCTGCTCTGCCATATGAGTGAGCATATGTCTGGCATCTGCAACCGGAATTGAGTATTCAAATTCAGTACGAGTAATGCCACGATTTGTGCTTTTAATCGTTATCCATGCTTTATCATCACAAATACGGATACGTACGGTTCGTTCTTTAACCGTCGATAAATAGCCCTGACAAAGATGCTTAGCTGATGCCAGATTCCGCCACGCATTGCCTACTACCAGAAATTTACGTTCAATTTCCTGTGCCATAATAAAATCTTGTGAATCAACCTATATGCCAAAAAGCACCAGAAACTGTTTGGTAGTAAACTGGTGCACAGATTTGTGTCAGGCTGAATAATAACAGTTATGATGCAAGTCTGTTAGCAATTGCATTAAACATTAAAGATGCTTCCAGTGGCTGTTCCAGAAAAGAGGGCTCTGCTTTAGGCCAGGTAGACCATTGTACAATAACCAGCTTCTGTTTCTGATTAACCATAATAATCTGTCCGTAAATTCCTAAAGCCCACATGCTGTCCTGACTGTTCAGCCCTGTTTTTGGAGAAACATCATTTACAGTAGCCGGTACACTATTATTCCACCATTCATAGCCATAACTTCCTTCCGGATGCAGTTTGCTGACTGAATTTTTCGCCTGATTCCAGTTACGGGAATCTTTAACCCAGTTTTTAGGTAAAATCTGCCTGCCATCTGGCAGCGTACCATTATTCATTACGAAGAGGCCAAATTTACCCCAGTCTTCAAGCGTAGCATTAAATCCGTGTGCACCCACATCATGTTGTCCCACAGTATAACTGTGCCACACACCATCTTTGCTCATACCGAATGGTTGCCATATTTTATTCTGTAGATATCGGGCAATACTTTCACCAGTTGCTTTTTCCAGTGTGTCTCCTAGCAGCCATGCACCACCGGATGAATAAGACCATGCTTTACCGGGCTTAGCATATGATTTGCGGCCGGGTGCTTTTACCAGACTGTTAACGCAGGTATAAGTATTAGGATTGGCCTCACATTGAGTAAGTTGTGAAAAATCTGATTTCGGATCAGTGTAATCTTCGTTCCAGTTCACACCAGAAGTATGCTGAAGCAATTGACGAATCGTCACGTGCTCCCATGCTGTTCCCCGCACATCAGGATTATATTTAACTATCTCATCATTCAGTGATTTGATTTTACCTTCTTTCAGAGCAATACCTACTAGTGTAGAAACCACCGATTTACCCACTGAGCGTGATGTCCAGAGTGTAGTAGGATTATTACCATTGGCGTAATAATCCCATACTACTTTGCCATCTTTAATTACCATCATTCCGGTTACATTATTACGCTTTAAATAATTTTTTAGCAGATATGACTGACCGTGAATCTGATAATTTACATTAGACAGATTTTGAGGCGCTCTGGGCAGTGGCAGGCCATGAGCAGCGTGAAAAACATCACCGGGATAAGAGCGATAGTCATTACGAAAGCCAATTGCCCGTTGTTGCTGATTCCAGCTTAACATGTTTTTGACATCCGGTAATTTTTTGTCCAATGGAGTAGGGCAATTGTTGAGACCTAATGATTTACAGCTATTTGGCGTAGTTGCTGCATGAATGTTAAAACTGGTAGTTAAACACAGAGTTAATAAAGCAGTTTTAAAAGTTTTATTTATCATTTTCATAAAATATTCTGTATATCATCTAAATTATTATCAGGTATCTTATAAGCTTATAAATGCCACCAATATTTAAAGTGATAATTTCAATGATTTTGGTTTATTAATTATATAAAATAAATATATAAAGCTGATTTGAAATTAAAAAGAAACCTGCTGTAAAGCAGGTTTCTCAATTGATAATCAGGCAAAAGTCAAAATACCATCCTGAGCCGTTAACATAATTGTACTGTTAGGAGCATAGTCTCCAGCCAGTAATTCTTTAGCCAGTGGATTTTCGATTTCAGTCTGAATGGCCCGTTTCAGAGGACGTGCGCCATAGACCGGATCAAATCCCACCTTAGCCAGTACATCCAAAGCGGCATCATCAACCTGTAAATGTAAATCCATTTTTTCCAGACGCTGACGCAGACCGGCAAGCTGGATATTAGCGATAGCACGAATATTGGATTGGTTAAGACTATGGAATACAACAACTTCATCAATACGGTTAATTAGTTCAGGGCGGAAGTATTGTTTAACTTCATCCATTACTACTGCCTTAATCGCAGCATAATCATCGCTTTCCATTTTCTGAATTTCCTGACTGCCAATATTGGAAGTCATAACGATAACCGTATTTTTGAAATCAACTGTACGTCCCTGACCGTCAGTTAAACGACCATCATCCAAAACTTGTAACAAAATGTTGAATACATCCGGATGAGCTTTTTCAACTTCATCCAGCAAAACCACACTATAAGGATTGCGGCGTACCTGCTCAGTTAAAAAACCACCTTCTTCATAACCAACATAGCCGGGAGGCGCACCAATTAAGCGCGCAACGGAATGTTTTTCCATATATTCCGACATATCTACCCGAATCAGATGGGTTTCGCTATCAAACAAAAAGCTTGCCAGAGTTTTACACAACTCTGTTTTCCCCACACCGGTGGGGCCAAGGAACAAAAAGCTGCCATAGGGTTTATTCGGGTCTGATAAACCGGAGCGTGAGCGGCGGATTGCATCTGCTACAGCGCGTACAGCTTCATCCTGTCCTACTACACGTTCATGCAATACTTCTTCAATTCTCAATAGTTTTTCCCGTTCACCAGCCATCATTTTGGATACCGGAATACCGGTCATGCGCGAAACAATTTCAGCAATTTCTTCTGAGCCTACTTTAGTGCGTAACAGCTTGTTAGGCTGATTATTCTGTTGCCCGTTGTCAGCAGCCTGTAACTGGGATTCAAGCCGGGGTAATTCTTCATACTGGAGCTTGGCCACTTCTTCCCATTTACCATTACGTTTAAGCGCATCCATCTTAACTTTTAGCTGATCAATCTGCTCTTTAATTGTAACGCTGCCTTGAGCTTTGGCTCGTTCCGCTTTCCAGATTTCATCCAGATCAGCAAACTCACGCTTAACATTATCCAGCTCTTCATCCAGCAGTGCCAGACGCTTTTTGCTGGCTTCATCATCTTCTTTCACTAAAGATGCGCGTTCAATTTCCAGTTGTATTTCACGGCGTTTAAGTTTGTCCATACTTTCAGGCATAGACTGGCTTTCAACTTTAATTAATGATGCGGCCTCATCAATCAGGTCAATGGCTTTATCTGGTAAAAAACGGTCGGTAATATAACGATTAGATAATTCAGCAGCAGCTACTATTGCCGGATCAGTGATTTCTACGCCATGATAGATTTCATAGCGTTCCTGTAAGCCACGTAAAATGGCAATGGTATCTTCAACTGTTGGTTCTTTTACCAGTACTTTCTGGAAACGGCGTTCCAGAGCAGGGTCTTTTTCAATATATTGACGATACTCATCCAATGTTGTCGCACCGATGCAATGCAATTCACCCCGCGCAAGAGCCGGCTTGAGCATATTACCTGCATCCATAGCACCATCGGCTTTACCAGCTCCTACCAGTGTATGTATTTCATCAATAAAAATAATGGTATTGCCTTCGTCTTTAGCCAGATCATTAAGTACTGCTTTGAGACGTTCTTCAAATTCACCCCGGAATTTTGCACCGGCAATCAAACTAGCCAGATCCAGCAAAAGCAAACGCTTATTTCGCAAAGAATCCGGAACTTCATTATTCACAATTCGTTGAGCCAAACCTTCAACAATGGCAGTTTTACCTACACCCGGTTCACCGATAAGTACAGGGTTGTTTTTAGTACGCCGTTCAAGCACCAGAATAGTGCGCCGGATTTCATCATCTCGCCCGATTACGGGATCCAGCTTACCCGAACGTGCTTTTTCAGTCAGGTCGGTTGTATATTTTTTCAATGCTTCACGTTGATCTTCTGCGTTAGGATTATCCACACTTGCGCCTCCGCGAACGGCATCTATAGCCGAATTCAATTTATCTTCTGTAACACCAGCCTGTTTCAGAATACGTCCGCATTGTCCGTTTTCCTGAACAGCACCAAGCAAAAACAACTCGCTGGCAATATAAGCATCATTACGTTTAATAGCAGCTTTATCCATCAGATTGAGAATGTGCTGCAATTCAGTACTGGGTAAGATTTCACCACCCTGACCGGATACTCTGGGTAAACCATTAATAGTAGAGTCAACCTGCTGTTTAACCTGTGCAACATTTGCACCAGCCTGGGTAAGTAAAGCAGCACAGCCACTATCATTATCATTCATTAAAGCCTTCAATATAAATACGGCTTCCAGATAACCAGCATCCTGTCCTAAAGCAAGACTTTGTGCATCTTGTAAAGCTTGCTGAAACTTTGCGGTAAGCTTATCGAATCTCATCAAAATTTCCTTTAGTTATATTTTCATTAACAGATATATTGGTATCAGAAAATTAATGTCAAGTACCAGTATGGATAAATATTTTGATTAGATTTAAATTATTGATTTATAAAAAATCAACCTAAATATATTTAATATTTTTTATTTATGTTTATTGAAGAATTCAAGTCTCAATTTCCTACTTTGTATAATTTTATAGTGCATCATCAATATTATTGAAACAAAATTTATACAAATAGAAATTGTGAGCGTTTGTCAGGATGCTTTTAATTCAAAACGTCTGGAGCTACTGAACTTGAATTTCAATTATGTTGTTTTACTTTTTCAATTTACTTAATGAAGTAAAATTGTTTTAAAAACATATATATATGATTGGTTATTTTTATTATTCAGCCTTTATTATCATTTTAAATTCCTTCAGAATTTCACAATTTTTGTGAGTATATCTGTGGATAACTATAAAAAAACAAGGTGAATCAATCCAATTTAAGCGTGATTAATTTTTGTGCAATTGCTTTGCTTATATCTCTAATATTTTGAGAAAAAAGTACTTGAAATTTTGATTCAGAATTTTAAATTTCTCTATTCCCGTATTTGTGAGAATAAAGATAAATTTTTTAACGAATGTAATATCAGATATTTAGATTAATAATATCTGAATAACTTAAATATTAATTCAATTTCTCAATGCTAATTTCTGTAAATGGTGTAAAATTTAGATATTGAGATTTTTTTAATATATGAGCCATGAGAACTGAAGAGTTTAATAAATGCCGTGAATTTCTTGAAGGGCAAATCATGCGAACTCCTGATAATAAAGAGTTGATTGCTACTTATCAAAAATTGCTCGAACTGAAAAGCATTTATGATACAGAAATTCATATATCAATGCTGGATAAAAAAGCCCGGAAAATGGAGTTTCAGCAACATGTTCAGACAAGTTTATCTTCAGGATCCAGTAGTACTGAAGATAATCCCGAGCTGAAAGATGGTAATTCCAAATATACTGAACTACAACAAAATCAACCTAATTTGATGTCAAATCAAACAAACTGGTATAACTATCAGCGAATCAAGCATCATGATTTCGGGAATAGTTAATTAGTTTCACATGGTAGAGTATAAAAAATATGTCTATGATATGTATGTTAAAATTGTAAAATAAAAGTTTCATGATATCGACGCAAAACTTTTATTTTACATATCACAATTATTTGCTGTATCTTTTAAAAACTATAATAAGAATTTAGTTTTTTTATAAGTAGATAATCTTTCGTATAGAGTAGTCATTTCTACTAATATTTTCTAGCTAAGACAGTCTATGCAGTTTTCTGCTATTTATACCATTAAAGCATTAATATCAAAAATTTTTTTGATAATTGGCAGAAATATTGCCAACCAAGAATAGTGAAATGAGTGGTAAAAATTATTTATTTCATTATGCAATTTACTTAGACTTATTCTTATAAAATATTCTAATATTTTGGAAATAACTGTGATCAGCAGGTTAAAGGTTTTGCTTAAGGCTTATCAGTCTTTATCTTAGCTTTTTTACAATCTACTTTCCTTTTTAATGTGTAATTCAATGCAGTATTTTATTTTTTATCTTCGACTTTAAGCTAGATAAATGAAATTTGAATAAAATTATCGTAGTAATATATCCGTTTTATAATTATTTAGTCTGTTAAAGTTGATTAGCATAGGACGGCATGCCGTAAACGGTGCAGAAAGACTGCCTCTGCGCATCGTTGGGAGATTCTGGGTATAAGTGGTGCGCGTAGCTGACGGACATGATAGAAAGACAATGGCAAGTCTATAGTGCATCGGTAGGGAGAACGACTAGTCAGTTAACCTGAAGTTTCGTTGATCGAAGCTCGCGACAAGACCTGCTAACTTTGTAAATAAGTTTGGAGCGGTATATCGACCCATCGAACAGAGAAACAAGACTGCGAAGCCTTGCGCATTCATTAATCGAAGGTAAAGACGTTCCGCGAATGCGCCCTAGTCGTGATTGTGAACGATTCGCGCGAACCCAATTACGCATGCAATGGAAATCGAAGCTTCAAACCTACGCTTAACCGATTACTGTCGAACCTATCGTAAAAATATTATGAAGTCCGATGTTATCACCGTGCTTAAATCTATATGGCAGACAAAGATTAAAGAGAGAACTACCTTCACGGGTGCATCGAAACCATCTTGGATTATGCAAAAGCGATGGAATACTGCGAAGATGACAACCTCGCCGCATGGAAGAGAGCGCTAGAAACAATACTTGGTAAGGTAGGTTGAGAAGTGAAGGCGCAACCATCTTTATTTTACCGCGAAATCAGCACGTTCATTGTCGACTGCGTAAGCACGAAAACGTGTCACCGCGCGCCAGCCATGAAAGCGAAATTCGGAGTATAGCCGCGAACGGGCGATGCAAGCAGACGGTTCGACGAAGGTGTGTACGGCGGGCGATGCTCGAAAGCAAGGATGTTGCCGCCGTCATCTTCCATCCGCCCAGCTTCATTGTGGGCTTCAATGCCGAAACCCGTTCGAAGCTTTGTTACGATACGATGGAACGTTGGGTTTCAGACGTCCACAAGCGCATGACAGACAGCATCGCGCTTGGGGAATTTATACCGAAAGTCAACAAGGCTATCGGCAACATTTACAGCAGCTTATAAAATAGGCGTTTATTTCAAAAGCTTTGAAGTGCGTTCGTATGTGAATTCACAGTATCAGAAAGACTATGCCCGACCTTCATGCCGGGCTTTTTTTGTCTAGCTGCGGCTGTTCAGCCCCAAATCGCTTTCTTGGCTGCTTCGCTCAGAACGTCTACAATAATATTTCGAACACCGGATGCGATGGATTTTCCGGCCTTGCCCATTACCTTGTTGAAGCGAAGCGACGCAACTTGCGTTTTCGGACTGTCTTTCGTTAGCTCTGTCAAGTCGGAACGGAATTGTTGCATTTCTTCGGGGGATAGATCCGCCCCAACTTCGACCAACTCAACGGCGCTTGCGATCTTTCGTTCAGTCCAAGGAAACGCTTTACCGCAGTTGTGGCAGAACGCCGGAGGTTTATAGAAGGCGTCGAACCCGACTACTACTACGCGTTCATATTCAAATTTGCCCCGAATAGATGCGCTGCAATTTGGACATTGAGTGATGGTCGCTTCGCCACACTTCGAACAAAATGCTTCTTGACGTTCGGGCTGTACATCTGCGGTGGTTGTTACAACATGGCCGTTCAAACAGATCTGAGCGACTCGATACGTATCCATATCTTCCCTTTTCGGCAATGTCCGCTTCGTTGTAGGTTTTTATGTGGGAGATAAAACTAACATTAATTAGTTAATTGTTTATTTTATTTATTATTTGGCGGAAGCGGTGAGATTCGAACTCACGGAGGGCTATCAACCCTCGACGGTTTTCAAGACCGTTGCATTAAACCGCTCTGCCACGCTTCCGTCTTTGAAGATGCGCATAATAGACGATTAATACGGATTTGCCAAGTGTTTTGTATAAGCAAACAGCGAATTTCTGGTTAAATCGTTCATTTTATTTTTGATTAAATTTAGTGATGGCTGTTTTCATCACGCAGGAATACCCACTCTGATTCACTGGATGAGGCTTTATCATAATAATAGCCATCATAATCGAATTCTTTTAACTGTTCCGGATCTGTTAACTGATTTTCTGCCGCGAAGCGCATAAACAACCCTCGCGCACGCTTGGCATAAAAGCTGATAATTTTATATTTACCGTTTTTTTGATCTTTAAAAACAGGTGCAATAACAGGTACAGATATTTTTTTAGTATTTATTGCTTTGAAATATTCTTGTGACGCGAGATTAATAAGTACTTTATATTCTTCTGACTGTATATTCTGTTCAATGGTGTTGGTAATGATGTCTCCCCAGAAAGTATATAAATCTTTGCCGCGAGCATTTTTAAGTTTAATACTCATTTCTAAACGGTAGGGCTGAATTAAATCTAAAGGTTTAAGAACACCATATAAACCTGACAGGATAGACATATGTTGTTGCAAATAATCTAATGCAGATTCAGTTAAATGCAGCGCATCCAAGCCTTCATAAACATCACCATTAAAAAGATATAAAGCCTGTTTGGCGTTTTCAGGTGTAAAAGGGGGCTGCCAGTTCTGATAACGTTCGGCATTTTGTAAAGCGAGTTTATCGGAGATACTCATAAGAGTAGCAATTTCGTGGGGAGCCAGTTGTTGTAGTAATGGCATTAGTTGTTGTGCCTGATCCAAAAGTTTAGCTTGCGTATACTTTTTTGTAGGAATCTCTACTGATTCATTTAATTTTTTTGCAGGTGAAATGACAAAATACATTTTTTATCCTTGCTTTCAATTATTTTTCCCAATATATATAATTTATCAAAATGTATGATAAACATATACTGAGGTGTTGCTATTTGCTTGATGTATGAGGCTTAAAATAAAGAATATAGTATTCTTTATTTATAAAAGCCGGTTATTTGCACAATTATAAAAAAAGCGGCACAATTCTTTACTCAATATTTATAGATAAATTAAACAATCATGTCTACTTTACAATTGCATCCTGAAACTATCGCCATCCGGGGTGCTAAGGAACAAACTCCCTATAATGAACACAATTCTGCACTGTTTCTGACCAGTAGTTTTATGTTTGAAAATGCAGAAACTGGCGCATCTTTATTTGCCGGTTCTACACAGGGTTATACTTATACACGTACTAATAATCCTACTGTTGCGGCGTTTCAGGCAAGGGTGGCTCAGCTCGAACAGGGAGAGGCTGGTCTGGCAACGTCTACAGGAATGGCTGCAATCAATGCTACTTTTCTTGCTCTGTTAAAAGCTGGCGATCATTTGGTAGCCAGTAAAAGTTTGTTTGGAACCACGATTGGATTACTGAATAATATTTTGCCACGTTTTGGGATTGAAGTGACACTGGTAAGTCAGACTGATATTACTGAATGGCGGTCCGCTATCCGTCCTAATACCAGAATGCTTTTTGTTGAAACGCCGTCTAATCCACTGAATGAACTGGCTGATATTACTAAACTTGCAGAAATTGCACATAATAATCAGGCTATACTGGTTGTTGATAACAGTTTTTTATCGCCGGCTTTGCAACAGCCGTTGCGACTGGGGGCAGATTTATCAGTCGAGTCTGCTACTAAAGCGATTGATGGTCATGGGCGTGTAATGGGGGGAGTTATCTGCGGCAGTGCTGCATTGGTAAACGAAATTTTTTTACATGTCCGTACTACCGGCGAAGTATTGTCACCTTTTAATGCATGGATACTCCTAAGTGGTTTGGAGACTTTGTATATCCGCATGGAAAAGCAGTGTGCTAATGCGCTGGAAGTAGCTCAGTTCCTTTCAACGCAACCACGGGTAATAACAGTACATTATACTGGTCTGTCTAATCACCCGCAGAAATCACTGGTGCAGAAGCAACAACAAGGTGGCGGAATTGTTGTAGCTTTTGAGGTCAAAGGTGGTGAAAAAGCTGCCTGGCAGGTAATTGATATGTTAACTCTGTTTAGTAAAACCGGAAATCTGGGCGATGTTAAATCAACTGTCACTCATCCATGGACGACTACACATGGCCGTATGCCTCCGGAAGCCAAGCTGGAAGCCGGAATTCAGCCCGGACTGATTCGCTTATCTGTCGGTTTGGAACATGCCTCTGATTTGAAAGCTGATTTAGCTAATGCATTAAGTAAGATAAATATTTGATATATTTAAAATAATATTCAGATTAGTTTAAACAGCTATTAGTGTTTTGTGTACTTGGTATCTAATCATCATGTAATCAGTTAGTTTTATTTTACTATTGCATTGATAGCTGATTAGCTATATTTTATATAGAAACCCGATAATAAAAGGAAACCATAATGAGTAGCGATTTAATTGTTCATGTAGGTGATGGCAATTTCGATAAAGAAGTTTTGCAGGCGAATGTGCCGGTACTACTGGATTTCTGGGCTCCATGGTGTGGGCCGTGCAAAATGATTGCGCCAATTCTGGACGAATTGGCTTCGGCTTATCAAGGTAAGCTGAAAATTGTAAAACTTAATGTAGATGAGAATCAGGATACTCCTGCTAAATTTAATGTTCGTGGTATACCCACATTAATGATATTTAAAGATGGTGCCAGTATTGCTACAAAAGTTGGAGCTTTGAATAAAGGACAACTGGAAGCATTTATCAATGCATCTATTTAATAATTTCTAACTAAATTAAGAATTATTTCGTGCTTTTGAAAGACTAAATCATATATAAGCCAGATAAATAGCTTAATATGATTCAGTCTTTCAAAAGCATAATTTTTTATTATTTGTATTTATCTATTATTTTGTAGCTGGCAGGTTTTTCAAAATTTTCTCAAATCCATTAACTGCAAGTTTATTTGTATAAACTGAATAAATATTCTTATAATAAAGTTTTTTACTAGATTAATATAAAAATATTTAAAATGTCTTATAATTTTATTATTTATTGAATTTAAATAATAATTAATCCATCACCAAAACATATAATACTATCGCTATCAATATTTATAATTCATAAAATATTTGTTTATGTATTAATCTTGAGCTTAATTAAAATTGTGTTTATAAAACTTCATTTAATACTTTTGTTCATGCTATGATGTTTTTTGTGTCCTGTGTAAATATGGTGTAAATCAAAAATCCGATAATTAGTGAAATATAGTTATATTTGTAAAATTGAACAGAATATTTTATTAATTTGACATTTTGAAAGCATAATATTGTTCTAATAATGCTTAAGTTTGATTAATGTTTTATTTTTTTGTTTAAATTAATGTAATTTAATTATATTTTTTCTTATTTTAAGTATTTGGGAACTTTATTGTGTACGTAACACGGGTTTTGTTAGAATGATTTTGTGATATTTCATTCGGAATTAAACGAAAGCGAGTACGCTATGAATCATAAATCCAATATGTCAGTTTCTCCACCAAATGCTGATCAATCCAGTGCATTAAATAAAACGTTTATAATTGCCTGGTTTATTTGTGCCATTTTTTATTTTGTACAATATGCATTGCGCTCGGCCCCAAGTATTATGCAGGCTGAAATTATAGACACTTTGCATATTTCTAAAGTTGAAATGGCTGGCATTATCGGTCTGTATTTTTATTCATATGCTTTCTTTGCGCTGGTATCAGGTGTGATGCTGGATCGTATCGGGCCGCGTTTTACTGCCTCGTTGGGTATTATTTTAGTTGCTATTGGTTGCGTACTATTCTGTTCCGGAACAGTTATTACTGCTCAATTCGGTCGATTCCTGCAAGGTGCAGGCTCCGGGCTTGCTTTTACCAGCGCGGTATTTCTGGCCACACGCGGTTTTCCGAAAAAATGGCTGGCAACTGCTGTCGGTATGACTCAGTGTTTCGGTATGCTTGGCGGATTTATGGGACAAGCTGTTGTATCGCCGATTATTAAAAATCAGGTGCTGACATGGCAGATGTTCTGGATAGTGGCTGCTGGTATACTGGTTGTAGTTTTCTTTGGTTCAGTGTTATCTACACCACGTACTCGTGAAGGTAAAATTGACTGGAGTGGTTTAAGCCATCCTTATATTGTGGTATTGAAAAATCCACAGTCTTACATTTGTGCTTTCATCGGTGCCATGATGTTCCTGCCTACCAATGTTGGTAATATTGCATGGGGAAATCAGTTTTTACAGGACGGACTGATTGCTAAAGATGACATAGCCTTACGTTTGGCAATGGTTCCGCTAGGCTGGGTAATTGGCTGTCCGATTTTAGGTTATTTATCTGATGTAATTGGTCGCCGTAAACCAGTTGTGATGGGTAGCCTTATTGCTATGGGCATTACTGGTGGTTTTATTGTTTACTTGCCTGATGTTATGCCGCCTTTTGTGATGGGTTTATTATTCGGTATTGCATCCGGTGCAGCAATGATCCCTTATACAATGATTAAAGAAGTGAATCCTGATGAAGTTAAAGGTACAGCTACTGGTGTGATTAACTTTTTCGTATTTGTGATTAGTGCAATTATGACCAATATGTTTAATATTCTGATTGACCATCTGACAAAAGCAGAAGGTCAGCTGAATTTGAAAGTTTTCCAAACTGCAGACTATGTTTTTGTAGGTGGTTTGATTCTGGCATTTATCATGACAATGTTTGTTCGTGAAACCGGCAGTCAGGCTAAAAAATAATGTTTGAGCGGATATAATAATCGGCTTTAAAATTAAAACGGCTACTTTAGTAGCCGTTTACTTTTATATTTTAAGTCAGAAAATTATTGGGTTGAAGTAAATTCAGTCCCAGTTTAAGTCCGGATTTTGAGCAATAACTGCTTTGAACTGAGCGATAATATTGGCTAAAGCTTGCTGATTATCAGCTTCAAAACGTAATACTAATACAGGAGTGGTATTGGAAGCTCTCATCAGGCCGAATCCATCTTTAAATTCCACACGCAGTCCGTCTATAGTGATGCGCTCAATCTCGTTTTCAAATTGTGCATTTTGTGCCAGACTGGAAATAATTTCATGTCCGGTTTGTCCGGCCGGAACAGCAATATTCAGTTCTGGTGTAGAAACTCCTTCAGGTAAATCATTCAAAACAGCAGAAGGATTCTTATGTCTGGATAAAATTTCCAGCATACGTGCGCCGGCATATAATCCATCGTCAAAGCCTAGCCAGCGTTCTTTGAAGAATACGTGACCACTCATTTCACCAGCTAATAATGCATTGTGTTCTTTGATTGCTGCTTTGATAAAACTGTGACCAGTTTTGCTCATGATAGCTTCACCGCCATGCTGTTCAATCCAGGGTTTTAATAATCTGGTGGATTTTACATCATAGATAATTTTTGCTTGCGGATTGCGTGCGAGAACATCAGCAGCAAAAAGCATTAGCTGACGGTCAGGATAGATAATCCGTCCATCTTTTGTTACAACACCAAGACGGTCACCATCTCCATCAAAAGCTAGTCCGATTTCGGCATCGCTTTTTTGCAATACCTGAATTAAATCCTGTAAATTGGCGGGTTTAGCCGGGTCAGGATGATGATTGGGAAAATTGCCATCTACTTCGCAAAATAATTCCTGTACTTCACAGCCCAGAGCGCGATATAAATCGCCGGCATAGGCTCCAGCCACACCGTTTCCGGCATCAATAACAATTTTCATTGGTCGCTGGAGCTGAACATGATTAGTTATATAATTAATATATTCTGATGCAATAGGTAAGGAAACAACATTACCAGTATGTTCAGATTGAGCGGTAAGCTCGTCGGATTCGATAATTTTACGTAAAGCCTGAATATCATCTCCAGCCAGAGTAGTACCCGCCAGCATCATTTTAAAACCATTATAGTCAGGCGGATTGTGACTGCCTGTAATCATGATGCCGCTACCTTGGCAATGTTTAACAGCTGCAAAATACAGCATTGGTGTGGCAACCATACCTATATCGATTACATTGATACCACAGGCAGTGATGCCCTGAATCAGACTTGTTGCCAGAATCGGACCGGACAAACGGCCGTCACGTCCTATTGCAATCTGATCAACTCCTTTGCTGAGGGCTATTGTGGCAATAGCACGGCCAATCAGTTCGGCAGTATCTTTATTCAGTGAAACATCTACGATGCCGCGGATATCATATGCTTTGAATATGCCGGCATCTATCTGTTTGGTATTCATGTGTTTTTTTCCTTGTTTGTTCCTGTATTTGGATCGAGGTATGTTTATATTTTATTGGTATTTGAAGATAAAACCGGAATATTGGTGCAACAATTAAGCTTTATTGCCGGGTGTGGGTAAACCAAAATGACTATAACTTAATTCAGTGGCCATGCGTCCTCGCGGCGTGCGCTGTAAGAATCCTTGCTGAATTAAATAGGGCTCGATAACATCTTCGATGGTATCAGTTGATTCACCAATTGCCGCGGCAATATTATCCAAGCCGACAGGTCCGCCTGAAAATTTATATAAAATTGCTTCCAGATATTTACAGTCCATAACATCCAGTCCGGACTGGTCAATATCCAGCATTTTTAAGGCTGCATCTGCTGTAACGGCATTTATTTCACCCTGATGTTTTACTTCTGCATAATCTCGTACACGTCTGAGCAGACGATTAGCGATACGCGGTGTGCCGCGACTGCGTTTGGCTATTTCTGCCGCTCCGGTATTATCAATTTTGAGTTGCAGAAGCTGAGCCGATCGGCTCACAATCGTAGTTAAATCTGCATTATTATAAAATTCCAGACGTGAAACTATACCGAAACGATCTCGCAATGGGTTTGTTAACATGCCGGCGCGTGTAGTTGCTCCGACCAGAGTAAATGGCGGAAGATCGATTTTAACTGAACGCGCAGCGGGTCCTTCACCAATCATGATATCCAGCTGATAATCTTCAAGTGCCGGATACAATATCTCTTCTACTACAGGATTCAGCCGGTGAATTTCATCAATGAAAAGTACATCATGCGGTTCCAGATTGGTAAGCAGTGCGGCCAGATCGCCTGCGCGTTCGAGTACAGGTCCCGATGTCTGACGTAAATTGACGCCAAGTTCATGAGCAATAATATGTGCCAGAGTGGTTTTACCAAGTCCCGGAGGACCAAACAATAAAGTATGATCCAGAGCTTCGTGCCGTATTTTTGCTGCCTGAATGAATATTGAAAGCTGCTCTTTGGATTTGTGCTGACCTATATAATCTGATAACGCACGCGGACGCAGAGCTCGTTCGAGTAGCTCTTCCTGTGCTGAAGCTGTCTGCGGGCTGATGACGCGTTGTGGCTGTGCGCCTGATAGTTGGTCTGTTTGTAACATGAGTAAATAAAAAAATAAATTATATCAATATTGAACTGAAACCTGAGTAAATAGAAAACAGACTAAGTAAAGTTATGATTTTAAACAGGTGTGCACATGCTGGCAAAAACCTGAAAATATTCTGGGAAGGTCTTATTGACACACTGCGGATCATCAATATAAACAGGTGTTCCTAGTAAACTGATAAGTGAAAAACACATGGCCATTCTGTGGTCATCATAAGTGCTAATATGAATATCTGAATGTAATTTTGCCGGTGGTGTAATACTGATGCTGTCTTCAGTCTCTAATACTGTGGCACCTAGTTTACGTAATTCGCAAGCCATGGCATTGATTCGATCAGTTTCTTTAACACGCCAGCTGGCAATATTGCGAATATGACAGGTACTTTTGCTGGCAAGAGCGACGATAGCCAGTGTCATAGCTGCGTCAGGGATATTATTAGCATCAATATCAAAAGGCAGAATGTTCTGATGTGGGGCACGGGATATTTCAATAAATTGTTTACCCCAGTGTACAGTTGCTCCGATTTTTTCAAGCTCTTGCACAAATGCTACATCACCTTGAATACTTTGATTGTCTATGCCATTGACACGAATAGGTTTTCCTGAAATTAAGCCGGCAGCAAGAAAGTAGGAAGCACTGGATGCATCTCCTTCCACATAAATTTGAGCCGGAGCATGGTAACGTTGTCCTGCATTCAGTCTGAATGTCTGATAATGATCATGTTCAACGTCTACTCCAAACTGTTTGAGCAGATTCAGAGTAATTGCGATATAAGGTTTAGAAATTAATTCACCTGTAACTTCGATAGTATACTTTTTACCTGTTAATGGTAGAGCAATGAGTAATGCAGTTAAAAACTGGCTGGAAACATTACCTTTAACACTAATATGATCAGTATTCTGTTGCCGGATTTCATGAATTTGTAATGGCGGAAAGCCGTTTTGTCCTTTATACTCAATCTCGGCGCCTGTCATTCGCAATGCATTAACCAAATCGCCGATAGGACGTTCATGCATACGATTTACACCATGTAAATAATATTCACCGCCTGTTATCGCCAGTACTGCTGTTAATGGTCTGAATGCAGTACCTGCATTACCAAGAAATAAATCGGCTTTCTGTTTAGGAAAGTTACCCTGACAACCATATATTCTGATATTTAAACCAGAGTTAGTACTGTCTACGGGAAGATGTTCAATTCTAATGCCAAGTGTTTTCAGTGCTTCCAGCATATAGCGGGTGTCATCTGAATCAAGTAAATCATAAATTTCACTGACATTATCCGCCAATGCAGCAAGGAGTAAGGTGCGGTTGCTGATACTTTTGGAGCCGGGCAGATTAATACTGGCAGGATGACAGGTACAGGCTTTTAAATGCAAGGTCTTCATGTATAAATTGGTAAATTTGAAGTATTTGATTGAAAGTTTATCAGTTAATTGTACTGTGGGATATGCATATCAATCGCAAACAGGATAAATATACATAAAATCTGGAACCATGAAGGAGTATAATTCAGGTGAGCAGCAGTAATATTGGTTATAATAGCAAATATATTAATATATTAATTTAGTAAGTATAAATATGAATTTTGATTGGCGCTGGTCTAAATCCAGTACAGTTTGGTTATTAATGATACTGGCTGTTCCTTTTGTTCAGCAATTACATATCAATTCTGACTGGGTATCCTATGTAGAAAATACACAAACCATTTTTCTGCTATTTTGTTTTTTATTTACTTTACTTTCAACTTTATGCAGTGGTTTAAAAGGAAAAGAGAAAGCATTCTGGCTCTGGGCATCATTATGGTGGCTGGTATTGCTGGGTCGTGATCAGAACTGGGGCAGGCAAACTTTTTCCGGATATTCTCATGCTGTGTATCATGGAATTGCTGCTGTACTGATTTTAGGTCTGATTTTAATGTTGCTGTGGCCGCGGCTGCGTGCAGGAATTCAGTATTATTACCATCAACCATTTCCTGTATGGAATTTCCTTTTGGCTGCAGCCGGCTTTCTGCTGGCTGATGCAATTGAGCGTGGACGCTGGATTGCACAGTTTATTTTGTTAAATCCGGTTTATGATGATATGCTTGAAGAATTGTATGAATGTCCGTTCATGCTTGCATTATTTACTGTCTCTGCAGTATTGCAATGGCGAACAATTATGCAGATGAAAAGATCTTTAAAGCAGGTTAAGGTGTAATATTTCATTGATACAGATAAAAATTGAGCCATCAGAGTTTGCTAACCAGTCTGATGGCTCATTAGTTTTTGATATAAATGATATCAGTTTGTGTTTAGAACGAATTTTCTGATATATAAATATAATTCAGGACAATCTATAAGGCTGAAAAGAGCTTGTTAAAAGGTACTAATATGGTTGCAATACAATCAGAACCGCGATTAAAGGTAATTGCAATTGATGGTCCCAGTGCATCTGGAAAAGGAACAGTAGCAGCAAGGGTGGCGGCTATTTTGTCCAGAGATTATCTGGATTCCGGGGCACTTTATCGGTTAACTGCACTATATGCCCAGCAACAGAATATAAGCTGGCATAACGAACATGAAGTGGCTGCTCTTGCACAAGAGCTTCCGGTAGTTTTCAAGAATGATTCGATTATTCTGAATGATGAGGATGTAACTTCAGCTATACGGACAGAAAGTATTGGCATGGGTGCATCTGCTATTGCGGCATTGCCTGAAGTGCGGACTGCATTGTTACAACGTCAGCGAGATTTTTTAACTTCAAGAGGACTGGTTGCTGACGGAAGGGATATGGCTTCTGTTGTATTTCCGCAAGCCGAACTCAAAATATTTCTTACAGCCAGTGCACAAGTACGGGCGCAGCGGCGGGCTTTGCAGTTAGGTCTAGCTATTGATGGTCCGGATTTTGTGCAAATTCTTACTGATATTGAAAAACGTGATCAGGCGGACCGTCAGCGTACAGTGGCACCGCTTAAGCCAGTCAGTGATGCAAAAATTTTAGACACTTCCTCTCTTAATATTGAAGAAAGTGTGAAAAAAGTACTTGATTGGTATCGAAAAATCTAAAATTAGGTTATAATTAAACTTTTTGTACTAACATTCTTAGTATTTCAATATTTGAAAATGTTTGAATTTTGTACTAAATAATTGTTTTACATGTTTTTATACTGACAGGCTTGTAATAGAGGCTGGCAGTAATTATATGATTTGACTGGCACAGTCAGGGTGTGCCGGTTTTGATTAACTAACTTTTGTATCCCCTGACGATACCTGTTTGAGAACATAAATATATGACTATGGAAAATTTTGCCCAGTTGCTGGAAGAAAGTTTCACCTTGCAAGAGATGAATCCCGGCGAAGTCATCACCGCAGAAGTTGTTGCCATAGACAATAATTTCGTCACTGTGAATGCCGGTCTGAAGTCAGAATCTCTGATTGATGTGAGCGAGTTCAAAAATGCAGCGGGCGAGATTGAAGTTAAGGTTGGCGATTTTGTCACCGTAACTATTGAATCTGTGGAAAACGGTTTTGGTGAAACCAAGCTGTCACGTGAAAAAGCCAAACGTGCTGCTGACTGGATCAAGCTGGAAGAAGCCATGGAAAATGGTGAAATTCTGTCTGGTGTGATTAATGGTAAAGTCAAAGGCGGTCTGACTGTGATGATTAACAGCATCCGCGCATTCCTGCCTGGTTCACTGGTTGATGTACGTCCGGTTAAAGATACTTCTCACTTTGAAGGCAAGGAAATTGAATTCAAAGTAATCAAACTGGATAAACGCCGTAACAATGTTGTGGTTTCACGCCGTGCTGTTCTGGAAGAAACTCTTGGTGAAGAACGCAAAGCCTTGCTGGAAAACCTGAAAGAAGGTTCAGTAGTGAAAGGTATTGTGAAAAACATTACCGATTACGGTGCTTTCGTTGATCTGGGTGGTATCGACGGTCTGTTGCATATTACTGATCTGGCATGGCGCCGTGTTAAACATCCAAGCGAAGTGCTGGAAGTTGGTCAGGAAGTTGAAGCTAAAGTATTGAAATTTGATCAGGAACGCAGCCGCGTTTCTCTGGGCCTGAAACAGCTGGGTGAAGATCCGTGGAATGGTCTGGCTCGTCGTTATCCGCAGGGTACCCGTCTGTTTGGTAAAGTTACCAATCTGACTGATTATGGTGCATTTGTGGAAATCGAACAAGGCATCGAAGGTCTGGTACACGTTTCTGAAATGGACTGGACTAATAAGAATGTTCATCCAAGCAAAGTAGTTCAGATGGGTGATGAAGTAGAAGTGATGATTCTTGAAATTGATGAAGATCGTCGCCGCATCTCTCTGGGTATGAAACAATGTCAGGCTAACCCATGGCAGGAATTCGAATCCAACCATGAAAAAGGCGATAAAATCAAAGGCGTTGTGAAATCCATTACTGACTTTGGTGTATTTGTCGGCTTGCCCGGCGGTATCGATGGTCTGGTTCATCTTTCTGATCTGTCATGGACAGACGGTGGCGAAGAAGCTGTACGTCAGTTCAAGAAAGGTGAAGAAGTTGAAGCTGTGGTTCTGGCCATTGATGTTGAAAAAGAACGTATTTCTCTGGGTGTAAAACAGCTGGCTGGCGATCCGTTCAGCAACTATGTCAGCGTAAATGACAAAGGCAGCATCGTAACCGGTAAAGTGAAATCACTGGATGCTAAAGGTGCTGTTATTGCATTGGCTGATGATGTTGAAGGCTATCTGCGCGCATCAGAAGTTTCAAATGATCGTGTTGAGGATATTCGCAATGTCCTGAAAGAAGGCGATGATGTTGAAGCTGTGATTACTACGGTAGATCGTAAAAATCGCAATATCAATCTGTCTATTAAAGCTAAGGATGCTCAGGAAAGCAGTGCTGCTATGCGTTCGTTGTCTACTAACAACAATGCTTCAGCCGGTACTACCAGCCTGGGTGATTTGTTAAAAGCTAAATTATCTGGTGAAAGCGAATAAGCGGTTATGACGAAGTCGGAATTAATGATTCGCCTGGCGGAATTATATACTGCTAATAATGATAGTACTGTATTAAATGCTAAGGACGTTGAGCAAAGTATTAAGATTCTTGTTGATACGATGACTCGAGCTTTAGCTAAAGGTCAGCGAATTGAAATTCGTGGATTTGGTAGCTTTGATTTAAATCACCGTCCAGCTCGTGTTGGACGTAATCCTAAAACAGGTGAAAAGGTGTCAGTACCGGAAAAATATGTACCGCACTTCAAACCTGGTAAGGAATTACGTGAACGTGTTGACAAAGCTCTCGTATCTAAAGATAAATAATTCTGTTTTATTTTAGATAGACGTTAACGCCGCAGTTTCTGCGGCGTATTTTTATTTTATGGTGGTCGGATGTTAAGTAGGTGTGCTAAGGTTACGTCTTTTAACTTTTGCTAAATACAATTCTGACATCCAGAAGAAATCAATTATATGACCACATCAGTCTTTGTTGCTCCCGAATTTAATAATCAAAGTCCTCTTACTTGGTATCAGGCTGCAGAACAGCAACCCGGATTTATACATGATGCAGCTCAGTTACGTGCAATTAAACAACTGGACAGACTCTGGACAGAGTTGATGATGTTCAAACGTAAACGAAACCGCTTTCTCGGGCGCAGTCTGCGTTCGCCGCGCGCACCAAAAGGTTTGTATATGTATGGCGGAGTCGGGCGTGGCAAAAGTTTTTTAATGGATGTTTTTTTTGGATGTTTACCATATCGGCGCAAACGCAGGGTACATTTCCATGCTTTTATGGCAGAAGTACAGGGACGATTAAAAGATCATCATAGTCAGACTAATCCATTAAGTGCAGTCGCACAGGATATTGCTCGTGAAGTAAGAGTGTTGTGTTTTGATGAATTTCATGTCAGTGATATTGCTGATGCCATGATTCTGGGAAGATTACTTGAGGGCTTATTTGAGCAGGGTGTGGTTATGGTGGCTACGTCCAATTATGCTCCGTCTGAGCTCTATCCGCAAGGTCAGAATCGTTCCAGCTTTTTGCCTACTATTGCACTAATTGAAAAAGAGCTGACTATTTTAAATGTAGATGGCGGTGAAGATTATCGAATGCGTACATTAAAGCCCGCAGATATATTCTATATACCAGCAGATGCAAGTAGTGAACAAAAATTAACAGAGTTATTTCACAAAATTAATGGTGAACAGGAAATTACTGGCGGAGAAATTGAAATACTTGGGCGTAAATTACCGTACAAAGCAATTTCTGATACAACAATCTGGTTCGACTTCAATACATTATGCTGTGGTCCGCGCTCACAAAATGATTATCTGGAACTGGCAAAAAAATTTCGCGTATTAATTTTGTCAGACATACCCAAAATGGGATCTGGTCAGATGGCTGAAGCACGGCGGCTTACCTGGTTAATTGATGTTTTATATGATTATCGTATCAAGCTATGTGCCAGTTGCGAGGTCGCTATAGACGATATCTATACAGACGGCGATTTCGCCAACGAGTTTACTCGTACAGCCAGCCGTCTTACAGAAATGCGTTCAGAAGAATATTTAACCTTACCTCATTTAACACTTGATAGTGAAAATGCAAGTATAGGAAAAGATATTAAATAAGACTGAATTTTGTTAAAATGACAAGATATGTTTTTTGAAGCAATTTTGCGGCAAAAAATTAGTATATTCAATATTTATGGAAACAAATATGACTATCGAGCGCACATTATCTATTGTTAAACCTGATGCAGTTGCTAAAAACGTTATCGGACAGATTTACAGCCGTTTTGAAAATAACGGGCTGAAAATTATTGCTGCTAAAATGAAACATTTGTCTCAAGCTGAGGCTGAAGGTTTTTATGCTGTTCATAAGGAACGTCCGTTTTTTGCAGATCTGGTAAGTTTTATGATTAGCGGACCAGTGATGATTCAGGTGCTGGAAGGTGAAAATGCAGTCGCCAAGAATCGAGAATTAATGGGTGCAACTAACCCTAAAGAAGCCGCTGCAGGCACAATTCGTGCTGATTTCGCTGATTCAATTGATGCCAATGCTGTTCATGGCTCAGATAGCCTTGAAAATGCAGCTATTGAAATTGCATATTTTTTTGCAGCCGATGAGCTATGCGCTCGTTAATACTGTAAATAAATTTACTGAACTTAGTCCACCTGTACAGGTGGACTAATTTGTATAAATACAAGTAGGAGAAATAAAATGTCTGATTTTTTTAATTTATCTGTTTTGAAATCGCTTCCGGTTCAGAAATTTAATGAAACCAAACCATTTCCAAATCATTTGTTTAAAGAAATATTATTACCCGAAGCATTTAATGAATTGTATAACAATTTTCCCAGTCTGGATCTATTTGAAAAGCATGTGAACAGACCGCGCGGAAAAAGCGGGCAGCGGCCTCATAATCGATACTATCTGGCATTTGAAAAATCTATCTATCATAAAAATGATCAGGCCGGACTTGGTGTAACCAAAATTGAGCAGTTGCCGAATGTATGGCAGGAATTTGTACGTGAGGTACAAACATCGGAGCCTTATCTAGAATTTTTAAATCGTTATTTGAATCTTAATGAATATACTATTCGTTACGCATGGCATGTAGGTGAAACTGGTTCTGAAGTTTCACCTCACTGTGATAGTCTTGATAAAATCGGTACACACATTTTTTATTTCAATACTTCAGCCGACTGGGAAATTGAGTGGGGCGGTTCTATTTTAGCTCTTGGCGGTAAAAAAACAGATAAAACGAATCCTGATATCAGTGATTTTGAAACGGTGGAAGGTTTTGATATCCGCGATAACAGCAGTTTTTTATTTAAAAATACTTCCGACGGATGGCATGCTACTGAAGTTTTGACTTGTCCTCCAAACCACTATCGTCGTTTATTTAATGTCATTGTTCAGAAAAAGAAAACGGAAACACCACTGAAAAAAATATGGCATTATCTGTCTGGTAAAAATTAAAGAATTGTATAGATTGTTGAATAAAGTTGTATTATCAGCATAATAGAATGACTGAAAACCAGTTATTACTATTTATTGCTTACTTAATGTATTACCCTGATGAAAACCAATTTGCTAAATTTTGACTTACCCGGTTTAACTGCCCATTTTGCTCAGATGGGAGAGAAGCCTTTTCGTGCCAGACAAGTGATGCGCTGGATGCACTTAGGCGGGATAGCCGATTTTACAGATATGACTGATCTGGCTAAATCTTTGCGTCATAAATTACTGGATAATGCTGAAGTGAAAGTACCGGATTTACTGATTGAGCAAAAGTCAGCTGATGGTACATGCAAATGGTTGCTTGATGTTGGTACTGGTAATGGTGTGGAAACGGTTTTTATACCGGAAGATACCAGAGGTACGTTATGTATTTCTTCGCAAATAGGCTGTGCATTGGAATGCATGTTTTGCTCTACCGGCAGACAGGGTTTTAACCGCAATCTGACCACAGCAGAGATTATCGGGCAGTTATGGTGGGCTAACAAAGCCCTTGGTGTTACGCCTAAGGATGAAAGAGTAATTTCCAATGTGGTTATGATGGGAATGGGCGAGCCATTAGCCAATTTTGATAATGTGGTGACAGCATTAAGTATCATGCTGGATGACCACGGCTATGGTTTATCACGTCGTCGTGTAACTGTATCTACTTCGGGTATGGTACCCCAGATGGATCGCCTGAAAGAAGTTATGCCTGTAGCATTAGCTATTTCACTGCATGCTTCTAACGATCAGGTGCGTGATAAACTCATTCCATTGAATAAGAAATATCCGCTTAACCAGTTAATGGCTGCATGTCAGCGTTACTTGGTAAAAGCACCGCGTGATTTTATTACCTTTGAGTATATTATGCTGAAAGGCATTAATGATGCTCCCGAACATGCGCGTGAATTAATCGCTCTGGTTAAAGATGTGCCGTGTAAATTTAATCTGATACCGTTTAATCCGTTTGCAAATTCGGGGTTTGAACGTTCAACAAATGAACGGATCCGTGTATTTCGTGAAATTTTGCAGGAAGCAGGTTTTGTAGTAACAGTCAGAAAAACCCGTGGTGATGATATTGATGCAGCATGTGGTCAGCTTGCGGGAAAAGTAAAAGATAAAACGCAGCGACAACAAAAGTGGCAACTTGTACAGGGATGATTCGATGAAAAAATTGGGGTTAACTCTATTATGTGCACTGGTATTATCAGCCTGTGCTACTCAGACTATGAACAAAAAACCGACAGCGGCACAGCGAGCCAGAGAGGTAGCACAGATTAAAACTCAGCTGGCGGTAGAGTATTTGAAAAATCAAAATTACCGTCAGGCTGTTGAAGCAATTGATGAAGCGATAAAAAATAATAGTAGTTCACTTGATGCATGGTTGATACGCGCTCAGATATGGCAGTATTTAAAAGAACCGGCAAAAGCAGAAGAGAGTTTTCAGCGTGCTTTGTCATTAGCATCAGATAGTGCAGAAGTAAATAATAACTATGGCTGGTTTGTGTGTGATGTTTTGAAAAAGCCGAATGCATCATTAGCTTATTTTGATAAAGCTTTGGCTGATCCGACTTATCCTACACCGGAAATTGCCCAGTTCAATAAAGGTATTTGCAGTAGCCGAATGGGGCAGTATCAGCTGGCTAACAGCTATTTTGAACGATCTTTGGCAGCTAATCCGAATTTTATTGCTGCAAAGAAAGAAATGGCTCGTAATAATTTGCTGGCAGGTAATGCTTCGGATGCCAATTATCTGTTTAAGCAGTATCAGAGTCAGATAAATAACTTATCTGCTGATGATTTATTATTGGGGTGGAGAATTGCAAGATCTTTGGGTAATATGCAGGCCGCTTACGAATATGAAGCACAACTGCGTAATAATTTCCCTTATTCTGCTGAGTTAGAGCAGGTTTCTACAGGAAAATTCTGATGAATGAGCAAACCAAAAACCCCGAGTCCGGCCCAAATGCAGCAGTTACTCTGGGAACATTACTTTCACAGGCACGAAAACAGAAAGGACTGTCTGTAGGTGAAGTTGCCGAACGTCTAAAACTGCCGGCGCGGCAAATTGAGGCAATGGAAAGCGGTAGCTATAAAGGTTTGCCAGAAGCTGTATTCATCAAAGGCTTTTTAAGCTCATATGCCCGTTTGCTCGAAGTAGATGAAAAAGAACTGAAGCAATATTTTCAGCAGATTTTTCCTGCTGCCAGTCATTTGTCAACTTCAGACAATAATAAAGTCGTTTCTGCGGATCTTGATTTTAAAGGTAAGCCGCAGCGTCGTCATTTTCCACGCTGGCTGATTGTTGTATTGGTAGTAATTTTAATCAGTGCAGTGGTATATGCATGGCAGACTAAATCTACATCTGAAAATGCCAGACAAACTGCTACGGCGGGTCAGGAAGTATCTGTGCAAACAGCTTCTATTAGTGATATCGCTGCCAGTAATATTCGTGTTGTACCAATGACGGACAATGAACACACCGGTTCCCAGACTGTTACCGAAGTTACTGCCGCCAGTCAGTCTGCTAGTACAAGCAATACTACAGATACACAAGTTTCTCAGCCTGCTGTATCAACTTCAGATACATTGGTAATAAAACTTGAAAACAGAGGCTGGTTACAGGTAAGTGATAAAAATGGCAAGCTGCTCATCAGTCAGGTGGTAGATCCCGGTAGTACACATCAGTTTAGCGGAGCTGCTCCGTACAAAGTAATACTTGGTTATACCCCTGGTGCCAGTATCCGGTTTGCCGGCAAAGATATCGCTATTGAACAAAACAAGAAAAGAACCGCAGCAATGACGGTAGGTGGAAATTGAAATGACCTTGGCTGGAGTACGAAGGAAAACCTATCAAGTAAAAATTGATCATGTAGTTATCGGATCTGAAGCACCCGTCAGAGTACAGTCTATGACTAACACTGATACTGCTGATGCTGAACAAACAGCCATTCAGGTAAAAGCACTGGCAGATGCCGGTTCTGAACTGGTTCGAATTACAGTTAACTCACCTCAGGCGGCGGCCAGAGTATCTGAAATTCGCCAGCGTCTGAATGACATGGGCTGTAATGTCCCCTTAGTTGGCGATTTTCATTTTAATGGCGATCGCCTGCTTAAAGATTATCCAGATTGTGCGACAGCACTTTCAAAATACCGGATTAACCCGGGTAATGTGGGTAAAGGTGTGAAGGGCGATGAAAAATTTGCTTTCATGATTCATACAGCAGCAGAGCACGATAAAGCTGTTCGCATCGGAGTAAACTGGGGTTCGCTGGATCAGGCTCTTGCAAAGCGCATGATGGACAATAATCTGGCTTTAGCAACTCCTCAGCCTGCAGAAACAGTTATGAAAGAAGCATTGATTGTTTCTGCACTGGAATCTGCGCAAAAGGCAGAAAGTCTTGGTTTACCGGCTGACCGGATTATATTGTCTTGTAAAGTATCTAATGTACAGGATTTAATAGAGGTTTATCATAATCTTGCTTCCCGTTGTATGTATCCGCTGCATCTTGGTTTAACCGAAGCAGGAATGGGGAGTAAAGGTATCGTAGCGTCTACTGCGGCTTTGGCTATTTTATTGCAACAGGGTATAGGTGATACCATTAGAGTATCGCTTACTCCTGAGCCGGGAAGTGCACGGACGCAGGAAGTAGTGGTTGCTCAGGAAATCCTGCAAACCATGGGATTGCGTTCTTTTACGCCGCTGGTAACAGCATGTCCCGGATGCGGACGTACAACCAGTACCGTGTTTCAGGAACTGGCGCGGGATATTCAGCAGTATTTGCGTGAAAAAATGCCAGTATGGCGGCTGCAATACCCGGGCGTGGAAAATCTGAATGTAGCGGTTATGGGTTGTGTTGTTAACGGGCCTGGTGAAAGTAAACTCGCTGACATTGGCATATCTTTGCCTGGTACGGGTGAAACACCTGTTGCTCCTGTATATGTGGATGGCGAGCGCAAAACTACCTTAAAAGGCGAGCATATGGCTGAAGAGTTTCTGGCCTTGGTGGAAGAATATATTCAGACCAATTATGGTGAGCAGGGTAAAAAGCGGGAAACAGCGAAAGTGATTCCGATTACGGCTTTATAAGATAAATATACTGTTATAGCTGTCAGCCAGCTAATATAGTTTAATAGGGATATACAAATTAATTAATATGGGTCAGAAAATCCAGGCCGTTAAGGGCATGAATGATTTACTGCCAGTAGAGCAGAAAGATTTTAAACTGACATCTGCACTCTGGCAGGCGTTTGAAGACGTAGTGGTTGCATGGACACGCAGTTTTGGTTACAACCAGATTCGTACACCGGTTGTTGAGCAAACTGGTTTGTTTGTACGTTCAATCGGAGAAGAAACCGATGTTGTGGGCAAAGAAATGTATACATTTGCCGATTCCAACGACAAACTGAGCCTGAGCCTGCGGCCGGAAGGTACAGCCTCCTGTCTGCGTGCAGTTGTTGAGCACAACTTACTTTATAATAGTCCGCAAAAATTATGGTATATGGGGCCGATGTTCCGACGGGAGCGCCCACAAAAAGGGCGGTATCGTCAGTTCCATCAGGTTGGTGTTGAGGCATTAGGATTTAACGGCCCTGATGCAGATACCGAGCTGATTGCCATGACTGCTAATCTCTGGGAACGGCTTGGTATTCGGGAATACCTCACACTTGAATTAAATACTCTGGGTAATCAGCAGGAACGTACTGCTCACCGTACTGCACTAATTGCTTATTTACAACAGCATGAAGCCATTCTGGATGAGGATAGCCGGCGTCGTATGCATACTAATCCGTTACGTGTGCTGGATACTAAAAATCCCGATTTACAGGCAATGGCAAATGCTGCGCCACGTCTTATAGATTATCTGGGTGCAGAATCACTTGCACACTATAATACTTTAAAGAATATGCTGGACGGGCTGGGTATCACATATGTAGAAAACCCGCGTCTGGTTCGTGGTCTGGACTACTATAATCTGACCGTATTTGAATGGACGACAACTAAACTTGGCGCACAGGCAACTGTATGTGGTGGCGGTCGTTACAACGGGCTGATTGAGGAGCTTGGCGGTAAACCAGCGCCGGCTATTGGCTTTGCATTGGGTATTGAACGTCTATTACTGCTTGTACAGGAATTTGGCAAACTGCATATTAACAATGCGCCTGATGTATATATCATGCATCAGGGAGAAGGAAGCAGTCTGATTGCCATGCAGCATGCCGCATTATTACGTGCAGCAGGTTTGAATGTTTATTTACACTGTGGTGATCAGAGTCTGAAAGCCCAGTTGAAAAAAGCTGATGCCAGTGGTGCTGCAATAGCAGTAATCGTTGCTCAGGAAGAGCAATTAAACAATACACTAACGCTTAAGAATTTGAGTACTCATGAACAACAGACTGTTGCTGCCAAAGCAGCTTTACAGTTAATCCAACAATGGAAGAAAGCATAATGGTTGTACATATTCAGGATGAACAGGAAGTTGCAAATTTCAAATATTTCTGGCAACGCTGGGGACGCTGGATTTTTGCTATACTGGTTATATTGTCATTGGCATATCTGGGTTATGTGTTGTATCAAAGTCATTTACGCAGTAATAATGAAAAAGCAGCAGAAGTATTTGATACATTTATTTCTCAGGCTAGTGCCAATAATTTAACTGAAAGTAAAAAGGCACTTGTACAATTACAGGAAAAATATCCTGATACCATGAATGCAACTCAGGCTACACTGATGATGGCCGGTTCAGCATTTGATGATGGTAAATATGATGAAGCCATCCGCCATTTGCAATGGGTTAAAGCCAGACAGCATGATGACTTATTGCAAACAATCGTTGCGCAGCGGCTGGCTACCGTATATTTACAGCAAGGTAAATACAATGAAGCATTACAGGCGCTGGATGTAAAAGTAACCAATGAATTAAAGCCGGTTCTGCTTGAAACCAAAGGTGATGTTTTACAGGCGCAAAAGAAAAATACCGAAGCCGTTGCTGCCTACCAGCAAGCTTTGAATTTATTATCAAAAGATTCAGTACAACGTGAAGTCATCCAAATGAAAATAAGCAGTTTGAGTTAATCAATGCTTAATAAAACCTGAAATTCCTGCCAGTTTTTCCGGCCGGAATTTCAGGTTTATCAGTTGTACTGAAAAGCTTGCCGCTGGCAGGCTATTGCTGTTTTAAAGCAATAGAAATTATCTGAAAGAATGAATATGAAACCAACGATTGTTCTGGTTGGTCGCCCGAATGTAGGCAAATCAACATTATTTAACCGCCTGACTCGTACACGTGATGCACTGGTTGCCGATTTACCCGGCCTAACCCGCGACCGGCATTACGGGCATGGCAGAGTGGGAAGTAAACCTTATCTAGTTGTTGATACCGGTGGTTTTGAGCCGGTAGTAGATAGCGGTATCTTATATGAAATGGCTCGCCATACTCTGCAAGCCGTAGATGAGGCGGATGCAGTTATCTTTCTGGTAGACGGACGTACTGGTCTGACACCACAGGATCAGATTATCGCCAACCATTTGCGCCAGAGTTCCCAGCCTGTATATCTGGCAGTGAATAAAGGTGAGGGTGCTAACAGACCGATTCTGGCAGCAGAGTTTTATGAATTAAGTCTGGGAGAGCCTGTCGTTATCTCAGGAGCGCATGGCGACGGCGTGTACGGACTGATAGAAACTGTACTGGAAGACTTTCCCGAAGAAGAGGAACCGGTAAACAGTCATCATCCGGTTTTTGCAGTTATTGGTCGGCCGAATGTCGGCAAATCAACTTTGGTTAACGCAATCTTGGGTGAGGAGCGGGTTATTGCTTTTGACATGGCCGGTACCACACGTGACTCAATTCACATAGATTTCGAGCGTAACGACAAACCTTTTACCATTATCGATACTGCCGGAGTACGTCGTCGTGGCAAAGTAGATGACGCTATTGAGAAGTTTTCCGTTATTAAAGCAATGCAGGCTATCGAAGCGGCTAACGTAGCTGTACTGGTACTCGATGCACAACAGGATATAGCCGATCAGGATGCAACTATTGCCGGCTTTGCTTTGGAAGCTGGTCGTGCTTTAGTTGTTGCAGTAAATAAATGGGACGGAATAACCGAAGAGCGCAAGCAACAGGTTAAGCGTGATATAGCACGTAAACTGTATTTTCTTGATTTTGCTAAATTTCATTATATTTCGGCATTGAAAGAAAAAGGAATTGACGGGCTCTTCAGTTCAATTCAGGCAGCCTATGATGCTGCAATGATTAAACTGCCTACCCCGAAAATTACCCGCGTATTACAAAGTGCGCTGGAACGACAGCAACCTCCGCGCGCCGGCTTAATTCGCCCTAAAATGCGTTATGCCCATCAGGGCGGCATGAATCCGCCAGTTATAGTCATACATGGTAATGCCTTACAGCATATCAGTGATGCTTATACCCGATATCTGACACAAACATTTCGCAAAGCATTTCATTTACAGGGTACACCTTTACGTATTCAATATAATGTAAGCGAGAATCCATATCAGGAAAATGACAGCAAACCAGCGCAGCCATTGCGTCGTGTCAAACTAAGTAACCGGATTGCCAAGCGTGAACAGATAAAACAATCGAAAAAGCAGGTAAAGCGTAAAAATAAAGTCAGTTCAAAGAAAACAAATGCCCATTAATGTGATAGCATTGACACTGCTTTCTAAATCGCTGTACGCAGGTGCAGCTAAGCGATAACATAATCAAAAAAACAGGAGTAGCCAAATGAGCGCCAAAGGACAAATGTTACAAGATCCTTTCTTGAATGCACTGCGAAAAGAGTATGTGCCAGTTTCAATTTATCTGGTAAACGGTATTAAACTACAGGGTCAGGTGGAATCATTTGACCAGTATGTTGTACTTTTACGTAATACTTCAGTAACACAAATGGTATACAAACATGCGATTTCCACAATTGTGCCTGCACGTGCAGTAAGCTTGCAGCATGAACCGAAACCTGCATCAGCAGAATAATACAGTCATACTGCATTAGCAAAAAGCCGTGGATTTCCACGGTTTTTTTTGCTAATGAGTCATCGATTTGGAAAACAGATTAATCACAATAACACCCACCAGTATCAGACCGATGCCAATAATTGCCGGCATATCCAGCTTTTGTCCGAATTTGATCCAGGCTATGACTGACACACAAACAATGCCCACACCGGACCACACTGCATAAGCAATGCCTACAGGCATAGTTTTCAGAGTTTGTGCAAGCGAATAAAACGAAATAATATAGCCCAGAACAGAACAAATACTGGGCATCAGCCGGGTAAAACCATTACTCAGCTTAAGCATACTGGTTGCAAATATCTCAGCCAGTATAGCGATGGAAAGAAAAATCCATTGATTCATGTTTATCCTTCTCGTTACTGCATTATTTTCCTTGTGCAGCTATATTACGTATGGTTGGTATAAACTGAGTACAAATTTATCGAGTTTTACATAATGTTCAACCCAAAATTTTCAATAACAGCTTGAATGAAAATGAAGCCATTCCTGAAAATTTAACCTGAACACTTTCCCATATAAAAACGGATTCAAGTCTGAATCCGCTTTTAGATAGTAATACTGATGAAGTGACTCAGAATACAACCAATGATTAGCAAAAATACTTAAGCCTTTTCTTCAGTACCATAAAATTTCGTACCAATTTTAATGCTTTCTCTGCCATGCTCACGCCGCCAGGCATTGCTGTCACGTAAAGAATAAGCACAGCCACAGTATTCCTGCTGATAAAACTGCTCACGTTTACTAATCTCAATCATACGCTGACTACCGCCCCCTTTACGCCAGTTATAATCCCAGTAAACAAGATTAGGATATTTTTCTGCCGCACGTTTGCCGCAATCGTTTATTTGCTGCATATTTTTCCAGCGGGAAATCCCTAATGAGCTAGTAATAACCGAAAAACCGTTTTCATATGCGTACAATGCTGTGCGTTCAAAGCGCATATCAAAACACATAGTACAGCGAATGCCGCGTTCCGGTTCAAACTCCATCCCTTTAGCGCGTTCAAACCAGTTGTCCATATCATAATCAGCATCAATAAAAGGAATATTGAATTTTTCCGCAAATGCCTTGTTTTCATCCTTGCGGATTTCATATTCTTTTTTCGGGTGAATATTAGGATTATAGAAGTAAATCGTATAATCAATACCAGAGGCCAGCATTGCTTCCATAACCTCACCAGAGCAGGGCGCACAGCAAGAGTGAAGCAATACTTTATTTTCCCCGTTGGGAGGAGTTAATTTCGGGCGCTGTATATCGGTAGTCAGTTTTTGTGGGTTCATTGATGTGATTTCCTGTTATTCTAGTTAAATATCTTTATCAGTAGATTTTAACAAAGCTGCCAGCGCAACGACATAGCCCGAAAGAAAAAAAGCGTTCAGATATCTGAACGCTTGTATAAAAAAGCCATTTTAAAGAGCGGCTAATGCCTGCTCATAATCCGGTTCTGTCGTAATTTCAGCCACTAACTGACTGTATAAAACCAGATTATTTTCATCCAGCACAATAACCGCACGGGCACATAAGCCGGCTAAAGCACCGCTGTTCAGTTTAACCCCGTAGTTTTCCTTAAATTCAGGATGACGGAATGTTGACAGAGTTTTTACCTGATCCAACCCCTCTGCACCACAAAAGCGAGCCTGTGCAAATGGCAAATCGGCAGAAATACACAACACAACAGTATTAGAAAGATTGGCCGCAGCTGCATTAAAATGGCGTACAGATGCAGCACAAACACCCGTATCTACACTAGGGAAAATATTCAGTACTTTACGTTTACCGGCAAAATCGGTAAGCGATAATTCATTTAAACCGGCATCAGTCAGCGTAAAAGCTGGTGCTGTACTGCCTGTTTTTGGAAACTGACCACTGACTTCAACAGCGGTACCTTGCAGAGTTACTGTACTCATGACTGCATCCTTCTGATGTTTAATTTGATTAACAATGTGCAGACTTATTGTGGGGGATTGGCAGGGAACTGTCAAAGATTATCTATGCTGATTATATGCAGTAAATAGCAGACAAATATAGCGCCTGCATAAACGCAGAAAACCAACATTTTCCCGACAATTTAAAGAAAAAGTAAATCTTAGAAAATACTACTGAGAAAATTTACATCATCATCAATCAGCCAGTCTGCATTGCAGTCTCTGATTTCAGAGCAATCGGACTGAATACAAACGGGCTTGCGCAATAAAACTTACTCAACACCAGACTGGCGTACATAATGCTGTAAATCATAAGCAATATTATTTTTACTGCTTACATGACTGCTGCTTTCAGTTTGCTGCCAGATATCCGTGTCAATTGCCGGAAAAAAAGTATCTCCGGCAACATCAACATGAATTCTGGTTAACCGCAAATCGGTAGCCAGAGGCATCGCCTGAGTATAAATTTGTGCTCCGCCCATAATAATAATTTCAGGGCAACCGGCTAATTGCCTGAGCGCATCTTCAACACTGTTACACAAAATTGCTCCGCTGAATGTCTGCGCATCCTGCCGGCTGATAACATAATTGGCGCGGCCTGGAAGCGGTTTTCTGGGCAGCGACTCCCAGGTTTTACGTCCCATAACAACCGGCTTGCCCATAGTGTAACTTTTAAAAAATTCAAAGTCTTCGGGTACATGCCAGGGAATACGGTTATTTTCGCCAATACAGTTATTATCTGAAAGAGCGGCAATCAGTGTAATTTTATTCAGAGTATTCATACAGCTACTGGTGCTTTAATATGGGCATCCGGATGATAGTCAGTAAGCGTAAAATCTTCAAACTGAAAAGAAAACAGATCTTTTACTTCAGGATTCAGATGCATTTGCGGCAGTTTTTTCGGTGTGCGGCTTAATTGCAGTTTAGCCTGTTCAAAATGATTACTATATAAATGAGCATCACCCAGCGTATGAATAAATTCCCCCGGCTCTAAATCACATACCTGAGCAATCATCATCGTAAGCAGAGCATAGCTGGCAATATTAAAAGGCACACCCAGAAAAATATCAGCACTGCGCTGATAAAGCTGACAGGAAAGCTTGCCTTCAACCACATAGAACTGAAACAGGGCATGGCAGGGCGGTAAGGCCATCTCATCTACCAGTGCCGGATTCCATGCAGAAACAATCAGGCGGCGGCTGTCGGGATTGTGTTTAATCTGTTTCAGCAGATTACTGATCTGGTCGATATGGCGGCCATCCGGTGCCGGCCAGCTGCGCCACTGATAGCCGTATACCGGCCCCAGATTACCATCAGCATCTGCCCATTCATCCCAGATAGAAACATTATGTTCATGCAAATAGCCGATATTAGTATCGCCGCGCAGAAACCAGAGTAACTCATAAATAATTGAACGTAAATGCAGCTTTTTAGTAGTCAGCACAGGAAAGCCATCAGCCAGATTAAAACGCATCTGATAGCCAAAAACCGAGCGCGTACCCGTACCGGTACGGTCTGCTTTATCTGTGCCACGGTCTAAAACGTGTTGCATTAAGTCAAGATACTGTTGCATGCGGATTTATCCAAATAAAAACGACCTAATTGTAACTTAAATCAACTCAGACTGGTTTGCGGCACCTTCTTTTACCGCCTGCCATGCTTCCGCAATCAGGCTGGCATTGTTATTTTTTAATAACGAAGCATCAGACAGCATCCTCCGCCACTGGCGCGCACCGGGTAAACCATGCATCAGCCCCAGATAGTGCCGAGCCATATGGCGCAATGAAATAGCCGGATTAGCCAGCTGCCGGTGAGCGTAGTCAAGTAACTGATTAACCAGATCTTCATATTCAACAGCCGGCTGGTGACTGGCGTAAAATTCAGCATCCCAGCTGCGCATCAGCATCGGATTATGATAAGCCTCACGTCCGACCATTACCCCGTCAACATGCTGTAAATGCCGGTGAATTTGTGCATTATCAGTAACCCCGCCATTAAGAATAATTTCCAGATCAGGAAATTCTTGTTTCAGACGATAAACATAATCATAACGTAAAGGCGGTATATCACGGTTATCTTTCGGCGATAACCCATCCAGCCATGCATTGCGTGCATGAACAACAAAAATACGGCAGGCAGTTTTTTCACGTAGCGTACCGACAAAATCAGCCAGAGGCTGATACGCTGTTTCCTTATCCAGACCGATGCGATGCTTAATCGTTATCGGAATATTCACCGCTTCCTGCATAGCATTTAAGCATTGTACTACCAGTTCAACTTCACGCATCAGACATGCACCAAAAGCGCCTTGCTGTACCCGCGGGCTGGGGCAGCCGCAGTTAAGATTAATTTCATCATAATCATAACCGGAAGCAATTTTAGCAGCCTGTGCCAGAACTGCCGGCTCACTGCCGCCCAGCTGCAAAGCAACAGGTTGCTCCTGCGGATGATAGGCTAGTAATCTGTCACTGTTGCCATGGATGATTGCATTAGCATTAATCATCTCTGTATACAGCCACGCATTTCTGCTAATCAGTCTGGCCATATAGCGGTAATGCCTGTCTGTCCAGTCCAGCATCGGCGCTACGGATAAAGTTCTTTTCGGTTTAGCATTTTGCCGGAGCTGGTGTGCATCACTCCCGGCTGAATATTCTGCGGCAATTAACTGTTTATGTTCCTGCATAATCCGGCACTCATATAACACCGCCAAAGAAATACCGAACGGATATTTCCGGCCGGTATTTAGTCGGTTAAATTTATGATACAGGCAGATTATACATGGGATAACCAAACTAACAGTTTAGCAATAGCAGTAAAGCTGATATTTTAATTAATCCTGCTGTTTTAGCCTGAATCAGCGCAGCGGCATTTCAGATTTAATCAGCTTGATTTCTCTTTTACGCTGTTTCTTTTTAAAATGATTTTGCAGCCATATTTTATGCTGCATCTTGCATTGTGGACCCAGATAAATATTATCAATATATTCTTCTACATGCGTATATTCGACATACAAACTGTTAGCAGACTGGTAATCCTGCGGTTCAACAATATTATCATCTGCGATATGGGTAATATAAATCATCCGGCACTCATCTTCATCTTCAAAAGCAGCATGTTTTATCAGGCAGGAAATGGGTAAAACTGCCAGACTAAGTAGTTCATGCAGATTGGAGATTTTTTTTAACTCGGGATTATTCGAAAGTTCTTCAATCAAATTTCGTATGTCTTTTAATTTAGCACGAATTTTACTAATTTTATCAGATTCATTTAATGAATTAATATATTCATCCCATTCACTATCAATAACTCTTGCTGTTTTTTCATTTTTGTTTTCCAGATAAAAGGATTGTTTATTGCGTTTGGCTAACGCTAAATATCCTGTTTCTGGATCAAAATACAGGCAACGGTATAAAGGCAAAGGATGAAGAGTATTTGCACTTTTAATCTCGATTTGCTCAGTTTCAAATTTTACTTGTTTATTTTCGAACGATTTGATAGATTTTATACTGTGTAATGAGATTATTTTGTTATTGATACTTCGTTCTGTATCCAGACCAAAAAAATTTTTATTAAAAGCAATACTGACACCGGAACCAGTGATGTTATCTTCATTACCGTATAAACGAAATTGATTTAGACAGTTATGATTAAATGAAAAACTGGCTAAAAAGCTTTTAATTTCATTATCCGGATGATTGCTGATATTCAGCCAACTGGTTAATACCTGATTTTCACTGGGATCATTCATAAAATCTACAATATTAAGCCGGAATTTACTGGGATTTTTTCCTTTCAGCAGACTAAATAATACAGCTGGCTTGGTATAATGAGCGACCCGTCGTTCTTGTTCATTATTATCAAATAAATTAAAAACTAATAAATTATATTTTATATCATTGGTCAAATTACATATATTTTTAATTTTAGCAAAGATTGTTTCATTAAGCTTTGCAAATTTCATCTTATTTGAAATAAGACTGGAATTATTTTGTTTTAATTTTAAAATAAATTGAGCACAAATATAATAATATGGATAACAATTAGAATAAGTAGCTGTTTTGGCAGCTTCAAAAAAGCATTTTTTAGCTTCAGGGAAATTTTTAAAAGTTTTACTAATATATATTTTGCCTAATTCGAACTTAGCTTGAACATACGCATTAAGAAAATCTTTTTTAGAAACATTGTGATAACAGGATTTAGCTTTTTTGTAATTGTGTTTTCTGTCATAACAACAGCCTAAATTAAACTGAGCACAAGCATAAGCTTTAGGATTGTCTTCTTGTGCGATGTTTAAAAAATATTTTTCAGCCTTATCAAAATTTTGTGTAATATCAAAATATATATTTCCTAGTCTTAATTGAGCTCTAGCATAAGCTTCAGGACTGTCATCTTTAGTGATATTTAAAAAAAATTTTTCGGCCTTATCAAAATCGTGTTTTATATTAAGATATACATTTCCTAAATTAAACTGGGCTTGAATATAGATCTCAGGATTGTCTTCTTTAGTGATATTTAAAAGAAAGGATTCAACCTTATCATAATCGTGTTTTATATTAAAATATATATCTCCTAATTTAAACTGAGCTAAAGCATAAACTTCTGGATTATCTTCCTTATTGATATTTAAAAGAACGGCTTCAGCCTTATCAAAATCATGTTTTATATTAAGATATAGATTTCCTAAATTAAACTGAGCTTTAGCATAAAGTTCAGGATTATTTTCCTTATTGATATTTAAAAGAACGGCTTCAGCCTTATCATAATCGTGTTTTATATTATGATATATATCTCCTAAAATGGATTGAGCTATAGCAAAACATTCAGGATTATCTTCCTTACTGATATTTAAAAGAACGGCTTCAGCCTTATCATAATCGTGTTTTATATTATTATATATACTTCCTAAACTTAATTGAGCCTCAGCATAAATTTTAAGATAGTCTTCTCTATTGATATTTGAATAAAAAGCTATAGCCTTATCATAATCGTGTTTTATATTATGATATATTTTTCCTAAATTTAATTGAGCTAGAGCATACAATTGAGGATTGTCTTCTCTATTGATATTTAAAAAAAATGTTTCAGCCTTAGCGTAATCGTTTATAGTATAAAGATAAGCGCATCCTAAATTAAACTGAGATTGAGCATATATTTCATTACCATCTTCACGGGTTATTTTATTTAATTCTTCGATTCGCTGATCAATATCTTTTTCTTCCATTACTATTCCTGTTTATTTATGGCTAAGCAATTAATTTGTATGCTGTTCGTAACATTATCTGATAGTAATCAAATAAAATAAAATTTTAACTTTGTCGAAAAAGAAACAAATTTATTAATTTACAACTTAACTAATAATAACAAAAATTAAACTTAATATCATAAAAAAACAAAACTATTTACAGATGTATTTAACCAGATAGATTTTTATTAATAGATAAAGAAAATTGTAAATAAATTGATATTGAGTTAATGAACTGCAAGATTAACCAATTAATTATTTTTATATGTAATTAGCTGCAAATATTGGTGTTTTCCATTGCTTACCGCTAATTGTCTCTCTAAGATAAATTATTGAAGGATAAGAATTTACTTGTGTTTAATTGAATACTGTTGCATGCAGTAGACATACAGAATGGAGATGGTTATGAGCGATAATGGATTTGTAGATAAAGCCAAAGGCGAAGTAAAACAGAATGTGGGTAAAGTAGTGGGTGATACTAAAACACAGTCTGAAGGAATGGTAGATAAGGCCGTTGGCGGCGTGAAAGAAGCTGTGCATGATGTGGCTAATGCCATAGATGGTGCAGTAGATTCAATCAAGAAAAAATTTCAGGATTAATTCTGAAATATGTGAATAAGGCCGCTTATTTCAGCGGTCTTTGATTTGAGTTTATATTTCTTTTAAATCAGACAAATTAGCTACAGCTTAAATTTTTCTGAGTTGGCGGTATTAGATATAAAAATATATAAGTGAAATATATTGGTTTTACTATACCGGCTTATGCATCGTTTTACTGATTAGTAACTGCAACAGGCTGAATAAAGTGATCAAAGAGGCAATTAAATAAAGCATTTTCATATTGCGGAAATCAATAATTCCTGCTCCGATAATCGCCCCAATCCCTACGGCTCCATTAAAAATAGCTGCATAAATAGCAGAGGCGGGTAAAGCGTTATCGTTTCCAGCCAGCCGGATTACCCATGCCTGAATACCAACAAATAATATGGCTACACCTAAACCCCACGCAAACACCAATACCATCAGCATGATTGGATTATGTGACAAGACTGCACTCAGTAGAATCAGACTGCCACAAATCAGCACTAAGCCTGCACCAAGTATACTTTTCAGATATCTGTCTATAAACAGACCACATAACAGATTACCAGCTACACCGGCTATACCGAATACAAACAGACAAACAGCAATCCAGTTGGCAGAAATAGCCATTTCTTCGGCCATAAATACTTCAATATAGGTAAAAGCGGCAAAATGGGCGATGATGGCAGCAGTAGCAATCAGATAAACTTGGCGTAACTGCTTAATCTGAAGAATTGCTGAAAATTGTTTTCGCCCCATTCGGGAAGTACCGGATACAGCCGGCAGGGTAAAAGCAAGAATAATTGCGGTAATTATGGCTAATACGCTCAGCAATAAAAAAGATAAACGCCAGCCAATAGTGCTGCTAATCCAGTTAATAAAGGGAACACCAAGTATACTGGCTATCGAAACACCGCTGAATATAATTGCTGTGGCTCTGCCGGTATATTTGTCTGATACCAGTTGCGCCCCCATAGTGCCCGCCATCGCCCAGAATGCACCATGCGCAACTGCACCGGCCAGACGAGCGATTAAAAGTACAGAAAAATGCTCACTAATAGCCGCAATACCATTCGATGCAGCCATCAGCAACATTAATACAATCACTACTGGTTTACGAGGCAGATGGCTGAATGTAGTAACTGAAACAAGGGCAGCAACAGCCCCCAGCCATGCATACAAAGTCACAACCAAACCGGTAGTGCTGCTGTTTTGTCCCAAAGATGAGGCTATAGCGGATAACATACCAATCGGTGCCAGCTCGGTACTCACCACAATAAATGACGCTATTGCAAGCATGCAAACAGCCATCCAGTTACGCCATTGTGTCTTATTTTCTGAATTATTCACTAAATCATTTCCTCTTTTGTAATCAATTTTTCAAACAGATAGAATTTGACCCGATATACGAACCTAAAAGGTCGGCAATTGTTCACAGCCGGCTGAAAACAGATTGTATTGAGTTGTTATAAATCTGCTTTTAAACACAGTTATCAGCTTGGTGAAAGCAGCGTTAATTCAGTATACTTTGCGAAAATAGACTGATATATAGCTAAATCTGGTAACTGGTTTTCCAGAATCGGAAATCAAATATGAACAAAAAACTATGCTGGGATGATACTAAAGTATTTCTGGCAATCGTACGTGAAGGCACATTGAGTGGTGCTGCAAAGATATTAAAACTTGGCATTGCTACAACTTACCGCCGTCTGGAACGTATGGAAGAAGTACTGGGATATCGGTTATTTATCCGCGATCAGCAAGGTTATAAGCTGACAGATGAAGGCAGAATACTGGTTTCGCAGGCAGAAATACTGGAACAGGCCGGACACGCGTTTGATGCCATGGCTACCGGAGTCAATGCCGGAGTTAGCGGGCACGTGCGTTTGGCTACGGCTCAGGGGCTGGCTGATCATCTTATTATTCCGGCTTTACCCAAGCTGTATTCAGCACATCCTGATTTAACCTTGGAACTGGTTACCGGAGTATCAACTATCAATCTGCAAAGAAGAGACGCTGATATGGCCTTGCGTCTGGTTCGCCCGGAGCAGGGTAAAGTAACCATCCGCCGATTAGGCGAGCTTGGTTTTGGTTTGTATGCCTCTGAAAGCTATTTACAGCGCAAACCGCTAAACAAAGAAGAAACAATGTTAAAAAACGCTGATTTTATCGGCTGGCCGGAAACACACCAGAACTTGCCGGCAGCAAAGTGGATAGAAAAAAACAGCCGTGGCAAAACCTGTTGTCTGACAGCCGGCAGCATGTCTGCACATATCAGTGCAGTTGAAGCAGGTATCGGAATGGGTGTCTTACCGAATTTTATTGCTTTAACCAAAAATCTGAATTGTGTTCGCAACGATATTGGCTGCAATCAACCCATTTGGCTAGTCATCCACTCCGACCTTACTAACTCAGGAAGAATAAGAGTGGTAGCTGATTTTCTGAGTAATTTAGTGCAAGAAAATAAAACTCGGCTTGGTTGAGCGGCCTATCCAGACAACAGATTTATTTCTTCACAACTCATTAAATTAATCAATTAATATGCAAAAATACAAACAATATATCATTGGTTTAGCAAATGCTGTTTACTTATAATAATGAGTAAACTATGTTATATTTTAGGTTAATGCTCTTAACTATAAACGATGTATGGATATTAAACTTGGCAAAAACGATAAGCGTTATATAGAAGGTTCAGATGATGTATTCAGCATCATGCAACGCGTACTTCTTCGTGAAAATAAGATAGACAAAGAAAAAGAGCATTTCTGGATTATCGGCATGAACGAAGCAGGATATATCCTCTATATCGAATTAATTGCTTTAGGTTCAGTAAAGGCTGTGAATATAGAGCCCATGAATGTATATCGTGTTGCGGTTATGAAAAATGCGACACGTGTTATTGCTATTCACAATCATCCGACTGGACGCTTAGCTCCTTCCAAGGCAGATTTAGATATCACTGATCGTCTTATCCAGGTAGGCCGTATTCTTAATATTGCACTCGTTGATCATCTTATCATCAGCACAGAAGCCTATGAAAGTTTCAGAAGCATGGGCATTATGGATGATTTAGAGAAAAGTCTTACCTATGTCCCGACTTATCAGGTGATTGAGCAGATTAGGAAGGAAGAGAAGAAGATTGCTAAGGATAGCATGAAAGCTACTAAAGATATGCTTAAAGCTGAACGAGCACAAAAGGAAGCTTTAATTCATGCTTTATTAGAAAAAAATGTTTCAGTTGAGACCATTGCAAATATTATGAATATAAGTAAAAGTCAGGTAGAAAAAATTATAAGAAAATTTAAATTAATTGATAAATAATACAAAATTTTAGAAAGGAGTCTTTAAAGTGTGCAAGCAAATAGATGGCATTAATTTTATTCATAAAGATAATTATGCTGCATGCTATATATATAATTTTTCTGATGAATTTAAGGAAATAATTAGACTACATTTAACTACTGTTTGTTATGGTGCAGCAAAAGCTAATAATTTATCTAGAGCTTATAACTATAAAACAACACTAAAAAATTTTATGGATCGTTTTAATAGTAAATCTATTGAAACTAAAAAAGGTATGATAGGGGAGCTTTTAGTACACATACTTATATTGGAATTATTTCCAAAATTCCAAACAATTTCTCCTTATTTTAATATGGAAGAAAAAAGTATTAGAAAAGGATTTGATGTTTTATTGTATGAGAACAATTTAAAAGAAGTTTGGATTACAGAAGTAAAAGCAGGGGAGCTACATCAAAGTAAATGTTGTAATGAAACGACAAAAGCTTTATTAAGCGCAGCTTTTTATGATTTAAAAAAACGATTAAATGAGCAAGAGCAGACATTTTGGGATAATGCAATAAATTCTGCAAAAATAGCTATTGAGGATAATAAAGACTATAAAAAGGTCATAGAAGAGATATTGGAAGAAGAAATTGTATTAATATCTAAAAACGAATCTAATAGTAAAGATAATAATGTAATTTTAGTATCAGTTTTATTTGAAAATGTAAAAAACCCTATTGATCAATCAATTCCAAAAGAATTTTCAGAAAATCAAGAAAGACAAAATGAATTTAAAAAATTAATTGTATTATCAATTCAAAAAAATACTTATAAAAAAGTTGTAGATTTTTTTACAGGTGAATCAAAATGAAGACACCAGCAAAACAGCTTACGATTAATCGATTAAAACACACCTCTTTTTCAGATCTATACAAAAAACTATTATTAGAAAAAAGCATCACAGATGAAGAAAAAGTGAAGCTACTTTCAATCGCGATTGTACTTATTAACCATGAAGATGAAAATCTTCAAAGATTAGGATATAGAATAGCCTTATTATATAGCATAGAGACTAAAGACTATAAACCAATCTATGAGTTAGCATTAAATAATGGTTTAATGCCTGTAGCAAATTTAATTAATGAATTAAATAATTATGAGAATTCATTTTTTAATACATTTATTCAGAGTCATATAGATACTTTCAAAAACAATAATATTGTATTTACTGAACAACAATTTTTATTGAATAATTTCTTCAAGGAAAAAGAAAAAAATTCTCTTGCTATTATAGCACCTACATCTTATGGAAAATCAGAATTAATATTAAAATCACTAAAACAAAATAATAATAGGAAAATATGTATTATTGTTCCTACTAAAGCACTATTAGCCCAAACTAGGAAAAGAATCCTTAACGAGAATATAACTTGGATTAAAAAAATTGTTATCCATCATGAAATGTATAATGTTAATGATGAAAGTTCTGCTGTTTTTGTGTTAACTCAAGAGAGATTATATAGGTTATTAAATTCTAACCCAGAGTTTTCATTTGATATTGTATTTATTGATGAGGCTCATAATTTATTAGATGACGATCCAAGAAGCAGATTATTAGCTTCAGCTATTTGTATATTAGAGCATCGTAATATAAATGTTGCCTTTAAGTTTTTAACTCCCTTTTTAGTCAATGTTAATAACTTAAAATTACGTTATACTCAATATAAAGCTGAATATTTTAAAATTGATGAGTATGTAAAATCAGAATGTTTATATTTAATTGATTTTAGAGAAAGAAAAGAATGTAGTTTTTTTTATGATCAATTTTTAAATCAATTTTTTAATTACCCTTCAGAATATAAAAATCATGTTGATTTGATTACTCAGGCTTCTACTTCTAAAAATATAATATATGTAAATTCACCTAAAAAATTACAAGAATTTGCTGTTGATTTTGCTAAAACCTTACCTGTAATTAATTGCCCTATTCTACAGGAAGCATGTAAAGAGTTAGCAAAAAATATTAATGGACAATATCTATTAATAGATTGTCTAGAAAAAGGGGTTGTATACCATCATGGCTCTGTTCCGGATACGATTAGATTATATATAGAGAATCTTTTTAATTATTCGGAAAATTTAAAATACTTAGTTTCTAGTTCTACTTTACTTGAGGGTGTTAATTTACCAATAGATACATTGTTTTTATTAAGTAATCAGAAGGGAAAACACCAACTATCACCATCACAATTCAAAAATTTAATTGGGCGAGTGAATAGATTTAGTGAGGTTTTCGGTACAATTTCTGACGAATCGATCAAGAAATTGGCACCTAAAATTTATGTTGTTGGCTCTGAAGGATTTGTTAGATCTAATGCTAATCTAGAGAACTTTGTAGAAAATGTAATGAGTGTCCAAAAAACTCAAAAAGATGATGTAAAAAATGAGCTATTACTTAATACTAAAATAACCGATATGAATAAATTTCAATTTAAAAAAACAATTTCTCAACTTGAAAATGTAGAAAATGGCATTATCGACAACTATAAAGAAAAATATGCAACAACTAAAATTGGATATTTATTATTTTCTCATGATGTACAAGAAATAGATATTTTTGATAAAGAATCAATCATACAAGATAAATTAGATAAATTTACTACTGACTTTAGCCAACCTATTAAAGACTCTAATACTTTATTAAAAGTAATTGTAGACTGCTTTATATCTGAAAGCATTTTTTTTGAGGAGATAGAAAAAAATGAAAAGAAAGGATTATTATCTCGGCTAAAAAAAACAGCTGCTCAAACTTTCTATGCAATGCTTATTGATTGGAAAATAGAAAGATTATCCATGAATGAAATGGTACAAAGAATGCTATATTATTGGAATAATTTGCCTGTAGAGAATACCATTGTTTATGTAGGAAAATGGGGCGATATGGCACTAAATGACATGCCTGAACATATACAAAATTATACAGATATTAAAATTAAAACAGAAAAAGAAAAAATTAATTTAGCTATATTAAGAATAAAGGAAGAAGAGGATTTTTTAGATAATAATATATTTAAGTTTGTCGACATATTATATGAATTTGGTTTAATTGATGATAATTTCTTTAAAAAAATAAAATATGGCACTGATGATCCAATAAGGATTGAATTAATAAAAAATGGATTTAGTTTATCTTTATCAGATCTAATGTTATCAGAAAATTATTTTGAATATTTAGTTATAGAAGATAATAATAATATATATATCAAAAAAACAGTAATAGATAAAATGCAAATAAATAATGAAGGATCATTTATTATTTTTGAGGCAGGACTTCATACCAAATAGATGTATACTATAATAATAAACATAGCAAATAATAGTTATAAATATTTCAAGAAGTAGTACTACAAACTGTAGCACTACTTTTTTACAATCTAAATCTAACTAATTAATTAGCTATTTACAGTCTACCTCCATTTTAGCCAAATGTTCATCAATCCAGGCATCAATATCACTATCTAACCAGGCAACGGCTCGTTGACCTATCTTGAACTGCTTAGGGAAGGTATTTTGCTTGATATGTAAATAGATAGTGGCTCTCTTTAAGCCTGTTTTTTTCCATTATTTTAGTTATACGGACTAAAATTTTGCTCATTGTTCTTCTCCTGTATTGCCATAAACCAGCTTAATATAGCGTCATCTTCCATCACTATGACCTAAGTCCATAGAAACCATAGCCATGACTTCCTTTTCTGAATCCCTTTTAGCTTTGTAATATTGCATTAAATCCTGAGTAAATGTATACCATAAACTGTGAGATTTTAATTTATCTGTTAACCCTATAGCACTACAATGATTATCCCAATAAGTCATTGCCTGTTTTAAAGTTGGTTTATTAATTAACTTCTCATTTTGTTCTTCAGCGATCGCTAAAGTATTGTTAACAGCATTAATTACTCTAGTTCTGTCTAATCTCGTTGTTTCTCTAGGTCTACCACTTTTAATGCCAAAAAATACTTTGAATAAGGCAGCTTAATTAATAGGTGCTGTTTGCCAGTTTTTTATGATTGAAAACTTTGTACTTCATCTACATTTAGCCTAATACTCTGGTAATTTCAAACAGTACCGACTAATGCAGGAGATTTCTGGAATGTTTGTGGTAAGCCACTTGAAACTGTTTATCGGTAATAGCAACTTTATTTCCTTTTTTGCTATCGACAATCAATCCCAATATATAACTACTGATAAAAGAAGAATCGGTAAGAAGAAGGTATTATCCAAATTTTTCACTTCAACAAAGGCACAGAAATAATAATATTGGCATTTTCTGAACATATTAAGTTTTTTACCGTTTAATTTACGATAAAAAATAGTAGTGGATATTATCAAGCTTTAACAAATAAAACCAGCTAATCTATTGATATAACTGGTTTTAAGGAAGAATATTAGGAGTTAATAAAAACTAAATTTCTATTCCCACTCAATAGTGGCTGGCGGTTTGCCGCTGACATCGTAAACGACACGGTTAATGCCGCGTACTTCGTTGATGATGCGATTGGAAACACGACCGAGCAGGTCGTAAGGCAGGTGGGCCCAGTGTGCTGTCATGAAATCGCTGGTAATTACTGCTCGCAGGGCTACTACGTATTCATAGGAGCGACCGTCTCCCATTACACCTACGGATTTTACCGGCAGGAATACAGCAAAAGCCTGGCTGGTTTTATCATACCAGGATACACCGTCTTCATCGCAGGTATTACGCAACTCTTCAATGAATATATGGTCGGCACGGCGCAGTAGATCGGCGTATTCGCGTTTTACTTCACCCAGAATCCGCACGCCCAGGCCAGGACCGGGGAAGGGGTGACGGTAAACCATATCACGAGGTAATCCCAGTGCAACGCCCAGTTCGCGTACTTCATCTTTGAACAAATCACGCAGTGGTTCCAGCAATTGCAGATTAAGGGTTTCGGGCAGACCACCAACATTATGGTGGCTTTTAATGGCATGTGCTTTTTTGGTTTTAGCACCGGCGCTTTCGATTACATCAGGGTAGATGGTGCCTTGTGCCAGCCATTTTGCATTTTGACGTTTGCCGGCTTCTTGCTGAAAGACTTCGACAAATTCGGCTCCGATGATTTTACGTTTACGTTCAGGATCGGTTTCACCAGCAAGTTTGGTGAGAAAATCGGCCGAGGCATCAACGTGAATCACATTGACGCCAAGGTTTTTGCCGAACATATCCATGACCATTTGCGCTTCCTGATAGCGTAACAGACCATGATCTACGAATACGCAGGTGAGCTGGTCGCCAATGGCGCGATGAATCAGTGCAGCAGCTACGGATGAATCTACTCCGCCGGAAAGGCCAAGAATAACTTCATCGGAACCAACCTGTTCGCGAATTTTGATAATGGCTTCTTCGATATAGTTAGGCATAGTCCAGCTGGGTTTGGCCTGACAGATATCAAGTACAAAGCGGTTGATTAGTTCACGTCCCTGTTTGGTATGGGTAACTTCAGGATGAAACTGAACTCCGTAAAAGTGCTTGTGCGAGTTTTCAATGATGGCATACGGACAGCTTGGTGTATGACCGATACTTTTAAATCCTTCTGGCAGTTTGCTTACTTTATCGCCATGGCTCATCCACACATCCAGTGTGTTAGGCTGGTTATCAAAAATGCCATTGGTAAACTGGCTATCTTCTGTATGTACCTGAGCATAACCGAATTCGCGCTGATCGCCACCGCTGACTTCGCCGCCCATGGTATGTGCCAGCCATTGCATGCCATAACAGATGCCAAGAATGGGTATACCAAGATTGAGTATTTCCGGGTTAGCCTGATAGTCTGATTCATAAACTGAATTGGGACCACCGGACAGGATAATGCCTTTAGGGGCGAATGCCTTGATATCTTCAATAGGCATGTCAAATGAATGTAATTCACAATAAACATGAGCTTCACGTACGCGTCGGGCGATAAGCTGGGTTACTTGTGAACCAAAATCGAGAATTAATATTTTATCCTGATTCATGCTAGGCTCTTGACAGGTTTTATGTATGAAGCCAGTTATTTTAACACTTTTCCGGTTTTATTTCTGCAAGTGCTTTGTTCTGGAAAAAACAGTTTTTGAAAACCAGACATCAGGTTTGGATAAAGATATTTAATAAATTGATATATGATTGTATTTTAGGTTATCTGCTCAGAATATTAGTGGTTATATTGCTGTACTCACACATTTTAATGAGTCTCTTTTTTCTTTTGCAAAAGATTTCAGAATATTGATAAAGTTGTTTTGATAATCGTAATCAGCGATATTTTCTTCAATTCCGTCACTAAATTGTATATAAAAGTGTATATCTTCTTTTATGTTTGAGTTTTTATTAAATGTCATAACAAATTCAAAGGCTTTTATATTGTCAGGATAATTCTCGCTGGAGATTAATGGATTAGCTTTGATTATATGCTGAACAAATGCAATAGATTCCAGATAAGATATATCTATTTTTTCATTTTCTACATAGACTGCATCTGGTGTGAAAAGAACCTTTTTAATTAATTCATTAGTTTTTTTGAATTTAATAACTGCAGGGATTACTACAAATAGAAGTATTGTTGACCAAAACCAAAAGTATTGCCCAAAGACGAAAGGAATCAAATAAGCACAAAAATAAATAAAGTAAACGAAATAATTAATATGTGCAAAAAGTTTATTAGAGGTAAATTTTTTAGATTCACTTCTCCATTCTTGCATGACTTTTAAATTTTGTGCTTGGTCATTCATAAAATCTCTTTCCGGGATTCTGCATGATTTAAAATTTACAGGATAGATTTTTATAAAGTTTGATGCAATAGGTAAAGTGGTTTGATTTTTAAGTAAAATATGTTGGTAGATATTATTTTTCTTATTCAGATTCTACCAGCATGAATAATTTGTTATTCAGAAATATTTGATTGCTTTACCGGAATCTTTTAGTAACTCTCTTCTTTCTTTTGCTAAAGTTTCCAGTATAGTGATAAAACGGTCTTCAAAGTTATAATACTGATATCTTCGTTGAAATGATTTACCAAATGCCATGTAAAAATATATTTCTTCTTTAATTATTGGATTTTCAGTAAATTTTATGCAGAATTTACATGTAGACCCTTTATATGGAGAGTAGACATGATTAATAAACGTAATTGATTTAAGATAACAGATGTCTATTTTTTTTTCTTCTATATAAATTGCTTTTAATGAGAAATTAATTTGTTTAATATTTTTTCTTTGGGTTTTATAGAGTTTCCAGAAAATAAAAGTCACTACTGCTGTAAATAAAGCTATTGATATGATAAAAAAATCTTGATCTTTAAATGATATATTTGATAGATATATAAAACAAACATAAGCACTTAAAGCTGTAAAAAACAAATAAATATATGCATAATCATTTGAACAACAATGCCATTCTTGCATGAGTTGTAAATATCTGGATCGGTCATTCATAAAATTTAAGTACTCAGTTTTCTTAAATTAGGTATGGAATGTTAGTAGTGCTTGCTTATATTGATGGAGCTATACAATTTTAACACAATTTAACTTTTTTGTATCTGGTTAAATTATTAAATTCAATGTGATTTAAAGTGTATAGGAGCGTTTTTTATGTGGTTAGATGCAATAGGTAAATTAGTAATATGGATTGATTTATAAGTTAAAAAATATGTTGGTGGATATTATTTTCCTTATTCAGAATCTACCTGCATGAATAACTTATTTTCTCAGTAAAATTAGATCGCTTTACCGGAATCTTTTAGTAGCTCTCTTCTTTCTTTTGCTAAATCTTCCAGAATAGTGATGAAACAGTCTTCAAAATTATAATCCTGATACTTCCATCGAAATGGCTTACCGAATTCCATGTAAAAATATATATCTTCTTTAATTACCCGGTTTTCAGTAAATCTTATGCAGAACTTAAATGTAGACCCTCTATTATAAGTAGGGTATTTAAGTTTAATAAATGTAATTGATTTAAGATAAGATATATCTATTTTTTTGTTTTCTATATAAATTGCTTTTGGTGTGAAATAAACCTGTTTAATTTTTTTTCTTTTAGCTTTAAAAAGTTTCCAGAAAAAAAAAGTACTTATTGCTGCAAGTAAAGCTACTAATGTGTTTAAAATCTGATCTTCAAATAATATATTTAACTGTTGATCTTTTAATATTATATTTAACAGGTACATAAGGCAAATATAAGCACCCGTAGCTCCAAAATACAAATGAATAAATGCATGATATCTTGAACAACAATGCCATTCTTTCATGATTTTTAAATATTGGGATCGGTCATTCATAAAATTTGAATATACAGTTTTCTTAAATCAGGTATGGAATGTTAGTAAGGGTGTTTGCTTATATTGATGTAGCAATACTATTTTAACATAATTTAACTTTTTTGTCTGGTGAAATTATAAAATTCAACGTGATTTAAAGTGCACAGGAGCAATTTTTATATGATTAGATGCAATGAGTAAAGTGATTATGTGATTTGATTTTTAAATAAAAATATGTTGGTAGATATTATTTTCCTTATTCAGATTCTACCAGCATGAATAACTTGTCATTCAGATATATTAGATGCTTTACCAGAGTTTTTTAGTAGCTCTCTTCGTTCTTTTGCTATAGTTTCCAGAATAGTAATAAAGCGGTTTTGATAGTCATAATCTTCATTCCATTCAAATAGCCTATTACCAAATGCCATGTAAAAATATACATCATCTTTAATTACTGGGTTTTTGGTAAATTTTATGCAGAACGTAAATAGAGCTTTATTTAAACTAGGGTATGGTTGTTCAATCAATGTAACAGATTCAAGATAAGATATATCAATTTTTTTATCTTCTATATAAATGTCTTTTGATGTGAAGTAAACCTGTTTAATATTATTTCTTTTAGTTTTAAAGAGTTTCCATAAAAAAAGTGTACTAATTGCTGCAAGTAAAACTGTTATTATGCTAAAGTTTGGACATTTAAATAATATATTCATTAGGTACAAAAAACAAATATAAGCACCTACAGATCCAAAATATAAATAAATAAATGCATAGGCTCTTGAACAACAATACCATTCATGCATGATTTTAAAATCTTGTGGTCGGCCATTCATAAAATTTGAATAAACAGTTTTCTTAAATTAAGTATGGAGTCTGATGGTAAATAAAATATTTATTTAATAATTCATGTTTACCGGCATTTTCGCGGACTTTTTCCTTTTAGTTCTTCATTTGTCCTGATGTCGTAAATCCGGACTGTGGCTTTAGGAAATGCCTTACATAGTACAATTTTTGAGCGATAAATTCCTGTTCCTTGAGCCAGCATTTGTACTTTAGGTGCCAGGTCGTTACCATTTTCATCCAATGCAACGAGACGGTAATCTCCGTTTAATGTCATACAGCCGTTTAGCAATAAAATTATTGATAGCAGACCGATTTTCTTCATCATTACACACCCTGTATTGTTAATAATGCTTGCCTGTATTGATACAGTAATACAAGTTTAACATAATTTAACTTTTTTATGTCTAGTTAAATTTAACTATTTATTATATTAAGAATGGATGTTAAAGGATGATATATAAAATACTGATTTAATAATAGATTATGATTAATTTAATTTGGTTTATATGAAATATGATTTTCTGGAGTTTATTAGCTGTATTATTTTACCAGATAAAAAGAAATGCTTTAATTAGTTTAATTTTTTTATTTATACGGGAAATTAATGAATTTAATTTCCCGTTTTATTATTAATATTTGCCAGGATTTAGCGTGTCTGTTTAAGCAGGCGTTGTTTCTCACGATTCCAGTCTTTTTCTTTGCTGCTTTGGCGCTTGTCATGCTGCTTTTTACCTTTGGCTAACCCCATATCGATTTTTACATAACCATGGCTGTAATGCATGTTAACAGGCACAAGGGTATAACCACTGCGTTCTACTTTGCCTATCAGTTTGTTGATTTCTGATTGTTTCAGTAATAGTTTTCGCTGCCGTACGGGATCGGGTTTTACATGATTGGAAGCGGTGGGTAAAGCAGTAATGTGACTGCCAACCAGATAAAAAGCACCTTTTTTCCATTGGATATAGCTTTCTTTGATTTGTACTCGTCCGGCACGAATAGCCTTTACTTCCCAGCCTTCAAGAACAATTCCGGCTTCTATCTGTTCTTCGATAAAGTAATCGTGAAATGCTTTTTTATTGTTGATAATGCTCATTTTAGATATCTGCTACATAGTATTTTTATGTGTATTTTAGCAGAAAGATTTATTATGGAAACAGATTAAGCTAACACTAATGTGAATTAATCGCTAAGATAAAAAACCGATTGGTTAAATCGGTTTTTTATCTGTTTTAATTTTCAATTTCCTGTTTATGTGTTTCTGGTAGCAGTAGTACTGCAATCATACTAAGTATACAGGCGGTAATCAGAAACCATCCTATATATACTGTACCCTGTAAACCATATGTTTTAACTATCCATGCTGCAGCAAATGGGGTAAGTGATCCGCCCAGAATACCGCCAAAGCTGAAGGAGATAGCTGCACCGGTATATCTTACGTTGGTAGGGAATATTTCTGGTAAGAATGCCGCTAAAGGTGTCCACAAGATACCCATTATAAACAGTGCAGAGGATAAGAAAATGGCAGCTGTAATGGCACTGGAAGAATTGATTAAGTCGCCAAAAAAGAAACCGATTATGATTGTGGCTATACCACCAATCAGAAATACCGGGCGACGACCGATTCTGTCTGAAAGCCATGCAGATATCGGGGAGCCGACTGCCATAAATACAATAGCACCCATGAGAATGGATAAATACTCAATTTTATTAAATAATGCTGTATTTTGCCATTCATGCTTTGTAGTAGCATATTGCAAAGAAAATACGGTTGTTAAAAAGAATAGAGTAAAGCACGACGTGGCGGCCAAAGAGCCTAAAATAAGCTGATTGTAATGTTTGCGTACAGTGTCAGTCAGAGGGATTTTTACAGCACTCTGTCTGGCAACCATGGTACGAAAAGCATTACTTTCAATAATGGACATGCGAACATACATACCCAGACCAACCAGAACAATGCTCAGTAAAAATGGGATACGCCAGCCCCACGACATCATTTGTGCATTATCAAGATTTTTGGATAAAACAATGAAAATCAGGCTGGCAGTAATGAATCCAATAGGAGGCCCAATTTGCGGAAACATAGCAAAAAGAGCACGTTTACCTCTGGGCGCATTTTCGGTAGCCAGTAAAGCGGCTCCGCCCCATTCACCACCTAAGCCAAGACCCTGACAAAAGCGCAGGACGCATAAACAAACCGGTGCAATAATACCTGCCTGCTGATATGTCGGCAGAACACCGATCAGGGTTGTACTGATACCCATTATCAGTAATGATGCTATCAGGGTGGTTTTACGGCCAACTTTATCGCCAAAATGTCCGAATAATCCGGCACCAATAGGGCGGGCAACAAAGGCTATTCCAAAAGTAAGAAATGAGGACATGATGGCAATTGCCCGATCCTTGGTTGGAAAAAACAGGTCGCTTAATACGAGTGCAGCAGCAAGCCCGTATATGTAGAAGTCGTAAAACTCTACGGCTGTACCTACGAGGCTGGCAATCGCTACTTTGGTAGGGGAGTTCTGAGTAATTTTGTTTGCAGATTCAGACTGCGGAGCGGGTGGAGTAGTCATATTCTTTCTTGAATTCGGGGTTTAAAAAAAGCTTGTATATGAAAATGCATACACAAGCTTTTTGCTTTGTTACAAACAGACTTAAGCAGCTATATTAGTTTTTATCCTGATCAACCAGTTTGTTTTTGGCAATCCATGGCATCATGCTGCGTAACTGGTTGCCAATGATTTCGATAGGATGATCAGCATTCTGACGACGGCGGGCAGTCATTGATGGATAGTTGGTTGCACCTTCTACGATAAATGATTTGGCATAGTCACCATTCTGAATGCGTTTTAATGCCTCGCGCATAGCCTGACGTGAATGTTCATTTACGACTTGAGGGCCGGTGAAGTATTCGCCGTATTCAGCATTATTGGAAATGGAGTAGTTCATGTTTGCAATACCGCCTTCGTAGATTAAATCTACGATCAGTTTCATTTCGTGCAAACATTCAAAATAAGCCATTTCCGGAGCATAGCCTGCTTCTACCAGTGTTTCAAAACCGGTTTTGATTAATTCAACCAGCCCGCCGCACAATACGGCCTGTTCGCCGAAAAGGTCGGTTTCAGTTTCTTCTTTGAAGGTTGTCTGAATCACGCCGCCTTTGGTACCGCCATTGGCGGCAGCATAGGATAAAGCGATGTCGCGGGCACGACCGGTTGCATCCTGATGTACTGCAATCAGGCTGGGCACACCACCGCCTTTCAGGAATTCACTGCGTACTGTGTGACCAGGGCCTTTGGGTGCAATCATCACTACGTCAAGATTTTTGGCCGGAATAATCTGGTTGTAATGAATATTAAAACCATGAGCAAAAGCTACTGTGGCATTGTCTTTCAGATTAGGCGCGATTTCATTCTGATAAACTGCCGGCTGAAATTCGTCAGGTGTCAGAATCATCACTACGTCGGCTGCTTTTGTGGCTTCTGCAACTTCCCGTACGTCATGACCGGCATTTACTGCTTTATGCCAGGAATTACCGCTTTTGCGCAGCCCGACGATTACGTTTACACCTGAATCTTTCAGGTTGGCAGCGTGAGCATGACCTTGTGAGCCATAACCGATGATGGCTACGGTTTTGCCTTTGATTAATGAGAGATCTGCGTCTTTATCGTAATAAACTTGCATTGCTATTCCTTCAATTTAATGTGTTGATTTTAAAATCAGGGTTTTAATATGTTTTTAGGTCGGATAATGCTTTAAAAATGTCCGGCTTAAATACGTAACATGCGTTCGCCGCGACCTATGCCTGCTGCACCGGTACGTACGGTTTCCAGAATAAGTGTTTTGCCCACAGTATCCAGAAAGGCATCTAGTTTGCTGCTGGTGCCGGTGATTTCTACTGTATAGGTTTTGTCGGTTACATCAATGATGTGTCCGCGGAAGATATCGGTCAGACGCAGTATTTCATCGCGATCCTTGCCGGTAGCACGCAGCTTAACCAGCATTAATTCACGTTCAACGTAGTTGCTATCGTTCAGATCGATAACTTTGATAACTTCTATCAGTTTATTAAGCTGCTTGGTTATCTGTTCCATTACTTTGTTATCACCGCTGGTGACAATTGTCATTCGTGACAGGGTTTTGTCTTCTGTTGGAGATACGGACAGGGAATCGATATTGTAAGCACGGGCTGAAAACAGACCGACAATACGGCTCATGGCTCCGGCCTGATTTTCCATCAGAATGGATAAAATATGTCTCATGATGTGCTCCGGCTATTCTTCTCTCATATGTGGCGGTAATACCATTTCATCCAGACCTTTACCATTGCCTACCATGGGATAGACATTCTGAGTACGGTCGGTAATGAAATCCATGAATACCAGTCTGTCTTTGAGTGCAATGGCTTCTTTCAGTGCACCTTCGATGTCGGCTGCTTTTTCCACTCTGATGCCAACATGCCCATAGGCTTCAGCCAGTTTGACAAAGTCAGGCAATGATTCCATATAGGTTTCAGAATAGCGGTTGTCATAATAGAGTTCCTGCCACTGACGAACCATGCCAAGGAAGCCGTTATTAAGATTGATCACTTTAATCGGCAGACGATACTGATAACAAGTGGAAAGTTCCTGGATATTCATTTGTATAGAACCTTCACCGGTAATACAGAATACGTCTTCTTCCGGTTTAGCCAGTTTAGCACCCATAGCATAAGGTAATCCGACGCCCATTGTGCCCAGCCCGCCGGAGTTGAGCCACTGGCGCGGGCGTACGAATGGATAGTATTGTGCTGTAAACATCTGGTGCTGACCGACATCCGATGTGATGAGGGCATTGTTGTCGGTCAGTTTTGCCAGTGTCTGGATTACTTGCTGAGGTTTGATAATTTCATCTGAACTTTCAAACCAGAGGCTGTTACGGCTGCGCCAGTTTTCGATGTTTTTCCACCATCTGTCCAGTGCATTACTGTTAAAGTTCAGATTCTGCTTCTGCCACAGGGCCAGTAAATCAGCCAGAACGTTTTTAACATCACCAACAATGGGTACGTCTACTTTTACGCGTTTGGCAATGCTGGATGGGTCGATATCAATATGGATGATTTTTTTACCATCGTCAGTGAATTTATCGGGTACAGAAATAACACGATCATCAAAACGGGCACCAACAGCGAGTACTACGTCGGCATTTTGTAAAGCAATATTAGCTTCGTAGCTGCCATGCATACCTACCATGCCAAGAAACTGACGGTTGGTGGCAGGAAATGCGCCTAATCCCATCAGGGTAGAGACACAGGGTGTACCGGTGGACTGAATAAAATCGGTAAGGATGTTGCTGGCATTACCCAGAATTACGCCTCCGCCGTACAGTACAATTGGTCGTTTAGCTGCAGCCATCACTTGTGCTGCTTTTTTTATCTGACCTGTATGTCCCTGTGTAACGGGCTGGTAGGAGCGGATATTGATGTCTTCCTGCGGGTAGCTGAATTTCGCCATTGCCTGGGTCACATCTTTAGGCACATCAATCACTACTACACCGGGTCGGCCGGTACGCGCAATCTGAAAGGCTTTTTTAACTGTTTCTGCCAGCTCACTTACGTGGGTAACCAGAAAATTATGTTTTACACACGGGCGGCTAATGCCGACAGTATCGACTTCCTGAAAGGCATCAGTACCGATAGCAGGTGAGCCAACCTGACCGGATATGACTACGAGCGGGACAGAATCGGAATTGGCGGTGGCTATGCCGGTTATGGCATTGGTAGCACCCGGACCAGATGTTACCAGAGCGACTCCGATTTTTTCTCCGTTGCTGGCGCGTGAGTATGCATCAGCAGCATGAACTGCAGCCTGCTCATGACGGACAAGTATATGGCGGAATTTTTTTAATTGAAAGATGGCGTCGTAGATTTCGAGAACTGCTCCGCCGGGATATCCGAAAACATATTCTACATTCTCGGCTTTAAGACTCTGCACGAGTATTTGTGCACCTGAAAGTTGCATATCAACCTCTTATGTTCTAGTAGTCCGACTGATACATTGCCAATGCATCTTCATCCGGTAAGATTAATAAGTGTAAACGGCGGTTTAGGGTACGCGAATATACTTATTGTGATGATCTATTGGCTCTGCATCCGGTAGTCGGAATAGCAGGTTTGGGTTAGCTAAATGAGTGTTTACGATAAAACAGGTATAGATGTTAAGCAAGCGCTAATTTTGAAAAGAATGCTAGTTATATGATTATATTAATTTATTTTATGCTAAAGATTTTATATTTTGCGCAATATTATACTTGTTTTAGACAAATTTAACATTATAAATGATTAAATTTGTCTAAATTTATAAATAATATATGTTTTTGTAAATTTATTAGTTTTGGACTTATTGTCCAGTTAATGTATGACAATATGAGCTCCTGCAGCTTGTGCCAGTTGCATAAGTGTTGCACTGTCCATATAGGCATGAGCGAGGCGGGAAATATTGGCCACAATGGGCAAATGAGTAATCTGTCTGGCTTTAACAATGGCTTCTACATCAAGCCGGTAAGGAGCGTTTCGCTCCAGACTTAATGTACCTGCTTCACCCAGCATCAGATGATGATTGCCCTTTAAGGCAATATGCTCAGCTGCAATCAACCATTCATCTACCTGATGATGTTTGTCTTTGCAGAGTACAACCGGAATATTCAGACAGCCTACTTCGTTAAGGAGGGTGCGATTAGACATTAACTCTCCGCCCAGATAAATAATATCTGCTTCTGCCTGTAAAGCCGGTTCTAGCTGGCGCACATCCCTGATACGCAGCCAGACGGGTTTATTGGCTGCATGTGCCTGCTTAATTTGTTGTTGCATGCTGATATTGGTTTGCGGCACTGTCGAATAGGGTGAAAATGCCTGATAAAAAGGATCGATAAAGACATTAGCTCTTTGCGGAAGCCGGGTGCCGCTCATGCTGTCGACTATATAAAAATGGTTGCCGCCAAAGTTCTGTCCTCGTACGGTGATAACTGTATCCTCGGGCTGAGTTTCACGGCTGATGATGCGCCAGTCCTGTAGTATGCGCATGGCTTTTTCAACGCCGGCAAGTGCTTCTAGTTCGCGTGGTTCGAAGACTCTTTCATCACCAACAGCACCGATGATGGTGCGTTCTGCGCCACGGGATAAATGTTCGTGCAATCCGCGTCCACGGATAAAACTGATGACATTGCTGATCTGTGTTTCGGTTGCCTGACGCTGCATTACGATAATCATATCCGGATTCCTTGAAAACAGTATTCTGATTGTCAGAAAAAAACAGAATGCTGACAAGTGGCAATTAGTTGTTTAGCACTCAGAATTTGCTTGGCGCAATTTTCGCAAATATGTAACAGTAATAGTAAACTATTGTTATTGATGAAATGAATGGATATTTTATGTGTTAAATTGTGTGAGCAAGATATGGCGAGTTTCGTGATGCGGAACCAATAAAACAGTTTGTTCAGGGAAAAATAAATGAAAACAAAAAAACTGTTGTTTGTGTTGGTGGTATTGGTATTAGCTGGACTGGCAGTGTGGATTAATATGCGCAGCCATACTGATTTACCTGATGGTTTTGCTGGCGGTAATGGCCGTATGGAACTCAAACGGCTGGATGTGGCTACTTTATATGCTGGTCGTGTCATTGAAATGAAAGTGGATGAAGGTGATGTAGTCGCTAAAGATCAGGTTCTGGCTGAGCTTTCATCTGATCAGACCAGTAGCAAGCTGGATGCTGCCCGTGCTGATAAAAAGCGTGCACAGGAAAATGTCTCTAAAGCAGAGGCAGAAATTGCCGCTCAGCAGCAGATACATAAGGTTGCTCAAATGGATCTGGATAATGCGCGTCAGCTTAAATCAGATGAACTGGTTTCTTCACCTGAATTACGCCGGAGACTGGCTGAACGTGATGCTGCAATAGCCAGAGTTAAATCTGCTCAGGCAGCCCGCGCTGAGGCTCTGGCAGCAGTACAACAGGCTCAGGCTCAGATTAATGCTACTTCTTCTGCTAATAACGATATGCTGATACGTGCGCCTAAAGCCGGGCGTGTAGAGTATCGTATTGCCGAGGCCGGTAATGTACTGGGTGAAGGTAATAAAGTTGTGTCATTACTTGATCCGTCTGATGTGACGCTGTCGGTGTATTTACCCACAGATACTATTGGAAAATTAAAGCTTGGAGATGAAGCAAGGATTGTTCTGGACGGAATGAGTGCAGTCTGGCCGGCTAAGGTGGATTTTATTGATTCCAATGCTCAGTTTACGCCTAAGTTTGTAGAAACTCAGAATGAACGGCAAAAGCTGATGTATAAGGTTAAGCTGAAAATTCCGCCTGAGATTGCATTGAAATACAGTGGACTGCTTAAGGGCGGGCTGACAGGTAATGGATATATCCGTTTTGATAACAATAAAGCATGGCCGCAGCAATGGCAGGTAAATTTACCCAGTATAAAACAATATGCCAAAGGTGCCTGATATGGATAGTACGGCCAGAGAGCAGGCTGTAACAGGAGAAGAATGGGCTGTAGATTTACGCCATGTTTTTCATCAGTACCGTCAGACGAAGGCATTGCAGGATGTATCATTGCAAATCCGGCGCTGTGCAACGGTGGGTCTGATTGGTCCGGACGGGGTAGGTAAGTCTACTTTGCTGTCTTTGATTGCCGGTGTAAAAATTATTCAGCAGGGCGAGATACTGGTATTTGGCGACAGTATGGCGGACAAGCATAGCCGGCAGTCGCTAAGCCATCGGATTGCGTTTATGCCGCAAGGACTTGGTCAGAATCTTTATCCTACTTTGTCGGTTAATGAAAATGTTGATTTTCATGCTCGTTTATTCGGCTTACATGGACGTATGCGTCACGAACGTATTGCGCGTTTGTTGCAGGCGACAGGATTATCACCTTTTGCTGACCGGCCGGCAGGTAAGCTTTCCGGTGGAATGAAACAGAAATTAAGTTTATGCTGTGCGCTGGTGCACAATCCGGAATTACTGATTCTGGATGAACCAACTACCGGAGTGGATCCGTTATCCCGTCGGCAGTTCTGGCAGTTGATTGATGAATTGCGGACAGAAAACCCGGATATGACTGTGATTGTAGCCACGGCATATTTTGATGAAGCGAAACGCTTTGAATATCTGCTGGCAATGGATAATGGTCATCTGATTGTCAATGCGCCCACTCAGCAGGTTTTGGATGATACTCATACGGATACGCTGGAACAGGCTTATGTCAAACTTTTGCCTGAAAATAAGCAGAATAAATCGGGCAGTCTGCAACTAACGCCGTTTGTTCCTGATAAAGACTCTCCACCGGCGATTGAGGCAAAGGATTTAACCAAACGTTTTGGTGATTTTATTGCCGTTAATAATGTTAGTTTCAGGATTGAGCGGGGCGAGATTTTTGGTTTTCTTGGTTCGAATGGCTGTGGTAAATCAACAACCATGAAAATGCTGACGGGGCTGCTGGATGCCAGCTCCGGTTCTGCTGAGCTGTTAGGTCATACGGTTAATGCCAATGATATGACGACTCGGATGAAAATCGGTTATATGTCGCAGTCGTTTTCTTTATATGAAGAGTTAACGGTACGACAGAATCTTGTACTTTCAGCCCGATTATACCGTATGGATGCTGCCCAGATTGATTCTTCTGTTCAGCAGTCTTTACAGGAATTTGATCTGTTTGAATTTGCAGACATTCAGCCTAGTGAAATGCCGCTGGGTATCAGACAGCGTTTGCAGCTGGCAGCAGCCTGTCTGCATCATCCTCAGGTATTAATTCTAGATGAGCCGACATCCGGGGTTGATCCGGTGGCCAGAGATATGTTCTGGCATCATCTGCTAAATTTGTCGCGAAATCATCGCACTACTATTTTTGTCTCTACGCATTTCATGAATGAAGCAGAGCGCTGTGACCGGATATCATTCATGCATCAGGGACGGGTTCTGGCTATCGGGACACCAGAAGAACTATGTGAAAGTAAGGATACAGATGATCTTGAAACTGCATTTATTGATTATTTGCAGGAGGCTGTAGATAAAAATCAGCCTAAATCTCAGGTATCTGCCTCTGATACAAAAGAAACCGCAAACACCGCGCATGAAAACGGATTTGGTCAATCTTCGGGTAAAACAACGGATGTGGATAGCCTGGCTTACTGGCTACAGACTATATGGACATTTGCTGTACGCGAAGGCAAGGAATTACTGCGGGATAAGATTCGTTTATTCTTTGCTCTGTTCGGACCGGTGGTGTTAATGATGATGGCTGCATGGTCAGTATCTTTTGATGTTGAGCATGTGAAATTTGCGGTAATAGATCGAGACCAGACGGTAGAAAGTCGTGCTTTGATTGAGCAATTTCAAGGTTCACGTTATTTTACTTTCACTGGCAATCTTCACAGTGCTGCTGAGATTGATAATACGCTTAAGGTTTCCAATGCCAGAATGGTGATTGATATCCCGCCGCATTTTGGTCGTGATCTGTTGCGTGGTAATAAGCCGGAAGTGGGCTTTTATGTTGATGGTACGATGCCGTTTATGGCAGAAAATATTAAAAGTTTTATTTTATCGACACTAAATAACTATACTGCGATGAAATGGACTGAAACAGGTTTGCCGATCTCTCTAAAGCCGGCTGCGCAGATCGCGCCGCGCTATGTTTATAATCAGGATTTTAAAAGTATTTTTGCAATCACCCCGGGTATGATTATGATGGCAATGATGCTGATACCGGTAATGATGACAGCTCTCGGGGTAGTCAGAGAACGGGAAATCGGTTCAATTACTAATTTGTATACTTCCCCCGCATCGGTTAGACAGTTTCTGATTGGTAAACAGCTTCCGTATGTTTTTGTTTCTTTTCTCAGCTATCTGATTCTTGTATGGCTGGCCGTAGTGGCATTGGGTGTGCCGGTGCGTGGCAGTTTTCTGGCGATGAGTCTGGGTGCACTGGCATTGATATTTGCAGCGACAGCTTTCGGTTTATTGATTTCCAGCTTTGTAAAGTCGCAGGTGGCTGCCATTTTCGGTTCGGCAATCTTATCATTAATTCCAGCGCTGAATTTTTCCGGTCTGCTGTATCCGCTGTCTACACTCAGCGGGGTTAATTATTGGTTTGGCTGGAGCTTCCCGACTGCATGGTATCAGTTAATCAGTTTAGGCGGTTTTACTAAAGGCTTAGGCTTTCTGGACTTTATTAATTATTACTTGATATTAATGGTATTTTGTCTGGTATACGTTTTTCTGGCCGGCTGCTTACTGAAGAAGCAGGAGGTATAGATGCTGCAATGGTTTAAAAATGTATGGGTGCTGAGTGTAAAGGAGCTGAAAAGCCTGCTGAGTGATGTGGTTTTAATTGCATTAATGGTAGTCGTGCTGTCTTTAGCCATTTACTCAGTTGCAACCAGTATTACTACCGAAGTGCGCCATGCTTCAGTTGCCATTATGGATGCTGATCACAGTGTTTTGTCTTACCAAATTCGTGATTCTTTGCTGGAACCTTATTTTAAACAGCCGGTAGAAGTAAAGCGTGAAGAAATTGATGCGGCTATGGATAAAGGTGATTATGTCTTTGTACTGGATATTCCGGCCAATTTTGAACGCGATGTGGTCGCAGGACGGTCTCCTACCATTCAGGTGCTGGCTGATGCAACGTCAGTAACTCAGGCTGGTATAGGTTTTAATTATTTAAGCCAGATAATTGATGCACAGACACGTTCTTTTTTACATCAGCAGTCTGCAGTGAAGTTATCTCCGGTTACGCCGGTGTTAAATATTCAGTTTAATCCCAATGGTGAATCCTCATGGTTTATCGCTACGATGAATGTGGTATCCAATCTTACTTTACTGGCGATTATTCTGGTCGGTGCCGCGGTAATCCGTGAGAAAGAGCATGGTACGATTGAACAGTTGCTGGTTATGCCGGTACGACCCAGTGAAATTGTGATGGCCAAGATTTTTGCTAATGGTGCGGTTATCTCAATTGCTTCTCTGCTGTCTTTATGGCTGGTTATTCAGGGCTGGCTGCATATCCCGATAAACGGCTCAATATTTTTATTTAGTATGGGCATGTTTATTTATTTGTTTTCTGTGGCGTCTCTGGGTATCTGGTTTGCAACGCTGGCTCCTACCATGCCGCAGTTTGGTTTGTTATGTTTGCCGATTTATGTGGTAATGCGTTTACTTTCGGGCTCTGAATCGCCATTGGAAAGTATGCCGGCAGTTTTTCAGTATATAACTTGGTTTTCACCGGAAACTCAATTTACTCAGTTTAGTCAGGATGTGCTCTTTCGCAATGCCGGTCTGGATATTGTCTGGCCGAAAATTTTGATGATGAGCATAATGGGTGTGTTGTTTCTGGCTCTGGCGCTATCGCGATTTCGTGGCATGCTGGCACAGCATTCCTGATGCTTACACCGGATTTTAGGGAAGTATGGTGATGAATAAAATATGGTTGTCTATATTATTGGCTTTAGGATTGGTGGCAGGTTGCAGCAGAACTGATATTCAGGTGAAATCTACTGTCGGAATGCCAAAGCAGTTTGATCAGAATGTGGCAGCACGCGGCTCAGCTGATATCAGCCGCTGGTGGCAAAGCTGGCCGGATCCGGTGCTGAATGAGTTAATCGAAACCGGATTAAAAAATAACCGGAATCTAGCCAAAATGAAAGCAAATATGCTTGCAGCACGAGCCAGTGCTGCTATGGCTGAGTCTGATTTAGGACCGCAGGCAGGTGTAGAAAGTAGCGGAGGATTGCATCGTTACAATGGTGATAATTCACTTAAAGATTTAAATTTACCAGCAATTGGTAATGCAAAGGATTACTTGCAAGCAACTGGTTCGCCTCTGGGTAATAATCGCCGGCATGTTCATGGTAATACGGTTCAGGCAGGTTTTACTGCCAGCTGGGAGCCGGATGTATTCGGACAAAAACGCAGTGATGCTGATGAAATGCATTATCTGAGTCTGAGCGAAACAGAACGCTGGCATGGTGCGCAGATGATGCTTGGCAGTGAAATTGCCGATAATTATCTGAAAATGCGTGCGATGCAGCAACGGGTAAAAGTAGGAGAGCACAGTGTTGCTACTCTTAAGCAATTGCAGCGATATACGGAAGGGCGTTTTCGTGCAGGTCAGGCATCGGCTTATGATGTCAGAGAAGTTGCGGCAAAACTTTCAGCTATGCAGGCAAAAATTGCTACTTATCAGGCACAGGCTGATGTTTATCAGCGCAATATAGCAGTATTGACCGGTCAGTCTTCGCAAGGATTTGTGGTTGCGCCTGCGTCTTTGGATATTTTTCAGCATTTACCTTCTGCTCCGGCGGGACAGGTTCCACTGGATCTCATTACCCGGAGACCGGATATCCGCACTCAGGAAAATCTGGTGAAAGCGATGAGTGCCGGTTTAGCCAGTGCTAAAGCTGACCGTCTGCCACGATTTTCGCTTAATTTTTTATGGCAGACCGGACAAATACATTTAGACAGCAGTACTTCATATTTAAAAAATACGGCCGGTTTGCTGAATGCAAGCATGACTATTCCTGTGTTTACTGCAGGCAGAATCAAACATAATATTGAGCGGGCTGATGCTCAGTTACAGGCAGCTATTGCCGGATATGACCAGATGATTTTACAGGCTCTGGCTGAAGTAGATAGTGCATATCAGATGCAATTTAGTCTGAATAAACAAAACCGGTTAATGCATGAGGCTCAAATGCAGGCTGCCAGTCAGGCTGGTGCGGCTGAAAAACTGTTTCGCTATGGCGATATGACCCTGGACCGCAGTTTACGGGCACGCCTGAATGCCGAGGATCTGGATGATCAGCAAATTCAGGGCAAACTGGAAGAGGCACGTAATCTGGTTAATCTGTATAAGGCATTAGGCGGTGGCTGGCAAATTACTGATGAAAACTGATTTAAGATAATTAAGCTGAAAATTATGTTATCGTTTAATTTTCTGTTTGTATGAATAAGTGGCAGTAATGGTACACTGATAGATTACATGATAATAGCAATTATTAATTAATCAAAATATATCAGGTATCCTGATATTTTCCGCTCCGGGAGCTGTAATGCCGCTAAGTATTACGAGATCTGTTAGATGGTACCTGCTGATACTGATTGCCGTATTGAGCCTGAGTGCCTGTTCTACACTGCAATATCAGCCTATAGACACAATTGATCATATTGATGAACAGGAGGGTTATCGTATACAACATGCATTGTTAAACAATGATGCGAAGAAAATAGACGATGTAATCGGTATTGTGATGCTTTCCGGTGGCGGAACCCGTGCAGCTGCGTTTGGTTATGGGGTTCTGGAATCTCTGAAAAAGCAGCAAGTAAAAATTGACGGTAAACAGGTAAGTCTGCTTGATACGGTTGATGTGGTTTATGGTATATCCGGAGGCTCAGTTTTAGCTACTTATTTTGGATTACACGGAGCCGATACAATACCGAAATTTGAGCAAAATTTTCTCAATTTAAATTTGCAGAAAATGTTAGTTGGTCAGGTTTTTTCGATGGCTAACTGGTCGCGGCTGGCTTCACCGGAATTTGGCCGCGGTGATTTGTTACAGGAACAGCTGGATTTACATTTATATCATGGCGCTACTTATGAGGATTTAAATAATAAACGTAAGGGGCCGTTTGTGGTAATTAGTGCTACTGATATGAGTTTAGGCAGCCGGCTGGATTTTACGCAGGAGTATTTTGATTTACTCTGCATTGATTTAACTAAATTACCCATTTCCCGTGCCGTAGCGGCATCCAGTGCTGTGCCACTGGTTTTTGCACCGGTAACTCTGAATAACAATGGCGGTAATTGCCATTATCAGTTACCAGATAATCTGGTTGATAGTAATAATGCTGATGCTACCGGCACGACAGCTTTCCGTGCTCAGACACGTACAGCTTATCGTAATAATCTCAAGCAATATCAGGATAGTCAGAAAAGACCTTATATTCATTTACTGGATGGTGGATTAACGGATAATCTCGGATTACGCAGTTTGCTGGACACAACTGAGTTATATAGTAATGAAACTTTGTATGACCAGCTGGAATCAGCGAATATTCATAAAATTATCATTATTAATGTCAACGCCCAGACACAGCGCAAAAATGAAATTGACAGTAGCGCCAGTGTTCCCGGAACTACTGAAGTAGTGAGAGCTTTAACCAGTATTCCGATTGAGAAGTATTCAGAAGATACTCAGCATCAATTTCAGAAATATGTAGACTGGTGGAATGAAAATCGTAGTGAGGGTACACCGCGGGTATATTATATAAGTGTGAATTTACTGGATTTACCTTCTTCCCCTTTAAGGGATAAAGTAATTCATATACCAACAACGTTTTATCTGGCACGCAGTGAAGTGAATAATTTGCGTAAAGCTGCGAAAGAGCTATTAGCCCAGTCTGCCGAATATCATCGGCTGATTAAAGATATTGGTGTAGATTCATCCGATACTGATACAAAGGCATTTAGTTTATATGATGAAGAATCTGATGATGGTGATGATTCAGCAGATGCTACAGATCAACCGAATGCAGAAGATAATCCTCAAAATAATTTGAGTAATGTGGTTAATTTTATCAATACTGAATCATTACCTTTATTACGCTGAAAAATTTTATTGTATAGTGAAGCAGATACTTTTATCTGTTTGATTGTTTGAAAAGAGCCTGAAAGAAAATTATTCAGGCTTTTTTTATATTCATTTCTGGAAATACTCAGGCTCTTATCAGATATAGCGTGTATATGTCAGGCTAAAATTCTTGTCTGAATTGATTTATTTTAAGTATTAAAGAGTTATTGGTATAAATGTCAATGAAGTAAACCCTTATCAATAAAACCATCTGCCAAAATTCAAATTTGAGAAATCAAAAAATAATTATGTAAACTTTATGTAGTTAAATGGTTTTAATTAGTTATAATTTGGAATGGATATTTTAATTAGCAATTTGTGTTAATTTTAATATCATTTTTTTTAGAAAAAATAGATGATTTGTTGTGAAATGGCAACAGAAATCTGACTGTTTAGCGGAGTTGTTAAACAGGATTCTTATTATCATTTCAATATGTTAGAGATTATCAATCGTATTGAAAAATAGTTTATATAGTTTAATAATTAAATATGCATTTTGACTAAATATATTCAATTAGAAATAAATTATTTTATTGGCTAGTAAGATATAAGAATAACAGATTATTTAATAAATTTTATTCAATATAGATATTATAGTTCTAAATTATATTAATATATTAATAAAAAATTCTGAACAAAATCTTAACTTTTCTCTTTAAAATCAGTTGAAAAAAGCAAAAAACAGTATTGGTGCATGAATGTGAAATTATTCTTACATAGTAATTAAACGCGATTAATTGGATTAATTAAATGCCAATGTTGTTAACAAAATACCAAAATTATCATTAATTTTCGTACATATGAATATTTAGACAAAAATTAAAAGCGCACGAGCGCACACTAGCCTACGTTCTTTCAGGAGAAGGTAGACATATGTTGAATTGGGTATTGACTAATATTCAGGAATCACCGGTTATTCTGATGTTTCTGTCGTTAAGTCTGGGTTATTTGCTGGGCAATATACGCTTCGGTAAGTTCCAGCTCGGCGGGGTTGCCGGTTCCCTGCTGGTGGCAGTGGTTTTGAGCCTGCTCAATGTTCACATTGATTCTGGTCTTAAGGCATTGCTGTTTACTTTATTTATTTACGCTGTGGGTTATGAAAGCGGTCCTCAGTTTTTCCGTTCACTTGGTGTAAAAACTCTGCGTGAAATTTTTCTGGCATTGTTTATCGCCATTACCGGCTTTATTACGGTAATGATTATGGCACGCCTGTTCCATCTAGATAAAGGTCTGGCCGCTGGTCTGGCTGCCGGTGGTTTAACCCAGTCAGCAATTCTGGGTACGGCTGCTGATGCTCTGACACATATGGGTCTGCCTGCCGATCAGTTACAACAGTTACAGGCTAATGTAGCTATTGGTTATGCGGTGACATATATCTTTGGTTCTTTGGGCGCAATCATAATTTGTATGAATGTGTTACCGAAAATCATGGGTCGGGATATTCGCGATGATGCGGTAGCTGCTGAAGCTGAACAACTGAAAGGTGCTATGGCACTGGAAGGTAATCAGGGGATGGCAATTACGCAGATGGTGGGACGTATCTATGTGGTTGAACATGATATTCAGAAATCTATCAAAGATATTGAATTAGAAAATCTGGGTATAACTATCGAACGCATTAAACGTCACGGTAATCTGATTGACTGCACTCCGTCTACGATTCTGAAACGGGAAGACATCATCCTGATTGTTGGTCGTCGTGAAGCTGTGACTTCTGTCAGCACTTTATTCGGCCGTGAACTGGATGCCGAGCCGGGTCTGGAAGTCATTGTTGATACTAAAAATGTGGTTTTTCGCAACCCTGAGTATGCGAATAAAACCATGGCTGAAATTCGTTCCAAAGTTCATATGAGCGATAAAGACTTTGAAATTCAGCATGGTATCTACCTGATTGAACTACATCGCAATGGTGAAAAAATAGATCTGACACCTGATACAGAGTTCAAACTGGGCGATGTAATGACCATTTACGGTTCTACCAGTGATATTAACCGTGTTGTACATATTATCGGTGCACCTATTACGGTTAATAGTAAAACCGACTGGGCTTATCACGGTCTGGGCGTAGTACTTGGTCTGATTATCGGCTGGGTGGTAATTCGTATCGGCAATATTCCGATTACGCTTGGTGCCGGTGGTGGTGCATTGTTATCCGGTCTTTTCTTTGGCTGGCTGCGTGCCCGTAAACAGACATTCGGCAATATGCCTGCTGCGGCTTCTCAGTTTATGAAGGATTTCGGTTTGGCCGGCTTCGTATCTGTTGTGGGTCTGCAATCAGGTTTACAGGCAATTACCACTATTAGAGAACATGGTCTGACTCTGTTCCTGATTGGTGTGGTGGTTACTCTGGTTCCGATGATTCTGGCTATTTTCTTTGGTCGCTATGTGCTCCGTTATGACAATGCAGCTGTATTTGCAGGTGCCTTGGCCGGTTCACGCAGTGCCAATCCTGCATTTGGTGAAGTTCTGGATAAAGCTGGCAATGCGATTCCGACTACTCCATTTGCCATTACATATGCATTAGCCAATGTGTTCCTGACATTGTTAGGTCCGTTGATTGTGGCTCTTGTTTGATATGTGCTTTAACTTCTTGAGGAAACTATTATGACTTCAAAACATGATTTTGAAAAATATGCTAATTTAAGCCCGTTTGAGTTGAAAAATCACTTGATTGATCTGGCACAGAGCCGCAACGATCGGATGATGCTGAATGCCGGCCGTGGTAACCCTAATTTTCTGGCTACTTTACCACGCAATGCCTTTTTTGAATTAGGTTTGTTTGCTGCGGAAGAGTCTGAAATTTCTTTCTCTTTCCTGGATCAGAATATCGGTGGTATGCCGTTTAAAGATGATCTGATGGCACGTTTTGATGATTTTATCCGTCGTAACCGCCACAAACCGGGTGTTGATTTTCTAAGCAAAGCCATGTCCTATGTACGTGACCAGCTTGGCTACAATCAGCATCAGTTCCTGCTGGAAATGACCGAAGGTATTCTGGGTTGCAATTATCCTGTACCTGACCGTATGCTGCGCTTGTCTGAAGAAATCGTTAAAACCTATATTCTGGAAGAAATGGGTGCTAAAACGATGTCTAATGACGATATCGATCTGTTTGCAACTGAAGGTGGTACTGCTGCTATGGCATACATTTTCAGTTCTCTGAAACAGAATGGTCTGATTCGTCATGGTGATAAAATTGCTCTGGGCGCACCAATTTTCACACCCTATCTGGAAATTCCTGAACTGAACGATTATGAACTGGAAGAAGTTCTGATCAATGCTGATCCGAAACTGGACTGGCAGTATCCTGAAAGCGAATTGCGCAAACTGGAAGATCCTTCAATCAAGGCATTCTATCTGGTTAACCCATCCAATCCGCCTTCAGTGAAAATGGATGATCGCAGTCTGCAGATTATTGCTGACATTGTGAAAAAACGTCCTGATCTGATTATTCTGACTGATGACGTATATGGTACATTTGCTGAGAACTTTGAATCTCTGTTTACTCTGTGCCCGTACAACACTATTTTAGTGTACTCTTTCTCTAAATACTTCGGTGCTACCGGCTGGCGCTTGGGTGTTATTGCCATGGCCAAAGAAAATGTACTGGACAAGAAAATTGCTGAGCTGCCTGAAGAAGAACGTCAGGTATTGCACAAACGTTATCTGTCTATTACTCCGGAACCGGAAAAACTGAAACTGATCGACCGTATGGTTGCTGACAGCCGTGCTGTTGCTCTGAATCATACTGCCGGTTTGTCTACACCACAGCAGGTGCAGATGGTACTGTTCTCTCTGGCCGAAATGATGGATACCAAGAAACAGTATAAAGATGCTCTGATGGCTCTGATTCGCAACCGCAGTGCTGCCATGTACAAACAGCTGGGCATTAAACATGAGTTTAATGAAAACAGTGTGGATTACTACACTCTGGTTGATATGGAAGATACTGCACGTCAGCTGTATGGTGATGAGTTTGCTGAATGGGTTGTTAAAACCAAAAATCCGAATGAACTGCTGTTCAGAATTGCGGATGAATCCGGCGTAGTATTGTTACCGGGTAAAGGTTTTGCCGTACGTCACCCATCCGGCCGTGTTTCATTAGCCAATCTGAATGAGTACCAGTACAAAGCTATTGGTGCATCTCTGCATAAACTGGCTTGTGAATATCATGAAGAATTTAAAGCCAGCAAGTAATTAATTTTACCTTAGCTTAAATCAGCGCCGCACTGTTTGTGCGGCGCTATTATATTTGCTTTGACTGTATCCTAAATCAAAAATCTGATGAATGGAGATCCTTATATAATTGGATATCTACTTGAAAAAATCGTATAGTTTAACCGGTTCATTCTGATTTTATTGTATATGAGGAGAATAAAATTGCGGGTACATTTTATTATTCATCAGGATTATGAAGAAGCTGCAGCTTGTGAAGAATGGGCATTCAGCAGAGATTATCAGATTTCGCATTCACGAGTATATCTTGGCGACAAATTACCCGAATCTAAAGCCGGTTTCGATATGCTGATTATTATGGGGGGGCCGCAATCACCAGTTACGACAATTGAGGAATGTCCCTATTTCGACACTAAAGCAGAGCAAAGTCTGATTCTCAATGCTATTAATGATGGTAAGGCTGTGCTTGGTATTTGTTTAGGTGCCCAATTAATCGGGCAAGCTTTAAACGGAATGTATGAACACAGTCCTAATAAAGAAATTGGTTATTTTCCAATTTATTTAACTCAAGCAGGTATGGCTGATGAACTTATCTCTCATTTTGATAAAGAAATGCTAGTGGCACACTGGCATGGTGATATGCCGGGTCTGACCGAACAGGCACAAGTGCTTGCCTATAGTAAAGGTTGTCCGCGTCAGATTATCCGTTATGCACCGTTGGTATACGGTTTTCAGTGTCATCTGGAGCTGAATGCAAAAGCTATTGATAAATTAATTTCAGCTTCTGCATCTGAATTAGAGAAAGCAGCTGATTATCCTTTTATTCAGTCAGCAGAGGAAATCAGATCTTTTGATTATTCTGTTATGAACCAGCAGCTTTTTATTTTTATGGATAAACTGATGCGGCTATATCAAAATAATATTGAATAGCTTAGCAGAAAGATATGATTTAACGGTGAAAGAATCGGGAAACAGCTGTTTCAGCCTGAGCTTTAAGTGCTGGTGTGATGGCTTTTTGCAGCTGTCTGCATACCATAGTAATAACCGCAATATCATCAGTAAATCCTATTGGTCCGAGTAAATCGGGAATCAGATCTATAGGACTGAGAAAATAGAGCAGGGCACCCAATATCAGCATTTTACTGCGTAGCGGTGTTTCTGCTGATTTAAAAAGCAGATATAAGGTGTATAGCTGCACCATTACGGGTTTACCCAGAATTAAGGTATTTTTACTAAGCTTTGTGAAAAAGCTTTTTTCATTGAACTGATTATGTCCGATATTGACATTTTTATGTAACCAACTCATCGCTATATGCTTTCATTTGTTGATTATATCTGTATGGTTTATTTTAAAGCAGCGGGTGAAAGAACGACTTTTAGTCGTGCCTGATGGCGCTGTTGATAAAAACGGACATCAAACCACCAAAAAGCTGATTTTTTCACTGACCAGAATTGCTGCGGTAACCAGATGCCGTTGAGCAAATAAGCGCAGAACTGACCTATCCAGGGTTGATGACCTACCCATATCTGTGCAGAAGAAGCAGCGTTCTGCTGTTGCAGAAAAGTAGCGAGATTAAGCGGATGGCTGTTAGGATTCAGTAATTTATTAATAGTCAAAGGCTGTTTAAGAAATTCTGCAGTTTGCTGTGCTCTTACTGCTTCTGAGCAGAAAACTTGAAAGTTATCCGGTAAATGCTGATGCAACCATTGAGCACTGGACTTTGCCTGCTGCTGACCTTTAATTGTTAATCTTCGTGCCATATCATTGCGGCTGTCTTCAGCCTCGGCATGACGCCATAAAATTAAATCCATATCTTACTCCTTTGGATTATGGTTTCAGAGTGCAGTTAGCTGTTATGCTTATGCTACAATTATTTGGTTTGCCGACTTCTTTCTGATAGTAGTAGCATCAGTAGTGTTCTGGCAATGTGGCAGAGGCTATCTTTGTATTTTTTAATCAAGCATTAACATTGAAAGACAGGTGTGAATCGATTTTCTGTAGAAAGGAAACTGCAAAATAAAAAAAACGGGCAGTTGGCTGAGCGCTTTCAAGTCTATATACAGTTAATGCGTATAGACCGGCCGATTGGTACGTTATTGCTGTTATGGCCAACCTGGTGGGCTTTATGGATTGCTGCAGACGGATATCCGGACTGGTTAATCGTGCTGCTGTTTACAATCGGCACTTTTTTAATGCGCAGTGCCGGTTGCGTGATTAATGATTATGCAGACCGCGATTTTGACGGTGCTGTTGATCGTACCTGTCAACGACCTTTTGCTTTAAAAAAGGTAAGTAAAAAAGAAGCGCTCATACTGACATTACTATTGTGTATTTTATCTGCATTCTGTTTGCTGCCTATGAATCGGCTTACCTGGCTGATGAGTATTCCCGCACTATTTCTAGCCATGACATATCCGTTTACTAAACGTTTTTTTCCATTACCGCAGTTATATCTTGGTCTGGCATTTTCGTTTGGGATACCTATGGCGTTTGCAGCGATAACTAATCATGTGCCGATGATTGCGTGGATTTTACTGGCTGCCAATACATTGTGGACTTTAGCTTATGACACTATATATGCCATGGCAGATAAGGAAGATGATTTAAAAATCGGCATTCATACATCTGCAATTACTTTTGGTAATCACGATATTACTGCTGTTATGTTGTGTCATGCAGGGTTTGATCTGCTGATGATTCTGGCTGGCTGGCAGATTCACGCCACTATCTGGTACTGGCTGGCACTGGTAATTGTATCTGTTTTGCAGTATTGTCAGTGGCTCAATATTCGTACGAGAGACCGCAAAATATGCTTTACCATATTTGTTCGTAATAACCGGATTGGTCTTATCCTGTTTATTGGATTGCTTCTGCATTACTGGATAGGCAAATCATGAACGATGAATGCATTATCGGGTAGAAATAAGAGATAATTTTGTAATTTGATTGTATTGAAATAAATTGCATCTGAATCAGCAAAGTAAATTAGTCCCCTTTCCGGATTAGCCGGCTGTACAGTGCAGTTTGATAGGAATTGAATATGAGCATGAGTTTAATTGGGGATATTTTACCGGTTTCACATGTGGTTCTTGATTTAAATGTAAGTAGTAAGAAACGTCTGTTTGAAGAAGCCGGTCAATTATTATCCGAAGAGGCAGGTTTGTCGCAGGAAGATGTATTTAATTGTTTGTTTGCACGCGAAAAGCTGGGCTCAACCGCACTAGGTAAGGGTGTAGCCATTCCGCACGGGCGTACCGGTGCAGTAAAAGATACGGTAGGTGCGTTTTTCCGTCTGCAGACACCCATCGCATTTGACGCTCCGGATGAACAACCCGTCAGTCTGGTATTTGTATTATTGGTACCGGAAAATGCATCGACCAAGCATTTGAATGTTTTATCGGAACTGGCCGGAAAATTTTCACAAAAATCTGTACGCAATGCATTATTGTCTGCTACCAGTGCCGAAAGTGTGCGTGAAATACTGATAGCAGAACAGGTATAAGGAAACGTTACTATGCCCAGTATTTCGGTACGGCGCTTATATCATGACAATCAGACAAAACTGAAACTTGCATGGTCTGCCGGCACAGCCGGTGCGGATAACCGTATCAGTATTGACGCCGATAAGCCGGTACTGGCGCTGGTAGGACATTTGAATTTTATTCATCCCAATCAAGTACAGGTAATCGGGATTGCAGAAGTCGAGTATCTGAATAAAATTGAAGCGGGTGAAATCAAAACCACGCTTAATGAATTATTCGATTTGACTATGTCACTGATCATAGTTGCAAATGATTTACCTGTGCCCTATATGCTGCGTGATTATTGTCATACGCATAATGTTCCTTTGCTGACATCCAAAACAGAAAGCCCTTTTCTGATGGATGTTTTGCGAATTTATCTGCAGAGAGTGCTGGCAGCTTCTACAGTTAAATACGGTGTATTTCTGGATGTATTTGAAGTTGGTGTGCTGATAACCGGTCAGTCAGGTCTGGGTAAAAGCGAACTGGCGCTGGAATTGATATCACGCGGACATGGCTTGGTGGCAGATGATGCGGTGGAGTTATACCGTATCGGGCCGGAAACACTTGAAGGCCGCTGTCCGGCTATGCTGAAAGATTTTCTTGAAGTGCGCGGTCTTGGTGTTTTGAATATACGGGCAATTTTCGGTGAAACTGCTGTACGACCCAAAAAGCAGTTACAGCTGATAATCAATCTGGTACTGGCCGATGATACCCATATGCAAAGGATTGACCGTCTGAGTATAAAAAGTGAAACTGAAAGCATTCTCAATGTATCTATTCGCAGTGTTACTCTGCCGGTAGCAGTGGGTCGAAATCTGGCTGTACTGGTAGAAGCTGCTGTGAGTAATTTTATTTTACAAATGCGTGGTCAGGACAGTACCAAGCAATTTCTGGATCGTCATAATTCAATGCTGAAAGAGGATGCGGTGAATCATGAGGATAGTATTGATTAGCGGATTATCCGGTTCCGGAAAATCCATTGCTTTACGTTTACTGGAAGATGTCGGCTTTGTCTGTGTTGATAATTTACCGGTAAAACTGTTGCCCGGTCTGATTGAACACTATGCAGCCAGTCATGTAGCACAACTTGGCGTAAGCGTAGATATCCGTTCACGCTTCAACCCTGCAGATGTATTGGAACTGGTCACACAGTTACGTACTCTGGGACATCAGGTAGATTTGCTGTTTTTAACTTCTTCTGTAGCCGTTTTATTGCGCCGGTTTTCAGAAACGCGCCGCAGCCATCCATTGGCACGGGAACATAAAACATTAAGTGAGAGTGTTTCTGCTGAACAGCAATACATGTCCACTTTGCAAAGCCACGCTTATGTAATAGATACTTCATTACTGAATGTACCGCAATTACGCCGTCAGATTCAGCAATGGTTGCACTTGCCGGTAGCGCCAATGCGTGTTGTTCTGGAGTCTTTTGGTTATAAATTTGGTGTACCTGCCGGTCTTGATTTCGTTTTTGATGTGCGTTTTTTACCTAATCCCTATTACGATTTCCACTTACGTCCGTATAGTGGTCTAGATGAACCTGTAAGAACATTTTTTTCCGGACAGCCGGTTATGGCAGAAATGATAAATGATTTATCCGGTTTTCTATTGCGCTGGTTACCGCAAATGGAAAAAGAAAGTCGCAGTTATGTTAATATTGGCATCGGCTGTACTGGTGGTCAGCATCGTTCTGTCTATATTGTAGAAGCACTGGCAAACAGGTTAAATGCTTATTCAGTATTGATTCGGCACAGACAGTTAGAATTAAGTAATCATTCTGAAAAAACGGTATAATACGCATTATGCGTTATTCAGGCAGCCTGATGTCAGGCTGCCTGAATGTTTTCAGTTTTGATATTTTTGATTTCAGACAAGGACAGTTTATGGCTATTCAGTGGTACCCCGGGCATATGAACAAAGCCAAAAAAGTCATTGCCGAACGGATAAAGAGCGTGGATATGGTAATTGAAGTGCTGGATGCCCGCCTGCCTGCCTCCAGTGCCAATCCTTTGCTGGCAAAACTGTCTGGAAATAAACCAAAATTGAAAATTCTGAACAAGCAGGACTTAGCTGATCCCGAGCGCACAGAGTTGTGGCTGGCTGATTACCGTTCCCAGCCTAATACTAATGTGTTGGCACTGGATGCATCAGAAAAGCAGGCTGCTAACAGAATTATTGCGGCCAGCCGCGCACTGGTTCCTAACCGCCACGGTTTGGACAGACCACTGAGAGTGCTTATTTGCGGTATTCCCAATGTAGGTAAATCTACCCTGATTAATGGCATGCTGGGTAAACGTAGTGCCAAAACCGGTAATGAACCGGGTATTACTAAGGCTGAACAGCGGCTGATACTGGCTGATGATTTTTGGTTATACGACACGCCCGGAATGTTATGGCCGAAAATTATAGTTGAGGAGGCCGGTTATAATTTAGCTGCCAGTGGTGCTGTGGGTCGTAATGCCCTGGATGAAGAGGTGGTAGCATTGGAATTACTGGATTATCTGCGCCGGCATTATTTGCCGTTACTACAACAGCGCTATCAGGCTGACCTGAGCGAAAGCCCTCACTGGCTTGATGATCAATGGTTAAAATGGGTAGGTAAAAAGCGTGGTGCATTATTAAGTGGCGGGCGCATTGATTACCAGAAAGCTGCTGAACGCCTGCTGACTGATTTTCGTGACGGACTAATCGGTCGTATTACATTGGAAACGCCCAATCAGTGGGCAGTTTGGTTGAAAAAAGGTCAGCAGCATGAAGCACAGCTTAAGGCAGAGCGGGCAGCCAGAAAAGCTGCGCGCAAAGGTTAATCTTTATAGATTATTTAAAACGGATTTCAATTTAAGTATAGAAATATATGACTATGAATCAATCTGTTTCTATCGAAGCATTAATTGAAGCTGCATTGCTGACCCAAAGTGAAGCATTAAGTGAAAAAATTTTGTCTGCGCTTTCTGATCCGCCTTTATCATCAGATGAGTTAACCAGCATACTGCAAGCACTGCAAATACGCTGGCAGGAAAGGGCACTTAATCTGGTGCATAGTGCTGAGGGCTGGCGCTTTCAGGTTACTCATGCTGCCTATCCCCGTTTGGCCAGTCTGGATGTTCAGCGCACCCCCCGTTATTCCCGGGCTGTACTGGAAACACTGGCCATCATTGCCTACCAGCAGCCGGTAACGCGAAGTGATATTGAGGCTATCCGTGGTGTTGCTGTCTCAAGTAATGTTTTACAAACATTACAGGATCGAGGCTGGATAGAAATTATCGGACAGCGTGATAGCCTGGGAAGGCCAAATTTATGGGCTACCACAGCTGGCTTTCTGAGTGATTTGCAGCTGGAAGATTTAAGCCAGTTACCACCATTAACAGAATTGGGTGAACTTGTCTTACCTGATTTAAATGAACCTGCCGTAGATCAGTCTACCGCAGAAGAACTGTCTGAAGACAGATAGGAGTATATGAATGAATCAAGCCAAGAAAAAATTAACTAAACGTCAGATACGTGACGGAGTAGCCAGTAAAAGCAATAAACATGTTTCCGGGCGGCACTCCGGCAATAAGACCAAATCAGCTCTCAGACAGCAAAATAATACTGGTGGTAAAGCGGATAGTTCTGTAATTACAGCTAATACAAAAACGAAAGTGCAGCGTGCCAAAAAACTGGTGCAGCGTACGCCTAATCAAGAAATTCAGCAACGGGCACGGATGTTGAAAGAACAGCGTATCAGTCTGGAAAAAATGGAACCTGTAAGACTGCAAAAAGCTCTTGCCGCTTCTGGCGCAGGTTCAAGACGGGAAATGGAGCAGTGGATTAGTCAGGGGCTGGTACGTATTAACGGTAAAGTGGCTCAATTGGGAGACAAAATCACGCCGGATGATGAAGTCAGTGTGCGCGGTTCTGCTATTAATATCAAATGGCCGGATCGTTTGCCGCGCATTATGGTTTATTACAAACAGGAAGGTGAAATTGTCAGCCGTGATGATCCGCAGGGAAGAGTCAGTGTATTTGACCGCTTGCCTCAGACAGCCAGCAGTCGCTGGGTAGCCATTGGTCGTCTAGATATCAATACATGCGGGTTATTGATATTAACCACTTCCGGCGAACTGGTTAACCGGTTTGCTCATCCGAGTTTTGAAGTAGAACGCGAATATGCTGTTCGTGTTCTGGGTGAACTGAGTGAAGAACAGAAACAGAGTTTGCTCAATGGTGTCGAACTAGAAGATGGTATTGCTCAGGCTCAGCATCTGTGGGAACAGGGTGGCGAAGGAGCGAATAAATGGTACAACATCATCATTAAAGAGGGGCGCAACCGAGAGGTAAGGCGTTTATTTGAAAGTCAGGGGCTGACCGTAAGCCGTCTGGTTCGTGTGCGTTTCGGACCGATTGCTTTACCTAATAGGCTGAAACGTGGTCAGTATTACGAACTAAATGAATTTGAAGTAGCCAATGTTATGAAATGGGCTGGTTTATATCAGTCTGAGTCCTCAAGGAAACGGTAAATATAGAGCTTTTTGGAGGTGATAGACGGCTCAACTGTATGTTATATCTAATTAATCAGTGTATATTTTTTTTTACATTAAGTTGAATATTGATTGATTTGTGTCAATAAATAGTGTCTTTTTTTACACAACCTGATTAAATGCTTTGTGTTCTTTTGCTAATCGGCGCAATATATATTGCAAATTAATTTTTGCATTATTTGCTTGGTTGTCCACATTCAAGAAAATGGAGTCATAATGATTTCACCAATGAAAGTGCCAGAAATCGAACACCGCACATTTGAATTGACACATTACGATGGTGTAAAACGCACGGTATATTGTACTGATGTAGAAACAGAGTTTCCTGATGGCTGTCTGATTACTTCCAGAACTGATCTGAAGGGAATTATCACTCATGCAAATGAAGTGTTTGTACACATGAGTGGCTGGTCGCGCGATGAACTGATGGGTGCCGAGCACTATATATTACGCCATCCTGATATGCCCAAAGTAGCTTATAAAGATTTGTGGGATACTGTAGAGCAAGGAAAGAAATGGCATGGCTATGTAAAAAACCTGCGTAAAGACGGTGGTTTTTACTGGGTTTACGCTACGATAGTACCCAATATCCGCGATGGTGTTATTGAAGGTTATACCTCTGTACGACGCAAACCTTCCCGCAGTAAAGTATTAGAAATGCAGGCATTATATGAAGGCCTCATGAAAGAAGAGCGGGGTAACTCATGACTATCAATTTTTTAATTGCCCCTGATTTTCCTCCTGAATACTATGCCGGATGGCATTTTCTTAATACTCGCCTGCAACGGCTGATTGATGCACCGGTGCATTTATCAATGGCCAGCAATGCTGAAGAAGAACAGCAGGAAATTGATAAGGATAATGTTGATATTATCTATGCTAATCCGTTCAATGCTTCCAAGCTCATTCGCGAACTTGGTTATTTGCCGGTAGTAAAGCCCGTAAATTGTTTTGATGAGATGGTTATTGCCAGTAGTGCAGACAGTGAGATCAAATCACTTGCCGATATCAAGCCCGGTATGTCAATTCTGTGTACCGAGAATTACGATGTTAAACTAATTGCTTTGCGACTGTTGGAAGCCGTAGATATAGAAGAAAAAGATTTAACATGGATTAAAAGTGAATCTTTCGCAGCTGTTGCCCGCGGACTGATACAGAATCAGGGTAATATTGGTTTATTTATGTCCTCTGCCTATCATAAACTGACTGCTATTACACGAAGTCGCTTAAATCTTTTAATTGAGAGTAAAATCAATGATTTATATCATTTGATTTTATTGCATCCGCGTAATGCAGAAATGCTGGAAAACTTACAGAATGCATTTAGTACTATGCATGATACTCCGGCTGGTGAAATGCTGCTGGAGGACTTGGGTTTAAATGACGGCTTTGAAGTATTGAAAAAAGAAGATGTGGAATTATTAATTGATCTGATTGAAACATTACGCGATTAAAGCTTTTAAAAGCAATTTTATTTTATAATTGTCGACGCAACTTGTTTATAAAACGAGTTGCGTTGTTTTTTGATTTAAGTAATTGTAATTTGTGTGGGCTGTATTATTTTGCAAACTAAAAGTACTGTACCAAAATTATTTTTGGCGCCTATGCAGGGTTTAATAGATGCGCCAATGCGCGATCTGTTAACACGCATTGGCGGATTTGATGTTTGTGTTACTGAATTTGTGCGCATAACTCATACCATTCATGGTCGCTCTATCTGGCTGAAATATATGCCTGAACTGACAAATAATAATCAAACTCAGGCTGGTACTGCTGTAGCCGTACAGATATTAGGAAGCGATGCAGAAAATATGGCACTGAATGCTCAAAAGGTAGTTGAACTGGGGGCTACACATATTGATTTAAATTTTGGTTGCCCGGCTCCTACAGTTAACCAGCATCAGGGTGGTGCAGTTCTCCTGCAGTATCCGGATAAAATTGAACAAATAGTAGCCGAAGTACGCAAAAGCTTGCCAGATAAAATTATGCTGAGTGCCAAAATGCGTCTGGGTTATGAAAATAAAGATCTGGCTCTGGATTGTGCACAGGCCATAGAACAGGGTGGTGCAGAGCAGCTAACAGTACATGCACGTACAAAAATCGAAGGTTATCGGTCTCCCGCTCATTGGGAATGGATAGGACGTATTAATCAGACAGTTTGTATTCCGGTTATTGCTAATGGTGATGTATTTACACTGGCTGATTATCAGAAAATCCGTGCTGTTAGTAATTGTACAGATGTTATGCTGGGACGCGGGGCAATTCAATGTCCGGATCTGGCGCGGCAAATTGCTGCCTATAATCATGGGCAAATAATATCTGCTCTATCATGGCAAGAAATTCTGCCGTGGATTGATGATTTTTTTAATAGTTGCTGTGATAAAGTCGCCAAGGATTCTGCTTATCCGGTATCCAGACTAAAGCAATGGCTGGGCATGCTTAAATTAAATTACCCTGAAGCAGGAAAGTTATTTACCCAGCTGCGTACTTTAACAGCCGTTAATCAAATCAGTCAGGTTCTTAATCAGCAATTAGAAGAAAGCCAGAATATTGTATGAGTTATAAAATTATACAATCTGCCAGTAATAATGAACTGAAGCATTTGTCCAAATTAATTGCTCAGTCTCATTACCGCCGTCAGCATCAGCTTGCTGTACTGGAAGGTGTTCATCTGGTTGAAACATTCATTCAGGCTGGATATTTAATTCAGACATTATATTTACCGCAACAGCGTATTCATGCCCCGGAAATTTCTGATTTACTTGCAACAATTCCGGCACATCAGGTTGTACTGGTTGCGAACAATCTACTGGATAAAATCAGTGATTTAGTTAATTCAAGAGAACCTGTAGCAATAGTGAAGCTACCGGAGGTTGTATCTGCATCAGATATTCAGGATGTTATTCTTTTAGAAAGAGTACAGGATCCCGGTAATACCGGTACCATTTTACGCAGTGCTCTGGCTGCCGGTGTTCATAATATTGTACTGAGCAAAGATAGTGTTGATGTCTGGTCGCCTAAAGTATTACGTGCAGCAATGGGCGCGCATGCCTATCTGAATATACAGACTGTTTCCGATTTAACAGCCTGGTGTACAGATTATGCCTATCCGTTGTATGCTACGGTATTGAGTCCTGAGTCTCATAGTCTTTATACATTAAATCTGAACGAACCTGCCGGCTGGATATTCGGCAATGAAGGAAGCGGACTGAGTGCAAAAATGCTACAAGCTGCTTCCAGACGCGTAATTATTCCCATGACCGGTCAGACTGAATCACTTAACGTGGCTATGGCTGCAACTATTTGTTTATTTGAACAACAGCGGCAGCGGCTTTTGGTAAACACCCTACCAAACAATTAATATTTTTATTTTTCAGGTCTGATTTGCAGATACCGGAATGAAACCAGGGCAGTTATCAGCAGCAAACCCGGCGGACAAATGCTCTGTTTGATGTTATCCTGCTAATCTTGCAGAACGTAGATATATAAGATATTTCAAGCATGAATAAACGTATTGTAACGATTGTTGCTGCCTTAGTGGCGGTTGTATTACTGATTTTACTGGGTTTGCCATACTATCTGGGTATTAAAGCCCAGCAAAGTCTTGACGAACAGCGTGCTTTACTAGCCAAAAATTCTTTTCTGCTGATTGAAAAGCAGAACTATGAACGCGGCTGGTTTAGCTCAACAGAGACTATGCAGATTCGCTTTAAACCCAGTTTTTTTGCCGGTGTACAGCAACAGTTACCGGATAATGTACGCACGGTACTGCAACAACCGATTACTTTGGTTAATCATGTACATCATGGATTATTTGCCGGCAGTATTCGTCCTGTACGGGCTCATGTAGAAACTGAGCTACAGTTCACGCCTCAGGCAAAACAGATTCTTGATCGTTTTTTTGGTCAGAATGCGCCACTACAGCTTGAAAATACTATTAATCTAAGTGGAAGCGGACAAATACACGTAGTAATTCCGAAATTCAATTATGAAGAGTTATCCGGAATTAAAATCAATTGGCAGGGGCTGGATTCAACAATTGATTATGCTAAAGATTTCAATAGTTATGATAGCCATACCGTCAGTCCCGGTCTGGATGTGATTCTGGCGACTAAAGGACATGCGTCTTATCAGGATTTAAAGCTGAACAGCCATACAGAACATGGTAAAACATCACTGGCTTTAGGTAATAGTGATCTGAGTATCAAAAACATTACATTTATCTGGAATGATGTATCAGATAACAGTATCCGTTTAGATCAATTGGTTAATCTGGTAACAAATTTGCAGATAGGTGCATTTATTAGTCCGGCTGGTAGCAGTATTCCTGCCAAAATTAACATTCAGGATCTGAAACTGGCTACTTCTACCCAGGAAAAAGATCAGTGGATTAATAGTAATGGTAAATTTGGTTTTGCTAAATTAGAGTATGGCAATGATGTTTATGGTCCACTGGATATTGATGCATCTGCCGAACATCTGGATGCAGCCAGTCTGGTGGCGATCAACAACAAAATTACTCAGTTATCAACTCAGAATCTGAATAATGAGCAACTTCGCGCAGCAATTGTATCTGCTGTGCGTAATGAGGGGCAGGGACTGTTTACTCATGACCCGCTTATTAAACTGAACAGTTTTAAATTGCAAATGCCGCAGGGCTTAATAGATATACATGGCAGCCTTGGTTTTAAAAATTTGCTTGCCTCTGATATGCAGCAGTTTGGATTAATGCTGAACAAAACTGAGTCAGAGATGGACTTTGCCATTCCTCAGGCGGTAATGGAAAATTTTGCCATCAGTCAGGCGCGTGCCTTTTTTACTGTAGATGCCAGTGCAGGGGGGCCGGAAGCTCTTGAAGATATTGATCAGACAATCCGCTTGATGATTGATAGTGCGGTTAAATCTATGCAGACCAAAGGCTATATACAGGTCGACAATGGGGTTATTAAAACTCATCTGAAATTATTGGGCGGCAAGCTTTATCTGAATGGCAAAATGTGGAATACCGAATCAGAACCTGAGCCGGATTATGCTGAATTACCGGCAGCATCTGAAACTGCTTCTATCCCTCAAGCTGCCACTAATCACTAACTACCATTAGTATAAAAACCTCTTAATCTTGCTGATTAAGAGGTTTTTTATTAATTCATATATCAAATTTTAGTATAGATAATTATTTATTGTCCTCTCAAAAATAAAGCATCCAAATCCTGTAAGCGAAGTTTTACCCATGTAGGGCGACCATGATTACACTGATTAGCACGTTCTGTATTTTCCATATCGCGCAGTAATGCATTCATCTCCGGTAAAGTTAATTTACGTCCTGCACGTACTGAACCATGACAGGCTAAAGTGGAAAGAATGCGGTTTTCCCGTTCTCTGATGACTTCGCTGCTGCCAATTTTCATTAAATCATCCAAAACTTCCTGTACCAGCAGCTTAATATCGCTTTTTACCAGCATAGCCGGTACGGTATGCACCACCAATTGCTGATGATTTTCAACCGAAATATCCAGACCATAATCTTGTAAAGTAGCGGCATATTCATTTGCCAGGGCAATTTCTTCATGGCTGGCATTAAAGCGGATTGGAATCAGTAATGTCTGACTACTTACTTTACCCGTTGCATCACGCTGTTGCTTCATTTTTTCATAATTTACTCGTTCGGCACTAGCATGCATATCGACCAGAATAAGTGCGTCTTCTGCTTGTGCCAGAATATATATATCAAGTAGCTGGGCAATAGCATATCCCAGTGGGGGAACTATCGTTTCATTCGCCTGTACTGATTGATAAGTAGAATTTATACCGCGGACTTGCTCCAAGCTGGTCAGTTCATTATCAACTTCTGCTGATTGTGAGATACTGATTGTATTGTTTTCAAGTACTGGTTCTGATTTATATAATTCAGCATAAGTATTCAGAGCACTCTGTGATTCTTTTAAACTCAGATTGCGCTGAACCGGTGTATGGCTTCGCTGATATGGTGCCGGAGACTGTATTGCAGTATTGATTTTATTAGAACCAAATACTTGTTGAACTTCAGCCGGCTGTTTTTGCATAATATCTTTGAGTGCTGTTTCCGGCTGGGATACAGAGGTGGTATGGCTGGCATTCGTAGAAGCCAGACATTTATTCAAAGTATGAAATACAAGCTGATGTACAGCCTGACCCTGGCGGAAACGCACTTCAGTTTTGGTTGGATGGACATTTGCATCAACTTCGGTAGGCGGCAAGGTAAGAAACAGGATAAATGCAGGTGTTAAGGCCTGATGTAAAACATCGTTATATGCCTGTTTAACTGCATGCAGAATAATTTTATCCCGTACAAATCGCTGATTGACAAAAATATATTGCTGGCTGGTTTTGCCATGTGTAAAAGTGGGTTTACTAATGAGTCCGTGTAAACGCATTTCATTGAGTTTTTCGTCAACACTCAGGCTGGCAGCGGTAAAATCTGCTCCCATAATGGCTGAGCAGCGCTCTTGCAGGGATTGTGCAGGCAATGAAAGTATATTTTTATTATTATGCTGTAAACTGAATGCTACTTCAGGATGAGCCAGTGCCAGACGTTCTACCATGGTACGACAATGAGCAAACTCAGTTGCAGGAGATTTAAGAAACTGACGCCTTGCCGGTGTGTTGAAAAAAAGTTCAACTACATCAACAGTCGTTCCAGTGGAATGTGCAGCTGGTTTAACATCACTGAGTTTACCGTCTTCTGCGTAAATTTGAGTTGCGTGATTATCCAAATCCGTACGACTAGTCAGAGTCAGGCGGCTGACTGAGGCAATACTGGCCAGACCTTCACCACGAAAACCCATGCTTACTACCTTTTCCAGATCTTCCAGAGAACTGATTTTACTCGTTGCATGACGATGTAAAGCTAGCGGAATATCTGTCTTATCTATGCCCTGGCCATCATCAGTAACAGACAAACGTTTGATACCACCGGCTTCCAGCTGAATATCAATATGGCTGGCTCCCGCATCCAGACTGTTTTCAATTATTTCTTTCAGTGCATTGGCCGGACGTTCAATCACTTCTCCGGCAGCTATCTGGTTAATTAAATGATCGGGTAATACATGTATCTGACTCATAACATGCCTGTAATATCGTTATTAACAGCAGAAAAGAATATTTAATTTTGCTTTGAAGCTGTAAATCTGTGGCGCAGTATTTCTATAACAGCCGGCAATAGAGAAATAGCAATGATAATAATCAGTGCCAGAGAAAGATTCTGTTTAATAAATGGCAGATTACCAAAAAAATACCCGGCATAAGAAAACAGCACAACCCAGAGGATAGCACCAATACAGTTATAGCGTATAAAATGACCATAATGCATATGTCCCATTCCGGCTACAAACGGTGCGAATGTACGCACTATTGGGACAAAACGGGCAATGATAATCGTCTTGCCGCCATGCTTTGCATAAAATTCCTGTGTTTTGTGTAAATAAATTTGTTTGAATATTTTCGAATGCGGATTTGCAAACAGATGGGCACCAAATTTTTTTCCGATTGAAAAATTTACGGCATCACCGATGATAGCGGCAGCCAGTAACAACACAACCATAAAATGCACATTCATCTCGCCTATAGCAGCGATTCCACCGGCTGCAAACAACAAGGAATCCCCAGGCAGAAACGGAGTAACTACCAATCCAGTTTCACAAAAAATCAAAGCAAACAGAATTACATAAATCCATATTCCATATTGAGTCACAATAAATTGCAGGTGCTGATCAATATGTAAAATGAAATCTATCAGAGTTGAGATTATATTCATGAAGGATAGCAAAGAAATAAATGGTGGTATTTTAACGCAAAGCATTCGGAAACAGCAGGTATATGCATGCTAAAATTAAAATCATAATCATCAGCTCTTCCTTTCAGGCTGATTCTGACTAATTTACACTGATGAATACACTATGAGCCAATATGTATACTCAATGCTGCGCGTAAGTAAAACCGTGCCGCCTCAAAAACAGATTATCAAGGATATTTCTTTATCTTTCTTTCCCGGTGCCAAAATTGGTTTGTTGGGACTTAATGGTGCTGGGAAATCCACTGTGTTAAAAATTATGGCCGGAGTGGATACCGAATTTGAAGGTGAAGCCATTCCAATGAGTGGTATCAAAATCGGCTATTTACCACAGGAGCCACAGCTTGATGCTGATAAAACAGTAAGAGAAGAAGTGGAATCCGGTTTGGGGGATGTAGCCGGTGCACAGAAAAAACTGGAAGAAGTCTATGCTGCTTATGCAGAACCGGATGCTGATTTTGATGCGCTGGCCGAAGAGCAGGCACGGCTGGAAGCTATTATCGCGGCAGGGGCCGGAGATAATTTAGAACATCAGCTGGAAATTGCTGCTGATGCACTGCGGTTACCAGAATGGGATGCACGGATTGGTAATTTATCCGGCGGGGAAAAACGCAGAGTTGCATTATGTAAATTGCTATTAAGTAAGCCGGATATGCTGTTACTGGATGAACCGACTAATCACCTTGATGCAGAATCAGTAGAATGGCTGGAACAGTTTCTGGTTCGTTTTCCGGGTACAGTAGTAGCTGTTACGCATGACCGCTATTTTCTGGATAACGCTGCAGAGTGGATTCTGGAATTAGACCGTGGGCATGGTATTCCATGGAAAGGTAACTATAGTTCATGGCTGGAACAAAAAGAAGCCCGACTGGAGAACGAAGCTAAAACCGAGGCCGCAAGAATTAAAGCCATGAAGCAAGAGCTTGAGTGGGTAAGACAGAATGCACGCGGGCGTCAGGCTAAATCTAAAGCGCGTCTGGCGCGTTTTGAAGAAATGAGTAATTACGAATATCAGAAACGTAATGAAACTCAGGAAATATTTATTCCTGTAGCCGAGCGTCTGGGTAATGAGGTGATTGAGTTTGAGCGTGTCAGCAAAAGTTTTGGTGACAAATTACTCATTGATGATTTAAGTTTTAAAATTCCGCCTGGTGCCATTGTCGGAATTATCGGACCAAACGGAGCTGGTAAATCTACATTATTTAAACTTATTACCGGACAGGAACAGCCGGATACAGGTAAGGTAAAGGTTGGTCAGACAGTAAAATTATCAATTGTTGATCAGAGCCGCCAGGGTCTGCATGATGATAAAAACGTATTTGATGAAATAGCAGAAGGGCATGATATTTTACAGGTAGGACAATTTGAAATTCCTGCCCGAGCCTATCTGGGCAGATTCAACTTTAAAGGCAGTGACCAGAGTAAAATTGTAGGAAAACTATCCGGAGGTGAGCGCGGACGTCTGCATCTGGCCAAAACTTTAATTTCCGGTGGTAATGTATTGCTGCTGGATGAACCATCAAATGATCTGGATGTGGAAACTCTGCGTGCACTTGAAGAGGCCTTACTGGAATTTGCCGGCAGCGTACTCGTCGTTTCACATGATCGCTGGTTTCTTGACCGGATTGCCACACATATTCTGGCTGCTGAAGGCGAATCAAAATGGGTATTTTTTGATGGCAATTATCAGGAGTATGAAGCTGATAAAAAACGTCGTCTGGGCGAAGAAGGTGCAAAACCCAAACGCATTCGCTATAAACCGGTAATTCGCTAGTTTGTCTGGCCGGACATATTAAATTCAGATGCTATATATATTTGTCCGGCTAATATTTCTCTTTTTAAAATAAATCTTCTTGATACAGAATTTTTCAATAATTATTCAATATTTGAAATACTTGAAAAAAACTGGTTTAGCACCATTTTAACATCCAATTTAATTGCATATTTCCAGGAAAGATTGAGGCATTACATGGCTGAAATTTATGATTCTGCTCCGTTACAGCCAACCACGATGGCAATGTTGCCTTTGCGTGATGTTGTCGTTTACCCGCATATGGTATTGCCCCTTTTTGTAGGACGTGAAAAATCCATAGCGGCTCTGGATGCTGCCATGGAGCATGATGAACCGGTATTTTTGCTGGCACAAAAAAACGCAGATACTGATGAGCCACATGCTGAAGACATGTATGACATGGGCACAGTAGCCAGTATTCTGCAAGTGCTTAAATTACCTGATGGTACGGTTAAAGTACTTGTGGAAGGTCTGTACCGGGCTAAGGTACAGTATATTGATGAAAGCGGGCCATATGTTGAGGCTCATATAGAAAAATGTACGGATGCCATTGAAGAGGATAAACATGATGATGAGGCATTACGTCGTACCTTATTATCCCAGTTTGAACAGCTGGCGAAATTGAATAAAAAAATTCCGGCAGAAGTCATTACTACTATTAACGGTATCGATACTCTTAGCCGTCTGGCTGATACTATTGCAGCCCACTTGCAGCTGAAACTTGACCAGCGTCAGCAAATCCTTGCTATGACCAATGTGACTGCCCGTCTGGAACATTTACTTCATTTGCTTGAGTCTGAGCTGGATATCCTTCAGGTAGAAAAACGTATTCGCGGGCGAGTAAAGCGGCAAATGGAAAAGTCGCAGCGTGAATATTATCTGAATGAACAGGTAAAAGCGATTCAGAAAGAGCTGGGTGAAGAAGATGATGATCTGGCTAATCTTGAAACGCAGATTCGTCAGGCTGGTATGAGCAAAGAGGCAGAAGAAAAATGTCTGTCTGAATTCAAAAAATTGCGCATGATGCCTCCGATGTCAGCTGAATCAACTGTTGTTCGCAATTATATAGATACGCTGCTTGAATTACCGTGGAAAAAGAAATCCAAGGTAAGCAAAGATATTGGCAAAGCCGATATGATTCTGAATGCCGACCACTATGGTCTCGAAAAAGTTAAAGAACGCATTCTTGAATATCTTGCAGTGCAAAAACGCATGAATCAGCTTAAGGGGCCTATTTTATGTCTGGTCGGCCCTCCGGGTGTAGGTAAAACATCACTGGGTGAATCCATTGCTAAAGCGACCGGACGAAAATATGTTCGTATGGCGTTAGGTGGTGTGCATGATGAGAGTGAAATCCGCGGCCACCGGCGAACTTATATCGGCTCAATGCCCGGTAAAATTCTGCAAAACATGGCCAAGGTTGGTGTTAAAAACCCACTGTTTTTACTCGATGAAATTGATAAATTAGGTAATGATTTCAGGGGTGATCCTGCCAGTGCTTTACTTGAAGTGCTTGATCCTGAACAAAACCATTCTTTTTCTGACCATTATGCAGAGGTTGAATTTGATTTATCAGATGTAATGTTTATTGCTACTTCTAATAGTATGAACATTCCGTCTCCGCTACTTGACCGTATGGAAATTATTCGTCTTTCCGGTTATACCGAAGACGAAAAAATCAATATTGCCATGAAATATCTGGTAGCGAAACAGATCAAGCAAAATGGTGTACGCGACGGTGAAATCTGCATTGAGGAATCAGCTGTACGCGATATTATCCGTTATTACACCCGTGAAGCAGGTGTGCGTTCACTTGATCGTGAAATAGCCAAAATTTGCCGTAAAGTAGTAATGAAGCAAGCGGTTGCAGCAGAAAATACCAGTAAAGGTAAAAAAGCTAAAGTAAAACCAGAAACGATTGTAATTAATGCAGATAATTTACATGACTATCTTGGTGTCCGTCGCTTTGATTATGGAGTAGCGGAAAATGAAAACCGTATTGGTCAGGTAACAGGATTAGCCTGGACAGAAGTGGGTGGTGAACTTTTAACGATTGAAGCCAGCAGATTTCGTGGTAAAGGCAATATTCTGCGTACCGGTAAGCTGGGTGATGTGATGCAGGAATCTGTCAGCGCTGCGTGGAGTGTTGTTCGTTCACGGGCTGAAAGTCTGGGTATCGAGCCTGATTTTTATGAAAAAAATGATATTCACGTTCATGTTCCTGAAGGTGCTACGCCGAAAGATGGTCCGAGTGCGGGTAGTGCTATAACTCTAGCTTTAGTTTCTGCTTTCACCGGTATCCCGGTACGTGCGGATGTAGCCATGACTGGCGAAATTACTCTGCGAGGAGAAATTCTGCCAATTGGCGGGCTGAAAGAAAAGCTGCTAGCTGCTTTACGCGGCGGAATAAAGCATGTGCTGATTCCGAAAGACAATGTTAAAGATCTGGAAGAAATTCCGGCTAACATCTGTGAACAGCTGACTATTCACCCGGTACAGTGGATAGATGAAGTACTTAATCTGGGGTTGGCTTATCCGCCCAGCCCGTGGCAGAGTACACCTGAAGAAAGTTTAATAGCTAAATCGGCGCCTAAGTCAACAACAAAAACTGTAAAACACTGAGTATGCAGCCATTCACCAACACTAATGGTGAATGGCATTGTTTTTGGCATGATTTAACTCAATGTAGATGTGTCGGCGCTTGACATAAAGAATTTGGGCTTGTTATAAAGTAATCGTAATGTATTGTTCAGTTTTTGCCATAAAGGAAATGGTCGGAAACTGAAAATCATATGAACATAACAACAGAAAGGGACTTTATTGTGAATAAGTCTGAATTGATTGAAGCTATTGCTCAGGAAGCCGATTTACCTAAAGCTTCTGCAGCAAAGGCTCTGGACGGTATGATTAGCTCTGTTACTAAAGCACTGAAAAGTGGTGATACTGTAACTTTAGTGGGTTTCGGTACATTTTATGTTGGTGAACGTGCTGCACGTGCCGGACGTAACCCGAAAACTGGCGAGCCATTGCAAATCAAAGCAGCCAAAACTCCTAAGTTCCGTGCAGGTAAAGCACTGAAAGATGCTCTTTGATTTGAATTCTGTAATCAAGCTGGGCGGGATATTTTCCCGCCTTTTTTATTGTTTGTCGCTTTTGTGCATTAATTCTTTAATCAACATGGTTTAGCTTAATAAAAAAAGTTACAATATCGTTCTGTCTGTTTTAAATAAAGTTAACTGAATCTCATGTTTCATATTGTAGAAAAATATAAAACCCCGGCTCAGATTATTCTAGGCGCGATTTGTCTAAGTTTTGTATTTGCAGGTGGCTATTCACTGGCTGTTCCCGGTTCTGATTATGTCAGCAAAGTAGGTGACATAAAAATTAAAATAAACGACGTCAATGATTTTCAGCGGCGTCTACAGAACGCATCTGGTAATCCGGTAAGTAAACAGCTTGCTTATGAAACACTGCGTGATCAGGCTTATATTCAGCAGGCTGCTAATGATATGAATATTAATGTTTCTATCAGCCAGATAAAACAGGTGATTGCATCTGATCCGAGTTTTCAGGAAAACGGAAAATTTGTAGAAGCCAAATATCGCGCATTTTTACAACAGTCAGGAATGACAGAAGAAGCTCTAATAGACGGTATGCGTAAACAGTACGCTATGCAGACTATGCTGAATCTTATGAAAGCCGGTAATTTGGTAAGTGACGTACAGGCCAGACAAATGATTAATCTGTTGCAATCTGCACGTCAGGTTCAAACAATTACCTTTCCTGCAGCAAAATTTGTCAGTCAGGTAGCTGTTGATGACAGCAAGCTAAAAGCTTATTACGAAGCGAATAAAAAACGTTATTATCTGCCGCAGGCTGTGAAATATGAATTTGTACAATTGTCTGCTGCAGAGCTGGGCGCTAAGGAAACAGTCAGTGAAGCTGAGCTACAGGAAGCATATAATCAGATTCCGACTTCCGCATCAGCTCCGAAACCCTCATTGGAAAGTGTAAAAGCACGATTAACTCAAGAGATTCAGATTCGTAAGGGTGCAGCTGTTGTTGCGAAAATGAAAGAAACTGTCAGTGATCTGGCATTTAATAACCCAAAAACATTACAGCCGATTAATGATAAGCTCGGTTTACAAATTCACAAGGTAGATCAGGGTTGGGTAACACGCGATATAGCCAATGCCAATCGGATGCCTAAAGCGTTGCAAGATGTTTTATTTGGAAATGATGTACTGGTAAAACGATATAATTCTGAACCAGTTGATTTGGGTAACGGAACATATTGGGTGGTACGTGCACTGGATGTACGTAAAGAACATCAGGCATCTTTTGCAGAGATTAAACCTCAGATACAACAGGACTACATTGCCGAGGAAGCCAAAAAGCTGGCGACAGCATCAGCTAAGCAGGCTCTGGAAAATTTAAATAAAGGTGATGTTTCCAGTCTGCCATGGTCACCAAGTACAGATCTTACACCACAACAAGCTGTAGCGATGATGTCTAAGGGTGATTTCCAGCTTTGGATTAAAGCCAAACCTGCAAACAATAAACCGGCATATATTTTACTTACTGATCAGCAAAATCCAGTATTGGTTAAAATTAATGCAATTAAACCACCTCAGGATATGGGTAATGTTTTGCCACAGGCTAAGCAAATTATCAGCGAAAATCTGGCACAAAACCTTGCTGTTGCTAATCTGCAATGGTTAAAAAATCGCTATAAAGTGAAGCAGGGTGTACAAAAGCTGGATACGGCTGACGAATAATAAAATTATTATTGACCTTATAAGTTTTATAAGGTCAATATTTTTTGCAGACATATATTGTCTTGTATTCAATACGTATGGATTTACCGTTTGCAGTTGAAGGATTTTTGAGTTGTATACCAGTTATCATGCCATTACAGGTGAAGTTCTATTTACCCGTGAAAATCTGACCAGAGCTGAATTCGATTTACAGTATCAGCAGCTGTCCAGTAAACAACGTAATTTTGCCTGTGAAAATGTGCAAACACGCACTCATTATCTTTTAGAGTTTGCTCAGCGACTGGAACAAGCACAAGCCGAACTGGCCTATCAGATTTGTATTGAAGTAGGGCGCTGTTTGCGTGAATGTGAAGCAGAAATCAGTAAATCTATTGCTCTGATTCGTTATTATGCACATTTAGCGCCCGAGCTGCTTGCTCATAAAACTATTGCCACGCAGGCAAGCCTGAGTCAGGTACGTTTTGAGCCTCTAGGAACAGTATTGGCAGTAATGCCATGGAATTATCCGGTATGGCAGATTTTGCGCTTTGCTATTCCTGCTTTATGTGCCGGAAATGCCTGTCTGGTGAAACCGGCACCTTCTGTAGGCAAAATCAGCCAGATGCTGTTTGAATTGATAGGGGATGATTTACCTTTACAACTTGTCTGGCTCAGTAATGATGATATTGAATATGCTATTGTTCAAACACAGGCACTGGCTTTCACCGGTTCAACCCAAACCGGGCGATATCTGGCTGCACTGGCCGGCAGCCATTTACGCAAATGTGTTATGGAGCTGGGCGGAAGCAATGCCTTCATTGTATTAAATGATGCGGATATTAAGCAGGCTGCGGCAGATGCTTGTTATTCACGCTTTCGCGATGCCGGTCAGTCATGTAATGCGGCCAAACGGCTGATTATAAATAATGACATTGCTGATGAATTTCTGGCTGTTTTTATGCAACACTGCCGAAAACTGCAAATGGGGGAGCCATGGCTGCCATCCACAACTTTGGCACCACTGCATCGCAATGATTTACGTACATTGGTTCATGCGCAAGTTCAGGATGCACTAACCCAGGGTGCACAATGCTTACTTGGCGGTAAAATCCCGGAAAATGTACAAGGCTGGTTTTATCCAGCTACTATTCTGGATAAAGTCAATCCGGATTGTCGTGTATATCATGAAGAAGTATTTGGACCAGTAGCGATTATTCTGCGAGCCAGTGATAATCATCATGCATTAACGCTGGCTAATGATAATCCTTTTGGTCTGGGAGCCAGTATTTATACGCAGAACACTTCACAGGCATGGAAATTCGCAGAACATTTAAATGTCGGTAGTGTATTTATTAACCGACATACGAGTAGTGATTTACGCCTGCCTTTTGGTGGAGTAAAAGATTCCGGATTCGGACGCGAATTGTCAGAATTTGGTATTTATGAGTTTGTTAATGTGAAAACCTACTGGCAAAAATAATTGATACATTCATATAATCAATAATTTATTTGAAAAAGAATGTAATATCTATAGATATAATTTTTATTGCATAAAATAATGAATCTACTTAGTAAAAAGGGACAGAAACTATGTATGTAGCCAGACGCTTTTACTGGTTCGTACTTGCCATAATACTTTTTTTGATTTTTATAACAGTTGTATGGCAGATAAAGTCCCAAGCGCATAAAACTGTCAATACAGATATAAACCAACAGGTTGTGAATAAGCAGCCAAAGGTTCAATATCATCAGAATTCTCACCAATCAAAAAACAATCAGGTTAATGAACAGATTATTTCTGAACCTGAAAAAAACAAATACGCTGCTGAATATGCTTTACCAATAGATCAATTACAACAGTTAATTCCGGCTATGAAAGAAGGCGTATTACTGCTCTCGTATTCGGATGGTAAAAAGAAACTACAAGGCAATTATAAAAATGGTAAACCAGTCGGACAATGGCATAGCTGGTATCCAAATGGCCGGCTTGCGATTGAAATAAGCTGGAAAAACGGTTTACCGAATGGCAAAACATGCAGCTGGTATGAAAATGGCCATAAACGCGGAGAAATTTATTTCGTTAACGGAAAAGCAGAAGGGCGCTGGCAGCGCTGGTACGCTAACGGGCAGATAAAACAGGATATGACTGTACATCAAGGCGTGGTAAAAACGATGACTACGTGGGATAACAGCGGACATCTGATTTCTGATGTTGCAATTATAGATAATAAAGTCAGCGGTGTTGTTCTAACCTGGTATGATTCAGGTGCCAAAAAAAGTGAATCTGTATTTGAAAAGAACGAACTAGTACGTAAAACCGAATGGGATGAAGACGGACTAATTGTTGACCTTGATGATAACTAATAATATATATTATTTAAAATAAATATCTTTATGTAATGCACAGCGTGGATTAAAAGAAGCCTGACAAAACGGACACTGATATTGCTGATACTGTTTATAGGTTAAGGGGGTTTTGCAATTTCCACACATAACCGGTTGGCTATTTTCAGTTGTCATGGCTACAAATGTATGATCACACATCAAATCATGGCATTTAAAGCAGGCATAGTATTGTTTACACTGGGCACATTGAAGGGCAGCGATATCATTTTCATTATGATAGTGTACACAGCGACCGCAAGAGTCGGTTTGAATTCCTAAAATCATTGTTTTCAACTTTTCAGATAATATTCATTATATCTGAACATAAATGTTTTTAAAGATAACTGTCTTTATATATCGAACGAATTAAAAATTTTATTTTATAAAAAAACCGAATCCTGTTTCAGGATTCGGTTTTGTGAATACAAGATATGAAAAGTTACATACGTTCAATCAAAGCTTTACCGAAATCTGAGCAGGAGACTTCTTTTGCACCTTCCATCATACGAGCAAAATCATAGGTGACAATTTTGTCGGCAATGGCTTTTTCAATTGAGGTAATAACCAAATCTGCAGCTTCTTTCCAGCCTAAATGCCGTAACATCATTTCGGCAGACAGAATAATAGATCCCGGATTAACTTTATCCTGACCGGCATATTTAGGTGCAGTACCATGTGTTGCTTCAAATACGGCATATTCATCAGAGATATTGGCTCCCGGAGCAATACCGATACCACCAACCTGAGCGGCCAAAGCATCTGAAATGTAGTCACCATTCAGATTCAGTGTCGTAATCACATCATATTCAGCCGGACGCAGCAAAATCTGCTGCAGGAATGCATCAGCAATACAATCTTTAATGACGATATTTTTACCGGTTTTCGGATTTTTAAATTCGCACCATGGTCCATCACCAATTAAAGTTGCGCCAAATTCATTTTTAGCCACTTCATAAGACCAGTCACGGAATCCGCCTTCGGTAAATTTCATGATGTTACCTTTATGAACAATGGTAACACTGTCTCGGTCATTATCAATAGCATAACGTATAGCTGCGCGGGTCAGACGTTGTGAACCCTCTTTAGAAACAGGCTTAATACCAATGCTGGATGTTTCAGGGAAGCGGATTTTGGTAACACCCATTTCACCTTGCAGGAAGTTAATAATTTTTTTAGCATCTGCTGTTTCTGCAAACCATTCAATACCTGCGTAAATATCTTCAGTGTTCTCACGGAAAATAACCATGTCAACTTTACTAGGATCTTTAAGCGGAGAAGGTACGCCTTTGAAATACTGTACAGGACGTACACACTGATATAAATCCAGTTGCTGACGAATGGCAACATTCAGTGAACGGATACCGCCGCCTACCGGTGTAGTCATCGGTCCTTTGATTGCTACTTTATATTCTTTAATGGCTTCCAGTGTTTCTTCCGGTAACCATACATTTTCACCATAAACTTTAGTGGCTTTTTCACCGGCATAAACTTCCATCCAGACAATTTTTCTGGAGCCGTTATAGGCTTTCGCTACTGCTGCATCAATAACGTCTTTCATCACTGGCGTAATATCAACACCAATACCATCCCCTTCAATAAAAGGAATGATTGGATCATTCGGAATAGCTTGGCCAGAAACGATTTTATGACCTTCTGTCGGCACTTTAATGTGACTCATGGTAACTCCTGTGATGTTACTTTTTCTGATAAAGGGCTACTTACTCCCGCTTGCAGCCTGACAGCCTCATTATCCTTTATTTTGTTAACTTAAGCCAGAAAAATGTAGTGCGATGTAGTCGAAATTGTTTCAAGGAGATATCATTAGAATGCATTTTCAGAAGCCCATAAATCAGGCTGATATTCATGCTGATAGAAATGGCTGATACCCAGACCAATCAGACGGAATTGTTCGCCATTGTCCGGTAACCGCTTGAGTAAATCCTGCCCGGCAGCAATCAAAGCTGCAGCATCAGGTAAAGGAGAAGAGTAGGTCTGCGAACGTGTATGAATCTGAAAATCGGCAGTTTTTAATTTTAAAGTTACACAATTTCCCTGCAACTGTTTCTGCTGCATTGTTTCTACCAATGTTTGTGCCAGGTCGGGCAGATGGCGGGCGATTTCAATCAGATTTTCATTTTCGATAAGTGTAATTTCCGTAGATATCTGCTGGCGGTTACGTTCAGGAGTAACTTCGCGGTCATCACGCCCCTGAGCTAGATCAAACAGCCGGTATCCCCAGCGACCAAAATGATGCACTAAAACAGATAAGCTTACCTGACTTAAATCTCCGACTGTTTTCCAGCCTAAGGCATTCATTTTCTGTTCAGTTACTTTACCGACTCCGGGAATTTTACCTAATGGTAATTTCTGCAAAAAATTCATTACTTGTGAAGGGGCTATAACAAACTGACCGTTTGGCTTGCGCCAGTCAGAAGCAATTTTAGCCAGAAATTTGTTAGGAGCAATACCGGCGGAGGCGGTCAAACCGGTTTCAGACAGAATAGATGCGCGTATTTCACTGGCAATATCGCGGGCATAAGGCAGTTTGCCCTGATAATTAGTGACATCGAGATAAGCCTCATCCAAAGATAAGGGTTCAATTTGATGTGTATAGCGGCTAAAGATACTGTGAATATGCTGTGATACTACACGGTATTTATTGAAATCCGGAGTAATATAAATTGCCTGAGGGCATAATCGCTTAGCTGTAGATACAGCCATAGCAGAATGTAATCCATATTTGCGAGCCGCATACGAGGCAGCACAAATTACTGACCTTGGTCCATCCCATGCTACAACAACAGGTTTGCTTTGAAGTTCGGGACGATCGCGCAACTCTACTGACGCATAAAAAGCGTCCATATCAATATGAATGATTTTCCGATCCGACATGTTTATACTTTATTTATTAAATATGTAGGATCAGACATCAGTAATATAAAAAATAATACTGATGTCCAGACTAATAATGACGAATTAATGCAGGCTATAACCGTTAAGATACTTAATACGTTCATTAGTCATTAGTGTATCACATTCCAGCCGTATTAGTTCCGCCTGAGCAGGCGAAGCGGCTTTAGCCGCTTTTGCCTGACACTGACTGGTTTTCTGGGCTATCCATTTCTGTTCTTCCTGCTGCAAGGTATTACGAACAGTATCGTTCAGATTATGCCATTTCGCATTAATAACACTATTGGCATTGCGGTTATTATCCCGTGCCTGCTGCAACTGATCAGCAGTTATATCGTTTTGGATAATGTGATTGTTATCAGCCTGATTATTATTCTCTGTTGCTAAAGAATGACCGTTAAGAATATCACTTGCTTTCTGAGCTTCTGGGCTGAGGCGATCTAATGGTAAAACCTGGGCATTGGGATTAGTGATCAGCTTGATAGCATCTGCACGATTGTACATATGCCCGGCAATCATGACTGTATCCTTGATACCATAGGGTAATAGTGCATTACCTAAAACAGTACTTAAGGTTTGAATACCTGTCTGATCAAATTTGCTGGCGGAATTGGTTACAGATGCTGCATTAGCATTTGTTTTGTCTGAAACAGGTGCATATTGGATAGGTTTAGTAAAAACATTATCATGCAGGGTAACTTCATTACCTTGCAACTGCTGATTCAGATGGGCAATAAAATCAGTTTTACCAAATAACAACGGTGCATTTGTCTGAATTTGCTGCCAAATATTAGTGGGAACGGTAATTTTTAGCTCACTGCTGCAAACAGGATTACCATTATTGTCTTTATCCAGCTTGCCATCAGACACGGCTACAGATAATTCATGGCTGGCATTGATTACTTTATCTGCATCTACAAACTGACGGCTGTCATTTTGAGCAAACTGATGAACATTATTATTGATACCTGTCTGCAGGGTTTGCTGAATCTGACTGCGAAGCTGCTCACTATTGCAGCTTAGCTTTGCTTTAGATGCTTCTGAATCATCCCTTGAACAGGCTGCCAAAGAAATAATGCTGATGATGCTGTATACAAGTATGCTTCTTTTCATGATTGTTTCCTATATTGATAATGGATAAAAGACAACTTGATTACAAATAATGCATCTTTATTATGCTGCGTATGTAATTATTAATCATTTGATTTTACTCAAAAATACAAAAAGCCTGAAATATCTCTCAGGCTTTGAAAACAATATGACTGATTTAACGCAAACTATCCAGTATAGAGTAAATCGGGCTTAAAATTGCTTCCCCCAAACGCAGAGAACGCTGGCCGTTCCAGCCAAAATCGTCATCCGGCCATTGATTATTGTCTTTAAATGGCATTTCAAGTGTATAAGCTAAACAATTAAAGGTTTCGCCAATATATGCAGTAGCAATATTCAGATTGGCTTTACCCGGTTCATCTTTTTCATAACCATATTTATCCTGAAAATCCGGACTTGCTACCAGAAAGGCCTGTTTGAACATTTCCTGTAACGAATGCAGCCTGTCATCGAAGGAAGGAATTCCCTCATTACCTGAAAGAAATACATAAGGAATAGATTCATCGCCATGAATATCCAGGAATAAATCCACTCCTGTTTCATGCATTTTTTCACGTACCAGATAAACTTCCGGACTGTTTTGCATGCTGGGCTGTAACCATTCGCGATTGAGATTTGCTCCGGCAGCATTAGTACGCAAATTACCGAGTACGGATCCATCAGGGTTCATATTCGGAACAATATAAAATGTAGCCTGATCCAGCAAAGCACGTGCTGTCGGATCCTGATGATCTAATAATCTGCCTAACAGACCTTCAATAAACCATTCAGCCATCGTTTCGCCAGGATGCTGACGCGCAATCACCCAGATTTTCAAATCGCTGGCAACCTGATTGCCAATTGTCAGCAGATTAATATCACGTCCCTGAATAGTGCTGCCTAAATCTTCTATCTGGCATAAGCCGCTGCTCTGGCTGTCACCTAGTAAATTCAGATGCTGTTCATATGAATAAGGTTCGAAGTAGGCATAGTAAATACTATTGGATAACGGAGTATGAGAAATAGTTAATATGTCGTTTTCGAAAGTTGTAGGAACACGAAACCAGTTGATGCGATCATAAGAGCACATTGCCTGATAATCTTCCCAACCTTCCGGGTAAGCGGATTCAGTTGTATTAATGAAGTTCAGGCGAATATTCTGATAGGCAACACCCTGTACACGGAAATAAAACCATTGCCGAAATTCGGCCGCATTGTCTTTAGGTAATTTGAGCTGGATATTAGCCGGATCACTGGCATCGACAATCTCAATATTACCACCATCAAACTGAGTGCTGATTTTTAGCATACAACTACTTTCATTGAAATAAACAACTGAGTTAAAGATATTGTAGTCTTTCTGGCAGTGACTTTCTATGTTTGTCAGATAAAATTTATGGCAGGATAATATAGTATCGCTTTGCTAATAAATAATTTTTGTACCGCTTAAAATTTATTTTATGAGTTTAAAATTTAATTTGAACATTAAAATATCTGCTTAAGGTGTGATTATTTAAAAATCCGTTAACTTATTAGCACTTTGCCCTGAATGATGTATTTAATGAAAGCTTTTAAGCTCTAATGTTTGAAAATTAAAAGCTTTTCTGAATTATTATAAATTCTTGGGCGCACTACAGTACATTCCGCTAAAATAAGCAGTTATTTTCTGGTTTTCTGGTATTGATTTACCAGAATGTTGCTGTCTGAATTAATTTGAATTATTGGCTTACATGAACAATATACGCAATTTCTCTATTATCGCCCATATTGACCATGGGAAGTCGACACTGGCTGATCGTTTTATTCAGTATTGTGGCGGTCTTGAAAATCGGGAAATGAGTGCACAGGTACTCGATTCCATGGATATTGAAAAAGAGCGCGGTATTACAATTAAAGCTCAAACTGCAGCTTTACAGTATAAAGCTCGTGACGGGCAGGTTTATCAGCTTAATCTGATTGACACCCCGGGGCATGTGGACTTTTCCTATGAGGTATCCCGTTCTCTTTCTGCCTGTGAAGGTGCATTACTGGTGGTAGATGCATCACAGGGGGTAGAAGCTCAGACCGTAGCCAATTGCTATACAGCTATTGACCTGGGGGTAGAGGTTTTACCCGTTCTAAATAAGATTGATTTACCTTCAGCGGAGCCTGAGCGGGTTATAGAAGAAATAGAAGATATTATCGGAATTGAGGCCATTGATGCTGTACGCTGTTCTGCTAAAAGCGGCATCGGTATTGAGGATGTGCTGGAAGAGATTGTAAAAAAAGTACCGGCACCTAATGGTAAAATTGATGCACCGTTAAAAGCGTTAATCATTGATTCATGGTTCGATAATTACGTTGGCGTAGTAATGCTGATACGCATGGTCGATGGAACGGTACGTCTGAAAGATAAAGTTCGTTTCATGGCCACAGGAGCCGAAACACAGGTAGAACAATTGGGTATATTTACACCCAAATCTGTGCAGAAGCAGGAATTAAAAGCCGGTGATGTAGGCTTTTTAATTACCGGTGTCAAAGAGCTTGGTTCGGCTAAAGTAGGTGATACGATTACCCTGGCGCGGGAGCCGGCCAGCGAACCTTTACCCGGTTTTAAAGAAGTGCAGCCGCAGGTGTTTGCCGGTTTATACCCTGTTGAGAGTCACGATTACGATGCATTACGTGAAGCTCTGGAAAAATTACAGCTCAATGATGCTGCATTGAAATTCGAACCGGAAGTTTCACAGGCACTGGGATTCGGTTTTCGTTGTGGTTTTCTTGGTCTGCTACATCTGGAAATTGTCCAGGAAAGGCTTGAACGAGAATTTAATATGGATCTGATTACCACTGCTCCAACGGTGGTATATGAAATACTGATGAAAAGCGGTGAACGCTTAGAGATTGAAAACCCGTCTAAATTACCTGATATCGGTACACTTGAAGCAATTTATGAACCTATTATCACGGCAACTATATTATTGCCTCAGGAATATGTCGGTGCGGTAATGACATTGTGTAATCAGAAGCGCGGTGTTCAGAGAAATATGCAATACATGGGTCGGCAGGTAATGCTGACTTATGAAATGCCAATGAATGAAGTTGTGATGGATTTCTTTGATAAGCTGAAATCAACTTCACGCGGCTATGCTTCGCTTGATTATGAGTTTCTCGAATTCAGGGCTGCAGATCTGGTTAAACTGGATATTCTGGTTAACAGTGAAAAAGTCGATGCGCTCAGTCTGATTGTTCATCGCAGTAATTCAGTTCATCGCGGCAGAGAGCTGGTAGCTAAAATGCGTGAGCTGATTCCGAGACAAATGTTTGATATTGCTGTTCAGGCGGCAATCGGCGGTAAAATTATTGCTCGTGAAAACGTAAAAGCACTGCGCAAAAATGTGCTGGCTAAATGTTATGGCGGCGATATTACCCGTAAGAAAAAATTATTGGAAAAACAAAAAGCCGGTAAAAAACGTATGAAACAGGTGGGTAATGTAGAAATTCCGCAATCTGCCTTTCTGGCGATTTTACAGGTTGGAGATTAATAAATGTCAAACACGATGATTATAGGCGCAGCAATCCTTCTGGTGCTGGGGATAGTTCTATTTTTGAAAAGCTCAAAAAAGCGTGAAGAAAATGGGGAATGGAGCGGAGCATTACAATGGGGGTATTTGCTGATTTTGGTTGGTGCATTTGGTGTATTGTCATACAAAATGAGTTTTACCGCAGTTTTGCTGATTTTTGTATTGTTTACCGGAATAGCCTGGATTATTCATCGTGGCCAGAAGAAAAAAAATCCGGGGCATGTAGATAATAATCACTTTACTGATTACATGAGTGGTTTTTTCCCGATTATTCTGGTGGTATTTATTCTGCGCACTTTTTTAGCTGAGCCTTTTCAGATTCCATCCAGCTCTATGCGTCCGGGGCTGATTACCGGTGATTTTATTCTGGTAAATAAATTTACTTACGGTATCCGTTTGCCAATTCTGAATAATGTACTTATTCCAGTAAACAAAGTAGAGCGTGGTGATGTAATCGTATTCAATTACCCCCGAGATACACGTATAAATTATATTAAACGGGTAATCGGTCTGCCGGGTGATGTTATTACATACAAGGATAAAATCCTGTCAATCAACGGTAAAGTAATCACTGATACTGATGAGCAGAAAATTTATAATTATTCCGAACAGGTTCCTCAGTATGGAAATATCAATATGCAGGCTCAGCAGGTAACCGAACAGCTTGGTAATAAATCGATTCAGATACTGAAAATGCCTCAGCAACCCCCCGTTATTCTGCAAGCAGTACATACTGATTTTCCAGATCGGGAATTGTGTAACTATGATACTGATGGCAGCGGGTTTAGTTGTACCGTTCCTGCAGGAAAATACTTCATGATGGGTGACAATCGCGACAATAGTGAAGATAGCCGTTATTGGGGCTTTGTAGATGATAAGCTTGTTGTAGGTAAAGCCTTTCTGGTATGGCTGAATATGGGTGATATGAAACGAATCGGTACGAAGATTCAGTAATATCTGATACCGGGCGCAAGATTTTTTCTTGCGCTTTGTTTATATAATTATGGTTATTTATTATCAAAGACGGTTAAATGAGAAAAACTGATGTACGCCATGAAAATGCTTTGAAATATGTACAACAAAAGCTTGGCTATCAATTTAAGCAGTCTGATTTATTGCTGCAGGCTTTAACTCACCGCAGTTACAGTGCATTACACAATGAACGTTTTGAATTTGTTGGTGATTCAATTTTAAATTATTCTGTAGCCAAAATGCTGTTTAATGCATTTCCGCGCCTGACAGAGGGTGAACTTTCACGAATGCGGGCGAATCTGGTTAATCAGGAAACACTGGCTCAGATTGCAACTGAACTAAAAATCGGAGACGCTTTATTGCTGGGTACTGGTGAGTTAAAAAGCGGTGGCTTCCGGCGGCCATCTATACTGGCCGATGCTATGGAAGCATTATTTGCCGCAGTGAGCTTTGACGCAGATTTTAATACTGCTGAGACTGTGGTAAGACATTTATACGCAGACCGCATCCGTAATATTAATCCTCAGAATAGTGGAAAAGATGCAAAAACACGTCTGCAGGAAGCCTTGCAGGCACGACATATGCCATTGCCAAAATATCGGATTGTAGATCAGATTGGCGATGTTCATGATTTACAATTTGTAGTGCAATGTGATTTAGGAGAAACCGGCTTTCAGACTGAAGCAGCCGGACACAGCCGGCGTGAAGCAGAACAACAAACCGCACAAACAGCTCTTGTTTGGTTAGAAAAGCAGTTTCCGGCAGCTAAACCTAGAAAAAAATAAATAAGTTACAATACATTGAAGGTGCCATATTGTTATTACTTATTGTCTTACAATAAAGGGGAAATAATGGGAAAAACAAAATCAATTTCTGAAATACTGAATGAATTACCCGAGTGTGTTAGCCTGATTACGGATAAACCGGACTATCTTGATTGTCAGAAAAAAGAAATCGGTAAAAATATTACAGCTTTTGAAGCATATAAAATGATGACATCACGTCAGCCTGAATGGCTAAGAATATTATTTAAAATCAGAGATAATATAGTTAGACCTGCTGGCATACGTACTATAGAGGGATTTACTTATCTGGATGAAGAGAGGATTCAATCCGGTGAAACAAACGCAGCCCATTTCTTTACTATTACTGAAAATACTGCTGATAAACTTACTTTAGTGATTAAAGATTCTCATTTAGATGTTTGTCTTTGCCTGCGTATTACTGATAATACCCAGCAGCCGGATAAAAAAATGCTTTATCTGATCGCTTCAGTAAAAAATCATAATTTTTTGGGACGGTTATATATGATGCCGGTTAGTAAATTTCATCCGTTTATTGTAAATAAACTATTTGAAAACATTGTTTAATCACTCTGAGGTCTTTTGTTACTTAAAGTATTCACTCAGTGAGAATGACTCCGTTTCTCTGAAATCGGTCGAATAAAACTGTATATATTCAGGTAATTTAGTAGTTTATAATTGGTATCTGCAATGTGTTATTTAGCAAAATTGATTTTATTTGTTTTGAAATAATTCAGCTTATTATCAACCATTTTATGGTTATTTGTATCATTTAAGAAAGAATGTATGTCTGAAGTATCCAGTTACAATTATCCACCTCAGTCAGAAAATTTTCGCTGCGGGTTTGTTGCAATTGTTGGCCGGCCTAATGTGGGAAAATCCACATTAATGAACCACCTTATTGGTCAGAAAATCAGTATCACCAGTAAAAAAGCTCAGACTACTCGCCATAAAGTTAATGGTATTTATACCGATAATGAAGCACAGCTGATATTTGTAGATACCCCCGGTTTTCAGACTTATCACCGCAATGCACTTAATGACCGTCTCAATCAGAATGTTACTGAGGCTGTTGCCGGTGTGGATGTTATTGTATTTGTGATTGAAGCATTGCGCTTTTCGGATGCAGACAGAGAAGTACTGCAACAATTACCTGCACATATTCCGGTAGTGCTGGTAATTAATAAGGTCGATAAGGCTAAGGCAAAAGACCAAAGTGTACTGCAGAACTTTATTGATGAAGTACAGCAGGCATATAAATTCACTCAGGTTGCTCTGGTGAGTGCAAAGCACGGACTGGGCGTGGCTCAGCTTGTGCATATTCTCAAGCCCATGCTGCCAATAAGTATTCCGCTCTATCCTGAAGATATGGTGACAGACAAATCGGCAAGATTTCTTGCTATGGAAATTGTGCGGGAGAAACTGTTTCGTTATCTTGGTGAAGAATTACCTTACGCTATGAATGTCGAAGTAGAACAGTTTACCGAGGAAGACGGACTTTACCGGATTTATATTGCAGTTCTGGTAGATAAGGAAAGCCAAAAGGGCATTTTAATTGGTAAAGGCGGGGAAAAACTGAAAAAGATATCTACTGAAGCCAGACTGGATATGGAAAAATTGTTTGAAACAAAAGTTTTTTTAAAGGTTTGGGTAAAAGTAAAATCCGGCTGGGCTGATGACATTCGCTTTTTGCGTGAATTAGGAATGTGAGGTAAGAGTCTGGTAATCCTAAACTTAATATGTATCAATTTTTATTCTGGTATCAGCATTACAGATAAATAAAATTACTATTCATAGTATGCCTGTTTATTTTGTTAATATATAATCTGATATGCTTAATGCTTATTTATCTTAAAGATAGCCTTGGCGGCTATCTAATTATCAGATAGCACAAATTAATTTATGCTTCTCAATATTCTGGATTTTGTACATAAAAACATTCAGCAGACTGTACAGGCTGGCGATACAGTCATTGATGCTACTGCTGGTAACGGGCATGATACTTTGTTTCTGGCCTCATGCGTCGGTGCCCATGGTAAAGTAGTCGCTTTTGATATACAGGCTAGTGCATTAGACGTTACCAGTAACAGACTGGTAAAAGCCGGTTATCGTGAGCGGGTACAGTTAATTCAAGCCGGACATGAACATCTGAGTGAGTATATTCAGAGTAAGGTTAGTGCCATCATATTTAACCTTGGATACTTACCTGGCGGAGATAAAAACTGTACAACCCAAGTCAATACAACCCTTAAGGCGATGCAAAGCGGATTAAACCTTCTTACCGATAATGGTGTATTGGCTGCGGTTTTATATCCGGGTCATGAAGAGGGAAGAATTGAAGCGGAAAGAATACAAACATGGGCGCAAAGCTTACCGCAACAACAGATAGCAGTGTTGAAATATGCTTTTATTAACCGGATAAATGATGCACCCTTTGCATTAATATTGCAAAAACATTCATAATTCATAGCTATAGAAATTGAAGGGAAATAGATGAAACGTAAGGAATTTATCAATCTGGCTGCAACTGTTTTACAGCGGCTGGATGCCATTTTGCCACCATTGGCTCAGGAACCTGACTGGACGGCAGTTGCTTACCGCTGGCATAAATTAGGTAACAAGGGTATTCTGGAAAGTTTACCAAATCCGCATACCTTTTCTCTGGACTGTCTGGCAGCTGTTGATGAGCAGCGCCGACAACTGGTACGTAATACAGAACAGTTTCTTGCTGGCAGACCGGCAAATAATGTATTAATGACAGGAGCACGTGGTACCGGAAAATCATCATTGGTTAAGGCGTTACTGCATCAGTATGCAGATCAGGGGTTGCGTCTGGTTGAGGTTGATAAAAGTGACTTGTTAACGTTACCTGCTTTACTTTCTTTACTAACCGCCAGACCGGAAAAATACATTCTGTTCTGTGATGATTTATCTTTTGAAGACGGTGATGATGCTTACAAAGCATTAAAAACTACCCTTGATGGCGGATTATCCCAGCGATGTGACAATGTACTGGTATATGCTACATCTAACCGCCGGCATTTAATGCCTGAGTATATGGCAGACAATGTGGCTCATACAGGTAATGGCGGAGAAGTTCATCCTCAGGAAGCCGTCGAAGAAAAAGTATCTTTATCGGATCGTTTTGGTTTATGGCTAAGCTTTTACCCATTTGATCAGAATGCATATTTACAGGCTGTACAGAACTGGCTGGAAGAAGCTGGTCTGAATCTGGATGAAACAGCAAGACGTGCAGCATTAAATTGGAGCCAGAGCCGTGGCAGCCGTTCAGGAAGAGTAGCATGGCAGTTTGTATGCGACTGGGCAGGAAGAAATCCTCAGGATAGAATTGTATAGCTAAATCAATTGGTTGTTCTGTATTCAGTTTTCTGATTAACTGCTGGATAACCCGGTCTCAATGGAAACAAATTATGTCTGTATTATTTAGCGAACAATTAATGATATTACTTCCCATATTGATATTTATCGGAAGCATCGGTTTAATTATTTATCCTTTTTTCGCTAATAAAAAAAATCAAGTAAAGACACTATCTCGAAGATTAATGACTATCTGTATGATTGTTATCGGATTTGCGGGGGTAGTTGCAAGTGTATCATTATTTTTTAGAAATTATACTATTGACCAGAAAATTAAAACTATAGATGTAAAAAATACGGCTGTAGCAGTTTCTCCTCCTATTAGTGGTGATAAAATTTATCTGCGAATATTCAAACAAGAGGGAATATTGGAAATATGGTATAAACATAAAAATAACAATTATCAGCTATACAGGACATGGGATATCTGTACATACTCAGGTGGTCTGGGACCTAAAAAAGCCGAAGGGGATGGCAAAAGTCCGGAAGGATTTTACGCAACTGAGAAAAATCTATTAAAACCAAATAGTAATTATCATCTTGCTTTTAACATTGGCTACCCGAATGCCTATGACCGCGCCAATGGATACACAGGGAGTTTTATCATGATTCATGGAAACTGTGTGTCCATCGGTTGCTATGCAATGACTGACAAGGGAATAGAACAAATCTACGCTGTTGTTAATCAGGCTATAAACAGCGGACAGAAGCGAATACCCATTCATATTTTTCCATTCAGAATGACAGCATCAAATATGCAAAAGTTTCAAAACTCAGCTTATATGCCTTTCTGGAGAGAATTGAAGCCTGCTTATGATATTTTTCAGTCAGAGCGCAGAGTAGCTGATATTACTGTGCACAATAAGCATTATGTTATTAAATAAACAGAAGCAGTAAGGTAACTGTCTGATATCGTGATATTTAAAATATTAATTAATTGTGTTCGCATATCTGATTGAACAAACAGTTATTTTTTAATTTACCCAAATGTAAAACGACTTCCGATAACAAATTTAATATCAGAAGTCGTTTTTTATTATTTAATAATGGATAATTTCTGCTCAAGAATGATTTATTGATTTGTTTAACTATTTACTGATTTCTACAACCAAAACATTGCCTGTATCTTTCAGAAAATATTCATCCTCCTGCGGAGCTCGTAATGACAACATTTTATTATCGCCAATTTCCATTGTATCCCCAGGATTCATAGTTGCTCCGCTCTGACGCAGATAGGATAAAATATTACCAAACATATCGAAATAGTCAGAACCTTCATCATGGTTATTTGCTAATACAGCAAAATCAGGCAATCCAAATACATCAGCACCGTAAGTGCGCATCCAGACACCTTTAACGTCTTCTAAAATATATTTAACAAACCCGCAGAAAAATAACGGTAAACAATCGCATAAACTCTTTGCACTGTCTTCATCACTAAGTAAGTTACTTAAAACATTTATAGGCAATGAGGAATGAGCGTTTTCATTAATAACTGCTAATGCGTTAAATTCTTCAAAACATACCGCCAGACGGGATAAAGCTAAATATTGTTCTAATACATCTTCATCATGTCCTGTATAGTACAAAATTACATGACTATCATTTTTACAAACTTGATCTTTGACATCCTGACTATAATGTGCTGGCTCAACACAAGTTTCCAATGCATCAGCAGGAAAAGGCGCATTGAACCCAATAAGTTTAACTACGTGTTTTCCCCAACTTATTAAAGCAAAAACGCCTTGTTCAAGCTCTCCGGCAGGGGTTTCGTATTTGACATTTGTTATTGAAGAATCCAGATATCTTAATTTATCTAATAATTTATCTTTATCAAAATTAAGAGAGCCTTTAAATACTACACTTAATCCTATTGATTGTTTAGTATTTGTATTTTCAGCTACCGTAGTATCTGTATCTTTAGATTTTTTACCAAATAAACGAGCAAACAGTGACATTTAAATTCCTATTCTTATTAAGTTAATTGCCTGTCAAAAATTTATTTAACATAACATTTCAAAGAATAATTTATTTTTAAATTAAAAATCTGAATTTAAATCAACAAAAAATTAATCACCGAATTCTTAGTGATAGCAATTTACGCAATAGAATAGAAATACATTTGAAAATTTATATCTTAATTATCAAATAAATCAGACTGAATTTTCGGCGGAGCAACCTGTACGCTACGTTCACCGCAAGCAAAGCGAATATTAAGATACTGGCCGGTTTTTAATTTGTTGGCATCGCGGATTACCTGCCCGCGCTGATTAGTGACCACGCTATAACCTCTGGCTAGAATCTGTAGAGGAGAGACTGCCTGTAACACAGATGTCTGCTGCTGCAGCCGTTGTTGCGCGCGCATAAAAATATTTTGCCAGATTTGATGTAATTGTTGTTTCCGGTATTCAAGTGCCTGTAGTGCATGAATAGTTTGCGGTCGTGTATTTTCCAGACTGCGTTGTTGCTGTATTAGATTTTGCCGATGCTGCCTGATCTGACGCTGCATGCCAATTTGTAACAGACGTGCTAAATCCCTTAGTTGCTGCTGCTGTTGCTGCCAGTTTTGCTGCGGGTGCTTTAACTGACGAGCAAGCCAGTCCAGTTTTTGTGAAGCATCATAATAACGTTGTTCCAGTAATTGGTGTATACGCTTTTGCCATTGAGTAACACTATGTCTTAGTTGCGCCATATCAGGGCTTACTAATTCGGCAGCAGCCGTCGGTGTCGGGGCGCGAACATCTGAGGCAAAATCGGTCAGGGTAAAGTCAGTTTCATGACCAACACCGCTCACAGTGGGAATTGTGCTGTCGGCTACAGTTCGTACGACGATTTCTTCATTATAAGACCACAAATCCTCAATACTGCCGCCTCCTCGGCAAATTATCAGTACATCAGCCAGTGCCTGCTGATTGGCACTGGTAATAGCAGCAGCAATCTGATGTTCACTCCCTGCACCCTGTACGGCTGTCGGATAAACAATAACACGGATACCGCTATGGCGCCGGCGCAGGGTTGTTACAACATCGCGTAAAGCTGCTGCGGCCAGACTGGTCACTACACCGACCACTTTAGGATGAACAGGTAGCGGACGTTTGCGTTCCTTTGAAAATAAACCTTCGGCAGTTAACTGCTGTTTCAGCCGCTCATAAGCTTCATATAACTGTCCTAGCCCTTTGTGGCGCACTGCATTAATGGTAATCTGAAACTCACCCCGTGCTTCGTAAATACTGATTTTTCCGGCCACTTCTATATGATCACCTTCCTGTAAGGGCTGGCTCAGCTGCTGTGCCACACCTTTAAACAGTACACATCTGACTTGTGCACGGGCATCTTTTAAAGAAAAATAGAAATGACCGCTGGCTGCACGGGTAAGATTAGAAACTTCACCGCCAACCCATAAATCAATCAGATTGTCTTCAAGCAATTGACGGGCATAAGCATTGAGTTCAGATACACTTAAAGCAGCCGGAGCAAAGAAATCAGACATAATGGATACCATATTCAGAGCGGTTTTATTCTGTAGATATTATACGGCGTTTTTTTATCATAGTTCAGTTCTGCATATACAGCGTGGTATAGTGCAGCTTTGTAATTAATAGGCAGAGTTATGGGCTGGTTAGCCGGTTTAATACAAAAGCACTGGCAGCATCCGCGTATAGCGCTGGTATTGTTACTGTGGCCGCTTGCACGATTATTTCAAAGTATTGCTTTGTTACGGCGCTGGCTGTACAAATCGGGCATTTTGCCGACTAAAAAACTGCCTTGTCCGGTAGTGGTTATCGGTAACATTCATGTTGGCGGTGTTGGTAAAACACCTTTAGTCGCTGCGCTGGTACAGACCTTACAGCAGCGGCAGATAAGGGTTGGTATCATCAGCCGAGGCTATGGGCGTTTAAGTAAAGAAACGGTTATTCTGCATGCCCAATCTACCGCGGCAGAAGCCGGAGATGAACCATTAATGCTGTTTCAGCAAACTCAGGCACCGGTTGCAGTTGCTTCTACTCGTGAAGCTGCCGGCAGAGCATTGTTAAATGCATATCCGGATTTACAGCTTTTATTAAGTGATGATGGTTTACAACATTATGCACTTTGCCGGGATATGGAAGTTATAGTATTTCCGGCTGCAGATATCGGAAAAAAACTGGATATATTGCCTAATGGCCCATTGCGCGAACCCGTTGAGCGCCTACAGGGAGCAGATGCGGTAGTATTCAGTCAGGGTGATGCGAATTCTGTTCGGCAGGCACAGCAACTAAGTTTAATAAAAACACAATGGTGTGGTTTCAGTCAATTGAACTATGGCGATTTCTATTGTTTAAATCAGCCGCAACAGACTGCAAAAGCCCATGAATTTTCAGAAAAAAAATGCGCGGCAATTGCAGGTATCGGACAACCGCAACGTTTTTTTCAGGCATTACAGATACTGGGTATTCATCTGAAAGAAACCATTGCGCTGAATGATCATGCAACCATTCAACCCGAAGACTGGCCTGATGCAGAAATAATATTTATTACAGAAAAAGATGCAGTCAAACTGAAAAAACCTTTGCAATATAATATTTGGGTCTTACCACTTTCAGCACAAATCTGCCCGGAGTTAGCTGAATTGATTCAGTTAAAATTAGACTTACACCATTCTAAATAAAATAAATACGTTTCTGCAATGAAAAAGATGCCATGGACTCCGGCTGCTGGTAGAATTTCAATAAATTGTCAGTATATCGTTGGAAGACGATACAAACTGACTACGATTTCAGGTTCTGTATTAAGCAGCCTCTATATTGCCATTTTAATATATGGTAAAGTCATTCAAAGACGATATTTATAAATTATTAACTGGTATTACTGCATTCAGGAAACCTGCTAAATCAACAACCATAAACTTCGCTTGCCACCTTTGCGAAACTAAGGATTAAAAATGAATCAAAAATATCTGGATATACTGGTATGCCCCGAGTGTAAAGGAAAACTGCAATGGCATGCACAGCAGCAGGAACTGTGGTGTAAAGCATCACGGCTGGCTTATCCGGTAAAAGATGGTATTCCCTATATGCTGGTAAATGAAGCTCGTAATTTAACTGATGAAGAATGTACGGCGACACATGAGTAATTTTGTTGTTCTGATTCCGGCACGACTATCCTCCAGTCGTTTACCCAATAAGGCTTTAGCCGATATACATGGTAAACCGATGGTAGTAAGGGTAGCTGAGCGTGCACTTGCCAGCAAAGCCGGAAGAGTAGTTGTGGCAACAGATCATGCTGATATTCAGACTGCATGTCAGGTTCATGGAATTGAAGCTGTTTTAACCGCTCCGGAGCATGAGAGCGGGACAACTCGTCTGGCTGAAGCAGCCGGCATTCTGAATCTCGCTGGAGAAGACTGTGTTGTAAATGTCCAGGGTGATGAACCTTTGATTGAACCTGAGCTGATTAATGCTGTAGCTGAACAATTACAGCAAAGTTCAGCACCAATGGCCACAGCAGCACATCTATTAACTGATTACACAGATTTTACAGATGCCAATTGTGTTAAAGTTGTATTAAACAACAAAAATAATGCCTTGTACTTTAGCCGTGCGGCTATTCCATGGCCGCGTGAATTAATGCGCAGCGGCACTGAAGTCATGCCGGCAAATATTCCGGTATATCGTCATATTGGCATTTATGGTTATCGGGTACAATTTTTGCACCAATATGCAGATTTGACTCCATCACCATTAGAACAGGCTGAATCACTTGAGCAGCTGCGCGTACTGTGGCATGGTTACAATATTGCGGTACAAATCACACCGCATGCTCCGGCTGCGGGTGTGGATACAGCTGCGGATCTGGAGCGTGTACGCACGAACTGGACAGAAGTAAAAAAATAAATATTAGTAATAATATTAAATCAAATCACAGATATATTCAGGAGTTGAAATGAAAGTTTTATTATTAGGTGCACCGGGTGCCGGAAAAGGCACACAGGCACAGTTTATTACTGCTGCGTTTAACATACCGCAGATTTCTACCGGAGACATGCTGCGTGCAGCAGTAAAAGCCGGCACACCTTTGGGCATTGAAGCCAAAAAAATTATGGATGCGGGCGGGCTGGTTCGTGACGATATTATTATAGGTCTGGTAAAAGAGCGTATTGCCCAGCCGGATTGTGCTAATGGTTTCTTATTTGATGGTTTCCCGCGTACACTGGCTCAGGCTGAAGCAATGGAAAAAGCGGGTGTGCATCTGGATGCTGTAGTAGAGATTGCCGTACCCGATGATGTCATTATTGAACGTTTGTCCGGTCGCCGTGTCCATCTTGCTTCAGGCAGAACTTATCATCTGGTTTACAATCCGCCAAGAGTCAACAATATTGATGATGAAACCGGTGAACCACTGATTCAGCGTGATGATGATCAGGAAGAAACCATTAAAAAACGTTTACAGGTGTATCACGAGCAAACAGAAGTACTGATTGATTTCTATGGTAAACAGAATGATGCCAATGCACCGGACTATATCCGTGTAGACGGAACTCAACCGGTAGAAGCAGTAAAAACTCAGGTTCTGGCCGCCTTAAAACTTTGATGGCAGAATCCGGCTGTCTGTTCTCATAAGATTACAGACAGCTTTTTGTTGTATGACAAATGATAAACAGTATTTCAGAATAAAGCCGGATTGTATATCCGGTTTCGGAGCATGGTATGAAAGTTACCAAAACCGTATTGACTGTATTACTTCTTGGTGTTTGTGCTTGTGCACTGGCACGCAGGGAAACTTTATATAACGAGCATTATATTGGGCCTGATGAAAATCAGCCTTGGGAAGAGCAGGCTGTACCTATGCCTGCGTATCCGGCCGGTAATGAGCAATGGGCTGATGTTTATATCAGCCAGACATATCAGGGCCAGCCAAAATTAATGCTGAACAGTATTCAAATCAATACAGACCGTACTATCCATTATATTCTGAACCAGCAATCAGATCAGGGGATTAATAACCTTACTGCTGAAGCTATTCATTGCCCGACACGGCGCATGAAGGTGTTCGGATATGGTGACGATGTGAATAAACGCTGGATACAGCCGCGCAATAGTCAATGGAAAGTAATCGGTACCAGCCTGAATCAACTGGATAAAGTGCGTTCGGTGCTGTATCAGACTTTCTGCGAAGACGGGTTACCCCGTAATCAGCAAGAGTTAATTAAACGTATTACCACACGTGCCATGCGCTAGTAGGGATATATCGTGGAATGGTTAAGTGATTCTCATATCTGGTGGTTATTAATTATCGGATTCAGTGCCGGTTTAATGGATGCAGCTGTCGGTGGTGGCGGGTTGTTACAAATCCCCGGGCTTTTTAATATACTACCTGAGAAGACCTTCTCACTGATTATTTTTGGGGTAAATAAATTTGCCTCTGCATGTGGTACTTTGGTAGCAGCTGTGCGATATACCCGACGTATACCCGTTCCATGGGCAATGCTATTACCTGCTGCCTTACTTGCATTTGCTTCTGCATATCTGGGTACTCATGTTGTGGAATATCTGCCCACAGCATGGATGAAACCGTCTATTCTGGTTATTTTAATCATTATGGCGATTTATACCTTTTTGAAAAAGGATTTGGGTCAGGTTCAGCGCCAAAGTCAGCTGACTCGGCGTGAGTATACTATTGGACTGTTAATGGGTGCTTTAATTGGTTTATACGATGGTATATTCGGTCCCGGTACAGGCAGCTTACTGGCTTTTATATTTGTTCGTTTTTTTGCCTTTGACTTTATTACCGCAACAGCATCTTCTAAAGTTATTAATCTCATGACAAATATTGCCGCGCTGATATATTTTATTTCACATCAGTATGTCGTTTGGCATTGGGCGATTCCCTTGGCTATTGCTAATCTGAGCGGAGGGATCATCGGTGCCGGATTAGCAATGCGTGGCGGCAGCAAATTAATACGTAAAATTTTTATTATTCTGCTATGTATTATGATTGGTAAATTTGGCTACGATTTACTGTAATTTATGATTGCAGCAGCATTGGTTTATACCTGGCTGCGCTTGCGCCGAAAAAAATCCTGTAATAATTGGGTAGATTCATTAGCCAGAACACCACCAATGATTGCAGTGTGTTTATTTAACTGTTGATTAGTAAATAAATTAATCACACTGCCGGCTGCCCCGGTTTTTGTTTCACTAGCTCCATAAATTACTCTTCTGATTCGTGCTTGTATTAATGCGCTTGCACACATAGCGCACGGTTCGAGAGTAATATAAACATCACAATTTTCCAGACGGTAATTTCCCAATGCTTTACTGGCTGCCGTTAATGCCTGAATTTCTGCATGATGGCTAATATTGCAATCAGCGATACAGCGATTGTAGCCATAACCAACCAAGGTGTTTTCACAGACTACAACAGCGCCAACCGGCACTTCATTCAGTATAGAAGCCTGTTGCGCTGCACCCAGAGCCTGATGCATCCATTGCTGCATAACTTTTTCAGATGGAAAGACAGCTACTGGCGGATGCAGTTTAAGCTGCTTGCGCCAGTAATCTTTTTCTTCAGATGTAAACGACTGAACTGAGCGATCTTCTACTAGAGCAATAAATTGCCACAAAAGACTGTCTGTACAGCCTGTACTCATACTTTTAAATTGTAAAAACGCAGTTAACGCTCCGCGAAGATGTAAATCTTCTAAGCAATGTATATTAAGTTGTTTAAGAATAGCTATGGTTTTAGGTGCCAGCGGAGGCGTTGTTAACGGCGTGCTCATAAGTAAAGTGCAAATTTATTGTATTGTATCTTACTATAAATACAGGTTTGTGCCATTTGGAATTTTTATGTAATAAATAATAGAATTATCACTCTACTGTACAAACGTGTTTAAACAACACTGAGTTACTAAGCTTCGTTAATATTACCAGACATATTATTTTGTGTTTGCTCGGAAATTGCCTGTACAATAGCTGCCCGGTGTATCTCATCACTATAATCCTCACATTGTTCGGGACTTATACCCAATTTAATAAATAAAGCATTATCTTTTTCAACTTGAGGATTGGATGTTGTAAGCAATTTATCTCCATAAAATATAGAGTTTGCTCCTGCTAAAAAAGCCAGTGCCTGCATTTGCTCATTCATTTGTTCACGCCCTGCGGATAATCGTACATGTGATTTAGGCATCATAATACGGGCCACTGCAAGCATTCTGATGAAATCAAACGGTTCAATATCCTGTTCATTCGCTAAAGGTGTACCTTTAACCTTGACCAGATTATTGATGGGAACACTTTCCGGATGTTCATCTAAATTAGCCAGTTGAATTAATAAACTGGCTCTGTCTTTTAAAGATTCACCCATTCCAAGAATTCCGCCTGAGCAAATTTTAATGCCTGCTTCTCGGACATAAGCCAATGTTTGCAAACGCTCCGCATAGGTACGGGTGGTAATGATGTTTCCGTAAAATTCGGGTGAAGTATCTAAATTATGATTATAGAAATCTAATCCGGCCTCAGATAACGCATGAGCCTGATCCTGTGATAATTTGCCCAAAGTCATACAGGTTTCCATGCCCAGTGCTTTAACACCTTTTACCATCTCCAGAACATACGGCATATCTCTGGCAGTGGGATGCTTCCAGGCAGCACCCATACAGAAACGTGTTGAACCGATTGCTTTTGCAGCCTTGGCTTTTTCAATTACCTTTTGAACTTCAAGTAATTTTTCTTTTTCCAGACCGGTATCATAATGAACTGATTGCGGACAATATTTACAGTCTTCCGGACAAGCACCGGTTTTTATGGATAGTAAAGTTGATACTTGCACTTTATTGGCATCAAAAAATTGTCGGTGTATTGTTTGTGCTTTAAATATCAGATCATTAAATGGCAGTTGAAATAATTTGATAACCTCTGGTAGTGACCAATCATGACGAATAATACTTAACGACATAAAAGTTTCCTTTAAATAACAGGCATAAAATTTACATTGCATGATAATACTTAACTTAATAAAGTCAATCTCTCCGTAAATCAAGTTTATATTTAAACAAATTAAAATCTGATTTTTTTACTGCATAAGTAAAGTGTATGATTACTATCTGGCTAGAAACTCAGATAATTTTTGAAAAAGGGAATTTAATATGCAATGTTGTGTAATTATTACTGGTCATAGCCGGGGTTTGGGACGGGCTCTCACAGAATATTACCTGACCAAAGAAGTCAAAGTTGTCGGTCTATCACGGCATGGCTGGGATAATCCGCCGGAAAAATTACTGGAATATTCAATTGATTTTTCTGATGCTGATGCTATGGCGACATTAATCCGGTCAGCCAGCTGGCAAAGTGGTCTTGAAAATAAAAATGAAATTATTCTGATAAACAACGCTGGTATGGTAGAGCCGAATTCAATAATAGGCCAGCAGGATTGTGATGCAATTATTAAAGCGGTAACCGTAAATGCTACTGCACCATTACTATTAACTAATGCGGTGATTGCCGCTGCTCCGAAAGCTGAAATTCGCATTGCACATATCAGTAGTGGTGCCGGACGGCATCCGGTAGCAGGCTGGAGCGTATATGGAGCTACTAAGGCGGCACTGGATCAGCATGCAGCAGTAGTAGCGGCTGAACAACATCCGCATATACGTATTGCCAGTATTGCTCCCGGCGTTGTTGATACCAATATGCAGCAAAATATCCGTTCTGCCGATGCTGATAAATTTCCCCTGGTACAAAATTTTATTGGCTTAAAGGATAAAAATCAGTTGCAAAGTGCTGAAGATACTGCAAAAAGAATTGCGGATATGATTGCTGCAGATGATTATGGCCGGCAAATTCTGCGCGATGTACGGGAGCAGAACGGGGTTTGATATAATAAGCCCTTTTTGCTTTGGCTGATAACTATATGACCGGCATTACTTACCAGCAACAATTATCTGATAAACAGCACTATCTGGAGCAACTATTTGCAGACTGTGCTTTTCCGCCAATACAGATTTTCACTTCTCCGGCTTCTCATTACCGGATGCGTGCGGAATTTCGTATCTGGCATGAAGGAGATAGATGTAGTTATGCTATGTTTACCCCGGGAGAAAAAGCCAGTTCCGGTAATGTATGTAAAATACGTGATTTTGCCATAGCTCATGAAAATATTAACTCATTGATGCCAGTTTTACTGAGCAAAATACAGGCCAGTGAAGAGTTAAAAGCACGCTTATTTCAAGTTGAATTTTTAACAACGCTGGCAGACGATACGCTGGTTACTCTGATTTATCATAAAAAACTGGATGATGTCTGGGCTCAGTCGGCGAAATTGCTGACTAGTGAACTGAACATTCAGATCTTGGGACGCAGCCGTGGGCAGAAGGTAGTTCTGGAACGCGATTATGTTATTGAACGCTTAAAAGTTCATAATGAAATCTTTGAGTATAAACAGTTTGAAGGTGGTTTTACTCAGCCGAATGCAGAAGTTTGTCAGTCAATGCTGGGTTGGGCTGTTGATGTTGCTCAATCGATCAATGGCGGAGATCTACTGGAGCTTTATTGTGGCAATGGTAATTTTACTTTGCCGCTGTCCCGCCAATTTCACAAAGTTCTGGCTACAGAAGTATCAAAAACTTCTGTACAGGCAGCGCATTGGAATATTGAAAATAATCATATCAATAATATTGCATTAGCCCGACTTTCAGCAGAAGAATTTACAGAAGCATTTACAGGCATCCGAACTTTCCGGCGATTGGCCAGCGAGCAGATTAATCTGGCTGATTATCAGTTCAGTACGGTTTTTGTGGACCCTCCGAGAGCCGGTATTGATCATGACACTCTTAAGTTGTTACAGAAATTTGATAACATTATTTATGTATCCTGTAATCCGGTCACTTTGCACGAAAATCTGCAAACATTATTAGCTACTCATAGCGTTAAACAGGCCGCCATGTTTGATCAGTTTCCTTTCACACCGCATATTGAATCTGGTGTCTGGCTAAAGAGACGCTGATTAAATTTAATTTATAAATAGTACTTTGCCTAAATGATAAAAAAACTGCCTGATAAATTTTATCAGGCAGTTTTTTTATCAAAAGAATAAATTAATTTTTCTCTTCAGTCTGAACTTTTTGACGTAAACGCAGGCCAAGCTCACGCAATTGTTTTTCGTCAACATGATTTGGTGCATCTACCAGTAAATCCTGCGAACGCTGAGTTTTCGGGAATGCGATAACATCACGAATTGAATCAGCACCAGCCATCAGGGTTACCAGTCGGTCCAGACCAAACGCCAGACCTCCATGCGGAGGAGCACCGAATTTCAGGTTGTTCAGCAGAAAACCGAATTTATTCTGTTGCTCTTCCAGAGTGATTTTCAGTGCAGCAAATACTTTCTCTTGAATATCTGCACGATGAATACGAATAGAGCCTCCACCGATTTCCCAGCCATTTAGCACCATATCATAAGCACGGGCAATACATTGATCCGGTGCAGATACCAGTAAATCCTCATGACCGGCCTTAGGTGCAGTAAAAGGATGATGCATAGCAGACCAGCGATGTTCTTCTTCATCATATTCGAACATCGGGAAATCAACTACCCATAATGGACGCCATTCGTCAGCAAAATAGCCGTTAGCAACACCATGCTCGTGACCAATTTTAACGCGCAGCGCGCCAATAGCTTCATTAACCACTTTGGCTTTATCAGCACCGAAGAAAATGATATCGCCATTTTGTGCACCGGTTTTCTCAATAATAGACTGTAAAGCACGATCAGAAAGGAATTTAACAATCGGAGATTGCAAACCGCTATCTTCTGTATTATTTACTTTGCTAATGTCATTTACTTTGATATACGCCAAACCTTTTGCACCATAGATACCAACAAATTCTGTATAGGTATCTATTTCCTTGCGGCTCAGGCTAGCACCATTAGGGACACGTAAGGCAACAACACGGCCGTTTTTCATATCGGCGGCCGCACGAAATACTTTAAACTCTTCCGTTTTCATCAAATCGGTTAATTCGGTAAATTGCAGATTTACACGCAAATCCGGTTTATCCGAACCATACAGGAACATAGCCTCATGCCAGCTCATGCGCGGGAAAACAGGTAGGTCTACAGCCAGCGCTTCCTGAAAAACCAGCTTAACCATGTTTTCAGTGATATCCATGATTTCGTTTTCACTTAAAAACGAAGTTTCAAGGTCTATCTGAGTAAATTCCGGCTGACGGTCAGCACGCAGGTCTTCATCACGGAAACATTTTACAATCTGGTAATAGCGGTCAAATCCTGCCACCATCAGTAGCTGTTTGAATAGCTGCGGAGACTGCGGTAACGCAAAGAATTCACCCGGAAATACACGGCTGGGTACCAGATAGTCCCGTGCACCTTCCGGAGTAGAGCGGGTTAACATCGGTGTTTCGATGTCTATAAATCCCTGACTGTCCAGATAGCGGCGAACAGCCATAGCAACACGATAGCGCAGTCGCAGATTATTTTGCATTACCGGACGGCGCAAATCGATTACGCGGTTAGTCAGACGTACATTTTCACTGATGCATTCATCATCAATTAAAAATGGCGGGGTGGCAGCAGTATTGAGTATGTCAATTTCTTTGGCTAATAGTTCAATACCGCCGGAAATCATTTTATCGTTTTTGGTACCTTCAGGACGGGCACGTACACGACCGGTAATACTCAGTACATATTCGTTACGGGCAGAGTCAGCCAGGGTAAAAGCTTCAGGTGTATCCGGGTCAATCACTACCTGTACGATACCTTCCCGGTCGCGCAGGTCAATGAATATTACACCGCCGTGATCGCGGCGGCGATGTACCCAGCCTTTTACGGTAACAGTCTGGTCGAGATATTGCTCATTAATTAAGCCACAATAGTTGGTTCGCATTTTGATGCCTTTGTTACTATGATTACGGTTAATTGTGTCATTCAGGAATATCATTTCCGGCCAATCATGCATTAATGCGGTTTGGCTGGTTTGTGTAAAGAAAAAATAGCCTGTAATGACTGGTTGTGTGGTGGTTCATCCGGCTGCACCATACCCAGTGAAATAACATATTTCAGTGCATCATCCACGCTCATATCAATTTCGCGGACATCTTTACTGTTAACCATAATATAGTAACCACCTGTCGGATTAGGTGTAGTGGGCACATATACTGAAATATAATTATCTGACGAAGCTTCTTCAGAATGGTGCGGTAAAGCGGATGCTAGTTTATCCGGTATGTGACCTGATACGAATCCAATAGTCCAGATATCTGGCTGAGGAAAGGGTACCAGTACGGGTGTTTTAAACGACTGCCGGGAATCTGACAATAGAGATTCAGAAACTTTTTTGACTCCGGAATAAATACTTTTTACGACAGGAATGCGCCCCCACAACGCATCCCAGGCAGCGAATATTCTGCGTCCGAGCATATTTGCTGCCAGTAAACCAGTGAAAAATACAACAATGATAGCAAACAGTAAGCCTAAACCATGAATCTTGAATCCCAATATTGCCTGTGGCTGCCAGTGAGCAGGCAGAATGTTGACAAGCTGATCTGCCATGCCAATGATATAGCTGATTACCCAGATTGTTACAATAATAGGTAACCATACCAGCACGCCAGTGAGCATGTATTTCTTTAATGATTTTTTCAGTTTTCCGCCCTCGGCAGGCTGTTGTGCCATAGTGTGATTAAGTCCTTTTAATTAAAGCCGGCTTAAAATTATCAAACTTTATATTATACCCATATTTATTTGTTTTCACAGCGGCATTACTGAGATTAATTAAATTTAATTCAACAGTACAGATACTGAAAATTCAGATTGGCAAAATAACTGTATATTTTCAAAATAACATATTGGAATTTCATCTTATCCGGATTTAATAATTTTAATAGGACTGAATTAAACCCGTTAATCGAGTATTAAATTTTTCATCTGCCTGATTTAATTTTATGCATGATTATCTGTCCTGTTATTATCATCTCAGATTTCTATAAATCTAGTATTAAAAGCTTTACGGCCAAAAAATTACAATAACATTTTTAAATTATTCAGTATAATGTGGTTATGATAATTACAAATAAATATTTATCTGAAATTAACAGCAGCTTGTATGTCAAAAACTCTCGTAGTCAGTGGATGGTTACCGTGGTGGGTAGTGGGTGTTTGCGGTTCTTATCTGCTGCCATCACCAGCGATTTTACCGTGGATATATGCTTTTTTTATTTTGTTAGTCTTCGCATTTTTTACGCGCTGGCAGGTTTTTTTGTTTGGTTGTGCTTTATGCGCCGGAATAATATTTGCATTATGGCGCACGGATAATTTATTACAAAATCAATGGCCACTTACTGATAAAGCAAGTGTGCAAAATATTACGCTTACTGTAAGCGATATCCCGCAATATGAACAGCAACGCAGTCGTTTTGTGGCACAGGTTAAATTACCTGATGGCCGGCAACAGCAATGGCTACTGACTGATTATTCAAAACAACAATGGCCGGCTGGCAGCCGATGGCAAATAAAAGCAAAAGTGCGAGCTATAATCGGTGAAGCTAATAAGGTTGGTTTCAATCGTGAAGCATGGGCACTGGCTAATCATATCAGCGCTCAGGCTACAGTGGTAAAAGGTCAGCGAAAAGCACTTCCGGCTGCGTCCGGCTGGAAAGAAAAGCTCACAAGCTGGCGTGTCTGGTGTGGTACCCGATGGCAGACACAATCTCAGATATACCCGCAGGGGGTAGCATTAATAAAAGCACTTACTGTTGGCGAACAGTCTGCTTTACCGGCTGAGGCATGGCAGGTATTCCGTCCTTTGGGTTTAAATCATCTGGTCAGCATTTCTGGCTTACATGTAGGGATGTTAGCCATGCTGGCCGCGTGGCTGTGCAGCAAATGCTTACAATATCTCCCTTTTCAAATTTCACAACCATGGATACTGACACGCGGTGCAGCGGTAATTACTGCGATTGTATACAGTGCTCTGGCCGGATTTGCCGTGCCGACCCAGCGAAGTATGCTGATGATTATCATTCTGGCGCTGACGTGGCGGCGGGGGTATTTGCGAGCATTTCAAATTTGGTGGCTGACGATAGCACTTGTATTGCTGTTTGACCCTCTGGCCGTTCTTAGTGTTGGTTTCTGGCTTTCTTTTTTGTTAGTTGCTGTTCTGATGTGGGCAGGAGAAGGTGTAAATCATACAATTAAATTGTTTCAGTTAGTGCAGGCACAGTGGGCTGCCGGACTTGCTTCAGTTGTATTGGTAGCTTTCTGTTTTGGTTCGGTACCTGTCATGTCGCCATTGGTAAATGCTCTGGCCATTCCTTGGTTCACACTGGTTCTGGTACCAATAGCATTATTATCAATGATTGTTCCGTTAGATTTCTTGCGTACTTTTGCTGCATATCTTACCGAAAAAACTATGCAGATACTGTACACAATAGCCGAATATGCGCCGGAATATTATCCCGCACATGCACCATTGGCTATGTGGTTACTGGCGATGATGTCTGTTTTAATTATGTTGCTGCCCCGAGGCTGGCATCTGCGTCCGCTATGCCTGCTAATTTTATTGTTAATGCTTAGTTACCGGCCTCCACGTCCCGCTCAGGGTGAAGCATTAGTTAGAGTATGGGACGTCGGGCAAGGTCTGGCTGTAAGCATTAGTACGGCCGGGCATGAATTATTATTTGATACGGGTACAGCATATGCTGCGCAATCGGTGTTATTACCTAATTTACGCGCAGCCGGTATCAGGCAACTTGATACGCTAGTACTCTCACATAATGATGCTGATCATGACGGGGGTGCTGTACTGATTAAAAAGCAGCTGCAACCTAAAAAAATCATCGCCGGACAAATCAGTGCATATCAGTATCCTGTCCACCCATGTACAGCCGGAGCTAACTGGCAGTGGGACAATGTCTGGTTTGAATTTCTTAATCAGCCAGTAGCAACTAATAAAAAAGGAAAAAATGATTATAGCTGTGTTTTAAGGGTAGTCAGTGCTGATAAAGCCGTGTTGATAACCGGCGATTTAGGTAAAAAAGGCGAGCAGGCCTTGCTAAAAGCTTATGGAGATAAATTATTTAGCCAGATTTTAGTTTTAGGTCATCATGGCAGCCGTTATTCAAGTGAGGCTGCTTTTATCCAAACAGTTGCCCCTCAATATGCCGTGGCCAGTGCAGGCTATGCAAATCCTTACGGTCATCCGCATATTCAGGTGCAAGCGTTGCTGGCACAAGAAAATATTAGTCTTTTACGAACAGACCGGATGGGAGGAATACAGGCAACGTTATCAGAACGAAATTTGAGCTGGCAGCCATTACAGGTTTATAAACCATACTGGCAACGAAAACCGATAAAACAAACATCAAGGCTATAACAATTAAATGCCATAATGTCCTGGTGTATAATTATAAGGATCTGAAAGTAATCGGATAAAAGGAATCTGTATGTATTGGCGGAAAATTTGCTATTTAGGCATAGTCGTTTTAGCATTGGCTGCTTGTGCTACACCTGAGCAAAAAGCTGCCCGTCAGGCCGAGCGTGCAGCAGCAGAAAAGGCTGCACAGCAAAAACTGCAGCTGGATCTGGCTGCACAGTGTGATACCCGTACTGCTGAATTAATGCGGGAACAAATGCAAAACCCGACATTTTTATCTGATCCTGCCAATGCCAAATTAGCAGAAGAATACCGGCAAAGAGTTAATTTGCCTATTTTTCAGAGTTGTTACAAGCTGGCATGGAATAATTATATTAACAAAATTAAATTGCAGCAGGCGCAGAACTGGGCAATGCAGCGCAGATGGGATGATGATATGGACTGGATGATGTTCCGTCCGCGCTGGTGCCGGGGTGTTCATAACGGACGCTCATACGTTTATCGTTGCTGACATCAAATTAATAAGCAATATAAAACAGGCAGGTACAGGCTGCCTGTTATGCTATTAGTCTATTTTACTGGCTTAATACATCTACACCTTTGGGCGGTGTAAATTTGAACTGATTGCGATTAAACTGCGGATGAGTATTAAGCTGACTGAAAGTAATATTGGTCAGATTACCAAAACTGTCTTTCAGCTGCATATTGGCCAGATTGTCACCACGAAAACCAATACGAATATTCTGATAGCCTGTATCGCTTCGTTTTGGAATGGCCCGAACATAATCAATGCCATTACTGCTGCCATCATCTGACAAGGTATAATTGGCATTCAACGCTAATTTATTCGAAAGAATAGCTGCCGGAGAATCGCCAATGGTCTGATTCTGAGAGCGCTTGGTTACCTGAGCTAAGTCCTGATCATATAACCAGACAGTTTTACCATCACCAACAATAGTTTGCTTATATGGCTGTGTATATTCCCAGCGGAAAAGTCCCGGGCGCTGAATGGAAAATGTTCCTGAAGTAGTTTGAGTACGCTTTTTACTGTGAACAGTCTGACTAAACTGACCGGAAATACCATCTGTATCGGAATTGAATTTTTGCAGAGTATCAAGACCTCCGGCATAGGCCAGAGTTAAATTGACAGTCATAAAGCCGGTTAGTATTGCTTTACTCAAAATTCGCATTAATTACTCCTTTGATGAACTACTAAAGGATATTTTAGCTGCTCCTGAACAAAGATGAAACTAAATTAAGCTATTAATCTCTGTTTGTATAATTACAAAATAAATGAATAATGACAGTAGTCTTAACAAATAAGGAATTTGAAAATATCTGGCGAATATATCAATCAATGATGGTATAGGGATTTCTTATTAGTTTACATAAAATTTCTAAGAATTTTCAGAAAATAAATTTGCTAATGAAAAAGCCTTAAGTGAAAAGCTCTTTCATCAGCAATATTGGTGCATTTAATGTTTAGCAGCCTGCTCAAAACGGGCTAAATTCTGTTTAGCCTGTTGAAGCTTTGATGTATTTTCGTTTAATTTATTTTGTAATTCAGCAGTTTTTTCTGTATCTCCTTTAGCCTGAGCCTTGGCTAGTTTACGCTGTGTTTCACTGATTTTGCTGTCTAATTTATTAATTTTCTGAGTGTATTTTTGTCGTAAATCATCATTTGAGCAATTTTGAATGATGTCTGCTTTTTGTGCATTCAGCCGGTTAATTTGCTTTTGATTATGGTTAGCCTGTGCATATTGCAATTGTTTTTCAATCTGTTGCTGTTTTTCTTTACAGGTTTGCCAATTATGATCAGCTAGTGCAGGAATGGAAACTGCTAAAGTCAAAGTTAAAAGAACAGCTTTTGTTGTGCGTGAATAATACATTTTAATCCTTTTATATATTAATAAATTGATATTGTAATTCATAATAGCTGATTAAAACCATTAAATTGTTAAATCATATTAAATCGCGGTTTATTTAACAGCGACAGGACATGTATACTCAATCATAATTTTGCCATAACGTAACTTCTATATATGTCTATTGTCTTATTACTCGAATCTGCTTTGTTAAGTTGCCAGCCTGAGGAAAAATGTACGCTAAGTTTAACTGCACAGCAACTGTGCTCAGATACACCTGCGAATAGTCTGAGAAGGAATGAAACAGGTGAAATAAAAGATTTTCGTCTGGCCGGACATCCACCGAAACCTGAGTTAGTGCCTCCCTCCAGAGTTACAAACAGAAATTTAACTACTATAGAAGGTTATGCAGCTTTGTTGCATGCAGTTTGTCATATTGAATTTAATGCAATCAATCTGGCTTTAGACGCAGCCTACCGATTCAGATTATTACCGGAAGAGTTCACACGTGACTGGGTACGGATTGCTGCTGAAGAAGCAAAACACTTTCAGCTTATGCGTCAGCGTTTGCAAGCAACCGGATATGATTATGGTGATTTTTCTGCTCATAATCATTTATGGGATATGGCTTATAAGACTGCATTTGATCCATTACTGCGTATGGCTTTAGTACCCAGAGTACTGGAAGCACGAGGGTTGGATGTAACACCGGGAATGCGTAAGAAAATTGCTCAAAAAGGGGATGATGAAACTTGTGCTGTATTGGATATTATCTATCGGGAAGAAGTAGGGCATGTACGTGCGGGAAATTACTGGTATCAGTATTTATGTAAACAGCGCGGACTAGAGCCACTGACATTATTTCGTCGCTTACTCAGTCGTTATGATTTATTTATTTTTCGCGGCTATGTTAATCTGGAAGCACGGGAACAAGCTGGTTTTTCCAGTTTTGAACTGGAAATGCTGGAAAATTTTGAGCAAAACCGCCAGACAGATATACATAACTGGCGGCAAGCTTTACAAAATTAAAAACAGCATATAGCCAGCTCTGACTATATGCTTATCTGTAAATTTATTTCATCGCACTGCATAAAGCATTTACATTATAACGGAACATATCAATGTATGTAGCTGCCGGAGCACCTTTGCTCAGTGCATCAGAATAAAGACGACCGGATATTTTGGTTTGAGTCTCGCTGGCAATACGCTGAACCATCTTCGGATTTTTTATGTTTTCCATAAATATAGCTTTAATATGATCGCGCCGGATCTGGCTGATAATAGCGGCAACCTGACGGGCAGAAGGCTCTGCTTCGGTGCTCATACCTTGTGGCGCAATAAAATCAATCCGGTAACGTTTTGCCATATAACCGAAAGCATCATGTCCGGTTAACACTTTTCGTTTTTCTGCTGGCACTGCATTAAACATTTTGCTTGCCCAGTTATTCAATCCGGCAAGTTGTTGCTGATATGCAGTCAGACGCTGCTGATAATAGGCCTTACCTGGCGGATCCACACTAATCAGAGCATTAGCAATGTTGCGTGCATATATTTGCATGAGAACAGGGTCATTCCAGACATGCGGATCGGTATGCTGATGATGTCCGTGACCATCATCAGCCAGCATTAACGGTTTAATGTTCTGAGTAACAGTAAACATCGGTACTCGGCTTTGCTGAGCAGCACGTTGCAAAGCAAGAGGTTCAAGCCCCAGTCCATTAAGCAAAATCAGTTTAGCAGTACGCATGTCACGTAAATCTTTACTTACTAACTGATACATATGCGCATCCTGATCAGTACCAATCATGCTTCGTACCTGTACTCGTTCACCGCCGATTTGCCGTGTAACATCTCCCAGAATACTAAAGCTTGTGATTACCGGTAATGGTGCTGCATGAATTATGCTGGCAAAACCAGTCAGAAATAAAGTTAACAGACAGATAAACAGACCACGTTTCATCAACTAATATCCTAGAATGAGTTTACTGAAAATTTTTCAGGCAATATGATGACGGTGACGTTTATATAACCGCCATAAAATACCGTTTTCACAACCAATAAATAAAGACAGAATATAAACAAAACCACAGCACAAAATAATTGCCGGACCTGAAGGCAGATCTATATAGTAAGAAAGCAGTAATCCGATAAATCCGCAAACTATGGCAATACCGGCAGCAATGGTCATCATACCGCCCATTGTTTTATGCCATAGCCTTGCGCTGATAGCCGGTAACATCATCAAGCCTACAGACATCAAGGTACCTAAAGCCTGAAAACCAGCTACCAGATTCAAAACGACAAGTATTAAAAAGATAATATGCCAGAGTGTCCCTTTTCCGTTTACGGCACGCAGAAACAGCGGATCGATACTTTCCAGCATCAGCGGCCGGTAAATAACAGCCAGTACCAGCATGGTTATACTGCTGACTATTGCAACCAAAGTTAAGGCTGCGTGATCAACCGATAAAATTGAGCCGAATAATAAATTCAGTAAATCGACGCTATTACCGCCACGACTGACCAATACCACGCCTAAAGCCAGACAGGTAAGAAAAAAAGCAGCAAAGCTGGCATCTTCACGTACATCGGCAAAGCGGCTGGCCAGACCGGCCAGTAATGCCATCAGTAAACCGGCAATAAAGCCGCCTAAACTCATTGCGGGCAGACTGAGACCGGCAATCATATAACCAGCCGCAGCACCCGGCAAAATGGCATGACCTAAAGCATCACCAACCAGACTCATGCGGCGCATCATCAGAAAAACCCCTACCGGTGCCGTCCCCAAAGCAAGAAATACAATAGAGCAGAGTGCATAACGCATAAAATCATATTCAGCAAAAGGTTCTGTAAGTAAATGGACAATATTCATCAGTTTTACCTGTCACACCACTGGTTTTGTTCATATTGCTGCATAGCTGCCGCTGCCTTTTGCAGATTATTTTCTGTTATTACTTTATCTGTTTTGCCTGCTGCAATTTTTTCACGGGCAATTAATAGCGTATTGGGGAAATAGGCTTGTACCTGTTCATAATCGTGCAAAACGGTAATAACAGTACATTTTTGTTGCTGCTGATATGTCTTGAGTATATCCAGTAAAGCAAATGTGGTTGACGCATCGACAGCATTAAATGGTTCATCCAGTAATAATACACTTGCATTCTGAATCAGCATACGCGCCAGCAATATGCGTTGAAACTGGCCGTTGGAAAGCTGGGCAATACTGCGGTCTTTATATTGCAACATCCCTACCTGATTAAGTACATTAAAAATTCGCTGATACATGGCTTTAGATATACTGGCAAAAAAACCGGTTTCATACCATAAACCCATTGCTACCAGTTCAAATACACTCATCGGCTGGCTACGATCAATATCCGACTGCTGAGGCAGATAAGCAATATCGGAACGCTGCAATTTTCCCCAGCTGATTTGCCCGCTATCAGGGCGAACAAGATGCATAATGGCTTTAAGCAAAGTTGATTTACCCGCTCCGTTCGGACCAAATATAGCCCACATCTCATTCATATTAAAATCAATATTGATATGATGAATAGCCGGTCGATGTCTGTAGCTCACAGTAACATTTTCAAGCTGAATACTCATGATCCGCACACCGCCCATGCATACATTAACCAGAGTAAAACCAGAATCAGGCTTACCCATGACAGACGTTTTATTGCTCCGCAAAGCAAGAGTGAAAACATACTGAGCCTTTAATAACCAATCTTAATCAAGAATGTTACTATATAACATTACATAAATGATACCCTATAACATTACATAAATGATACCCTATAACATTATATATATGCAAAATGTTACTTAGTCTGTTCAGCAAATGCGAATGATTGGTGATGAGTTAGCATCCTGATGGGTAAACGATTAGGATGTAAAGCCTGTTGTAAGCGTACCGATAAAGGAGAGGGCAAACCAAGAATAGATGCAGCTATAGCTTCAGCGCATAGCGGAGCAGTAATCAATCCACGGCTGCCATGAGCGGTATTGATAAATGCTCCCGGCAGCCATGGACAGGGCTGGGTAAGCGGGTAGTTTTTATCCATACGTAACTGCGCATAATACTTGAACATAGCAGATGTATCGCCAATTGGTCCGACAACCGGTAAATGATCATAAGCATCACAGCGTATGGCTGCATGTCCCTGCAATGGGTTATCAGAATCTAAGTTAGCTGCAAGATGCGGCATCCATTGGCGTAATTGCTGCCAGTTTTCTTTTTCGTCTTCACTGGTTAAATCATCATTGGTTTGATTGGGATGAAAGGTAGCACCAAAACACAATTTATCACGCCATTGCGGGGTAATATAACTATTTGCACTCAATGCGCAGTGCGGCTGCACAGCCTCCTGTTTTATACTGGCTGTAGTCGTCTGACCGCGTATTTTATGAAATGGCCATCCGGCTACCGGATACAAAAAATTACTTTCGGCACCGGCACAAATGACAATATGTGATGCATTAAGTGAAAATACCTCAAGCTGATTCTGACAATCTATCTGCCATAAATCCTTTTGCCGGCAAATGGCATTTACTTTCGTTGTTGTTAATACCTGAATCAGCGGGTGCCTGAGCATATTCTGAATCCAGCTGAGAGGATTAATTGCTGCGCCATAAGGCCACCATAAACCACTATGCGGCAAATCTATACCGGCAATCTGACTGGCTTCTTCCTGTGTAACAGCATGAAATAATTTACTTTGCGGATTTTGATTAGCCAACAGCATATTACGTTGCTGTTCTTTTGAATTGTAATTCAGATGGATAACACCACAATCCAGCCAACCCTGACCGGCAGGCAAACAGTTGCTGAGCAGTGCCCGGCTGTAGCCATAGCCAGCTAGTAGTAGCTCAGTCTGAACCGTAGCATGGGCAGAAATTTTTGCGTATAACAGACCAAGATGGTTGCCTGAGGCTGCGCTGGCAATTGTATGCTGTTCTATAACTGTTACTGCTATACCACGCTTTGCCAGAGCAAAGGCAGTGGCAGCGCCGGCAATACCTGCGCCAATCACCACAACGGATTTAACCGGTAATAAATCCGGCAAGGTAAGCCATGGTTTATATCTGAATTCAGAATAAACGGGCGTCGTACTTGTACAGACTATACCGGGATTAAACTGAACCCATTGTTCATATACATGCGGCTGAATAAAAGTAAATTTTCCTGCATGACGAAATGGATAACTAAATACCGGCTGGTGCTGCCAGAATATCCTGGCTTCAACCCAGAGCTGTACAATAATCTGGCCGGCATGTGATTGTGCAGTTAAAGATTCTGGCCAGTTTTGTGCAATTATTATGATTTCTGCCTGCTCATCACTACCAATCTTCTCAGCCAGTTCATCTGGCTTCGGCCACCCGTGGAAAGTATAAACGCTCATGGCTGACGAGCAGAGGTATGAGTTTCAGAAGAAGAACTGGCTCCCTGATTAAGCCATAACCATTGCTGCTGTAATGTTTGCCGCAAACTGTCCTGTTTTTGTTGTGAAGTGTGTAAACCAGCAGTCAGTTTCTGATAATCAATAGTAAAGGAAGGGCGGCTAAAAGTGCCATTAATGCGTAATGGCAGTAAATTTTGCTGCTGGGCACGCCGGGTAGCAATCAGCACATTATAATCCATTTGCTGCTGTAACCATTTAACACTACCCACACCTTTAATATCAAAGTTATCAGCATGCAATTCTATTCGTCCGTTTTTACTATTACCCTTCTCCACCGGAATAAACAGCTTAATAATACGGAATGGTGTTTGGCTGGTTTCATTGTAAGCAACGGTAGTCTGATTTTCACCGTTTTGCAGAATATTATTGATATCGATCCCATTCCAGAAACCCTGATGGATTTGTAATTTAGCATTACCAGTCAGAGTCGACAGCCATTGATTACGGTTAATTCCATTACCATGTAACTCAAAATCAGCATCTGCAGTTCCATCAAGGTTATGCCAGCCAAATGTATCCTGAAGAAAAGATTTAATCTGCACATTATTTACATGTTGCTGAATTTTCCAGCTCAAAGGATTGGCATTACTAATCTGTAACATTCCCTGAGTGTTTCCGCCATACATCTGAATACTGAATGGTTGCAGTGTAAAATTATGCGCATCGATTGAAAGATTGGTTTTCAGCTGATTCAGCTGCACTTTATGCGTCTGCAAAGAATCAATATTAAGCAGGGTATTAACAGAACGGTTCTTAAACCAGTTTTGCCACAACTTTTGCCAGTCAGACGGAAGTATACCGGTAGTATTATCTGTATACGGGCGCAGATTTAGCTGAACAAGATGAATATTTCCATTCACTTTTCCTGAATTTTTATCACTTTGGTAATTTAAATTAATATCCACAGGCTGATTATCGAATAGACCTTGTAATACTAACTGTGCATTTCCGTTGTCATCTCCATGAAGGCTGCCAGTTAGATCACTGATAAACCGCGAATTGGGCAGAGCATTAACAGCATCCTGATGGCTGTTAACCGATAAATTACTAATTTTCCAATGTCGCATATCCAGCCAGTTTAACTGACCACTCACGGTTAAAGCAGTTTGATATAAATGACTTTGCCAGCCGCTATCAATCTGAAATTGTGATAAAGACCATTGATTCTGTATCCAGCTAGTATTACTGGCTGATAAAGTTGCATTAATCTCATTATCACCAATTTGTGCTGTAGCCACACCGTTCAATTGAGGTAATAAGAGTTTAGCCCAACCAAGTTGCCAGTTCTGGCCATTACCTGAAATATGCAACTGATTATGCTGACTGTGCCATTGCCATTGGACAGCAGTTGTCTGAAAAAGCTGCTGCTGAGGCAGCCAGCGTGCATCAAAATGCCATTGGCCATTACTATCGCCCAAAGAAGGTAGTTTAGTTTTTACTTCCAGATTGACATCCTGCCATTGCATAACCGCATCAGGACGGTAAACAGCACTTAGTTGACATTGCATAGTCTGCATGTATTGGCCGCTGAGCGTCCCATCCAGTTTAAGCAAACTGTTATTACCAAGATTATGCCATTGTAAATTTAGCTGATTAATTTTCTGAATATTTTGTCCGTCATTGATACGGAAGCTGGCATTTTCCAAAATAAAGCGATTAATTTTCAATTGATTATTTTTATGTTGTTGTTCCCATAAATCGCTCAGATTCCATTGCCCCTGACTATCTCTAACAAGATTAACGTGTGCATTTGTAAGCTGTAATTTTTCAATTGTCATGCGACCGAACAAGCTTTGCCACCCTAAACCAATTTTCATATCATCAATATGAATATCGTCTGCTTTGCTGAATTTATTTTTAATACGTACATTGTGCAAAGTAACTGTCGGGCGTGGAAACATAGCACGGTTTATATCCTGGTCAAAAACAACCTGATGGCCACTATTTGCCATCATGGCATTTGCCCGTTTATTAATTTCTTCTGCATTAAATAAATAATGCAAAACGGCTATATCAATGGCCAGCAAAAGGATAATGCTCAGGCAGCTGAATACGATCAGCTTCAACCAAAATTTGCCTGAATGCAATAAGGAAATCATATTGAATTAAAATTGGATTATTCTCAAAAACTTTGTTCTGATTTATCATCAGAACAAAGAAACAAAATATATTTTTATATAAAACAAATTCAATCAATAAAATAAAAATATCCTACTGATTAAATTAGAAGCCAACAATCAGCTTAGTCAATTAAGTAAACGAATCTATTGAAAGACCAGAGATTGTAAGATAAAGATAAATGCCAGCCTGTTTAACAGACTGGCTGCAAATCTAATGATGCATATGATGATTATCTGAACTAGAAGAACCGACACTGACAGGAACATTAAGCATTAACGGTTTGGCATAACGAAAAGTTAAACGCACCGGAATTGTTGTCCCTTTTACTAAGGGCTTTTTTAAGCCCATTAACATAATATGCATTTTCCCCGGTTGAAGCTGGGTCACCTTACCGGCAGGTAAGGGCAAACCTTGCGGTAAAGGGCGCATTTTCATAACGCCATCTACTTCGGTTGTTTCATGCACTTCACCAGACATTGCCACCGGGCTGGATACACTCAGTAAAACATCATCTTTACCTGAATGATTATCCAAATCCATAAATACACCACTGGAAGACATTCCCGGCACACTGAACCGTGCCCATGCATGATTAGCAGCAATACCTTGTGCCAATACCAAACCTGCATATGAAGCCAATAAAGTCGAAAACAAAATTTTTTTCATAATTATCATCTTTATAAAAGCAGATATAAAATTTGTTGTACCCGAATGACCTTAACCGGAGCAATTTGCCATAAAAACATTATACAGCTAAATGCGGAGCAATAATTTGTAAAAGCTGGGCAAGAATTTTGGGATTTGCAGCAACAATATCCCCGCTATCCAGCCAAGTTTGTTCACCATGCATATCAGTAACAATACCGCCAGCTTCCTGCACAATCAGAGCACCACCGGCAATATCCCAGGGTTTCAGGTTAAACTCAAAATATCCGTCAACTCGGCCACAGGCAACATTACATAAATCCAGAGCAGCAGAACCTTCTCTGCGACCACCGGCTGTTTTAGCCAGTACGTCTTTTAAAATTGCCAGATAGGTATCCATCATGCTTTGGTCAACAACTGGAAAACCTGTGGCTATCAGGCTGCGCAATAAATCACTTCGATTGCTAACCCGTATACGCTTATCATTAAGCAAAGCGCCTTGACCTCGGCTGGCAACATATAAATCATTCTGTTCCGGTGCATAAACCAGTGCTTCGGCTAAAGTACCTTTATGCAGCAAAGCCATAGAAATAGCGTACTGTTTATGTCCGTGTAAATAATTGGTTGTACCGTCCAGCGGATCAATAATCCATTGATATTCCGCATTAGTATTACCTAAATGACCAGCCTCTTCACTCAAAACAGCATGATGAGGATAGACTTCCTGAATAGTGTTAACAATAATATGCTCAGCCTCGCGGTCTACATCTGAAACAAAATCATTAGCAGCTTTATTATCAATTTTAATGTTGTTTAAATTGCTGCTGGCACGATGCATCATTTGGCCGGCTTTGCGTGCTGCTTTCCACGCAGTAGTTAATATAGGATTCATGCTAATTCTCGAGATAGGGCTTAAAAGCTAAAACAGATATACAATGGGTATTTTAAAGAACAAATGCCGCATAGAAACACTGCGGCAATATAAACAGAATATTGCCAATTATACGACAAAAAGTGTTTTTGCCAAAATTATGCTCTCGTAGCAGATTGAGAGGCCTGATTTTGCTATAATACGCAGAATTTCTGCATTCAGCAGATGTCTGTATTAATCACTGATATGAATAAACCTGTTCTACCGGATTTTCTCAACAACATTACTATTGTACTTAGCCGAACCAGTCATCCTGCCAATATCGGATCTGCAGCAAGAGCCATGAAAACAATGGGTTTAACCAGACTTACTCTTGTTGCACCGAATTTGATGCAGACGCCAATGACATCTGACCCTGCTAAGTTCGATTATGCCAATCCAGCTGCATTTGTATTACCTGAAGAAAGCTTTATCCTGGCCTCAGGTGCTCGTGATGTACTGGAAAATGCACGGATTGTCGCTACACTGGATGATGCTCTTGCAGATACTACTTTATCTTGCGCCTTAACCAGCCGGCGGCGTGAGTTGTCCGCTCCGCTACATACCCCGCGGGAAATCATGCCCTCATTAATTTCGGCAGCCGGTACAGGTCAGCAAATAGCACTGGTATTTGGAAATGAAACTTTTGGATTAAGTATAGATGAAGTTCAAAGTTGCAATCGTCTGATTACTATTAATGGTAATCCGGATTATTTTTCTCTTAATCTGGCCCAGGCGGTGCAAATTATATGTTATGAATTGTTCAGCCATGTTGATATCAGTATGACACATCTAAAACAAGAACAGAATCTGGCTACTCATCAGCAAACAAGCGGTATGGTAGAACATTTACAACAGGTAATGAATTTGGCCGGCTTCTTTAACCGGCGCAATGAAAAAAGGCTGATGCGACGCATGGCTGCAATGTTCGACCGTGCACAATTAAGCACAGAAGATATCGATGTCTTGCGCGGATTCTACAATACTGTTAGTCAGCAATTACAAAAAAATCAAAATTAGTATTATATTGTAAATATTTGTCTGCAAAAGAAAAGGGTGCCAGTATGAATTATTCTTCAGATCCGATTTGGTGGCGTTTAAAAAAAACGATCGTACGCGATCTGGCCAGCCTGTTAACGGCACCACCTCCATGGATATCGTCTGTCGAGATACCAGTTTCAGTATTATTGGGAGATGAAGGATTCCGATTTTTACTTTCTCTGGATGAGCAGCCTGAAAGCCTGTATTTATTTCTGAAAAAACATGGCGGATATCAGAGCCGCTTGGGCATTTATGCAGAACGTTTACTCAGGTATTGGTTTTTACATGCTCCGCACAGCAGACTGATTGCACATAATGTGCAGGTTCAGCATAATCAGCAAACATTGGGGGCTTTCGATTTTATCGTACAGTTAAACGAAAGTATTTACCATCTGGAGTTAGCAACTAAATATTATGGCAGCCGGTCAAATCAACCTGAAAACTTTACCGGTCTGAATCCGACTGATCAGCTTATTAATAAAATACATAAAATCCAGCAGCAACTCAGGTTAAGCACGGAGCCCGAAGCTAAAAATATCCTGAAAGATTTATCTTTGGAGCATGAGCAATTGCAACATGCCAGCATTATTCGCGGTATGCTGTTTATACTTGAACCGCAGCAACAATTGCCAGCACCATTAAATTCTTTGAGCTGGCAAGGTAATTATGTAGAAAACTGGGATGAATTTAAATGCTCAGAAAATAGTCGTTTTTACGTACTTGACCATTTATCTTTTCTGTCTCCTGCACGCATCAGTAGTAATGCTATAGTTACCTTCAATCAGATTAAGCAAATCCGCCAGGGTATGGTTGCAGTGGTTGAAAAGCGTGCAGATGGCTGCTGGCATGAAGTGCAGCGTATAATGAAAACAAATTGTAAAAACAACTAAACATGAACAGCAGTAAGTGTTTTTATCACTACATAGGTTTTTATAAGGGCTTATGGTACACTTGCCATTTAATTTTTGTCTGCATGAGTAAATGCCCGTGTGCGTACAGCCCAAAAGCAGTAGCTTAAGACAAATGAAACCAAAATCAGATCAACTGACATCTAAGGGTTTACGATGAGCGTAACAGTAGAAAAATTAGATAATTTAGAGCGTAAAATCATTTTGGCTCTGAACTGGGAAGACATCAGAGCAAAAGTCAACGCACGCATGAAAGTAGCACAGAAACGTGCCCGTGTTGATGGCTTTCGTCCCGGTAAAGCACCGCTGAGAATAATCGACTCTATGTACGGCTATGGTATTCGTGATGAAGTACTGAACGAAATGACCCATAAAGCGTTTGAAGATACCATTGTAGCTGAAAAACTAAAAGTTGCTGGTCTGAAAAGCCTGACTGCTTTGGAAGATGCCGATCAGGATGATGAAAAAGTTTATAAAATTGCCGTAGTATTTGAAGAATTTCCAGAAATCAAAGTCGGTGATTTAAGTAATCAGGAAGTAACGAAGTTCAGCACTGAAATCGGTGATGCAGAAATAGATAAAACTGTTGATATTCTGCGCCAGCAGCGTACCCGTTTTAATCATGTTGAACGAGAGGCACGTGAAGGCGATCGGGTTATTATTGATTTTGCCGGCAAAATTGACGGTGAAGCCTTTGCTGGCGGTACTGCTGAAAATTATCCGTTTATGCTGGGCAAAGGCCAGATGCTGCTGGATTTTGAAGCAGGTATTGCTGGCATGAAAGAAGATGATGTAAAAGAAGTTGCCGTTACTTTTCCGGAAGATTACCAAAGCAAAGAGCTGGCAGGAAAAACTGCAAATTTCACTATTACTCTGAAAAACGTTTCTGAAGCAGTTCTGCCCGAAGTAAATGAAGAATTTGCCAAGTCACTTGGTATTGAAGATGGTGATGTCGAAAAAATGCGTGCTGAAATCAAAAAAAATGTCAGCCGTGAAGTAAACCGTCGCGTTAGCGAAATGACTAAAGACAGTGCAATTAATGCATTACTGGCTGCAACGCCGATTGAAGTACCTTCCTCACTGATTACAGAAGAAGCTAAAAGCATGGCAGCAAGAATGAAAGAAAATTTTGCTGCTCAAGGTATGGATCAGAAAGATCTGGAATTACCTCTGAACATGTTTAACGAACAGGCTAGTCGTCGTGTTGCCATCAGCCTGATTATGGGTGAATTGGTTCGCGAAGAAAAGCTTGAGCCAACAGAAGAGCAGGTGCGTAACGTTATTAACGAATTTGCTGATAGCTATGAAGATCCGCAGGAAGTTATCGACTGGTACTACAGCGACAGAAAAAATCTTCAGGCACCTACTTCATTAGCCATTGAGCAGAATGTAGTTGATTATGTATTAGGCAAAGCAAAAGTGACTGATAAAGTACTGACTTTTGATGAAGTGATGGGTCAGCAGGCCCAAGCCTGAATGTAAAATACATAATCTGATATGAATGACCAAGCACCAAAGTAGTAGTAAAGCTGCTTAGGTGCTTTTATTTCAACTGAGGAAAAATATGTCACATATTGAAAATCTGGGTCTGGTACCTATGGTAGTAGAGCAGAGCGGCCGCGGAGAACGTGCATACGACATTTATTCACGCCTGCTTAAAGAGCGCATTATTTTTATGGTAGGACCGGTTACCGATGAAACTGCCAATCTGGTGGTTGCCCAGTTATTATTTCTGGAAAGTGAAAATCCTGACAAGGATATTTCTCTTTACATTAATTCTCCGGGTGGCTCAGTTACAGCAGGCATGTCAATTTTTGATACGATGAATTTTATTAAGCCTGATGTAGCAACTTTGTGTCTGGGACAGGCTGCCAGTATGGGTGCTTTTTTACTTTCTGCAGGGGCTAAAGGTAAACGCTTTGCTCTGCCTAATAGTCGCGTTATGATTCACCAGCCGCTTATAAGTGGCGGATTAGGTGGTCAGGCCTCAGACATTGAAATCCACGCACGTGAGTTACTTAAACTAAAAAAACAATTAAACGAGCACCTTGCCCGTCATACCGGACAAAAGCTTGAACAGATTGAAAAAGATACCGATCGTGATAATTTCATGTCAGCTGAAGAAGCTAAAAAATATGGTTTGATAGATGAAGTACTAGTTCACAGACCTAAATAAAATTTTAAGAAGCATATAATTAGATAGTATATCTAATACATTAGAAAACGAAACCTTCAAACAAGGTTTCGTTTTTCATTATTGTACTTATGACATGTAAGCTAACAATATTTTTTATCTTAAACAAATAAATAAAATATTATTGTTTACGCTGATTACTTATACCCATCAGCATGGCTAAAATTACCATTACCGATAACGTAGCTGTACCACCATAGCTTACCAATGGCAAAGGCACTCCTACCACAGGTAAAATCCCACTAACCATACCCATATTTACAAATGCATAGCAAAAAAGGGTCATGGTTAATGCTCCAGCCAGTGTTCGGCAATATAAGGTTGGTGCTTTAAAGGTTATATAAAGGCCGCGCACGAGAATAAATGTATATACGGTTACCAGTAAAATATTTCCTATCAGGCCAAACTCTTCGCCAAACACTGCAAAAATAAAGTCAGTAGTTGATTCAGGAATATAATCTAAATGAGTTTGCGAACCTTCTAACCATCCTTTGCCCCATATTCCGCCAGAACCAATTGCTGTCATGGATTGGAGAATATGATATCCGGCACCCAGCCGGTCTTTAGTCGGATCCAGTAAAGTCAATACACGCATACGCTGATAATCATGCATACCGTAATTCCAGATCAATGGCAGCATGGCAACGAAACCAATAATTGCTGAAATGATGACTTTCCACGGTAAACCGGCAAAAAATATCACAAACAGACCTGAAGCCATAATCAGAGTAGCAGTCCCCAAGTCCGGCTGTTTTAAAATCAGTGCTACCGGAATGAATATCAGTACAAAAGCAATAATATAATGATACCAGCGAATATTACTTTCATTTTTCTGAAAGTACCACGCAATCAGCATCGGTACGGCAATTTTCATAATTTCTGACGGCTGAATACGAGCTACACCAACATTCAGCCATCGTGTAGAACCATTTACCGTAATTCCGGCAAAATGTACCCCAATCAATAGCAAAATCCCCAAACAATATGCAGGTAAAGCAAAATTACTTAATATCTGAGGAGGAGTACGCGCAATAACCCATAGTAAAATAAAACTTAGAATAGTATGCAGGGTCTTATTTTCAAGCTGACCAAAATCCTGACCATCGGCAGAATAAAGCAAAAACAAACTCATTACATAAATAATCAACATGGCATAAAAAAGCCATACATCCATCGGTGCCCAAAGTTTGATCCAGAGACGTTTAAACCATTTTTGTTCATTGATCATAGTTTATCTCACAGGCCTGGCTGAGGACGATAAGCACGCAATAACGGAGGTAAGTCAGTTTGACTATGCTCATTATGTTGTTTTGCATCCATCATGGCATTACTGGATAAATCATTCACCGGTAAGTCTGCAGAATTAGCTGCTTCTTTTGCACTGGGGAGATTTTTTAATTTCAAAAGATAAAAATCAGCTAATTGACGGGCCAGAGGAGCCGCTGTAGCACCCCATCCATTGTTTTCAAGAATAACCGCAATCGCTATCTGTGGCTTATCTGCAGGCGCAAATGCAATAAACCATGCATGGTCTCTCAGCTGTACTTTTAATGCTGCCGCATTATAACGTGCACCTTGTTTAATCTGCACCACCTGAGCTGTACCGGTTTTGCCGCCCATAGTATAAGCCAGACCCGAACCCACTGCCGCAGCCGTACCACCCGGTTTTAATACTTTTTGCATAGCATCTTTAACATATTCAAAATTGCCACGTTTGAAAGGGACAGTTCTAACCGGTTGCGGGTCGATTAAAGTCATTTTTTTCGAATTATGGTCAAGTAATGCCTGAACCAAATGAGGGCGGTAAACAACACCATCATTACTGAGAATTGCTGTAGCAAAAGCCATCTGCAGAGGAGTATACGCATTATAGCCCTGACCGATGGCCATGCTCACACTATCAGCCGGCTGCCATACACGTGCCTGAGGTTTAGAGCGGGCAAATCTTTTTTCTTTCCAAGCGCGTGTTGGCAATACACCAGCATATTCATGATTTATATCAATACCAGTCTGCTTACCAAGATTAAACTCAGCTAAATAAGGTGACATACGATCCACACCCATTTCATAACCCAGACGGTAAAAAAATGTATCTGACGAAACCTGAATAGCTTTATTCAGATTGGCTGATCCATGACCACTTCGCGCAGCATCCCTAAACTGATGGGTTGATCCGGGAATACTCCAAAACCCCGGGGCAGGTAAAACTGTACTCTGAGTCAGTTTGCCACTTTCCAAAGCAGCCATTGCCAGAAAAGGCTTAAATGTAGATCCGGGAGGATACATACCCTGAGTCGCACGATTTAATAGCGGGTGACGCCAGTCTTCATTCAGACTTTTCCACGTATCAGTATCGATTCCGTCAATAAACAGATTTGGGTTATAGCTGGGTTTGGATACCATGGCCAGAATTGCACCCGTTTGCGGATTAATAGCAACTAAAGCACCACGTTTATCACCCATCAACCGGTCTGCTTCTTGCTGTACACGGATATCGAGTCCCAGGCGAAGCGTTTGTCCGGGCACTGCCGGCACTGTTTTAATAGTACGAACAATATGTCCCTGCGCATCCTTTTCAACTTCACGATAACCCGGAATACCATGTAATTGCCGTTCATAGTATTCTTCCAGCCCCATTTTTCCTATATGAGTACTACCACGATACAGTGTCGTCAGTTCAGCTTTGTCGAGAGCTGCCATATCGCGGTCGCTGATCCGGCCGATATAGCCTACGATGTGAGCAAGTAATTCGCCATAAGGATAGTCGCGAAATGTTCGCGCATTAATTTCAACACCCGGAAAGCGATAAAGTTCAGCCGCCAGACGGCTGGCTTCTTCCATTGTTAACTTAAGTTTTAAAGGTACTTTTTCATAAGAACGGTATTCTGCACGGAATTTATTAAACCGCTTCATATCGCTGGGGGTAATGTCCACATAGTTGCGCAAGGCATTAATTGTATCTTCGAGTTTACCCGGTATCTGATTAGGAGTTATCTCAAGAGAATAAGCCGGATAGTTATGTGCCAGTACCACACCATTAACATCAACTATTTCTCCACGAATGGGTGGCGTAGGAATTAATGAGATACGATTATTGGTAGCAGCAATGACATATTCATCATATTTGATTACCTGCAAGTATACAAACCTGCCAATCAGCATAGAAAAACAAATAATAATCAAAGCAAAGGCTACTGCAATCCGTAAACCTAGATCGCCATTTTGCGCAGGTTTAGATACACGCTTTTTTTTAGTTCGGAATTGCAGTGCTTTCATAGACGTCTTGAATAGGCGAGATAAAGCATGAATTTAGATAAAAGAGGCCAGAGCAGAGCACTGATAAATGGTGAAACAAACAGATTCCAGCCACTAAAATGATGGGTCGAAAAGAAGTGTACAACCACTAAAATCAAAGTCATTAGCATCAGACTCCCGAAAATAGTCAGAGCCTGATAAGTATATGAATAGCCGAGCATCTGATGTCTGTTTTGTTCAATCAAATAGACAGCTGCCATCAAACCTAATGCGTGCTGTCCAAACGGAGTACCAATTCCCACATCCAAGAGCAGTCCTAATACAAAAGCCATACCGATACCAATATTTTGTGGTCGGTGCAAGCTCCAATACAATGCCATCATAGCTGTAAATGTAGGCAAGGAGCCAGCCAGAAGCTGGGGAAACGGAATCAGATCCAGAAATAATGCAATTACTAAGCTTAATACAATAAGCCTTTTTCTGGTATGGCGGTGCAAGCTGTCAACTTCAGTCATGATTGATGGATAAGGTATTAGTGGCTTTTGCATCAGCATAATGATCAACTATCTGCGCATGCTTTTGCGGGATAACCAGTACAAAATTACTATTGCGTAGTTGCGCTACAGGTTCAATCTGTGTCCGGTAATAAGGTGAACCATTACCACTCTGCGCTTGTATGACATTGGCAATAGGTATCCCGGCAGGATAAATACTATCCATGCCTGAAGTAACCAGTAAATCATTACGTAACAGGCTGGCATTAGCCGGAAAGTAACGCAGATCCAAACTACCTGAACGGCCATAAACCAGTGTGCGTACTCCGGTACGCATTACCATCGCCGGAATAACTGCATTACTATTGGTAATTAGTGTCACTTCAGAACTCAATGGCTGAACAGCTGTAATCTGACCAATCAGACCATGTTCATCACTTACGGCATCACCCTGTCGAATTTGATGATGGCTGCCTTTATCTATAATGAAGCGGTCAGTCAGCGGATTAGTATCACTTGATACAATCTGTGCAACCTGCGCCTGAGGTAATGCTGCTTTCTGAAGCTGAGTCAGATGATCAAGACTGATTACTGACTTTAACTGTACGTCACGCTGACTAATTTGTAATTTAAGCTGCGCATTTTGAGCCTTCAACAATTTGTTTTCATCGCTCAGATTCTGCTGCTTTTCAAGAAACACCATACCATTAGATACAGCATTAACCGGCTGCATAGCCAGCCACTGTAACGGATATAATGCGGTACCGATATAATTGCGGCTAATTTTAACCACATCATACCGGTTATCAAGCAACAGCAATACAACTGCTAACAGTGACAGTACAACCAGTTTACTGGTACTGCGCAGACCATTGTGTACAAAATTGAGTGAAGGCTCTGCCATTATTATCTTATGTCTGATAAACAGTGCTGCATTTACGGATTGGATACAAATACAGAGTTCATTTTACCAATCATATCCAATGCATGACCAGAACCCCGTGCAACACATGTCAGCGGGTCTTCTGCAATCATAACAGGCAAGCCGGTTTCCTCAGAAAGCAAACGATCCAAACCTTTAAGCAAAGCGCCGCCTCCGGTTAACACCAAACCACGGTCGGCAATATCCGCACCCAGCTCTGGGGGAGTCTGCTCCAAAGCATTTTTAACTGCCTGTACAATCTGATTAAGTGGTTCAGTCAGCGCTTCCAAAACTTCATTCGAACTGATTGTAAAAGCACGAGGAATACCTTCTGCCAGATTGCGGCCTTTTACTTCAATTTCTTTTACTTCCATACCGGGGAAAGCAGAACCGATATTTTTCTTAATTTCTTCAGCAGTAGATTCACCAATTAGCATGCCATAATTGCGGCGCACATAGTTAATAATGGCATCATCAAATGCATCACCACCTACGCGGATTGAGTGAGAATAAACCACACCAGATAAAGAAATCACACCAACTTCAGTTGTTCCGCCACCAATATCCACGACCATTGAGCCTGTTGGTTCTTCAATAGGCAAACCAGCACCAATTGCTGCTGCCATAGGCTCTTCAATCAGATTTACAATCGATGCGCCGGCTGCCAGAGCTGAATCACGAATAGCTTTACGTTCTACCTGAGTTGAACCGCATGGAACACAAATAACGATTCGGGGAGCTGTAAACCGGCTGTTGTTTACCTTTTTGATAAATTGCTTGAGCATTTTTTCAGTGACATTAAAGTCAGCAATCACACCATCTTTCATAGGTCGTATTGCCTGAATGCTTCCCGGCGTACGCCCCAGCATTTTCTTTGCTGCTGTTCCCACAGCCAGCATGCCGTTTTTAGCATTTATGGTGTCATTTTGCACGGCCACCACAGACGGCTCGTTTAAAACAATACCCTTATTTTTAATAAAAATCAAAGTGTTGGCGGTACCAAGATCAATAGCCAGATCATTGGATAAATATTTGGAAAAAAAGCGAAACATGAGGATGTCCTAATGAACTTTTAAATTATAAGTATGGCAAAAGCAGTTTTGCGGCGCACTGTACTCAGCAAATCAGTACGCCAAAGAATAGGGTTTTCGGTTATAATTCTATATTATGTAACAACCGAATCAGAACGCGCAATGATACCGCAGTTTGCCCGTTTTGCTAAATCAAATTTAAGGATTTTTGATGGCTTTAACATTAAGTGATGTAGATAAGCTCGCACGCCTCTCTCGCTTGAGTCTTTCAGAAGCAGAGCGAAATAACATGCTGACAGAGCTGAACCATGTATTCAATCTGGTCGAAAAAATGCAAGAAGTCAATACTGATGGGATTGAACCGATGGCACATCCGCATGAACTGGCCTTGCGTTTACGCGACGATGCAGTTACTGAAAAAGACGAGCATCATGCAATCCAATCATGTGCACCGCTGGTAGACAGGGGTTTATATCTTGTGCCTAAGGTTATTGAATAACTCAACCCTTACCATAATGACTTGTTCATTCATATTTAAATTTATTGCAGGTAACTACAGACAGTGTTGCTTGAAAGTTATATAACCACTATGCCAAAAAATTATACATTAAAACAGTGCAGTGACTTACTGCAATCAAAACAGGCTTCAGCTGTCGAATTGGCGCAGGAGTATCTGGCTGCAATTGAAAGTGAAAATGCCAGTCTTAATGCCTATATAACACTGGATAAAGAACGCACTATTGCTGAAGCTAAGGCAGCTGACACACGTTTGGCGCAGGGTTCAGCAAATGTATTAACCGGTGTACCCATAGCCTATAAAGATATATTCTGCCAACAGGGATGGCGCAGTGCCTGTTCCAGCAAAATGCTGGATACTTTTACTGCACCTTATACAGCAACAGTAGTTCAGAATTTGCTTGATGCAGGTATGGTAACTCTAGGCAGAACCAATATGGATGAATTTGCCATGGGTTCAACAACTGAGTCTTCCTACTATGGTATAACTCACAATCCGTGGCAGCTCAGTCATGTTCCGGGTGGTTCCTCAGGTGGTTCAGCAGCAGCCGTGGCTGCGCGGCTAGCACCGGTTGCGCTGGGTTCAGATACTGGCGGCTCCATTCGCCAGCCTGCCTCACACTGTGGTATTACTGGTCTGAAACCAACCTATGGTGTAGTTAGCCGTTTCGGTATGGTTGCTTATGCTTCCAGTTTTGATCAGGCCGGACCAATGGCTCAAACAGCAGAAGATTGCGCCTTGTTAATGAATAGTATGGCGAGTTTTGATGAGCGGGACTCTACCAGTATAGAGCGCAATAAAGAGGACTATACCCGCGATTTAAATCAATCATTACAAGGTTTAAAAGTAGGTCTGCCGCGCGAATTTTTTGGCGAAGGTCTGGACGCACAAGTACATGCATCAATTGATCGTGTTGTAGAAGTACTCAAAAAACTGGGTGCGGAAATTGTAGATATTACTTTACCACATACAGAACTATCCATTCCTGCCTATTATGTACTGGCTTCAGCTGAAGCCAGTACAAACCTGTCACGCTACGACGGTGTTCGTTATGGACATCGCGCTGCTGAATTCGGTAATCTGGATGAGATGTACAGTAATACCCGTGCCGAAGGTTTCGGGTCTGAAGTAAAACGCCGCATTATGATAGGCACTTATGTTTTATCTCACGGTTACTATGATGCTTACTACTTGAAAGCACAAAAATTACGCAGAATGGTTGCAAACGATTTCCAGGCAGCATTAAAACAGTGCGATATTATTCTGGCTCCGGTTGCGCCTACTGCAGCACCATTATTAGAAAGCCATAATAGTGATCCTGTTGAAATGTATCTTTCTGATATTTACACCGTTTCTTTAAATCTTGCCGGTTTACCGGGTATTTCTCTGCCGGCAGGATTTACCACAAGCGGATTACCCGTAGGCGCTCAGCTTATCGGTAATTATTTCGCAGAAAGCCGTCTGCTAGGTATTGCACACCAGATTCAGCAACATAGTGACTGGCATACCAGAACTCCATTTGTACAATAATTGCCAGTATACGAATTGAAAGAAGACAGAATGAATTGGGAAACAATAATCGGTCTGGAAATCCACGTTCAGTTAAACACGCGTTCCAAAATTTTTAGTGGATCATCTACTGCATTTGGCGCAGCACCCAATGCTCAGGCCAATGTTGTGGATTGCGCACTGCCTGGTGCCTTACCAGTAATGAATCGTGATGTGGTGAACAAGGCCATTAAACTTGGATTGGCTTTAGGTGCGAATATTAACCGGAAAAATGTTTTTGACCGGAAAAACTACTTTTATCCGGACTTGCCTAAAGGTTATCAGATTAGTCAGCTTGATTTGCCGATAGTTGAGCACGGAAAACTTGAAATCGTAGTTGGTAATGAAGTTAAAACCATTAACGTTACCAGAGCTCATATGGAAGAAGACGCCGGTAAATCCATCCATGATGAATTTGAACACTATACCGGAATCGATTTAAACCGGGCTGGTACACCGTTACTGGAAGTAGTGTCAGAACCGGAAATGCGTTCAGCAGCAGATGCTGTTGCTTATGCTAAAACAATGCATAGCCTGGTAACCTGGTTAGGCATATGTGACGGTAATATGGCAGAAGGTTCTTTCCGTATTGATGCCAATGTTTCAATACGTCCGAAAGGACAGACTGAGTTTGGCACCCGTTGTGAAATTAAAAATCTGAACTCATTCCGCTTTCTGGAACAAGCCATTAATTATGAAGTGGAACGACAAATTGAATTAATTGAAGACGGCGGTAAAGTCATTCAGCAAACACGTTTGTTTGATCCGAACAAGGGTGAAACTCGCGCCATGCGCAGTAAAGAAGATGCTCATGATTATCGTTATTTTCCTGACCCTGATTTATTACCAGTGATCATTACCGATGCCATGCTGGATGCAGCCAAAGCAGGCATGCCTGAACTACCTAAAGAGATGGCCGGCCGTTTTATCGATCAATATGGTATTTCTGATTATGATGCACGATTATTAACTAGCAATCATATACAGGCAAACTGGTTTGAACAGGCCGCAAAACTTCATGGTCACGGTAAACTGGTTGCTAACTGGATGCTTGGAGAACTTGCAGCTGCTCTGAATAAAGCCGGAATAGATATTTCTGAAAGCCCGATTAGTGCTGAACGTCTTGCTGGTTTAACAAGTAGAATTGCAGATAATACTTTAAGCAATAAACTGGCTAAACAGGTATTTGAAGCCATGTGGAACAGTGATCTTACTGCTGATGCCATTATTGAACGTGATGGCTTGAAACAGATGACGGATACTGGTGCCCTCGAAAAAATTATTGATGAAGTACTCGCTAATAATCAGAAATCTGTAGAAGAATTCAAATCCGGTAAGGAAAAAGCATTTAACGCTCTTGTAGGGCAGGTAATGAAAGCTTCTCGCGGTAAAGCTAACCCTCAACAAGTTCAGTCTTTACTGCATAGCAAACTGGCATAAGCAAGATAAGGTTCAAACATGAAAAAATGGCTGCTATTGGCTACTCTGTTTGTATTAACAGGCTGCGGATTCCATCTGAAAGGAACATCCGGATTCGACACACCCATGCCATATCATAGCTGGAAGATTGAAGGCGGTAGTATGCAGCGGGCTCTGGAAGTCGTATTGCGGCGGCAGCCTAATGTAATTGTGGATACTGAACATCCAGAGATAGTGGTAAAAGTCATTTCAGCGACACAGGATTCTTCCACATCAGCAGTAGATTTATCTGGCGGTACCAGTGAATATCTGCTCACACTGAAAGTGAATGTACAAGCCTATCATAATGATCAGCCACTAGGCGATCCGATACAAGTCACAGTACACCGTTATATGGATTATTCTGATCATGAGGTACTGGCCAAAGAAGATGAACAACGTATGATTTGGCATGATATGCGTACCGATGCTGCAGAACAAATTGTTCGTCGCCTGGCTTTTCTGCCTGTAACTACTAACGAATGAGTAATTTATCAGTCCAGCCTCTGTCTGCAGCATATCTGATTCACGGTGAAGAAGAATTATTGCGAATAGAGGCTCTAGACACTATCCGTTCAGCTGCACGCAGTCAGCAATATAATGAGCGCGAAGTTATCAATATAGAAACCGGTTTCGACTGGACATCACTTCTGTCCTCAGTCCATTCCGTTGGATTATTTGCTGATAAAAAATTACTGGAAATTCATATTCCCTCTGGTAAACCCGGCAAAGAAGGAGCCGTAGTATTACAACAATTGGCTGAACAATTACCGGAAAATACCTGCCTGCTTTTAATACTCCCTAAACTGGAACGATTACAAATACAGAGTAAATGGTTTTCAAGCTGGGCAAAAAATGCTCAGATATTTGATGCAAAAGCTATTAACCAAAATGCATTACCTCAGTGGATAAAAAATCGGCTGGCGGCTCGGAATCTGAATATCGATAATGATGCACTTGCCCTGTTTGCAGAGAAAGTAGAAGGCAATCTTTTAGCCGCAAAGCAGGAAATCGATAAACTGGCTCTAATTCATTCGGCCGGACATACCGTTACTCTGGATGACGCACAGACAGCAGTAGCCAACGTAGCACGTTTTGATATCTTTCAATTGTCAGCAGCATGGATGAGCGGAAACTCAGAACGCGTATTACGTTTACTGGAGGGTCTTGCATCAGAGGGAAATGAACCGGTACTATTATTATGGGTTATCAGTGAGGATATTCGTACTCTCATACGCTTACTTGCAGCATTAAAGCAAGGTAAATCAATCAGTGAAATGCGCCAGAGCCTGCGTTTATGGGGTGAAAAACAGACTTTAGCACCACAGGCTGCCAGACGTATCGGCATCAGACGTCTTCTTGAAGCTTTACAGATTTGTGCGTATATCGACCGACAAATTAAAGGTGCAGAAGAAGGTAATGCATGGGCAGAAATCAAACATCTTTTTCTGTCTCTGACCATCTGAACATTATTCTGGTAACTCACCGTTAAACTATTGATCCAATAATGATGAAAACAGTTGAAAAAAGCGTTTTAGTACTACACAGTGCCGAACACATATTTGATCTGGTCAACACAGTTGAAGATTATCCTAAGTTTTTACCCTGGTGTAATCGTACAGATATTCTTAAACGGGATGAGCAATCTCTGGAAGCAGTATTGTACATGGACTATATGAAAATACGTCAGTCATTTGCTACCAGAAATATTAATCAAAGACCAAATAAAATCCAGATGAGTTTACTTAATGGTCCTTTTCGTAAACTGGAAGGTACCTGGCAATTTACTCCTATCGATGATCTGGGCTGTAAAATCGATTTTCGTCTGGAATATGAATTCTCCAATGCACTACTTTCAGCACTAATAGGTCCGGTCTTTAACATTATCGCTACAACATTGGTTGATGCTTTTATTAAGGAAGCAAACAGACGCTATGATGACTGAAATTGTTGTTGAAGCAGTATATGCCACCACTGATTATCAGCATCTCTGGCAGGGAAAAGTTCCGGCAGGAAGCAGTGCACGTCAGGCATTATTACAGTCAGATTTACCAGAAAAATTTCCACAAACCGATTTCTATGCAGCACCCATTGGTATATTCGGTAAAAAAGTTAATGATAATTATATATTATCCAATTGGGATCGAATTGAAGTTTACCGACCGTTACTAATTGATCCGAAAGAAAACCGGCGACGGCGTGCAAAGCAAAAAGAATAGTTTTCCAGTTAACTTTTAAACAGTTTGTAATTCCCGAGGAATATACATGTCTCATATCAGGCTAATAGTTGGCTTGGGCAATCCGGGCACAGAATATGAACATACACGGCATAATATAGGTTTTGATTTCATTGATGAACTTGCCAGGTTATGGAAAATCAGCTTAAAAGAAGAAAAAAAATTTTTTGGACAAGTAGCAAAAGTTAACTTACCCGAAAATGAAATCTGGCTGCTTAAACCTTCCACATACATGAACAAATCAGGCACATCCGTGCAATCTATAGCCAAATTCTTCAAAATATCACCTGAGGAAATACTGGTAATTCATGATGAGCTGGATATTCCCTGTGGCCAGATCAGGTTTAAAAAAGGCGGAGGAAATGGCGGTCATAACGGACTAAAAGATATACAGGCCTGGCTGGGCACCGCAGATTTTTACCGGATACGACTAGGTATTGGTCATCCGGGTGATCGTAATCTTGTTGTCCATTATGTATTGCATAAACCATTAGCCGAAGAAAAAGTTTTGATAGACGAAGCTTTACACAAATCTGTGAATGCTATACCCCTGCTGTTAAATGGAGAATTCGGCAGGGCGCAGCAACAATTACACAGCAAGTAAAATTTGAAAGATCATGTTATGAAATATCGTGACTTGCGGGAATTCATTGCTGTTCTTGAGCAGCAGCAATTATTAAAGCGGATTCAAACATCAGTTTCTCCACATTTGGAAATAACAGAAATTGCTGATCGTGTATTACAAAAGCAGGGACCGGCATTATTATTTGAAAATACTATAAATCAGACAGGAACAACATACCAGTTTCCTGTTCTGGCTAATCTTTTTGGTACTCCGGAACGTGTTGCCATGGGAATGGGGGCAGACGATACCAGTCAATTACGTGAAATAGGTAAAACACTGGCTTACCTGAAAGAGCCGGATCCTCCTAAAGGATTCAAAGATGCTTTTTCCAAATTACCTTTACTCAAAGATTTATGGAGCATGGCTCCGCATATCGTCAAAAAAGCACCTTGTCAGGAAATTATTCTAGAAGGTGATAAAGTAGATTTAACACAATTGCCAATTCAAAAATGCTGGCCGGAAGATGCGGCTCCGCTAATTACCTGGGGCTTAACAGTTACACGCGGGCCAGAAAAAAAACGCCAGAATCTAGGCATTTACCGACAGCAACTACTGAAAAAAAACAAACTAATCATGCGCTGGCTTGCTCATCGTGGCGGTGCTCTGGATTTTCAGGCTTTTAAACAAAAATATCCAAACAAACCTTATCCTGTATCAGTCATACTGGGTTGTGATCCTGCTACCATCCTCGGAGCAGTCACCCCGGTACCAGACAGTCTCAGTGAATATCAATTTGCCGGCTTATTAAGAGGATCGCGTACTGAGCTGGTTAAATGTATCGGAAATGATTTGCATGTTCCTGCCCGGGCAGAAATTGTTCTTGAAGGAGTTATTTACCCGGATGAGACCGCACTGGAAGGTCCTTACGGAGACCATACCGGTTATTATAATGAACAGGATAACTTCCCGGTGTTTACCGTAGAACGCATTACTATGCGCGAAAATGCCATTTATCACAGTACTTATACTGGTAAGCCGCCCGATGAACCGGCAATTCTGGGGGTTGCTCTGAATGAAGTGTTTATCCCGTTATTACAAAAACAATTTCCGGAAATTATTGATTTCTATCTGCCTCCGGAAGGTTGTTCATATCGCATGGCTGTTGTCAGCATAAAGAAACAATATGCCGGACATGCCAAAAGAGTAATGATGGGTTGCTGGAGCTACCTGCGTCAGTTTATGTATACTAAATATATTATTGTAGTAGATAATGACATTAATATAAGAGACTGGAAAGAAGTTATCTGGGCAATTACCACACGTATGGATCCGGTGCGGGATACGACACTAATCGATCATACACCGATTGATTATCTGGATTTTGCCAGTCCGATTAGCGGACTTGGCGGGAAAATGGGTCTGGATGCAACCAATAAATGGCCCGGAGAGACAAACCGTGAATGGGGTAAGGTAATACACAAGGATCCGGCAACCATAGCTAAAGTTGACGCCATATGGCAAGATTTAGGTTTATAGCTATTTTCAGTCACTATGAATTTTACAGATTGAAGTTTAACAATATATACGGCATAAACATGGGAAGTAAATATATAAATCGTATCTGTACATGGTGCCTGAAACTGGGTCTGATCTCTATTCTGGCGGCCTGCCAAAACCTGCCTTCTCAACAGGGGCGTAGTATTGAAACACATATTACTGCCGACACTCCGTCCTCTCTTGCCTATGCTAATGCTTCACTTGTATCCGAACATAAAGGTTTATCCGGTCTTTATCCGCTTGATGACGGACATGAAGCATTCGCCGCACGGATAGCTCTGGTTCGCGCCGCAGAACACAGTCTGGATGTACAGTACTATATCTGGCGTAACGATACGTCCGGTCAGTTACTTTTTCATGAATTAGTTTTAGCTGCTCAGCGCGGTGTACATGTTCGCTTATTGCTTGATGACAATAATACTGTCGGCCTAGATAATATATTAAAAGCACTTAATCAAGAACCCAACATCGAAATCAGATTATTTAACCCTTTTATGCACCGGCACTGGCGCGCTTTAAGCTACATGACAGATTTTGCCCGCCTGAACCGGCGTATGCATAATAAATCTATCACAGCTGATAATCAGGCCACTATTCTAGGCGGACGGAATATTGGTGATGAATATTTTGATATGGGTAAAGGCACACTTTTTGTAGATTTAGATATTCTCGCCATAGGACCTATTGTTAATCAGGTTTCAAACAATTTTGACCGCTACTGGAACAGTGCTTCGTCATATCCTTTAAACGGTATAGTTCATCCCCGCCATATTAAATTACAGGCAAGCATGCCTATATTTAAACATCGCAGTTTCAATCATCTACGTGCCAATAGTTATGATAATGCCTATAATCGTGACAATTTTGCCAACCGATTATTAGACGGATCACTGGATTATCAATGGGCACACCTGATATTGGTAAGTGACAATCCTGATAAAGCTCTGCCCAAAAACAGGAGAAAAGTAGAAGCCACCCAGTCTGACAATAATCTTTTAATTGAACCTGATACAGAACAACCACCGGTAATTAAATATCAAAAAGCCAGTTTAACTCTGAACGCACTCGCTGCATCTGTTGTTGAACCACAAAGAGATTTACTGGTTATCACTCCGTATTTTGTACCCACACAGACGGGTCTTGAATATCTGCAAAAATTACGAGAAGAGGGTGTAAAGATACGTATTCTCACAAACTCCTTAGCAGCAACCGATGTGGCAGCAGTACATTCTGGTTATTCTCACTATAGAACACCGTTGTTAAAAGAAGGAGTAGAAATTTATGAACTCAAAAATCAAGGCTTTTTAAAAGGACCTCGTGACCGTGCATTTACAGGTAATTCCGAATCAAGCTTGCATGCTAAAACTTTTACTATCGACGGACAACAGCTATATATCGGTTCATTAAACTTTGATCCACGTTCGGCACGACTCAATACAGAAATGGGTGTCGTAATACAGTCTCCGGAAATGGCACAATTTATGAATCAAGCGATTAATGAAGCATTGCCATATGTTACTTATCAGGTAAAACTAACACCACAAGGCAAGCTGGAATGGACAGAAACCAACGACAAAAATCAAACAAAGGTTTATCATCATGAACCGGATACCACTTTTTGGCAGCGTGTCTGGGTAAAAATGCTCTCCTTACTCCCACTGGAAAGTTTACTTTAACCAGTTTTAGCCATCTCTCATTTGTTCACAACTTGATATTTCTTTTAAAAGGTATTGCCAATGCTTTTGTTTATAGATAATTACGATAGCTTTACCTTTAATATAGTGCAATACCTTGGTGAGCTTGGCGAAAACGTAATTGTTAAACATAATGATGAAATTACACTGCAAGATATTAGCAGACTGGCTCCGGATAAAATTGTCATCGGTCCGGGTCCATGCACACCCAGAGAAGCTGGTATTTCTGTTGATACCATTAAACATTTTGCACACACAATACCGATACTGGGTATTTGTCTGGGACATCAGAGTATAGCTTATGCTTTTGGCGGAAATATAGTACGTGCCAAAAAAGTTATGCATGGTAAAATTTCACCTGTTTACCATCACAATAACTCCCTTTTCAATAACCTGCCTAATCCGGTAAATTGTACCCGATACCATAGTCTGGTTATAGAAAAAGAAACTTTACCCGATTGTCTCGAAATAACTGCCTGGACTGATGACAACGAAATTATGGGTATCAGACATAAAACTCTGCCTGTAGAAGGTGTTCAGTTTCATCCTGAAGGATTACTTACCGAAAATGGTTATGCAATGTTGCACAATTTTCTGCAACAGCATAACTAATAAAGTAAAAATTTTAAAAATAGTTATATTTTAGAAAGAATTATCATGATAACGCCGCAACAGGCACTTAATCGTTTACTGGACAACAATGAATTATTCTATGATGAAATGACAGATTTAATGCGCCAGATAATGAACGGAGAAGTGGCGCCTGAAGTCATAGCTGCTATTTTAATCGGATTACGTATTAAAGTAGAAAGCGTATCGGAAATCGCGGCTGCGGCAACCGTTATGCGCGAATTCTCAACAAAAGTACCTGTACAGCAGCGTGAACATCTAGTCGATATCGTTGGGACGGGTGGAGACAGTGCACATACATTCAACATATCTACAACCAGCATGTTTGTAGTTGCAGCAGCCGGAGCAAAAGTGGCCAAACATGGAGGACGTTCCGTATCTTCTTCAAGCGGTTCTGCTGACATCATTGAAGCCATGGGTGCTGCACTCGAATTAGCTCCTGAACAAGTAGGAGAATGTATCGATCAGCTTGGTGTCGGATTTATGTATGCACCAAATCATCATAACAGCATGCGTTATGTAGCTCCCGTACGTCGGGCATTAGGCGTACGTACCGTCTTTAATATACTAGGACCATTAACCAATCCGGCAACAGCATCCAACCAGGTTTTAGGGGTATTCCATATTGATCTGGTCGGGATTTTATCTCGTGTACTGAAACAGCTTGGCAGCAAACATGTTTTAGTTGTACATGGAAGTGACGGACTGGATGAAATTACACTTACCGGCACAACCCGCATAGCTGAATTAAAAAATGGCACTATCATGGAATACGATATCCATCCGGCTCAGTTTGACATGCCGGTAATTGAAGACTTAAAACCTTTAAAAGTGGCCAATAGTGAAGAATCGCTGCATATTATGAATAGCGTATTAAATGGAGAAAAAGGACCTTGCCGTGATATAGTCGTGCTCAATGCAGCTGCTGCAATCTATGCGGCAGACATAACTTCTTCATTAGAAGAGGGTGTTGATTTAGCCATTACCGCCATAGATTCTGGTAAGGCAAAAGCGAAACAAACAGAATTTATCCAAAAAACACAACAATTGGCTAACCTGTCAAATAGCTAACATTAAATAAACCCAGCTTATAAGCTAAATAAAATTTGTATGCATTCATTTTAGCAATGAATCGTTTACAATAATGGCTATAATCTGTCACTAAACACACTATATTATTATGCTAGACATTCAATTACTCCGTCAGGATATCAACAGTATTGCGCAAAAATTACAGACTCGTGGTTTTAATCTGGATACCGAAACTTTCACCCGACTGGAACAACAGCGTAAACAATTACAAATACGCACAGAAGAGTTGCAATCTAAACGCAATAATCTGTCTAAGCAGATTGGTGCACTAAAAGGTCAGGGCAAACATGATGAAGCTAACCAGACAATGGCTGAAGTAACCCAAATTAAGACAGAACTGGAAAAGGTTGATCAAGACTACCAAACCATACAAAATCAAATTAATAATTTGATCCTGACAATTCCGAATCTACCGCATAGTGACGTTCCTGTGGGCAAAGATGAGAATGACAACATCGAAATCCGCCGATTCGGTACGCCAAGACAATTTAATTTTGCAATTAAGGATCATGTTGATTTAGGTGAACCGCTAGGCTTAGATTTCAAAACCGGCTCTGAACTATCCGGAGCAAGATTCTCATTAATGCGGGGTCCGATAGCTCGCCTGCATCGTGCACTGGCACAATTTATGCTTGATACCCATACTCAGCAGCATGGTTATACAGAACATTACACTCCTTATATTGTTAATCCTGAAATTCTGTTAGGTACCGGACAATTACCTAAGTTTGCTGAAGATATGTATAAAGTAAGCTGCGGAGGCGAAGAAAATACACAGGAACAATATCTGATATCAACCGCAGAAATTACCCTGACTAATACCGTGCGTGAACGTATTCTGAGCAAAGATGAATTACCTAAAAAACTCACCGCACACTCACCATGTTTTCGTTCTGAGGCAGGTTCCTACGGTAAAGATACACGCGGACTGATGCGGCAGCATCAGTTTGACAAAGTGGAAATGGTGCAGATTCAGCGACCGGAAAATTCATATGCTGCTCTGGAAGAAATGGTTGGTCACGCCGAAAAAATTCTTCAGCTTTTGGAATTACCATATCGGGTAATTGTTCTCTGTACAGGTGATATGGGATTTAGTGCCGCTAAAACCTATGATTTGGAGGTATGGGTACCTGCACAAAACACTTATCGGGAAATTTCCAGCTGCTCAAACTGCGAAGATTTCCAGGCACGGCGTATGCAAGCAAGATTTAAAGATAATGACGGCAAAAATCAGCTGGTACATACATTAAATGGTTCAGGCCTGGCAGTTGGCAGAGCTTTGGTTGCATTACTGGAAAATCACCAGAATGAGGATGGAAGCATTAATATTCCAGAGGCTTTACAACCTTATCTGGGCGGATTAAGCGTATTACGCGCATAAATATCAACGATTTATTGAATCTCAATTTATAAAAATTTTACTAAGGGCAATATTTATACACCACCGTATTAAATATTGCCCTTCAGTGTAAAGACGCGTATAATCAGCAATCCTATTGGGTCGTTAGCTCAGTTGGTAGAGCAGTGGACTCTTAATCCATTTGTCCAGGGTTCGATCCCCTGACGACCCACCACAAACTAACCCATTATATTCAATAGGTTACAGTACTGTTTAAGTGTTAATGAATAGTCCATTGAATTTCTGTGTTTGCCATTTTTTTGACATGCAATTTGCATGAGGCTGTCAATCTTAGCTGCGTGTGCGTGTAAATGATCATTGTCCAGATGAGCGTACTTCTGCAACATTTCCAGTAATTGCAATCCTACCATTGCTTTTAGCTCATACATCGAGACTCTATTCTGCATCAGCTAGCTTACATATTTATGCCTTAAATCAAGGCTTTTGTGTTAATAAAGTTCTATTACAAAGTTTTGAATGCAAAAGCAGCTTCAATCTTTCCATAAATATGTATAGATTTCAGCTTTGCAGGTGAAATGATTTCTTGGGCATAATTTTTGTTATCACTTATTATTTTTAAATCACCGCAAATCGTTGCTTGTATACGCTTAACAAGCAGACTCTTCGGTGTAGCAATCAGATATACACCATCGCCACGATGACATTTAATTGCAATATTTACAAATAACAAATCCCTATTAGAAAAAGTTGGATACATAGAATCATCTGGAGCAGTAATTATAAAAGTATTTTTAAAATCATTACCTATGTTTTTCCTGACCCATTCTTCTGAAATTTCAACCAATCTTATTTCGTTTTCAGAGTCTGCGAATAAGTCAATCTTCTTGAATTGAATAAATCCGTTTCGTGCTTGATTCTCATAAATTATTTCATCTGATTTATAAGCATTTTTCATTTGTCCATTACCTGTTTCCAACCATACAGGGTCGACACCAAGTACCTGTGCAATTGTTGCTATATTTGTACTTTCTTTATTGCGTCCTGATTCAAGGGCAGCAATTGCTGACTGGGCTCTGCCAATTCTGGCTGCTAATTCCCTTTGACTTATTCCTTTTTCTAACCGCGCTTTTTTTAAGCGTTCATTTAAGCCATTCATATTATTACCTTAAATAAAGGTACTATTGTACTGATTAAATTAGTATTTAAATACTTTTAAATGGTTTTGATAGAAATCATCGTAAAACCCTATCTTTTAAATTCAAACAAGCACACTCGTAAATGTATTTTAATTAAATCACCATTGTCAGGATTACACCTAAGGTGACTAATCAGGCTGGAAAAATATCAATTAAGTGATTGACTACAGGAATACTGACCACCAAAAAATGCGACCAATAATATTGATATCTTTTAGACTAACTTCTTCATTAATATATGAAATAGCGTTATAACTTTGAAGTAATATTTTATTACTAGTTTTTTTTCTTAAAATTCTAATTTTTAAAAGTCCATCATGGTTTATAGCGTACAGTTTATCATCGCGAAGAATTTTATCCTCGCAATTTATACCAATAATAGCACCATCAGGAATTATTGGAGCCATGCTGTTACCCTCAACTTCTAAACAAAAAGCATATTCAGGATTAATATTATTTTTGCTAAGAATATGACGCGAAAATCGTAATTTTTGATTATTGTAATTCTGAATATCCTCAGAAAACCCATTCCTGGGAGAAAGGCGTATATCAGTATAAAAAGGTAAATCTACTTCATCTTCATCTTTATTTAGCAAAATGTTTTCTTCTGCCATTTTCATTAACCCAACAGAAATATAATGTATATCGTTGGTGCCTGTTTTATTTGTAATTTGATTTACTTGGTCTTCAATCTTTTCAATAGGAATATCAAACCAGCCGATACGTAGGTTAAGTGTTCTCTCTATGTTTAACGCTAAAGCGTCTCCAATAGGCTTGCGTTCTCTTACCAGTGCATTTACTTGAGCATTAGATCTATTGATTGCTCTAGCAAATTTCGTTTGACTTCCTCCGAAAACCATTTCAATTAAATATAAAAGTCGTTTAGTTCTATTATTCATTGCTAATCCAATTAATTCAAAATTTAAATTATATATTTTTTACCATTTTTTACCATTGAGACTATAAGAATCAAAATTCAAGTAATATCAAAAATAATTTCAATGCCCGGATACCAGAAACAAATAAAAATTTACTATAAATAAATCTTTAATTTATGTTATAACCTTTATATATTAACAGTCTACATTAAAGGGTTAGGGTATGGATAAATCTTCTATAACTGAAGAATTGGAAGCATTATTTGATTTGCTTGAAAAAGGAGCGATTACTAAAGAAGAGTATGAAGCTCAAAAAGCTTTACTCTTATCAAATCAAGAGCAACAGCCTATAAATACAAATACATCCTTCCCAGAATCTGCAGAATCTCAGGATGAATCAATTCCAGTATTTATAGAACAGCCTGCTCAGGTTCAAAATCAGCAATCTCACAGTAACAGTGTCAAGATTATTTTAATTATCATGATTGGAATAATCATACTTGTAGCGATGTTTTTTATTTTCTTCAGCAATAGAGTAAATACACCTCCTGTTAATGACCCGAATACTCTTTCAGCCAGTATGGCCAGTAGTGTTATCACAGTGAATGCCCAGCAACCCAGTGATACAACGGAAGCAGACACAGATGAAACAGGTTTGAATCTTAATAAAAAAACGCCTGAAGAACTCAATAAACTATTGATTAAATTTCAGCAAGAACGTGCTAATGCAGTAGCTAATTTACGCTCTGTATGGGCTAGTCTTGATCCTGATTTCAAAGCAACAGTGCAGCAAGAACAGAAAGATTGGGATAGCACTGCATTAGCAGCTAATTGTTCTTTATCAGGTTACAGCACACCATTAGCACAACAAGTGGCTAATCAGTATTGCGAAACCATGATACTAAATAGCCGGGCACAAAGTTTACTTGATGAGCAGGCATCTTCTCTGGCTGATATTAAACAGGAAAAAACAGCTCAAATGGATAAAATGGCAACTGACGCATTAAAAAGAGTAAACTTAACCTGGTCAACAATTCCGGAAGATATACAACAGAACCTGAATCAGACATTTGAACAGTGGTCTGATGAGGTAAACCAATATTGCCTTTCCAGACCAACAGCCCAGAATCTTAATGAAACTCAAATAAATTATGATAATTGTGTCATTAAAAAATCTGAAAGCAAAATCAAAGAACTGAACGGCTATAAAATCTAGTTTTAATCCAAAAGGCAAACTTAATATAGTTTGCCTTTTAGTAAAAACTATCGAATACGAATAGCTATGAATTGTTTTTTACCCGGTAAAATTTAAATAAAATATGGGCAAACAAAAAGCCATTGTTTACAATACGCCTACTTAAACTTTAAAGCAGGACATTTAATTATGGCAGATTTTAATCAGATTCTGGATGCTGGTAATGTAGACGGCGGTATTATTAATGTAGTAGTTGAAATTCCGGCCGGATCAAACCATAAAATAGAATGGGACAGAAAACTGGCTACCATGAAACTCGATCGCGTTGAACCTGGTATTTTTGCAAAACCAACCAACTATGGGTTTATACCGCAAACGCTGGATGAAGATGGTGATGAACTGGATGCATTAATCATTACCGATCAGCCATTGACTACCGGTATTTATCTGGAAGCCAGAATTATTGGCGTAATGAAATTTGTTGATGATGGCGAAGTGGATGACAAAATTGTAGTTGTACCAGCCGACGATCGCAATAATGGTAATGCAATTCAAACACTGGCCGACCTACCGGCACAATTAATAAAACAAATTGAGTTTCATTTCAACCATTATAAAGATTTAAAAAAGGCCGGCACAACCCAAGTAACAAACTGGGGAGATATAGAAGAGGCAAAAAGTGTTATTCGTGAATCTCAGCAACGCTGGAAACAAAAATAATTTAAACATACAATTTATGTAACCATAATATGTTAGAGTGCTGCGAAATTTGAAGTTTGGTATATTCAGATATCGCAGCAAAATTTTAAATACAATAACTTAATTTCTTTAAAGAAGATTACTAGCGGATAAATTGCTACAAGTTAACAGACAATAAAATGTAAACAGATCGCAATAGGGCATGCGTCCAGTATTTGTATAGCAAAGGCTTATAAAGATGATAGAAATGCAAGGATAGATGCAGGAAGCAGTGCTCATTGCAAACAGAATGCTAAAACAAGTCAACGATATTAAGTTTAATATATTAGGGCAGTCAGGTTGTTATTGATATTTATTACTAGCTAAATATAATACTAAAATTTAACATAATATATATTATGCGAAATTTAATCTGTTAAAGCTTCGTTCAATAATACTTGGCTAATTCAATCATAGTTTTAAATTACTAATAATATTTTTTATCGTAAAATACAAATTAATTGAGGCTTTATATCTAACATCTGTTTCTTGCTTCTAATAATGGATGTGTAAGTAAGAACTGATATTTCTGGAATAATTATGCAAAAAAAACTATTACTGGTAGACGGTTCATCTTATTTATATCGGGCATTTCATGCTCTTGCGCCATTAACCAGTCCAACAGGTATGCCCACAGGTGCATTATATGGTGTACTAAATATGTTACGGCGTTTACGCTTAGATACACCACATGATTATGCTTGTTGTATATTTGATGCTAAAGGCGAAAATTTTCGCCATCAGCTTTATCCTGAATATAAAGCTAATCGTCCGCCGATGCCAGAAGAACTTAGACCACAAGCTGAAGCGTTACCAGAATTAGTGAAATTAATGGGCTGGCCGGTCTTATCTGTCAAAGGTGTTGAGGCAGATGATGTAATTGGTACATTAGCTTATTCAGCAGAACAAGCCGGTTATCAGGTTATTATTTCTACTGGTGATAAAGACATGGCTCAGCTGGTTAACAGCCAAATTACGCTTGTCAATACCATGAACAATGAAAAGCTTGATATTGAAGGTGTAATTAATAAATTTGGCGTAAAACCGAACCAGATAATAGACTATCTTAGTCTGATTGGTGATAAAGTTGATAATGTACCCGGTGTGGAAAAATGTGGTCCTAAAACAGCGGTTAAATGGCTGCAGGAATATGGTTCATTACAAAATATTATTGAACATGCTAATGAAATTAAAGGTAAAGTTGGTGAAAATCTTAGAATTGCATTATCAAAATTGCCCCTGTCCTATCAATTAATTACTATTAAAACTGATGTAGATTTACATCATGAGATACCGCACGGAATTGAAGATTTACAGCGAAAAACTCCGAATTGGGCAGAATTAATTTCACAATTCAAGCAACTTGGTTTCAAAAGCTGGTTAAAAGAAGCACAAAATCATTGTCACGAGAATATGAATGAAACTTCTCAGCCTGCTAATGATCTGTTTAGTGATATTGAAACCGATAATAGTACTGATACTAAAATTATAGAAAATACAGCAGAAACTGAACAAATCAGAAATATACCCAAAAACTATTCAGCTATTACCACAATTGAACAATTAAATAAATTACAACGACAATTAAACAACGCTAAAGTTATTGCTCTGGATACAGCAACAGATAGCCTGGATGCGATGAATGCGCATCTTGTCGGTATCAGTATTGCTTTAGAACCAGGAACAGCATTTTATATACCTGTCGGACACAGCCCGGCAGTAATCAGTGAACAATTACCTATTGAAACTGTGCTTGCTACCCTGAAACCTTATCTGGAAGCAGATCTACCAGAAAAAATTGGTCAAAATATTAAATATGATCAACATGTTCTGGCTAACTATAAGATTAACTTACAGGGAATTACCGGTGACTCAATGCTGGCTTCTTATATAATTGAAAGCCATTTAGGCCATGGTCTTGATGAATTGGCACTTCGACATCTGAACTGGCAAACTATTCATTATGAAGATTTATGTGGCAAAGGAGCAAAACAAATCAGTTTTGCTGATGTCGCGCTTGAAGATGCCGTTAATTACGCAGCAGAAGATGCGGATGTTTGTTTTCGCCTAGAAATTTTACTAAGAAAACAGATGGATACAGCGCAACTTGAGTTATATCGTAATCTCGAAATCCCTGTAGAGAACATACTTTATAACATGGAGCGCACCGGAGTGCTAATAGATCGTCAGGAACTGGCTCAGCAAAGCCATGAGCTTGGTACTGAATTGGTTCGACTCGAAGAACAGGCATATCAACTGGCAGGACAGTCTTTTAACTTAAACTCACCCAAACAGCTTCAGTCTATTCTGTTTGAAAAAATGGGAATTCCTACTTCCGGCCTGAAAAAAACTTCATCCGGAGGTATTTCTACCAATGAAACCGTGCTGGAAAAGCTTGCAGCAGATTATCCCCTACCCAAGCTTATTTTACAAACACGTAGTCTGGCTAAATTAAAATCCACTTATACAGATAAATTACCGCAACTAATTAATCCGAGTACCGGTCGTGTACATACTACCTATGCTCAGGCTGTCGCTATTACAGGTCGTCTGGCCAGTAATAATCCAAATTTACAGAATATTCCGGTACGTACTGAAGAAGGACGGCGTATTCGTAAAAGTTTTATCGCCCCACCCGACCAGTTTATTGTTTCTGCGGATTACTCTCAGATTGAGCTAAGGATTATGGCTCATCTTTCTAATGATTCTACTTTAATTGATGCCTTTCAGCATGATGAGGACATTCATAAGCGTACCGCAGCAGAAATTTTTGCGACAAATCAGGAGCAAATAACCTCAGAACAACGCCGTTATGCTAAAACCATTAACTTTGGTTTAATCTATGGTATGAGTGAATATGGCCTGGCCAAATCATTAGGAATTGAATTGCAGGCTGCGCAACACTTTATATCACGTTACTTTAACAGATATCCGGGTGTACACGAATATATGGAAAAAACTAAAGAACAAGCATTACAGCATGGGTATGTAGAAACCTTATTCGGACGTCGTCTTTATCTGCCTGGTTTAAAAAGCACAAATGCTAACGAACGCGCCGGAGCATTCAGAGCTGCGATAAATGCTCCGATGCAAGGGACGGCATCTGATTTAATTAAACGAGCCATGATTGCTGTATATAAATGGCTTGATCAGGAAAAAATGCAAACCAGATTGATTATGCAGGTACATGATGAGCTGGTATTACAAGTACCTGAATATGAATTGTCATCTGTACAAACACATTTGCCTCAATTGATGGCAAATGTGGCTAAATTAAAAGTTCCATTAATTGCTGATGTCGGATATGGGCATAATTGGGATGAAGCTCATTAATGGAATACACTATTTGAAATACTAGGATTAATAATAAAAGGTAGTTTGAAATTTATCTGGCTACCTTTTAAAAATTAACAATATAAACTATATTTTATATGACAGAATATATAAAAATATTAATATATAAATAAAATGATGTACGAATAGTTTATTTTATTTCAGCTAATTGCGCACGCATAGCAGAAATCTGTTTAAAATAATCGTTATGACCAAAAATTGCAGAACCTGCAACAAATGTGTCAGCTCCTGCTGCTGCTATCTGAGCAATATTATCAATTTTGATTCCACCGTCTACTTCTAATCGGATAAATCTTTTACTTTCATAGGCATATTCATCAATTATTGCCCTAACCTTACGAATTTTTTTCAGTGTGGATGGAATAAAATTCTGTCCACCAAAACCTGGATTAACCGACATCAGTAATATGACATCTACTTTATCTAATACTTCTTCCAATAAGCTTATTGGAGAAGCCGGATTTAATACCACCCCTGCCTGACATCCAGCTGTCTTTATTAGATTTAAGCTTCTATCTACATGCTTACTTGCTTCGGGATGAAAAGTAATAATATCCGCACCGGCTTTTGCAAAAGCATTAATCATTTCATCAACTGGTTCTACCATTAAATGTACATCAATGGGAACAGAAGCATATGGTTTTATTGCCTGACAAACCATAGGACCAAACGTAAGATTTGGCACATAATGATTATCCATAACATCAAAGTGAATCCAGTCTGCTCCACTGTTAATTACGGAAGTAATTTCATTGCCCAAACAGGCAAGATCTGCTGATAAAATACTAGGAGCAATATAAAAATCCGGTTTCGTTAACTTATTCATATTAAAACATTATCTATAATAAATTATATTATTTACGCAAGTTTACTACCATTATATGTGTTTGACTGCTATTGAAGTATACTCATAATAACTGATAGAAATCAAAGGGAGAACAAAATGATATTTTCATACTGGCAAAAAATGACCCGCTATTGTGCCGGTTTTGTCTTATTAACATTTACTTTTTCTACTTTTGCCTCGGGTCAGATTAATTGTGACTTACGCAAGCTTGAATTAACTCAAATGCAAAAAACAAGGCTTAGGCTTATCAGAATGCAGTACAAACGAAATCAGGACACTAATTTGCAGCATACCGCAAACAATAAACGTAAAAGTGAGCAATTAACACAGATTCTGATGAAACCAAAATTTGATGAAACTGAAGCAAAACGCTATGTGTTGAACTATTATATGCCTCGTATACAACAAGATATAGATGAATTAAAAGTACAATATGAGTTTTTGCAAGTTTTAAATCAGCAGCAAAGACAAAACTGGATTAATAATTGTTTGCGTTAAAACTATAAAATTAGTACTTGACAGATAACTATTTGAATTAAATATTATTTTGAATAAATCAATTACATGAATTCAGATTTTACTTAATACCATCATAAAATAAAGTATAGTACTACGATAAAAAATGCTTATTGCCTGCTACACAAAGAATTTTGAGATGGATCTGTAATACTTTTTACAGATTTTGTATTACAAATGTAAGTACTTGAGTCATTACTCATCCAAACTGATTTTTTTAAATGGACACCATTTTTAGGTTCTGCATATAAACGAAATTTTGTGCAATCATCAGTTGTACTACATGTAACTCCAATTTCATATTTTTTGTCTACATTACCATTTTTGGTCAATTGATTCTTAATTGATGAATCGAGATCATCTTTTAGTAAATTTCTATTAAATAGTTTTAGTTTTGTTTGTGCTATATCTTGATTGATATTGGCTAGTGTAGTAGTAGCATCTGTTAAATCTGCTTTCTCAATATAGCTACTATAAACCGGTACAGCTAAGGCAGTCAAAATCCCCATAATTGCAATTACCACCATTAGCTCAATCAAAGAGAAACCATTTTGATATTTTTTCATGCATTTTTCCAGATATAAATCTTTATATTAATAATCATATAAAGCGGCTTGAATAGTTTCTTCAATAATACTTGAAGTTGAAGCATTTTGTCCCCAGCCTTTTGCAGTAATTCGGAATATATAATACCCTACTCCTGCTTTAGTATCAGGCCCTAAATATTCAATTACATAACGATACTCTGCCTTCTCATTTTGCTTATCTGGATATTTGAATGATGGATCACTATCTTTTATATCTGTAAATACTCCAGATCGTTTCCAAACATCTTTTAAATCAGTACAGGATTCAACTTTAGCTATTTTGCTGTTTACTTTTGCCGGATCTATTCCTTTTGCTGCACATAATCCTGCTTTACAATCACAGTTAAATTGCTGTGCTGTCTTTAAACCAGGCCACTCACTAATTTTCTTTTCAGCATCAGCCAAACCAAGCTGTGCGTTTTGAAATGCAAGCTGATGATCGCTATCATTAGCGCTGGTTCGCGTATCCATCGATGTACTTTGCATAGTTACTACTACAAGAAAAGCAATAACTATCATCATAATCAGCACTAAAAATAATGCAAAACCAGACTGACTGGATTGTAAGGTTTTATTTTTAATTTTCATGTCTGCAACGATTTCCAGAGTAATTGGTCTATAAAATTAAATTTTGCTACTTACACAAACTTCACCTTGTCGTACAGAGGCATTAATTTCATAATTGATAGTTGTATTATCATTTGTTCCATTAGGTCTTACTGTGAGGGTTACTCCAATTAAAACAGGTGGCTTTTCATACTTGAAATTAAGATTAGTTGTACGTGTTACATTGGCTTTCAAAGGCGGAGGGAGTTTGCTGCCGGCAGCACTGGCAGCACTGGGGCAATCATTTGCAGTATGATTATCATAATCAAAATGATAATTTACAGCAGTGACATTTCTTACTACCAGTTGTGGGGCGCTAAATGTTTTATTAGAATAATTTATTCGATAAAATCCCGGATCTGGATCCAAATTTGTAGTTCCAACTATATAAACCGCACCACTTATGTCTTCATCATCTATATTAGTTTGACATTTCGAAGACAAAATACTATTGACTAATTTATCACTTACATAAGTTAACACTAAAGGCTTACTGCCTGTTACTGGTTTTACAGCAATACTAGAAGATGCGGTTGGTAAATCAGTTGATAAAAACTGTTTATTTTTCACACTAAATGCATTTTCGAATATAGAGTTTAATTGGGATGTCGATGGGGGATTCATACAACTAAAATCAGCCAACTGCCGCATATCGCTACGAATTACATTTGCTGCATTACGCACATCTTGTTCATAACTAATACGTGTTTTAACCTGTTCTTTTAATTTATACGTTGTTAAAAATGTAGAGCTGGCAGCCAATAAAACAATTATGCTGATTGCAGATGCCACCATCAGTTCGACCAGACTGAATCCTTGCTGCCGGCGTGGAATTTGTTTTAAATTAGTGATTTTAACTATTTTCATTATTGGATCAATCTTTGTATTTTTGTCTGTTGTGTTCATGACTGACCTGCAGTCAGGGAATACGAAAATAGATTTTTATCCTTTAAATTGTTATCATCATTGTTATCATCATCCTTATTAAGAATCTGCCCCCACCAGGTTACAGTAATCTGACCATCTGTAATTACACAGCTGTTTACCTTAGCATTTGTTAAATTAATATTGAGGAGAGTTGAACAATTTTTATTATTAAAATCTGAAAAATCCTTTTTCAAAGTAAATATCTTATTTTTTGCTGCATCTTCTGTTACTTCTAAAGAAATTTTTGGTTGAGAATTCATCAGTTCAATGTAATTTTGTACTGCTCTGGTTACCTCTCCTTGATTCGCTGCATTTACAGATGTATGAACTGCAGTGATCTGAGCCAGCATTAATGCAAGTACACCAAATGACAAGACAAACATGGCCACAATAGCTTCAATGATTGTAGATCCATTCTGACGCTGAAATCTATTTGATGAATATAATATCCTGACTGAAATATACCGGTACATATACTTATCCATATAATTCCTTGATATACTCTATTTTAGGCTTGCAATACAAAGTGTAGAAGCAGAAACAGAACCATTTTTAGAATTACCATAACATGATACAGGTCTGCCGCTAGGTGATATAACAATGCGACGTCTAATATTTTCGTAATTAGCATCAAATATTTCTATAGCTACATTGGAAGTCCCTATTGTCCATTTAGTAGAATCATCACTATAACCTAGACCGAATTGTCCATTCGGCATAAATGCCAACATGCTTTGATCTGTAATTTTGTCTGTACATTTATTTGTATTATTTTTACATATTCCCCAGTTAAGTTTTACTTTGATCCTATCCGTGTTCTGATTTATCGCAACAGTTCGCACAGGTGTATCAGTGATTGTAAATGTTCCATCTAGATCGTTATCATTAAATGCAAGAAAGCCTTCCCATCCCTTCCCATCGGAATAATCTTTAAATATTTTGCAAATATTATTTGTACCTGTACCTTTTTTGATTACAGTAGGACAAATTAATACAGGTTTATTGGTACGAATAGCTTCAGCTCTTGCAAACTGAAACATTGCAAGCATCTGATCTGCTCGGTTATTTGTCCTGTGTGATGCAACCAATCTGTTCATAGCCGGTAATGCTATTGCAGCCAGTATGGCAGTAATAGCAATGACAATTAACAATTCAATTAAAGTAAAACCAGCATTTGTTGGTTTAGATGAAGCCATTTTCTAACCTTAATTCTAATAAGCCGGACACAAGTTAATATACACTTATTTTAAATTAATTTTACATCAAAACATATGATTTAGACTACTAATATAATAAATAAGGGATTTTTATTCATCAAAATAACCATCAGGCATGGCCGCATTATCAAATTTAGTAAACTGCCCCTGAAAGGTAAGATGAACTTTTCCGGTTGGACCATTACGGTGTTTACCAATAATACATTCTGCCAATCCTTTAAACTGACTGTCTGGATGATAGTATTCATCACGATACATAAACATAATAAGATCAGCATCCTGTTCGATAGCTCCAGACTCACGTAAATCTGACATCATAGGTCGTTTATCGGTACGTTGCTCCACCGTACGGGATAGTTGTGACAAAGCAATTATAGGAACCTGAAGTTCTTTAGCCAATGATTTTAAAGATCGTGAAATCTCACCCAGCTCAGAAGCACGGTTGTCTGAGCGGCCTGAACCAGACATTAATTGCAGATAATCCAGTACAATTAATCCCAGTTTACCGCCTTGCTGACGTGCCAGTCTGCGAGCGCGGGCACGCACTTCCAGCGCTGTTAATCCGGGGGTTTCATCAATAAACATTGGGGCATCTGTGAGCTTAACTACTGCATCATTGAGTTTACCCCAATGCTCATCCTGCAATTGTCCAGTTTTCAGAACACTCTGATCGACACGGCCTACTGAACCAAGCATTCGCAATACCAGTTGAGCACCACCCATTTCCATTGAAAAAACAGCTACCGGTAATTTTTCTGCAATAGCGACATGCTCTGCAATATTTAGTGAAAAAGCCGTTTTACCCATAGACGGACGACCTGCAACAATAATCAGATCTCCCGGTTGCAGACCTGATGTCTTTTTATCGAGATCAATAAAACCGGTTGAAACACCAGTTACATCGTTTTTGTTATCACGCGAATACAAGTAGTCAATTCGTGCCACAACTTCTTTTAGCAGCACCGGCATTGTCAGGAAACCCTGTTTTGATCGTGCAGTTGATTCAGCAATCTGAAAAACGCTGTTTTCGGCTTCATCCAGCATTTGTGCTGCATCTTTTCCCTGAGGACTATAAGCCGAACGGGCAATTTGTGTTCCTACTTGAGCCAGCTGGCGCATTATGGAACGTTCACGAACAATTTCTCCATAACGCCGGATATTTGCTGCTGAAGGGGTGTTTTGTGCCAGTGTTATTAAATATTCCAGACCACCGGCCATTTCAAGCTCTTCTCTCTTTTGCAGCTCTTCCTGTACTGTTATCACATCCGCCGGACGTGAGAGCTCTACTAATGCTTTAATTGCTCTGAATATAAGGCGATGTTCATGACGATAGAAGTCGTCTTTATCAATTAAATCTGCAATTCTGTCCCATGCACTGTTTTCGAGCATCAGCCCGCCTAAAACCGACTGTTCTGCTTCCATCGAATGCGGCGGCATAGCTAACTGATTTGTTTCTTCTGCACTGATATCGTTTTCTTCCATGTCTTCTGACTTTTTTAACAACTTTTTTAATTTTACCATTAAGTGACTGCTTATTTGCGGGTAATAAGGGCTGTGTATTACAATATTAACGAACCATATAATGGTTTAAAGTGAGTTAAATGTTCTATATATTTGCAAATATATCTTATATAACTCTCTACATCGAGCTCACTGCAAAAAACGCAATACTCACTCTATCAGAAGGAATCGCAACCATGGAACATAAATTACCAGTACTACCATACTCCCTTGATGCTTTGGCACCACATATTTCAAAAGAAACAATGGAATATCATTATGGCAAACATCATCAGACCTATATCACCAATATGAATAACCAAATTAAGGGAACAGAGTTTGAGAATATGCCTTTGGAAGAAATTGTCAGAAAATCTTCGGGCGGGTTATTTAATAATGCAGCTCAAACCTGGAATCATACATTTTACTGGTTTGGCTTTATACCTAAAGGTGCGGCATTAACTGAAAATGGTGCTCTGGCTAACGCTATCAATGCGAAATGGGGCAATTTTAATGCATTCAAAGAAGCGTTCGACAAAGTAGCTGCAGGTACTTTCGGTTCAGGCTGGGCCTGGCTGGTAAAAACACCGGACGGTAATCTTGATCTGGTTTCAACAAGTAATGCAGCTACACCACTGACCACTGACAACACTCCTTTGCTGACATGCGATGTCTGGGAACATGCATATTATATTGACTATCGCAACAGCCGTCCGAATTACTTAAGTAATTTCTGGGAAATCGTTAACTGGAATGAAGTAGAAAAACGCTTTGCAGCATAAGCTATAATTCACTGCACATAATTATAACTGCCTTTTGTCTAAAGGCAGTTTTTTTATAACTATGCATCTGTTTCAGTTATTTTCTTTCGGCACATACCAGTAATTTTTAGTATTGTGTGTTTGCATATACTGTTTGAATTCTGCTGAGCTATAAGCTGATTTCACAGCCTGTGCCCATGCTTTTGGTGCATTATCGGCTCTTACCGCTACAACTAACTCAAATGAAGGAATAATATCTTCCTGTAACAGGGCAAGATCAGGATTAATTTTGGCTGCGTATGCCCTGCTTCCGGGTATAACTGAATAATCAAAATCTGATAAAGTACGCGGAATATTACCCGGATCCAGCTCAGTGATATTCAATTCATAAGGATTTGTCTTGATATCATTTTTAGAGATCATTCCCGGATTGGTTGAAGGCTTAAGGGTAATCCAGCCAGCTTTTGCCAGCAGACGATAGGCTCGTGCAGCATTTGCCGGATCGTTTGGTACTGCAATAGCACTTCCCTTTTTTATTGCCTGCAAGTTTGTATGGCGTTTAGAATAAATTGCTGTTGGCACAGTAGGAATATGAGTTAAAGCAATCAGATCGGCTTTTTTATTCTGATTAAATGCATCCATATAGGCAGTATGCTGATCAACATTTACGTCAATACTGCCTTGTTGTAAAGCGATATCAGCCTGCATTAAATCAGAAAAATCAATTTGTTTAATTTGATATCCCTGTTTTTCCAGAATAGGTTTTACTGCATCAAGAAAAAGCTGGCTATAGGGGCCGGGTGAAGTGCCGACAATAATCTGTTTATTACTGGTTTTATCCTGCTGACAGGCTCCCAGTACCAGACAGGCAGTAATTAAAATAATAATTTGCTTAAAAAACTTCATGCTATTGGCTCCGATGATAGTCAATTTAATATTTTTAATTCACATAACAGCAAGTACGTTTTATTTATGTGAATTAATGATTAATTGGCTTATGGAAAAAATATAATATAGCTGGGTAGTCTAATCATTGCATATGAATATTAAAAGACTGACTGCTTATAACCAAAGATAAGAAATTTATATACATGCAAACATCAAAAACGGCTTAAAATAAGCCGTTTTTAATAAATAGAAAGTTAATTTTTTTTGGTCTTAGCTGCGAGCCAGTTACCCAGGGTCTGAATAATTTGAACAATTAATACCAGAACGATAACTGTTACAATCATAATTACATAATCAAATCGCTGATATCCGTAATTAACAGCTAAATCACCGATGCCTCCGCCACCAACTGTACCAGACATAGCTGTAGCATCAATTAATCCGATAAGAGCTGTGGTTAAGGCCAGCAAAATAGAGGGCATGGCTTCAGGTAAAATAAAATAGCGAATAATCTGAAAATTGGTTGCTCCCATTGATTGAGCTGCTTCGATAATACCTGCCGGTACGCTTAATAAGGAATTTTCAATTAACCGGGCAATATAAGGCGAAACAAAAATAATCAACGGAATGATCATTGCCTTGGTACCAATAGATGTATGGATAGCAAGACTGGCTATCGGTAACACACATATCAGCAAAATGATAAAAGGTAATGAACGAACAATATTAATAATAATATTTAGCAAATTATACAGTATCGGCTTTGGCCATACTCCTCCCTGACGGGTAAGCAATAACAGTACACCTAAGGCTGTTCCCAGTATCGATCCCAGAACAAATGAGATACTGACCATATTGAAAGTTTGCAATATTGCCGTACCAAACTGGTCAGCAGTTAATGAGGTATCAAACCACTGATTCATACACCACCTCTTTCCACTCGAACGCCTCTGTCCTGCAAAAATGCCAACGCTTTTTCTACATCTGTCTCAATACCATTCATCTGGATAAACATACTTCCCAGTACTACTCCGCCTATTTCGCGCATATTGGCAAAAAGTATGTTAATTTCCACCAGTTGTTTTAAAATAAGCTCATTAACTACTGGTTCTCTGGCTGAATTACCTAAAAATTCCAACCTGAATATATTTTCCTGTTCAACCAGACTATCCAACACTGCTTCGGGTATTTTTGCATTGATTACTGTGCTGACAAATTTTTTCGTTGTCTCTTGCTGAGGGGCAGAGAAAATATCAAGTACAGTTCCTTTCTCAATTACCTGCCCCTTTTCCATCACCGCTACTTTATTACAAATGGAGCTAATCACTTCCATTTCATGAGTAACCAGTAAAATAGTGATATTGCGTTCGCTATTAATTTGTTTTAATAGTTTCAGAATAGATAAAGTAGTCTGAGGGTCTAATGCAGAAGTAGCCTCATCACACAATAATATTGTTGGTTCTGTAATCAGGGCACGGGCAATCCCGACACGCTGTTTTTGACCACCGGATAACTGGCTGGGATAACTTTGCTTTTTACCTGCCAGATCAACATATGACAACATTGCATCAACTCTGCGGTCAATTTCATCACGTTTTAATCCCTGTAAAATTAATGGAATTGCAATATTCTGGGCAACTGTTTTAGATTCCAGTAAATTAAAATGCTGAAAAATCATGCCGATTTTTTTCTTATGCTCACGCTGAGCTTTGGCATCCAGTTTGTTTAAATCTACTCCGTCTACGGTAACCGTACCGGATGTTGGTTTTTCCAGCTGGTTAACCAGACGAATTAAACTGCTTTTACCTGCGCCACTCCACCCGATCAGTCCATAGATATCACCTGTATCAACTGTAAGGTTAATATCATTCAGGGCATGAACCTGCTGTTTATTTTTGATGTAAGTTTTTTTTATATTTTCAAATATGATCATAACGATCCTTAAATACTCGCTGCGATCTGATTTCCAATGATCCAGATGTAATGCAATACAGATAGTGTACTTGATAAATCGTAAACGTGCTGACTGATTTTCTAATGACTACGGCTAAAAAATGCAAGTATACTGTAAATCTTCGTGATTAAGTTCATTATTATGTATTACTTTTTTTAGCGTATAAAATAAAGCTATTGTTTAAAATTATGCCAGTTAACGCCATAACAATGATGTTGCAGCCAGCATTGCGCAAATTCTTCACTTTGTAACCATTGCCATTCGTATTCACGCGCATTTTTAATTTCATCATTCCAGTGCTCTGAAGATACTGCCGGATGGCACATTATCAACAATGAATGTTCAGCAGGCATGCCAAGCCAGTTGTTCCATTTATGCTGTAAAATTTTTAAATTGGCGTTAAAGTTATAGATACCTGCAAAGAAATGATTGTGCGTAATATTAGCCGCATCTAAAGCGCTGTCGAGAGCATGACCACCAAGGGTATGAATTAATTTTGCCTTGATATCTTTCTGAGAAGTTTTTGTGCTGCGTACTGCTATTGTATTTCCATAACGCTGCAATATTATATTTAGTAGTACAGAACGTATCTGCGGGAACTGATGTACATGCTGATGGCCATCGATAAAAACAGGTATGTCACCAATTTTATCTTCAAAAGCATCTAGCTGGCGATTAATAATATCCTGCAAAATTTTTTCCGGCCATGCATGCAAGTAAGATTTAGATAGTACCTGTTTCAGCGTACCCAGCCCCGCAAAACCGGTAAAATCCAGATGCAAACCGATATCAATATGCTGCTTTTTCAATTCTGCAACCTCATCCGAATGAATGGTACCCAGACTCATAAAGCTGCTTGCCTGTATGCGTCCCATCTCAGACAGACGAAGTACAGCTTCATTTACAGCTGCAGATAAACCCAGATCATCTACATTAATCATTACTGGTTTCATTGTGTGTCTTTTCATTAAATGCCCAGAATTTACCCAGTATAAAAGATAAAACTGTCACTATCAGCGTAACAATAAACCATAACCACCAATAGGCCTGATTTCCAAACCAGTGTATACCTGCCATAAATAAAATCTGGTTTATCATGAAACCGGCTATAGAGCTGAATAACCAGCGCCAGAGAGCCTGAAACCATGTATGTCGCGTCAGACTGAATGTAAGGTAATAATGACCGGTAAAACTGATAACAAAAGCGCAAAGAAAAGCCAGAGGATTAGCCAAAATCGGTAAAAAGTGAGCATATCGGACTAACACCACCAAACATAAAAAATGCATAGCAGCAGCAGCTCCTCCTACCAGAGTAAACCATATGCCCTGTGCAGATACAGATTTCATTATTTTTCGCGACTGTCCCACACTTTGTCTACCAGATAAAGCGGCCGTTGTTTTACTTCTTCATAAATACGACCAATATATTCGCCAATTACACCAAGACAAACGAGCTGAATCCCTGCAGAAAACATAATTCCGGCTGCCAGTGTCGGCCAGCCAGCAAGGTCTTTACCAAAAAACAGCGTATCAGCAACGATATACAATCCATAGACAATCGACAGGAATGAAATAATCATTCCCATTCTGGAAATCCAGCGTAATGGACGCTGAGAAAACGAAGTAATACCTATTAAAGCCAGCTCAAACAGGCTGAAATAATTAAATTTACTCTTGCCTGCCTGCCGTTCAGAGGCCTGAAAAGGTATATAAATGGTAGAAAATCCTACCCATGCATACAACCCTTTCATAAACCGTTGCCGCTCAGGTAACTTGAGTAAAGCTTCTACAACACGACGTTTCATCAGTCTGAAATCACCGGCATTAGGTGTCAGCTCATACCGGTGAGTATCCTGCATAAAATGGTAAAAGCCATTTTTCAATATCCGGGTTATTAAGCCTTCATGTTCACGTGAAGCCTGTACGGCAGCCACCACATCCACATTATTGGTCTGAATTAATTCAAGCATTTGTTCCAGTACTGAAACCGGATGCTGTCCGTCAGCATCCATCATGGTAACCAGTTCACCCAGAGATTGCGCTAATCCGGCCGTAAGTGCAGCTTCTTTACCAAAATTACGCGAAAATTGTATCAGCCTCAATGCTGTATTACTTGGTAATTGCTGTCGAAACGTTTCAAATAATGTGGTCAGATGATCTTTACTACCATCATCTACTAAAATAATTTCACAGTTCTGTTGCTGCCGGCTGGTAAAAACAAACAGTTCAGGCAAAAAGCGATTTATAGCTGCTGCATCATTATATACCGGCAAAATAATACTTAAACCAGTGCTAACTTTATCCATATCATTCACCTCTCAGCCTAAAAGAAAAGCAAACTGAGATAATCCAAATGTATTATTAATCATTTTTAATTTTATATAAATATAAAAAATCATTGTTGTTTTAAACATTTTTTCGGTATGTATGCCTGCCAGACTACCTTAAGAGGCTCTCGATCGGGTAATTTATTCCATCGAACTATCCACTCACCTTGTTTTACAACCAGCTCAGAATGATGAGCTAAAGGTTCTAACCATGGTATCTGAGGATGTTCATCAGCAGGCCATAATGCCAGCGTACCTTGCTGCTGTAAACGACTATTGCTCATCCACGGAGAATAAGCGGAATTACCGGAAACCATGACTGATGGAGCAAATTTTGAATAGGAAGCTACCAGCAATACTACCCAGTCTGAACCAGTCACACTATCAAGCTTACAAGAAGACAACTCCTGCCATTGATCATCAGCCTGTTTGGCCAGTGCAGCCTGAGGCCAGTCCATCCGAGAAGGTTTATGACGGATTCTGGCTCCGAATCCTACATAAACAGCCATCAATATGGTAACAATAAACGCCCAGACTGCTATACCTTTCAGCAAAGATTTATCTTTAGATATAAATACAGGTTCGGGAATCAGAGACACGATTATGAGTCCGGATAAGCCCCACATCGGCATACCCCACATATCACGTAATCCTAGTCCAAAAATCAGTCCGGCAAATACAAGTATCAGCGTAGGAACTAATCCCATCCATAAAAGAAAATACCAGTCACGCTGACGCAATACCTGAACAGACGGGCGTAAACTCAATCGTGTACGGGTAAACAGCAAAATAAATAAAATAGGTAAATGATTAATTAGCTGAGTCCCAAAATAGCCCAGAGCCGCCAGATGCCCGTTACGGTTTGCATCTTCAGCTGAGCGTGCTGAAGCATAAGTCAGTGGTAGCCAGTTATGCTCTATCAGCCAGTATATATTCGGAGCAAACACAATCAGAGCAAGCAAAATTGCCAGCCACGGCTTTGGTGTCAGCCATAACCGTCGGTTCGGTGTACACAATGAATATAACACCATAGTTAAGAGCAGTAAGGCAACGGTATATTTTACCAGCATGCCAATACCAGCCAGCAAACCAAACAATAACCAGTATTTCCAGCGATTTTCTCGAATAGCCAGATAAAAGATATAGACTAAACCAAGCCATACGGGCATTTGCGCTATATTGTGATTGAATTCAAGAGAAGGCCACGTGTAATAAAATATTGCCAGCAAAAACAATGCACCGATAAAAGCCCGGCTTTTGCTCATCAGTTGCCGGCCGAACAAATAAGCCAGCCATAAACTCAATGCTATCGTACATTGACTTAAAATATACGGACCAATATGACCAAAAATATAGTAAAAAGAATAGAGTACCCAGCTTGAAAATGGCGGATGCTTATAATATCCCCATTGCCATTCACGTCCCCAGTAAATACCCTCAGGAACATCTAAGGGATAACTTGAGGAAAGCATAAAAGGTAATACCGTCCACAAGATAAAATAAAGTATTAACCAAAAGGGTAGTCTGAGCGACAACGGTTTGCTTGGCATAAAAAGATTTCAATTTTGAAAGTAAGGTATTATAAAGGGTGCAGTAACTATTAGACACTACTGTATAGCAATATTATCAAGAAACTTATCTGTTGATTTTAAAAAATCATTTACTGAAAGCATTCAGGCGCAATGAAAAATTGCGCCTGAATAATGCAAATTCAGCTCAACTAAAGCTAGCTTAAGCTACTCGGAATGTAGCTTTGATTTTATCCGGCCAGATTAATTCCAGTTCATCACCGGATTGAATCGCAGCAACTCCGGCAGGTGTACCGGTATAAATAATATCACCTGCCTGCAAACCATAAACCCTGGACAGATAACTGATAATTTGCCGGCACGTAAACATCATATCTTTTGTATAACCCTGCTGGCGTATCTCTCCATTTACCTTTAAGAAAAATTCCTGTTGCTGAATATCATCAATTTCAGTTAGCGGAATAAAGTGCGATAAACAGGCTGCTGTAGGAAATCCTTTGGCTTTTTCCCATGGCAAACCTTTACTCTTTAACTCTGCCTGTACATCTCGCGCAGTTAAATCCAGACCAATAGCATAGCCACCGACATAATCTAACGCCTCATTTTCCTGAACATCAAAAGCATCTTCTGCCATATAGATAACCAACTCGCACTCATGATGTACATCAGAGCTATAGGATGGTAATTGAATATCATCAGGCTCCAGAGCCAGAGAAGAAGTTGGCTTCATAAATACCACGGGTTCTTCAGGTTTTACATTATGTAATTCTTTAATATGCTCTGTGTAATTTCTTCCAATACAAAAAATATTACCTAAAGCAACTTTTTGTTCTTCGATATAAACGGTTTTCATCTTGTGTCACCAAAAATTAAATCCAGATTTGAAGTTAATTACTGTCTGGAAATAGCAATTTATCCGGCCAAAATCAGTTTATCAAAATTGAAAATTCAGCCGGTATAGTCTGTGAGAACCAAAGATAATATATTTAGTAAAATTAAAAAGCAGTAATTTCACTTAATTTTATTAATTGCATTGGTTCTCGCAAGTATGGTTCTACTGTTTTAATCAGGTTTTGAAAATGTTCAGTATTACCATGCTCATTAATTGCTGCATCATCAGCCCAGCATTCAATAAATATAATCCGGTCAGCCTTATCTAAATCTTTATTAACAGTGTAAAACACATTTCCTTTTTCTTTACGTGACAATTCCACACATTGCTCAACCGCAGCAGCAATATTTATCCAGGCATTGGCTTTCAGGTCCATGATCGCAATTAGTTTAATTGGCTGTGACATATTTTATCTCCTTGATTTTCTTAAACGATACTCAGGTATTTGCAAATGTAAAGCCTATTCTTTTAATCAGCTAAAGGCAAATATAAAATCAATCACGTCGTGTAGCATCTACACCTTCCTGTACCGAATTTACCCCGATAATAGTCAGCCTCGGAAAATCTGCCGTCCGTTTGGGACAATTAGCTGCAGGTACGATGGCATGAGTAAATCCAAGTTTTTCTGCCTCTCGCAAACGTTCCTGTCCGCGCGGAACAGGACGAATTTCACCTGATAACCCGACTTCTCCGAATACAATCAGCTTTTCCGGTAATGGTCGATTACGATAGCTTGAAAGCATGGCCAGAATCACAGCCAGATCTGCTGCCGGTTCAGTAATTTTCACACCACCTACAGCATTAAGAAACACGTCCTGATCATAACAAGCGATACCTGCATGACGGTTCAGCACAGCCAGCAACATGGCCAGACGCTCCTGAGCCAGCCCTACAGTTAATCGTTTTGGAGCAAAACCATGAGCATCATCAACAAGTGCCTGAATTTCTACCAGTAAGGGGCGCGAACCTTCCTGAGTAACGAGAACGCATGAGCCGGGAACATCATCGCGATAACTGGATAAAAACAATGCTGAAGGATTGGAAACCCCCTTCAGCCCTTTTTCTGTCATTGCAAAAACACCTAACTCATTAGCGGCACCAAAACGGTTTTTAATAGCACGAATCATACGATAATTTGAATGAGTTTCCCCTTCAAAATACAATACCGTATCCACCATATGCTCCAGCACCCGAGGACCGGCAATCGCGCCATCTTTGGTTACATGACCAACCAGCAACATGCTGATACCCTGTTGTTTTGCCAGGCGGGTTAATTGGGCTGCACATTCCCTAACCTGTGATACAGAACCGGGTGCTGAAGTAATACCATCAGAATACATGGTCTGAATAGAATCGATTACTACCACTCTGGGTTTTTGGCGTGCAATAACTGCACTAATTGCCTCTACACGTATTTCTGCCAGTAAATGAACTTTGTCTGCATGTACACCAAGACGCTTTGCACGTAAAGCAACCTGCTGAGCTGACTCTTCTCCGGAAACATACAATACGGATTCCTGTTCGGCCATCAAGGCTATTGTTTGTAGCAATAATGTAGATTTACCAATACCCGGATCTCCGCCTAGCAAAATAACAGCTCCATCTACTAAACCACCTCCAAGTACTCTGTCCAGCTCACCCATTCCTGTTGGCGTTCTCTGTATTTCAACCGCACTGACTTCTGCCAGTAACTGTACCGCCGATTCACTTGATGCCCATGATTGAAAACGGCTGCCAGAAGAAGATACAGATAAAACTGTTGTTTCTTCCAGAGTATTCCATTCGCCACAATGAGGACAACGCCCCTGCCATTTAGGTGAGCTTCCACCACAACTGCGACATTGAAACTGAGTTTTCTGCTTTACCATGAAACCTTTCCAGCAAGACTTGCATTAAATTCAAATATAGTTTCCTTTGACTATTGGGAAATAATGATTCAATAAAATTGACCAATTTTATTTAGTTCTCTATTTTATCTAAGCTTCACCTAGCCATAACAAGAAAAAAGCCATTAATTTTACTCTTTAACAGTGTATAATTTAGTTGAATTTCTGATGCTAAAACCATTAAATCAAAATAGTAACATTCATGTATATAGACAGTTGAAGCACTATAATGATATTAATCATAATGATTAGCTGATTAAAAAATATGGCAATTTACTGATTCAAATTCAAAAGAGTCTACACTTATAACTGAACGATAAAATCAAATGTTTTTGGCAAATAGTAATTGCTTCCCAAAACAAATTATAATAATTACTTTGTCTGGCAATTATTATATACTCTGTCAATTCGTGCAGGTTAAATCCAGTTTTACCTTGATACTCTCTTGCATGGTCAATTATTACATTACACTATTTAATCTTTAACATACATCGAAAAAAATGGAATGAATTTTAGTCTTCGGCTAATTCTTGGCGGAATATTTTAATTTTTTAAATCAATCTATTTTTATTTCAATTTTTATACACAGGGTTTTTCAAAACTATGTCCTTGCCAATGATTGTCACATTCGCTGTGTACATTTTAGGAATGATTGCAATTGGTTTTTTTGCCTATCGGTCAACACAGAATTTTGGTGATTACATTCTGGGCGGGCGTCGTATTGGCAGCGTAGTAACTGCACTTTCGGCCGGAGCTTCTGACATGAGCGGCTGGCTACTGATGGGATTACCGGGTGCAGTATTTTTATTTGGTATCTCACAAAGCTGGATAGCCATTGGCTTAATCCTTGGTGCTTACCTGAACTGGTTATTGATTGCCGGACGTCTACGTGTTTTTACAGAAATCAATCATAATGCGTTAACTTTACCCGATTATTTTACCCATCGGTTTGAAGATAACAGCTCGTTACTGCGTATTATTTCAGCAGTAATTATTCTGATTTTTTTTACAATTTATTGTGCATCAGGAATTGTCGCCGGGGCTAAATTATTTGAAAGTACTTTTGGCATGAGCTATGGCTGGGCAATGCTGGCAGGAGCTGGTGCAACTATACTTTATACGCTTATAGGCGGTTTTCTAGCGGTTAGCTGGACAGATACCATTCAGGCAAGTCTGATGATGTTCGCTCTGATTTTAACCCCCATAATGGTAATCATTAATGCCGGTGGTTTTTCTGATGCACTCATTCATATTGAAAACCTGAATCCGGACTATACCAACCTTTTTGCCCATATGGATTTTATTGCCATAATCTCATTGCTAGGCTGGGGGTTGGGCTATTTCGGGCAGCCGCATATTTTAGCCAGATTTATGGCTGCTGATTCGCATGAAGTAATGAAAAATGCACGCCGTATCAGCATGACATGGATGATTTTATGTTTGGCCGGTGCCATTACCGTCGGCTTTTTCGGAATAGCATATTTTGCCAACCATCCAGAATTAAGCTATCTGGTCAGCAATGGAAAACATGAACGGATTTTTATCGAGTTATCTAAATTACTTTTCAATCAATGGATCGCCGGTGTTATTCTCGCTGCAATTCTGGCTGCTGTGATGAGTACCTTAAGTTGCCAGCTGTTGGTCTGCTCAAGCGCTTTGACAGAAGATTTCTATCGTGCATTTTTCCGTCCAAAAGCAAAACAGAAAGAATTGGTCTGGATTGGACGAATAATGGTGTTTATAGTATCTGTGATTGCCATTTTACTGGCAATTAATCCGAATAACAGCGTTCTGGATTTGGTGAGCCATGCGTGGGCTGGTTTTGGGGCTGCATTTGGTCCGATTATTATTTTTTCCGTATTCTGGTCACGTATGACACGAAACGGCGCATTAGCCGGTATGATTACCGGTGCTGTCACAGTATTGCTGTGGATCAATTTTAATTGGTTTAATCTGTATTCACTCATCCCTGGATTCATACTTGCATCAATTGCAATCATTATTTTTAGTTTATGTGATAAAAAACCAAGTGAGATAGTACAGATTCATTTTAAAGATGCTTATAAGCACTACCATACTAAAACAAAATGAACTTTAATTAACCTGGCGGATTAAACTGTTTTTAAGTTAATCAGTAATCCGAATATGCTCTCAAACCAATTTATTTTATTACATAGCTATATTATGATTATGTCCTTTAATTCACATAATCGTAATAATGAGCATCAAGCATTGGCCGCAAAACGATCGCCCTCGGGAAAAACTTCTTAATCTGGGCGCCTCAGCGCTAAGTGATGCCGAGCTACTCGCAATCCTGCTGCGTACAGGTACTCGGGGTATAAGTGCGGTAGATCTGGCACGAGAGCTTATTTCTCAACTGGGCAGTCTGCGCGCACTGCTTGAAGCAGATTGTCAGCAAATTTGTCAGTATCACGGTATGGGCATTGCCAGTTATACCCAGTTTGCAGTAATTAGAGAAATAAGCAGACGCATGCTGGCAGAGAAAATTTATTGCCGCCCTATTTTTACTCAGCCGGCTGTAGTGGCTGATTTCCTGCGTTTACATATAGGCCATGAAAAAGTGGAAGTTTGTGTAGCTTTACTTCTGAACCAGCGTAACGAGCTTATGCAAACCATTGAACTGGCTCGCGGTACCATCAATGAAGCACGGGTTTACACTCGCGAAGTTGCTACAGCAGCTTTAAAACACCACGCAGTCTCAATTATTCTGGCACATAATCATCCAGGACAATCTACTATGCCGTCTAATGGCGATATTCAATTTACCAGAGAAATAAAAGCCGCTTTAAATCTGCTGGATATTCGTTTATTGGATCATTTTATTGTTACTGCTGAAAAAATAACATCAATGGCTGAATTAAATCTAATGTAGTAAAAATTATTAATTAAACGTTCTATCTTAATAGCATAATAGTGCAAAGCTGGATAAATTTATCATTGCCGATTACAATAACTGGTTTAATAGCGTTATTTACCTTAATCATACGGAGTACCCCATGATTGATTTTGCTTATGCTGCCAACACTGCCGGTTCACAGAGTGGCCTTATGCAATTCGTCCCACTTTTATTAATTCTTGTTGTCTTTTATTTTCTGATTATCCGCCCGCAGCAAAGCAAACATAAAAAACACCAGCAAATGCTAACCGAACTGAAAAAAGGCGATAAAGTTGTTACTCTGGCTGGAATAGTTGGCAAAATCACTAAAGTAAATGAACAATATTTCACTTTAGAAATTGCTCCTAAAGTAGAAGTTGAATTTGAACGCAATGCCATCAGTGGTAAGGCACCAGAATAAAATCAGTAATCCTGCCGCAACTTTTCAGTTGCGGCCTTTGTTTGTTTTCTTTCTTTTATTAACTGAAGAACAACAGTCTGCAACAAGGCAGCAAATATGAATCGTTATCCTATATGGAAATATCTGCTTATTATCGTCTCAATAGTATTGGGTCTGTTATACACCATTCCCAATTTTTTTGGCGAAATACCGGCAGTACAAATCTCTACCAACCGGCAGGCCATTACTATCGATGAACAAACTGAAAATACAGTTAAACAGGCTCTGGCAGCTGCACACATACAGCATCAGGGTATGTTCATTACTGATGGCAGCCTGAAAGTGCGTTTCAGTGATACTGAAACTCAGCTTAAAGCACGTGATGCGATTGCATCTAAATTCGGCGAAGGCTATATCGTAGCTCTGAATCTGTTGGCCAATACTCCGGAATGGATGGAAAAAATTCATGCCAAACCAATGTTTCTTGGTCTTGATTTGCGTGGTGGTGTACATTTTACCATGCAGGTGGATATGGATTCAGCCGTTGATAAAACACTTGACAGCTATGCCGGAGATATCCGTCGTCAGCTGCGCAAACTACAAATCCGCAGCGGCAATATTGTTAAAAACGGACAGACACTGGTTGTTCCTTTCCAATCTGCAAACGATGCTTCCACTGCAATATCCGGATTAAAAAAATATCTTAATGATGCAACACTAACTCAGAATGGTGACCGTCTGGTAGTTAGCCTGAGTAACACTGCGCTGACCAGAATTCGTACAGATGCAGTGACCCAGAACATTAATACCCTGCATAACCGTGTTAATGAGCTGGGTGTTGCTGAACCGGTTATACAGCAGGCCGGACCGAACAGGATTGTCGTACAACTGCCGGGCGTTCAGGATACTGCTAAAGCTAAAGATATCATTGGCCGTACTGCAACTTTACAGGTACGAATGGTAAGTGATGATCCCAATCTGTATCAGCAGGCGCTGCAAGGACACAATCCAGATGGATTTGAACTACTGCCATCTGCCGGTAACGGAGCACCTACACTGGTCAGCAAACAGGTTGAACTGACTGGGGACAATATTAATGATGCTCAGGCCAGCTTTAACGACCGGGGATTGCCGGGTGTAAGCGTAAATTTTGACAGTACAGGTGCCAGCATTTTTGCTGACCTCACCCGCAATAATGTTGGTAAACGTATGGCGATGGTACTTATCGATCAGGGTAAGGCAGAAGTGATTACCGCACCGGTAATCAATGAACCTATTCCCGGCGGTAAAACCATTATTTCAGGAAGTATGAGTATTGCTGAAGCCAATGATACCGCATTGCTATTGCGTGCCGGCTCACTGGCTGCACCAATGAAAATTATCGAAGAACGAACCATTGGCCCGTCTCTGGGTAAAGAAAATATTAGCAAAGGCTTTCATTCCACCTTATGGGGATTTGTAGTAGTAGCCATATTCATGATGCTTTATTACCGGATGTTCGGACTGTTTTCAGTAATTGCCCTGTCATGCAATCTGTTGTTCCTGATCGCTATTTTGTCTGCCATGCAGGCTACTCTGACACTGCCGGGTATAGCGGCAATTGCTCTTACACTAGGTATGGCGATTGACTCGAATGTATTGATTAATGAACGTATCCGCGAAGAATTACGTCATGGTAATACACCACAAATATCAATTAATGCAGGTTACGATCACGCCTGGCATACTATTGTAGACTCTAATATCACTTCACTGATTGCCGGTCTGGCGTTACTGATTTTCGGTTCAGGCCCTATTCGCGGATTTGCTGTCGTACATTGTCTGGGTATTATTACATCTATGTATTCGTCAGTAGTGGTTTCTCGTGCCTTTGTTAATTTGTGGTATGGTCGCAAACGCAAACTGAAAACACTTTCTATCGGCCACATCTGGATTGCAGATAAAGCTGCCACTGGTAAAAGTAAGGCTTAATAAATTATGGAATTCTTCAAAATAAAACGTGATATCCCGTTTATGAGCTATGGTAAGCTGACAACGGCGATTTCATTAATTACTTTTATTCTGGCTGTATTTTTTCTTGTTACTCGCGGGCTGAACTTTTCTGTAGAATTTACCGGCGGTACTGTAATGGAAGTGGAATTCAAACAGAGTGCGGATTTAAATAAAATCCGTACAGAACTGGATGGATTAAAACTTGGAGAAATACAAGTACAGGCATTGGGCACAAATAAACAAATCATGATTCGTCTGCCCAATAAAGCCAATATGACTTCAGCACAATTGTCCAATCAAGTTATGGACCTGCTTAAACAACATCAGGAAGGTGTAAGTTTACGTCAGGTTGAATTCATCGGGCCGCAAGTGGGCGAAGAACTGGTTACTCACGGCTTACTGGCTTTAGGCATGGTTGTGATTGGCATCATTATTTACTTATCCATGCGTTTCGAATGGCGCTTTGCTGTTTCTGCTATTATTGCCAATATGCATGACGTAGTAATTATTCTGGGTTGCTTTGCCCTCTTTCACTGGGAATTTTCTCTTACCGTACTTGCAGGCGTACTTGCCGTGCTTGGCTACTCAGTTAATGAGTCAGTAGTTGTCTTTGACCGTATCCGTGAAAATTTCCGTAAACCACATATGCGTGGTAAAAGCGTTCCGGCAATCATAGATAATGCCATTACCGCAACCATGAGCCGTACCATTATTACTCACGGATCTACTGAAGCAATGGTCATTTCTATGCTGGTATTTGGCGGAGCTGCTTTGCATGGTTTCGCAATGGCATTAACAATTGGTATTGTGTTTGGTATTTACTCATCAGTATTAGTAGCGAGTCCGTTATTACTGATGTTTGGACTGAACCGGCAAAATCTGGTTAAGCCGCCAAAACGGAAAGAGGAAGCTGTAGTTTAAGATTAAATTACTATTGTTTTCCTCTAATTAATTAAAAAACTCCAGAATAATATTTTATTTCTGGAGTTTTTTATGATTTTAAAATTTACCTACAAAATTAGGTTTATCTATACGGCAATCAAAAATGGAATTTGAAAAGCTAACAAACTGATGTTCCTAAGCCGAACAATATCTGATTGCTAACGTAGTGCCCGTTCGTCTTTCCAACCTTTATCCGTTAAAACCAATACAGCCGCACGACGTTGAGGTTCCTGCATAGACTTCCACCAGTTTTCATCGGTAGTTTTCAATAATTTTTCAGCCCATTTCTCAGGTACCAGTTTTGCATCATAAACTACCTTGGAAATAGTCATTCCATTTGCAGGGGTAGGTTCAGTAAAGAGCACAATTTTATCTACTTTTTGTGTTCCTAGGCACAGCATACTTCCCTGAGCTGTATTTTGCACATTGTCCTCACCTTTACTTGTACGGTAATACACTGCCTGCGGTATATCTTTTCCGCCATTAACAACCAGAGCTGCATCCTTACCTTTTTCATACAAGTCTGCATCAGTTAAAATATCCATTTGCTTTAAAGCAGTTTTATTAACTTTATCGCCATCACTATTTTTTCTGGCAATACGTATTTCTTTATTACCAAGTGCAACCGTATTATTCATACCTCCCTGAGCATTATCCAGCATCAGATTAACCGCCAGACAAACCTTCTCATTTTTAGCAAAGTTATCTATCGCCTCAGTAAAATTGTGATTACTCGCCTCTTGCTTACCACCGCAGGCAGCCAGTAACAGGCTAACGGCTAATACACTGATTTTTTTCATCCCGGTATTCCTTATAAAATAAAATCTATACTGATTAAAGCATACTGCCAATATGCCGGATTAGCAACGCAAGCAGTTTACCTTCACTGGTCAGAAACAATTTAAAACGCTCAATCGACATAAAACCAACACTTTAAGCAAATATAAGCAAAACGGTATAATAACAGCTTATTTCCGCAAACAGGCTTTCATCAATGAGTATACAAATTTATGGTATCAGTCAGTGCAATACTGTCAAAAAAGCCCGCAAATGGCTGGCTGATCAACATATTAACGCTGAATTTATCGATTTTAAGAAAACACCGCCAACATTAACCGATATCCAGTTCTGGCTTACACAAGTACCTAAAGAAACATTAATTAACCGTAAAGGTACAACATGGCGGAAATTAAGTAACAATGAACAGACAATTGCTTTAAGTAATGATGATGAAGCCATTCGCCTAATGATAAACCACCCCTCAGTGATTAAAAGACCAGTTCTGGTAAAAAATCAATTAATATTGGTTGGTTTTGATCCGCAACGCTATACTGAATTTTTTGCCTGATACTTCCAGATACAAACCATGAACAACACAACAATATTTATTTCTGATTTACATCTTTCTGAACAGACGCCGCCTTTAAATCAGCTATTTGAACGCTGCCTGCAACAATGGCAAGGAAATATCGATGCGTTATACATATTAGGTGATTTTTTTGACGTCTGGATAGGTGACGATGATGATAGTGATTTCATTCGTCATATTAAATCTCAGTTAAAATCTTTTTCTTCTGCGACACCAGTTTTTTTCATTCATGGTAACCGGGATTTCCTGATTGGTGAAAAATTTGCTGCAGAAACCGGAATACAACTACTTACATCACCTCAGCAAATAAACCTTTACGAGCATGAATATATTATTATGCATGGGGATGAATTATGCACTGACGATATTGCATATCAACAATTCCGTGCCCAGTCCCGCAATCCTTTATGGCAAATGGCAGTATTAAGTAAACCTATTGAAGAGCGTCGTTTACTAGCCGGACAAATCCGTCAGATGAGTGAAACACGTAAAAATAATGAAGGTAAAAGTGAGATTTCTGATGTAACAGAACAAGCCATTAATGAACTGATGAGTAGCCATATTCAACCTATTCTGCCTACACTGATTCATGGTCATACTCATCGTCCGGCCGTACATGAATTACAGTTGAACAACCAACCTTTCAAACGTTATGTCATACAGGACTGGGCTGATAATTACGGCGGCTATCTAGCTGTAGACACAGATGGTGTACACGTACATGAGCTTAAGCTATAAGTAGAAAAAATACATCTATACTATTAATGGGAATGCTCCTAGCAGTTGATTATCTCATTATTAACTAAGCAGTCAGATTTCGTATCTGAATACAACGCCAGTAAAATAAAAACCGAAAAGATTAAAAATTCTTTTCGGTTTTTATTTATTATTTTTCATTTCCAAATACCTTGATTTATCTGGGTAATAGCATATCATTATTAAATCACCCACTATATTCAGAGATTTTAAAATAAAAACCGTGTCTACTAAGCGTAAACACGGTTGATACTAGTTTTAAAAAAAATTATTTACTTGCCGCGCATTAAATCAAAAAAGTCGGCATTATTTTTAGACTGCTTGAGCTTATCAATGATAAATTCCATTGCTTCAATATCATCCATTGGATGCAAGAATTTCCGCAGCAGCCACATTTTTTGTAAATGCTCATTAGAAACCAGCAATTCTTCACGGCGAGTACCAGAACGATTGATATTAATTGCCGGAAACAGACGTTTTTCAGCCATACGCCGATCCAGATGCAATTCCATATTGCCCGTTCCCTTGAACTCCTCATAAATTACATCATCCATACGGCTACCGGTTTCTACCAGAGCAGTTGCGATAATGGTCAGTGAACCGCCTTCTTCCACATTACGGGCTGCACCGAAGAATCGCTTTGGACGATGCAGTGCATTTGCATCAATACCGCCAGTTAAAATTTTACCGGATGCAGGAATAACTGTGTTGTAAGCACGCGCCAGACGTGTAATTGAATCAAGCAGAATGATTACATCTTTTTTGTGTTCTACCAGACGCTTGGCTTTTTCAATCACCATTTCAGCCACTTGTACATGGCGGGTAGCCGGCTCATCAAAAGTAGAAGATACTACCTCACCCCGAACTGAACGAGTCATTTCCGTAACTTCTTCAGGACGCTCATCAATCAGCAGAACAATCAGTTCAGCTTCAGGATAATTAGCTGTAATCGCATGTGCGATATTCTGCAGCATCACTGTTTTACCAGATTTCGGCGGAGCTACCAACAAAGCGCGCTGACCAAATCCGATAGGTGCAATCAGATCAATTGCACGTCCAGTAAGATTTTCTCCGGAACGAATATCCCGCTCTAGCACAAACTGGCGATCAGGGAATAATGGTGTCAGATTTTCAAACAGGATTTTATGTTTGCATACATCCGGATCGTCTCCATTAATTTTATCCAGACGAACCAGCGCAAAATAGCGTTCATTGTCTTTAGGTACACGTACACTGCCTTCAATCGTGTCACCAGTATGCAGATTGAAACGCCGTATCTGACTCGGACTGACGTAAATATCATCAGGGCCTGCCAGATAAGATGTATCCATGCTACGCAAAAAGCCAAAGCCATCAGGCAGAATTTCCAGCGTACCGGAACAGGTAAACGCTTCTCCCTGCTTCATTTTAATGCGCACAATAGCAAACACCAGATCCTGTTTGCGCAAACGATTGGCATTTTCAATACCAAACTCTTCAGCTATGCCCAGTAATTCAGACACATGTAGATTTTGTAATTCAGAAACGTGCATAAAGATATAAATGAACTTATTTATTAGAATCGAAGATAAAATGAGTCAGAAAACTCATAATAATTCCAGTTACCAGTCTTTAAGTTGCAAAATACTTGCCAAAGACAGGTAAGGTTTTTATTGAAAGTTGATTTGGTTTAATTCTGCCACAAAAGACATTAATAAAAGATTTTTCAGAAGTGACATCTTCTTATGAAGTGCAATTCTAATCTTCAAACCATATAATGTCAAGTTATTATCAACTTTCAATAACACTTGTATGAAGCATACCCTTAAAATTTAATTCTGACATCAGAAAATCCATATAGCATAAAAAATTATAGTTGTGTTTTTTAGTCTGTATCAGGAATTAACCGAACCGAACAACAATTCAGGTTAATATAAATTTCTTATTGTTATATTAATCACTAATTTTTAACCATAAACTGTTATTCAGGTCGGATTATTACCGCATTATTAAAGTTAGTATAATAATGTAAATAGAAAAAGAATATATCAGAAAGACAACAGTTACAGATAAATTATGTATTTAAAAAACTGAATTTCCAGATATCAAATCAATAACAAACTACCAGTAAAACAGCAGATAAGAAAATGCTTTTCTGCTGATGACTGCTATAATTGTCTCTCCTTTAAATACTAAAAGAGAAATTATGAAACACTTGTCTTTAACTACTCTGGGAATCACTACTGCACTGGTTTTATCGGCCTGTAACTTTGCTGATAATGGGTATAAAAATAACAGCAGTGAGCCGGTAGCAGCTTCAACTGCACCTTCGGCTACCCGAAACCCGCAGCGTGCAGGAGAGGAGTTTCTGGCCAAAAATAAAAATGTTTCCGGTGTAAAAACCACTACATCAGGTTTGCAGTATAAAGTTAATCATGAGGGATCCGGTAAAAAACCCAAAGCTACTGATATGGTAACGGTTCAGTATGAAGGTCGGTTAATCGACGGGACTATTTTTGATAGCACAGCTCAGCGTAATAATGAACCGGTTACATTTCCGCTTAATGGCGTGATTCCCGGATGGACTGAAGGATTGCAGCTTATGTCAGAAGGTAGTGACTACACATTCTATATACCAGCCCGACTTGCTTACGGCGAACATAGCCCGACAAGTGCCATTCCTGCTAACAGTGTTCTGATATTTGATGTGAAGCTGATTAAAGTTGGAAAGTAAATTTGATTGTAGGCATAGTCAATGAAAAAGCACTCAGTAAACTGAGTGCTTTTAAAATCTGGCTCCCCGACCAGGGCTCGAACCTGGGACCTGCGGATTAACAGTCCGTCGCTCTACCGACTGAGCTATCAGGGAATGAGGCGAGATTATAGCGACTGTAATTTTACTGTCAAGCTTTTTAAACAACTTTATGGTTACAAGTTGTTTAAATTATTAATTACACAATAATAATTATTAGTAAGAAGTTTTCATTTCAAATTATTCAGCCCGTTCATTCTGGCCTAGAATCATGGTCCCGACACCTTTATCAGTGAAAATTTCAAGCAAGAGAGCATGTGGAACACGTCCGTCAATAATATGAGTATTATGAACGCCATGCATAGCAGCCTGCAAAGTCGCATTAATTTTAGGCAGCATACCATTTTGTAAAGTACCATCAGCAATTAATGCATTGATATCAGATGGCGTAAGGCGGCTTAATAATTGATTGTTTTTATCCAGTACACCGATTGTATTGGTCAGCATAATCAGTTTTTCAGCCTTCAGACTTTCTGCCAGCTTACCGGCTACCACATCTGCATTGATATTAAATGCTTCACCATGTTCACCTACCCCAACAGGTGCCACTACAGGAATATAACCATGTTCCACCATTTCCTGAATCAGAGCTGTATCAATTTCTTCAACTTCACCTACCTGTCCGATATCTTGCTTTTCATTATCAGAAGTGGTAAGAAACAATTTTTTGGCCTTGATAAAATGATTGTCGCGGCCAGTAATTCCGACTGCATGCCCTCCATGCAGGTTAAGTAAAGATGTAATTTCCTTATTAACACAACCACCAAGCACCATTTCAACAATATCCATGGTCTCGCTGTCAGTCACCCGCATACCCTGAATAAATTGATTTTCTTTCCCTACTTTCTGTAACAGCTCATTAATTTGCGGCCCGCCCCCGTGTACAATAATCGGATGAATTCCCACCAGTTTGAGCAATACGACATCTTTAGCAAAACTTTCTTTCAATTGCGGATCAGTCATTGCATTACCGCCATACTTAATTACCATTGTCACACCGGAAAATCGCCGGATATATGGTAGCGCCTCGGCTAAAATATTAGCTTTTGTTTTAGCCTCAATAGCATTAATGTTCGTGAAGATGTCTGTGCTCATTATTTATCCCTGCCTAATTAAACTGATTATTTTTCTACGGTTAAGTTTATCTTTAGTTATGATAAAATAAAACCATAATTTGTTATTTAATGTTTGTTTAAGATTTTAAGCAATAATAAGTACAAATTGAAAAATAAATGAAAAATATACTTGATTGAAAAAGCAGTCTAAAAATTATCGAAATAATAAAACAGTATTTGTAGTTATAAGTTCTGCGTTATCAGTAACCCGATATTTAGATTCATTTAAAATACACTTGAAAATTTAATCAAGTTTGACCATACATGCGCCGGTACTGAAAAAAGTTGCCAGAATTGCCTGTGCTGCAACCTGATCCAGTATTTGTTTACGCTTTTTCCCAAAAACTAAAGCTTCATTTAGCAAACTTTCGGCGACTACAGATGTCCAGCGCTCATCTACCCAGTATACCGGTAAATTAAAACGACCATGTAAACGGTTACCAAAACGGCGACAAAGAGCAGTAGCTTCATCGTCCTCACCATCTGCATGAGTGGGAAGACCTACTACAAGCACCTGTGGCCGCCATTCATTTATTAAAGTTTTAATACGGCTAAAATACTGTTCATTACTGATAACAGTAATAGTTTCCAACGGATGTACACTCGCCAGCTCAGCTTCACCGACGGCTACTCCTATCCGTGCGCTTCCGAAATCAAATCCGAGTACAGTGCCACGCTTTAGGGGAGAAGGGATTGATTCAGGCATGGCCCACCAATACGCTCAGATTGGCAATATCAATATTTAATAACTGCAAAGCAGCTTTGTAACGTTGCTTATAAGGCATATCAAATAAAATCTGGTTATCTGCAGGCACGGTTATCCAGCTATTATTTGCTAGCTCCTGCTCCAGCTGTCCGGCAGTCCAGCTGGAATAACCAATAGTAGCTACAGCTTTATCCACTTCATTTTCCTGTGTAAGCCCCAGAATAATATCGCGAGAAGTAGTCATGGCTATTTCGTCAGTTACCAGCAAACTGCTTTCCCATGAACCTGTCGGAGTATGTACCAGAAATCCACGGTCTACTTGAACCGGACCGCCCATCAGAACATTTTGTCCGTGAAAACGTTCCGGTGTAGGGGTTTTAGCAGAATCAAACAGTAAATCCATCATAATCGGTGATGGTTTATTTACAATGATACCCATAGCACCGTCTGCACTATGTTCACACAGATAAATCACGCTTTCTTTAAAAAACGGGTCTTCCATTGACGGCATAGCAATCAGAAAATGATTGGCCAGAGAGAATCCGGACGGAGCGTTTTGTTGTGCAGCCATATTGTGCTTATCCATGAAAATGATGTCAGACTATATAAATTAATTTGTCGTTAAATTGGGTCTGTTTTACAGTTTCTCAAGCGTATGCTTTTCGCTATAATTCTATCTTACTCCGAACCGGATTGTTTTATCCGGTTTTTAAAATTTTATCAAAACAGCTAATACTGGCAGACTGAGTCAAAGACAGCCATCACAGAAAGGTCAATTGTGTCATTAATTAAACCTGTTGTGCTTTTAATTCTGGATGGTTTCGGCCATCGTGCCGAAGGAAATGACAATGCAATTTTACTGGCGCATACTCCTTATATCGATAACTATCGTCAGTACTATGCTTATGGCACGATAGATGCTTCAGAACGAATGGTCGGATTGCCTGTTGGCCAGTTTGGCAATTCAGAAGTGGGTCACCTGAATATTGGTGCAGGCAGAGTTGTACCTCAGGATATTACCCGAATCGATATGGCTATTGAAGACCATACTCTTGAACAAAATCCGGTTTTGCAACAGGCATGGAATAATCCGAATCATACTGTACATCTGCTGGGCTTATTTTCTGATGGTGGTGTGCATAGCCATATAGAACATTTTTTTGCAGTTATAGATGCCGCACTAGCTGCCGGCATGCAAAAAATTGTTGTCCATCCATTTCTTGATGGGCGTGATACTCCGCCGCAAAGTGCCCGTCCCTATCTGCAACGCCTGCAACAATATATGCAACAGCATTCTCAGATATTATGCGGTGCCCTTGTCGGACGTTTTTTTGCCATGGACAGAGACAATCGATGGGATCGCGTTGAAGCTGCTTATAATGCCTTATTCGGAGATGCGCCCTACCAGGCTGATTCCCCTGTTACTGCATTAGAGGCTGCTTATGCCCGTGGCGAGCAGGATGAATTTGTCAAACCTACCATTGTCAGCCCGCAGGCAGGGCTGCTAGATGGTGATGCCATTCTGTTTCTCAACTTCCGCGCTGATCGCGCACGTGAATTAACTCAAGCTCTTACTTTTGCTGATTTCGATGGATTTAAACGCAAGTATCGTGTACAACCGGGCTATTTTGCCACTATCACTGCTTACGGCACACAATTCAGCAATCCGGTAATGTTCGAAAAACAACCTGTAAATAATGGTTTGGGAGAATTTTTGGCCGGACAGGGTCTTAGCCAGCTCCGCATAGCGGAAACAGAAAAATACCCGCACGTAACTTATTTTTTCAGCGGTGGTCGGGAAGAACCTTATATTGGTGAAGAAAGGATTATGATTCCTTCACCCAAAGTGACTACATATGATTTACAGCCAGAAATGAGTGCTGTCGGCATTACTGAACAAATTATTGATAGTCTGAAACATCATCGCCATGATGTTATTATTTGTAACTTTGCCAATGGTGATATGGTTGGACATACCGGTTCACTTGACGCCGCTATAAAAGCAGTAGAAACACTAGATAGTTGTATTGCACAGGTTGTTGAAACAACACTTTCTGTAGGCGGAGAAGTGATTATTACTGCCGATCACGGTAACTGTGAACACATGTATGATGAAAAAAATCAGCAACCTCACACACAACATACAGTTGAACCGGTCCCATTTATCTATATAGGGCGTAAGGCTACAATCCGTTCAGGCGGAGCGCTTAAAGATGTAGCGCCTTCTCTTTTAACTGCTCTGGGACTGACTCCGCCTGCAGAAATGACGGGGCAGAACCTGATTGAATTCACAGATAAATAATGAAATCTTTATTCTGTCTCATTCTGATATGGTGCAGTACCCTTTTCTCTTTGGCTATCGCTGCCAATAATCAGAAAATCCAACAGCCAACTGGTGAACTGAAACAGGTTCACCAGGCTATTTCAGCAACACAAAACCAGATCAGTAAAACTACGGTTGAACAGAAAAAAATTGATGCCTCAATGGCTGCAACAGACCAGCAGCTTAATCAGGCAAAAAATGAGCTTCACCGCATTCAGCAACAGCAACAGACCAGTATGCGGCAGTTACAAACCCTGCAAACCAATCTGGATAAAACCCGTACCCAGATTGCAGAAACTCAGACCCAGATAGCCCGTTTACTTAACGCACATTACCGTAACCGTCAGCCGAACAGCGTATATTTGATGCTAATAAAGGATCGCTCCGACCAAAAAGGGCGCTTGTTACAATATATCCGTTATTTAAATGAAGCCAATGAGCAGGTCATTCAACGTTTACGTGAACAACAATCGCGGATGAATGCACAGCAACAGGCTATCAATATTCAGCAACAACAACTTTCTTCGCTACAAAAAAAACAACAGCAGCTTATTAACAAACTGCGTAATGAACATACTATTCAGCAAAGCAAATCCAGTGTATTAAACCAACAATTACAAGTACAGAATAAGCAATTACAATCATTAAAGGCTGATGAAAAACGATTGAACAATCTTTTAAGCCGTCTTTCTGCTCAGGCAACAATGCGTCGTCTGGCTCAGACTCAGCCTAAACCTCCTAAACAAACCATCAAACCGAAAAACACAGGTCAGCCACAAATTACTCCAAGTAACGATGCTGGTAACAATGATACAGACAGCACCAGACCGCCTTCTACCTTAACTGCAGAAGATTTAGCTTTACAGGCTACAGAAAATATTAAAACACCGCTTATTAAAGGTCTTGCACAGAAACAGGGACGCCTTCCCCGACCGGTTAACAGCAGCATATCAGGAAAATTTGGAGAAAACAGACCAAATGGCGGTATCTGGAAAGGATTGTTTTTTTCATGTAACAATGCGGCTGTGCACAGCATTTCTAATGGTAATGTGGTCTATGCTGCTTTTTTACAAGGTTACGGCAATACCGTTATCATTGATCACGGTGAAGGTTATATCAGCATTTACACAGGCTTGTCCTCCGTCAATGTTTCTGCCGGTAGCATTCTTAGCTCTGGTCAAACCATTGGTATAAGTGGTAAATTACCGGACGGTCAGAACGGACTTTATTTTGAAATTCGTTATCATAATCAGGCAATGAATCCATTATCATGGTTGCGTTAACACATATTATGCTTTGCTATTACTTTCAATAATTTTATAGTGTACACTCTGACCGATTTTGAATTTTCATCATAACCTGCTATAAACAGGTTATTGATATCCTGAATTAATGTCGTTATAAGAAAGAACAATAGTAATAATGGCTAAATCTAGATTAAAAAAAGCTGCTTTATATACACTGGGTGCTTTCAGCGGTGTCATTCTCACTTTAAGCATACAGAGTTATGCCAATGAGAAATCCGAGGCTTTACCGGTACAATCTCTGCATACCATGGCGGAAGTTTATGGACAAATTAAAGCCAATTATGTTGAGAATAAAACTGACGATACTATTCTTGAAGGTGCCATGAAAGGGATGGTCAATAATCTTGACCCGCATTCTGAATATCTGACTGTTAAAGATTACTCAGATTTACAGGAAAGCACTACAGGTGAATTTGGCGGCCTCGGTATGGAAATCAGCTCTGAAGACGGGCTGATAAAAATTGTGGCACCTATAGAAGACACGCCTGCTGATCGTGCCGGCATCAAAAGCGGTGACTACATCGTTAAAATTGACAGCGAATCAACTCGCAACATGACCACTACCGAAGCTGTAAAAAGAATGCGAGGTAAACCGGGAACCAGTATAACTCTGACTTTAGCTCGTAAAGATGAAGCACAGCCAATTGTATTACATCTGACAAGAGCAATTATTAAAGTTAAAAGTGTACGTTACAAACTTCTGGAACCTGATTACGGTTACGTGCGCATTACTCAGTTTCAGGAACATACTGTAAGTCTGCTGGCTGATGCTATTAAAGATTTGGAAAAACAGAACAAACAGCCTTTGAAAGGTCTGGTACTCGACTTACGCGATGATCCGGGTGGTCTGTTAAACAGTGCTGTTGGTGTATCCGCAGTATTCCTGAAACCGGGAGTAAAAGTTGTCAGCACGAAAAACCGTGATAAAAAAGAAGGTATGGTATTAAAAGCTATTCCTAAAGATTATGTAGTTAAAGGCAATGATCCGCTGGTAAATATGCCTGAAGAAATTAAAACCATACCGATTACAGTTTTAGTAAATTCAGGTACCGCTTCTGCTTCTGAAATTGTCTCCGGTGCGCTTCAAGACTATAAACGTGCTGTAATTGTAGGTACACAAAGCTTTGGCAAAGGTTCGGTACAAACAGTAATTCCTCTATCAAATGGTGGTGCGGTTAAACTGACAACTGCGCTGTATTACACTCCTAATGACCGATCAATACAGGCACAGGGTATCGTTCCTGATGTTGAAGTAAAAGATAAAAACCGAAAATTTGAAAGCCGCGAAGCTGATCTTGGCGGACATCTGAGTAACCCGTTAGGTGGTAAGGAGGTAAAAGGAGGATTAGAAGGCAGTCAGAAAAAAACCACTTCTCCGGCTTTTGCCAGTGAACCTGTAAATCAGCTTAACGAAGATTCGGATAAAGACAGTACCAAGGAAGTTAAAACTGGTAAAGACGAAAATCAAACCAATAAAGGTACAATTACTGCTGATAAAAAAGATAGCAAGAAAAAGGATGAAGAAGACTGGCTGGCGAGACGTGAACCTAACCCAGCAAAAGATGCTCAGTTAAAATCTGCTCTGGATCTGGTAAAAGACCCGGTAAAATGGAATCAGTCATTGGGACTGGCTGCTAAAAAACCAGTTAAAACCAATGACAAAAAAGATAAAAAATAAAATTTCATCTTAAAAAACAGATAGCTTAAAGCTATCTGTTTTTTATTAAATGTATTTGATTAATTTGCAAAATCATATAGATAAACTAAAACTTAATTGCTGAGAAAAAGTACCTAATCCATATATGCTTTAATAATATTTAAAAGTACCTGATAATGAATTCAAATCCATATCTTTACACTTTTAAATAAAAAAACTTATAAAATAATTAAAATTCCAACTTACCCAAAAATAATGTTTGCAGAATAGGCTCAATAACAACAAATAAAATTGAATGAATATAAACAATTAACTTTCCACAAACTATTAAATAAAAGTTTTAGTTAAAACCTTAATACTTTTAGGTTGGGAAGTTTCCAATAATGATATTTGCCTAAAAAAGTTAATAAACCACTCCTTTTTTACTTTTCATCTAGTGAATTTTTAGCTCGAACAAAATTTATTTAATATTTAACTCAATTGAATTAACTACTATGATTTGAATAAAAAATTTTAAATTTAAAAATATTAAACAATTTTTTATTTTGCTAGTCATCCATTCAATAATACCGGTGTTTCAAAGTTAGTTGACAGTCATTTATTTGCAAAAAGGATTACAGCTAATGACGAATAACAAACAATTAGCTCAATATCTATAGACGCAGAAGATATAACCCGCTATGAAAACGATTTTATGACTTATTGGCACTTTATTATCATTCTCTAATACTTACTTATCGTATTAATTTTACATAATATAAAAGTTTAATTAAGCAAAACTAAAAATCTTTAAATAAATCATTTATATATGAAATTTCTATATTTATTAATCAAAAAATAAAGGCTGCTAATTTTATTAGCAGCCTTTATTTTACAAACCGGAAAATTTATTTTTTCAGTTCTTTAGCCAGATATAACCAAGTTTCAATTACGGTATCGGGATTCAGAGAGATAGTCTCAATTCCCTCCTCAATCAACCATTTAGCGAAATCAGCATGATCAGACGGCCCTTGACCGCAAATACCAATATATTTATTTAATTTACGGCAAGCCTGAATTGCCAGACTGAACATCACTTTAACAGCTGGGTCACGTTCATCAAAAGTACCTGCGATCGGACCACCACTATCGCGATCCACACCCAGTGTTAACTGAGTCATATCATTTGAACCAATAGAGAATCCATCAAAGTATTTCAGGAACTGTTCGGCCAGTACTGCATTGGTTGGCAGTTCACACATCATAATCAGGCGCAGACCATTTTTACCACGTTCCAGTCCGTTGTCTTTCAATGCGCGTACGACATTTTCAGCCTCTTTCAATGTACGTACAAATGGAATCATGATTTCAACATTAGTCAATCCCATTTCATCACGCACATATTTCAGTGCTTTACACTCAAGCGCAAAGCAATCTTTGAAATCATCAGAAACATAACGGGCTGCACCGCGGAAACCCAGCATCGGATTTTCTTCATGAGGCTCGTATTTATTACCACCTAAAAGATTGGCATATTCATTTGACTTAAAGTCAGACATACGCACAATTACTTTTTTCGGATACACAGAAGCTGCCAGTGTTGCCACACCCTCAGCAATTTTATCAATATAAAAATCTACCGGAGATGAATAGCCGGAAATTCTGTCAGTAATGGTGGCTTTCATCTGTTCATCCTGCTGATCAAATTCCAGCAAAGCACGAGGATGAATACCAATCTGGCGGTTAATAATAAATTCCATTCGTGCCAGACCAATACCATAGCCCGGTAAACCAGAGAAGCTGAATGCCAACTCAGGATTACCTACATTCATCATGATTTTGGCTGGTGATTCAGGCATATTATCTAAAGGTATTTCATTGACATCAACTTTCAGTAAACCCTCATATACATAGCCCGTATCCCCTTCGGCACAGGACACCGTTACTTCCTGACCATCCTGCAAAGCAGAAGTTGCATTACCACAGCCAACCACTGCCGGAATACCCAGTTCACGCGCAATAATGGCTGCGTGACAAGTACGTCCGCCACGATTGGTAATAATTGCAGAGGCACGTTTCATAACCGGTTCCCAGTCCGGATCGGTCATATCAGTAACCAGTACGTCACCTGGCAACACTTTATCCATTTCATCAACAGATTTGACCAGACGCACTTTACCTTGACCGACTTTCTGACCGATGGCGCGACCCTCTACCAGAATGGCAGATTTGTCATTAATCTGATAGCGACGCAGTACACGGCTGTTATTTTCCTGTGATTTCACAGTTTCAGGACGAGCCTGCAAGATATACAGTTTACCATCAATACCATCACGACCCCATTCAATATCCATCGGACGGCCATAATGTTCTTCAATAGTCAGTGCATACTGAGCCAGCTCAGTAATTTCTTCGGCACTGATTGAGAATTTTTTGCGGTCAGCAACATCAACATCTACTGTCTGTACAGATTTACCTGCCTGAGCCGCATCAGTGAAAACCATTTTAATCAGTTTAGAACCCATGGTTTTACGCAGAATCGCAGGACGACCGGCACGCAGAGTTGGTTTATGTACATAGAATTCATCCGGATTTACTGCACCCTGTACAACAGTCTCACCCAGACCATAGGATGATGTAATGAATACAACCTGATCAAAACCAGATTCTGTATCCATGGTGAACATCACCCCGGAGGCGCCTTTATCAGAACGCACCATCCGCTGAACACCGGCAGACAGAGCCACTACATCATGAGCAAAATTCTTGTGCACACGGTAGGAAATGGCGCGATCGTTATACAAAGAAGCAAATACATGATGCATAGCTTCTTTAACATTATCATAACCGCTTATATTCAGAAATGTTTCCTGCTGACCGGCAAAAGAGGCATCAGGTAAATCTTCGGCAGTCGCAGAAGAGCGTACAGCCACGCAAATCTGGTCAGTACCGGCATCAGCTACCATTTTTTCCCATGCTGCCTGTAAATCTGCTTCCAGTTCAGGCGGAAATGGGGTGTCCATGATCCATTGACGGATCTGTTTACCTACCCGAGCCAGTTCGGCAACATTATCTACATCCAGTGCCTTTAGCTCGTTATTGATACGTTCACTCAAACCTTCGTAAGCAAGAAAATTGCGATAGGCTTCGGCAGTGGTAGCAAAACCACCGGGTACACGCACACCTTTTTCGGTGAGCTGTGAAATCATCTCGCCAAGAGATGCATTTTTGCCGCCGACGCTTTCAACATCAGTCATGCGCAGATTTTCAAACCAGATTACGTTATTACCGGCCATGATGGTTATCCAGTGAGGAGTGGGAAAGTTGAAGACGACCTATTCTAACTAGTCAGGTATAAAATGTCATGTATTTTTGGCTATTTATCCGCCCATAATTGAGGATAATTTATCCCTAATCAAACACTATTCAAATACAAATCCTTGATACCTTAAGTATTTTAATTACATTTTCAATTATTTAGATTAAAATATCAATTTATACATTTTTTTAGCAATTTTAATCTAAAATTATCTTTTTTATTCAATAAAACATTAATTTTATTGCTTAAATTTTATATATTCAGTCTATTTTTATTTTTTTAGTATCAATGTTGAAAAAAAACCAATATTTTACGCAGGAACTGGAAGAAACTTCATTTACAATGGATAATTCATAAAGTCACATCCCTTTTTAACTCTGAATTATGTAGATTGATTATGAAACCAGTACGCCAAGTCTTTTTTGTTTCTGACCGAACGGGTATCACCGCCGAAAGTATGGGTCTTGCTTTATTGAACCAGTTTGACAATATAGAATTCAAGCGTGCTACTTATCCATTTGTAGATACAGAAACAAAAGCTCGTGAGATTGTTGCTTTAATTAATAATGCAGCAAACCACTGTGAAGCGCGTCCGCTGGTTTTTTCTAGCATCGTTGATGAAAATGTCCGTAAACTGATTAAAACCAGTGCAGGGCTGCATATGAGTTTTTATGATGCATTTATTGGTGAGCTGGAAGATGAACTTGCCACAGAAGCAAATCATTCCATTGGCAGAACCCATGGAATGCACGATACTGAACGCTATGATAAGAGAATGGAAGCAATCAATTTTACTCTTAATCATGATGATGGAATTACTGATCGCGAATTGAAAAAAGCTGATGTGATTCTGATGGGCGTTTCTCGCAGCGGTAAAACGCCTACTTGTCTTTATCTGGCATTACAGTATGGAATTCGTGCTGCAAATTATCCTCTTATTCCAGAAGATCTGGAAAGCAGTGAATTACCTAGAATGCTGCAACCATTCCGGCAAAAATTATATGGGCTAACCATAGATGCAGACCGTCTGCACCATATTCGTTCGGAGCGTCGTCCTGATTCCCGTTATGCCAGTCGTGATAATTGCCGACGTGAGATTTTAACCGCCGAAGATATGTTCCGCCGTTTTAATATTCCATATACCAATACAACTCATAAATCTATTGAAGAACTGGCTGCAAGTATTATTTTAGCGGCAAAATTACAACGGCGGTTTTAGGTTGTTTCGTTATAAAGTTTTGCCCTGAATAAATTCAGGGCCTTTATTTTAACTTGCAATCATGATTTGTATTTATCTTGTATCAGTAATAGACGAATAAATTAAGCAGCTTTAATATTAAATCAATCTTTGAACGCGTGAATATTATTATCTAAACACATGGCATATTTTTTATATACTATCCAAGGTAACTGTACTATATCTAAATTTCCAAATTAAAATATGTCCAACTATTCAGATAACATCCGAAAGTGCTGAGACTATTATCCTGTGGTCAGACACATGGATAATAGTGTTGCAATGATATACTTTAGATTATTATTCTCTTGCTTTAATGACGTAATCAATAAAGTATGCTTATTTGTATTTCTTAATTACATTCTATAATTAATATTCATTTAACATAATCGTTAACATCAGTAATTATTACTTAGTCAGTAAATTTTCACGCCAGCAAAAACAACGAATAATCATGGCCTCAATATAATAATGATATTTTTAATTTAATTCTAAAAATTTATTTTTATTATGTGTTTAGATTAATATCTTTTGTTACCAATAAATCGAATTATTATCAATTTAAGTTAAGTTTTCTTGCCATTTTGTTTTTCTCATGGGATTATGAATCATAAAAATCAAAATTGTTTTAACTATTAATCCTTTGAGACAATTTTATGCAGCCGCGTCCAATCATAGGTATACCATGTGATGTAAAGCAGATAGGTAAGTGGAATTTTCACGCTGTCGGTGAAAAATACATTCATGCGGTTCAGGACAGTGTCGGTGATGTTATTTTACTTCCGGTACTGTCTGATCAGGAAGTTTTAACTCGCCTGCTCAAATTGGTTGATGGTGTTTTTTTACCCGGTTCTTATTCAAATATAGACCCGAAATGGTATGGTGAAATATCGGCACGAGAGGGAATGTTACAGGATGCTGCCCGTGACCATACTGTTTTACCGCTAATTAAATATATTATTGATAGTGGTATACCACTTCTGGGTGTTTGCCGCGGTTTGCAGGAAATCAATGTAGCACTTGGTGGTGACCTTCACCAGCATATACAGGAAATACCCGGTTATCTGGATCATCGTGAACCCGATAATCAGCCAATTGAAATTCAATATGGCGATGCGCATGCGGTTAATCTGAAAACAGACAGTTTATTGATGCTGTGGCTGGCAACAGACCACAAACAGTATCAGGTCAATTCTTTACATCAGCAAGGAGTAAAAACGTTAGCACCCGGGCTTAGCATAGAAGCAACTGCTCCAGATGGTCTTATTGAAGCATTCAGGATTGATGCAGCGTCAATATTTGGCTATGCAGTGCAGTGGCATCCCGAATGGCAATATGGGAGTAAGCCGCTTTCTATCGCTATTTTTAAAGCTTTTCGTGAAGCATGTATGCAATATAAATTGCACAGGCAAAAGGAATCATTTTAAGGTGACTTATGTATGATGACATATTTAACTGGCTTAAAGAACATGGTATCACTGAAGTAGAATGTATTTTACCGGACATTACAGGTGTGGCTCGCGGTAAAATTATTCCGAAAGATAAATTTATATCTGAACCGGATATGCGACTACCCGAGGCAGTATTATTGCAAACAGTAACCGGAGAATATCCACAATCCAGCCTTCTGGATGAAACAGATGCGGATATGGAGTTAAAGCCAGACCAGTCTACTCTGCGCTTTGTTCCCTGGGCTCAGGATCCGACAGCATCACTAATATTTGATTGCTTCTCTCCTGACGGTTTACCGGTTGAAACTGCGCCGCGCAATGTACTCAAACGCATATTAAAATTGTATGAAAATATGGGGCTGGAACCCATCGTTGCTCCGGAAATGGAATTCTATCTGATTTCACCCAACCCCGATCCGGATGTCCCCCTGCAACCTCCGATCGGCCGTACCGGACGCAGTGAATTCGGACGACGGTCTTATGCTGTAGATGCAGTAAATGAATTTGACCCTCTGTTTGAAGAAATTTACGACTACTGCCATGAACAAAACCTTGAAGTTGATACGCTGATTCATGAAATTGGTGCAGCACAGATGGAAATCAATTTCCTGCATGGTAATGCTCTGGATTTAGCCGATCAGGTATTTTTATTCAAACGCACAGTACGTGAATCTGCCTTTCATCATAAAATGTATGCCACTTTTATGGCTAAGCCTATGGAAGGAGAACCGGGCAGTGCCATGCATATCCATCAGAGTTTGAACAACGTAGAGAATGGTAATAATGCATTCAGCAGTGATGATGGCACTCCTTCAGAACTATTTTTTCATTTTATTGGCGGCCTGCAAAAATACCTGCCGCAAACCATGCCCTTTTTTGCTCCGTATGTTAATTCTTTCCGCCGGCTGACCCGGTTTACAGCTGCACCCACTAATGTTGAATGGGGTTATGACAATCGCACTGTAGGTTTACGTGTCCCGCGTGCTAAAGCCAAAGGAAGACGGATTGAAAACCGGCTGGCCGGAGTAGATGTGAATCCTTATCTGGCGATTGCCTGCTCACTGGCTTGTGGTTATCTGGGAATTAAAGAACAGCTACAACCGCGTGCTCCGCTGAGCAGTAATGCGTATTCATTACCTTATCAGTTCCCTACTACACTGGAAGAATCAATAGAACGTTTACGCCAGTGTGAACCAATTCATGAAATACTGGGTCAGCGCTTTGTTGAGATGTACATTGCCGTAAAAGAGCAGGAAGTTTCAGAATATTTTCGTGTTATCAGCCCTTGGGAGCGCAAATATCTGTTATTGCATGTCTGAAACCATCTCAATAGCATATTTCAACTGTTATTCTTGTACTTGTACATTGAATGATTGCTTATAACATTTTAAAACAAAGGAGTTTTTATGAGTAATAAAACCGATGTGAGACTGGCTGTAAAACATCATTTACATCCATTTTCCGATAATGCTGAGCTTAAAAAGCACGGTGTACGCATGATGGTTAAAGCAAAAGGCATTTATGTATATGATAGTGACGGCAATGAAATCATTGACGGTATGGCCGGGTTGTGGTGTGTCAATATTGGATACGGAGAAAAAAAACTGGCTAAAATTGCCGAGAAACAAATGCAAGTGCTGCCGTTTTACAATACTTTCTTCAAAACAACCCATCCTGCAATCATTAAATTATCGGAAAAACTGGTTGAAATCACACCGGAGGGATTTAACCATGTGTTTTATACCAACTCCGGTTCTGAGTCGGTTGATACCATGATACGTATGGTGCGCCATTATTGGGCCTCTGTCGGCAAACCTTCTAAAAAAGTGATCATTGGTCGCTGGAACGGCTATCACGGCTCTACCTTAGGCGGAGCAAGTCTGGGTGGTATGAAAGGCATGCATGAGCAGGGTGATTTACCAATTGCCAATATAGTTCATATAGAACAACCCTGGTATTACGGCTTAGCCAAAACTGGCGAAAGTGAAGAAGAATTCGGTATTCGTGCTGCAAACTGGCTTGAAGAAAAAATTCTTTCACTGGGTGCGGATAAAATTGCAGCGTTTGTTGCAGAACCGATTCAGGGTGCTGGCGGAGTGATCATTCCTCCTGCAAGTTATTGGCCGCGAATTGAAGCTATTTGTAAAAAATATGACGTACTACTGGTAGCTGATGAAGTAATTTGCGGCTATGGGCGCACTGGCAAATGGTTTGGATTCGAAACTTTTGGTTTCACGCCAGATATTTTTACGACAGCTAAAGGGCTGTCTTCCGGCTATTTACCGATCGGGGCAGTTCTGGTCAATGACAAAGTAACAGAAGGTTTGCTGGCTGGGGGTGAGTTTAATCATGGCTTTACTTACAGCGGGCATCCGGTTTCAGCCGCAGTTGCCTGTGCGAACCTGAATATAATCGATAAAAAGAATCTGATTGAAAAGGTACGTACCAAAACAGGTCCTTATATGCGTAAGCGCTGGCAGGAAACATTCAGTCAGTTTAAATATGTTGCTGATATTCGCAGTGAAGGATTGATGTGTGGTTTTACACTGGTAAAAAACCGTGATACTCGCGAGTTCTTTGATGATTTCGGCACTACAGGTTTGATTTGCCGGGATATCTTTTTTAAGAACAATCTGATTTTCCGTGCCTGTGGTGACCATATCGTAGCGGCTCCTCCGCTAATTATTTCCAAAAAGGAGATAGATAATATGCTGGCAATCGCCAGTGTGTGCATGCGTGAATTTGAGGAACTTATGGACAAAAAGCTGGACTGTAATACAGATAAGGCTGCCTGAAACTGATTAAATAAAAACCTGAGTGATAGCTCAGGTTTTTGTTTATTTTAGAGAGTGAATTTATCGCTCTTATTCTATGCTTTTCAAAGCAACCGATGGTGCCGGATTCAGTAATATATTTGCATTCTGCGCAGTTAAAGTGAGCGGTACAGTTCGCTTGACCAGTACCAGCCCGTAAATAGCTGCCAGATGCGGCCACCAGCGATTACCCATATACTCTATAGCCTTGTGACTATCACCGTAACAGGCCGGAATACCATAACCCATAAACTGGCCTTCTTCCAGAAACAGACCAAAGCGTTGCATCTTATCAACAGCCGTACGGGCAGATAGTAACTTTAAAGCAGAATGGCCTTTCAGACTGCTCTGATAAAACAGGCGCCAATATCCATGAATATTTAAGCCGGTCATTACAAGATGCCCACCGGGTACCAGAATACGGGCTATTTCAGCTATAGATTCTTCATGATCGGATAAAGTATCCAGACCATGAGGCCAGATAATGGTATCTATACTTTGCTGAGCCCAGGGTAAGGCCTTACATTCAGCAATAACTGCCGTACCACGACCGGCTATATTACTTTGTACAATATACTGGGAATCAGCTGCAAAAACATGCCGGAACTGCCATTGTGATATACCGCATTGTAATATGGTACCAAAACGCAACCCTGTTAATTTATGCAGGATAAACTGCTGCTCCAGCCGGCTTAAATAGAGACCAAATTTATGTTCGGCCAGCCAGTTTTCCAATTGCTGAGTATTCATTTAAACACCATTATGTACCATATTAAATCTAAGCTGCAGACTATTGAATTATTTTATTGCATTTACATCATTACTGTAAAAATAGGGATTTATCCTTGACCGTTAAGAACTTCCTCTTTAATATTAATAGGATTTTGCACAAATTTTACGGTTAAACGAATGGCTAAATTGAAGCATATGGTACTGGCACTTACTGGCCTGATACTTGCTCCCTCATTATCATTTGCCCAATCTTACACCAGTAATGGCATTGGCTTATCAATAATGAATCTGAATGCGGCTACCCTGAAAGGAAAAACGTATTCTAATCATGATATCTGGGGACGCATGCGTCAGGATTTCCGTATGACAGAGGTTAATCCTGAAATTATTCGCCGGCAGGAGCAGTATTATTCAAGCCACAGCGATTACTTTAACCGTACGGTTGTGCGCAGCCAGCCTTATTTATATCACATTGTAAATGAAGCAGAAAAACGCCAGATGCCGGCTGAAGTGGCTTTACTGCCGTTTATTGAGAGTGCTTTCGTCAGCAAGGCTCAGTCGCGGGTAGGAGCTTCCGGTCTGTGGCAGTTTATGCCCAGTAGTGGTCGACAGTACGGATTGGAACAGACTAATCTCTATGATGGTCGTCACGACGTATATGCAGCGACCGATGCTGCTTTAACTTATCTGCAATATCTTTATAGCCTGTTTGGTGACTGGTCACTGGCTCTTGCGGCCTATAACTGGGGTGAGGGTAATGTTGGTAAGGCCATTAAACGTGCTCAGCTTGCGGGTATAGATCCTACCTATGAAAATCTGCGCATGCCAAATGAGACCCGCAATTATGTGCCGAAATTGCTGGCTGTGCGGAATATTATCGAAAATCCGCAAGCCTTTGGTATTAATCTGGTTTCTGTGCCGAACCGTCCTTACTTTGAAGCAATCAGCATTGATCAGCCAATTGATATTGATGCAGCTGCCCGACTGGCGAATATTTCGACTTCAGAATTTCTAACCCTTAATCCAAGTTTCAAGAGTCCGGTTTTTATTCCTAAAGAAAATCGTAAAATGTTGCTGCCTATTACCGCAGTAAATACTTTTGAACGCAATTACCGCAACGCAGATAAAAATACTCTGCTTTCATGGAATATCTTTAAAGCATATTCAACCACCAATGTAGCTGATTTAGCTGCACAAACTGGAATGAGCAGTGCAGAAATCAAGCGGCTGAATAATTTGTCCAGCAATACTGTACCAGCCGGTCGCAGCCTGCTTATCAGTAAAAATAGTTTGAACACTCAGCTTATGGATTCTTTCAGCAACAGTGATACAGATCCATTACTGAATATTGCTATGGCAAAACCAGTATTACCTCCGGGCACGTTTGTGACTCATCCGGCAGCAACTACTGTTGCTCAGGCTGATAAAGTTACTGATACCGGCAATGCATCTGTACCAGCTCTTACTGAAACAGTTACAACCACAACATCCACTGTACTGAATACTGACCAGCCGTCACCGGTCAATACAACAGTACAAACCCAAACCATAACCGTGGCTGAAAACGCAGCAACCCCGTCTGAATTGCCTGCTCCTGTTGCAACCAATAAGGATGCACTGATGCAGGTTGCACAGGATGCGCAATTACAGGCAGCTGCTGCGGCTTCTGTTCAAAAAGCACTGGCACAGGCTGAACGTGAAGAAGCTCAGACTGCTGCTCGTCTGGCAGAAAACCGTAATGAACGCTCTTTACGCAATATCATCAACGTTGCGGACAAACGCAGTAATATTGCTCATAAAGTGAATAAGGGTGATACATTGTATTCAATTGCCCAGCGCTATAATATTAATGTAGCTGATCTGGTTACTGCCAATAATCTGCGCGGTCATAATCTGCAGGTTGGTCAGGTACTGAAAATTAGCCCGAATCAGGATAATAAACAGATACTGGCTGCTGTACGTAAAGGTAAAGACTCTAAATCCAGTGTAGTTCCTGTTTCATACACGGTAAAAAAAGGCGATACGCTTAGCAGCATAGCTCAGCGCCTGAATATTCCTGTAAGTAAATTGCAAAAAGTACATGGGAAACAAGTATTACGTCCCGGTCAGAAAATTAAGCTGACCAATCTGTAGCTTTACAGCATATCATTGCAATTAATTCAAAAAGGTTAGTGTACATTCACTAACCTTTTATTTTTAGCTATATAAATTTAATTCTTTTTTGGAATAAATATACAGGTAGTTGCCGCTCCGATAACCATAACTATTCCGGCAAAAACCTGTATATTTACCGTTTCATTCAATAACAGAATGGCCGTTATTACTCCGAAAACCGGTTCCATAGCCAGAAATATCCCGCTCACACTGGCAGAAACATTTTCCAGCCCTTTATTCCAGCACCATGCAGCCACCAGACTGCATCCTATACCCAGATAAGCTATAGCACCAATACCCTGAAAAGAATAATGAATATCCCAGTTTTCAACTAGAAACAGCATAAACGGCAAACCAAATACAGTACCAGTTTGCAACGTTAAGGCTGTATATATCTTAACATTTATTTTGCGTAGTAACTTTTGTGACAAACGTATCCAGAAAGCCATGACAATAGTTGAAGTAAATACCAGCGAGGCTCCCAACAATGCAGTATTACCACTGGCTTTTTCTGGTTTACCTACTACCAGCAGCACTCCTATAAAAGCCACAATGCCCAGTATAAATACCAGTAATGGTGTTTTTTCGCGAAAAAAAATCAGACCCACCAGTACTATAATAATTGGTTCCATACCAATAATGGTGACCGCATTGACCGCAGGAATAAGTTTCAAACCTGTAACCTGTAACAGATAAGTTACAGGATATGTCAGCAATCCTAGTCCGATAATTTTGATCAGTTGTACTTTGGAAATAACATTATGGTTTTTAAAATAGCTCCACGTGATGGGTAAGGTAACTACTGCTGCCAATATCAGCCTGCCGAGTACCACAAGTGACGGATCCAGCATGTCATAAGCCATTTTTGTAGCAATAAACGAGCTACCCCACATAAATGAAGCAATTAAGAGATAAAGCATAATTTCAAACTAAACAAACTAAAAATTCTGCGCACTGACTCGTTTTAAATACATGATTCAATTAATCTGAACAAATATTTGTCAGTGTTTTAACCAAATATCATGTCTATTTGCAATACGTTTCAAAGCCAGTACGCTTTTCTGTACACAAAAGCATGCATATTAGCATACACAAACATTTATAAACTGCTAGAATCCTCCCAGCAGAATAAATAATTTGACTAAGCTCTTCTCAGAATTAAAAGAAATTTTTGACTATGTTTTATTTTAGTATTAACAGCCCGGACAACTGTCATCTTGGTTTTCTGGTACTCATGGATGAAGATAATTCAGCTTATACTGATGGAGCTACCGGCTATTATGCTGTTAAAGCACAGGCTGATGAAACAGACCAGCAAGCCTGTCCGGTACAATGGCAGATATTGCAGCAATTATCAGTTCAGGACTGTCTTCGTTGGTTTCGCAAAGCCGATTATGTTCAGCTTTGTGATGCTGAAAACAATATTATAGGGCGTTTACAGCAACAATATCTCATTTTATGTGGTCAGCATTTTATACTGAATGACCTCACCGGCACCCTGTAACCACAACATATGTATTGGTAAGGTTATTTATGTCTACACCTGATATGCTTCCATCCGGCAACCAGTTTGCTTTTGCCTGTACCAGACGATTTTTACCGCTGTTTGGTACTCAGTTTTTTGGAGCGTTTAATGATAATCTGTTTAAAACCTCATTATTCGTTTTAATCAGCTTTTATGGGCTTGGCGCTAATTCATGGTTACCAGCAAGCCAGATGCTGAATGCTGGTGCCCTGCTGTATATTCTGCCCTTTTTTCTTTTCTCTGCATTATCTGGTGAATTATCTAATAAAATGGATAAAGCCATTCTGGCGCGCTGGATAAAAACTGCGGAAATCTGCATTATGCTGATAGCAGGTATCGGCTTTTGGATGCAGTCTGTCACAATATTGATGTTATGCCTGTTTCTGATGGGCACACATTCTACCTTGTTCGGTCCGTTGAAATATGCGGTATTACCAGAATATCTCCCTAAATATGAACTACTCAACGGTAATAGCCTGATCGAAAGCGGTACGTTTCTATCAATATTATTCGGGCAGATTTTAGGTACTATTCTGGCTGGCACCAATACAGTATGGCTGTTTGGTATCCTGCTGTTTGTCGCTATTCTTGGGCAGATTGCCAGTATATTTATGCCAAGGGTACCCGCACAAATTCCACAGCAATATATTGATTCAAACATCATGCGGAGTACAAAACAGCTACTTCGGCAAACTTATCTGCAAAAAAATCTCTGGATTGCCATAATCGGTATTTCCTGGTTCTGGCTGATTGGTTCTGTATATATAACCCAGCTCCCTACTTTCACCCGTTTGAATCTTGGTGGAAACGAGGCTGTATTTAATTTAATGCTAACACTCTTCTCCCTTGGCATAGGTACGGGTTCTATTGTTTGTGCACGGATTAGCCGCCATCAGTTACATCTTAGTCTGGTTGTGATCGGGACAATCGGCCTGAGTATATTCGGTCTGCTGCTGGTATGGTTCACACCGTCACAACCTAATCTGCCAGTTGCCGGTATCGGTACATTTATCGGCCGGCCGGACAGCATGGCAATAATCATTTGCATAATCGGTATTGGTTTTTCCGGCGGCTTTTTCTCACTGCCGTTATACACATGGCTGCAAACAGCCAGCAGCAATCAGTTCCGTTCACATGCAATTGCTGCCAATAATATTATCAACGGCCTGTTTATGGTTTGTGCAGCCATATTAAGTGCTGTACTGATCTGGCTGTTTAACAGTATTAATGCCCTATACATGATTGTGGCGCTGGGAAATGTGCCCGTTTTAATTTACTTATGGCGAAGTCAAGAGTTACGTATTGATTTTAAGGAATTTATTTTACGAAAACATTAAAACGTTTACCTGATAGCTTTAAATTAGCGTTTTGAAATAGGTATAATACCGGATGGTTTTAATAAACAGCAATTTAATTAAAGCCGGTATCCTCTTTTATCCAGCTAGTTTGGGCAAGGCATTATGTCAGATAACGATACGATTCATATTCGCGGTGCACGCACACACAATCTTAAAAATATAGATCTGGATATTCCCCGTCATCAACTGGTTGTCATTACCGGTTTGTCTGGTAGCGGTAAATCCTCGCTGGCTTTTGATACTTTGTATGCAGAAGGTCAACGACGCTACGTAGAAAGCCTGTCGGCCTATGCTCGCCAGTTTTTGCAAATGATGGAAAAACCGGATGTTGATTTAATTGAAGGTTTGTCACCAGCTATTTCCATTGAACAGAAAGCAACCAGTCATAATCCGCGCTCTACCGTAGGAACAGTCACTGAAATTCATGACTATTTGCGCTTATTATATGCACGTGTCGGTACACCTTATTGTCCTGAACATAACCTGCCTTTATCCAGTCAGACTGTTTCTCAGATGGTTGACCATATACTGAACCTGCCTGAAGAAAGCCGGGTAATGATTCTGGCTCCGGCGGTACGCGGTCGCAAAGGTGAATTTCTTGAATACTTTGCTGATTTACAGGTACAGGGTTTTGCACGAGTTCGTGTTGATGGTGAGGTATATGCGATTGAAGAAGTACCAAAACTGCAAAAAAACATCAAGCATGATATAGATGTGGTTATTGACCGGGTAAAAGTACGCGCGGATATCAAACAGCGTTTGGCTGAAAGTTTTGAAACTGCACTGCGTCTGGGTAATGAGCGTGCTCTGGCCATCGAAATGGATAGTGGTAAAGAACACTGGTTTTCGGCACGCTTTGCCTGTCCGGTATGTTCGTATAGTCTGCAGGAACTCGAACCACGTCTTTTCAGCTTTAACAACCCTGTCGGAGCCTGTCCCAGTTGTGACGGACTAGGCAGCATGGATTATTTTGATCCTGAGCGCGTAGTAATGCATCCGGATTTATCGCTGGCCGCAGGAGCAATCAAGGGCTGGGATAAACGTAATACTTTCTATTTCCAGATGATTCAGTCACTCGGGCAACATTTTAAATTTGACGTTAATACGCCATTTAATGAATTAAAGGAAGAAATCCGGAATATTATTCTTTATGGTTCCGGTAAAGAGCAGATTGAATTTACTTATCTGTCTGAACGGGGCACAAAATTTACCCGCAGTCATCCATTTGAAGGTATTCTGCCCAATCTGGAGCGGCGCTACCGCGAGACAGATTCCGCTACTGTACGCGAAGAATTAGCCCAGTATCAAAGTCATCGAGCCTGCCCGGCCTGCGGCGGTGCCCGTTTGCGAACAGAAGCCCGATATGTCTATATAGGCGGAAAATCATTACCGGATGTCAATGCATGGCCGTTAACAGCCACACTGGATTTTTTCCAGAATCTGAATTTGGAAGGTAATAAAAAACAGATTGCTGAAAAAATTCTTAAAGAAATTAATGAGCGCCTTGGTTTTCTGATTAATGTCGGCCTAAATTACCTGAGTCTGGCACGCAGTGCTGAAACCTTATCTGGTGGTGAAGCTCAGCGTATCCGGCTAGCCAGCCAGATTGGTTCCGGCCTGACAGGTGTCATGTATGTACTGGATGAACCATCTATCGGCCTGCATCAGCGCGATAATGACCGCCTCCTCGATACACTGAAACATCTGCGCGATCTGGGTAATAGCGTAATTGTCGTTGAGCATGATGAAGATGCTATCCGTGCCGCCGATTTTGTTGTCGATATGGGACCTGGTGCCGGTGAGCATGGCGGACAAGTTATTATCGCAGCTTCACCTGAAAAGGTGGCAGCATGCAAAGAATCCATAACAGGACAATATCTGAGCGGAGAAAAAGCCATTAGCATGCCGGAACAGCGCAGTCCGGTTGATAAAGAGCGCTTACTGATATTAAGCGGCGCCAGTGGCAATAATCTTAAAAATGTAACCCTTACCTTACCTCTCGGCCTGATTACCTGTATTACCGGCGTTTCCGGCAGCGGCAAATCAACTTTGATTAACGACACACTGGCAAAAATTACTGCACGTGAATTAAATCGTGCTAGTGAAGAGCCTGCTCCTTATGAAGATATCAAAGGACTGGAGCATCTGGATAAAGTTATTAATGTTGATCAGTCTCCCATAGGAAGGACTCCGCGTTCTAATCCTGCCACGTATACCGGCCTGTTTACACCTATCCGTGAACTGTTTGCCGGGGTACCACTGTCTCGCGAACGCGGATATACAGTTGGCCGATTCTCTTTTAATGTAAAAGGCGGACGCTGTGAAGCCTGTCAGGGTGATGGTGTTATTAAAGTAGAAATGCATTTTCTTCCCGACATTTATGTACCCTGCGAGGTTTGTCATGGTAAACGCTATAATCGTGAAACACTGGAAATACAATACAAAGGCAAAAATATCAGTGAAATTCTGGAAATGACCGTAGAAGAAGCCTGTACATTTTTCGATGCTGTACCAACAATTAAACGAAAATTGCAGACATTGCTGGACGTAGGACTGGGTTATGTACGATTAGGACAGTCTGCCACTACACTTTCCGGCGGTGAAGCTCAACGGGTAAAACTGGCGCTGGAACTCTCCAAACGCGATACCGGGCGGACACTTTATATACTTGATGAACCAACCACTGGCTTACATTTTGCCGATATAGCTCTGTTACTGGACGTTATTCATCGCCTGAAAGGGAAAGGTAATAGTATTGTTATTATCGAACATAATCTGGATGTAATTAAAACAGCTGACTATATCGTTGATCTGGGTCCGGAAGGTGGCGATGGAGGCGGTACGATTATCGCGGAAGGTACTCCGGAAGAAGTTGCAGCCAATCCTAAAAGCTATACCGGAAAATATCTTAAGCCAATGCTTGGCAAATAAATAAATTAAACTGTGCGGCTGTTATCGGCCGCATAGTTTAATTACCAGTTAAAAGAATTATTAACCAAAGTAAACATGCATGTAAAAAATACAAGTAACATGCATTTTGTGTTAATGTTCAGCTGTATATTTCTATTGCGTATCTTACTCAAGGTTAAATATGAAAAAATTGTTATTTGCATTATTGTCAGTGGCAGCAATCAGTACGGTACTGACAGCGTGTACTCAGAAAACTGAATCCGTACCGGCCGCCAGTTCTGGCAGCACTCCTGCAACAACAGATAAAACAATACTGAAAGTTGCTGCTTCACCTGTTCCTCATGCAGAAATTCTCCAGGTAGCTAAACCATTACTGGAAAAAGAAGGAATTGATTTACAAATCATTCAGATGACTGACTATGTACGTCCGAATATCGCCCTGAATGAGAAAGATGTAGATGCTAATTTCTCTCAGCACAAACCTTATCTGGAAGATTTTGTCCAGAAACACAAAATGCAGTTAACACCGATTGCCAATATTCATGTAGAACCGATGGGTATTTACTCTAAAAAAGTAAAAGCACTCAGTGAAACACCAGATGACGGTCTGGTTACTATTCCAAATGATGCTACCAATGGTGGCCGAGCTTTGTTATTGCTGCAAAAAGCCGGTTTAATCAAATTAAAAGCAGATGCCGGTATCAGTGCTACTGTACGTGATATTGTTGATAATCCGAAACATCTTAAAATTACACCAATGGATGCGCCCCAGTTACCGCGTACTTTAAATGATGCTACTCTGTCTGTAATTAATACCAATTTTGCTATGGAAGCCAAACTGGTTCCAACCAAAGATGCTTTATTTATTGAATCAAAAGATTCTCCTTATGCAAATATTCTGGTTGTCCGCACGGGGGATGAAAACCGTGATGCAATCCAAAAACTAAAACAGGCCATGACTTCACCTGAAGTGAAAAAATTTATTGAAGAAAAATATCAGGGTGCCATCATCCCTGCATTCTGATTAATTATTTCATTTTAGGAAATACAAATAACCCTTATGCTTGTAACATAAGGGTTATTTTTAATTTATGGCAATTCAAAAAATATTTATGATAAATCTTTTGGATTCACAGCCTGCCACTTTCCCAAAGGTAACTTAAGGGAAAAAACATCTAGCTGCCCTATTCCTACTCGCACTAAACGTAAACAAGGCCAGCCGACTTTTGCACACATGCGTCGTACCTGCCTGTTTTTACCTTCACTGATTCGAATTTGCAGCCAGAAATCAGTTACTGTTTTGCGTTCACGAATTGGCGGTACTCGCGGCCATAAACGGGCACTATCAGCAGCACTAACCAATTGAACCTGAGCCGGCTGTGTAATAAAGTCGCCCAGATTTACCCCGCCAGCCAATTGCTGTATGCGTTCATTATCCGGTTTACCTTCCACCTGTGCCCAGTATGTTTTTATCAGTTTATACTTAGGATGAGCAATTTTTGCCTGTAAACGTCCGTTCGCAGTTAATAAAAGCAATCCTTCACTATCTGTATCCAGCCGGCCTGCCGGATAGACATCCGGTAATGATACATATTGCTTCAGAGTAGGATGTTTTTCATGAGCGCTAAACTGACAAATCACACCATAGGGTTTATTCAGTACAATCAGTTCAGGTACAGACATTATGCTTCCAATCAGAAAATCAGGCTGTCAGGAATGCTGACAGCCTGCTTTATAAACACACGAGGTTTAGCTCAGTAATAAAGCATCATCAGATACTTTTTCGCCCTGAGTATGTTCGAACATCTTTAATAGATCCGCCACACTCATACCGGCACGTTTGTCACCAGCCACATCCAGCACCACACGCCCCTGATGCAGCATGACAGTACGTGATCCGTGATCCAGGGCCTGCTGCATCGAATGTGTTACCATCATTGCAGTTAATTTATTTTCACGCACAATACGGTCTGTCAGCTCGAGTACAAAAGCGGCTGTTTTAGGATCCAGTGCAGCAGTATGCTCATCAAGCAATAAAATTTTAGAACTTTGCAACGAAGCCATCAACAAACTGACAGCCTGTCGCTGCCCACCGGAAAGCAGACCAATTCTGTCGCTCAATCGGTTCTCCAGCCCCAGGTTAAGCATTGCCAGTTTTTCACGAAACAGTTCACGATACTGACGTTTAATAGCCGGACGCAAACCACGACTGCTGCCACGCCGCAGTGCCAGAGCCATATTTTCTTCAATGGTTAAGGCCTCACAGGTACCGGCAAGAGGGTCTTGAAAAACACGTGCTACTAATGGCGCACGTTTATAAGCAGGTTCACTGGTAACATCTTCACTATTGATAGTAATCGTACCGGAATCTACCATGGTGTCACCGCTGATAGCATTAAGAAAAGTAGATTTACCGGCACCATTACTACCGATAACGGTAACAAACTCACCATCTGCAATACTTAAACTCATGCCTCGCAAAGCAGGATTTTCAATTGGTGTTCCCGCATTGAATGTAAGGCGTAAATTATCTGCGCGCATCATGCTTTGAATTTCCTTTTAAAGTAACCTTTGATTGCCGGCAAACGCAGCGCAAGTACAACTAAAATTGCTGTAACCAGATTTAAATCCTGCGGTCCAAAGCCCATATGCTGCAATGTATCACTGCCCAGCGCCAGCGCAATAAATGCACGGTAAAGTACTGCCCCCACTATAACAGCCAGTGTAATAATGATGAACCGTTTTCCCGGAATCAGGGTTTCACCAATAATCACCGCAGCCAGCCCGACGACAATCGTGCCAATACCGATTGATATATCTGCACCGCCCTGAGTCTGCACAAATAGTGCACCGGCCAAGGCAATAAATGCGTTTGATATCGCCATGCCTAACAGCAAAATACGTGAGGTATTTACACCCTGAGCACGAGCCATTCGTGCATTTACGCCGGTAGCTCGCATTGATAAGCCAATTTCTGTAGCAAAAAACCAGTCCAGAAAAAATTTGGCAATCAGCACAAAACCAAAAATTACCAGCGGCTGCACCCAATACTGGTTGCTTCCGTCAGCATTAAAAAACGGCGTAAATACACTGGGCTGATCCAGTAAAGGCAAATTAGGTGCACCCATAATACGCAAGTTAACCGAATACAAAGCAACCATAACCAGAATACTGGCTAACAGCTGCATGATTTTTAAAGAAACATGCAGCCATGCTGTTACCAAACCAGCACATGCACCGGCAACTCCGCCAAGTGCAGTAGCCAGCCACGGATTAATACCATGGGTAACACAAATGGCAAATACAGCACCGCCGAGCGGAAAACTGCCATCGGCAGTTAAATCAGGAAAATCCAGAATACGGAATGAAATCAGTACACCCAGAGCAACGAGAGCATATATCAGTCCGCTTTCTAAAGCGCCAAATAAAGCTATAGAAGACATATTAACCAATTAATAAATTGTGGTTGAAAATAAAAACAACATCGGCAAAGCCTGAATCAGCTTGCCGATGTTACGGTATCCGTCCCAGAGGCTTTCTATAATCCTAATCGACTAATTTAGCCTGTTTGAGTAATTGCTCCGAAAATGTAATACCTTGTTCGGCAGCATGAGATTTACTTACCATCAAATCAAGCTGATCTGCGGTCATACGCTGCGGAGCAATGTTACCAGCCTGCTCTCCTTTGAGAATCCGGCCTACAATTTTACCAGTAGCTGTACCAAGCTCATGATAATTAACCCCCAGTGCTACAGCTGCACCGCGTTTTACTGAGCCGGTATCTGAAGCCACCAAGGGCATTTTCATATCTTTGGCAACTTTGTACATGGATTCATAAGCAGAAACCACATTATTGTCCAGAGAGGTATAAATCAGATCTGCCTTACCCTGCAAGCTTTTAGTAGCCATAGGTACATCAGTTGTACGCTGTGCCGGAGCTGCTGCCACAGTAATACCGTCCTTAGCCAGTAAAGACTGTAATTGTCCGAGCACAACGGTTGAATTGATTTCCCCCGGGCTATATACATAACCCACTGTTTTCAGGTTAGGTACCACTTGTTTCATTAAATCAATCTGTGGCTGTAAAGGCAGTTCATCAGATACACCGGTAACATTGGTTTTGCTGGGTTCCCAGCTTGTTACCAGTTTAGCTGCAACCGGATCGGTTACTGCTGCAAACACTATCGGAATTTTGCGCGTTGCTGCAACCATAGACTGCGCGCTTGGCGTGCCGATAGTAACAATTACATCCGGATTATTACCAGCGAATTTTTTAGCAATCTGACCGGCAGTAGCAGTATTCCCTTGTGCACTTTGAAAATCCAGCTGAAGATTTTTACCCTGTTCATAGCCTTCAGCACGCAGTTCATCTACCACACCCTGACGTACAGCATCCAAAGCAGGATGTTCAACAATTGCCGTAATGGCTACTTTTTTCGTATTGGTATCGCTGGTTTTATTTCCCTGTTCGGATTGCGAACAGGCAGAAAGCAAACAGGCAGCAGTTAAACCCAGAATAAATAAGGTTTTTTTTGCTCTGAGCATATGAGGTTCCTCAGCACAGGATTAATCCGGAAGCAATTTAGCAATAAAATTGCTTACACCTGCACAAGTAAGCAGATGATGGCATAAATTATACAAAAAACCGGCCTTATTGCGTAATTAAAATTGCTCAGACATACGCTTTTACATTGAAATATAATTTCAATATTTTATTTATTTAAGCAATAAAATTTTAAAAATATAATTCAATTACAAAAATAGTTCTTATAACTCATAATACTCGCTATATCACACTTTTCTTAGAAAACATCCTGCTTCACATTTTTTAATCTATACCGGACGAAAACCACACAACCATGTTTTCCAGAATAACCGTTGCTGACGCGGTCGCGGCACGACCAGCTGATATTGCATGATATTTTGTAGTCCGTCCTGCTCAATTTCATTAAGCTGAGCCCAGGCTACTGCGAGCATGGCCAGACTGGGGCGCTGCCTGCGGTTATCTGCAGAGGGCAGCAAAGCAAGAGCAGAATTAAACTGCTGTTTTAATGTAGCAAGCCATGAGTTCATCAATGCCGTAAATTCAACTCCACCGTGTCGGTTAAGTACCAAATGAGCCGGAACATTAAATTGCTGTAATAACTCTACTGGAATATACAGCTTCCCCAGTCTTGTATCCGCACCAATCCGTGAGTAAATCGTCACTTGCTGACATATTTCACCCACTTTATCGGCAAAATCCAAAGTTTGTTCCGCACTGAACCCCAAAACTCTGCTAGTTAAACGTCCCTGCACCATCCCTGCTTGTTTACTATAATGGCATAGCTGTTCCATATCCTGGAATCTGGCCTGAGTTAATTGCGTACGAAGTGCATCAGGCAAAGCCAGTATTTCATCCAATGGTAAAGAATATCGGGTAATAAATGGTTTTAAAGCCTGTAATAAAGGATGTTCAGGAACAGAATCAGATTTATACAGCTTATCTAGTTGTTGCTCCCACCATCGCAGTGTTGTCAAAGCCACATTAGCATCAGAACAATCTTCTACTACATCATTTAATTCTTGCTGCAAAGCATACAAAGCTATCAGTGCATGACGCTGCACCGAGGAAAGAAAAGGAAAACGAAAAGCCATAGCATTCCTGCTATGGCAAATTTTCTGAAGACAATATTCGAGTGGCTGCACAGCAATAAATTAAATTAACCTAAAACAGTATTGTAACCTTTTCCGGATATTTCTCCAGCCACTAATCTGCAATAAAAATTAACTTTTTAGCGTATCTTTTTTTACTTCGCCGTTACGCAGTACAAAATTTAAACTATTATTCCAGAATTCAACCAGAAATAAATCATCTTCTGTCAGGTGCTGCTGCTGAATTTTTTGCTCCAGCCACTTCTCATCCTTATTTATCCGATGCAATTCCGTTGTACGCACCTCTCCTTCCTTAAATAAAATTAATGAAGGATATTTGCCTTTATCTGTTAACACCGTCAGCGAACCACTGGGCTCAATCTGTGCATAACTGACTTCCTGAAACGAAGTAATACCCTGAGCATGCAAAAGTGAAGCCACATTAAGAATATCAATCTTATTCTTTTTACGCAGAATATTATCCATCAAAAAATGTCCGTCTTTCATAATCGGAATCGGTTCACCAATAGCAAACATTCGGATAAAGCTAACATGCTTGCATACCCAGTTTAATAATGAAATAAGGCAAACCCCGATTAACAACACAATAATATACTGATAAATCGGAATATCCTGATTATAAATTACACCACCGATAATACCGCCAAGTACAAAGTTACCAATAAAATCTACCGGGGTCATCTGATTCAACTGCGTTTTACCTGTTACATTCAAATGCAGAATGACAATAATAAAACCAACAAGAAACTTAGCCAGCACCCATAAATAATATTCCATAAGAATTTTTCCTGTATTAAAGTTAAATTCCCGACCAGCTATCACCGGTCAGAGTTCATTCCCCTCATACAAGCATCATTCTTAACTTTATTCATAAACTCTGAAAATGAACATTAAGATACTTTAGTTTAATTTGCTTTATTTTAAATAAATGATAAAGATAACATTTTACAAGCAATAATTTTTTATCAGGATGTAACTGATACCGTCTTAACCCTGAGCGAAAAATTTAATTACCTGTCAACGGTATTTATTTCTTTTATCAGGAAAATTACATCACAATTACATTTTTAAAAGAAGAATGATATTTATTCGGTATAATCAGATTAGTACACTAATTTCCGTTATAATTGGTTTCTTTACTCACTAAATGAAATATACATGTCAAATCAGCGCCTCATCATTGGCTTTCACGCAGTTAATGCCCGTTTATGGCAAAACCCGGACAGCATAATTGAACTTTATGTACTGGAGGGTAAACATGATGCCCGTATGCGCGATGTATTAAATAAAGCTGAAGCAGAAAATGTGCGCGTTATCAGCACAGATCAGGCACGGCTCGATACTTTGAGTAAACATGCCCGCCATCAGGGTGTAGTGGGCTTTATCGATGCTTCCAGACAACATGTAGACATAGAAGATGTACTTGAAAATCTGAATGAACCACCGTTATTGCTGATTCTTGACGGCATTACAGATCCGCATAATCTTGGAGCCTGTCTGCGTGTTGCAGATGTTATGGGAGTACACGCAGTAATTGCACCCAAAGATAAAAGTGTCGGATTAAATGCCACCGTAAGTAAAGTAGCCTGTGGTGCTGCTGAAACAGTACCTTATATTACTGTGACGAATCTGGCACGCACCATTCGTGAATTGAAACAGCGCGGTATCTGGATTATCGGTACCGATATGAACGGTAGTGATGACTTATATCACTTTACTGCCCCGGAAGCAGTGGCATGGGTAATGGGTGCAGAAGGTAATGGCATGCGCCGTTTAACACGAGATCTGTGTGATACACTGGTATCCATTCCTATGTTCGGAACCGTTGAAAGCCTGAATGTTTCTGTTAGTACTGGTATCGTTCTGAGCGAAACCCGTAGGCAACGGATACTATCTGCCTGAAGTCGGCTTTACAATAAAACACATTTCTGTTAAATATTATAAAGTTAAGGAGATACTGATGATTTGGTGTATTGCAGCTTTGGCTCTGTTTGTATTGGAAATGTTTAGCGGCACCTTTTATATGCTGGTAATCAGTGCCTCATTACTAAGTGCCGGTCTGGCTGAATGGCTGCTGAAAACCAGTGAGAGTGTCAATGCTGTTATTGCAATAGTTTTTTCTATTCTGGGTATTACCATCGTACGTGCCTGGCAAAAGAAACATCCGCGTGAAAACATGGCAAAACCAACTGATGATCCGGACTACGGTCAGACAGTGATACTTACTCAGCTCCTACCCGACGGATTATGGCAGGTACATTATCGGGGCACTATCTGGCAGGCTCGTTTTAATCATCCAACTGACGCAAAATCCGGTGACAGTGCTCAAATCATCAGCCATCAAGGCAATATTTTAAATATTACTTCTCAAGCCCCTTCTACTCAGCAGGAATAATCATGATTCTGACTTTTATTTTTCTCGCCGCCATTGTTGCATTTATCTGCATGGCATTTAAAGTTGTACCTCAGCAGGAAGTCTATATTGTTGAACGTTTAGGCCGCTATCACGCTACTCTGGTAGCCGGTCTTAATTTTATTATTCCGATTATCGATCGTGTCGCTTATAAACATACTTTAAAGGAAATACCACTGGATGTACCCAGTCAGGTTTGTATTACCCGCGATAATACACAGCTTACAGTGGATGGTATTATCTATTTTCAGGTAACTGATCCTAAACTTGCATCCTATGGCTCCAGTAACTTTGTAGTTGCCATTACCCAACTGGCACAAACAACATTACGTTCAGTTATTGGTCGTATGGAACTGGATAAAACTTTTGAAGAACGTGATGATATTAACCATACCGTGGTTGCCTCATTGGATGAAGCAGCGGTTTCATGGGGCGTTAAAGTATTGCGCTATGAAATCAAAGATTTGGTTCCACCTCAGGAAATTCTGCGCTCAATGCAAGCTCAGATTACAGCTGAACGGGAAAAACGCGCACGTATTGCTCAGTCTGAAGGGATCAAGCAGGAACAGATTAATCTGGCGGCCGGTCAGCGTGAAGCTGAAATTCAGAAGTCACAAGGTGAAGCTCAAGCTTCTATCAATGAATCTCAGGGTGCCAAAGTAGCACAGATTAATCGCGCCGAAGGTGAAGCTGAAGCTTTGCGTCTGGTTGCACAGGCGACCGCGGAAGCAATTCGTCAGGTAGCTGCCGCAGTAAAAGAACCGGGCGGTACAGAAGCTGTGAATCTGAAAGTGGCTGAACAATACGTAGATGCTTTTGCTAAACTGGCAAAAACCAATAACACTCTGATTATGCCTGCTAATGTTGCAGATATTGGTAGTCTGGTAAGTGCTGGCATGAGCATTATCAAAGGTCAGAACAACACAGCAGTTAAATAAATAACTTACGTAACTATTAAAAAATCAGGTTCCGGTTAATGATACCGGCAGCCTGATTTTTTATCCTTAACCCTGATACTGATTATTTCTAAATTATTCTTTTTAAAAGCAATATATTTAAATACATACTACTCTTCTGTAAATGGCCACAACCATGCCCAGACACTGCGGCCTTCACTGCGCAATACCATAAAAGTACGGCAAGCAGCAGCTGTAGACATACTTTCTACACCGATTCCTTTTGCGACTAATTGTGAAGTCAGACGCGGATGAATAAACACATGATGATTTCCGGTACCGATTAAAATCACTTCAGGCTTAAACTGTAAAGCCTGAGTAAAATCATCAATGGTTAACTCACTGGCTGCTTGCTTATCCAGTGTGAGCACCTTATCAGCAGTAATACATACAGGTTGAGTATATTGCCGGCCGTTTACAGTAATTTTTCCGGTATCAACTTCCTCAATCCATAATCCTTGTTTATCCCGGATTTCTTCAATTTGCATTAAAATTTCCTCATGCATAACCACACAACATACTATGGCTGTAGTAGTCAAAAAAGTAGTTTTCGGCTAGCATAGTAGATTATTCACGTAAAATTGCAAGTATCAGGCAGTCCATAAATTAAATTTGTCTATTTGAAGGAGTAAACATGCAGCCTCTGCGTATAGGCTTGCTGGGCGTCGGCACAGTAGGTGGTGGTACCGTCAAGTTATTACAGAATAATGCGGATGAAATTACCCGCCGGCTCGGTCGCGAATTAATTATTACCCGTGCAGCAAGTCGTAATATTGAACGTACCCGGGAAATATGCGGTAACAGCACTTTTGTTAGTGATGATGTATTTGAAGTAGTAAATGCAACTGATGTTGATGTTGTGGTAGAACTGATTGGCGGTACAACAATAGCTAAAGACGCTGTGATTCAGGCAATCAAAAACGGAAAACACATCGTTACAGCCAATAAAAAACTACTGGCAGAGTACGGTAACGAAATTTTCCGACTGGCTTCTGAACACAATGTAATGGTGATGTATGAAGCTGCAGTTGCCGGCGGTATTCCCATTATTAAAGCTTTACGTGAGGGGCTGGCTGCCAACCATATCGAATCTATTGCCGGCATTATCAATGGCACCAGTAATTTCATTCTGAGTGAAATGCGTACCCGAGGCAGCACCTTTCCGGAAGCATTAAAACAAGCACAAGAACTAGGTTATGCAGAAGCCGATCCTACATTCGATATTGAAGGTCATGATGCTGGTCATAAATTAAGTATTATTTCCGCACTGGCATTCGGAACCCCGATTAATTTTAGCCAGTGTTATCTGGAAGGCATCAGTCATCTGGAAAGGCTGGACATCTGTTATGCTGAGGAACTAGGCTATCGCATTAAATTACTTGGTATTACCCGCAAAACTCCGCAAGGTATCGAGCTGCGTGTACACCCTACTTTAATCCCTGAAAGCCGATTACTGGCAAAAGTAGAAGGAGTTATGAATGCTGTATCTGTTCAGGCAGATATGATCGGGCAGACACTCTATTATGGTGCTGGTGCTGGTGCCGGCCCAACTGCCAGTGCGGTAATGGCTGATATTATTGATGTAACCCGATTACAGAATGCTGAAGCCAGCTACCGGGTTCCCTATCTGGCTTTTCAGTCTAATTCATTACAAAATATCTCCATTCTGCCAATGGATGAAATCACCAGCAGTTATTATCTGCGTGTATCTGCCTGCGATGAACCGGGGGTGCTGGGAGAAATTGCGAATATTCTTGCTGCAGAAAATATTTCTATTGAGGCTCTCATCCAAAAAGGTATGATTAATAAGGAATCTGCCGAAATTGTTATCCTGACACATTCAACCAAAGAACGTTTTATCAAACAGTCAATGGCCAGAATTCAGGCATTACCACGGGTGTTATCCCCAGTTACCATGATTCGGATGGAAAGCTTACATCCTAGATAATTCCATCACTGATCATGTTTCTGAAACGGGCATTATTTGCCCGTTTTTTATCGTCGTTGCAGAAATCAGCACAAAGTTTGCCGTACTGTTTGTAAAAATAAAAATTTTTATTTTTACAATATCGACAAAAGTAATTTAATTCTCAATATCAGATTATTATTTCTGAGCATATAATAATTTAATATGCATAACATAATTAAGCCAATCATATTTATATAATGTATTTATAAAATTTCAATAATTTACAATTAATTCATCATTTAAATAAATAAAATATACAAAATAAATATATTTATATATAATATTATACTAAAATATTGATTGTTTTTATTCCATAATGGTTCGTATATTCCATCAATTACCAATCAGATATCATCCGCAGTCTACCCGCAAAAATATACAGGGCTACAGCATGCTTCAGCTTCTGGTTACTCTGGCTGTTATCATCATATTAACCGTTATAGCTTATCCATATTATCGTCAGCATCAGTTACAGGCACGATTAAATCAGGCGAAGGCGGCACTGCTGATTAATGGTCAATTTCTTGCCGGACATTATCAGAAACATCTAAGTTATAAACAAAACAAGCACAACTGGCCTGAATTACCTGTCAGTAAAAATCAGCATTTCTGTTTTCGTATACAAGGGAACCCAAGTTTTGCTCGTGAAGAGCATTTCACACTTAAAGCTGTAGCCATTAATACTGAAGCTGAACCCCGAATTATCAAACTAAATCAGGATGGCAGAATATTTATCTGTCAAAGCAGTACCAGCCGCTGCGATGAAGAAAATCATTTTTTTGATGGTAAAGGTCAGCCAGACAAAAAATGCCGGATTTTTTAATTATTCTATATACAGGACAATAGCAACATATTAACTGTTAAACTGATACAATACACTCGTTTTCATCATTGATATCAGAACATATCCGTTTTAATCATGAGTATTCTGTCACTCGATAATGCCTGCTTTGCTGTAGGTCACCACCCCTTACTGGATCATGCATCTCTGCAAATGGATGCAGGTGAAAAAATAGGCTTTATTGGTCGCAATGGTGCCGGGAAATCCACATTACTAAAAATTCTGGCCCGGGTACAGAAACTGGATGATGGATTGTTGACCATCCAAAACAACCAAAAAGTTGTGTATGTTCCGCAGGAGTCTTTTTTTGACCCTCAGACCACTGTATTTGACACCATAGCCCAAGGGTTGGGTGAACTGCAAAATCTATTACGTGAGTATCATGAGCTCAGCCAGAATATTGGTGATGAAGCCAGTCTGAATCGGTTAACTGAATTACAAAATGAGCTGGAAAACCGTAACGGCTGGCAATTTGATGCCTTAATTGCACAAACCTTAAGTGAATTACAACTGCCGGAAAACGAATTGATCGGCAATTTAAGCGGCGGTCAGAAAAAGCGTGTTGCTCTGGCTCAGGCATGGGTACAAAAACCTGATATCCTGTTACTGGATGAACCAACCAACCATCTGGATATTGAAGCGATAGAATGGATGGAAAATCTGCTAGGCAATTTTGCCGGCAGCCTGATTGTCGTAACACATGACCGACGCTTTCTGGATCGTGTAGCTACGCGTATCATCGAATTAGACCGCGGACATTTACGTAGCTACCCGGGAAGTTTTAGTGCTTATAGTGAAAAAAAAGCACAGGAACTGGCTGTTGAAGCAGAACATAACCGGCTTTTTGATAAATTTCATGCTCAGGAAGAAGCTTGGATTCGCAAAGGAATTGAAGCACGCCGCACACGTAACCAGGGACGGGTTAAACGACTGGAACAACTGCGTCGCGAACGCGCTGCCCGTCGTGAGGTGCAGGGTCAGGTCAGCTTTAATTTAAATCGCGGTGAAGCCAGCGGGAAAATTATAGCAGAGCTTGAACATGCCGGATTTGCTTATGGTGAACACCTTATTATGCGTGATTTCTCCTGTGTTATTCAGCGCGGTGACAAAATTGGTCTGATAGGATCAAATGGTGTTGGCAAAACCACCTTTTTAAAATTGATTTTAGGTGAATTACAGCCAACCTCAGGCAAAATTCGGCTGGGTTCACGTCAGGAAGTTGCCTATTTCGATCAGTTTCGTAGTGCATTAAATGAAAATGATACTGTTTTTGATACTATAGGTCAGGGTAATGATTACATTGATATTGGCGGTCAGCGTAAACACGTAATTGGTTATCTTGAAGAATTTCTGTTTTCTCCGGCCAGAGTTCGTAGTGAAGTCAAATCACTTTCTGGTGGCGAGCGCAACAGGCTATTACTGGCCAAACTATTTACTCGTCCGGCCAACATTCTGGTACTTGATGAACCAACAAATGATCTGGACATTGATACGCAGGAATTACTGGAAGAGTTATTGCGGGATTATAACGGCACTGTATTTCTTGTCAGCCACGATCGTACTTTTCTGGATAATGTAGTTACTCAATCCATAGTTTTCAAAGGTCATGGTCAGTTAAAAGAATACATAGGCGGTTATCAGGATTTTATTGACGCCCAAAAACGTGAACAAAGTTTACTAACACCAGCGCCCACAACAAGCAAAAATACCAGTAATCCAGATAAAAGCCGGCAAAAAAGCCGGCGCAACGATAAACTTTCCTACAACGAACAGCGTGAACTCGCCAGCTTACCCGACAAGCTTGCTGCTCTCGAAGCAGAACAACAAGAGCTGAATAATAAACTTTCCGATCCGGAAATATTCAAAAATGACTATAAACTGGCAACTGAATGGCAAACACGTATTGCTGAAATTGAAGAGCTGCTGCTGGAAAAACTTGAACGTTGGGAAATCCTTGAAGCAAAACAAAAAAATCAGGGCTAATCCGATAAAAAAGCCAGTATATTCATATACTGGCTTTTTTATGTTTGAATTTATCTTTTACGATGGCGTCCGGTCCCTCCACCATGCCGCATACAAGTTTCATAACGACGTGTGACATTAGTAGCATACCAGTTGGTATTATAATCTTTGCTTAACTTTGGTCCGCTAATTACAACCTGTGGCATAATGGCATATGGCGGATTCTTACCGAACTGTTGCTTATATAAAGTAATTACATTCTGATAGGTGGATGTATTTTCAAATTCTGCCTGTTTTTCCTGTAATAAATCTGCACGTATCTGTTCCGGTTTCATTGGCATACCATGATCGGCAAATAACTGATTCAGTGCAGTTTCAGTCTGACTTGGCATTGATTGCGCCTTATCATCTTTATCATACAGCAATAAATCTCCATCCAGTGCCATATCTGCATTAAGCAGTTTATTTATATCTTGCTGAAAAGCCGCATTACGGCTTGAATACATGCCGGAATTATAATCAGCAAAACGATATTGAGCATTATCATAGGCTGCTGGATACTTCATTAGCCGGTGAATACCATAATATAAACCACCTTCACGTGTATACATATAATCACGTAATTCATTTACCGAAGCATTATCGCGCTGATGTTCACGTGCGTATTTTACTGATACCTGCATTGAACCAATTGTTGTAATCGGATTATTATCTTCTCCGATATCCTTTCCCATAAATTTAGCTGCGGCATTGGTAATTGAATCTGCATAAAATTGCTTTGAAACATAAGCAAATATCTGCCGGTAAATTAAATCCAGCTGCTGTTCGGTTTTAACCGTACGCATCTGTATCAGGAAACTGTTTTCTTTGCTGGGTTCATTAACCAGCACTGAAGTAAAATAGCGTGAAACTGCCGGTCCCAGAGCAGGTCCGAACTGTCTGACAAATTTTTGCGGCACTTCTGTCTGAAAAGCTTTAATTGCTTTATTACCAAGATCCGGAACAGTTGGATTAGCAACAAAATTTGACTCCTGATCTACAACGGCAATTACACTACATACATTTTCCTGTGTTTTACTGATTTTCAGCTCATCCATGATCCGGCTAATATCCACAGCCCACGCATCTCGTTCTTTTACACGAGCAGGTATTAGCCTGCTTATCTGAGAAGGCTGATTTAATATTCTGCTGCTGTCATTCGGTGAATTATCATCTCCGCCAGACCATCCGCCACTGTCCTTACATGCAGACAGACTGTATAGCAGAAACCCGGCCAGTGTTATATGACTAATAGTCTTCAGTAAAAATCTAGCATTCATACCATAGCATTCATTCGAACAAATCTGTTTTCAGCAGGAAACTCAGCTCGGTTTTAGCTCTTACGGCTACGCCAAAACCATACCCAGACCCAAATCAATACGGCTGTAAAAAATAACGCACTCCATATCGGTAAAGGTATCAGTAAAATTTTCTGAACCTCACCACAATTACCTGTACCGCGAATAATCGGTTCATACCAATGAAACAATGGCGCATCACGCAGACGGAAAGTCCATGGTGCGCCACAGGATGGCTGATCCATCAATGGCAGATGCTGAATATATATCTGATATACAGCTACACCCAGTCCGCCTATGGGTGCCAGACTGACCACAATAGCATTTATCACCCGCTCAATACAGTTGCGGTTCGGACAGCAGGCACACAAAAATGCCAGAAGCGCAGTGGCAATAACCGCAACACGCTGAACAATACACAGCACACACGGGTTCATACCCAGAACATACTGACCAACAAAAGAACCAGCTGCACAAAGTACAGCCAGAAAAAATACACACCACAATGCTTTACGGAAGCTCATTTTCAATCCTTTTAAGCAGACAGTTACCAAACATTTCTACTTTCTGCCCGTCTATTAATCAAACAAATTCCCATAATCATTTACGTTTCAGGTACCAGCAATAGTCATATTATCTATCAGAATAGATCCAACTTTATGCGTACTGCGCCTTAACGCATCATCTGCTGCACCAACCATCGTCATAAACATTTCCTGTAAACATGAAGCAATTGTAATACCCTCTACCGGATAGGCAATCACACCGTTTTCCACCCAGAAACCTGCCGCGCCTCGCGAATAGTCACCTGTAATAACATTTACACCCTGCCCCATCAACTCAGTAACCAATAAACCGGTTCCCATTGTTTTCAATAAATCGTCCTGACTGGCATGTGTATGATTAAGATATAAATTATGAACACCACCGGCATTTCCAGTGGTGCGCATACCTAACTTACGCGCACTGTAACTGCCAAGAAAATAACCCTCAACAGAGCCATCATTGATAACAGTACGGTCATGTGTGGCTACACCCTCAGCATCAAAATATGTACTGGCAAGCGCTTTTTTCACATGTGGTTTCTCTGTAAGACATACCCAGGGCGCCATAATCTGTTTACCAAGGCTATCCACCAGAAAACTGGTTTGCCGATATAACGCACTACCACTCAGTGCACCTACCAGATGACCAATTAGACTACCGGCTATAGTAGTATCAAAAATTACCGGATATTTTCCTGTAGCCACAGACATGCCATCCAGACGCCGTACTGTACGTGTTGCCGCTGTCTGTCCGATAATTTCAGCATCAGCAAGATCTCGTGCATCACGCGCTAAATCGTACCAATAATCACGCTGCATTCCAGAAGCGTCCGCAGCCACCACACTACAGGAAATACTGTGCCTGCTGCCGCGCTGATAAGCACAAAAATCATTACTGTTGGCATACACAAACTGATAATGATCAGTCTGTACTTCTGCTCCTTCGGAGTTTTTGATACGCTCATCCGTATCAAGTGCTGCCTGTTCGGTTTTTATACCAATCTCAATTGCTTCATCAGCAGACAGCCGCCAGGGGAAAAAAGATTCTGTATCACCGAATTCCGTTGCCAGTAATGCCGCATCCGCCAAACCGGCGCAATCATCCTGAGCAGTAAAACGGGCAATATTCAAAGCTGCTCCGATGACTTCGTCAATTGCCTTATTACTAAAATCAGCAGTACTTGCACGCCCTTTAGCCTGTCCCACATAAACAGTTACATCCAGAGATTTATCCTGCTGATACTCAATATGTTCGACATTCTGCTGGCGTACCTGTACATTCTGACCCGCAGATTCACTGATATCAATTTCAACAGAACTGGCTCCCTGCTTTCTGGCTTTATTTATTGCCTGCTGGCACAGCTCCTGTAACTGATCGGCACTATGATGAAACATTAATCTACTCTCATGCGAAGAAGCCTGCATTCTAACATGCTGATTTCAGCACTGGCAGCAGTTAAACATACATGTCAACTGAAATGATATGGATTTTTTGCTAAAATAGATACTTGAAATTCCGATATACACGTAATACATACATATATGAACAGTAATACAGACAGTCAGTCCCGTGCAGACGAAGAATGGGTAAGTAAAACCCAATTGAAAAAGCAAATGAATGATTTGCAGCAATTAGGTATGGAGCTAACTAAACTGTCTGCTGATACACTGAAAAAAATAAATTTGTCAGAGGATTTATTACAGGCAGTATTAAGCTATCAGAAAATTACCTCCAACAGCGCACTGAAACGTCAGGCTCAGTTTATCGGTCGTCTGATGCGCGAAACCGATACCAAACCAATTAGTGATTATCTGGCTCGCCTCAAAGGCGAAAACAGTGCACACAATGCTTATTTACAAAGGCTGGAAAATCTGCGTGATCGTTTAATTTCCGATGACAGCAGCCTTACTGAAATTATCAGCCGCTATCCGCATATTGATATCAATAATCTGCGTACATTAATCCGCAATGCCCGTAAGGAACAGGCAGCAGGAAAGCCACCAAAAGCTTTCCGCGCTATTTTTCAGGTATTGAAAACGGAAATTAGTGAAGATACAGCATCCTGAACCCTTACTTCTTTCTTCACACAATTCACCTTTCACTTTTTTCATTAATTCAGCTTCAGCATGTAACTTCGGACAAAAAAAACCATGAGTGATATCTTAAATAAAATTATTGCCACAAAAAAAACCGAAATGGTTACAGCCAAAACGGCTGAATCACTGGCTGAAGTGCGGGCAAAAGCCTATGACCAAGCCCCTGCGCGTCCTTTTCTTGAAGCAATACATACAAAACATCATCAGGGAAAAGCTGCCATTATTGCCGAAGTTAAAAAAGCTAGCCCGTCTAAAGGACTGATTCGTCCTGATTTTTCACCAGAAAAAATTGCCAGAGATTATCAGCTTGGTGGCGCAGCCTGCATGTCTGTATTAACAGACAAAAACTATTTTCAGGGTAACCTTGGCTATCTGAATCTCGCACGCAATGCCTGCAATCTGCCGGTACTGCGCAAAGATTTCATCATAGATGTCTATCAGGTATACCAGTCCCGGGCATACAATGCAGATGCAATCTTACTTATTGCAGCAGCATTAAGCCGTACCCAGTTAACCGAATATGAAGCCATTGCTCACGAGCTGGGTATGACTGTATTACTCGAAATTCATAACGAAGACGAACTTGAAAAATGCATTAATATGCGTACCCCGCTATGGGGAGTAAACAATCGTAATCTGCGTACTTTCGAAGTAGATTTACAACAAACTATCAAACTTCTGCCTGCATTAACCGGAAAAACTATTGTGACAGAAAGTGGTATTTTCACCACAAACGATATTCATATGATGCAACAGCATCAGGTTAACACTTTTCTTATCGGTGAAAGCCTTATGCGTAAACAAAACATTGCTGATGAACTAAGTTTACTGGTCAATGCTTAAATTATTGTACACATTAACTGAATTGTTTTAATTACCCTAAAAGGAAAAATCATGGCCGTGATTATTAAGAATGCAGAAGAAATTGCTGCAATGCGTGTTGCTGGCCGGCTGGCTGCCGAAGCTCTTGACTACATAGGCCAGTTTATCAAACCGGGAATCACCACCAATGAAATTGATCGTCTGATTCATGATTACCATATCAATGTTCAGGGCGGCTATCCTGCCCCGTTAGGTTATGGCAACCCGCCATTTCCCAAGTCATGCTGTACTTCTGTTAACCATGTAATCTGTCACGGCATACCTGATGATAAACCACTAAAAAATGGCGATATATTAAATATAGATGTCACCATTATCAAAGATGGTTTTCATGGCGACTCAAGCCGCATGTATGCTGTCGGAGAAATCAGCCCTCAGGCACGCCGTCTCATTAACATCACTCACCAGAGTATGATGGCCGGTATTTCTGTAGTTAAGCCGGGCGCGACACTTGGGGATATTGGTTACGCCTGCCAGCAAGTAGCAGAAAATGCAGGTTACTCCATGGTGCAGGAATTTTGCGGACATGGGGTCGGACGCGGATTCCATGAAGAACCACAAGTGTTGCATTATGGTCGTCGTCATACAGGATTAAAATTGCAACCCGGTATGATATTCACAATCGAACCAATGGTTAATCAAGGTAAACGTCATTTGCGTATATTAGGTGACGGATGGACTGTTGTAACCAAAGACCACAAACTCTCTGCACAATGGGAACACGAGGTATTGGTTACTGATGACGGCTATGAAATACTCACAGTTAGTCCATTAACAGGTAAACCCTAATTCACCTTAAAATATCATAAATTTACATTTAAGCTGCACGAATATCTGATATAAGGCAATAAATCTTAATTTAGTTTAATTAAAATAAATTTGTATTATCCTGTTATACCGCATTTTGATAAAACAATAGCAATATTGTATTGAATGTAAAAACAATTGTGATAATATTGATGTCCATAGATAATTATGCATAATGGTAAAACATTTTTCATAACATTTATTGATAAATTTTTATCAAAATAAATAATTATCTGTGAATGACCATATTAATTAATTCAACTAAACATAGACAACTCGCTTTTTAAGGTATAAAAATCATGAAAGCATTCAAGCCTATTAACAATGTGCGCGAAATCCGTAAAAAACTTGGTCTGAATCAGATTGAGTTCTGGAGTCAGGTTGGCGTTACTCAGTCTGGTGGTTCCCGTTATGAAGCAGGTCGTAATATCCCGAAGCCAGTTCGTGAACTGGTTCGCTTGGTACATGTTGAACAATTGGAATTAAGCAAACTTAATCGCGTAAACATGGAAGTGGCTGAACTGCTTAAAACTGAGCATCCTGATATGTATCAGCAGCTTAAAGCCAAAGTAGAAGGAAAATGATCCTCTCTGCTCTTTAGCCCCTTATCAAAGCTCCGTACCTTCTCTGGACGGAGCTTTTATTTTGTATATTAAAAATTCCAACCTTATAATAAGCAAAACGATTAATTAGGATTTATACATGACACACACAGCATCTACCCTGATGCCCTTTTTCGGCCTTATTCGGGTTAGCGGCGAAGATCGCACCACATTTTTGCATAATCAACTTTCAAATGACATCAACCATCTTGCAGAAGGACAGGCATGTCTGGCAACTTACAACACAGCTAAAGGCCGTGTCATCGCCAATATGCTTCTACTTAACAGAGAAGACGATATTATTCTGATTGCTGCAGCCGATCTGTGTGAAACACTACAGAAAAAATTGCAAATGTACATTTTGCGCAGCAAAGTAAAATTAGAAACCTTACCTGAATGGGGTGTAGCAGTTTGTTTACCAAATGATATTCCTGTATCAAATACACCAGAACAACCTCAATACGTTTTATCAGCAACGATGACAAATCAGATCTGGCATATACAACTGCCAGATCACTCTTTGGTCAGTATCGGCAAAATCGATCAACTACCACCACTGAATACAGAAAATGCCCTAGCATGGAAAACTCATGAAATTACCTGCGGCAATCCATGGATTAGTGCAGCCACCACAGAAACATGTGTGGCACAAATGCTCAATCAGCAGCTTATCGGTGCCGTGCATTTTAAAAAAGGATGTTATCCAGGACAGGAAATTATCGCTCGGGCCCAGTACCGCGGTCAGGTAAAACGCGGCTTGGTACTTATTGAAAGTACTACCCCGCTTTCCGACGGAGACAGCATATATGATAGCAACAATGAAGAAGCGGGGCTGATTATCAATCAGGTACAAAAAGACTCAGTTTCACTGGCACTGGCTATTATTAAACACAATGCTGCCCAGGCGCAGCTAAAATGTAACAACCAAGTTTTAATAATAAAAAAATGCTTTTTTTCCACAGCTAATGACTAACCGGTTTAAATCACAGGTAAACAGCCGATAAACAAAATTTATATTCATAAAAAATTATGATTAACAGCACTAAAATATCCAATTAACAGATTTCATATCAACCTGTGCTACAATATGTATCTCTTTACAAGACGGCCACAGCCGTCTTGTTTTTATTGTTTTCAGAATATAAAAATCATGAGTCAGATTGCCCAGGAAGCGGCACGACGCCGCACATTTGCGATTATTTCCCATCCGGATGCCGGTAAAACCACCCTAACAGAAAAACTGCTACTGTTTTCAGGAGCTATCCTCTCTGCAGGTACAGTAAAAGGAAAAAAATCCGGTAAATTTGCCACATCAGACTGGATGGAAATCGAAAAACAGCGTGGTATTTCCGTAGCCTCATCTGTGATGCAGTTTGATTATCGTCAACATGTTGTTAACCTGCTTGATACACCCGGCCACGAAGATTTTTCTGAAGATACTTATCGCGTACTCACTGCCGTTGACAGTGCCTTGATGGTTATCGATGCTGCCAAAGGCGTAGAAGCACAAACAATCAAACTTTTAAATGTTTGTCGCCTGCGTGACACACCGATTATTACCTTCATGAACAAATATGACCGCGAAGTTCGCGACTCACTTGAACTGCTCGATGAAGTTGAAAACATACTGCACATCCGCTGCGCTCCGATTACCTGGCCGATTGGTATGGGAAAAAATTTCAAAGGTGTCTATCACATCCTGAATGATGAGATTTACCTCTTTGAAGCAGGTGGCGAGAAGCTGCCTCATGAATTTGATGTAGTCAAAGGTATCAATAATTCCCGACTGGATGAGCTCTTTCCGATAGAAATTCAGCAACTGCGCGAAGAAATTGAGCTCGTGCAGGCAGCTTCAAATGAATTTGATTTAGACGCATTTTTGCGTGGTGAGCTGACACCTGTCTTCTTTGGTTCAGCTATCAACAATTTCGGTATTCAGGAAATCCTCAATGCATTGATTGACTGGGCACCGGCTCCGCAGCCCAGAGAAACACTTGAGCGTGTGGTCGAACCAACTGAAAACAAATTTTCCGGTTTTGTATTCAAAATACAGGCCAATATGGATGCCAAGCATCGCGACCGTATCGCTTTTTTGCGCGTGTGTTCCGGTGAATTTACCCGGGGCATGAAAATCAAACACTTGCGCCTTAACCGAGACATTGCTGCATCCAGTGTTGTCACCTTCATGTCACATACCCGTGAACTGGTTGAAGAGGCTTTTGCTGGTGATATTATCGGTATCCCTAATCACGGTAACATCCAGATTGGTGACAGCTTCACCGAAGGAGAACGCCTCACCTTTACCGGCATTCCGTTTTTTGCACCGGAACTGTTTCGTGCTGTGAGAATTAAAAATCCGCTGAAAATGAAACAGCTGCAAAAAGGATTACAACAACTTGGTGAAGAAGGTGCAGTACAGGTATTCAGACCCCACAATGGCGGCGATCTAATACTCGGTGCTGTAGGTGTATTGCAGTTTGAAGTGGTTACTGCCCGTCTCGCCAACGAATATGGCGTTGATGCCGTATTTGAATCTGTCAGCATCTGGTCAGCACGCTGGGTATCCTGCTCTGACCGGAAAAAACTGGCTGAATTTGAAAAAGCCAACATACTTAATCTTGCTACAGATGCAGGTGGTAACCTAACCTATCTGGCTCCCAACCGTGTAAACCTGTCTCTGACAGAAGAACGCTGGCCGGATATTCGTTTTCATGAAACCCGCGAACTAACAGCACAGATTAATCAATAGATTTTTTGTTTAAACAAAAGCAGCTTATTCCTTAGAGGAAAAGCTGCTTACTTTTTTTATTAAGAGAAATACCATACCCCAGTATATAACTTTGTAACTCTAAATTACTTAAAAGTAGTAGTAAGTATAGGATTGTTTTATTGTGCGGCGAACAAAGCATATACATTCATTCATGCTGTAAATATTGTAAAATCGCTGCTAACTTAATTAAATTACCTACTTACCCACTATAATCTAATAATAAAATTTGCCTTTTTTATCTGCTGACTCCCATTTGATTCAAAAAATTTTTATTTGCAGAAGTTTTTTGATTTTTGATTATAAATTGCTGATTTTTTTGCTTAATATTTTGTGCTGCATAATTTTTTTCTTGAGTTTTACTTTATTCAATTTTATTTAATTCTCTTATGAAATCTCAATTAAACATAGACGTTATGTTCTCCTTAATTTAAGTTATTTAATATCGAGTCGGTTATAAATTAATAATTAAAATTTTTTGTATTATTAATCTGAGATACAAGCATTAATAGCAGAGCACTGAAGCCATTTTTTATTATCTTATTTTCTTTTGATGTATGTTCGATTTTATAAAAATTATTTTTATAACTTAATAATTTTATCTGATCTCCCTAACCAAATATATTCTTGTTTTATCAGATAAATTTTTGGAATCATACTAATAACCCTTATCCACTGTGAGTATAAATCCATATTCTTCGGGAATATATTGAGTCAACAGAAATCGGTTTATACATTCTTTAATATTAGTTGAAGGATAAAGTGAACTACAAAATTTTAAAGCATATCTTTCCGTTAATAAATTAAAATAAATATTATACTGTTTTTGTTCTGGAATATTAGTAAAATATTGTTGTATTTCATTATTCACTAAAATTTTTTATGATTAATTAGTAAAATTAATTCATTAATCATAGCATTTTGTTCATTCAGTAAACATAATGGATAACTAAATTTATCTTCCTGACCAAATAAATATCAATATTAGAATAGACCCAATTACATTTTTTATTAACTTCTTTTTCCCATTCCTACTGATAAATATCAATATCTCTTTTTAAAACAATTTCAGATAATTGATTTATAATAATATAATTAGCTTGTATTTTATTATCTAGATTATTAAGCATCTCATCTATTAGACTGATTTTACTAAAAGCATTGTTACTTATAAATATTAATATAAATAGTAAAATTTTCTTCATTATTTTGATCCTTTTTCAAAAAATTAACTTTTTCATCTTTTCTTTTTAATAGCTCTGTTAAATTTTTATACGATCATAATCTTTTCATAAATTCGAATAAATTAGGGATATTTTTAGCCTATTGTTTTGTAATTTTGTTTAAATATCTTTCATATTTAGTTCAAAAGCAACTGACATCTAATAAATCTCATGTATTTAGATTTTATAAACTAGTATCTTTCCACTTAACAACGGCATTGACTATATCTGGATAAGTTACACTATGCACTACAAATGGCTTTTGAATCTTTTTTCCAAAAATTTGCTCAACCACCATCCCAACGAATAAAGTAACAATGTAAATATAGCCTGTTGTCTAGTTTTATCTTTATTGAGCAATTTCTCATATATTGGTTATAAACCATTTTTAGATAATGAATCGCCAAATCCTGCCATGACAATGCCCATTTAACAGTCATAATACAATATTTCATCATATTTACATGTCTTACTTTTCCTGATTTGCATATCTATATCATCATATAAACTACCTGAGAATTATTATTAAATCTGAAACGCCAAATATATTCATTTGCTACGGTAGCCAGGAAGTGAATTAAATAATATTTCTTATTAAGCAACATCTACTTACAAGCGTTATAATACTAGCCTACTATTTTTATAAAAAAAGTATTATGTCTTTGCCTCTTTCTTCTGATGAGCTTCAGTTAAATATCAAATCGGATCTGGTTTTACGCGTTGGTAAAATTTGTCTGGCAGCAGGTACCGGGAGTTATCGCATTAAACAGTCAATGCGTCATGTTGCTTATATGCTCGGCGTGGAAAATCAGGCACATATTACGCTTACTGAAATCAACTCTACCTGCCGTAATGGTAAACAGTTTAAAACTGAGGTTACCACGATTCAAGGAGTTGGAATTAATACTAATAATATCCAATTGCTTGAAACTCTGCTGATAGAAACACAGGTCCGTTATCAGCAAATGAGTGAAAGCGAGCTGATTCGCTTTCTTGATAAATCTTTGTCAGAAATTGAAAATCAACCAGCTCTATATAGTTTACGGCAGTCAGCTTTGTTTGCTGCGGTTGCGTGTTCATCTTTTACTTTTTTAATCGGTGGTGGTTTGATTGAAATGCTGGGTGTATTTTTTGCCTCTGGTTTTGGTCAGGCGCTAAGAAAAACCCTATTACATAAACATCTGAATCAGTTTGTTGTCACCATGCTGGCCGCAGCTGTAGCATCTAGTGTGTATTTTCTGATTATTGGCGGTAGCCATCTTTTGCTAAAAGTAAATATTCAGCATACTGCCGGCTATATAGCTTCTATGCTGTTTCTGATACCCGGCTTTCCATTGATAACCGGAGTGCTGGATTTAGCCAAACTGGATTTTTCATCTGGTATTCAGCGTGTAGGTTATGCCATAACTGTAATTTTTTGCGCCACTTTTGCTGCATGGGTAGTTGCAGCCGGAATCCATATGGCACCGGAAGCTATGCTTTCGCCTAATCTCTACCCGGTATGGACAGCTTTTTTTCGTCTGATTGCCAGCTTTTTTGGTGTACTTGGTTTTTCCCTGCTTTTTAACAGTCCGGTAAAAACTGCTTTAATGACTGCTTTTATCGGCATGTATGCCAATACTTTACGGCTGGAAATGATAGACCTGACTAATATACCTATTCAGGCAGCTTCTTTGATAGCAGCTTTTATTGTCGGTATCAGTGCATTTTATTTCAGCCACCATAGTAAATGTCCGCGTATTGCTTTATCGGTACCGGCAGTTTGTATTATGGTACCGGGCATTTATATGTTTCGCGCTATGTATTTTTTACAGCAAAACGATATTATTAATGCTATTAACTGGGGAGCACAGGCGATGCTTATTGTCTTGGCTTTACCATTAGGCTTAGTACTCGCACGGGTATGCACGGATAAAGAATGGGCATTTAATCAGCTCCCTGCTACGGAACATAAATAGTTTTTTATTTTGAAAATTATTTATATATTTGATACAAAATAAATTGATATTTGACTTAATAAGTCAAATGCAGATTGAGTATGCAAATTTTATGCTAATCTGCAAATCTCTAAAAAATGACTATTAGTGATTTTAAGTTTTATAAAATAAAAAAAGATATCTAAATATTAGATATCTTTTTTGGAATTCTGGTGCCCAGGAGAAGACTCGAACTTCCACACCATTGCTGGCACATGGACCTGAACCATGCGCGTCTACCAATTCCGCCACCTGGGCTTATTCACTAACACCGTTGTGCTTGTGAAGTTGTGCATTATATATTTTTGGCTAGGATTGTCAACAGTATTACTAGTACATCAGACTATAACTATTGATTATCAAAGAAAAGTATTTACCAGCAAAGAAAACTGGACTTAATAGTAATCACTTCTTTACTAAATTGCTTTTATTCAAGTTTATTTCTTAGCAAATTTAGCTTATTTAGGTTTCTTAATTAAGTATTAGATTTAAAGATATTTATTTTTTACCACTTTAATAAATAAAATCGATTATGAATACGTTTATTCAACCCAGCCTGTTCGAGGAACCCTTCTCTTCTCTTAAGTTGGAATTAATGTAATTATTTATATTTGTATACTTCGCTATAGCTTTAGCCCTCGCTATATAGTCCGTCATAATAATTTTTATTAATTTAAAACAATTGTACCGATGTGAAAGTATATCTTTAAGATACAGATATTCAAAATTTATAAGGTTTATAAGCTTTTGTGAAAGTCTGCAGTAAAAACTATTCTGAACTGCTTTTGGAAAGAAATTTTGAAGATTGAAGTCTATATTACTAGATAAAGAAAATAATTTGGTGCCCAGGAGAAGACTCGAACTTCCACACCATTGCTGGCACATGGACCTGAACCATGCGCGTCTACCAATTCCGCCACCTGGGCTTTTGCATATATTGCAACTTTCAGTTAAAGTATGTCTTTAACTGAGGAAGTGCATTATATATTCTCTAAAGAGATTGTCAATACTCTATGAAAAAAAAATCAGATTTACGCCATCAAGATCCATATTTAAAACGTGAATTACAACGTTATTCCAATCCTTTACCCAGCCGGGAATGGATTATTGCTGTTTTAGATAAAGTCGGTATTCCGGTCAAAATGACTGAATTATCGCAGAAGCTTAATATTACTAATGAAGAAATAGTTTTTTTTGAGCGCCGTTTAAATGCTATGGCACGAGACGGACAGATTCTAATTAATCGCCGCGGTGCCGTTTGTGTAGCTAATAAACTTGCGCTGGTTAAATGCCGGATTGAAGTACACAAAGATGACTTTGGTTTTGCTGTACCGTTAAACCCTGCTGACGGTAGTGATTTTGTTCTCTACGCTCGCCAGATGTGCGGGTTAATGAACGGAGATATTGTCACTGTAAGACCGGCTGGTTCTGACCGTCGCGGGCGGCGTGAAGGCCAGGTACTGGATGTCATCGAACGAGCTAACAAAGATGTGGTAGGACGACTCACAATTGAACACGGCATAGCTATGCTCGTTCCCGAAGATAAACGTCTGGGAGCAAGTATTGTGTTGCAGCCTGACTCTTTGGGTAAAGCTAAAGCCGGTCAGGTACTGGTAGCAAAAATTGAGTCCTATCCGAATGCAACTCAGGCAGCTGTGGCACGTGTTACAGAAATTCTTGGTGATTATGCTGACAGTGGTATGGAAATTGAAATTGCAGTACGCAAACATCATTTACCCTATCAGTTTAGTCAGGCCTGTATGACTCAGGCCGCTAAAATACCTGACCATGTTAAAGCCAATGAGCGAAAAAACCGAAAAGATCTGCGCGAGCTACCGCTTATTACTATTGATGGCGAAACAGCACGCGATTTTGATGATGCGGTATATGCAGAAAAAATTGGTCGTAATTACCGCCTGGTAGTTGCTATCGCTGATGTTAGCCATTATGTCCATCCTGATGATGCTATTGATCAGGATGCACAGGAACGTGCTACGAGTGTTTATTTTCCACGGCGGGTTATTCCGATGCTACCGGAGAATTTATCTAATGGCATCTGTTCCCTTAATCCGAATGTAGATCGCCTGTGCATGGTATGCGATATGGTGATTACTTATGCAGGCAATATTAAAAGCTATGAATTTTATCCGGCGGTAATGCGCTCACATGCACGACTTACCTATACACAGGCATGGGACTGGATTAGTAATGACCAGTTTGATGACCCGATGAAAACACATGTACTGAGTTTATACCGGCTATATCGGATTTTACTGAAAAAACGCCTGCAGCGTGGTGCTGTGGAATTTGAAAGTATAGAAACACAGATGCTGTTCAATCAGCAAGGTAAAATTGAACGTATTATACCGGTTGAGCGCAATGAAGCTCATCGTCTGATTGAGGAATGTATGCTGGCTGCGAATGTCTGTGCTGCAGAATTTCTCAAGCATCATAAACATCCTGCTCTATACCGTAATCATGCCGGTCCGACCAGTGAGCGTCTGAATACTTTAAGTGAGCAATTATCGCTGCTTGGTTTACATCTGAATGGCGGTAGTAACCCTACTCCAAAAGATTATGCGGAACTAAGTGAAAAAATCAAAGAACGGCCTGATCAGAATGTAATCAGTATTATGCTGTTACGCTCAATGCAGCAGGCAGTTTATGAACCACAAAATATTGGCCATTTTGGTCTGGCCTATCCGGCATATACACATTTCACTTCACCAATCAGGCGTTATCCTGATCTGACTGTTCACAGAGCCATTAAGGCTATTTTACAGCACAAACAATATCAGCCAAAGTCGTGGTCTGAACTGGGTGTGCATTGTTCACTGGCAGAACGCAAAGCTGATAATGCCAGCCGCGATGTGCAAAACTGGCTTAAAACTTACTATATGCAGGACAAAATTGGTGAGGTTTTTTCCGGTACGATTTCTGGTATGGCAAATTTTGGTTTGTTTGTTACTTTAGATAATGTTTATATTGACGGTATGGTTCATATCAGCGATCTGGGTGAAGATTATTTTAATTATCATCCTGAAATGCTGGCCATTGTCGGAGAGCGCAGTGGTATCCGCTTTAAGCTGGGTGATAAAGTTGTAGTCAAAGTTGCTCGCGCGGATCTGGATACGAGCCGGATTGATTTGGTGCTGATTAGCACGAATAATGGTAAGCATCGCCGGACAATTAATGCGCAAAATATTCAGAAACAGCTTAAAGCCACTGTTAAACAGCCGCGCAAAGTACCTGGTAAGAAAACTAAGTTAAACAAAACAAAAACTGTTGCCGTTCAGAAGTCACGTATTAATGGTTCACGCAAAAAACCAGGCCGTAAAAAGTCCTGATGCTGCGTTATAATTGATTAAATTAATTTCTAAAAAGGCTTTTATCTGTGTTGAATCAGATGAAAGCTTTTTTATATTTTTGACTTTTTTATGTTATTAATATATTTATAAAATAATTAGTATGCATTACTTATTTTATAAAACGTAATTTGAATGAAATAAAATATTTTTATATATTTTTCTTGTGCAGACCGTTTATTTCTGATTTTTCAAATTTAACTTTACGTTTTGCTATATGTGCTAAATTGTAATTATTTAAATTTAGGAGTTATTACTCCAATTACTATAAAAAAACTGAAGTCTGTTACTACAGACTTCAGTTTTCAATGGTATTTTACTTTTAGGTAAAATACTAATCAGATGCAGGTATTGATTTTTACTGCTTATTTGTTTTTACCAGTAGCAGAAGCAATAGCCAGATTTTCATTGCGATTTAATGCAACGCTGGTCACACCTTCCGGGAACACTAAATCGGTCAGGTGACGAATTTCACCGGCACTGATGGTAGAAACATCCAGTTCCAATACAGCTGGAATGTTTTTCGGTAAAGCATTTACTTCTACGCTGGTAGCCAGCAGAGACACACGACCACTTTGCAATTTTTCTGCCGGAGAAATAGCAGCATTCAGCAAGTGTAGCGGAACACGAATATTGATAGCTTTATTTGCATCAACGGCCTGGAAATCAATGTGCTGTACTTGTTGTTTAAACGGATGCATCTGGAAATCACGTACAATAACGTCGTAGGTTTTGCCATTAACATCCAGTTTGATGATAGCAGTATGGAAAGATTCTTTTTCCAGTGCGTACCATAAAGTACGATGATCTACTGTAATGGCTACTGGTTCGGTACCTTCGCCGTACAATACAGCCGGTACTTTACCTTCGCGACGCAGGCGGCGGCTCGCACCAGTGCCCTGAGCTTCACGGATTTCTGCTTTAATTTCGTAAGACATAACTACTCCAAAGTTAATAATGCCGTCATCGGCCGCGACCAGCTTAAGACGGCTTGGGGGTATTAAGGGAGAAACATTGCTCCCGGTATGGCCACATCTTCATTGAAAAGATATGACACAGATTCTTCGTTACTGATACGACGTACAGTTTCTGCAAGCAGGCCTGAAATACTTACCTGACGAATCCGATCACATTTCTGTGCAGCTTCAGATAAAGGAATAGTATCAGTGACTACAACCTGATCGATTTCTGATGAAGCAATACGCTCAATCGCCGCTCCGGAAAATACCGGATGAGTAGCATAAGCCAGCACGCGTTCTGCACCGCGTTCTTTTAATGCTGATGCAGCTTTACATAAGGTATTTGCTGTATCAATCATATCATCAATAATCAGGCAGGTACGATTCTGAATTTCACCGATTACATTCATTACTTCTGCCACATTGGCTTTTGGCCGGCGTTTATCAATAATGGCCAGATCAGTGCCCAGTGTTTTTGCTACGGCACGGGCGCGCACTACACCACCGATATCAGGGCTGACAACTGTCAGATTATCAATGCGCTGCTTTTCAATATCATGCACCAGAATGGGGGTAGCATAAATATTGTCTACCGGAATATCAAAAAAGCCCTGAATCTGGTCAGCATGCAAGTCAACTGTAAGTACGCGGTCGATACCGGCAGAATACAGCATATTGGCTACCAGTTTGGCAGAAATCGGCACACGTACTGAACGCGGACGGCGATCCTGGCGTGCATAGCCGAAATAAGGAATGGCTGCAGTAATCCGTCCGGCTGAAGCACGCTTGAGTGCATCAGCCATTGTCAGGATTTCCATTAAGTTATCGTTAGTCGGTGCACAGGTAGGCTGTACGATAAATACATCACGACCACGTACATTTTCAAGTAATTCAATTGCAATTTCGCCATCAGAAAATTTTCCAACTGAAGCACGTCCCAGAGAAATATCCAAGTGTCTGGCTACGTTATTTGCCAGCTCCGGATTCGCATTGCCGGTAAAAACCATCAAACTGTCGTATGCTGCCATTTCTGTTGTACCTGAGTCCTGTTTTGGTTTGGTTTGATTTGTGTGAGGTAGATTAAACATTAATCCAAAGCTTTCATATCACCACTTGGGTTGTAGTGTATCTGTCATTTAAACAAGTAATGGCTTTCAACGTTATGAATTTCGTTGCTCATTTCGCTGTTAACCCGTTTACGTTACTTTTAAATTCAAAAGCAATGACCACCTCTTTGAAAAATATTCTGTATATACTGATAGCTGCAAGTATCATGGTTAAAACAGATTTAATCAATCAATTTTGCCGATACCTGATAGCAACACAACAAAATAGTAACACTATTCTATTACTAGGATTGAAACTGTATTGCATTTTGCAGGCTTAACCATGCTAATTATCACAAAAAGTGAAAACAGTTATACAAACTTGCTTGTTTCCCGACTGGAAGTTTTCCGTACGGGATTAATGGCAAATTATATCACTTATGGCAATCTGCACGTGCTATAAAATAACAATTTGTCATTTACACATTAAATAAGCGTGTAAGTAAACTTACACGCTTATCTGAATTGGCTGGGGAGGTAGGATTCGAACCTACGCATACCGGAATCAGAATCCGGGGTCTTAACCACTTGACGACTCCCCAATAGGGTTTACTGCTTATTTGCTCGAAATGTGGCTGGGGAGGTAGGATTCGAACCTACGCATACTGGGATCAAAACCCAGTGTCTTAACCACTTGACGACTCCCCAATGCTTTTTATCAAGCAACTGGCTGGGGAGGTAGGATTCGAACCTACGCATACTGGGATCAAAACCCAGTGTCTTAACCACTTGACGACTCCCCAACTACACACATCATTGATAAAACGGATGCCTCGTCAGGGAAGCAACACAATATGCCTGATGCGCGCAAGAAACTTTATTGTAAACAGCTTGCGCTGCACTTTCAGAATTAAATGACAAAAATACACATGCACCAGAACCACTCATCATTGGTGAACCGTATTCAGCCAAAACATCAAATGCCGCTTTTACTGCTGGATACTCAGCTAAAACAACGCTCTGCATATCATTGCGCCAGTGCTGTCCTGCTTGGAAGTCTGGCATTATCCGTGGCTTGGAATCACGTGTCAAGTCTTTATGTGCAAATATTTTCGGTGTACTGACATGCACCGGAGGCTTGATAATCACATACCATTGTTTTGGCAAAGATATCGGGCTTAATTGCTCACCAATACCGCGAGCAAATGCACTTTGTCCAAAAATAAAAAACGGCACATCTGCACCTAAGCGCACGCCAAGCTGTAATAGTTCTGTCTTACTCAGATTAAGCTGCCACAATCGGTTAAGCACCATTAATACGACTGCCGCATCCGCACTGCCACCACCCAGTCCGCCACCAACAGGAATCTGTTTTTCCAGCCAGATATCCACTCCGTGTTTAGTACCGGTATGGTCGGATAATAACCGGGCTGCACGCACACACAAATCCTGCTCTTCAGTAATGCCGTCAGTTGGCGTATGTAACTTTATGCAGCCTGTCTGATTTAGGCTGAACCAGATATGATCATACAGCTCAATCAGAGTAAAAATGCTTTCAAGTAAATGGTAGCCGTCGGCGCGCCGTCCGACGATTCTCAAATCAAGATTCAGCTTGGCCGGCGCCAGAAAATGCCGTGCATCAGCTGCTGGAGATTTATTCATATTTTTAAATAATTAATCAGGATAATTTTTGACGCAATTCGCATTGTGCTGATTTTGCACTATCATCAGTATCTGTATATTCATCAAACACCAGTCTGATGTCGAAGCGTGCATTATTTAACAGTACAATACGCGGATTATGACTTCCGTTTTGTTGCTGACGCTGGATAATCCAGCCAGACTGTTTAAGTTTGCCGTTGGGCAATAACTGATAAGGTTCATCTGCAATCCAATATCCCTGCACCCATTGATTCAAGTGATCAAACGGAAGCACAAAACCAAGCATACGCTGGCTTAACTCCTCAATACTGGCTGCAGTAATTATCTGCCCTTTACTGTCTTCTGCAATTACACCTGAGCTGTCAGTACATAAAACCCCTACACTATTACCCAATGGTGTTTTGACTTCAATTGTTTGTACGCTACCGGTATTCTGCCAGCTAAAATTTGCATAGCTTCCTCTACCCTGATCCTTAATAGCCAGCCGTCCGGAACTGTCAAAACCGGAAACATCATTTTCGTTACCAGCCTGCCAGTCTGATGCCGATGTTATTCTGTCTGGTATGAGGCTGCTACAGGCACTTAAAGCCAGGCTGGTGATAGCTGCTGCCAGATAAAGATTTTTTTTACGTAAATATGAATATATCATTCTTATTCCGGTATCTATGATTGTCTATTATTGTAATATTATCAGAATTAGTTATATAAGCTGTGTGAAGTTAATTTATGTTTTAGAATTAAATGAATAGCTGCCGTTGACACTTGATGCATACGGCAGCTTTTTCGGTAAATTTCAATAGTTCAGTTGCTAAAGTCGATAACTAGTATCCGGCTATTTATTGTTTTGTGATTTCGGTGCAGTAGTCAGACTAGACGGATTTACATTAAATTTTTTCAAAATCTGTTGTAACTCTTTCTGGTCAGAGTCTTTATTAGCTAATCCCTGTGCCCAAATTTTTCGTGCCTGTTCCTGTTCTCCTTGCTGCCACAAGACTTCTCCCAGATGCGCTGCAATGGCACTTTCCTGCTGAACCTGATAGGCTGAACGTAAAAGCGGTAACGCTTTTTCAGGCTGGTTATTCAGATAATATGCCCACCCCAGACTATCCTGAATTGCCCAGGACTCATTATCCAGCTGACTTGCATGCTGCAAAATCGATAAAGCCTCTGCCCAATAGCGTTTTGGCATACTTAGCATGGTATAGCCCAGCCCATTATAGCCCTCCGCATCATCAGGTTTTAATTCAATAAAAGCACGAATATCTTTTATTGCCTTTTTCGGCTGATCCAGTTTTTCACTATAAGCTGTTGCTCGTGAATACAGCAGGAATGCTTTTAAGTCTGTATTATTATCCTCAGATGCAGCAGCTTTTTTGTCTGCATCCTTTAGCATCTGTGTCAGCTTTTGTACATAAACTTTCGGATCGAGGGTTTTACTATCAATATAAACTGACAGTGCAATGGTATGCATATTATCAGAAACGGGTGATTCTTTATTCTGATCTATCCGAGCTAACCATTGCTTTGCAGCCGGTATATTATTTTGGGTTACTTCAATCATCCCCATCAGATAGGCTTTATCTCCGATCAACTCACTATCAGTTACTTTATCCAGCCACTTACGTGCAGAGGTCATATCCCGATTAGAAAAGTAATATGTTGCAGCGAGAAGCGCTGCCTGACTTTGTTGAAGTCTGTTACCGGTCTGAATGACTTTATTAATATTTTCAATCAAAGCCGGTTCATTGGTTCTGTTGCTAAATAAAATTCCTGCCTGTTGTAAATAGATATCTGCATCAGCCTGAGTTTCTACCTTCTTTGCTGTAGCTAAGGGCAGACTATTCGGTCTGATTTGGTGTTTACTTAGTATTTGATTCAGAATTTTATGATCACTGGCTTTATTAAGCCAGCCCTGAGCCCATATCTGACGAGCTTCGTCCTCACGCCCTTGCTGCCAGTAAACTTCCCCCAGATGAGCAGCTACTTCACTTTCCGGCAGCTTCTGATATGCATATTCTAGTAAAGGCAGCGCTTTTTCTACATTACCATTAAGAAAATAAGCCCAGCCCAGGCTGTCATTAATTGCCGGAGACTGGTTATTCTGAGCATAGGCTTGCTCCAGCAATTGCTGTGCTTCCTGCCAGTGATCTTTTGACAGACTTAATAAGGTGTAACCCAGTGCATTAAGCCCCTCTATCTGATTAGGCCGCATTTTCACAAACCGGCGCAGATCTGCTACTGCTTTTGCCGGCTCATCAAATTTATCTGCATATAACAGCCCACGAAGGAGTAATAACGGCGCAACATTTTCTACCTGTGTTCTGGTATCACCATGTTCTGCTTCATTAATCACTCTATTCAGATATTGTTCATATTTCTGGTCAGTAAGTGAAGAACTATTTACAAATGTTTGTAAACGAAGCAAATCCGATCCGCTGAAAAAAGTACCTGCCGGTGTTTTATCTGTCTGAACTTTATTTAACCATTGCTGAGCTGCTTTCCAGTGTTTTTGTTCTGCTTCAATTGAGCACATCATAAGTGCCTGATCAAAGAGAAACTGCGGATCATTAACTTTAGTCGCCCACGAACGGGAAGCCGGCAGATTATGTTCATCATAATAGCGCATAGCCACCATCATGGCCGCTTTACTTCGCTGATTGGAATTCCCCAGTTCTACAATTTTCTCTGCATAGCCGGCAATGGTAGCTGTAGCAGCTTTTTGACTGACAGCCAGATAAACTGCCTGCAAATACAGATCCGCGCTTTTACTTTTCTCAAGTAATGGCTGCAAAGTTTGATATGCCTGTTGTAATTGATTATTCTTAATCAGCAATTCTATATAAAGACTTTGCCATTTAGCTGGCATGGTATCCACACCGGTTAGCTGGTAAAAATCCAGCAGATATTGTGGCTGCTTAAGATTAATCAGGTTCAGTGTCAGCTGGCTGGCTGGAAAAATATCGGTATCCAGATGAACCAGTAATTGTAACGCTTTGATGGTTTGCTCTTTATGCGCACCGGTTGCACCATAAATAGCATCGGCAATTAGGGCTTCTGCCATTTCAGGATGTAAAACTGCTGTTTTGTGAATCGGTGCATTTAACTCATCAGTGGCATCCAGATTATTTAACCGGAATTGTGCCATTTTTAAAAACAACCGGCGCAGCTGATAATCATTGGCATGAGATAAAACTGCATCTGCATTTTTCAATACTTGCGGCACATCATTTTTGGCGATAGCCAGCTCCCACATCAGGCGCTGTCTGGCTGGTGTCTCTGTCGGCTCAATTTGCTGCCAGCGATTAGCAATGGTTTGCGCTTCGGTGATTTTATTTGCGCCAAGAGCCATTTCCATCGCCCGTTCAGCCACATCTGGTTCCTGTGTATGCTCAAGCATTCGCATATCTGCGGCCAGAGCCTGATCCGTTTTACCCTGAGAATAAATAAGTTCTGTGGCAAATAAAGTAAAAATATCATTGGCACGGCCGGCAATAGCCAGACGCCGTTGCAGCGAATCTGCATCATCCGGTGCTGTAACCTGATTATTTATCCGCTCAATTTTAGTTTGAATCAATGGTACTGGTTTATGCTGCTCTGACACACTGTTGGCATTGGCCATATGTACAGCCATTAAACTTAAAACAATCGGGGTAATACGATGAATCCAACGAGGCATTAAACTTCTCCATATATGCAAATCAGTTTACGTAGACACTGAATCATAAATAAATAACAACTCTGTACTTGTGCAGGCAATTTTTTTCTAATCGCGGTTTATCATGCAATATGTGTTCAGTTATTAAATACTTTAACCGGCACGATAAAATTTGCAGCCGTTTAAAGAATAAACTATTAGGGTAAAATAATTTGCTACTTTAACACAGACAATTTTAGCTGCGTATGACTTATGGCAATTTTATCTGATTAAAACTGACACAGTATGTGCTTTAAATTTTGTTTTCATGATGCTATTGTAACGATTTTATTCTGAATAATATAAATAAATTATGCCCGAGTTACCGGAAGTAGAAACAACGCTGCGCGGAATCGCTCCTTTTATTGAAAATCAAACTATTTCACAGGTAGAAGTGCGTCAGCCGCGTTTACGCTGGCCGATAATAGATAATCTAGGCGAACAGCTTGGCGGCGAAAAGGTATTATCAGTCAGACGCAGAGCTAAATACCTGCTGATTGAATTAGCTTCAGGCACATTAATTATTCATCTGGGTATGTCAGGCAGTTTACGCGTCTTTACTGACTTTACTGCTCCGCCAGTACAAAAACATGATCATGTAGATATTGCTTTTAGTAATGGTACGCTCTTACGATTTCATGACCCCAGACGTTTCGGAGCTGTTTTATGGTTTATCGGACTCATTGAACAGCATCCTTTATTAGTTAACCTCGGACCGGAACCACTCAGCCAGGATTTTAATACTGATTATTTGCTACAAAAACTTTCAAACCAGAAACGTGCGATTAAAACAGCAATTATGGATAATAAGATTGTTGTCGGTGTAGGCAATATCTATGCTAACGAAGCTTTGTTCCGTACTGGTATCCATCCGGCCATTCCGGCTATGAAGCTGAATAAACAGCAGATTAGCGCACTGACTGATGCAATCAAACAGATACTACAGGAAGCCATTACAGCAGGTGGCAGTACTTTAAGGGATTTTGTAAATAGTGCTGGTACCAGTGGTTATTTTCAGCTACAACATCAGGCATACGGACGAGCCGGTGAACCTTGCCCGCAATGCGGGCATCCGATTGAAAAAATGATTTTGGGACAAAGAAGCAGTTTTTATTGTCCTCAATGCCAGAAAAAACGATAAATAACAATGACAAAATCAGAACATACTTCTTTAATTACCCGTTTTTCGCGTATTTTCAGACTGGCTTTATGGCTGGTTAAGACAATCAGACGGGTAAATCGGTTTAAGAACCTGAATGAAACAGAGCGAAATAAGGAATTAATTTCAATTGCGCACAATTTACTTGATATTCTGCACGTAAAGGTAAACTCTGAACAATTATTACCCGATACAGCAAGTATGCCCTGGCTTACTGTAGCCAATCATATTAGCTGGCTGGATATTTTCGTATTAATGTCCTATATCCCCGGTGGCTTTATTGCTAAACAAAGTGTCAAATCATGGCCGGTAATCGGCAGACTGGCTACAAACGGGGGCACTGTTTATATTAATCGTCAGTCGAGACAGGATATTAATCCGGTTATCAAAGCCATAGTACTGGCATTACATGAAGGTAAAAACGTCCTGTTTTTTCCCGAAGCGTATACATCTGAGGGAATGACTACCTTGCCGTTTAAAGCAGCGCTGTTTCAGGCAGCAATAGATGCAGATACACCCGTGATGGCAGTAGCCATGCGCTATTACAACCCTCAGGGATTGCGTACATCTAAAGTAGCATTTGCCGGCAAAACCAGTTTATTGCGTAGTCTGTGGAATATAGTATCTATGCCGGAAATTATAGTAAAAGTAGATTTTTCTGCGTTGCTGAATATTGCTGAAAACAAAACAAATGATCGTTTCAGCCTGAAAACTCAGGCTGAAGATTTTATTCAAAACAAAGTTCTTATGGATAGTCCGGCTACAGCAGCCGCGCCTTCAACTTCTGAATCAATATAGGCCAAAAGATGTTTAAGGTGATAAGCGCTGTTTAATCCAGAGATTATTTTGTCTTGTATACTGAATACGGTCATGTAAACGGCTTGGTCTTCCCTGCCAGAATTCTACCAGCTCGGGTTTAACCAGATATCCGCCCCAATGCGGCGGTCTGGGTACATTGAACAAATATTTTGCCCCCAGTTTTGCTGCACGCGCCATCAGCTCGGTTTTACTATTAATTACGGCGCTTTGTTCACTAGCCCATGCACCAATACGGCTGCTGTAAGGTCGGGACTGAAAATAGGCATCTGATTCTGCTGCAGGTAATTGTTGCACGCTTCCCTCCACCCGTACCTGACGTTCCAGTTCCGGCCAGAAAAATGTGAGTGCCGCATGCGGATTCAGACTTAATGAACGCCCTTTACGGCTATGATAATTAGTAAAAATTACAAACCCTTCTGCTGTCACTTCTTTTAACAGCACAATGCGGGCATTAGGTCGTCCGTGCTGATCAACAGTAGCAACATTCATGGCTGTAGGCTCATTTACTTTGGCATGCATGGCTGCCATTAACCATTTTTGAAACTGCTCCAAAGGGTCTTCACAGCAATCAGCTTCACTAAGTGACTGCTGGCTGTAATCTTCACGAATATCGTGCAAATCCAGATTCTTCATTTTTTTGTTTATGCATGCGAAAAAGTTATTTATACCACTCTCAGGCATGATTTACTGCTTTTTCAGCACTGATAGCGTATAATTGCCCGATTTAATAACTTTATATTTATATAGAATATAAAGTCTGGCTGGCAATTATCCTACCCGCGGTAGCGGGCAAACGCAAATTACTTCAGGTAGTATGTCTTTAACCGTTATCGGACTCAATCACCAAACTGCGCCAGTTTCTGTACGTGAACGTTTGGCTTTCCCTGCCATAGAACTGGCAGAAGCACTGACTGCGCTTGGCAGTCAGGAAGAAATAGCAGAAGCGATGATTCTGTCTACCTGTAACCGTACAGAAATTTACTGTACTGGTAATGCAACCACAGCCATACAATGGCTGGCCGACTACCATCAATTGCCATTATCTGAATTTGCTCCCTATTTATATCAATTCCATGATAAACAGGCTGTGCAGCATGCCTTTCGGGTGGCTTGCGGACTGGATTCAATGGTTTTAGGTGAACCGCAGATTCTCGGACAATTAAAAGAAGCCGTACGCGTTGCCCGCAGCCGGCATACGCTGCATCAGCAGCTGAATGCTCTGTTTGAAAAAACTTTTGCAGCAGCTAAAGAAATTCGCAATGAAAGTGCAGTTGGAGAAAACTCTGTATCCATGGCTGCTGCTGCAGTTAAAATGGCCGCACAGATTTTTCCTGATATTTCAGCATTGAATGTTTTAATGGTGGGTGCCGGTGAAATGATTGAGCTGGTAGCCACCTATTTTGCCGCAGAATGTCCGCGGCGCCTGACTGTTTTAAACCGTACACTGGAGCGGGCTCAGGAGTTATGTCAGAAATTAAGCTGTGAAGCAGATGCACGCATATTAACTGCTTTACCTGAAATTCTGGCTGAATACGACGTAATTGTTTCTTCTACTGCCAGCCCTTTTCCGGTTATTGGTAAAGGTTTAGTAGAACGCGCACTCAGGCAGCGGCGCGGCATGCCGATGTTTTTGCTTGATCTGGCCGTACCACGCGACATTGAAGCCGAAGCAGGCGAACTGAACGATGCGTATTTATATAGTGTTGATGATATGGTTCATATTGTGCAGCATGGTCAGGCAGCACGGCAACAGGCTGCAGCTGAAGCTGAAAAGATGGTTGCAGGCAAAGTTGCTGAGTTTATTGCATGGCAACAGACACGTAATAGCGTTCCTTTAATTTGTGAATTGCGCGATCAGGGTGAACAGCAGCGCAGCAAAGCAGTCAATAAAGCTCTGCGCCGTCTGCGTAAAGGTACACCTGTTGAAGAAGTATTGCAGCGTTTAAGCCGTGAATTAACCAATAGCCTTTTGCATGCACCCACCCGAGCTTTAAATAAAGACAGTCAGCAATATCCTGAGCTGGCCGAGGCCATTTGTCAGATTTACCAGCTGCATGGAAAAAATCAGCAGCATTAGCTACTGCCTCCAATTTATTCATAATCCTTAACTCTATATATTTAATACGACTGATAGCTTTTATTTAATACGGAATACCAGATGAAACCTTCATTGATAGACAAGTTACAGCACCTGACTGAGCGTCTGGAAGAAGTAACCGCTTTGCTGGCTTCTCCTGATGTCACGGACAATATTGACGAATATCGTCGCCTTACTCGTGAACATGCCGAGCTTACACCGGTAGTAGAAACCTATCGCCAGTATACACAGGCAGAAACTGATTTAGCTGCCGCAGAAGAAATGCTGGCAGACCCGGAATTAAAAGAATTTGCGGCTGAAGAAATCAATACTGCCCGTAATCAGATTACTCAGCTGGATGGCGAGCTGCAAAAACTTTTATTACCGAAAGACGAAGATGATGACAAGAATATTTTCATAGAAATTCGTGCCGGAACCGGTGGTGATGAAGCAGCTTTATTTGCCGGCGATTTATTGCGCATGTATACCCGCTTTGCAGAACGTATGGGCTGGCAGGTAGAAATTGTATCCGCCAGTGAAAGTGATCTGGGTGGCTATAAAGAAGTGATTGCACGAATTGCAGGCATGAATGTTTACAGTCAGCTCAAATTTGAATCTGGCGGCCATCGGGTTCAGCGCGTACCAACCACAGAAAGTCAGGGCAGAATCCATACCTCAGCCTGTACTGTGGCCATTATGCCGGAAGCCGATGAAGTGGCTGAAGTACAGCTCAATCCGAACGATTTACGCATTGATACTTTCCGCGCCTCTGGTGCGGGTGGTCAGCATATTAATAAGACGGATTCTGCCGTACGTATTACTCACTTACCAACGGGTATGGTAGTGGAATGTCAGGATGGTCGTTCACAGCATGCCAATAAAGCACAGGCAATGCGAGTACTTGCCTCCCGTCTGTACGAACAGCAAAAACATGCTGCTCATGCCAAAGAGGCTGCTGAACGTAAAAGCCTGATTGGCAGCGGCGACCGCAGTGAACGTATTCGCACATATAATTATCCGCAAGGCAGAGTAACCGATCATCGCATCAATCTTACTTTGCATAAACTGGATTTTATTATGGATGGTGATTTATCTGAGCTGACACAGGCATTAATTGCCGAGCATCAGGCTCAGCAGCTGGCACAATTAAGTAATGCCGGCTAAGCACATCAAAAAAAGCTGTTCTGAATTTCAGAACAGCTTTTCAATATAAATCGGCTACAACAAAGAATTAAGCCTGCTGCCATAAAACAGAAACCAGATTGCAGCAATTGCCAGTACAATTCCGGCAGCATTCAAACCATTGATTTTTTCTTTAAACACAAAAGCACCAATAATAGTGGCCAGTGTTATTACGCCCAGATTCATACCGGCAAATACCAGCGAAGGGTCTTGCTGAAAATACTGATGTGCACGAATGTAAAACAGAATATTGGCAAAATTCAAACCACCCAGTATCAGACCTGCCAGAATACTGGCCGCATTCCAGACTATTCTGCGTAAACACAGATAACATATAATCAGAATAGCAGCGAGGATAAATGACACCAGCAAGGTCGGTGCAAAAGCTGTTCCGCTTTTCGCCATCTGTTTAAACAGAATATCTGTTGTTCCGTAACAAAGCCATACACCGAATAAATAGCCGGCAGTACTTAAAAAATCGCCTTTTCCTTTGCTTTTAGCCGGGTTCTCACGGTACAGCAAGGTAAGCAAGGCCATTAGTGCCAGTGCAATTCCAATAATTTTATTAGTGCTTAAAGTTTCTCCAAAGACCACAAATGCGGCCACTATAGGCATAAATAGCGACAGGCGCTGTGCAGCATCTGTTTTTACCATTCCCGCCTGTTCGATAGCCCGCCCCAGCACAATAAAGCCGAGCGGCAGACCAATACCTAAAGCCAGAAAAATAATCCAGTGACTGCTATAAGTATGCCAGTCAGAAAAATCCGGACGTAAAAAAAACCAGGTGCAGGCAGCAGCTACCGGGTAATTAATCGCTACGGCCTGAGCAATATTAACACCGTTTCTGCGTGCCAGTTTCAGTAATACTGATACAGAGACACTACATAAAATACTAATAATCAGAAAATGCATTTTTTCCCCAAAAATCAAAATTTACGAACTAACTTATCAGCTATTGAAAACTAAAAATCAAAATCTGCCTGCAGCCATATTTGCTCACTCAGATTTTGTTCTGTCTGGTCTGCTGGTTGTGATTGCATTTGTTCCAGCTTGCGCCGGCGCAATGCACACAAACGCAGCACATACTGTTTCTGAGTATCAGACATACGTAACCAGTAAAGACGCTCGTCCCTGCTGCGCAGACAGCCTTTGCAATATCCCTTATGATTGCTTTCACAAACACCTTTACAGGGACTGGGAATAACAAAAAATTCTAACTGTTCCATTGCCTAGGTTTTGCATCCCTCTTCAATACCACAATTACAACAGACTGCCTCAAATAACCCAGCCGGAATAACACCGGAAAAACGTTAACTATGACACATACACAGATGTAAGTCAGCCTCTTTAATACGGACAGAACATCTGATTTTGCTAAAAATTCCACGAAAAGCAGAGTAAATGTTATAATTCAAGGTTAATTTTCCTTACAAATAGCTAATAAACTAGGTTACACACTCCTATGAGTAAAAAAATTCGTAATATTGCCATTATCGCACACGTCGACCACGGCAAAACCACACTGGTAGACCAGTTATTGCGCCAGTCCGGTACTTTCCGTGCCAATCAGCAGGTAGACGAACGAGTAATGGACAGCAACGATCTTGAAAAAGAACGCGGCATTACCATTCTTGCCAAAAATACCGCCATCGAATACGAAGGCTACCATATTAATATCGTTGATACACCCGGACATGCCGACTTTGGCGGCGAAGTAGAACGTGTACTGGGAATGGTAGACTGTGTGCTACTACTGGTGGATGCACAGGAAGGTCCGATGCCGCAAACCCGCTTTGTTACCAAAAAAGCACTGGCATTAGGGCTGAAACCGATTGTAGTGATCAATAAAATTGATAAGCCAAGTGCCCGCCCGAGCTGGGTAATTGACCAGACATTTGAACTATTCGATAAACTGGGCGCTACCGATGAACAGCTCGACTTCCCTATCGTTTATGCTTCTGGTCTGTCTGGCTTTGCCAAGCTGAATGAAGAAGACGAATCTACCGATATGCGTCCGCTGTTTGAAACCATTCTGAAATATACCCCGGAACCAGCCGGTGATGCAGATAAACCTCTGCAATTACAGATTTCTCAGCTTGATTATGATAACTATACCGGCCGGCTGGGTATCGGTCGTATTCTGAACGGACGAATTAAACCCGGTCAGGTAGTAGCTATCATGAATGAAGATAAGCAGATTGGTCAGGGACGCATTAATCAGTTGCTTGGCTTCAAAGGATTGGAACGCATTCCGTTACAAGAAGCAGAAGCCGGTGATATTGTTACGGTTTCCGGACTGGAAGATATAGGTATCGGTGTTACCATTGCTGATCGTGAACAACCTCAGGGGCTGCCTATGCTGAGCGTAGACGAACCTACCCTGACGATGGATTTCATGGTCAACACCAGCCCGCTGGCCGGTACAGAAGGTAAATTTGTTACCAGTCGCCAGATTCGCGAACGTTTGCAAAAAGAATTGCTGACCAATGTAGCCCTTCGCGTTGAAGACACAGCAGACGCAGATGTATTCCGTGTTTCAGGCCGTGGTGAGCTTCATCTGACTATTCTGATTGAAAATATGCGCCGTGAAGGTTATGAGCTGGCTGTCGGCAAACCACGTGTGGTTTTCCGTGAAATTGACGGCGTTAAATGCGAACCTTACGAAAACCTGACTGTCGATGTAGAAGACAATACTCAGGGTGCTGTAATGGAAGAACTGGGTCGCCGCCGCGGTGAACTGACCAATATGGAAAGCGACGGCAAAGGCCGTACCCGTCTGGAATACCGTATTCCTGCGCGCGGTCTGATTGGTTTTCAGGGTGAATTCATGACCATGACCCGTGGTCAGGGACTGATGAGCCACGTATTTGATAATTACGCACCAGTAAAAGCAGAAATACCCGGCCGCCGCAATGGTGTACTGGTATCACAAGAACAGGGTGATGCCGTAGCCTATGCTTTATGGAATCTGGAAGACCGAGGTCGTATGTTTATCAATCCGGGCGAAAAAATTTACGAAGGCATGATTATCGGTATTCATAGCCGTGACAATGATCTGGTTGTTAATCCGCTGAAAGGCAAAAAACTGACTAATGTCCGTGCTTCCGGCACAGATGAAGCAGTGCGTCTGACTCCGCCGGTACTAATGTCTCTGGAAGCTGCGGTAGAGTTTATCGATGATGATGAACTAGTAGAAATTACTCCGCAAACCATTCGTCTGCGTAAACGCTACCTGAGCGAACAGGAACGCCGCAAACACTTTAAAAAATTAGATTAATTAAAGTTTATCTGGTACAGGCAGCTTTTTAAAGGCTGCCTTTTTTCAATATCGAATATTTATCTTTAAGAAAAATATTTCATAATAAATAGCATTGTTATTCAATCTAGTTATTGTATTGCTATTGAATCATCCAGTCTCAACAAATAACGCAGGTTTATTTATCATTTATATTTTATACAGATTGTCTGTACTGCAAATGCTCACTAATATACAGATACCATGCCAAACTGATAAAATTATCTGTTATTAATCACCGGCTGATTACATATTTTTTATCTACACAACAAAATTTATCCTTGTATGTGACAACCGCATCCCCCATTTTACTATTCTATATTATGAATTTTATTAAGGACTAATTTGCCATGAATGCAGTATTGGTAATATTGGCTATTGTTTTATTACTCATTGGTTTATTAGGTACATTTATGCCTGCTTTACCGGGTCTGCCTCTCATGTTCGGAGGTGCATGGTTACTGGCATTGAGCAGCAATTATCAGATTATGGGGGCACCCACATTAATTACTTTAGGTATACTGACTTTATTAGGTTGTTTTCTAGATTATATGGCCGGTATGCTGGGCGCTAAACATAGTGGTGCAAGCAGAAGAGCTATCTGGGGTTCTTTTATTGGTGCGATTATTGGCATGTTTTTTGCCTTACCGGGCATGGTATTGGGGCCGTTAATTGGTGCAGCAACCGGTGAATTTATTGCCAGACGCAATCTGGTCGCTGCCGGCAAGGTAGGTTTTGCCACACTGATTGGCCTGGTTGTTGGTGTGGTTGCCAAAATTGGCTGTGCATTTGCCATTCTGATTACCATCGCTGTGATGTATTTGTATTCGCTATATTAATTATTATTATGTAATAATAGCCATAATTTCAGGACTGTGTCTGAAACTGACTTGTTATTCACCCATTCCAAACAATTCTGTTTCAATTGTCTGCTTATCAGGGCTTGTCTTATCATAGCTTGCCCATAAGTACTGGCAATCAATTTCTATTATCTGTAAAACTAAAATTATGCCCGCTGCTGCTTCATTCGCATTGCCTAAAACCAGACAGACTGTAACCTGGTCTGATTTAAATGCTGGTAGTCTGCCATTATTACTTAGCCAGCATTTACCTGAAAAAAAACTGAAAATTATTTTAACTGCAGATGCTGAACAGGCAATCCGTATTCAGGCAGCATGGCAATTTTTTGCTCCTGCTGCACGTATCATGTTTTTCCCGGACTGGGAAACTCTGCCCTACGAACATTTTTCTCCTCATCAGGAGCTAGTATCAGAGCGACTAAGTACATTGTGGCAACTAAAAAACGGACTGGTTGACGTTTTATTGTTACCGCTGGCAACAGCCATGCAAAAAATTGCCCCTCCTTCATTTTTGCTGGGACATACTTTCTGGCTGAAAACCGGGCAGGAACTAAATATTGAAGCATTGAAACACAGCCTGGTTGAAGCCGGCTACAATCATGTTTCTCATGTGGTAGCGACCGGAGAATTCGCCATGCGTGGCGGTATTCTCGATATTTTTCCAATGGGCAGTGACACCCCGTTTCGTCTGGACTTATTTGACAATGAAATTGATACCATCAAAACATTTGATGCAGACAGCCAGCGTACATTAACCACTGTAGATGAAATCCGTCTGTTACCGGCACATGAATTTCCAACCGACAGTGATGCACAGAAAATATTCCGCAGCCGCTTTCGGGAAGAAATCAATAGCGATGCCCGAAAAGCAACTGTTTATAATGCAGTATCTGAAGGACATTTCGGGGCGGGTGTTGAATATTACCTGCCTTTATTTTTTGAAGAAGAATGCGTCAGTATCTTTGATTACACAGATGATGAAGCCATTCTGGTTTGTCTGGGTGATATTCATCAAGAATCTGCCCGCATCTGGCAGGATGTCAAACAGCGCTACATTCTGGCACAGGGCGATCCGGCCTATCCCCCGCTGGCACCAGATTATCTTTATCTTAGTGAAGACCAGTTCGGGGCACGTATTAAATCTTATGCGCGTCTTGTTCCGCAAATCAGCGAAGACACTACTTATACACTGCCAAGTGTCGCAGTAGACAGACAGGCTGATGATCCGCTGCACACACTGAAAAATTTTCTCCAGCAATGGTCCGGACGGGTACTGATTTGCGCAGAAAGTCTCGGACGCCGGGAAACCATGCTCAATTTTATGCGCCAGTACAGTTTACAGCCAGATATTGTCAATAGCTGGCAGGACTTTCTGAACAGTAATTCCTGCTTGTGCCTGACTATTGCGCCGTTAAGTTACGGTTGCCTGCTGACAGCTCAGCAACTGGCCATTATTACTGAGGCTGATTTATACCAGTATGTTATTCGCGGCCGGCGTACAAGACGCAAACATAGTGCTGTTTCAGACGGCATGCTGCGCGATTTGGCTGAAATCAAAATTGGTGATCCGGTGGTACATGAACAACATGGTATCGGACGCTATCAGGGACTGGTAACCCTGGATTTAGGTGAAGGTGCCTGTGAAATGATGCTACTGGAATATGCTGAAGGTTCTCAGTTATATGTACCTGTTAGTCAGCTCCAGCTTATTTCCCGCTATGCAGGCAGTGCTCATGATAACATCAGTTTGCATAAACTGGGTCATGGAGCATGGGATAAAGCACGACATAAAGCCGCGGAAAAAGCCAGAGATACAGCTGCTGAATTATTAAATCTATATGCTCAGCGTGAAGCTCAGCAAGGCCACCGCTTCAGTCTGAATGAAATGGATTATCAGGCTTTTGCCAATGGCTTTGGCTATGAAGAAACCGAAGATCAGGCTGCGGCAATCGCTGCGACCATAAAAGATTTATGTGCTGAAAAGCCCATGGACAGACTGATTTGCGGAGATGTAGGCTTTGGTAAAACTGAGGTTGCGCTACGCGCCGCTTTTGTAGCAGCAATGGCTGGTAAACAGGTGGTAGTACTTGCGCCAACTACACTGCTTGTTGAGCAACATGCACAAAATTTTGCTGATCGCTTTGCAGACTTTCCGATTAAAGTTGCCCAGCTTTCCCGCTTTAATACCAGTAAACAAACACAGGCCACACTTGCCGGATTGGCTGACGGCACAGTAGATATTGTGATTGGTACCCATAAACTGGTTCAGCCGGATGTCCATTTTAAAAATCTGGGACTGGTTATTATAGATGAAGAACATCGCTTTGGCGTGCGTCAGAAAGAACAGCTTAAACGCCTGCGCGCTAATGTGGATGTGCTTACACTGACCGCAACACCAATTCCGCGTACATTAAGTATGGCGCTGGAAGGCCTGCGTGATTTTTCATTGATTACCACAGCGCCAAGCCGCCGGCTTGCTGTAAAAACCTTTGTTCGTCCTTACAGCGAAGGTTTAATACGAGAAGCCGTGTTACGTGAACTGAAACGTGGCGGACAGGTGTTTTTTCTGCACAATGAAGTTGATACCATTGCTAACACTTATGAAAAATTAACTACTTTATTACCTGAAGCCCGTATCGGTATCGCTCATGGACAACTGCGTGAACGCGAACTGGAACAAATTATGCGGGATTTTCTTCAGCAGCGTTATAACGTGTTACTGTGTTCAACTATCATTGAAACCGGAATTGATATACCCAATGCCAATACGATTATTATTGAGCGAGCTGATAAGTTTGGTCTTGCCCAGTTGCATCAGCTGCGTGGCCGTGTAGGCCGTTCTCATCATCAGGCATATGCCTATCTACTGATACCGGATGCAATGACCAAAGATGCACAGAAACGTCTGGAAGCCATAGAAATGGCTGATGATCTGGGAGCCGGATTTACATTAGCCATGCAGGATTTAGAAATCCGTGGTGCCGGCGAAATTTTGGGTGAAGGACAGTCTGGTGAAATGATTCAGGTCGGATTTACTTTATATACCGAAATGCTCAAGCAGGCCGTGCGCAATTTGAAGAAAGGCAGAGAGCCGGATCTGGATGCCCCGCTGGGTATTACCAGTGACATTAAATTACATAGCCCTGCTCTGCTGCCGGAAAGTTATTGCCCGGATATTCATGCCAGACTGGTGTTGTACAAACGCCTGGCCAGCTGTGAAACAGAAGCTGAGATAGACCAGATACACGAAGAACTGATCGACCGTTTCGGGCTTCCTGAACCGGCCGTCTCCACGTTGATTGCCAGCCATCATTTACGCATTGAAGCAGCCAGCTTAGGCATAGACACAATTGACGCCAGTAGTGAAGCCATTACTTTTACTTTTGGCAAACATCATCGTATTAACCCCGCAACTATTGTAGCCATTATGCAAAGTGATAAAAACTACCGTCTGACTGGAGCAGATAAACTCAGAGTTAGCATTGGTATTGAAGACGTTATGCAACGTGTCCAGATTATTAAAAACATTATGAAACAACTTGCGGTTGATGCTGGCTAAACTTAAAAATAACAGGTAAGCATTTTTAGCTGACAGCCAAAAATAAAAATCAGCATTTAAAGCTGAATAACAAAAAGCAGTCATACGATGAAAATAGTATGGCTGCTTTTATTTTGTATCAGTATTGAAAACAGCCAAAATTTACCAAATTTTCCAGAGTGAGACTTTAACTGAATTTATCCAGAGCAAACAGCTCATTAGCATATTTTTTTAGCCACTTACGGGCATTATCAGCATCAGCACAGTATTCTGCAACCATTGCCCAGAAAGCTTTACCATGGTTGGCATGGCGCAAGTGGCACAATTCATGAATACAGACATAATCCACCACGTCAGCAGGTGCGCCAATTAATCTCCAGTTGAGACGGATTCCGCTACGCCGGCGACATACTCCCCAAAAAGTTCGAGCCTGACTTAATGTCATTGCCATTGGCTGCAACTGCATTACATTTGCCCAATATTGCAAGCGTAGCAACAATTCCTTTTTGGCACTTTGTTTTAACCATGCTTTCAAAAGTACATAGGGCGACTGTGAATTTACCAGTGGTACTAAAAAGCCATATTGCTTATGCCACTGCACTTTTGTTAGTACGGATATCTGAGTAAAAGGATATGCCTGCCCACGAAACCAGATAAATTCAGGTAATGCTGTTGCTATTTTTTCTGATTGCTTCCACAGTTTTTTAATAGCAATTTCATTAACGTTTAGCCATTCATACAAAGATTTCATTGATACAAATGGCGGAACGTTAATATCCAGTAAACAACCTGATGCAGGACGTACAATAATATTTTTTTTTGCTGTACGCCGTAATTTCAGCCTGATGATATCGCCATCTGTAGTTGTGTGAAGAAATTCCGACATGACAACTAATCTGATAAAAATGTAAATAAATTACTATCTGAGACAAGCAGATACTTCTATTAACCAGCACATCATATTATTTATATCCCGTTTCAGATTCAGTCTTAAAAAATTAAATAAACTGCCTGTTTATCTGCTTAGGATTCTGCAAAACACTATTTTAAAAATAAAAAAGTATCAATATTCAACTGATATCAATTAATGCGGCACAAACGGCGTTGGTACTTGCGGATGCTCTGGTGCAAACGGCCCCACCCCCTGAATTTTTACTTGCTCGGATTCTATCCATTGCTCACAGATTCTGATTAATTCTTCCGGATTATGAGCTGATTCATAATGAATCGGTTCACCAATCACTACTGTTACTTTACCCGGATATTTAAAAAAGGAATCTTTAGGCCAGAATTCGCCACTATTTAATGCGACCGGCACCAGATTCATATGTAGTTCCTGTGCCATTCGGGCAGCACCTTTTTTATAATGACCACGGAAACCTGGCTTAATTCGTGTACCTTCCGGAAAAATACAAATCCACATCCCCTTTTGCTTGCATATTTTCCCCTGACTGATAATCTGGGCATTTGCCGCTTTAGGGTTTTTACGATCAATACCGATTGTGCCGCGCCATTTCAGTGCCCAGCCAAAAACCGGTATACGAAAAAGTTCGCGTTTAGCCACAAAGGCCAGATCAGGGAAAAATACCAGCATGGCCAGCGTTTCCCAGCCGGATTGGTGTTTACAGCACACAATTCCGGGTTCGCGCGGAATATTTTCCCGGCCGGTTACTTCGTATTTTAATCCGATAATGTGCTCCAGCATCCAGAAAAGAGTTTTTCCCCATACAGTGGTTGTCCATGTAACCCCTTTTGGTACCAGCATGGAAACAATTACTACCACCAGCCAGATTAATGAAAATACACACAAACAAAACCAGTAAATCAAATTACGCAACAACAGCATGTTATATTATTCCTCGGCTGCCTGTTCAGCCAGAGTACGACAATATTTGGCAAAATCCAGCAAATCATCGTACACCTGAGTATCTTCCGGCAATTCTTCCATTTTTAATGTTTCCTTGCCTTTACCGGTTAAAACCAGTACAGGATGACCGCCAATTGCGGCAATTGCCTGCATATCGCGAATACCATCTCCGACAAGCCAGGTATTTTCTGCTTTCATATGCAGGCGATCCAGAATATCCAGTAACAAACCCGGTTCAGGTTTACGACATTTACATTTAGCATTACCGGTATGCGGACAAAACCAAACCCCGCTTAAGCGGCCGCCAGCTTTCTGTATATGAGTATGCATTTTACTATGTACTTCATTCAGCTGCTGCATACTGACCTGATTACGCCCGATACCAGACATATTTTCCGCCACAACAACGGTATAACCACTTTGAGTCAGAAAGGCAACAGCATCCATACTTCCCGGTAAAGGAAGCCACTGATCAGGATCGCTGATGGGCTGCGGTTGCATAACATTCAACACACCATCGCGATCCAGTATGATTAATTTGCCTTTTCCATTCAATGCCATAATTAACCTTATTGCACCGGCTTCAAACTTTGCCGCCACTGAATCAAAGCACTATCAAATACGCCATCAAGTAAAGACTGATTTTCATTATTAATTTCTACATGATAAAAGCTTTGCAAGGCCGGCGTATTTAATGTTTGCACATAATCTTCCATAAAACGACCATAGCCCTCATCTTCATCTTCATAGTAATAAAGTGAAAACCGTCGTCCTTCATCGTTAAAGTCACTGTCTTCCAGACAACCGGCCATATTATTCAGAACAAATTCAGCTCCGCTCATAACCTGAGCTTTCAATGCTGCCATATCTTCTTCTGCCGCTTCATCCCATTGCGGATTATATAAACCGCGGCGTACAGCCCATGACCAGTAATAACCCATATGTGTAGCAGCATTAGCCAGTGACAACGCAGGCGGATAATCTTCTTCTGTATGGAATACTATATTATCAAATATCATAATTTAGCTTTCATCCACTATTTAAGAATGAGCAGAAATGTCTGCTATTATTTACTCACTTAATAAGGCAATATCGGCCACAGCATTCATCTGCTGCGATAAACACAGTAACAAAGCCAGACGGTTATTCTTAACAGCTTCATTTTCATCCATTACCATCACATTAGTAAAGAATGCATCCACTTTTTCTTTAATTCCGGCCAGCTCTGTTAATGCCTGAGCAAAATCCTGCCGTTTCAGCACAGCCTGAATTTTTTCTGCAACCTGCTCAGTTGCCTGATAGAGCTGTTTTTCATCCTGCTGCTGCAAAAGATCTGGATTAACAGCGGATAAAGCAGAAATATCTGCTTTTTTAAGTAAATTATGAACACGTTTATTAGCTGCAATCAGTGCAGTAGCTTCATCCAGCTGTTTAAAGCGGGTTACTGCTGCAAGTCTGGCTTCCAGCTCACCCAGATTTTCTACCCTACCGGCCAGTACAGCAGCCACTACATCCTGTGCAAAGGAATTCTGTAACAGAATTGCCAGTCTGGCCTGCATAAACCCGGCCACTTCGCTGACAGTATTTTCAGCCAGTCTGCCTGAAGCAAATGTATCAAATGCTGCCTGTAATAATGGCATCAGCGCCAGATTGTGCTGCATCAGCATTCGTAAAATACCCAGTGCACTGCGGCGCAATGCATACGGATCTTTATCACCTGTCGGAATAAGTCCGATACCCCAGATACCAATTAAAGTTTCCAGTTTATCTGCCAGAGCAACCACTGTACCAGTTAAACTGTCCGGTAAAGCATCATTAGCAAAACGCGGCCAGTAATGTTGCTCAATTGCTACAGCAACATCAGCATTTTCACCATCATGCAAAGCATAGTATTTACCCATCGTTCCCTGTAGCTCAGGGAACTCCCCTACCATGTCGGTCAGTAAATCAGCTTTAGCCAGCTCAGCAGCACGTACAGCCTTATCTACATCAGCATTAAGTAACGGTGCAATAGCTTTTGCCAGCTGAGTAATACGCTGAACTCTTTCTGCAACACTACCCAGCTTATTGTGATAAACCACATTCTGCAGACGAGGCAGACGACTTTCAAGAGTCGTTTTCTGATCCTGACGGTAGAAAAATTCGGCATCTGCCAGACGGGCTCGTAATACACGCTCATTTCCATGAATAATATGTACCGGATTTTCTGTTTGCAGATTAGATACCAGCAGGAAACGATTAATTAGTTTGCCATCACTGTTTAACAGCGGAAAATACTTCTGATTTTGCTGCATGGTTAAAATCAGACATTCCTGCGGCACTTGTAAAAAGCGCTCATCAAAACCTGCCTGTAAAACTACCGGCCATTCAACCAAAGCTGTAACTTCATCCAGCAAGCCTTCTGCATAGGCTACCTGAGCATGAAGTGCATCAGCCGCTACAGTTAAACCCTGTTCAATACGGGCTCGGCGCTCGGCAAAGCTGGCCACTACTTTACCCTGCTCCAATAATACTTTTTCATAATCTGAAGCATGGTTAAAAATAATTCTGTCTTTACTCAGGAAACGGTGACCTAAAGTCCAGTTCTGGCTGTCTAATCCCAAGACACTGCCAGTAACCGTTTCAGTACCATGCATCATCACCAGTCCATGTACAGGCCGGACAAAAGTAAAGGTACTGCTACCCCAGTGCATCACTTTCGGAATAGGCAGTTTTTTGATGGATTGATTCAATATATCACTTAACAAGGCATTCAGTGGTAAACCAGCCTGAGTATATTCATAGGCAAATACCATTTGTTTGCCATCATTAATCTGGCTAAGCTGACTGATTTCTACCTGATTACTGCGGGCAAATCCCTGCAAAGCCCTGGTAGGCTCACCATCTTTCATACCCGCTGTTACACTTGGACCTTTTTTCACAATTTGCTGGTCTGCCTGCACCGCTTTAACATTTTGCACCAGAACACCCAGCCGTCTGGGTGCAGCAAATACCTGATAATCAGCCACACCACTAATCAGCTGTGCCTTTTCCAGACCCTCAACAACTCCGGCGGCCAGACTTTCACCCAGATTATTCAGTGCCTTTGGCGGCAACTCTTCAGTACGCAGTTCAATTAATAAAGGAGCATTCATGCAAGTATTACTTTCATTCAGTTTCAGGCAGTCTGATTAGTAGTATTTTTATTCAGTAACGGAAAACCAAGTTTTTCACGGCTTTCAACATATTTTTGTGCAACTGCACGGCTTAAAGCTCGAACTCGACCGATATAAGCCGCCCGCTCGGTTACAGAAATAGCGCCGCGTGCATCAAGCAAATTAAACGTATGTCCTGCCTTAAGTACTAATTCATAGGCTGGTAATGCAAGACTGACATCCTCTACAGCCAGCAGACGTTTAGCTTCGGTTTCATAATAATTAAACTGTGCCAGTAACCATTCTGCATTACTGAATTCAAAATTATAAGTAGACTGCTCGACTTCATTCTGATGATATACATCACCATAGGTGACAATCCGGCCATCATGAGTTTTAGCCCAAACCAGATCATAGACATTTTCAACACCCTGCAGATACATTGCCAGCCGTTCAATACCATAGGTAATTTCACCCAATACAGGCGAACAGTCCATACCGCCTACCTGCTGGAAATAAGTAAACTGAGTCACTTCCATACCATTGAGCCAGACTTCCCAGCCAAGTCCCCAGGCACCCAGAGTGGGATTTTCCCAGTCATCTTCTACAAAACGGATATCATGCTGACAGGGATCTATACCCAGTTCCTGTAAAGATGCCAGATATAACTCCTGAATATTATCAGGAGCAGGCTTCAGAGCGACCTGAAACTGATAATAATGTTGCAGACGATTTGGATTTTCACCATAACGCCCATCCTTAGGACGGCGTGACGGCTGCACATAAGCTGCAAACCATGGTTCCGGCCCCAGTGCACGCAAACAGGTTGCCGGATGGCTGGTACCCGCTCCTACCTCCATATCCAATGGCTGTAACACCACGCAGCCCTGTTTAGCCCAATAGTTTTGTAATGTAAAAATAATTTCCTGAAAAGTCAGCATGACGAGAAATTTCTGATAGTCTGCAAAATTATCTATTTTACTGTGCTTGCAAGCAGTTGAACAGCCATAGACCTGCATGTGGATAAATACCGGCACAATAATAAAAATAAAAAACACTTGCACCTTTTGAGCGCTAGTGAAACGATAGTCATCTTACAAATTACCTTAGCAAACAAAATATGTATCGCGGTGAACGCTTTAATGCATACTCTCATTTTATCGGTTTTATTCTTGCCATCACAGGCACCGTATTTTTATTAATTAAATCCGCTATGTACGGAGATGCTTACCGTATTGTCAGCTCAGCCATTTATGGTGCCAGTCTGATATTCTTATATGGTATATCTACACTTTATCATTCTATTTATTCTCATCGAGCCAAAGCGGTGTTACAAAAATTTGATCATTGTGCGATTTATCTGTTAATCGCAGGCAGTTATACACCATTTACCCTTACCACATTACACGGAGGCTGGGGCTGGTCAATTTTTGGCATATCATGGGGACTGGCAATATTTGGTATTATTCAGGAAGTGACTATCGGACGTAAAAGTGAAACCCGCATTCTGTCATTAGTCCTGTATCTGATTATGGGCTGGCTGATTATTGTTGCTATTTATCCGTTGATTCACCGGATGTCTGCACCAGGGTTATTCTGGCTGACTGCCGGCGGGCTGGCATACAGCATTGGCATATACTGGTTTGTCAATGATGAAAAAATCCGTCATGGACATGGTATCTGGCATTTATTTGTTTTGTTAGGCAGCCTGGCCCAGTATATATGTGTTTACGCCTATATCTGACTGTAATAGTAAAGAGAAAACAGTATCAATATAGTCAATATCCGTTTCAATTTTTAAAACATAAAAAAGAAAGAATCATAGTGAAAAGTTATTTGAAATTCCTTTTATTAAGTTTGTGTATCCTCACTCTGGCGTCCTGTAGCGGCGAAAAAAACACTCAATCTGCAGCTTCCACTGAACAAAATAAAAAAGAAATTATTATCGGCACTACTGTAGGCGATTTTGCCGATATGGTCAGAGATCAGGTAAAACCAGAACTGGAAAAGCAGGGATATCGGGTACAATTACTCGAATTTACTGATTATGTGCGCCCTAATCTGGCATTAGCAGATAAATCTATTGACATCAATATTTTCCAGCATAAACCCTATCTGGATGATTTTGCCCAATCACGCCACTTAGATATTATGCCGGCATTTCAGGTTCCTACTGGTCCGCTTGGAATATATACCGGCCGGATGCATGAACTGAGTGCAGTAAAAGAAGGCTCCAGTGTTTCTGTACCCAATGACCCGTCCAATCTGGCACGTGCTCTCGTTATGCTGGATAAACTAGGCTGGATTACTCTGAAAACCGATATTAATCCTCTTAAAGCTTCACTTGCCGACATAGCAGGTAATAATAAAAACATCAAACTGGTACCATTGGAAGCTGCTCAATTACCTCGTTCGCGTCATGATGTAGATTTTGCAGTGATCAATGGTAATTTTGCGACCAGTTCTGGCTTAAAATTTACATCCGCCCTGTATCTGGAACCCGGCTATACTTATGTTAACTGGTCAGCAATCCGCACTGCTGATAAAGACAGCCAATGGGTAAAAGACATAACAGCCGCATATAACTCAGCTGCATTTAAACAATATGCATTCAAGCGCTTTGCCGGCTATAAATATCCTGAATCATGGGGTATTCAAGCTACTCAACCCGCATCCGCACCGGCAAAATAATTAAATCAATTAATCATGAGCAGGCATTCCGTATACGAATTTAAAACGGAATGCTTTTACAAATAATGTTTATCTACATATGCATTCGAATAATCTTACTTTAAGCCATCCTCTGCCATTAGAACAGAAACTCAATCTGGAAACTGCCCGTATCAACTGGCATGAACTACAAACTCACTTTGCCCGGGGTGTTTGCATATATGTTGCACCAGAACTGGATTTGGTCAATATAGCCCACATGATAGCTACTGATAACTCCGCTGCCATTGCACTTTTGATTCAAGAAGGTAAAATTGGTAAAGTAAGCGATATAATGGCGCAACAATATTATGATTGTAACCAGCCAATGTGGGCAGTAGTTGTCAGACCATATGTACTGGTACAGCCTGACCAAACTATTGTTGAAAACAATTGATCATAAGCATTTTAAAAGAAAGAGAACGTGATGCGACGCCACACTTATGGTTTTACTATTATTGATTTATTGATTACTATGGCTATTATTGGCATACTCGCTGCAATTGCCTATCCCACATATCAAAATTATGTGATTAAGGCACGAGAAGAAAATGTCAGAGCCGATATGTCAGAAAATATTAGTTTATTAGAACGTTATTACTCATTGAATAAAACATTTGATAAGTATTCTAATGATAAACTAACAAAAAAGAGAAGCGAAAAATTCTTTACTATTACGGGAGATTATACAGAAAGTAGTTATATTTTGACAGCCACACCAACTAAGGCAAATTCAGGAGAAACCAAAAATGTTGTCTATAATTCTGTAGAAGGGTGGTCACTTTGTAATAAAGAAAATAAAGATTGCGAACCCTTTTAAAATTTCTGTGAAATCGATTATATATTTCTCACTTATTTTCAAAATTAATGAGATATCAAAGATATTAATATTAAATTTTTATAAATTTAATTAAGGGTGAGTATATGAATATACTGAAATTATTTCTGTTAACTGTAACAATCGGTTTACAGTTTAACCCTGCTCTGGCAGCCAGCCATAAAAACTTCGCTGATAATAATGAATTTGATGATGCAGATAAAATCTTAGCTCAAATGTATCATCAGCAACAGCAAATTGAAAAAGAAATCGACAGATTATCCGCATCAGTTATTCAGGATGATAATCAGGTTAAGCTTTTTAAAAACTGCAAACAGCCAGAGTGCCATCAATATTGGGAAACAACATCCTTCCATCTTGATCCGAATCAGAATTTCACTTATCAGAATCAGATTAGTAAAGACGGACAAAGCAAATCAGTTACCCGTAGAGGTAAAATCACTCAGCATAATGGCAGAAAAACATTAATACTGAATAATGCCAACAGTCAGCCGGATGTTTATTTACAACAGTAAATTCTCAACTTTTTAGGATGTATTGAATACAAAATATCCGTTAAATAAAAAGGCAATGATTTTTTTCATTGCCTTTTTATTTATCTATTATAGAAAACTTTATTTATGTTTATGCTTCGGAGACTTCACTACTGAGCGTTCGATTATCTGATCCAGTTTATAAACATATTGGTTATCTGCAGCAGTACCCGTTACATCAGCCGGTTTAACCTCATATACATTCAGACGTAATACCTGATTTTCCTGCGGATTAAACTGCCAGCCATCAATCTTGCCGGCAAAATTACGCCATACACCAGTTTTAACCTTAACGCCCTGATCATTGTAGCTAATTTCTCTGACTTTCAAACACTGAGCTGCCCCCTGTGCAGTTTGACAGGTTTGGGTTTGCGGGCTTATTTCCCAAAATACCACAGTAGGCTGACCATATTGAGCAACGGCAGCAGGGACACCGCGCCAGAGCAAATGATCACCGCGGCGGTTTTCAATCCATAATTGTGGCTGCGCATTCTGGTCATTCTCAGTATTAAGCAGACCTGCATGTAATTTCTGACCATTCATAAAAGCCACAACTGCAGAGTCCTGCGCCATAATATCAGGCGCACAGGCTTTCATAGTGCTTACAGGAGCCTGAATTTGCATATCCTGATCATTTAACTGATAGTTAGAACTGATATTATTGCAGCCACCGGTAACATTTAGCCGCTGACCAGAAAAATTCATTGTCATAGATGAGCCAGATGCAAAACCGGGTAACGGCCGACCATGCCGGTCAGTAGCTTCAGCCAGCTGCCAGTCATAGGCGCTTAACTGCGGAACAGTGACGGCGCGCATACTTACCTTACGGTCAGATGTATGTGCACAGGCCGCAAGACTGCCGGCAATCAGAGCGGAAACTGCTAATTTTTTGATATTCATAAGTACATCCTTGCTAAAATAACACTACACTTGCACATTAAAATAATTCAGCACATAAAACAACATTCATGTTTTATTCGGCAGACAGGATATAGCTATCATGCAACAACTGCCGCAAATACAGGAGTATTCGTATGCAATTCGGTATCATTATAATTGGTGATGAAATTCTTAATGGTTCGCGTCAGGACAGCCATTTTGTTTTTTTCAAACAATTATTACAACAACACGGTTTATATATGGCCTGGGCGCAATATTTACCAGATGATCAGGTAGTCATTACCAGGCAGCTTATTGAATCATTTAAAGAAAAAATACCTGTTTTTGTTACCGGCGGCATAGGTGCCACACCAGACGACCATACTCGCCAAGCCTGTGCAAAGGCATTAAACCTGCCGTTAACACCTCATCCGGAAGCACTAAAAGTAATTGAATCCATTTCACTGAAACAGGGAGATTCACTTGACAGCCCTGCACATTTGCAACGGGCAAAAATGGCTGAGTTTCCACAGGGTTCAGCACTGATTCCTAATCCTTTCAATAACATTGCTGGTTTTTCAATCAATGAGCATTATTTTTTCCCGGGCTTTCCCCAAATGGCACACCCTATGGCCCAGTGGGTACTGAGTCAATATTACCAGCAAAATTTTTTCCGGCAAAAACTGGTGACTAAAGCAGCTCTGGTTGATGGTGTGCCTGAGTCCAAAATTACGCCATTGATGGAAGCAATTGAACAAAACTGGCCTGGGATTAAAACTTTTAGTTTACCCACCATTCGTGATGATTTACCGGCAGAAGAACAAATACATTATTACCGTCTGGAATTCGGTCTGAAAACACATAGTGAAAATTCTGCTTTTTTACCAGAAGCCTGGGAATATGTATTACAGGAACTACAAAAACTGGGGGCAACCAATATTATCCCACTGGATAAAAGCAGTGAGGGCTGAATATAAAGATAAGACTGATGGCTTATCTCAGAATAAATCCGATTATTTATAGAAAAATTACCTGTTCAAACGTAAAAAAAAAGTGGTTTAAACTAAATCCATTATACTAACAGGCAGAAATAACCATACTTTTGCTACTTTACATGCAAAACGGTTTTGTATTTGCGTTCCCATTATCAAGCAACTAGAATTTCACCAGTTCACTGACAGATTGCAACATTAATCTGTAAACAGACTGCCGGTGTATACACAACCATCAAACGCACTGAAATTAATCAACAACAGTACATTTCTGTAACAGGTTTAAATTTATTCATGACAACACTGAACACATACAATTTTTCTGCCGGTCCTGCAATACTGCCAGAGGCCGTATTAGAAACAGCACAGGCTGAAATGCTGGATTATAACGGTACTGGTTGCTCAGTCATGACCATGAGCCATCGATCAGATGCTTTTATCAGTATTCTGCACCATGCCGAGCAGGATCTGCGCCAGCTTATGCATATTCCGGACAACTATAAAGTTTTGTTCATGCAGGGCGGTGCCAGTGCCCAGTTCAATATGGTCGTGATGAATCTGGCCAATGGTTTTAAGCGGGTTGATTCAGTAGTCTCCGGTAACTGGAGCCGTATCGCACACAGCCAGATGGGTAAACTTTCCGATGCAGAAATACATCTGGCAGCACATGGTGGTGATTTATATAACTACACAGATGTACCGCCAGTTGAAAGCTGGGATGTGGATCCAAATTCTGCTTTTGTTCATTACTGCATTAATGAAACAGTACATGGTCTGCAATATCGCAATATTCCCAAACCAGATGGTTTGCCCCCTGTCATCTGCGATATGTCGAGCGAAATTTTATCACGACCAGTAAATGTGGCAGATTTTGGCGTTATTTATGCCGGTGCACAAAAAAATATCGGACCATCAGGTGCTACTATTGTGATTATTCGGGAAGATTTGCTTGATCGTTGTTCTGAACGAATACCTGATGTGTGGAATTATCAAAGTCATATCAGCCGGCAGGGAATGTACAACACTCCGGCAACTTACCCGATTTATATTTCAGGTCTGGTATTTCGCTGGCTGCAAACTCACGGTGGTGTGGAACAGATGGAAGCCATTAATACCCTTAAAGCTGAAACTTTGTATTCTGCCATCGATAACAGCAATGGATTTTATATCAATAATGTGAAACAGCATGCACGCTCACAGATGAATGTTATTTTCCATACACCTACAAAAGAGCTGGATAAATTATTTGTACTGCAAGCCAATGCTCATGGTTTGAGCGGATTACAAGGCTATAAATCAATGGGCGGAATGCGGGCGAGTATTTATAATGCCATGCCCATACAAGGGGTTGAAGCTTTAGTAGAGTTCATGCAAGAGTTTCAGCGCCGCTACGGATAATCAACTTTTTTTCTGATTACTGGTGTGGCGATAATATACCACACCAGTTTTTCATCTCTATTCTGGAAATATTCAATTCGCTCAAAGCTAAGTTCAAACTCTATGTCTAGTGAGCCGTTGCCGGACGGTACCGCTCCAGAAATAGATTACTGAATTTATTCTCCGGATCTAAGCGCTCTTTAAGCTTAAAAAATTCTGCTGCCCGTGGGTATGCACGCTGAAATTGCTCCTCAGTTGCATGCAATTGATAAGGTAAATAATAAGTACCTCCGTTTGCCAATGCCGCATCTATTAACTCCCGTGTCCATATTCCTACCTGCTTTTTACTCTGTTCATCAGTTCCTTGCTGATAATAAATCACAAAAGCAAATACCTCAGTTTGAGCCCATGCCAGCAAAGAACCACTATCAGGAATAGCATGACGAATAGAGATATTGATAATATTTGCCTGATGCTTTTTCAGGATGTCGATCATCTGCGGATAAAAATCATCAAACTTTTTTACCGGTATGAAATATTCTTCCAAAGCAAAACTTTTATCTTGCATGGAAATAGGCTCTAAAAGTGCTACTGCTAAGCTGGCTTCATAATTACGCATCATTACTGGCTGTTTTACAAAATAGGCATCATCATATAATTTGCGCAATTCTTTACCAAAATCCGATGCAGCAACAATTTTCAATTGTCTTTGGCGTTTGCGTGTAGGTGCAGAAAGTGGTCTTAAACGGGCAGAAATGGTTAATGGTTCATCAGTCTGCTTAAAAGTCACAGCCCTAACTTTTTTGAAATCAGGAGGATAAATAATGGCATTATGAAATATGGCCGTTCTGTCAGAACGAATCTGCTCAGAGAAATAAGAGGAATACTGACTAATCGGCATCACATCATTAATTCGTTTTACTTTTACATTTTCAGTAAGGCGTAATGTCACTTCTGTGATAACACCCAATGCACCATAGCCACCAATAGCACCATAAAAAATATCCGAATTTTCTTGCGGGCTGGCTAAAACTATTGAACCATCTGCCAGTACTATTTTAATTTGCTCAACAGACAGGATAATAGGACCTGCCCCCATATATCGACCATGTACATTAACACTTAAAGAACCACCGATACTAAAATCAGCCAGACTTTGCATGATTTTCACAGATAATCCATATGGATCAATCAGTTCTTGTACCTGACGCCAGTTTGCACCTGCTTCTATAGTTAAAAGTTTTTGTTCAGGATTAAAAGCAATTACATGATTGAGTTTTTGAGTATCTATTTGCACGCCATTCTGAACTGCAGTTTGCCCGCCCATACTGTATTTACCACCAGCTATACTAATGGGACCGGTTGTGTGCTTAATCAGCTCTGCAACCTCTTCGGTTGATTCCGGCTGTATTACAGCGGTCATCTGTACCGGCGTCATACCGGTAACATCATTGACTACCACCGCATACGCAGTTAATGGCAGCAACAAACAAAAATAGCTATACCAAATAATTAGTTTTTTCATTATTAAATAATATTTATTCTTATAAAAGATATATTATTGTACTAATTAATGATAATATGATATTTGTTCTAAAACAAAATTTTTGATTATTTTCACTTTTTCAGAATATTCTGATTATCTGCATAATCCAGACCAATATCCAGATAGCGTGCGCTGTGGGTCAGATAGCCCATCGCCAGAAAATCTACGCCTGTTTCTGCAGCAGCTACCACAGTATCCGGTCGCAAATTACCTGAAGCCTCAGTCTGACAATGTCCCTTACACCAGCTCACAGCTGTTCGCATTTCTTCTATTGACATATTATCCAGCAATACCAAACTGACGCCTTCATCCAGAACCTGACGCAATTGCTCCAATGTGTCAATTTCTACTTCCACTGCAATCAAATGGCCGGCATAAGATTTAGCCTGCTTAACAGCAGTAATAATATCTCCTTCGCTAAGCGCAATGTGATTGTCCTTAATCAGTATGGCATCATCCAGCCCCATACGATGATTACGTCCCCCGCCCATTCTTACTGCATATTTCTGGACTATACGCAAATTAGGTATGGTTTTACGTGTACACGTCAGCTGAGCTCCGGTATGGGCTATTGATTTCTGAATTTTATGAGTTGTAGTGGCTATCCCACTAAGATGCGTCAGAAAATTTAACGCTGTACGTTCGGCAGCGAGAATAGCACGCGCATTACCGGCAACCCGGGCCAGCACTGTACCGGCAGCGATAATCTCACCATCATTTTTGTATGCAGTAAATTCCAGATTTTCATTCATCAGAGCGAAGCTCTGCCTGGCCAGCTCTAAACCGCATACCACACCGGGCACTCTGGTTACAATACTGAATGCGGCCATCCTGTCTTCCGGTATCACTGCCTGCGAGGTAACATCTCCGCGTCTGCCTAAGTCTTCTGACAGTGCAGCCTGTACCAGTGGTCGGATAATTATTTCTGGTAAATCGCTAATCATATTGTTAAGCCCTGATATATACTCTTTTAGAGTATATATCAGTAGTCAAAGTCTGAAAATACGTTAACAAATAATAAGCAAATAAATTTCTATTTTATCAACGGAATTGATGCCAATTACGCTAACCGAATTACTGAATATGATTATTAATTAATGGTAATCTGTAACCGGAGAGCAGACTTTCCTGTAAAACATTTTCATTAAAACGGTACAACTGTGCCGGACGTCCGCGCTCAGCCACTATTGTGTTTCCGGTTGGCACAACCAGCTGCTGATTGTTGATTAATCTGCGAAAATTCTGTTTATGCAAATCTACGCCATTCAGCGCCTCTATGCTTCTCTGCAACTGATATAGAGTAAATTGAGGCGGCATTAAATCAAAAATCACCGGACGATACTGTAATTTAGCTCGTAAACGAGATACAGCAGTAGCAAGAATACGGCGATGATTAAACTGCATGGAGCGACCGGTCAGCATGGCCGGCAGACGACCGTCGAAATAGGGAGATTCAATAATCATGCCAACTTCATACATCAATTCATAACGCAACAGAACATTTTCTGCCAGCCATTGCTGCCCGTTTATTCCCCAGCATAAATTCAGGCGCTGCTGACGCTGATTGCGGATTTCCTGATTCGGAGCAGCATCTACCCAGTTTTGCATCGGCAGGATTAATTGATCAAGGATCTGCTTTTGCTGAGGCAGTCTGCTGTCTTCCCAAGGAAAAAATTCATACCAGTCATGCCATTTGGCTTCCAGCTTTAAACCACTCTCAGCAGCTTCTTTTACCAGTCCGAGATAGCTGATATTAATTACAGCATGGCCGCAATGATGGCTGCGTTTGACATCAACAAATGTATATAACTGTTCCATATAGCCTAATGGCTGACCTGTCTGCTGATGTACCCAGGTTCTGGCACCAGCCTGTAAAGAATGATGTACAGGTTTCAGCGGACCATATGGCAATAGTTTTCCATCGTTTATGGTAAGTACCCGAGCACTAAAATCGGTAACAGCAAACAATACCGCCACGAGTTCAGCTGCACTGTCGCTATAACTTGAAGATGAATATTCAGCTGAAGAGTGCATGCGGATAAACTCCTTTATTAAAGCTGGCTAATTGTAAAGAATTTGTCGCAAAAAAACAAAATTCACTGATTGAGTACATTACCGCAAAAGCACCGTTGTATCTAACTGTATTCAACTGATTATCACATTCAGTCGAGTTTATTCGAGTTTTTAGTTTTTTCGTATTGCCTTATATACTCATTATGAGCATAATTAATTATTCCTTTCAGGAGCGATTATGCAAAGTACCAATCAATGGCGTGCATTCGATTACGAAAAACCACAATTGTCATCAGTTGCAGCTACTGAAAATGCTGCACAAACTACTAAAGATGAATCTGCTGTGCTGCAATGTGCCTGGGCTAAAATTCCACAGCAATTGGACCGGCAGCAAAAGCAAAAATATATTGAACGGGTAAAAGCTTTATTACAGCAACAGCAGGCTGTGATGCTGGCACATTACTATGTTGAACCGGAATTGCAGGATCTGGCTCTGGCTACTGGCGGCATGGTTGGTGATTCACTGGAAATGGCACGTTTCGGAGCACAGCATCCGGCACAGACATTATTGGTAGCCGGAGTGAAATTTATGGGCGAAACAGCACGAATACTCAGTCCAGAAAAAACTATTCTTATGCCCGATACTGAAGCGACCTGCTCTCTTGATCTGGGTTGTCCGGCAGAAGAATTTACTGCTTTCTGCAACCAGTATCCGGATCGGACAGTTGTGGTTTACGCCAATACCAGTGCCGAAGTTAAGGCCATGGCTGACTGGGTCGTTACTTCGTCAATTGCTCTGGAAATTGTTTCTTTTTTACATGCCCAAGGAAAAAAAATTATCTGGGGCCCGGACAGACATCTTGGAGAATATATTCAGAATCAGACGGGTGCAGATATGGTGCTCTGGCAGGGTTCCTGTCTGGTACATAATGAATTTAAAGGTCAGGAGCTGGCTTTAATGAAAGCACGCTATCCGCATGCCAAAATACTGGTTCATCCTGAATCACCGGCTGCTGTAGTCGCTTTAGCTGATGTAGTAGGTTCTACCAGCCGTCTATTGCAGGCAGCAATTCACGATTCGGCAGATACATTTATTGTAGCGACAGATCAGGGCATATTACATGAAATGCATAAACATGCTCCGGAAAAAACCTTTCTGGCCGCACCTACTGCAGGCAATGGTGCCACCTGCAAGTCTTGTGCTTTCTGTCCCTGGATGGCTATGAACGGATTACAAGCCTGTATAGATGCTTTAAGCAAACCAGAACAGCATAAAATTGATCTACCTTCTGCTTTAGGTAAACAGGCTGGTATTTCCATACAGCGTATGCTTGATTTTTCAACTGCATGGCGGGAATTTCATACTGATAAGACCAATCTTCACCATACAGAAAACCATTCCCCCGATATTTTTGCTCACTGGATTAGCCAACATGACCAATATCACACCCTGCTCTGTTAATAATACCGATGTTTTGATTATCGGTGCCGGTTTGGCCGGGCTGACGGTAGCCTTATCTTTACCGGAAAATTTTCACATTACTTTGCTGGCAAAAGAAGATTTATCAACCTGTGCCAGTAATCTGGCACAAGGCGGTGTAGCAGCCGTTATTGATCAGGCAGACAGTGTAGCCGAACATATTAAGGATACGCTTATAGCTGGTGCCGGCTGCTGTAATGAAAAACAGACTGCCGAAATTCTGGCTGAAGGCAACAGTGCTATTGAATGGTTATGCGCCCATGGCGTGGAATTTACCCGTGAGAATGGTCGCCTGCATCTGACACGTGAAGGCGGACATGGCCGGCGGCGTATCGTACATGCGGCAGATCATACTGGTCACAGTATTACTCGTACACTCCAGCAACAGCTATCAGCACGACCAAATATTCATATTTTGCCGCATAGCTGTGTTATCGATTTAGTGCATGAAAATTCAGTTTGTACCGGAGCAGTCGTACAGATGGCACAAACTGATGAGACTGTAACTATTCAGGCTAAGCATACAGTACTGGCAACCGGAGGATTGGGACAATTATTCACTCTGACCACTAATCCGGTAACAGCAAATGGGCAAGGAGTTGCTTTAGCGGCTCTGGCTGGTTGCAGAACGCAAAATCTGGCTTTTGTACAGTTCCATCCCACAGCACTTGCCTTACCTGAAAATCCGTGTTTTCTGATTTCTGAGGCTGTACGCGGTGAAGGAGGTATTTTACGTAATCAGCAAGGCCGGCGCTTTATGCCTGAATACGATAACCGTGCCGAACTGGCTCCGCGTGATATTGTTGCACGCGCCATTGCCAGCGAAATAGCCAAAACCGGCCATCACTGTGTGTATCTGGATATCACTCATTTACCTGAAAGCTTTATCCGCACACATTTTCCACAAATTCACCAGCATTGTCTGCAACAGGGTCTGGATATCACTCGTGAATTAATTCCGGTAGCACCAGCAGCACATTATGCCTGTGGCGGCATTGTTACAGACACCAATGGGCGTACCGATATGGCTCAGTTGTATGCTATAGGTGAAACTGCCTGTACCGGGCTACATGGTGCCAATCGTCTGGCCAGTAATTCTTTACTTGAATGTGTCGTAACCGGACGCAATGCCGCGGCATCGATAATTGCTTCTAAAGAATATCCGCAAACATGGCCAATCAATCAGCAGAAGAATTCATCAGAATTAACCTGGCAGGAAATTATTTTTCCGGAACATCCTCATCCGATTCAGGATATCCCTTCTTTCAGCATGCAAGCACTGCAACACTCTATGAGCCGTTATTTTGGAATTTGCCGGCGAACTGATGAAATGCTCACACTGCATGAAATCTTACAATACTGGTATCAGCAAACCATTAATCAGCAACATAAACTGTCACTGGTAACTGCACTATTAATGGTACAGGACGGACTGAATCAGCAAATGAACCGTGGCACCCACTTTAATCTTGACCTACAGGAAAATCTATAAATGAACGTTGTGCTGTTTACACTGCCGTCTGGCTTCAGCAATCACTTGATTCAGCTTTATTTCACTCAGTGTACCTATCAATGCCCGCTGAAAACCGCATTTAGGTGCCTGAACCTGAGTAAAAGGTACTCCGCCAATATTATTGCCTAAACGTTGCATCCATGCGCGGCTATCCGAACCTGTATAACGGTATAACGGATACGGTACGGACACCTGCTGAGTAAAGCGTTGTAAATTTGCATCATTATCTAAAGATACACCAACGACAGTAATGGTTTTCTTTCCTGAATTTCGTTGTTGCTGGTACCAGCGCGAAAGCATAGCTATTTCACTACGACAAGGTTTACACCAAGTTGCCCAGACATTTACTACCATTATCGGGGAATTAGTTGGTAAAGTAGCCGGTGTACGCTGAGACCAGTTTTGTAATTCTGAAGCATGCACACGAATACAGCTCAGAAACAGTGCGCTAATTAAAAATATTTTTTTCAATACTTGGGCAGACGGAAACATATCATTACCTTAATATTACCTTTAATAGCAATTATTATAGAATAATTCATATACAATTTTGCCGCAAAAACATTAGCAGGTAAGGGGTTTATTTATTTTTATTTTGTATAAATCAATTGAAATGCATATTCAAAAGCAGATAATTTATTTACATCCGACACATTAATTCAGCTTTAGCTTTAGAATAATTAATAATACTTGTCAAAATTTGAAGTTTCGTCCACACTTCCAATTTAGATTTTTTATTTATAGAAGTTCAGGGATAATCATGACACACACCGTCATACTGTACCATAATCCAAATTGCTCTAAGTCGCGCGCTGCCCTGTCTTTACTCCGAGTACGCAATATTAATACCAAAGTCATTCCCTACCTGACCGAGCCTTTATCCGAAGCACAAATTCGTTCACTGAAACAAAAACTGGCCATCAACTCAGCACGGGAAATGATGCGCAGTAAAGATGATTTGTTCACACAACTGAATCTGCTTGAAGCAGATGAAGATACTCTGATTGCCGCAATGGCAGCACATCCGATTTTGATTGAACGACCGATAGCTGTATACGGCGAACATGCCGCTATAGGTCGCCCGTTAACGAATATTGAAGCTTTACTAGAACAATAAATGAGCTCCGGCACACGTTTAGGTTTTTGGTATTGTCTGCGCACTGTAATTGCCGGATGCAGCCTATTTGTTGGGGCCAACTATGCTTTTAGTGTTGCTACAGTCTACCAGCTCAGCCATCCGCAGCAAGTACCGACAGAAGCCGATGCCGCTATCGTGCTTGGCGCAGCCGCATGGGATAAGCGCCCTTCACCAGTTTTCCGTGAACGTATCAATCATGCCATTAATCTGTATCGTGCCGGCATAGTAAAAAAAATTCTCTTTACTGGTGGCAGCCCCAGAGCCGGTTTCATGACGGAAGCAGCCGTCGGACGTCGCTATGCTATCCGTAACGGTGTTGATGCCAATGATATTATTTATGAAAATCATTCGCGCGATACCTGGCAGAATCTGGTTAATGCAAAAGCCATAGCTGATGATAATGATCTAAACAGTTTTATTATTGTCAGCGATCCATATCATCTGGCACGTGCTTGCTTTATGGCACGTGATCTGGGTTTAAATGTACAGCTTTCGCCTACTCCGACTACCCGCTACACCGCAACCCAGTCGAAATTACGCTTTATTGCGCAGGAAAGCTACACTTTAATGGTTTATCAGTGGGTGCAGCATTTATCAAAATTTCCGCGTTTTATTCGTATGCTACGTACGCTAGTTTAGTAATTTTCTTTTAGTTACCTTAGAATCTGAGAATTCTGTCCATTAATTTAGCTAAAAAACATAAATTTCATACAGCTATAAGATTTTAAATCTGAAATCTTAGCTCTGTCTTTATGTATGTGAGACTTACGATTTTACAATCAGCTATAGATAATTTTATTTCTTTGAAAATAGAAAGTATTACTTAATCAATTATTAATAGTAAGAAATTACATATTAATATTTAATAAATCAATTATTTCACCATTAAAATTACTTACTGCTACCCTGATATTTTATTTTATCTTCCGGATTCCTGTTCGAAAAGCTAAAGACAATTAACCTTTAAGGGTAATCGATAGTATGATTAATCCCTGAATACAAGTTATCTGATATTCCAATAAAGCAGAGGTCATAATCATGGATAGAAACCAGCAGCTCTTTGAAGAGGCAAAAACCATTATTCCCGGCGGAGTAAATTCTCCTGTACGGGCTTTTGGCAGTGTCGGCGGCATACCCCGCTTTATTAACAAAGCTCAGGGAGCTTATGTATGGGATGAAAATCAAACCAGTTATGTTGATTATGTCGGTTCATGGGGACCAGCCATTGTCGGTCATGCACATCCTGAAGTTGTTCAGGCAGTCTGTCAGGCGGCCGAAAATGGCTTATCTTTTGGCGCACCGACAGAAAATGAAATCCGAATTGCTGAAGAAATACGCCATATCATGCCCAGCATGGAGCAGATTCGACTGGTCAGTTCAGGTACAGAAGCAACCATGAGTGCAATCCGTCTGGCCAGAGGTTTTACCGGCAGGGACAATATCATCAAATTTGAAGGCTGTTATCATGGTCATTCAGATAGTCTGTTGGTTAAAGCCGGATCTGGTCTGCTAACCTTTGGTAATCCCAGCTCTGCCGGCGTACCTGAAGATTTCAGCCGCCATACCCTGGTATTACCTTATAATGACGTTGAGGCTTTACAACAAACGTTTGCCAGCAAGGGCGACAGTATTGCCTGTGTTATTGTCGAACCAATTGCCGGTAATATGAACATGATCCCCGCCACAACTGAGTTTGTTCAGGCACTGCGTGAACTTACAGAACAGTATGGAAGTGTTCTTATTTACGATGAAGTAATGACTGGTTTTCGCGTTGCTCTGGGCGGGGCACAATCTATCCATGGTATTAAGCCTGATTTAACGACAATTGGCAAAGTAATTGGCGGAGGCATGCCAGTAGCAGCTTTCGGTGGCCGTGCAGACATTATGGCATGTATATCGCCTTTAGGTGCTGTTTATCAGGCAGGTACCCTTTCCGGTAATCCGGTATGTGTAGCAGCCGGACTAAAAACACTGGAAATCATACAACGACCGGATTTTTACACTACACTCAGCAAACATACCCGACAGTTGAGTGATGGTCTGACAGCAATCGCACGTGAAGCCAATATCCCTTTCAGCAGCCGCAGTGAAGGCGGAATGTTTGGTTTTTACTTTACTAATAATCTGCCATCCTGTTTTGCAGATATGCAAAATACCAATCAGATATTATTTAAAGAGTTTTTCCATGCCATGCTGTCACGCGGTGTTGCATTTGCACCATCAGCATATGAAGCGGGTTTTGTTTCAGCTGCTCATAGCAGTGAAATCATTGCAGATACACTGGGTTTAGCTGCCGAAGCATTTACGGAAATTGCGCGCACTGTCTGAGACATTTATTCTTACCAGTGTATGTCAAGTGTATGTCAAAAGTAAAACATACACTGGTATCATAGATAATAATCAACTCTGAACTAATAATCACGTAATTTAAATATCTTTATATTTATACTTTTAGCAGTCACATATTAAGACAAGATTAAGTTCCATTTTTTATAAAAATCTCATTTATTTTTTATTAACAAATAGATTTCAATAGCATATAAATAATAGTCTTTATTCAATATATCAAACATAAACCATTATAAATGCATATTATTTTAAATTTTAAACTAATAAGCGAATCTATACTTACTCTAAATAATAACATTTAATTACATTAAATTAACAATAAACAACATTTAGCTAAGTCTTGCCTAAGTATTTAAAGCCATACTGTGCATCAACAAGAACCGAGATGGTTATTGTCTTTAATTACTTTTAATGGAGATCTGTCATGAAAAAAATCACTGCTGCTGTTGTAAGTGCTATCTTTGGTTTAACTGCTGCTGCTGCCTTTGCTACTCCCCCTAAACCAGCTACAGCTACCACCACTACTACAACCACTACAGCTGAAAACACCAGTGCTAAAACTGTAAAACCAGCTGTTAAAAAAGCACCAGCAAAAAAAGTACATACTAAAAAAGCACATGCCAGAAAAGCAGCTGCTAGTACTACTACAACTAAACAAACTACTACCACTACTGAAACTAACTAATCAGTCGCTGGTTAACGTTTGAATAAAACCGTTTCAGGAATCCTGAAACGGTTTTTGTTATCATAGATATCTCACAGTCTGAAACAATACAGACTGGTTTACAAGTCTATGCGGAAAAATGTTAACTCATGCGAATTTTACTTCTTGAAGACGACAAAATGATTGCAGAGGCATTAAGCGATATGCTGCATGCTGCCGGTTTTGCCGTTGATTGTGTTGCTGACGGTATAGCAGCTGAAAATGCATTGCAACCAGAAATTTATGATATTGCCCTACTGGATATTGGTGTACCCGGACAGGATGGTCTAAGTGTTTTACGTCACTTGCGTGCAAAAAACTGTGATTTACCCGTTATTCTGATTACTGCCCGAGACACAGTGGAAGAACGTATTAATGGTCTGGACAGCGGTGCCGATGACTATGTAATTAAACCTTTTGCGCCTTCCGAATTACTGGCACGTATCCGGGCTTTATTACGCCGCCGTAGCGGACATGCTACTCCTATACTAAGCAATGGCACCATTACCCTGAATCCTGCTACTCGTGAAATCAGTGCCAACGGACAGGTTACCCGCCTGTCAGCACGAGAATACGCTTTGATGTACAGTTTATTGCTCCAACCCGGCACGATACTGTCACGACAGGAACTGGAAGAAAAGCTCTACGGCTGGAATGAAGAAGTAGAAAGCAATGCCGTAGAAGTAGTTATTCACGGAATTAGAAAAAAACTGGGCAGTAATGTGATTAAAAATGTACGAGGACTGGGATGGCTGGTAGACCGACGCGGATAGTCTCATCACTACAGTGGCGCTTATTACTGGTTTTAACCATCGTAGTAACTTCAATCGCTATTATTGGTGACATTCTTGCCTATCAGACTGCTTTTCGGGAAACACAGGATTTACAAGATGCTCAGCTGGAGCAGATAGCCCATTTACTTGATCCGCGCAGTTCCATACTGCGCAGAGATACACAGGAAGACCTTAATTTTCCTGAAAGCGCCAGAACGCTGCCCAAACCACGCGTGCTGGCACAGACACTAGATTCACCCTATCTCAATATTCTGATGGGAGATGATAATGCTGTGCAGAACCTTCAACAATTACCTGATGGTTTTCATAACTTTACTACGGTAGCTCGTCATTGGCGGGTTTACCTGCTCACCCGTGAACGTGAGCGAATTATTGTTGCTCAGCGTACAGCATACCGAAATCATATAGCCAAAGACAGTGCATTAAGTGTAGTCTGGCCATTTCTTATTTTAATGCCTATTCTATGGCTGTTTACAGCTATCTGGATTCGCCGCCTGTTTCGGGCAACGCAGGAAATGAGTAGCGAATTAACCGCACGCAACGCCAATGATTTATCACCTTTGGATACCAGGCACGTACCGACAGAAATCCGCCCTTTCATTACCGCACTTAACCGCCTGTTCAGTCAGCTACAGGCTGCGATGGAGCATGATAAAAAATTTATTAGTCATGCAGCACATGAATTACGTACACCAATTACCGCACTTACCTTGCAAATAGCACGTTTTGATGAACCGGAATTAACTATTCAGGAACAACACAAACTTATTGAACAAATCAAAGCAGGTATTGCAAGAACCGAACAGCTGCTTATCCAATTATTATCTATGGCCAGAGCACAGCATCAGCAGCAGCAACATCTGATAGCGAACAATGCTCAGAAAACTGCACTAATGCCCTTACTGCGTGATTTAATTTCCGAATTATTGCCGCTGGCCGAACAAAAAAAACAGAACTTAAGTTTCGACATTAGCGAAGATGTTTTTCTGCCAGTCAGCAGTAATGATTTATATACTATTTTGAAAAATATACTGAGTAATGCCATCAAATACACTCCTGTTGATGGGCAAATATGCATTGGCATTAGACCAACTACAGATAACAAAACGATTTTACTTATAGAAGACAATGGTCAGGGAATCTCTGAAACTGAACGCCAGCTAGTATTTGAACCGTTTTATCGTATTTTGGGCAACAATGAAAGCGGAAGCGGTCTCGGGCTGGCAATCGTTAAAACCCTGTGTGATCAGTGGCACATCAGTATCAGTCTGGCAGACTCTGGCCTGCGAAATTCAGAACAGAAAGCAGGACTGGCTGTAAGCCTGATATTCAGCCCAGATAAGCTGCAAGCACAAAACAAATAACATCTTAAATCTTATAAAATGATTGCATCAGATTATAATTAACCGGCAAATATTCGATTTATCATTTTATAAACAAAAACTTATTTCTTATCCAACAAACCAATTCTATTTAGAATATTTATCTGATACCCATATCCATTTTTAAAAACAAATCTGGATTTAATTCAGCATAATAAAAAAACACAGAATCTTCCATACAGAAAATTCTGTGTTTTTTTATTAACAGATTCTTTCAGCGATCAGACTGCATGAAATAATCTGAATTTAAATTACCAGTGCTTGGTACCAAAAATCTTGTCACCAGCATCGCCCAAACCAGGAATAATATAGCCATTATCATCTAGATGATCATCCAGAGCCGCTGCATAAATAGTCACATCAGGATGAGCTTCATTGACAGCCTTTACCCCCTCCGGAGCTGCTACAAGAACCAATGCCTTAATATCCTTGCAACCTTTTTTCTTAAGTAACTCAATAGTTGCATTCATGGATCCGCCTGTTGCCAGCATTGGATCAATGATCAATGCCGGGCGTTTATCCATCTGACTGACAAATTTTTCAAAATAAGGTACAGGCTCCAGCGTTTCTTCATCGCGCTGTAAACCTACTACACTGATTTTAGCTGTAGGGATTAAGTCCAGTACGCCATCCAGCATACCCAGCCCTGCCCGCAGAATCGGTACAATAGTAACCGTTTTGCCTTTAATCTGGTAAGCATCAATCTCACCACACCAGCCCTGCATTTTGACAATTTCTATATCAAAATCACGGCTGGCTTCATAAGCCATTAAGCGTGCCAGTTCTTTAGTCAGCGTACGAAAACGATAAGTACTGCAATCTTCTTCTCGCATTAATGACAGCTTGTGCTTCACCAGAGGATGGTCAATCACATTTATATTCATAGCCAGTTCCAAAAAATAATTGCTATAAAACCTGAATAAAACAGCTACCGGAAAATATTTCCGAACAAAACTCTGTCAGACAGACGCCAGCAAAGTCTGCAATTCACCTGCTTCGTACATCTCCAGCATAATGTCAGAACCACCGACAAATTCACCTTTTACATACAATTGCGGAATTGTCGGCCAGTCTGCATATTCCTTGATACCCTGACGGATATCTTCATCTTCGAGCACATTAACAGTATAGAACTCTTTTAAACCGGCAGCTTGCAAAATTTGTACAGCACGGGATGAAAAACCACACTGTGGAAACTGCTTAGTGCCTTTCATGAACAACACAACCGGATGTTCAGTAACAAGCGTTTTAATTCTTTCCTGAGTACTCATGTACATTCCTTCTTATATCACTTTATTTAATGCGTGTAAGTACAGCGGCAAAAAAACCGTCTGTATGATGTTCACCGGTATTCAACTGCAGATAGTCACCCTGCATATCAGGTAAGACATTACTTTTAAGCAAAGTCTGCACCGGTTCTATATGCCAGCCTGTATTGGCTGCCAGAAAATTATTTAACTGTTGCTGATTTTCCGTTTCCAGAATACTGCAAGTTGCATATACAAGCCTTCCGCCCGGACGTACCAGTTCAGAAGCTGCCTGTAAAATTGATTGTTGCTGCTCGAGCAACGTCCGGATATTGTCATTACTCTGACGATATTTTAAATCAGGATTACGACGCAAGGTGCCCATTCCGGAACAGGGTGCATCCACGAGCACACAATCTGCCTTATTCTTTAATCTGGCAATACGGGCATCATGCTCATTATCAATCCGTTGCGGATGAATATTAGTCAGACCTGCCCGAACCATTCTCGGCTTCATATTAGCCAAACGTTTTTCTGCCACATCAAAAGCATACAGCCGGCCACTGCCTGCCATCATTGCCCCCATTGCCAGTGTTTTACCACCGGCTCCGGCACAGAAATCGACAGCAATCTGACCGCGTTTAACGCCTGTTATCAACGCCAGCAGCTGACTGCCTTCATCCTGAACTTCCAGCACACCGTCTAAAAACAGCGGATGCTTGTTTAAAGCCGGTTTATCAAATAGCCGGATTCCCCATGGCGAAAAAGGCGTAGCTTCAGCACGCAATCCTTCTGCCTGTAACTCAGACAGAATCTTATCACGTTTACCTTTCTGAGTATTTACCCGTACATCCAGCGGCGCCGGCTGCATAACGCTGCGACCGTAAATAGCAATCTGATTATCATCCCAGCCCTGCTGTTGCAGACACTCAATTAACCATTGAGGCAGCTCAGCAGCTGTAGTCAGATCGGAGGCAAAAGCAGACTTTTGCTCTTTAACATCAATCAGCCACTGTTTTTCTTCTGAGTCACAAAGTGATTCTGCACCGTGTACGCTTATTCCCCGCCCTAAAACCAATGCAGCCAAAGCTGCCCGACGTGGTTTTTGATGCGGTTTTGGCAGCATCTTCTGAATTTTCTGCAAATGGCGGATAGTAGCAAACACAGTTTCAGCTATTTCCTGCCGGTCACGCATACCCAGCTTGCGCTCACGCCGGAAAAAAGCTGAGAGCACAACATCTGCAGGCTGTCTGAATGTTAACACCTGTGCCAGCGCAGAAGTAGTTAAATCAAGTTGTTGTGCATTTATCATAATTTCTTAAAAAACCTTCCCGTTAATCCGGCCGCCTTTCAGTTGCAATGTATATACTTTACCATTGTCCACATAGCTAATCCGTACCGGAATATTTTCAAGCTGGGGAGCGAATGCATATTCCACTACATCATCGCCACGACTGATACTGTACTGTCTGATCTCAATTTGCCGTCCGTTTAACATCAGCTGATCACTACCACGGCCGTTAACTGCATCCAGTTGGTATACTTTTTTACCATTAGTCAGATAAGTATTTGCGGGCAATTTACCTTGATTAAATCCCAGCTGCCAGCCAAGAGCAAACATATCATATACCGGTCCGTTCACCGAGATATGTTTAACTGCTTCGGAAACCTTACCATAATCAACCCCATGCTCAGAAAAACGTGCCTGAGCATATGGTTTGCCAAAGCGGCTGTCAGTGTAGGAAAGCGGATTTAAAACTGAGTCTTTTACGGTTCCGGACGAAACAAACTGCATCTGGTAAAAAATCAAATTAATTTGCGTATTAATCTGATACTGACCATCCTTTTGCACAAAATCCATATTTACCGGCAAACCATAACTGTCGACAAACTGCAATTGTGCCTGCTGAGGCAGGTCTGCTGCTTGTACCATAGGTATGAACAGCAAATTTATCCAGACAAATATCAAACCTGAATATACTTTCAACTTCATATTTTTCTCATAACATCTCAGTTTTTCAGGCAGGCCACATTATCCGTGACAGCATCAGCAAGATTTTTAACTCTGTTACCTTCAACTACCAGATTTCCAGCAACAAAATCAGCCACTGCTTTTGGTAAAAGCTGATGTTCAATTTTTAATACCCGCTGTGCCAGAGTATCGGCAGTATCCCCATTCAGAACAGGTACTACACCTTGGGCTATAATCGGACCGCAATCTAGTTCGGCAGTGACAAAATGAATCGTACAGCCTGCCACCCGGCAGCCACTATCCAGTGCACGCTGATGAGTATGCAGTCCGGTAAAAGCGGGCAATAATGACGGATGAATATTAATTAACCTGTCCGTATAATGTTTGCAAAACTCAGGTGTTAAAATGCGCATAAAGCCAGCCAGTACCACCAAATCAGGCTGAAAAGCATCAATATGCTTTATCAATGCCGCATCAAATGCTTCACGGCCTGGATAATCATGATGGCTGATTGCCTCGGTTGTCAGCCCGTGTTGCGCAGCCCACAGTAAACCGGCTGCATCAGACCGATTACTGATTACTGCCACAATTTCTGCCTGCGCAATATCGGCTTCTACAAGAGCCTGCATATTGCTGCCGCGACCGGAAATCAAAATCACAATTCTTTTTTTAGCGCTCATCTCTCACCTGTCAACCAAAATACCTAGCCCAAAGAAACCATTTCCAGCTGTTCCAGACTTCGCCCCAGAAATCGCTCACCAATTGTCTGGAAACGTAGCGGAATATCACTGACATAAAACCGGTATTGCGCACCTGAATGATCAGGATTAATCAGATTATGCTGTTCCAATGCCAATGCAGTAGCTTCAGCAGTCGTAATCGCCGAATCAACTAACTTCAGCTCAGGAGCCTCCTGACGGATTAATGGCTTCAGTAACGGATAATGAGTACATCCCAAAACCAGCGTATCCACCTCTTCTGCCAGAATCGGCTTCAGATACTCCCTTGCAGTCAAGCGGGTAACTTCATGATCCAGCCAGCCTTCTTCCACCAGCGGCACCAGCAACGGACAGGCTTGTGAAAAAACACGCGTTTGTGCATTCTGATTGTGAATCGCCCGGGCATAAGCATTACTATTAACAGTAGTACTGGTGGCTATTACACCAATGTGATTATTCTGAGTGGTTTCCAGAGCAGCCTGTGCACCTGCAGCAATCACATCCAGAACCGGCATTGTGCCTGCAAGCTGCCTTACTTTTTCTCTTGCCACCGCAGCTATAGTATTACAGGCCACAACCAGCGCCTTAACATCATGCTCAAGCAGAAAAGATACAATCTGTTCAGTATAAACTTCAATTGTATGTCTGGATTTCACACCATACGGAACCCGCGCCGTATCACCAAAATAAATAATATTTTCATTAGGGAGCCGTTCCATCAGTGCGCGAACCACTGTCAGGCCGCCTACCCCGGAATCAAATACACCTATAGGTTGTTGTTGTATTGCAGTCATTTGTCTCTTCATTATTGACCATGACAACTCAGTTCAGCATAAACTGAATTAATCGAATATCAGTCATTATTGTGATTATAGCATTGACCCGGAAATATACTCATAGCTTAGTACACAACAAATGTACATAAAAGAAGCCTGAATCCAGAAACAAGACAGACAGACTGAATTTTATTACTTTCGTTATTACAAACTTTATCGCATAATAACCCCGTTTTGATTAATTAAAAACACCATGTCTGCCACTGAAGTCCGTGAAATTTTTCTGGCTGATGAAAACGATACCCTGAAACTGGGCGAACGTTTTGCACAGCTTATCAGCCCTCCTCTGATTATCTGGCTGGAAGGTGATCTGGGTGCGGGCAAAACAACCTTTACCAGAGGCTTACTCAACGCTCTTGGTTACAACGGTGCAGTTAAAAGCCCTACCTACAATATAGTTGAAACTTATCCGTTTAAAGGCTTTAACCTGCATCATTTTGATTTATACCGTTTTCAAAATCCGGAAGAATGGCTGGATGCAGGACTGGATGAACTGATTACAGCAGACAGCATTATTTTGATTGAATGGCCACAGCTCGGCGGTGATTTGGCACCTCCGGCTGACATTATCCTGAACATCACCATCAATGGTAGTGGCCGTACAGTACAGATAAATGCCGTTACTACAAACGGAACAAAAACATTAAATAAAATTACAGAATAAACTATGTCCAACCACATCAGCCGCCGGAAATTATTAATTACATCTACCGGCACGCTTTTAATCAGCCTGACTCCATTTGCACGAGCAGCCCAGACAGGGGCTGATATTGTGGCTTCACGCATCTGGCCGGCCACAGCCTATACCAGGATGACATTAGAATCCACAACACCCATCCAGTTTAAATATTTTCAGCTAAAGAATCCTGACCGTCTGGTTATTGATATTCAGGGGTCAGCCACCAATCAGTATTTGCGTGAACTGAGCAATAAAGTTCTCCCAATGGATCCCTATATTGCCAGTGTCCGCGTCGGACAATTTAATCCTGAAACCATCCGTATCGTGATGGATTTGAAAACCACCGTTAATCCTCAGGTATTTTCACTTGCTCCGGTTGCCAACTTTAAAAACAGACTGGTAGTGGATTTATACCCTACCGCCACCGTAGCCATGGAACAGGAAAAAAACGATCCGTTAATGGCTCTATTACAGGATTACAGTCACGGTAAAGTAAACAGTGACGGCACTACTCGTCCTCAGGCTACAGCCTCCACACCTCCGGTAAAAAAACTGCCTGAAAATAAACCTCCAGTAACTCAGCAGCCTCCTCAACCATCACGTACGCCAAATAAACTGAATCGTCAGCCTGTAATTATGATTGACCCCGGACATGGTGGTGAAGATCCCGGAGCCACAGGTCCTTCCGGTCTGCGTGAAAAAGATGTGGTGCTCGCTATAGGGCGTGAAGTAAAAAAAATATTGGATTCGTATGGTTACAAAACTTATATGACCCGAAACGAAGATATTTTTATCCCATTGGGTGTACGTGTAGCCAAAGCGCGTAAACTCAGAGCAGATGTTTTTGTTTCCATTCATGCAGATGCATTTACCAATCCGTCAGCAAAAGGTACTGGTGTATATGCACTTAATCCTAAAGGCGCCACCAGTGCAGCAGCCAAATATCTGGCACAAACCCAGAATGCAGCTGATTCGATTGGCGGGGTAAATTATTCAACTGATAAAAATGTCAACAACACACTGTTTGATCTGACTCAGACAGCTACCATCAATGATAGTCTGAAACTCGGTAAAGACGTACTGAATCAACTGGCCAAAATCAACAACCTGCATAAAGGCAGTGTCGATCAGGCAAATTTTGCCGTCCTGAAAGCACCGGATATTCCATCAATTCTGGTTGAAACAGCTTTTATTTCTAATCCGACTGAAGAACGCTTACTATCTAACAGCGATTTCAGAAAAAAAGTTGCAAACTCAATTAGTAGCGGAATTAAGGATTATCTGTCTACAGCTGTGCTGGCGCGCCGCTGATGATAATATTCAACGACAATACAGTTATTATTTGAATTAATATGTTTTTCCCGTAAAGGATTAAAAAAATTATCTTATGACATATTTTTAAAAAAATCTGAAAAACAAAATAATACTTAAAAAGCATCGTTTCAGTCAGTTATTGCAAAACAATAGGTGTATCATCAATGGACGTGGCAAATCCAGAAATCATAACCATACACCATAGACCCGAATACCCCCTGATATTATTTGCTACTAGGTTGAATTGAATGCAAAGATACTCAGACCAATATTAATATCTGTAACTCCGACTATTCAGTTTAGATGTTAAATTTTCCGGATTACCTTCAAAAACCAGATGAACTTCATTCAAAAGTTAAACCGATAGACATTGCTAACCTCATCCAAATACGCTGTTGTTCATATAGCTGCCATCCCCTCATTAATCAATCAAATACCATTTTCCATAAGTCCTGCTGTCTAAGAGGATCTGCACCTGCTCTCGGCTCATCAGACAGCAATATCTTAGGCGAAGCCATCATCGCATAAGCATGACCTAATCTTTGTTTCATACCACCAAAAAGTTGACCGGCAAACAGGCCAGAAAAAAGCTACAGTTTGATAAAACTAATGATCACTGGAAAGTTTCCTGACGAACCTGTGATAAAAGACTGCATAACTAAGCATAAAGCTTCATATTTTCCATGTAGGAAGGTATATAACTAACGCTATAGGCGATTTTTTCCATGCGCTATCCGATCCGATTAATGCAGTCAGGTGACCGGAGGAATAATAATTTACAGCTGAATAGATGATTTAGATTTAAAAATAATCTAATAGTCAATTTAAAAAGCAAAGGCAGCCAATAACTATGCTATCAGCTGTCTTAGTGCTTCATTCATAATTCTGAATTACAACATTCTCATTATTTATAAATTTTTCAAATAATCTATTTAAAATTCCTGAGCTTCTTCCCATGAATTAAATAACTTATCAGGATCAATTTTTAAAATATTAGTTAAAAGATTCCATAACTCCTCAGAAACCAAACTGAAAGACTGGCTTTCCTGTAAGTAATTGCGCAGCTTAATTAATGATTTACCTTCAAAATTTTTTTCGGTTACTAAGATTAAAGCATCTTTATTTTTATCAAATGATAACTCAGCCATAGTCAAAAACTGATGACGAGCAAGACAAATGGCATCTTTACGCTTTCTCAATAATTTTTCACTTTTTGTCATGTATTTTTCTGGTTGAAGGTGTCTGGATATTTCTTTATCTGTCATTATCCTGAATGCCTCATTTCCTTCAAGCAATTGTTCGAACCATTTATTTGCTAATTCTTCTGAATCAAAGGCATAAACCATTTTATCATTACTATTTAAATAATATTTCATTTTAACCTCTTCTCAATTCTGCCCACACTCTGACTGGCAAATTACCATTAAGGCAATAACTATGTCCGGGCGGTACAATGCCAAATATTGGCTTACGTTGCGAATCTTCATTACTTGTATTTACTTCACCTAGTAATACACCATTGACAATTAGTTCAGCTGATCTATTGTTTATATGATAAAAACTAATGGCTACTGCAATTGGCGATGAAGTCTGATTTGTATAAGTTATAGAATATCCACGTGCCCCTGTAACATCCGACCAATTCTGATTAACACCCAGTGAATTAACCTGACGTGTTGAAATAATAGCGTTACCATCTCCATTAAACCAGCAACTACCTGAAACATCTCCATTTAAAATAATCTGACGCGAATTTTTTAAAACTGTCGCCGATGCAGCATTACCGCTTGTATTTTGATTTCCTGCTATGTTTACTCCCGGCAAATTTATATTAGTAGAACCATCAAAGTTAATACCACCAATTTTAATGGCATTAAGTAATCTGGAAGCTGTATTAGCATTACCAGATGTATCTTGATTACCTTTAATATTGACACCCGGTAAATCTATATCTGTTTTGGCATTAAATATAACTCCACCAATTTTTCTGGCAGCTATCTGAGCTGCGTATGAGGCTGTGGCCGCATTTCCAGAAGTATTCTGATTTCCGGGCTTATTTACTCCGGGTAAATCAATATCCGCTGAACCATCAAATGCGACCCCACCCACATTTCTGGCTTTGCTAAGTTTGTCAGCTAACTGTGCTTTTTTAGCCAAATCTGCGCTGGCAGCGGTAGCTGATTTATCCAGTTTATTGTCTTTGAGCCATTTGGTTCGGTTGGCCAATTGTCGTGTCGGTACATTATCGATACCATTTTCCCCGCCCAATACCGGATCGGATGTTTCCCATTGATAAATACCTTCTTCCCAGAACGAAGATTCTTTTAAATTTGCCATTAAGCAGTTCCTTTGTTAAATGAGCCATCCCGCTGTGCCTGTCCGTTATGCTGTAGTGGTACAGCAGTATAGTCGAGACTGGAAAGCACACAGCGTGCCGGAGCAAAAGCAGCCAGAGTTTGACGTAATAAAGCTGCCTGTTGATTAGTAATCGGGTTATTCAGTAAGATACGGTAATGCGCCCAGTAACTATTATGTCCGCGTACATACATACCATCGCGCTGAATATTACCGTTGTGCCGCTGGTGATTAAGCCCTTCAATAATCGTTATTTCACCAAAGCCGAGGCGGCGGACAATCTCTCGTAACGACCAGGGTGTTCCTTTATTGCGATGAAGTTCGTATGCACCTTTAATCAATTGCCGTTTGGCCTGATCGCTTTCGGCCAGCCAGTATCCGTTTACTCCGAGAATACAATGGCTTTCAGCCAGAAGTTCAAGATGATCGGCCAATACCAGTTCTACTAGCCGGGGCATAAGCTGTGGTGTAGACACCAAATCAAGACGTAATCCCAGAGCAGCCAGTGCCCGCATCCGCTGATCACGCTCAATTACTGCTGCATAGGTCAGCTTAGCCATCCACTGCCTCCTCAGCTATGCTCAGGATCAGATTAGTACAGTGTGCCCATGTATCAGCAGCAACCTTAGTCAGCACTAAATCCGGTGTAGCAACGTTATAAACACCATCAACTTTTAATAATGACTGTATAACTAACGGGACTACATCTACTCCGAGTCGTTGCTCCTGACTAATCTGATATTGCTGCCAGGCAGCTCGAACTGCTGCAAGTACAGCTCTTGCGTCAGTGCCTATATACAAAGTTAATATTGCATTTACCTGATAAGTAAACGTTTTCGGAGCCCGTACAATCACCTGATCACATAGTGGGCGTACCCGCTCATCAGACAAAGCTGACTGAACCTGATTAACTAGTTCTGCTGAAGGCAAGCCGGTTTTTGTAAGCAAATTCACTGCAACAACACCTCCCAAGGGTTTACCTTGTTTATCAGTATCATTGGTTACAAAAACATCAATGATGTCCTGACTAACTTGTCTGGCAAAATATTCATAGGCTCCTACAGGTCCGGCAACTGAAAATGATTCAGGAGCAAGCAGAATACGTACCCGATAAGCATCATCGCTTTCAACATCTACTCCACCACTTGATGTCGTGACATTGCTGACCTTAATTTCAGCAATATCGGTCAAATGATCAGCTAAAGTGTTTATCTGGCCTGGTGACCAGCCATTTCCTATGATTCCCGTTGCCTGACAGACAGCATTGAGCTCTAGGCTGGGAGTGGTTGCGGTAAGCATACCTGCTGCTGTAGTAGTAAATATCAGCGAGTCCACTGTAACTCTGGTTTCTTTCGGAATCACAATCTGCTCTTTACCTTTTAGTACAGCCTGAAAGCGAAGTGTTGTTTGTGCCGGCTGAGCCTGTAATCGCGGAGTATTAACATCATCACCACATAAATCCAGCATCAGGCCGGTAGCAAAACGAACATGCTGCTGCCTGTAGGCTTCATTTATCTGTTGACGGGTTAATGCCTCACGATAGGCGTAAGTATTAATCAGTAAGCGTTCAATATGCGCCGGCTGTAGTGTTTTGCCCGTACGATTCTGATAATCATTTATGGTATCGGCCAGAATCGTTGCCAGATCGTCTTCAACTATTTTTACATCTGTTCGTGAAAGCTTAGTTAAATCTGTCATTTTTGTACCAACCCAATATTTGTTTGATAAATTTCACCGGCTACCTCTTCTGCGATCCGCCAATGAACAGTTATCGTCAGTTCAGGTGCGTGACCCGTAAAAGTGACCTGTTCCACTACCACACGCTTTTCCCAGGTTTGAATAGCGAGAATCACCTCACGCGTTACTCCCGGAATAAAGACATCTTCTGGTGTATCCAGATAGTCCAGATGGTCTGAACCAAAAGTCGGCCGGGTTACATCTGTCCCTTTACGGGTTATTAAAATATTCAAAATACATTGATTAATATCATCAATACCGGTAACAATATCGCAGCCACTATTCAGTGGCGCTAGCTGCCAGTGGCGGGTACGCGGTGTTATGGTCATAGCGGTTTTCCAAAAAATAAAAATCCCTGTCAGAATGAACAGGGATATAAAAAATAAGAATTAGCAGAGCGTTTCGCTGATTATCAGTTTGGTTTGCCCGTATTTCCACCTGAAGTCAGATCAGGATGAGTATGACTCTTAAGACTTTTACCATCGGCTACCACATCTCCGTTTTCAACCTTAATTGTGCCGGTTATTGAGGCTGCCGTACCACCACCGCCGGAACCGGCCATTCCGCCCTGATAGGTCAGTTGCCCCTGTACCAGTAAGCTGCCGGTAGCAGTAGTAGTAGGTGAATCAAGAGTAATATCACCTGCTTTAACCAGTACCGTATCTGCTTCTACTATTACTGCTCCACCAGTCTGAACACATACTTCACCACTATTGCGATTATGGCTGATCACCGTACCATTACTGAATTTTTTCATCCAGACATTATTATTATTTACCGGTGTGCTATCAGCCTGATTGTATAAGGCTCCCAAAACCACACCATTTTCTCCCCGTGCATCCAGAATACAGGCGACTAGCTCCCCTCTGTCAGGCAGTGAATAAAAACTGTTTCCGCCTGCAGCAGCAGTCAGCATTGGCAGCCAGTCAGTGTGAATATTTTCTAATGCCGGTAAACTGACTTTAAGCATATGCCGTCCGGCATCTATGGATTCAACAATACCAAACTGTAAAGTCGCACCAAATTCATACAGTTTCTGCATGCGTATCACCATCTGCGTCATCAGCAATATATTCAATCATATTTATTTCCAAAGACGTTACATAACCTGAACTGCGGCTCAAATTATGGCTTGCCTGCTTAATCTGGTAATTTCCCGACATTTTGCCATAACCGCTCAGACGAATAATCTGACCGGCTACCAGCTTGACATTGCCAAAAAGATCCAGACTACCGGTTACCTGACACTTGCGTGCATCGGCCAATGCAGCATCTGCACGTGCAGCTAATTGCTGCTGTGATTCCCCTTTATTAGCCACAATTTTTAACCTGTCACCGCTTGCACCCTGTTTACTTTGCGGGCGTAACGGCTGTCCTTTACGCTTAACCGTACGTACTTGTTTAGCCTTAGGGTCGTAGCCGGAAGCAACAACTTCATTAGGAACACCTTTGATCTGATCGCGAAAACTGGCTGACTCAATATCTTCTGGCAGCAACACCAGTACCGGTTCCTGTGCAGTTAATTCCGTATTAGCAATAAAAGCCAGAGTCTTATCAACAATTTTAAAAGTATAGCCAAACTGTTTTGCTAGTCGCGCCAGAAATTCAACATCACTTTCCTGATACTGTGTGATACGTTCAATTTCCAGCCTGGCAATCGGATTTTTAACCACCAGTTGTAATCGTGCGGCTACTGTCTGTACAATTTTTTCCAGAGTGGTTTTTTCATACGCCTTAGGCTGTAAAGTCCGGCTGGCCGAAGTAATTCCAGTAGAAAGCGCTTTCAGAGTAATCACATTTGGTTTAAATGCATAATCGATATCCGCAATCTCAAAATTACCAAGATTCACCAGACTGGTAAACTGATCACCTAGTGAAAACGACAGCAAATCACCCTGTTCAGGATACCAGTTACGCAACCATCTGCCATCTGTATCTTCAAACGACACAGACAGCTCATCTGATTGCTCGCCCAGATAATCCGTATAACTAATGCTGATAAGATAAGGCTTAATTGCTAATGTAATGTCTTTTTTTTCGTATTCGATAGTGAAATCCGGCATAGTAACCGGATGTGTTTTGCTTAAGCCGGATAATCCTTTTAACATATTTACCGCATCCATGGTGGCATATCCTCCTGAGCAGCATGAGTATCAGACCGGATAACCGGAATCAGTACAGTCAGATTTGCCGTAAATTGTTCAGCCAGCGCTAAATGCGGGTTGGCCGCAATCAGCCTGTCAATCATCGTGGCATCACCATAGTATTTATGTGCAATCAAATCCCAGCGATCCCCTTCACTGGTCTGATATTGCAAGACTGAATCAACCATAATCAGACCTCATCTTTTCTTGCGGCCAGCCACGCCGTCAATGACTGGGTACCTGCAGTTGCATTTCCAATACTGTCTTCTACCGTTGCTAACACTTGTTCACTGGTATTCAGCCAATCGCCCCACTCTCCGCTATCGTAACCGGTTTGTATTAAATTAATACATGTTTGCAGCTGACAGGCTGCCTGACCCATGTAAGACAGAAAATCTGCTGCTCCGGCCAGATTTCCGAACCATGCACCAATCTCAGGTAAAGTATTCAGTTTATCCAGAGTCTGACCACCTATAGACAATACATCTGCAATCAACCCCATCCAGCCGGCAGTATTATGCTGAACAGTACGCGCGCGCGTAATCAGGTTCTGAATATCAGTAATATTCTGTTCAACAGAATGATAAATACGCACACCAGTCTGAACCGCTGCGGAAACTTTATTAACCGCGCCTTTAACCGACTCCGGTAAAAGAGCAAGCAGCGGATTCTGTCCGGTCATGATTCCCGGTGTTGGTAACGGATTATTAGGATCACCAACAAATTCAAGCAATTCAACGCTAATTTCGCGCGCCGCCGTACGTCCTTTAGCATCCTGGATCAGAGTTGTACTGCTTAATTGCTGTATCACAAACCAGCCCGCAAACCGCCCGGAACCGAACACCAGCGCCAGCGCCTGCTGTGCTTCTTTAGCACTGATCAGCGCATTATAGGCACTATCCGGATTAGCCAGTTTCCAATGCAGCAGCATACCAAAACGTATCGTAGTCAAATCATTACCGGTAGCCTGCAGGCGCGGTCGCCCGGCCAGTACATCATGTTTGGCAAAAACAGCACTGTGCGTTTCTTCATAACTGGTGAAACTATCCAGCACTTCAAAGCGAATATCCCCTAGCATTGCATACATCAGTAACTCCTCAACTCTTTTGCCTGCATCATGCGCCGGTACATCTGTTCAAATTCACGCTGGCTCAGTGCAAGCGCCTGCTGAATGACTGAACGGTCAGCATTACCATTAACCTGAATTGTTGGATTAAAATTAATGGTCACAGCACCTGAATCATGTCCGGCCGGATAACGATTCTGTGCAAACTCTACTGCATTTAGCTGCATTTTTTCATTTAACTGTGCAGTCAGCTTTCCGGAACCGGCTTTAAATTTCTGCTGTAAACGCTCAGCTACCTGACCTATCGCCGAAACAGGTTTATCCGCCCCGAGATCAACTCCCAGATGCATTCCCTCCATCAGCGAGCTGCCTATACTTTTAAATACCCGGCTGGGGGAATTAATACCCAATACTGATTTAGCCTTATTAATAATTTTACTGGCAAACTCACCTACAGCATTAACAGCTTTACTGATACCTTCAGTAAAGCTTCGGACCAGACCATCAATAATATTGCGCCCGAATTCACTGAATTTAGCAGGTAATTCTCTGAAAAAATTCATACCGGCTTCAAATTTGGTCTTAACCGTATCCCATAAACCAATAAAGAATTTCTTGATTGGCTGCCAATATTTATAAATCAATAAGGCGGCCATACCAATGGCCAGCGCAACCCAGCCTATCGGTGACATCAAGAAAGCCCGGCCTACTGCCATAATTCCCTGACGCAGCAAATTAAGTACAAACCTGCCTTTACCTAAAACACTAAACCCCTTCCCCAAATTCGAAAAAACCGAAAACAGAGGTCTCACCGCCTTAGAAATCAGACCAAAAGACTGCACAATTTTTCTGATGGGAGCCATTGCTGCACGACCAATTGCACCAAATGCTTTTTGCAATAAACCTAATGCAGCGCGACCTTTACTAAAAACAGCAAACTTTTTTCCAATGCCGGACAGCTTACTGCCAAAAGACATCAGTTTCTGACGCAATGAACCTGCAGATTTTCCTACTGAGGAAATTGCAGTTCGAAGACGCTTAAATACAGAACCACTTTGCTTAAGCTCACGTGCCACCTGAAAACGGGCAAAAATAGTACGCAGAACAGCCAGCGGACCGGTAACCAAAGTAATCGCATAACGAACAGTCAGTAATACCATCCGTAAGCCTGCCATTCCAATACCAAAAGCCACTACAGATTTAATCAGCGTCGGATGTTTCTGAATAAAAGGCAATACAGTATTAAGCAGCACATCTTTAGCCACCTGAGCGAAAGTATTAATCTCCGGTGCCAGAATAGCACCAAAAGCATTCCCGACCTCAGCAACCGAATCTTGCAGATTTTCCATACTGACAGCCAGCGTATTTGTCTGCAGCTCTGCTCGCTGATCAAGAGAAGGCTGCTGATTTATTTTAGTTTGCATGGCCTGATAACCGGCATGACCACCTTTAGCAGCGGCAGAAGCAACTTGTCCGCCCTTCCCGCCAAACACAGCATCCATCATATTCAGTGCAGCGCGTTCACCATACTTAGTTTTAACAGCTTTGAAATTCGTTTCCAGCTCACTAATAACCACACGCATGTCTTTAAGTGAACCGTCTTTATTAAATAAATCAAACTTTACACCAGATTTCTGCATCATCTGGCGCATTTCCGCATTCATAGCTGACGTAGCCAGATGCATAGCTTTAGGTCCCTGCGCCAACTTATTCAGAAATTCTTCCATCCCATCTGCGGCCACAGCTTTACTGATACCACCTTGTATTGCCATACCTTCTAAAGCAAATATTTTTTGCTGGTTCTGTAAACCGGTCAGATGAAGCCTTTGCAGAGGAGAGGCCATAGCACTTTGAAATTTTTCTATATCTTCCAAACTCATTCCGGTCGAATAAGCCATTTTCTGTACAGCATCAAGACCGGCTGATAATTCAGTATCTTTCAGCTTATAAGTTTGCATCAGCCCTTTGGCAACAGAAATATCCTCAATTTTTTTACCGAATAATGCATTAAAACTGGCTATTGATTTCATACCTCCCTGAAGTAGCGAATCATCAGACATATTAGCCATCTTCATATTAGTGGCAAGACTGGTAAAATCATTTTTATTTCCCCGCTGCTCAAGGCTTAGCTGTGCTGTTCGGGCATTAATCTGATCAAATCCGCCTAATCTGCCATCATTTTGCATCATAGCCTGCTTCAGCCCGGTTTCAGATGTTTCGCGCTCCATATAAATTTTTACAGACTTTTCAGCTGGTTTCATCAAAGCTTGCAGCGTGCTCTTAGTTTTGCTTAATTCACTACCGATTTTAGTGCGCTGCTCCAGAACCTTATTTTGTCTTTCAATTGTCTGAGTTAATTTATCCTGAGCATTACCCGCTTTAGCCGTCGCTGCTGAAAAACTATCAATAGAGCGAATTTGTCCATGTAAACCTTGTAAAGCTTTTCCCATCTCCTCAACATGCCGGGTCGCTGTACTGATAGCAAAGCCAAAAGCCTTTACAGAACGGTGCACCTCACCAAAATCAGAAACGAATCCATTATCCATAACGGCACCAATATATTTTTTCCAATTAACTAAACTGTATTGGAATCTACTTATTTATATTATTTGTTGTTTCGATTACTGTGACTGTCAACTTATTATCGCTTCATAACCACGCTTATAAGCTTACAACAAGTTAACAGCACAGTTACTTCAGACAGCAACCAGTTATAGTTTGCTGTATTTGGCTTTAATCTGCCGATTAGCCTGTTGCTGCCATTGCAAAATTTCCTCCAGAGACATTTCATCAATATCTGCCGGAGAAAAACCAAACCACCACGCTAAATCCGCAGCTGCCTGATAAAAACTATCCCAATCAGTGAGTACCCAGACAAAACTGACGCACCAGCGTGTAGTCCTCCCATGACAACTCATCAAAATCTTCATTTTGCAGACCAGATGCCATAGCCAGACACTGAGCTTCCTGTAATACTGCATTATCAGGATACTGTTCTGCAGCACGTTTAAAATCTTTAACCCGTACCCGGCGCAATGTCAGCTCCGTTATCGCACCACTTGGTGTTTGCAGTGGTTCCGCCAGTTTAATTACTTTGCCTGTACCCAATTGTTCTTGCAGATTTTGCGCTTCAGTTTGTGCCATATTTATTCCTCGACTAATCAATAATTACTGAATCAATTCAGCATATAAAAATACTTCAACCATAAAAAAGCTCACTCCGGTAATCAGAGTGAGCATTCAAATACATCAATACAAATAAAAATTACATACCAATATTTGCGCGCATCTGCGCCAGCATATCCACACCATTTACCCGGTACTGATTGGTAAATGCGTTGTAATACAACACTTCACGACCAGCTACTGTCTGATGAATTTCGGTAGCCTGAAAAGTGCTGGCGAATTCAGCTTTTTCTTTCGGTTTATAAGTTCCCAACGGATTTTTGCTGAAAGTTGCCATTACAGTCACGACCATCGGAGCCTCAGCTGCAAGTCCAGAAGCATTAAATGCCTGCACATTGGCACGAACCATTAACTGACAAGCTTTGAAAGGGTTATATACTTTTGTAAACACATCCGGATAGAAACTATTCCAGGTGATTTCCCCTTCCAGTGCCTCAATTCCGCTAGGCAGTTTTACTGAACCCACCAGACCCAGACCTTTAGTTTCTGTCTGACCAACAGAAATATCCGGTAATTTAAACTGACTGGCACGGCCTAACTGACTATTACCATTAACATAAACATTGGCATTATAAATTGCATTAAATTCTGTCATAACTGTTTCCTAAGCGGCAGACTGGTTACTAATCAAATTAGCCAGATAAGTACGGGTCATCACACTGGTATTAGTGATACGTTCTGCAGGCAGTTTAGGCGTATAGTCATACTTAATTGGTACCTGCCCTTTACTGAAAGCATCAGCCAGATCATAGTCATAATCCAGGCTGACACTAAAACCAACAATACTCTTCAGCGTACCCAGATAGGTGCGCACCGTACCCAGAAGGCTGTCAATCAGCGCATCATCAATCGGCAAATCAATATACTGTAACTGAGCACGGCGAATTGATTCATTAATCAAATCGCCGGTACGCTGTGCAGTTTCAAAGTTTTTAATATGTGTTACTGTCGGGAAACAGGCCAGACGGTTACCCCATAAGCGGAAACCAGTACCATAACTGTTAAATACCGTCGTAATACCCTTTTCATTCAGACGATTGGTTTCTGCCTGCGGATCATCAATACGTGCAGTCAGCGAAACCTCCATACCCGTTACACCGGACAGTTCACGATTGGAAATACTGAACCAATAACCCTGTTCAACATCAGTTCGCATCCGTAAACCGGCTGCATGAGTAGCCAAACTTTCCAACTCACCACTGGTACCGGTAACATAGGGATAAAATAATTGCGCCCGATCCGAAGACGTCTGGAAATTAATATTACCGAGCGAACCGCGCCCCTGAACAGCCTGGGTAAGCGTTGTTCCTTTCGGTGCAGCAATATAGGCAATAGCTTCAAGCTTATCAGCCAGAGTAACCATAGCTGCCGCCACAGTCGCTTCCGCATCAAACTGAGGCACAATAATAATTTTTGCATCTGCTCCCAGCCGGGTAAAACCTTCCGTAAGCAGCTCCATCCCTTTGCGTTTACCGGTAGCTGCCTCGTAACCGCCGATAATATCCTTTGAAGTTACCTTACTTGGATCAAGATAAGTATAACTAATAGAGACATCTGAACGCATTTGAACAAAAGTCAGCTCACCTGTTTCATTATTCAAAGCATAGTCAGTACCCTCGGATAATGTCTGATTACCAGCCAGAACTGTATAACCTGCCTGTACAGCCGGATGTGCTGTTTTCGCAGTCAGCGTATCACCGTCAATAACCAGTAACTCAGAATCAACGACCGTTTTATGTTTATCCGGATCCAGTACATTCACTACATAAGCAACACCAGACTGATAACGAGTCCAGATATTGGCCGCATCAGGTAAAGTGAAACCTGCACCAGTCAGCAAACCGAACTGACTGAAATCTTTAACAGTCTGACATACAGTTAACTCATTAACCGGACCAGACATACCGGTACCGACAATTGCAGTAATTGCCCCGTCTACGGTATAGACAGGACTGCTGCCACCATCAATACGAATTGTTTCAACACCATGCAAATAGGCTGCTGCCATGATGATTTTTACTCCTTCGAAATTACAGAATGTGAAATAGCTCTGGCCTTAATCTCACCACGAGTTGGTATAGACTTGACCAAATTTTGCTGATTAATCACCGGACGCTGCTCCACCTGAAGTGTCTCGGTGCGAGCGCGTAACCGGTATTGCCAGACTCCGTCGGCCTCACCTAGAAAGCGCTCACTCAACAATCGGATTTGCTGGCAATGTTCAGGCTGGAATCCCACTAATGCCAGACGTAAAGAATCGAGTAAATCCAGAACACCGTTTTCACCATCCAAAGCACGTGCAAAAACAATAAAACGCAATTGCAAATGCCTCTCCTGTACAATCAGATCCGTACTGCGCGGCTTTTTAAATTTACTGCGCTGATAACCGATTAAGACCGTACCCAGCGAATGAACAAACTGATAATTCTTTAAACTATTAGGCATCAGTTGTACTGAATATTTCGGCAATGCTTGCTGAAGATGTGTCTGCACATCATTTAAAACAGAACGGGTTAAATTCATCCAGTACTCTCCATACATTCCGGCAGGCACAAAAAAACCTCACAATCAAAATTGTGAGGGAAATAAATATTGCGACTAAACAGTTTACAGCTTAAACCTGCCAGCAAAAAATCAATAAAATATTTACAAAATCAAATTGTCATCTTTAACAAAGATGACATTCAGAATATGAATATACAAAAAAGTATAAACATTAAAATGACAAAAGCATTTTAAATAACAGCTATAAAAAAAGCTGCATTCGCAGCTTTTAATCATAATTTGGCGGAGAGGAAGGGATTCGAACCCTCGATACGCTATTCACGTATACACGCTTTCCAGGCGTGCGACTTCAACCACTCATCCACCTCTCCGAGAGAATGGAATTGCGCGCATTATAACGAGAGCGTATCTTTCTGGCAAGAACTTCGCAATCCGGCTACTATAAAATCAGTGATAACAATCCTGCCGCAATCAGAGGTCCGACCGGTACTCCGCGCAAAAAAGCCACACCAATAATGGTGCCAATCATTAAACCAGTGACAATGGTCGGATTAACCTGCATCAGATGAACACCGCGTCCGCCCAACCATGCCACCACTATACCTACCACTACTGCAGCCATGGTTTTCCAACTGGTTACCAGAGCTGCAATTTGTGCAGGCTGAACCTTACCAGTAATTAAAGGAGCCAGTACCCCTATCATAAGTAACATAATACCCAGTTGCACACCGTATTTTTCCAGTACAGGTGCATATTTAAGCAAAGGCGTTTGCTGCACCAGCAAAATAATCAGTGCAGAAATGGTTACAGAAGGGTTATGTCCGATAATACCCAAAGCCACAAACAATAATAGCAGCAAAGCATTTGCATTACTTGCCCAGAAAGACATATTCATCCCCTGATTTAAGATTATTGAAAATAAATACCCGTATCAATCCCATTGCAACAACATGGATAACTGATACAAATGTACAAAACAATAAACCATAATCAAAGCCTGAGCAATTCATGCTTGTATATCAGAAATTTTTCCGACTTCATGAGGGTTTAAACGAGCCTCATCTTCCTGCCCCAATCCGACCAGACTGCGTAAACGTGTCATATAATCATTAACATCCAGCCCCTGACCATATCGTTGCGCCTGCCATAAAGTTTCAGCCAGAACTTCTATCATATCGTGTTCCGCTTTTACCCAGTCGCCTGCATACTGCTGACACAAACGCTGATGAATAGCAGCAATCCCGAAAGGCTGATCTATCGCTACCTGCTCCTGTACAGACAAATGTAAAGATAAATGCAGAAACGGATTAGTTTCTCCTTCTTCAGGCCGCCATACCCGGGTTAAATACTGCTCGATATTTTCCAGATAAGGTGCATATTCAGAGTGTGCAGCAATAATTCTTAACGCTTTTTGTTGCAGTGCATCCAGCAACTGCGGCTGCTGACGTTTACGCCATACATCCGCAAAAAAATGACGTACATCATTAGTATTGACATCATACATTACAGCACTCATTGCAGACAAAATAATGCAAATTATAAAACAATGACCTTATTACTGATAATTTATTACTTCTATCGCAACCAGTTTCTTCTTAATAATCCTTATTTCTGTAACAGCACATATTTTCAAAATGGATTAATAACCGGACATCAATAACTATTCATTAAATTGTATATCAATCAAAATAAAGAAAAATTAGCTGATGCATACAGTAATTACTGCTAGCCTTACCGTAGCTGAAATAATAAACAAATCATCGATTTTTTATTTTCTTATAAGCCTGACTCATCCTATCAATTGGCATTATCAGATTGCCAGTACCGTAACTTTATAAAAAGCTGGCAAATAACTTACGATATGAGATAACTGTTTGCACTAAATGTCTATGGCATACATTTTACCTGTACTGGTGCCATTGTTCTTTCACAATAAGCTGCCCCCTTCGCATTAAGAACAATGTAATGAGGGATTTTCTCATACGCGCAAACTACTGATGGATCCCTTAATGTATCTAGAACCCATACTTCTTTGTTTTTTTATACTCAGGTACTAATGATGCTTTCATACATACCGGACCATCATATACCATGACTTCAGTAAGTTTATGAATACCATGTCCGTCAGAAAATGTTGGTGGACAACTCACAACAGGTGTCTGAGCATAGCAATTAAATGAAATTAGTCCAAGAAAATAGACTGAAAATAATATCGCATTTTTCTAATTATTCAATAACATAAAATTGATCCCCATCATTAGAAACGTAGCCATGACCCTTAAATTGGATTGAGCGAAAATGTAAAGGTACGCTATTCCATTGATCATAAACATTTATAGCGGCAGCTGTTCGACTAATATAAATTGCAGTATGGTCATAAAATTTACCATTATTATTGAATGCTGCTATAGCCGTAACATATTGAATATTAATTATTTCCTTTAACCCTGGTGCCTTTTTTCCAAAAACAAACATGTAGTGCTTTTGCAAAATATTTGACTACAGCAACACATTCATGCAAGTGATTCTCCAACCCAAATTCCATGCTCTTTAAACTCCTCAATTGATAATAATTTATCATTTTCTTCGGAAGTGAAGATTATTTTTCTGGGAAAAGAACCGATAGCATAGATAACTATGCAAAATCACCAAAAAAAAGTATAATTGCCTGACCATCTGGGGGCGACCTTGGTTTCGACGGGGGTTGCAAAGCAGATGCGTGCATACCGGGGTCTCAGATTCCCGTTAAACACTGAATTTATATAGTCGCAAACGACGAAACTTACGCTTTAGCCGCTTAAGGCTAAACGTTGCAGCGGTTCGCCAATGGGCCGTGTGAGGCAACTCACCGCAACGACATTTACATTGGCTGGTTTAATGTCGTGTTGTCTGGCATTAAACAAGATTTATGGCAACTGGTTTACAAACAGCCTGTCTGTCGGCGGTTTGTGAATAAGATTCGAAGTTGGCAAGACTAAGTATGTAGATCGCTCTGTAGAGGACTTTCGGACGGGGGTTCGATTCCCCCCGCCTCCACCAGTCTTTCTATTTTTATTTCAAATTCTTTCTAATTTCTAAATATCTATATATTACAACCTGTCAAAAATTATAAATATAAAGTTTCATTTCTTTGAAATGCAAAAAAGCTCCCTTGCGGGAACTTGTGTAATCAGCTGTTTAAGGTTAAGCATACCTGTTAATTTTTAAGAATTATAACATATTTTATGATTTAGTCAATAATATTTAAAAAATAAATTATATAATTAATCTTGCTAGACTTTTATCCAATAAACTAATAATCAAAATTATATTATTAAACAAAAATAGACATACTGTTACCAGAAAAATATATCGTTTTATAATTATTTTTATATATAAAAGACTTTAATCAACTGATTTAATCTGATCTTTTTAGCTTGGAAAAAGCAAAAAAATAATTTAAATCAGATAAATTATCGCTATAATTATAAAAATATTTATAAAATTTCAAAATGAGGATAATCCTTACTGGTTTTCCAGTCTCCGCCCCAGATTATCTTCACTCCAAGTTCAGCAGCCGCTTGCTTCATTGCCAGCGCAATAGTCCGGAATTTATTCAAATCAGTCCAGTCAACAGGATATGGAACCAGATCCACAGCTTTGCCTGTAACATGTTTACTGGCATAAGGATTATTTAACCAGGTCACCTTACTTAAATTTGGCTGAGCATATTTTACCGGTATTCCTTTCTGGCTGCATTGTTGTACCGTTCGCCCCTTACCATAATTAATACAGCATTGCTCACGGGAACGCACCCCTTCAGTTATCATAAAATCCTGATTTGTTATCTGTATAGCCCGCTTTACCACGTTGGCCAGGCTGCAATTGACTCCATACAAACGCTGTAAGGATCGGTTACTTAATTTATACATATTTATCACCCAAAAAAAAGCAGCCCAAAGGCCGCTTGATTTATATTTATATTTAATCTTTTGTTGATTTATCACTACCAATAAACTCTTCTGCTTTTTTACTAACAATATTCATTATGCGTTGTGCCAGTTTCGGTGCAGCAGCTTTAAATGCATCAAGAAACGATGTAGTTGACATTCCTGCAAATACACCAACTCCGGCAAAAAGCCATGGATGATTCTGTGGGAAAAAATAATCAGTTATTGCCGCAGCAAAAATCATTCCCAACAAGACAAATAAAATTGTCATAAACCAACCATAGCGTTTGTAATCTGTAACCAGTAAAGAACCAGCCAGCCCACCTACCAGCGCAAATAAAATACAGACGGAAAAAGCATCTTTTAAAAACTCCATACTTTATCGTCCTTTATATTTAGAATCTTCAATCCGTTTAGCGTAGTTGATCAAATTTCTCCCGGCCAGAGCACATACCACAGCCAGCACAGGATAAGTTGTCATTCCGGTTGTTAATGGTGGATAAGAGGCCCAGAAAGTAGCTGAAATTACAGCCCATATCAATGCTGAAAAAATCAGCAAATATCCAGACAATACACTGCATCGATTAGACTTAAATATTGCAATAACCAGCTGTGTTAAAGCCACACCTATCAGCAACACAGACAGAGTTAAAGGATGCAATAGCAAAAAACCTTTATACAGTTTCAGATGAAAAACTTCGCTGCCACCCAAAATAAATATGCCAGCAAAACCTATCATAACCAGCGCACTGGTAACAGTAATCACTCTTGTACCTGTATCAAACAACCATCTTTGTAATTTATCTGGTAAAAATCTTAAATCCAGCAGTGAATAAAGTAATTGAAATACCAATTCCACATTTTTCATAAATCTTCCATCAAATCCTCAAAAAAACCGGCTAAAAGCCGGCTTTAATACCAATAGATTATAAATATCTATTTATAATCATAAATATAAACAAATATCTTCCAATATATTTTTAATCTTTTATGAAATTTAAAATACAATTAAATAATATAAAACTATATTTTATATTCATAATTCTGATTTAAATCGTTTGTAATATTGCGAAATATCTTTAACAACAAATTAGCCATACCTTTAATTTTATAGAGCATGGCTAATACTCAGTGAAAATTAAAATACCTCTTCAGCCTGAATGTTTACATCAATTTAGCGAGGTATTCACGTGCTGATTCCTTGGCAGGAGAGTCCGGTATTTTTTCAAATAAAGGTAAGAAAGCTTTATGACATTTATTAAAAATGCTATCCATACCATAGCCAAATTCATGAATTTGAGATTCATATTTACTACCCAGGATACGGAAAGCAGGTAATAAATGTTCATACATCAAACGCATTTTCTGAGAACAAACAAATGATTCATATAAATTTACCAGACTTTGTACCGAAACATGAATTTCGTCTGAACAGTTTTTAGTAACTTCCTTACTGTTAAAATTAACTTTTTTAACAGCAACCCGGCTTAAAAGGCAAATTACATCAATAAATTTAGATGATGGGACTTTTTCATAGCTGACACCATAACGTGTGCGTACAGCCTGCCATAATGTCATAGCCAGTTCAGTCTGTTTTTCAGGTTCAACAGACATTACCAGCTGTTTGTGCAAAGTCTTGATCATGGTAATCTGTGCCGGTAACAATCCAGAAGCGCCATTTTCTTTAACCAATCCAGGTCGGCCACGCTTTTTAGCTACTCTTGATTTACGCCAATGTGAATGAATGGCTTGAGAACACTCATTCTGATACACCCCAACCAATTCCTTCAAACTGTCTTTTACTTTTTTCGGATTAATGCTTTGCAACCAGTTTGTCAGTTTTTTTAACGGAATAACCAGAATTTTTTTTGTGCCGCTTTTGATTGGTATAGATAAAAATCCACAACCATATTTTTGATAGCAGCCTTTTAATTTACGATGCTGGGTTGACCAATCCAGTCCAATCCCCTGCACCACGGATTTCATGCAAACGTAAATAGTATTTTTGACCTTGACAGTGGCCAAACTACTCCCATGAAAAGAAACAAATGTGATATTATTATCCATTCAAAACTCCTTAAATTAGTCTTGGGTTTTGTTTATCTAATACCTCATAGGTGGCAGCCTTTGAGGTATTTTCCTTTTTAAAAATAAATTCTATGTATCTAAATTTAATTTATTCAATTTTAACCTTATACAAATTAACCAATACTTAATAAAATATATTTACAAAAGCTATATAATAAGTTGAATAGCTGTTTTAACTCTATGTAAGTTTAAGGTAATATAACCTTAATTGGTTATCAAAATAACCATATATGGCTATATTAAAATTTATAAAAGATAATTACAAGCACTTTATGGTCTTTTAGTGCCATATTTTATCATTCATTATCATTTTTCCACTATTAATCAATTATGCTTATATTATGAAATTTGCTAATCAACTAAAAAATGCCAGACTGGCTGCGGGACTTTCCCAAAAAGAACTGGCTCAAAAAGCCTGTATTACCCCGTCTTTAATATCCAGATATGAGCTGGGCAAAGTTATACCCAGGGTAGATACAATGAATAAAATTATGAAAATACTTGATTTTCACAATATTGAATCATTAGCGCCTTCTAAAGATAATCAAAATAGTTATTTAACTATACCACCTTTATTTCAACAAACTGCAAATTCAGAGAATACTCATATTACTATTTTAAAAACTGATATAACTGCCCATAAATTTCATATGGATAATCTGTTCTATGTCATCATGAGTGGTAATTCAATGCAAAATCTTTTAAATGATGGAGATAAACTCATAGTTGATACTTCGCAGAAAAAATTAATAGATGGAAAAATCTATGCTTTTAATCAAGGTAATTTATTCAGAATCAAAATTCTGCAAAACCTACCTGAACAGCGAATACGTATTAAAAGCTATAATTCCTATGAATATCCAGATGAAACTGTAACATTAAAAGATATCGAATTAATCGGCCAAATCATTTACAGAGGAGGCTTTTTATAAACTCTTTAATTACAACCTCAATATCAATAATAAATGCTTTCATCAGATATTAAGTCGAGTGCCAGAAATGTGCATTTGACTTAATATATAAATATAAGATTCTAAAAATATTAACAAGTAAATTTTTATAATTTACTAATAAATTGAAAATTTCAACATTTATATACCATACACTCTAAAATACAGGAATTTAATCTATTTAAAAATATTTAATTTCAATTTATTAATATATAAATGTAAAATTAAAATTGAATACAAAAATGATTAATTAAATAATAATTTAAAATTAAAATATAAACTGAGCTATAAACCTGCTTTAATTTTACTCATTCAATAATGAAATATAAAATTTATCTTAATAGTAAAAGGAAGTGAAAAACACTATCTCAAGACGCAAAAAAGCTCCCTTTCGGGAACTTTAATCATCAGCTGTTTAAGGTTAAGCATACCTATAAAATATAAATATATTATAATCTTTGTAATATAATTGTCAAGAAGAAAACCGAAAATATTTTTCAAAATCTGGTTGTGTTTTCATTTCTTGCCAAAAAAGCCACAAACTTTGTTCAATTGACTCATTCCAGTCCTTACTGGAATAACGTCTACGCTGATTACGTTTGATTGTATTTTGATTCTGGCGTTTATATAAGGGACTTAATTTACAGTACTTACTGGATAATAAAGCAAAAGCTTCACGATTCTTGTAAAACAGATTTCCCATAGATGCTTTTACCATATCATACACTTCTGGCTGATAAGTAGGATAAAGTGTCTGCTGAACATTTTTTTTAGATGTCTGTGCCTGATATTTCCACTCTATACTTCGGCAATGTCCTTTTTTGATTGTATCTCTCATGCAATATTCATAAGCACGCAATACATTTTCCGCCAGATCTACTTCAAATTTATAGTCTTTCATAGATATACCTTAATTTAATAAATATGCTAATTAATTTAATTTTATAATAAATTTTTTAATTTATTATATATTTTTAATTAGGCATTAATATTTAAAATATATTCTCAGATTAAATATTGGTTAAAAATTTTTTTGCAAAATCATTTGATTCCTCTTTTATATTATAAATATTCCTTATTGATTAGATTATGCATTTATATTTTCATATAATTTAATAAATATCTTTGCTTATGCCTTACATAAAATTGATTATGATTAATAAAAACCGTAATTATCTATCAAAATTGTCATAATAATAAGCCAATAACTAATAAAATGCAAATCATTGCCTAATTATGCAATCACTAAATAAGATTAGGTAAAAACTAAGGGTTAATTATGTATACTGGTAAAAAATTAGGTGAGGCTATTAAATCGGCGATTGAACTCAAAGGTGTCCGCAAAGCGGATGTAGCTCGTGCATTTGGAATCAAGCCGCCTTCAGTAACTAGTTGGATCCAGACTGGTCGTGTAGATAAAACACATATTGACAAGCTGGTTTCATATTTTGCCGATGTTGTTCAACCTGAGCATTTTGGTATTGGTTCATTTGAAACTAACGAAATTTTGTTTAATGGTTATAAAGTGCCTTTACTATCATGGATAGATGCTACCAAACAGCTGGACAAAAATGCTTTAACAGAAAGCAACATTCTTTGGGTACCAACACTACGCAAACCTGGAAACAAGGCATTTGCACTTGAAATTAAAGGTGACAGCATGGAACCTGAATTTACCGCAGGCGACAGAATTATTGTTGATCCAGAGCATTCTGTAAAAGATGGCTGTTTTGTTATTGTGCGTGAAAATGACAACGAAGCCATGTTTAAGCAGTATATCTGTGAGGGTAGCTATCATTATTTGAAACCACTTAATAATCGCTACCCGATTATTAAAATGTCTGATAACTTTTATATTTGCGGGGTTGTCATAGAAAAATTTAAAATATATATCTAAAAATTTGACTTGTTTATTGCTAGTTTTTGAATACTTATAGCATTAAATGAAAAAACATAGAAAAATATTTATTACTAACTTAGATATTTTGGAATCAGGGGAATTATCCCCTACCATTCTGAAAAAATCAAGATTAATTAAAATGAATTTTATTCATATAAATTCATATTTTCTGCAAATCAGTTTAATATAAATCAGCACAATGCGTAAAATTAATTCCGACTTATTATGTGTTAATAAATTTTAATTTTACAATAAATATTTAAAATCAAAATATTATTTTTATAGCAAAATAAATGAACCAATTATCACTTAAGAATTGAATTATTTATAACAAATTTGTGCAGCGTTTTTTATTGGTAATTATGACCATACTAGCTCTGATTAACTCTTAATACTTTACTAGTTAATATATATAGCTCTAAATATTAATAGTAGCATATAGCATAGTTGTTACTATTTTTAATAAAATGTGATGGGATTATAATTAAGCCAATATTTGATAACAAATCTGAAGCCTATAATAAATTCGATAACACTTAAAAAATAATATAACCGCTCATTTATGATGAATTATAAACAAATCTTCATATAAATTTATATTAAATAAATGATAAAATTAGGCTATTGAAGCATTATTACAAATGTGATAAATTTTGACTTTTATTCAGAAAGTGATCCATGACCACATTCGGCGAACGTCTGGCTAAGCTTCGTGAGGGTAAAAATCTTTCACAGGCTAAATTAGCAAAAATGGCAGGCGTTCCACAAAGTACAATAGCTCAAATTGAAACAGGCAGAAATAAAAGCACCAAAAAAATCATAGAGCTTGCAGAGGTTCTTGATACCACACCGAATTACTTATTAAACGGTGTAAAGGACTTAAGCGTCGTTCCGTTATCCTCTGAAATTGGTAGTTATTCTGACAAAAATATTAGTAACAGTATTGGGGCATATGTGAAGATTCCATATTATGATATTAGTTTATCTGCAGGTATGGGTAACGCAACCTGGATAGTTCGTGATACTCAAGATAAATTGCTTTTCAGAGAAAGCTGGTTACAAAGAAAGGGGCTTGATGAGTCATCTCTTAAAGCAATGTATGTCCGTGGCGAATCTATGGAGCCATTACTCTATGACATGGATACAATTTTGTTAAACATAAATGATCTGGAAATTGTAGATGGCGGTGTATATGCAATAATCTATAAAAATAGATTATATATAAAAGAATTACGCAACACAGAAAATGGTATAGATATTATTAGCTATCATCGTGACTATGAAACTATGCATGTTACAGAGGAAACATATGATCAATTCAAAGTGCTTGGTAAGATGGTCTGGCGAGGAGGTTAAAAGTCTAAATTCATACCGCTATCCAATAGCGGTTTTTTTACGTCATTCAATCACAAAATTAATCTTTAAAACATATAATAATCAAATAATTATAAAATTTACACTTAAATTATCACAAAAATGATTGCAAATATTTAATTACAATTGTAATATATACACATGGAAAAAGTTAAGAAACTAATGGATTTAACATTAAACAAAACTTTAAAAAGGAAGAAATTTATGACGGAACTAATTACTCTTTTTCATAAACTTAGGTTAAGTAACTTTTGTATATTTTATTTGTTAATTATTTTCTAAATAGACTTTAGCCAAAACAGAATTAAAGTGAGTTTAAAAACTACAGCATATTTGTCACATATAAGTATGTTTCAGTTTTTAGAACTTGGTAATAGCAAATTTTTTATTACTACCACTTAATCATATTTTCAAGGAACTAATTATGTTAGAAATTGTCAAACCTTCAAGCGAGAGAATTACATATCCGGTAGCTCGCAGAGATCCGGAATATGGATTTATTGTTTTGTTTTTTTCTGAAAGCCATGGAGTAGTTATTTCTACAACTGAAGAAAATGAGTACAACATCGGCGACACATCTCTTAGTTGGTTATCTTGTAAAAATAGTGATGATTGGGAACCAATCGATATAACCATTTCTGGCTAAAATCAACTGTTATAAGTACTGAGAACATAATAAAATTAGATTTGAATAAAATTAATACACTTACCTTATTTTGATTAAAACATAAATAAGAATTTAATTAATTACATAAAAATATTAATTTATTAATTAATAAAAGCATGATGAAATAGTATATTTGCCAAAACACATAAGCAGGTCTACAAAGGAGAAACATTGATAAATTATTGATTATCATGCAGGTTAATTTTTTGACTACCTTTATCAGTATCAAATTCTTTTAATCATCTGAAAAAATATGATAGTCAGTATTTAATAAAGAGAAACATGAGGAAATCAAACGAGGAAAAAAATAAGAAAAAAGTTATGAACAGTAAAGAATATAATCCTATAAGCGCTGTTATATGAGAGGCATAGTAATGATTAACAATAAAATAACTTTACGCCATTTTACAGAGGAGGTACTGATTAACTATGTATGGCAAAATAGTGAAAAATTTACCAACACCTGTTTAGAAACAGAACTTTGTAAACGCCTGGATAATCGTCTGAATTGGATAAATCCGCTGCTATTACAGCAATATGGCTATGCAGATTGTAGTGCTTTAATAGCAGATCTGGATATGCTTGCCTGACTACGCAACTACTTTTACCCTAATATTGAATAATAAAATAAATAAAAAGATATATGAATACATTCATTGTATCAGCTGCTAAAATTCTTTATGACATAATCGTAAATTTCTATGAAATAAACCCAACTGATTAAATGCTATCCATGATATAAGACTAATTACTGTTGATCTTAAATATAATAATAAATTATATAAGCAAAATTTATATAAATAATGATAATATGTTTTATTAATTGTCAGAATTCTTCTTAATTTAATGGAATTTCTATGTGGCTGAAATTTAAAAAATGTTTTTTAATATTCGCAGTTGTAGAAATAGTTACTTCATGTAGCCATATAATTGAAAACTCACTAGATACAAAATCATCTACTCATGCATCAGATACCATACCTGACAATAAACGGATGATAAATAACAAGGATATTCAACCACCAATTTCACAGGAAACCATATCTGATATCTCTGTATCAGATTTATTAAAAAATTTACCCGATTATACATCTGATAGCTACGCCGCCGATCGAGGTGTCTTCAAAAAAGTAAATATTTATGACAGTTATGCAGCAATTAATCCCAATGCGTTCAAAAAGGTAAATGTTGACAAGTACGGCAAAAGGCTAAAGGCAAAATATCAGCTCAAGCTGAATACAGATAATATTGCAAGCTTGAAACATAATACTACATATCTTGATAACCTGAATATTTCTACGATATTAAAAGAAAGGTTATACAAAGCATATCCTGATAGTAAATATAAACCTGAGTTAGACGCTGCTGTAAAGAATATAGCTGCTTCATTATCTGATAGAAATAATTTTTTTATAAATAACTCAGATCAATTCGAATATCAATTTCTTCCAATGGTAAGCGATTTCTATTTTGATTCAAACGGAAAATTCATTAGTATAAGCTATCGTATTAAGATTCAAATAGAAATCAAAAATATAAACAAACCAATAAAAATAATTGTACCAATAGTATTCAGAGCCAAAAAATATAATTATCTGAATTAATACTTTAAGCCGGTATGCACTGTATACCGGCTGTTTGATCCTGACAAATTATTCAGAGGAGATAATCTGAATTTAAATCCAATAATATAAATCAGACAAAAATATCTGACCCGTTTTTTAATATCCTCATAACCAGCTAAGCTGGTTTAACAAATGCTAAACCGCCTGCAAATACTGACGCCAGCGAGCAACCTGTGCGCGTACCTGAACCGGCGCAGTACCGCCAATATGATTACGGGCAAGAAGACTGCCCTCAGGAGAAAGTACCTGATAAACGTCTTCTTCTATCAAGCCGGAGAAAGACTGTAATATATCCAGCGGTAACTCACTTAATTCCCGTTGCTGCTCTTCTGCCAGTCGGACAGCACGTGCAACGACCTCATGACTATCGCGAAAAGGTAAACCTTTTTTAACCAGATAATCAGCCAGGTCTGTTGCTGTTGCAAAACCTTGCAAAACTGCCGCACGCATATTTGCAGGTTTAACGCTAACACCTCGCATCATCTCTGCGTAAATACGCAAAGTATCTGTCAAAGTATCAACTGTATCAAAAAGCGGCTCCTTATCTTCCTGATTATCTTTGTTGTATGCCAGTGGCTGTGATTTCATTAAAGTAATCAGCCCCATCAGATGTCCTACAACTCTTGCGCTTTTTCCACGTACAAGCTCAGGTACATCAGGATTCTTTTTCTGCGGCATGATACTGGAACCAGTACAGAACCGGTCGGCAATGTCAATAAAGCCAAAACGCGGACTCATCCAGTAAATTAATTCTTCACTCAGACGGGAAAGATGTACCATCAGAATGGATGCTGCAGCAGTAAACTCAATGGCAAAATCGCGATCAGACACTGCATCCAGAGAATTCTGGCAAATTTCTTCAAAACCAAGTAATTGAGCAGTTATCTCGCGTTGAATAGGAAATGTCGTTCCGGCCAGAGCAGCCGCACCCAATGGCATACGGTTTACACGATGACGGCAGTCCAGCATCCGTTCACTATCACGCCCCAGCATTTCCACATATGCCAGCATATGGTGGCCGAAGCTTACAGGCTGAGCTACCTGCATATGAGTAAAGCCCGGCATCACCACCTCTGCATTTTTATCGGCCAGATCAACCAAAGCAGATTGTAAATCTTTAATTAACAGAACAATACTGTCTATTTCATCACGCAGCCACAAACGAATATCTGTAGCAACCTGGTCATTACGACTACGTCCAGTATGTAAACGTTTACCGGCATCCCCTACTTTCTGAGTCAGTAAATGTTCTACATTCATATGAACATCTTCCAGATCTACTGACCAGTCAATTTTACCGGCAGCAATTTCTGCCAGGATTTCCTGCATACCGGTTTTAATTGCTGCAAGATCTTCTGCACTAAGCACGCCAGACTGATGCAGCATCTGTGCATGCGCCAGAGAACCCTGAATATCACATTGTGCCAAACGTTTATCAAAAGTTATTGATGCTGTGTACTGTTTAACCAGTTCACTTACCGGTTCATGAAAACGGCCTGACCAGGCTTTTTCACTCATACTTGCTCTCCACTATAACTCAACAATATTCAAAAAATTTACTAACTGCAGATTATAACCACTAGCCTGACATCATTTGCCTCTATCATATAAAGACAATAGTCGCTACCGTGCTTTTTCTGATCACAATACACCCCGGGCACGCTCAGCATGAAAGCGTGTTTGAAAATCTTCGAATTTACCAGCTTCAATAGCCAGACGCATTTCTGCAGTCAGTATCTGATAATAGCGCAAATTATGTATCGTATTTAACTGTGCACCCAAAATCTCGCCCACACGCTGTAAATGATGCAGATAAGCCCTGCTGAAATTGCGACATGTGTAACAGTCACAGCTTTCGTCCAGCGGACGCTGGTCATGCCGGTATATGGCATTTCGGATTTTTACATCACCAAAACGGGTAAACAGCCAGCCATTGCGAGCATTGCGGGTAGGCATAACACAATCAAACATATCAATGCCGCATGCCACACCGTATACCAAATCTTCAGGTGTACCTACTCCCATCAGATAATGTGGCTTATGTGCCGGAAGTTTAGGTCCGATAGCACGCAAAATACGGTACATTTCAGGTTTTGGTTCACCCACAGACAGCCCGCCTACAGATAATCCGGGAAAACCAATTTCCTCCAGTCCGGCCAGTGATTGTTCTCGCAGATCCTCGTACATTCCACCCTGAACAATACCGAATAAAGCATTCGGATTATTCAGGCGTTCAAACTCATTTTTACTGCGTTCAGCCCAGCGCAAACTCATTTGCAGAGATTTTTCGGCTTCTCTGGCATCTACATTTCCGTCAGGACACTCATCCAGCTGCATGACAATATCTGAATTGAGTACCGTCTGAATCTGCATAGAAATTTCAGGAGACAAAAACAGCTTGTCGCCATTAATAGGACTGCGGAAAGTACAGCCTTCTTCTGTTAATTTACGCATTTGTGCCAGTGAAAATACCTGAAAACCACCGGAGTCTGTCAGTATTGGCCGGTTCCAGCCAATAAAATCATGTAACCCGCCAAAATCACGGATAACATCGAGTCCGGGTCTGAGCCACAGATGAAAAGTATTGCCCAGAATAATCTGTGCCTTGATTTCTTCCAGATTACGCGGCGACATAGCCTTAACTGAACCGTATGTTCCTACCGGCATAAATACTGGTGTTTCCACCGTACCATGATTCAACTCCAGAGTACCACGACGCGCAAAGCCATCCGTGCGCTTTAAAGAAAATTTCAGCATATTAAATAATTCAGAGGCAAAAATTATGACAGAATATATTATTATAGCCTAAAGCACCACATTTCGCCGACCAAGCATTGCCAAGCAAAATCCAAATCGCTAAAATAAATTATTTGACAGAAGCAAAAGTGCATTTAAGTAACTTTGGCTTCTATTTACCCTTATAAATATAATCAAAAGCAGCCATTTGATTTTCTCACTTGTATCAAGCGAGTCTGGTCTGTTGTTTGTGGAGTATGCATGCTGAACATCACCCTGCCTGACGGTTCTGTCCGTCAGTTTGAAGCGCCATTAAGCATAGCTGACATTGCCGCTTCCATAGGTGCAGGCTTAGCCAAAGCCGCAATTGCCGGTAAAATTAACGGTAAACTGGTAGATACATGTGATCAGGTAACAGAAGATGCACAAGTCAGCATTATTACAGCCAAAGATAAAGAAGGTGTCGAAATCATTCGTCACTCCTGTGCACATCTGGTTGGTCATGCTGTTAAGCAATTGTATCCGGAAGCCAAAATGGTTATCGGGCCGGTAATTGAAGACGGCTTTTATTATGACATCTGGTACGAGCGCCCATTTACACCCGAAGATATTGCTGCAATTGAAACTCGCATGAAAGAATTGATTGCACAAAATTATGATGTAATTAAAAAAGTTACCCCTCGCGAAGAGGTAATTAATGTATTTAAGCAGCGTCATGAAGATTATAAGCTGCGCCTGATTGAAGATATGCCTGATGAAAAAGCTATGGGTCTGTATTACCATCAGGAATATGTAGATATGTGTCGCGGACCACATGTCCCTAATACTCGCTTCCTCAAGAATTTCAAACTGACCAAGCTTTCAGGTGCCTACTGGCGCGGCGATGCTAAAAATGAACAGCTGCAACGTATTTACGGCACAGCCTGGGCCAGTAAAGAAGATCTGAATGCTTACATCCAGCGTATTGAAGAAGCAGAAAAACGCGATCACCGCAAACTGGCAAAACAAATGGATTTATTCCATTTGCAGGATGAAGCACCGGGTATGGTATTCTGGCATCCCAAAGGCTGGTCACTGTGGCAGGTTATTGAACAGCATATGCGTCGCGAGCTGTCTGCTGCCGGCTATCAGGAAATCAAAACACCCATGATTATGGATCGCACATTATGGGAAAAATCCGGTCACTGGGATAACTACAAAGAAAACATGTTTATTACTGAATCAGAAAAACGTGTTTATGCTGTAAAACCCATGAACTGCCCTGGTCACATCCAGATTTTTAATCAGGGGCTGCGCTCATATCGTGATTTACCGCTGCGTCTCGCTGAATTTGGTTCTTGCCATCGTAATGAACCATCTGGTGCCCTGCATGGCCTGATGCGCGTACGCGGCTTTACTCAGGATGATGCGCATATATTCTGTACCGAAGATCAGATTGTCAGTGAAGCAAAAGCATTCAATGAGCTGGTAATGCGTATTTACCGTCAGTTCGAATTCAATGATGTAGCGGTTAAATTATCCTTGCGTCCGGAAAAGCGCGCTGGCTCTGACGCCATCTGGGACAAAGCTGAACAAGGACTGCGTGATGCACTGACAGCCTGTGGTGTAACCTGGGAAGAACTGCCCGGAGAAGGCGCTTTCTACGGACCTAAAGTAGAGTACCATATTAAGGATGCATTAGGCCGCTCATGGCAATGCGGTACCATTCAGCTGGATTTCGTTCTTCCGGAACGTCTGGGTGCAGAATATGTAACAGAAGAAAACGGACGAGCCCGTCCGGTAATGCTGCATCGCGCCATTCTAGGTTCACTGGAACGCTTTATCGGCATCCTGATTGAACATCATGCAGGTGCATTTCCACTGTGGCTGGCACCTGTACAAATGGTAATCATGAATATTACTGAATCACAAACCGAATATTGTCAGCAACTTGCCACGCGATTAACCGCAGAAGGATTCCGCGTGCATTTAGACTTGCGTAATGAGAAAATTGGATACAAAATCCGAGATAACAGTACGCAACGCCTACCCTATCAACTAGTTATAGGCGAAAAAGAAAAACAGGACAACAAGGTTGCCGTTCGCAAACGCGGCGGTGAAGATCTTGGTCAGATGGATATTGAAACATTCATTAGCCAGCTGAAACAAGAAGCCTTGTCTCTTCATTAAACCGTGAATAAGGAGTACGACCATCGCTCAAGAACGCGAAGCACGCATCAACGGTGAAATCACCATTAAAGAAGTGCGTTTGATTGGTCCAACTGGCGAACAGTTGGGTGTAGTATCGACTCAGCAAGCCCTGAAACTGGCCGAAGAGCACGATGTGGATCTGGTGGAAATTGCCCCCACAGCCAAACCGCCCGTCTGCAAATTAATGGATTTCGGTAAATTCAAATACGAGCAATCCAAAAAACGCGACGAGCAACGCAAAAAGCAGAAACAGGTACAGGTTAAGGAAATTAAATTCCGGCCTGGTACCGATGAAGGTGACTATCAGATTAAATTGCGTAACATTGTTCGCTTTTTGACTGACGGTGATAAAGTAAAAGTTACCTTACGTTTCCGCGGACGCGAAATGGCACATCAGCATCTGGGCGCAGAACTACTCAAGCGTATTCAGGCTGATTTAATCGAAATTGGTACCGTTGAGCAGTTTCCAAAAATGGAAGGTCGCCAGATGGTAATGATTATTGCAACGAAGAAAAAATAATCATTAACCGGAATTTCAGCCTGTCTTAAAAAAGTCTCATTTTATCTCAGTAAAATGAGACTTTTCATTTTATTAAAAACACAAATAATAACTTAACAAATTCGGGTGTGCCTGGCTATAAGTTATTATCGCTATATTGTCTTAGCAGTACAGGTATATTATAATCCGCTTCTTGTGCATCGCCGCTGTGCATGAATCAAATTTTAAGCGGCAAAAACCGTGGTGTGCGGGTTAAAGTGCTGAATTCAGCCACCCCTCGCCTGATCAAACAACAATGGAGTTTTCCCATGCCGAAAATGAAATCCAAATCAAGCGCGAAAAAACGCTTTAAAGTATTGGGTAACGGTGGTGTAAAACGCGCTCATGCGTTCAAACGTCACATTCTGACGAAAAAAACCACCAAAAACAAACGTCAATTGCGTGGCACCTCTATGGTGAATGAACGCGATATGGCTTCTGTTCATAAAATGTTACCCTACGCTTAAGGAGTTTAAATTATGCCTCGCGTAAAACGTGGTGTTACCGCTCGTGCACGTCATAAAAAAGTTTTAGCGTTAGCCAAAGGCTATCGTGGTCGTCGTAAAAACGTCTATCGCATTGCCAAACAGGCAGTAATGAAAGCCGGTCAGTATGCTTACCGTGACCGTCGTCAGCGTAAACGTCAGTTCCGTCAGTTGTGGATCGTTCGTATTAATGCAGCAGCCCGTCAGAATGGTTTGTCTTACAGCAAATTCATGAATGGCCTGAAAAAAGCTGCCATTGTTATTGATCGCAAAGTACTGGCTGATCTGGCTGTATTCGATCAGGCTGCATTTGCTCAATTGGCAGCACAGGCAAAAGCTGCTTTGGCCTAACAGACAAAAAGCTTAGCAAAAAGGAAACTTCGGTTTCCTTTTTTTGTATTTCTGCTTTAGTAAAAAAATTTCCATCATTGTTCCATCAATATTTAGCATTGTTGAACAGATGAATTTCGCGCTAAAATAATCTTTTAGTACATATTTTATTATAAATTGTTATATAGCTCATTTAAGATCTGATATACGGTAATCGATAAAATACAGCTGCCATATTCAGCAAAACTAAAGAGCATCAAAACATATTTTCATTATATTTTAAGTAAAGAATCTTGTTATGGAAAATGCCAACCGCATCGTTGCCGAAGGCATCGCTGCTGTTAATTCAGCCATTGATTTACCTGCATTAGAATTAGTAAAAGCCCGCTATCTCGGTAAAACAGGTGAACTGAATGCTTTATTAAAAACATTGGGTAAAATGTCGCCAGAAGAACGCAAAACAACTGGCGCACATATCAATGAGTGTAAAAACCAATTTCAGGATGCATATAACCGACAACGTGATGCATTAAATGAGGCAAAACTTCAGCAGCAACTGGCGGCAGAAGCGCTGGATGTTACCCTGCCCGGACGCGGACAAAATCTCGGGGGTTTGCATCCGGTTACCCTTACTTTGCAGCGTATAGTAGAACTGTTTCATAGCATGGGTTTTACTGTAGCAGACGGACCGGAAATAGAAGATGATTTTCATAACTTTCAGGCTTTAAATATTCCGCCAAATCATCCAGCCCGTGCTATGCAGGACACTTTTTATGTAGAAAATGGTAACGTACTGCGCACCCATACATCTCCTATCCAGATTCGTTACATGCTGGATAAAAAAGAGCCTCCGATTCGCATTATTGCTCCCGGACGTGTATACCGCGTCGATTCAGATGCAACACATTCTCCCATGTTCCATCAGGCTGAAGGATTATGGATAGAAGAAGGCGTTACTATGGCCGATCTGAAAGCAGTCTTTACAGACTTTATCCGCCGTTTCTTTGAGCGCGATGATTTACAGGTACGTTTTCGCCCTTCCTTCTTCCCGTTTACAGAACCTTCAGCAGAAATTGACATCATGGGTGAACGCGGCTGGCTGGAGGTAGGCGGCTGCGGCATGGTACACCCCAATGTATTAAAAAATGTCAATATAGATGCAGAAAAATATACAGGTTTTGCCTTTGGCATCGGTCTGGATCGCTTTGCCATGCTTCGCTATGGCATTAATGATTTACGCCTGTTTTTTGATAATGACCTGAATTTTCTTAAACAATTTCAGGATTAAGATTACTGATCATGTAACTGACAGGTAATACTGAGCGGACTAAATCGCGTAAATATAGCGATTAAATAGTTAGATTTTACATTCAGCCAGTTATCAATTACTGATTGTACAGAATACCGGACACCGCATTAAAAATGAATTTCTCAGATTTAACCTACCGGAAACTGCCAGAAAATTATTTAGTCCAATTAAGTAACCTGAACTAATTTCATTAATCAAAGATATCAATTCCAAAAGTAAAAAAAGCGTCTGTAAGGCTTTATAATCGTGTCACTGAGCATGCCTGAATCAGCCTCCGAACTTTTGGATTAAACCGAAACAGAATATATACTGGAAGCATCATGCAATTTTCTCAAAATTGGTTATATTCATGGATTAACCCTGAATTATCTGCACAAGAGCTGGCACATTTATTAACCATGGCCGGACTGGAAGTAGAGGAAACCACCCTGGCTGCCCCTCCATTTCATGGGGTGGTCATCGCAGAAGTTAAATCTGTAATCAAACATCCGGATGCAGACCGTCTCAATATTACACAGGTTGATGCCGGTACAGGAGAACTGATACAAATCGTTTGCGGTGCTCCTAATGTACAACCGGGAATCAAAGTACCTTGTGCATTAGCTGGTACTGTCTTACCGGGCGATTTCAAAATCAAACCAACAAAAATGCGCGGACAAGTCTCTAACGGGATGCTGTGTTCTGCCAAAGAATTAGGTTTACAAGATGAAGTAAACGGCTTACTGATTCTGCCTGCTGATGCACCAGTCGGCAATAATATCCGCGATTATCTCAATCTGGATGATGCTCTGCAAACCTTAAAAATCACACCTAACAGAGCAGACTGCCTGAGTATAAAAGGCATAGCACGTGAGGTAGGTGCTTTAACCCAGAAACCACAAAATCCAATAGAGATTGTTACTAATCCATCAACACTGGATGCCAGCCAGCCTGTCACCATCGAAGCACCGGAAGACTGTGGCCGCTTTATCAGCCGGATAATTCGCGGAATTAATATTAATGCTGTAACGCCTGCATGGTTAAAACAGAGGCTCGAACGCAGTGGCCTGCGTAGCATTAATCCTCTGGTTGATATAGGTAACTATGTCATGCTTGAGCTGGGTCAGCCAATGCATATGTTTGACGAAGATAAAATCTCCGGCAAACTGATCGTGCGGCGTGCCCATGAAGGTGAAACACTGGAATGCCTCAATGATAAAACCGTAACTCTAAGCAGTAACACACTGGTAGTAGCTGATGAAAAACAGGTTCTGAGTATTGCCGGATTAATGGGTGGTGTTGACAGCTCAGTAACAGACAGTACGCGTAATGTTGTGATTGAAAGCGCATGGTTTACCCCGGATATCATTGCCGGAAAAGCACGGCAGTATGGATTCGGTTCAGATTCATCATTCCGTTTTGAACGCGGAGTAGACTTTAATTTACAACAACAAGCCATTGAACGGGCAACTACGCTGATAAAGGAAATCTGTGGCGGTGAAATTGGTGCAATTACAGAAGCAACCGGTAATCTGCCTGCAGTTAAACAGGTAAAAGTACGTACAGCAAGAGTAGCAAAAGTATTAGGCGTTGCCATTGATTCAGCCAGAATTGCCATTATCCTGCAGCATTTAGGACTGGAGCCACAAGCTTGTGAAGATGGCTTTATTGTTACCTCACCCAGCTTCCGTTTTGATATTGAAATCGAAGCCGACTTGATAGAAGAAATTGGCCGCGTGTATGGTTATGAAAATATTCCCAATGATCATACCAATGGCAAATTGAATATGGTAGCTTTGCCGGAAACACAAAAGCCACTGTTTAGTGTTTACCATCAACTGGCTAATAGCGGCTATCAGGAAGTAGTCAGCTACGCATTTGTAGAAGAAGCATGGGAACGCGATCTGGCCGGTAATACTGATCCGATTCGTTTACTAAATCCGATAGCCAGTCAGCTCAGCGTTATGCGCTCTACTCTGTTTGGCGGCCTGATTGAAATATTACACAATAATCTGAACCGTAAACAAAACAGAGTACGATTATTTGAAGTAGCACGTGTATTTCAAAAACAAAACCAGCAATATACACAAACCACAAAAATTGCCGGTCTGGCTTATGGTTCTGTCTTTCCTGAACAATGGGCAGTACCCACTCGCAACACCGATTTCTATGATGTCAAAAACGATGTTGCAGGCCTGTTAAGTGCGCATAAAGTAAATTATCGCGCGGCACAGCATCCTGCACTCCATCCAGGCAGAACCGCTGAAATTATCATTGATAATAAAGTAGTTGGTGTTATTGGTGAATTGCATCCGCGCTGGACACAAAAATACGACCTGCCCTTGTCGCCTATTTTATTTGAGCTTGATTTAAGTGCTGTTCTGGCACAAGCCAGGATTACTTATCAGCCAGCATCTAAATTCCAACCAGTACGGCGTGATCTGGCCTTTATCATCTCCGAACAAACTACTGCTGAAGAGCTGATCAATGTGTTGTCTACTGTGAAACATCCAGCCATTCAGGAAATATCTGTTTTTGATGTTTATCGCGGTAAAGGTATGGCGGAAAATACGAAAAGTCTGGCGGTCAAAATTATTTTACAAAGTACAGAACAAACCTTAACTGATGAAGAAGTTGAAGAAATAATGACAAAACTCATTGATACAGCAGCCACAATTGGTGCACAATTACGTACTTAAAAAATTCAAACTGGGCAATTTGCCTAGTTAAAAATTTACATACTTGAAAACAAAAACTAATTTAGGGATAATAATGCCCTCTTTAATGAAAGAAATTCTGATATGACGCTGACAAAAGCTGAACTTGCTGATATTCTAGTTGAAAAAGTTGCCGGCATGAGCAAACATGATGCCAAAGAAATTGTTGAACTATTCTTTGAAGAAATTCGCAGTACTCTTGAAAAGGGCGAACAAATTAAAATTTCCGGCTTTGGTAATTTCCAGTTGCGTGATAAACCGCAACGTCCGGGACGTAATCCAAAAACTGGGGAAGAAGTACCTATTTCTGCCAGACGCGTTGTTACTTTCCACGCATCACAAAAATTAAAAGGTATGGTTGATCACTATAATGGAAAACAAGCCTAAGCAGTTGTTACCCATACCAGCACAGCGGTATTTTACTCTCGAAGAGCTATGCCGCCTTGCAGACATCAGTGCCGAGCAATTCTCTGTCTGGCAACAGACACATGGCATTATTGTAGGCTATGGCGGTAAGCACTATACCCGTGCTGATGTGATTAAAGTCAGACAATTGCGCGACAGCTTTACACCATATATAGACCCATTTACACGTAATCAGGTAGATGCTGATGGTAATCCCGTCATTAATGCACTGGAAACCCGTCAGCAAATTGAAAAAGTAGTAGATAACCTGAATAGTGTACTTGCTAAGTAATACGATTACTTTTATAATCGCTTCCTTTACAAAGTCGGAGTGTGGCGCAGTCTGGTAGCGCACTTGCATGGGGTGCAAGGGGTCGAAGGTTCGAATCCTTTCACTCCGACCAAAATAAATAAAAATACAGCCAGTCAGTCAGGCTGTATTTTTATTTTAACAATTTCACATATCGTTCGATACTGAATAAATTTATTATCGAAATACTCTAACCGCCTCATCACCATCAAATGTAGTAGAAAACCGAATATAACCAACCTCTTTTAATTGACATAATAATTCATAGGCAATAATAAAATCCGAAGATTTATTTTCAACCATCTGAATTTGCAAAGCCTGTACACGCGGTTCATATTTTAATAAAGTTAAAGTGATATATTTCTGCAATACAGACAGGCTGGAGGGTAAATGACGATAAATAATGCTTAAATCAGGTAACCCGTAATCAGGTATATGTTTCACACTTCCTCGACGCGTATTTAATATGCGCTCGATATTATTCATAACACTATAAATATAGCGTTCTTTAGGATCCAGACTATCAAACGGAACATCTCCAGAAAAATTTAAAGTAATTTTTTCCAATAAAGACGCATCAATCATAATAAATTTATTTACGCTTTCATAATATGAAATAATTATTTAGGTTTATTTAATAAATAACCATCAGAATATTTTACTATTAGTACATCAATTATTTATGACATACTACACACTACTTCTTGACATCAGGTAATATTTTTTGCACCTTCTTCCCTATATTTTCCTGAGCTTTTTGTTTACCCTGCTGTTGCAATTTATCCAGCTGTTCCTGCATAGCCTGCTGAGCTTTTTTGGCCAACTCCTCCTGTTTTTTCTTTTCTTTTGATGCTTTTTTCTCCGCTTTCTCTGTTTTTTTCTGTGCTTTCTCTGCTTTTTTTTGCTGCTTAAGTAAATCCTTAACCTGTTTTTTAGATTTTAACTGAGCCTGAGCACCGTCCACCAGAATATAATTATTTCTAAATAATTTTAAATTATCTATAGGAATTAGTATTTTCCATGTTTTATTATCAGACTCTGGTTTATTAAAGAAAAACACTAATCCAAGATATTGTGTTTTACTATCTATATCTCCTTTTATATTCTGTGTATCAAAAGGATAAATCATACGTATATCTTTTTTTACCAGTTCGTCAGCAAGAGCATTGTCTGAATTAGTAAGTAAATCATAATAACTTGCCTGATTAAATAGATTATCACTATTTAACTGAAAGATTGCCATTCTGAAAGTATTTTGCTGTGAATTATCGGTCTGATTTAAAAGATGCGCAGAAACCACCCTGAAATCATAATGATAATGTTTTAACTCAACTGCATCTTTACCTACCTTGCGTGCATCCTCATAGCCTTGTTGCAATAATCCACAACCAGATAATCCTGCTAGTAAAATTAATACAGCCAAGAAACGAAAATTCATCTATAACACTCCAAGAAAAATCGAAAATAGCATACCGGTTTCTGGCTGACCAGCAGTAACACCAGCTCTGAGTTGCTGGGGATTACTACCATTTAATTGTGCCTGTGGTAATAAGTCGGCATTGATTTTCGCTACCAGCTCTACATCCAGAGTACATCCCACATATTTCCTGATTAAGGTCTTCAAAACCGTTCTCAAAGGCTGATCTTCATAAAGTAAATTTAATATTGCATAATCATTAAGTTGTACAGATACTCTTATTCGGCTGTTGGCATCGTACAAAAAGCGGCCCAGCACTGCTGTATCAAAAGCTATTCCCTCACCTATGGATCGTTGCGGTACAGGATATCTAACAGCAATAAACTCATCTATAACTACTTCACTGGCGGCAGGAAGTACATAATGAACAATTTCTTTTAAACCAAAAATATTTTTATTTTTTTTATTTAAATTTTTTATAACACCAAGGTAATAACGCGGGTCAATATCTAATTTGCTCTTACCGTGAATTAATGTCAGAAATGCCCGAGAAAGACTATCTGAAGCATCAGGTTGAAACTGAAATTCATAATGAAAACGTTTCCATATCTGATAAAATATAGTCATCATACGGTGATGGAACATATCCAGAAAAGCTACTAGATTTTCCATACCATCTTTTTTTTCAGCACCTTCTGCTATCAACCAGTTTGGCATGACACCGTCAGTACCGATTAATCCCATGAAAGTAGTAAAGACTACTGGTAGCTTGTAATCATATACAGATTCAGGCAAAGCATGCTTTAATTCACTGGCAGGAAAACCAAGATAAGGCCATGCACAAAATTGCAGCGTCAGTTCACTATCACTCTGCAAATCAGGTACGCGTAAGTTAACCTGATGCGACTCCAGTAAATGACAAAACTGAAAAAAATTATAGGCTTCTGGCGCCAGCATTAATCGATTGAATAAACTGGCATTCATAAAATTTTTTCATCCACGCTTATTGGCCAGCTAAAAATCATTGCTTCTGGCTGCAATATGACATTTACCTTTATAGCCAGATTTAATTGTGCATAAGCTATTAAATAACAGTTCAGTACATAAGCAAATAAAGCAGCATCTGCTTCATTGATAAATCCGGTACTATCCAGTTCGATATCAATTACTAGGCATCTAATCATCATACCATGATGCATAATATGTTGAATTTCAGTTTGAACAGAGCTAATAGCTGCTATATTTTTTTCATTTGCTGCTGCTGTTGACCAGTTCAATAAGCGCAAGCTATTTTTCAGGGTGCCGGTATCTAAGGTAGCCAGATAATTATTACTCATCTCAAACAATAACTGCCATTGCTGATTTTTATAATCAGGCGGATAATGTAAAGCAGTAGGTATCATTACCATCTGAGCATTTTTTACGCCTAGCACAGGTGAATGCAGGCTTAGTATTTTATTATATTTAGTTATCTGACGAGGCAGATTACCATTAGCACCAAGAATACTGATAGAAAAAATCTCTTCTTCTCCGGATTGCATTTCACCACTAAAAGTAATGAAATTATCATATTTATTACCGATTCCCTGACGTGTACGGATATAATAATAAGGTCTGTCCTTTTCAAGAATACTTAGCTGACGTTTGCCGTGCTTAAACTCATTAAAGGGCAAATAATACTTTCTGTTACCACTTATCTGACTAAATGACTCCACTTCGGTAACCCCACACACAGTTACCTGATCTGGAACTGAAAACATAGGTGATAGCCTATACTCAGTATGCAAAGGAGAACGCACAACCGGTTCTGCCTCCAAATCAAACAGATTAATTACAGGTACACAAAACAATTTTAAATAATTGCGGTTAAATACCAGCTCCAGAGGAAAATCGCGATTTAAATGAAAATTTATCAATAATTCATGTTTATCATTATTGAAATCTTTTCCACTCAGATTATTTAATTGAAAAAAAAGAAACTTTTCTTTAAAGAGAAAATATTCCATCAATAAATTATGTTCATTTGCCTGATAGTTCTGCAACCATGTAACTGAATCATAATTAAAATTTGTTCGATGCAGTTTTATTTTATCGCTGATAATGTTTAAATTTTCATCAACAGTAATATGTGACAAATAATTTATTAAGTAATGATAAATACTCAATCTGGTTTCTATTTCACCAACAAGATGAAATTTGAGGGAAAAATTATCCGGTAAGCGAATATTCTGACCCGCGTCTGTTTGACGTAGCTGCAAACGTAACTGAATAACTGATTGCCCGAGATCATTGTGAACAAGACGGAAATCATTTATTTCAACAGGATAAATATCAACTGATTGAGTTGTCCGGTACTCACACGATATACCTGTATCAGAATCAACAGCAGTCTGCAATATTAAACCTGCGGGAATATGCTGATCATTCGTATAAATCTCTTCATTTAACATTAATTGCACTATCGACATGGAGGCAATAGGCTGAAGATGATGTGGCCACAGCAATGCTAATGAGCTTTCAGTTAACTCAGGCATATCATCATCAATTTTTTGATACAATTTTGCAGTTAAAAAAGCAAATCCTTCAAATAGCCGCTCAACCATCGGATCCCGCTCAAGAGAATCCTGCATTTTTAAATACTGTGCTGCATCAGGATGAACCTCTGCAAAATCCTGTCCAGCCTCTTTCAGATAACGCATTTCCGCTTCATAATAACGCAGAATATTGTCTTTTTTTTCCATATTTTTCACTTACCTATACAATAATTGATGCGCCAGAAACGGATTGAGTAATACCAGCTCTTTTTTCAGCTCTTCAACTTGCCCAGCTATAAACTCTTTATTACTCCCCTTTACAGTAATAAATTTCTGCTGTAAAAGTTTTAATAACTCTTGTTTAATTTGGAATGTTAATTTTTTATTCCATTCAAATAAAGGTTGCTGTGAAAAAGGCTGATTAAGCTTTTCCAGCAAAGATATTGCAAATTCTGATTTGCCACTTTTAATAGCTAATCGGGCAAGTAAAAATTGTTTGTAATATAACTGCTCAAGCCCTTCATCAAATTGCACAGTAGACAGCCATTCCATAGTTTTATCAAAACCCTGCTCTGCCAGAATTACAAATGCCTGTGCGTCAATATCTTCGGTTGATGTAAGCTTATTATCGGAAGACAATTGCATTTCTTCTACATTTTGTTGCTGAAAACGTGCATGAACGGCAATCCAGTCTAAAGCCTCGCCGGAAGCAAAAGGATGATTATCATTAAATGATAATGTTTCGAGTCCGGGTACACGGTTAAGCAGAAAAGCCATATCACTGCACAGCATATCAGCCCATACATTTGCTTCAGGTGCCAAATGCTGCATTGCATTCCAGCTCAGATATTGCAAATCAAAATAAAAATGATTGGAAGCCTCCATAAAACCAGCATGGCATTGTTCTAATAATCCGCTCCACTCCTTACGCTGATACAATGTCTGTAAGCGGTTTATCAGTTCCTGTCTCGGAGGAGGAATTTTTGTCAGTCCGTCCTGATGCAAAGGTAACTGTTCAAGCATATCCCACCGGAACTGACGCAACAATCTGTATGATGCATAGGGTTTCTGCTCTTTATCGGCAATGAACTGCCCAACAGTTTTCATTGTCTGCATCAAATCCTGAAAAGAACGTAAAATTACTTCATCATTATCAGTACTATTACTCTGGTTTGAATTATTATCAGTAGTTACAGAATCAGCTTGATTAATAGCTGCCTGAGTTTCACCAACAGGCACAGGTAATAAGCTGAGCAAGCCATTGAGCTCATCTACTGTCGCTTCAAATTGTGCAGAAAAATTTTCCTGAATCAGCTCACATAATATGGTAATTACCTGATATTCGTTTGATGATAATGTACTTTGGCACAATAAAAATGCATCTTCCATTTTTGTGCCGCCCAGCCAGCGAAGCATCGTTTTAATAAGAGTGATACGTCGGGGCTGAAAAGTAGGCGTATATATTGCCTGCATTCCATATATTAATAATAAACCTTTAATCAGTCCCTGAAAGGCTTCACGACGAAACAATACATAAGTCAGATATACCGCTACGCGAATATCCTTACCTACGTTCTGGCAAAGATAATTGGCCGCGTCTTCAATTTTACCCAGCTGAATATCACTGACCTTTTCCAATTCCTGCCGGATATCCAGAAAAGAATCGTGATGTGTAACATCTTCCATCTCACCTTCCACAGGAACAAGAAGATATTCAATACTATCCCATAAAGGTTTTATATCTTCATAGATTTTCCGCTTCTGGAGAACTTTCAGTGCTGCACTAATTTGCATCTTGATCCACCTTGAAAACCTGTTGCGGCAAACTCGCCCCTTTTAACTTCAATAATGTAATCAGGTCGTTAGTTTGTAAATTCTTTAGATTCATTTCTACAACCCTATTTTTTATTGTCCACTTAAGATGATAAGTATCATCATCATTTTTGCGTGCCTGAGCCTTTTCAAGTAAACGCAAAATACTCAAATCACCAACTACTTCAAGCTGAGCAGTCTTATCTGTCACATCAGACCACTGAATTGAAGCCTTTTTATCGGTACTATCACTGACAGACCAATTCACTTTATGCCAGAAAGATTTTTCATTATAAAATTGAATTTTCTGTTTATTAAAATTAAATGTAATCTGTTTAACTTCGGGAGTTGGTAATGGCATTATTTCAAAAGAAGCGGTATTTGAGCCATCTGAAACAAATTCTAGTAACTGATTTAATTCATTTAAACCAGTTACAAACTGATCATCAATCTGAACCTGATCCATTACAGCAGGATTAACAATCCACTGATTACCAACAAGATTCAGAATTTTATTTAAATATTGCTGATTAAACTGTGCAACAACACCCTTTTGCGGATCAATAAATTTCTGTAATTCAGGCAAAGAGACATCGAGATTGCTGGAAGGATTCAGTGGATAACGATTAGCAAAACGAGAATTCCATTGCGAAACCACCATCTGCTGCCACAATGCATTAATATTGTTTAAAGCCGGAAGCAAAATTGCTTTTTTAGCATCAGCAAAAGGATAAGTAAGTAAAGTGTGCCCGATATCCTGCCATTCCTCTCCCAGATTAGCTACTTGTAAGTTGATAGATTCTTCAGCTTTAGCCAGATTAGAACCATCATCACTATTCAAAATAGTATTGAAAGAAAGTTGTGAAGCAGAGGCCTGATTATTAGCTCCCTGAACTTTCTGTACTTCAAGATACATAGCCAGCAGATTTTCCTGATACTGATCCAGTTTACGGCTGGGTTGCTTATTCCTATCTTCAACTGTTTTAATCAAATCTACAATTGGTTCAAATTCCTGTAAAACTCCTTTGCCTTTTTCAGTCCGGTCTTCCGGATATCCGATACTGGCATTAAACTGAATGGCTGTTAGTAACTTAACAAGTACTGAATTCTTTTTATCTGAATATTTTTTCAAACGATCCATCTGTTTATTCAGACCAGTAACCGGTACCCACTGTATACCAGATAAAAATTGTGTCCATGCTTCAAAATAATCCTGCTTGTACAATGCCATTATCTGTTTACGGATATCCGTATTTTCGTTGCTTTGCTCAGACTCATTCAGCACCCATGAACCATTTTTAAAATGCTCAGGATTAAGTTTATCAATTTCCGGTTTAAACCATTCGTTCCATGCACGTGCAGTAAATGCGCCATGCAATTTATTCTTATTTGTCCAGAATTGAGTACTATCTTTGCCAGCCAGCTGCACTAAATCAATATCACTATATTTCTCTAATGCAGAATCCAGCATATTCTGATAAATAACGACATCTTCCTGCTGCTGATTAACAATATTATTCAATACTCCCCGACTTTCTGCCACCAAAGCAGAATCTTCATTCAGAAACCAGCTTCGATGTTTCATCATATTCCGGGTATAAAATCTGAATATATTCTGAGCAGCATCGGCTTTTTGTAAGCCCTGTGTCCGATACAGGCGTGATAAATAATCACTTAGAAAAATATTATCCAGACGTTTAGGACGACGCAACATTAAATATGCTTTCAGAGCATTAAAACCTTCGTCCAAAGCAACTGCATTACTGGTTTGTTCTGCAATTTTCTCTGTTTCCGCCGCATTTGTTTCAATTACGTTAGGTAAAGTCTGAAGCTGCTGTAAAGAACTCAGAACCAGAATAATCTGTTGATCAGCGGGTTTTATCAGCCATTTTTTTGCAGCCTTACCATAAGTTACAAATGCTTTATTCAGCAAAATATCATCATGATTGAATCCAAGACGACGGTAAAATGGTTTCGGAACATTATTTATCAATGCAATATGATGTTGTAAACTGAGTATAGAATTAATCGCATTGTTGCTGCCCGAAGATTTATTCACGCTGGTGATTTGGTTTCGGAATGACTGTGCCTGCCTGTAATTACTGGTAAAAGCATACAGAATCATTAAAAAGGTTACAGTACAGATTACCAGACCGGCTTTGGCCAGTCGCTGAGTAGCGGGCTGTAGAATCAATTTAGCAGGTTGCTGATTTAACTGCTCTGCCACCATCGCCCATGTTTCCCACCAGTTACTCTGTTTAGCCTGTATAGCCATACCAGTAAACCAGGGTTGCTGCTGTTCAGAATAATTTTCAGCCGGATTTAATTTAGTAATAGCAATGGAATCAATCAGAGACAAAAACTGTCTGTCCCGGCTTTTTAAAAAAGCCTGAATAAATAAATCCTCAGCTTTAATTTTGATATCTGAAACAATATTTTCTGTTGGCAATGACCAGGTAAAAACCTGATTAAGAGGAAATTTATTTAAATCAATCTCACTTTGAAATACATGGATAAACGGAATTTTCCAGTTTAACAGCTGATAAAATTTTTCCAGCCAGACTGAAGTAGTATCGTGAGTAACCGGAGTTTTGTTACTTTTCATATCACGCAATATTATTAATCCATCAAAAGGACAATGATATTTGCCGCGAAAAGCCGGTATGGATTCAATTTCATCCACATCATTAATCAATACCAGATAAACATTGTCAACCTGTACCCACCCTGTACGCTGTAGCTGCTCACTCACGTCGCTGAAAGCATCCGGTTCACCATGTACTGCAAGAATATAACAGCGATTTAAAATAGATAAAGGATATTTCTGATCCAAATAATTCTGAAAAGCCACCAAATTCTGCTGTGAAGGACTTTCACGTGTATATTTCGAACGCTCAATAAAGCGGATTGTCCGTTCCTGCCCGTCAATAACCACAAAAATACGCCAGAATAATGGCAGTATAATGCAGAGAAATAAACCGGCCAGTGCCAGTATTATCAAATGAAATTTATGATTTTGCAGCCATTTTTTATCATAATACCAATATAAAAATGCAGTTAATCCGCAGATAAGTATCAACCAGAGGAAACTGCATAATAACCATAATTTGAGAATTTTAGGGCGCTGGGTAATTTTCTGATTCACCTGCGCTAATTTGGATAATTGGCTATTTACACGTGAACTGAATTGTCTTAACGGGTTCCACCTTAACATAAACGCGCCTGTAATTAAATTTTACTTAACCTGGGAAGCAGGTATTATCTTTTCTTTATGATTAAATAGTACTACATAGGAATGTTTATGCGCCTGATAAACTGCCAGCAGCAATTGCATCCAGTCACTCGTATACTGTAATTTTTGAAAAAAATCCGGTTTATCTATACTATACGGCAAGATTTCATAATCTTTTGCAGTTAAATCTTCAGTCAATTCTTTTATTTCCGGCTGAGTTACTTCTTGTGCATGGCTTTCAATCTGGAAACCAGAAACTTTTTCAGTCATGGCTGTAAAAAAATAATCCTGATCCATACGCCACATTTGTGTATCAAAAGCTCGCTGTATTTTTGCTATTTTTCCTTTTCGGGCAAAAATCATTGCCAGATACAATTCAAACTCAGGCTGACACTCAAACCCGAGTAAAAGAATTTTTTGATAAAGTTCTTCCTGAAAACGGTCAATAATCCAGTTTAAATCCTCAAACTTAACATAATAATCCGGTACCGCCGGACAATATCCGCCTTCAGCAATAACAAGCTCCCTAAATACCAGCCAGCTTTCTCTGTCTGCTGCCCATAGCCATAAATACTGTGTATATTGTTCAGTAAAATATTCTTTTGAAGATAATATCTGAACCAGTTGTGATAAAACAATATGCAAACGGTCAGAATAAACAGAAGAATTGCTCTGAACCGGTATTTCCATACTCATTGATTCAAATACAGATTTCTGCCGCTCTTCTGGAGACAGTCCTAAATATGTATAAAAATCGGAAGCATGATTTAACTGGCCGCAGTGCAATATTACCTCTTCCAGTACCATATATTCCGACCAGTACTTTTGATTATTCAAAATTTTTTCATTATAAACAAACTGATTATTACGCTGGTAAATTAACCATAACTGATACCAGATACAGCGCACCAGCAGAAGTAAAGTTACTATTACAACTGCCGGCATTACAGATATCATCCACTTTTGCCAGTGTACTGTGATTTCCAGTCCGAAATGGGTAATAATTGAATCTGCATATTTTTTATTAATACCAATTGCCAAAGCATATAAGGCCAGCCACGCAAGCCAGCGAACTGGTCTTGGCGGCAGCCATGTAGTCTGACGTTGTATACTATTCGTAATCATGCCAGCCTAAATAATCTAACATAATATCCATAGGCGGTTTTTTACTCTTTACCTGATGCAGGGCTTTAAAAACTACTTTACCCTGCTCAATTTCCGCTTTGGTCATTTTGGTTTCAACTACAGCAAGATTATGCGGTGCTTCTCTGTCTTTAAGAATCGCAGCACTGGCAAACAAAGCCCATGCAACAGAAATATTTTTGGGTAGAATTTCGCCATTAAGGGCCATCACCCCCAGATTGTTCATGGATTTGCCGTCACCTCTGTTCAGACCATTAAAATAATAGCCCATCGCCTTACCCCAATCCTTTTTTACACCTAATCCGCGCTCATACAATACGGCGAGATTACCATTGGCTTTTACATTGCCTTTTTTTACAGCCTGTTCATAATATTTTGCTGCGGTAGCATAATCCTGCGGTACACCCAAACCCATTTCATACAGCGTACCCAAACTGTTATATGCCCGTGCATCATCATTTTCATTAATGGCTTTCTGAAATAAAACTAAGGCTTTATCATATTGCCGGTTTTGAGCAGCAGCAGCGGCATCATCATATGTACCCGCCCAGGCCATTTGTATCAAAGCAAAGCATAAACAAAATGCTGTCAATATACGTCGTAACATCTTTCAGCCTTTCCTATATAATTTTCTGCAAATTATTCCTAAAAAACTGAACACGTTCTTCCTGGCTTAAAATCAATCTGGTATCAGCTTCCGCAGCAAGGACATATAGCTGGTTAATTAACATCCTTTCACCGCCATACTCATCTGCATCCAAAGCAATACCATAATTACGCCGGTAATTATATGCATCAGCCCATAACAACAAAGTATCATACTGTTTTTCAGTAAAAACAAAACCATTTACATCAAATTCATTCTGATCACACTGCGGATAATCGGCCTGATAAATTACCCACTCTCCGGAATCATCAACAAAAAACCAGCGCAACATATATTGATGCAGCCAGTTTTTTTGTGAATTTGTTAACACCATGTTAACCGGATCAAACATATCTGGTGCATAAAATCGAAGTAATCCCTCTTTTTTACCCCATTTCACTTGCATGGCACGGCGAAGATGAACTTCTAAGGTACCAAAAGGATAGTTGCTGTTGAAAGCCAGCAAGCGATTATTCATATGAGTAATTTCACATATTTTTTCCAGTATTTCCCGATGGTTTTCATTCCTGATATCAAGTGCCAGCAACAGCGGCCCTTCTTCCTTGATATGAGATTCGGGTGTTTGCTCAAATAGCAGAGAATACTGCAATGCCGGCTGCCAGTTTTCTATGGCAGCCAGAAGAGGATAGTCACAAGTACATAAATCGATAATCAGAAAAAGAGTTTTCTCATCAGTCTCATTAGTAAAATTGATAAATTGTGCCAGCACGTCACGATAAGTATTCATTGATTATCTCTCTACAATGCCAACACCTTGTGCACGTGCCTTGCGCAAGCACTCAAGACAAACTGAACCAGGTAATTCCGGTAACGGGAAATTACCGCCCTGTGGCCCCTGAAACTGATGATTACCTTTATATTCAATCGGACCGGGGCTATACAGGCTGATTTTTCCACCTTTAATTTCTATATAAGCACCACCGCTGGCCAGCTTGATACCGCTTTTTGCATTAACCAGTACCTCATCACCTACAGACTGAACAGAGATTTTTTTCGCCGCAGTAATTTCCACTGCGCTACCATGTGAAGCCAGACGCGCAGTTTTCTTACCGGCTACCAGATTTAAATCTTCTGTCTGAGCCAATACCTGTACAGATTTGACGGCAGTTTGTGTAATGTTTTCACCGGCACCGGTAAATACATCTTTACCCGCCTGCTGATGAATATCCTGACCAACACTGTTAAGAATAGATTTTGGTGAAACCTGCGCCATTCCGGCGACTGCACTGGTTAAAATAACCGGTTTTTCCAGATAAGCACAGTTTTCACCTAAATCAGATAATGTCTCTAGTCTGGGTTTGAGTGAAGTATGCTTGGCTGTCACGTCGGCAAGATGACTGGCCTGACTGAGTGCACCTTCAATTTCTTTGACTGCTACCGTACGATCCATTTGCATGCCGTTGGCGGCAGCCTGATTTTCAGTAGTCAGATATAATGCTCGTGCTGAACGCAAAGCTCCCCAGCCATCAGTTCGCAGCTCAAAACCTTCTCCACGCTTATCCCGTCCGCTGTCTACCAGATGCCCCAGATTAAGCTGGGTTTTATGGTACTCAGTAGCCATTTTGATATGTTCATGACCGCTGAGGTCTTCCATGCGGATTTTATTATTTGCCCAGGTACGAATTACATTACGGGTACGCCATGTATTCGGAACATGGTCCGGCTGAGTGCTGGTATGCAAAACGCCAATAATATATGGCCGGTCGGGATCACCGTTCTGAAAAGCCAGCTGTACTTCTGTACCTACATGCAGCGGAAAATGCTGCCCGTACTGCCCGCCCGCATAAGGCTTAGCCAGACGGATGGGTCTGCTTTCACCACCCGGCTGCCAGCCATCCATATCCAGATTAAACTTAACGATGTAACGCCCCATCTCATCAACCCATGCATACGGCCCCTGGCCGGCATCACAGATGGTTCCCGGTATCGTTCCGTCTATAATCGGGTGTTTAATCGGCTCCGGACGCCACTGGCTGTCTGAGGGTATAGCAGAGAATGAATTAATGTAATCTTCATCGCGCGCACCAGAATGATGAACACTGACCAGCAGCCACTGACGAATATTGCCTACTCTGGCATCAGAGGAAAATCCCATGGTAAAACCGGGAGCAAAGCTCTGAACATTACTTTTACCAGTGGCCAGAATATGGCGGGATACAGAATGCTCATGCAGAATTCGGGCATATTCCTGCGCCTGCCCGCTATCTTTATGATGAAAAAATCCGTAGATATAGGGCTGACCAAATGCAGCAGGCTGCTGCTCATTAAAACCGGCTTTGCCTAGCAAACTGTTATTGGCATCCCGGTAGTTATAATCCTTAATCTGTACACTTTCATACTGAGCTTTATAGCTTACATGAAATTCGGAAACAGAATATTTTGCTGTCAGCCCCTGCATTAACTGCTGTTTCAGATTATCCCTGATACCTTGTGCCGTAGCATTCACATCAAATGAAAGCTGCGCTTCCAGTTTGCTCTCCAGCCCGTCCAGATCACTTTCTAAACCAGCATCCGGTTTGAATGGTAACGCCTGCTGCCGCAGCTGGATATAATGGCTTACATCATCAGATACGGAAATTACCTCATTGGAAGCCGTTTGTGTAAAGGTAAACCATAATCCTTCACGAGCCAGTACACGCTTAATAAATGCATAATCGGTTTCCCGATACTGCATGCGATGTTCATAGCGCGGTAACGAACGGGATGATTTCAGCAGAAAATCTTCACTGGCAAAACCATGATGACGCAGAATTTTCTCAACAATACTCAGTGCCGTCTCATTCTGAAACAGCCTTGTGGTAGTAATACGGTTCAGTAAAGCCAGGCGGGGCACAATAGTAAATCGATAGCAGGTTTCATCAGCACTGGTTGCTATCTGTTCCGCACTCTGAATAACACCATGCCAGCGCCGGTTGTCAGAATCATCAAGCTGCTGCCGGGATACCTGCATCACTCCGCTCCAGTCAATATCCGGAGCCATCTCAAACATTACACGCTGATGAATAAAATTTTCCAGAGGTAAGTCAGCAGCCATATGCGTTGCTTCAAGCTGTAACACGTAATAATCATCCAGCTTTTCTTCCAGATTGAATCTTCGCACCGAAAACTGGTCAAAATTAGCCAGATTTGCGTTCAGTTTCAGATAATAACGCTGTTGCATTTAATCACCCTTTATTAAACCTTTATACATGACTGACAGTTCTGTTTCCGTATCAGCCGATATAGTGCTGATACGGAAAAATATTCCCGCATACAGGTTGCTGGCTACAAAATTTAAAAAATCAATACAATTGAAAATATATATTTACTCAATTTATATACAGTCCAGTCTGCCGTATACTGCCAACTATATTCCCGCATAAAATTTAAAAGCAAAACAAAAATATAATATCAGATTCAATCTACACTTGTTCACAGATTCGGTTAGTTTTCATAGCAGCCAGCCAAATCCGATTTGAATCTGAAATTACTTTTCAGGATTATAAGATGTAAATATTTTTGAAATTTACATATAACTGATTTAATAATTTTAACACAAAAATACTTATTTTATATATAAATCAACTTTTCAGTTATTTGTGCAACACTATTCATCATTTTTGCTTTTTATGATTCAAAACCAAATCAGATAATATACTTTCACCATTGCACAGTTTTATCAGACCGGCAGAGAAATAATCATGCCGGTCGTAAGCCTCAGACAAGCCAGCTTTCCAGCACTTTGGCCATTAGCTGCAAACGGTATTTCGGTAATGATTGCAATTCAGCCGGAACATTTCCGCTGCGCAGTTGCTGTACCAGCTGAATAATTTCTGTCTGGCTGCGGTTAGCAATATTTTCCGGTAAGAATTCATTCAGCTCCAGATCCGACATTCCCATACTGCTTAGTGTGGTTTTGCTGATGTTATTTACTACTTGATCAGCAATATCACCCTGCGCATTTCGATAAAAAACCTGTGCAAGCGTCTGCGGATCATTGACGCCATTGTGCATAAGCGATACGGTAGCCTGAGTCTGCTGCAGCAGATTTTGCTGATATTGAGCAATCTGATTACTCAGATAATCTGCCATAGATTGCGGATTAATATCCGCCAGTTGCTGTTGCGCCGGTAATACATTTACCAAACTGCCATTCGGAACCGTTATATTTCCGGCTTGTATGGCATTTTGAGCTCCATTTAAAGCCTGACGGGCTTTATCCAGATTACTGAGATTGTTTAGATTTAATCCATTCACCAGTTGCGGATCAAGCTGTTTGAGTAATTCCTGAGCATGCTCCAGCGCACTGGCATCCCCGCTCGTACCTGACGATTCCAGTAATGATTGCAGCTGATTAATATTTTTATCAATTTTGCTAATCATTGTATTTAGCTGTTGTTCAAGCTGAGCGGCTGTTTCGGCACCGCCAGCCTCAGCCTCATTGGCTTGTGCTTCGTTTGCCTTAGCCATTGCTGCTGCCTGACTTTGTGTTAATTCAGCCTGTTTCTTTTGTTTTTCAGCTTCGGCAGCTGCTTTAAGCGCAGCCTTTTGTTCCTCCAGCAGCTGGCGAATCTGCTGTAGATTTTTTATTGTTTCATCGCCATATTTTGCTATTTCCTGAGTAATCTTATCTGCAAAATCACGTCCGTTCCATTCAGTTAGTTTTTCATGGGCTTCTTTTATTTTCTGAATTGATTGCTGCGAATTCTGATACAGATTATAAATATTTTTAATATTTTTACCGTTAAGTATAATTTTTCCGGTATCAGGATTAACTGCAATCGCATCAAATCCGTTAATCAGTGCTTCAAATGCTTTGCGTTCATTCTCTGTTACAAAAAATTCAGGATTATTAAGCCCTAACAAAATATAGGCCGGATTACCATAGCGGATAGACATATAGGCACTGCGAGCAAGACCGGCGATACCAATAAGATTATTCTGCAACATCAGCGGTGTAATCTGTTTATTAGACGTTGAACCACTGAATACAAGCCGGTGTGCAAAATAACTGGTAAACGGTTCGCGGTCATTCAATATTGAATGCATATATTTGGCACGCGAATCATGAATCTGTTCGTCAAACAGCGTAACTATTTTTCCGAATGTTTTGGAATACTGCTCCGGTGTTTTTTTAATTTTATCCATTAATACCGTTACATCACGCTTATCTTTGCTATTAAGCCGTTCCCAGACACTGGATAAAATTGCCAGAGCATTATCCTTGCCGGATACCTTTTCCGGCTTTTTGCCAGACTTATCTTTTGCGGCTTCCGCTTTTTTCTTATCCTTATTAATTTTATCTTTTACTCTGTCTAATATAATGCCTGTAGCTACAGCACCAATATCCAGATTTTCAAACAGCCCGTCAAAAATAGAACCAGACTTATCCTTTTTATTGGGTGGTGCTATCGGCGGTGTTGCTCCTGTTGCTACCGGATCACCTTCAAATCCATCATCCTGAGAAGGAGGCGGAGGCGGAGCTTTTTTTTCATTTTTTGCCGGATCTCCAAAATAAAGCTTATCGCCTTCTTCATGTATATCTTTAAACTCAGCCGCCTCATCGACATTATTGAGCATATAAATACTGCCGGCAAAAGTTTTCATTAAGAATCCTAATGACAGGAAAGATTCAAAACGAAATTCATGCAGATAATCTGCTTTGAATTCTTTGGCACTTTCCAGCATATCCCAACCATCATTCACCGGATCATAATTTTTATTAATCATGCCATTTAAAAAATCATCGCGTTTTTCTGCCGGTATGTCTCCCAAACCGGCCTGCTGCCATAATTTATCATCATCAGCAATTGAATCGGATGATACCGGCACTAAACCACCGGAGGCATTAGAAAGTTTTTCGTTTGCCTCTTTGCGCCCCTGAGCAATGATTTTTTCCCGTGCGCTAACCTGTTCAGCATCTTCTTTTTCTCCCGCAGATCCTTTTTTGCGTGTAATGGCGAGACCCAGAAATGTAGCATAACCATCTATTCCGTCTTTAACCCAGCGCAGAATCCGCCAGGCCGTAATATGATGAACCTGCTGCTGTAAACTCTTCGTGATATTGTCGAGAACTGTTGTTTCCAGCCAGGCATTAAATCGCTTCACCATTTCAGGTTGTATATCAAACTCATCTACAGTTTTAGGATTCATAACCTCATAATTTTTTAATTTAAATTTATGGTTTTTTTTCATTTGTGCTACCAAATTAGGATGCTTTTCTAGTACTTGTAATGGCATACCATGCTGCCAGCAGCGTGCGTACATATCATGCAGAGTTATCTGGGCTATTACATGCCCCATACCGAAGTTACTTTTAAACTGCGCACCCGGCGGATAGCCGCCGCCTATATCCGCATGGACACCAGGATAAGTATATTCACGAAACTCAGCGCCGCCACCACGCGGATAACCGCCATCAATACAGATACTTTCAACGGAAAAACTTCTACGCTGTTCATGCCCGGCCACAAAGTGATAGCAGCTTTTTACAAAACGAGCAGCCGCTGCCTGTTCCAAAGACATGGTGCCATGTGCCCAGCCGAAATGACCACTAATCAAGGAAGTTAGCGGAGACATACCTACATTGGCTACCGTATCGAACAAACCAGCCATTTCGATATAGATCGGTATACCTCTAAGCTTGAGATAGATAAATTCAGGTTTAGGTTCAGTCTTCTTATCATCCTTGCGATTGGCATTGATATTGCCAGACTGATTCAGACTGACCGTAGTACTGGCACCGTTAATCGGACCGTTGTTTGAATTTTTACTCGTACCATTATTATTGTTTTGCTGATTCCCCGTATTATTGCCCGGGGTAGGAGGCGCTGACTTCGGCCCTTGTCCCGGCTTGGCTCCGTTCTGTGTTGTATTCTGTTTAACGCCACTGCTAGCCGCTTTTTCCTCTTCTATTGCCTGCTTCTGAGCCTCTGCCTTTGCTTCCGGATATTTACGATAGTACTCGCGTAATTCTTTTCGTTGCTGGCGCCGCTGTTCCATCAATTTTTCCAGCTGTTCTTTTGCTCCGGCATTCTCCGGACGCTCCAGCAAGTATTCCAGCAGCCAGTTAATAAAGGTACGCCCCTCAGCCGCTCCGCGTGAAAATCCGATTACATACAGTTTGATTGCCTGTGGTAATGGCTGATTACTGTTGGCAAAAACCAGCGACTCTATATACTCATCAAGCTGGTTTTTACGGCCAATTTTTGAATCCATGCCTTTAATCATTTTTTGCGCTGTTGCTAATAATAAAGGCTTTTCATTAAAAACTTTACATAGACCTAATGTGGCGCATAAGCGTGTCAGTGCCCAGTTAATCCGCGACTGCCCATAGCGTGCAAACATTTCACCACTGAAACCCGGATCTAAATCACCAATTTCTTCAAAACGCGTTCCCACGCCCTGAATATAATGTTTAAACCAACCATTTTCTATCATAGGCGAACTATAGCTAACCTCACCCGGTGTTCCTCCTGCTCCCATACAGGCATGGAATAAACGTGCTACATTACTGGTACGAGGATAGGTATACGCAGCAATCATTTTGGCTTGCGGTGCTGCTTTGTCCTGTTTTTTCAGCTCCTCTTCAGTAGGTGCTTCGGCACCAGTGACCACTTTATCTGCCTTTTCATGATTATTGGTACCATCAAAGAAAAAGCTGATTTTAATGATTTTCTGGCACGGCTTGTCCTCTTTAGGACCTTTATAAAAGCAATCACCTCTATTTTCCTGAATTACCTCAATAGAAGCCGGCAGGCGCCCGCCCGGCTCAGTTGGAAAAACCTGTGGCTTATGCATAACCGGCCAGTCAAAATCAACATCTTTCAATGGTGGTAACTCATCCAGCACTCCCTGAACTGCATCTATGCCTTTTTGAGCTATCTCACCTATACCTGTGCCAATCTCTCCTATTTTTTTACCGGCTTTATTAATTACTTTTCCGATAGCACTGGGTTTATCATTCGGGTCATCGGTATTGACTTCGGGAGGGTTTAAACCCAATATATCTTCTATTATATGTCCCAAATTAAACTGCTTATCGATATTTGAAGATTTAGAGCTGCTATCGGCTTTTGGTTTACTATCATCAGGCTGTTTTGCATTATCAGTCATAATAATCTCCCTTATTAATAAAATTATTGTGCTTTACTGCCACTTACCGGTAATTTACCTTCTGCTTCCAGTTGCTTGATATAACGCGGTAAGATTACCTGCGGAATATTTTTACGTTCCGCTTTCACTGCATCCATTCTGGCTTTGTTGCGACGATAATCTGCCATCGATTTAACGCTCGGGCGTGGCGTACACAATTTCTGGCTTTCGGCAAATAATTTGTAATGCATTGGTGTATTACGACCTTCTTCTATCGTCCCATAAGTGATAAACAACTGATTGCAAGCAAGAAAATGTACCGTAATATTTGCTACTTTACCAAAATCATCACCGGCTGATGGCGGTGGTGGTGGTAAAGGTATTTCTGCTGAATAATATTCATCATATTGATGAATAATATCAGCTTCTGCACGATCAACATTTACTCCGGCTGTATTTAAAATTCTCGCTTGCCATCCCGGATAAGGTAATACTTCCCAATAAATCTTCATGGTCATACCCGGTGTCCATTTTGCTCTTAATGCTGCTGCGCCACAGGTAGCTCCTCCTCCATAGCGTCTTTTACCAACTTCATAATCATCAACACCTGGTGTACCCGGAATACATCCTCCTCCGATACTACCCCCGTTCATATTTTCATAATTGTATTCATAGGCTTCAACAGGTGCTGCATAGGTACGGTTTTTACCTGAGGTTATGCCGACAAAAGGTTCGAAATGATTGGAACAACCCATTAATTCGATTGCTGCCAGCATCGCCAGCCATATCCATGTTTTTTTCATCTCTTCTGCCTTTCTTGTATTTATATATTTATAGTTATTGCTGACTTTTTAAAATTCTATCTACCTATATCCTATTATTATAAAAATGAATTAACTTTGTTTATTGTCAATATTTATTTGATTATGAATCTTTATTTAGAAGTAGTTACCGGTAATTTACCTTCTGCTTCCAGTTGCTTGATATAACGCGGTAAGATTACCTGCGGAATATTTTTACGTTCCGCTTTCACTGCATCCATTCTGGCTTTGTTGCGGCGATAATCTGCCATCGATTTAACAACTGGGCGTGGCGTACACAGCTTCTGGCTTTCGGCAAACAGTTTGTAATGCATTGGTGTATTACGACCTTCTTCTATCGTCCCATAAGTAATAAATAACTGATTACAGGCAAGAAAATGTACCGTGATATTATCTACTTTACCAAAATCATCACCGGCTGATGGTGGTGGTGGTGGTAAGGGGATTTCAGTAGAATAATATTCATCATATTTATTTATAATATTTAGTTGGTCATGATCGAAATTCATTCCAGATGTATTTAATGCTTTTGGTCGCCAATCAGGATAAGGTATGACTTTCCAATTAATTTTCATAGTCATGCCTGGTGTCCATTTTGCCCTTAGTGCCGCTGCACCACAGGTAGCTCCTCCTCCATAGCGTTTTTTACCAACCTCATAAATATCAACACCTGGTGTACCCGGAATACATCCTCCACCAATACTGCCACCATTCATATCTTCATAATTGTATCCATATGACTCAACAGGTGCTGCATACATGCGGTTTTTACCTGAGGTTATGCCGACAAAAGGTTCAAAATGATTGGTACAGCCCATTAATTCGATTGCTGCCAGTATCGCCAGCCATGCCCATGTTTTTTTCATCACCCTAACCTTTTTGGTATTTATAGTTACTGTTAACTTTTTAAAATATTAACTATCTGTAAACCATTATTATCAATAAGAATTTATTTTAGTTTATTATCAACATTTATCCAATTATTAATTCTTTATTTAGTGGTACTTACCGGCAATTTACCTTCTGCTTCTAGCTGTTTGATATAACGCGGTAAGATTACCTGCGGAATATTTTTACGTTCCGCTTTCACTGCATCCATTCTGGCTTTGTTGCGGCGATAATCTGCCATCGATTTAACGCTCGGGCGTGGCGTACACAATTTCTGGCTTTCGGCAAACAGTTTCCAGTGAACCGGATTACGTCCTTCTTCTATTGTTCCGTATGTGATAAACAACTGATTACATGGAAGGAAATGTACTGTAATATTAGCTACCTGACCAAAATCATCTCCGGCTGATGGTGGTGGTGGCGGTAAGGGTATTTCTGCTGAATAATATTCATCATACTGATCAATTATTCGCTCTTCATTTTTATCTACATTGACACCTGGCAATCTCAAGCCTCTAGCTTGCCAGCCCGGATAAGGTAATATTTTCCAATAAATCTTCATAGTCATACCCGGTGTCCATTTAGCCCTCAGTGCCGCTGCACCGCAGGTCGAACCACCACCATAGCGTTTTTTGCCTACATCATAATCATCTATTCCCGGAGTATTAGGAATACAGCCTCCGCCAATACTACCCCCGCTCATATTTTCATAATTGTATTCAATTGCTTCTACCGGTGCGGCATACATGCGGTTTTTACCTGAGGTTATGCCGACAAATGGTTCAAAATGATTGGTACAACCCATTAATTCGATTGCTGCCAGCATCGCCAGCCATGCCCATGTTTTTTTCATCACCCTAACCTTTTTGATATTTATAGTTATTGTTGAATTGTACAAATTTTATCTATCAATATCCTATTATTATAAAAATGAATTAACTTTGTTTTTCGTCAATATTTATTTTATTAATCTTTATTTATGTGTCGTTACCGGCAATTTTTTCAAGCTGACAGATATCACGCAGTAAGATTACTTGCAGAATATTTTTACGCTGTGTTTTCAATGCATCCGTTCTGGCTTTATTGCGACGATAATCTGCTATTGATTTAATGACTGGGTGTAGCTGACACCGATACTCACGTTACTGAAATTATATGGTCAAATGATTCTTTTGCGAGTAAGTCTATTTCAGGCGAAAATGTTGATTTAGTAATTCTATCCAACAGTTTAAAAATATAGGTAAATTTTAACAATAGTAAGAAGACTGGAAAAACCAAAGATTTTCTGAAAATGAAATTTAAGCTGTAGAGGCAAATTAGCAGGTTAAATTTTAGATTGATTTTTAAATTATAAATAAGGCAGTACTGATTACCAGTACTGCCTTTTTCTTTTTTAGATACTATTTAATAACGTCTGCTTCTGACCAGCTGTGTTTTACGCTTCAGATAGACTAAAGTACCAAATCCGCTCCAGATATGCACCAAACGGGTAAATGGAAAGATTACAAATACACTCATACCCATAAAGAGGTGTAATTTAAAAATCGGGCTGACATGCGCAATAATATCCGCTGCACCGCCTCTGAATGTCACAATATGCTGAGCCCACTGCATAAGACTAATCATTTCTGCTCCGTCCAGATGATGAGCGGAAACATGGATAGTACCCAGCCCCAGACAAAGCGTAATCAGCAACCAGATTAATACCAGTTTGTCGCGCCAGCTACTGTTGGCCAGTAAACGTGCACAGCTGAAACGCCGGTAAATAAGCATCAGTAATCCGATTAAAGCAAGGGTACCCATTATTCCGCCGGCAATCATTGCTGTCAGCTGCTTGGCTTCATGAGTAACACCAAGTGTATCCCAAACTACTACAGGCGTAAGCAAACCGACCAGATGTCCGAAAAACAGTCCGAGTACACCAATATGAAACAGAATATTGCCAACTCGCAGCAGACGCGGATAAAGCAACTGGCTTGATTCAGATTTCCATGAATACTGATTTGTATCAAAACGAATCAAACTGCCCAGAAAAAAAATACTGGCGGCAATATAAGGAAAAATGCCGAAAATAAATTGATTAAGGTAATACATGCTGTCTCCCGGCTAACTGAATTTTTTATTGCGGAAAAATTGCACTTCCTGCACAGACGGCTGATTTAATAATGGTTCGAGCCCTTCTGCTGTTGGTCCGAATTTTTCCAGAGCTTCGTCCATATTGCGTACTGGTGCAGCCTGTAATGGCTGTGGTTTAACTGGAGATAAAGCGACAACTGCATCCATAACCGGTGCATACACTGATTTACTCTGATGCAGGTTGTCAGCTATATAGCCAATCACATGTACTGCATCAGCAAGTAAATTTTTGGCTTCATCTTCGACAACATGAGACAAAAATTCTAAAAATAAAGGCAGATAATCCGGCAACTCATTATCAGCCGGTTCAAAGCCGTGTTTCTGATATTCTGCCAGTAAATCGACCATCGCCTGACCACGGATGCGATCTTCTCCATGCAGATGTTCAAACATGTGTAAAGCATGTTTGCGACTGCGATCAAAAGTAGCTACATATACTTCTTGAAGATCGATTTCATCATGCGTGCGTAAATGTTCAAAAAATGGTTGTAATACTGAAATCTGATTAGCAGATAACTGATCAGCCAGAATTGAATGCAATTCATCCGTATGGTCTAACCATTCCTGCCTTGGATAGCTTAGTAAAATGGATAAAATTTTATACATTTGTCTGTCCTATGAGGCCGACTGACGATTATTTTTCTTACGCAGTCCATGAAAAATAATCGGTGAAGCTTTACGTGTACCAAACAGGCTTTCTTTGCTGTGGCCGTTATGGCAGCCATCTCCAAAAGAAAATCCGCAACTGGCTTTTTCCTCAAAAGTATTGCTGACCAGTTCTTTATGTGCACTTGGAATGACAAATCTGTCTTCATAATTGGCAATTGCCATTACCTGATACATTTCTTCAATTTGCGCAGCACTCAAACGATGTCCGGACAATTCCTGTAATGCCTGCTCTTCGGAATAAATATTTTTGCTGCGCATGTATTTACGCATATCAATCATGGTTTGCAGCGCATTAATAATTGGTTCGGTTTTACCGGCAGTCAGCAGATTAGCCAGATATTCAATCGGAATTCGCATATCTTTTATTTCTGGAATCAGGCCATTCTGACCAATAACACCGGATTCAACCGCAGACTGAATTGGTGATAACGGCGGAATATACCAAACCATCGGTAAAGTACGATATTCTGGATGTAACGGAAATGCCACTTTCCATTCAACCGCCATTTTATAAACCGGTGAATTCTGAGCAGCCTGTATCCAGTCTGCCGGAATTCCCTGAGCCAGTGCTTCTTTGGCAATTTCAGGATCATTCGGATCAAGAAAAATATCCAGTTGCTGTTCGTATAAATCCTGAGGATTTTCTATCGCAGCACTCTCACTGATCCGGTCTGCATCATAAAGGAGTACACCAAGATAACGTATTCTGCCAACACAGGTTTCTGAACAAATTGTCGGTTGACCGCCTTCAATGCGCGGATAACAGAAAATACATTTTTCCGCTTTGCCTGCCACCCAGTTGTAGTAAATCTTTTTATAAGGACAGCCAGAAACACACATACGCCAGCCACGGCATTTATCCTGATCAATCAGGACAATCCCATCTTCTTCACGCTTGTATATTGAACCGGACGGGCAACTGGCCACACAGGCTGGATTCAGGCAATGCTCACACAGACGCGGCAAATACATCATAAATGTGTTTTCAAAAGCAGCGTAGATGTCTTTCTGAATGCCATCAAAAAGTTTATCTTTAGAACGCTTGGCAAATTCACCGCCTAAATCATCTTCCCAGTTCGGTCCCCAGTGAATTTTATCCATTTTCTGCCCGGTTAATACCGAAACAGGCCGTGCTGTAGGCGGTGTTTGCATCAGCGGGGCATTTTGCAGATGCTCATAATCATAGGTAAACGGTTCATAATACTGGTCAATAGCCGGCATGTTAGGGTTGGCAAAGATATTGGCCAGTACTTTGAGACGATTACCCTGCTTCAGTTTCAGTTTGCCTGAATTTTCACGTATCCAGCCACCTTTATACTGTTCCTGATCCTCCCAGTTTTTCGGATAGCCGATACCGGGTTTTGTTTCTACATTATTAAACCAGGCATATTCGACCCCGTCACGACTGGTCCATACATTTTTACAGGTAACAGAACAGGTATGACAGCCAATACACTTGTCCAGATTTAACACCATTCCGATTTGTGCACGAATTTTCATGATTGTGTCCTTTTTATTCTGTCACCGGTGTTTTCGCTGGTTGATCCAGCCATTCCACTCTGTTCATTTTGCGTACTACGACAAGCTCATCACGGTTGGTACCTACCGTACCGTAATAATTAAAGCCCCATGATAATTGAGCATAACCACCGATCATATGCGTTGGCTTCATAACCACTTTAGTGACTGAGTTATGAATACCTCCGCGTTTGCCGGACAGCTCTGAACCGGGCACATTGACAATTTTTTCCTGTGCGTGATACATCAGAATCATGGTTTCTGGTACTCGCTGGCTAACCACTACACGTGCGGTCAGCGTACCATTCACATTGAATACTTCCACCCAGTCGTTATCTTCGAGACCGGCACGTTTAGCATCAATTTCAGAAACCCACACATGCGGACCACCGCGTGATAAGGTCAGCATTCGCAAATTATCTGAATAAGTACTGTGAATACCCCATTTCTGATGTGGTGTGATGAAATTCAGTACGATTTCAGGATTGCCATTGCTTTGATGACCTTTCACATTTAGCGTGGTTTTCAGGTCTACAGCCGGACGATAGGAAACCAGTCCCTCACCAAACAGTCGCATCCATTGATGATCCTGATAAAACTGCTGCCGGCCGGTTAAGGTGCGCCATGGAATCAGTTCGTGCACATTGGTATAACCAGCGTTATAGCTGACTTTTTCACTTTCCAGACCAGACCATGTGGGTGATGAAATAATCTTGCGCGGCTGTGCCTGCACATCACGGAAACGGATAGCATCGTCTTCACGGGCAATGGCCAGATGAGTATGGTCGATACCTGTATTTTTTGATAAAGCTTCCCATGCCTTAACTGCCACATGGCCATTGGTCTCTGGAGCCAGTGTCAGAATCATTTCCGCAGCATCAATAGCTGTATGCAGTTTCGGCTGGCCTGTGGCCACACCTTCGGATTGGGTGTTGTTAAGTTTGCGCAGTAAATCTACTTCTGCACCAGTCTGCCAGCTAATACCTTTACCACCATTACCGATTTTTTCCAGCAACGGTCCTACTGAAGTGAATTTGTCATAAATAGCACCATAATCACGTTCAACCACGGTCATTTTCGGCATGGTTTTGCCCGGTACCGGTTCACATTCACCCAGTTTCCAGTCTTTCGGGTCAAACGGCTGTGCCAGCTCTTCTGGACTGTCGTGCATCAATGGTGTTAATACCAGATCCTTACGTACTCCCAGATAATCTTTGGCAGTTTCGGAAAACGCTTTCGCCAGACCACGATAAATATCCCAGTCAGTTTTACTTTCCCAAAGCGGTTTTACTGCTTCACTAAGCGGATGGATAAACGGATGCATATCCGAAGTATTCAGATCATCTTTTTCATACCAGGTGGCTGTAGGCAGCACAATATCTGCATACAGACAGGTAGTAGACATACGAAAATCCAGTACGGTAAGTAAATCCAGCTTACCCTCTGCTGCCGGACGCACTTGTACATCAATCGGCTTAATAGCATCAGTTTCATCACTCATCAGTGCATTTTGTGTGCCAAGCAGATACTTGAGAAAATACTCATGCCCCTTACCGGATGAACCAAGAATATTGGAACGCCAGACAAACAGATTACGCGGGAAATTCTGCGGATTATCCGGATCAGTACAAGCCATATCCAGTGCGCCCGATTTCATCTGCTCAACAGCAAATGCAATCGGATCTTTACCTTGTGCTTCTGCGTCACGGGTCACATCAAGCGGATTACGTCCCAGCTGCGGAGCAGAAGGCAGCCAGCCCATTCGTTCAGCTTTAACGTTGAAATCCAGCTGACTCATATCAGCCATCTGACCGGCATGAGTGGGCGCAATAACTTCCGACATCTTGAGTTTTTCATGCCGCCACTGGCTGGTGTGTGCATAGAAGAAAGAAGTACCATTCATCTGGCGTGAAGGCCGGTTCCAGTCTGCAGCAAAAGCCAGAGGTGCCCAGCCGGTTTGCGGGCGTAGTTTTTCCTGACCGACATAATGACACCAGCCGCCGCCGCTCTGACCGATACAACCACACATCATCAGCATATTGATAATGCCACGATACGCCATGTCCATGTGATACCAGTGATTCAGACCGGCACCCACAATTACCATACTGCGACCATGTGTTTCATGTGCGTTTTGGGCAAATTCGCGTGCCACCTGAATCACCAGCTCTGGCTTCACGCCGGTATGTTTCTGCTGCCACAATGGTGTATAAGGCACATCAGCCAGATAATCATCGGTAACGCCATCACCACCAAAACCACGGTCAATACCATAATTGGCACACATCAAATCAAATACTGTGGTTACCAGTATTTTTTCGCCATCTGCATTAATTATCTGCTTAACCGGTATATTTTTAACAATTACTTCTGCTGCATCATCCCCGCCGAAGTAATCAAAAGATACACCCATGATGGCATCATGATTATCTTTAAGTGATATCAGCGCTTTAATTTCTGTACTGTCGGATTTTTGTGCCAGCAGATTCCATTTACCCTGCTCACCCCAGCGGAAGCCTATCGATCCTTTCGGTGCAACAATATCACCGGTATTTTCGTCGATAACCAGTGTTTTCCATTCAGGATGATTGCTTTCATCCAGCCCGCCTGCTATCTGGCTTGCACGCAGGAAGTAGCCCGGCAGCAGTTTGCCGTTTTCCTGATTAATTACCACCAGATTAGGCATATCTGTCAGACGACGACAATAATCAATAAAATATTCTGACGGATTCTGCAGATGAAATTCTTTCAGAATCACATGCCCCATTGCCATTGCCAGTGCAGCATCCGTGCCCTGTTTTGGTGCCATCCAGATATCACTGAATTTCACCATTTCACCATAATCAGATGAAACTGCTACTGTTTTTGTACCTTTATAACGCACTTCAGTATAGAAGTGCGCATCCGGAGTACGTGTCATGGGTACATTAGAACCCCATACCATCAGATAGTTGGCGTTATACCAGTCGGCAGATTCTGCAACATCGGTTTGTTCACCCCATGTTTGCGGGCTGGAAGGTGGTAAATCGCAATACCAGTCGTAAAATGACAGCGGTACACCGCCAATCAGACTCAGATAACGCGAACCGGCAGCATAACTCACCATCGACATTGCCGGAATCGGAGAAAAGCCAATTACACGATCCGGGCCAAACTCTTTAATTGTGAATGCATTGGCAGCAGCAATAATTTCATAAGCTTCTTTCCAGTCCAGACGGACAAAACCGCCCTGACCACGCTCAGATTTATATTTTTTCGCCAGTTCCGGATTCTGAGTAATACTCTGCCACGCCTCAATTGCATTCAGAGTCTGGCGCTTTTTACGCCACATACGCAGCAAAGAAGCGCGAATCATCGGGTATTTCACCCGCTGAGCAGAATAAACATACCAGCTATATGATGCACCGCGCGGACAGCCCCGCGGTTCATGATTGGGTAAATCGGCACGAGTACGCGGGTAATCTGTCTGTTGCATTTCCCATGTAATCAAACCGTTTTTAACAAAAACGCGCCAGCTGCAGGAACCGGTACAATTTACTCCATGAGTAGAGCGTACAATTTTGTCATGCTGCCAGCGCTGGCGGTAAGCATCTTCCCATTCTCTGCTCTCAGCCACCACTGCCCCATGTCCGGCAGAAAATGTTTCTTTGGTTTTACGTAAAAAATTCAGTCTGTCTAAAAAATGGCTCATGAATTTGTGCTCCATAGAGGCAAAAGCCTCAAACAGTTTCTTATTGATTTATATTTTTTCTGCACCATTATCTATGACAATGGTGCGATCACTTCAAATTAACAACTCGTAACTGATTGTTTGCGAACATAAAACCAGTAATTAACTATCAGACAGCTTACATAGAAAACAATAAAGCCCCATAAAGCCACTGATGCGCTGCCTGTCGCCTCAATCGAAGAACCAAAACTTTTCGGAATCAGAAAACCACCATAAGCACCGATTGCGCCCATAAAGCCTAATACCGTAGCTGATTCTTTAGTGGCATGAGCTTCTGAGGTTTTAACATCGCCCTGATGCAGATGACGATGAAACTGAGAGAAAATCCGCGGCACCTGCGCATAAGTTGAACCGTTACCAATACCGCTAAAGGCAAACAGCAACATAAAACTACAGAAAAAACCAACAAAACTGCCTTCATTGCCGCCTATAGGCTGAAATACCAGAACGCCAATAACCCCGACAATCATCATGGCATAGCTGATTTCAGTAAGTTTTGCCGCAGACATCTTGTCAGACAACCAGCCACCCACGACACGCAGTACTGCACCAACAAACGGACCTAAAAAGGCAAATTTAACTGCATCCAGATGCGGGAAAGAATGGCTGATTAATAACGGGAAAGCAGCCGAAAAACCGATAAACGAACCAAACGTGCCCACATAAAGCCAGCATAAAATCCAGTTGTGCAACCGCTTGAAAATGACAAACTGTTCCTTTAGTGAGGAATGCATGCTGCCAATATCATTCATCCCAAACCATGCAGCCAGCGTACTGAGCACAATAAATGGTACCCAGATAAAACCCGCATTCTGCAACCAAACCTGTGCAGAACCCTGTGGCGTAGAAATTGTCTGAGACTCACCGCCCATTGCACCAAACAGGCAGCTAGTAATCGCCAGTGGCACAGCAATCTGTACTGCGGATACGCCCAGATTGCCCAAACCGGCATTAATCCCCATCGCCTGACCTTTTTCCGATTTCGGGAAAAACAGACTGATATTGGACATAGATGAACTGAAATTTGCTCCGCCAAAACCACATAAAAGCGCCAGAATGAACATCGTTGTATAAGAAGTATTCGGATTCTGTACAGCAAAGCCCAAACCCAGTGCAGGAATCAGCAAACTGGCTGTAGAAATTGTCGTCCATTTGCGGCCCCCGAAAATCGGAATCACAAATGAATAGAAAATTCGTAAAGTTGCACCTGATAATGCCGGCAAGGCCGCCAGCCAGAACAGTTCATTGCTGCTGAACTTAAATCCAACCAGTGGCAGTTTTACTACCGTCACACTCCATACCTGCCAGATGGCAAACGCCAGTAACAATGCAGGAACGGAAATCCATAAATTTCTGCGTGCTATTGCACGACCACCTGACTGCCAGAATTGTTGATCTTCCGGCCGCCAATCTTTTAAAACTTTACCCATATCAAACTCACTTTATTGGTGCTTAGGGTTTTTCAGAGAAAAATGCATCCAGATTAAACTGATACATACCGTGCCAAACATCAGCATGAAGGAGGTAGAACGTACACCTGTCCAGTCTACTAACCGACCAAACATAATCGGCAACAGAAAACCGCCCAGTCCCCCGGCCAGACCCACTACACCAGAAACAGTACCCATATCATCCGGAAACTCATCAGAAATAAACTTGAATACCGAAGCTTTACCGATTGCCATAGCCACACCGACCACAAACAGCAGCACAGTAAATATCGTTGCATTTAAACCAATATGCATATCCAGATGACCATTCACTGTACGAATAGACATTTGTGTTTGCGGATAAGACAACAGAAAGAATGCAATTGCGCAAATCCACATTACAGCCCAAGTAACTTTATAGGCACCGTATTTATCAGACAGCCAGCCACCGAACGCACGCAGTACACCCCCCGGCAGAGAGAAGCATGCAGCCAGCAACCCGGCCTGTGCTAAGCCGAAGTTATATTCGTTAACATAGTAATTCACCATCCACAGCGAAATACCCACATAGCCACCAAACACTACCGAATACAGCTGACTGTATTTCAGCACTTGCGGATTTTTCATTAATAACAACTGAGCTTTCAGACTTGGCTGTTTAGCAGAAGCTGCTTTAGGCTCCGGATAACTGAAAAACCAGAACAGCACTGTAATAACCAGCAAAATTACGGCATATACGCGGGGTACAGCCTGCCAGCCATATGCTGCAATCAATGCAGGTGCCAGAAACTTATTTACGGCAGAACCAGCATTACCGGCTCCAAAAATACCCATTGCCAAACCTTGACGTTCCTTACGAAACCATTTGGCCACATAAGGAGTACCAACAGAAAATGAGCCGCCTACTAATCCCAGCCACAGCGCAATCCAGAGAAACTGACTGTATGTGTGTGCATATTCAAGCAGCCAAACTGCCGGAACACATGACAGCATCAGCAGAAAAAATACAATACGGCCGCCAAAACGGTCAGTCCAGATACCTAAAGGCACCCGGATAAGTGATCCGGACAGTACAGGCATCGCTACCAGCAAACCAAATTCAGCTTCACTAAGTTGTAATTGTTTTTTGATAGGTATTCCCAAAACAGCAAATATCATCCAGATCATAAAACAGACAATAAATGCAATCGTGCTGGAAGTAAGCACTGTTACCGATTTTCTAACACCAGAATCCATTCTGTACCCCCATTAATAATTCTCTTTAGTGTACGTAATCACCTTTTCATATCCAATTAGTCATCCGAAGCAAAATCATTAATCAGAAAGCACAACGCCAAATAAGCAAAAAGGCCTATTGACAAACTCAATAGGCCTTTATCAAATTCTGATATTCAGTAGCTATTATCCGATACTCAACTCATTTGTTTATTTATCCAGACCATGCTCAATGGCATAGACAGCAGCCTGCACCCTGCTGGCTACATTTAATTTGCGTAAAATATTCTGAACATGCACTTTTATAGTGCTTTCAGTCACATCCAGATTACGCGCAATCACCTTATTACTATTCCCACGTGCCAGCCAGCGCAAAATTTCCCGTTCGCGCGGTGTCAGTGGTTCAGTAATTTTCTCGTCAGCCTGCTCCTGCCTGCGCAACCTTGTTACCAGCTTACTTGTCATTTCAGGCGATAACACACTATCACCGCTAATCGCTTTTTCAATACTATCCAGCAAAAATTCCGTATCAATATTTTTTAACAGATATCCGCGGGCGCCTAGCCGCATACATTCGAGTAAATCGCTACCATCTTCAGATACTGTCAGCATCAGCACCACCTGCTGCGGATTATGATTTATCATCTGCGGTAGTGCTTCAAGTCCTCTCATTACCGGCATATCCAGATCAAGGAGTACAGCATCCGGCTGGAGCTGTTGCTGCATTTTTACCCCTTCAAGCCCGTCTGTGGCTTCACCGACCACCTCAAAACGCTCACAACTATCAATCAGTGCACGCAAACCACGCCGAAACAAAGTGTGATCATCGACAATCAGAATCCGGTACTTATTTTTATTAAGCATTATTAAATTCCCAAAAATTATTCCTGCGCATGAATATACTGACGCGGCACCATCAACTCTACACATACCCCGTTATTTTCACGTGCAAATATTTTTAATTCTCCATTAATTTTGCCGGCTCGTTCTTTCATGATATGTACCCCCACATGCCCGTGCAGCCCCTTCTGAATGAGCGTATCCTCGGCAAAACCTATTCCGTTATCTTCAATACAGAGATTCAGGCGATCAGCCAGATATACCAGCTTCACCCGCACAGCATCAGCATGCGCATGTTTACGTACATTTGATAATGCTTCCTGCACAATGAACACTACCTGCAATTGTACATCCGACTCTACCTCATACACATCGCCTTCTACCGACCAGTCTGCAACAATATCTGTTTGTTGTTCAAATCTTTTCATCACCTCCTGCAACGAACTGATTAGCCCTTCTGAAACCAGACGTACCCGGAAATTTGACAATAATTCGCGTACATCATCATAGCATTGCTGAATACCCTCATGAATAAAATCCAGAGTCTGTTTAGCCTGCTCTTGTTTCTGCTCTGCAAGAGATTTTTCCAGTACCTGTATCTGCATATTCATAAATGAAAGCGACTGCGCGATACTATCATGCAATCCTTGTGCCATCAGGTTACGCTCTTCCAGTATCGCCATCTGCTTATCCAGTTCATTCAGGCGCATACTTTCAATCGCTATCCCGAACTGGCTGCAAACAGTTGAAATCAGACGTTGATTTTCTTCACTCAGTGCAAATGGCTTCAATGCAAACAAGTGCAGCATACCGATTTCATCATCTACTGATTTCACTGCAAAAGTCAGACAAAACGGCAGAACCTGCTGCATCTGACAGCAATGATTATTTTCCTCATGAATGACCAGCGATTGATTATTGTAATTAACCACAGACTGATGCAACCGCACACAGCGCCCGCCATCACAGCGATAATCACGGAACATATCTACCTGCTCCTCTGTCAGCCCGTCCGAACCGGCTACTTCGAGCATCTGTGAATGGCGATTTTTTAACTGCACCACACAGGCATCCGCACCACTAAACGCCTTCATTTTATGCATAAATATTTGTACCAGCACCGTCAGATCATGCTGTTCCTGAAACAATGAGGTCATAGTATATAATACCGCTAGCTCACGATTACGCTTAACCACTGCCTGCGTTTGCTCAGCGACCCGGTTTTCCAGCGTGTCATATACTTCATACAATTTGGCGGCCATCAGATTAAAACCCTGTGCTACCTGCCCGAACTCATTGGCCGTACCCACTTTCAGGCGTGTATCAAAATAACCCTTACCAATCTGACTGATGCCCTGATTCAGACGTAATAGCGGCGAAATGACCAAATGATGCAGTAACAGCAAAGACACAATCGCAGATAGTACAGCCATCATTAATACTAGCGCCTGTAGCCAGCGCAACAGCCTAATATTGTGCGTATTATCTTGCTCAATAAGCAAAACCAGCCGGTCAATTACCGCAGTGAATTCTCTGGCCTGAGCAAGGAAAGCTTCTCCGCTTAGTCTGCCCTGTAAATAAGCTTCACGGTCAGCAAGAAAATCCTGCAACTGCTCCTCAATTTCCTGAACTTGGGTTAATAACTGTTTATGGCGCTGGCCGTTCATAACACCGGTATCATGCAATTCGTATAAATGACCAAGTATTTCCTTAAATTGACGCTTTTCATCCGCAAACTGCTGCTCTGCACCCGGTGTTTTCGTGACCAGTACCATATAAAACACCCGCTTGCGCAGACTGCCGGCTTCATTGATTGCCATTCCCAGCTCTTCCAGCCGCCATGAGGTATTCAACGACAACCCTACCAGACTGGTAGCCAGAAACAGCCACACAGCAATCAGCACAACCAGGACTTTTGATAACTTCTGTCCGCGTAAAAACGACCGATCAAACTTTTGCCACAGATTTTTCATAACACCCCAATCAGAAAACTGGCAGCACTATAACGCAAAAGTCAAAATATATCTTTGATATTTATTTAAACTTTGATAAGAGTAAATTTATACATTGTTTAATTTTGGATTTTATTAAGTATTGCATCTCCGAATTTGATATTGAGCAAACAGACTGGTCTGCTTATGGAACCGCCATATTTTATTGTTCTGAAAGTATTAACATTATTGATATTGGCTGATAAAAGTATTCAGCAATGGAAAATATTTGATTCAGTGTTAATGAGCCAACGCAGAATATGAAGAATGCTCAATGAGTGCTGTAGATATCTAGTATCAAAAAATTATTTAAATCAATAAATAATATATTTTTAGCAATAACAATTAAGATATTTATCCAGCAGCTTAATTTCAAGTGAAATAAGCTGCTGGTAAAAAGAAAAAATAAGACTAAGCTATCAAACGGGCAATTTAAGTAATACTGAGCTATTACTGTAAACCAAATTACCAAAAAGCACTAGAATAATCTTTGCTCAAAACGGTTTGGCCTACCTGGCAACAACATCAGTATAATAAACCAAATTTGCCCGATGATCGGTATAAGAGTAATCAGAATCCACCATGCAGAACGGTTTGTATCATGCAGCCGTCTGAACTGAAGTGACAAAGTCGCTATCCACACAGCAAAGCAGACTACCAGAAAGACAAAATCAATCGTCCAGTCGCCCCATGTATAGATATCATTAATCGGATGTCCGAGCATTTTTTCAACTGCATACGTCAAAATTATTCCAAGAACATAGTTAATCACAATCGGCCACCAATAATCAGCACGATTAGAAGTCCCTGAAAAATTTAGAATGTTATGCCAGAATCGTTTGTAAGATTCAATCATAAATTCATCTCCAGATAATTAATATATTTTCATTTATATAAATATATAAATTTTGAAATTAGGATTTATATTTCAAACATTGCCGATTTATCTTAAGACTTATCTATAAACGATTCAAACAACTTAACTTTAAAAACAATTACTTACAATATTTATTTATTAATGAGAATTGATATATATATATTTTTATAATTTATCAATTATGAGAATTTATATACTTTAATTAATATATTTGTATATTTATTTGCGTTTTTATACGTACAAATCAAAATTAATTAATTGTTTGACATTATTTAAGCATAGACCGCGTTTCAGCGTAGCAGACAATTCTTAATAAATATGACATTTTATTAAAAAAAGGCTGTAAAATGTATAAATTAAACAACATTATTACAATCAATTCATTTTAATCATACAAATAAATACAAAGAATTAACTCAAATACTTAATTGGTTTAATATTCAGACTGAAAAATTTAGTTTAAATCTTCTATTTATCGTTTATTTTATAAATATCTACATATCAGTAATTGAAATATTCAATACTATAAATTGATACTAAACATACTTTACTACTAAATATTATTTTATTAAATTTTTCATCAGATGCTGAATACTGATATTAACTATTATGCAGCAATACTGTTTTTTAAAATCATCACTTTAATAAAATACTTGTACATAATATAGGGTTACATTTCATATTGATATAAAAAAACGCATATAAAAATATGCGTTTAAGAAATCGGCAGAAACAAACTTATTTTTAAAAGATTATCCATCCAGATGATTACTCTGCGGAGCCAGCACGGTACGATTGCCATTGCCTTCTGCGGCAGAGACAATTCCTTCTGCTTCCATTTGTTCAACCAGACGTGCAGCACGGTTATAACCGATGCGCAATTGTCTTTGTACAGAAGAAATACTTGCCTTACGAGTTTTAATTACCAGCGCCACTGCTTCATCATACAGAGGATCAATCTCATCATCGCTACTGCGTGACGATGCATTGCTGAACATATCATCATCACTGACCCCGGCAGTTAAAATATCATCAATATATTGGGGTTCGCCAAACTGTTTCAGATAATGTACTACCCGATGCACTTCTTCATCGGCGACAAAGGCCCCATGTACACGCTCCGGATAGGCGGTACCCGGTGGTAAAAACAGCATATCCCCCTGTCCGAGCAAGTTTTCAGCGCCCATCTGATCAAGAATGGTGCGACTGTCTACTTTACTGGATACCTGAAAAGCAATACGGGTTGGAATATTAGCTTTTATCAGTCCGGTTATAACATCTACACTGGGACGCTGGGTAGCCAGTATCAAATGAATACCGGCAGCACGGGCTTTTTGCGCCAGACGCGCAATAAGTTCTTCAATTTTTTTGCCGGCTGTCATCATCAAATCGGCAAATTCATCAACAATCACAACAATAAAAGGCAATTTTTCCAGTGGTTCAGGATTATCCGGCGTAAGTGAGAACGGATTAAACAGTTTTTGATTGCGTGCACCCAGTTCAGCAATTTTCTGATTGAATCCGGCCAGATTACGCACACCTGCATGACTCATCAGCCGGTAGCGTTTTTCCATCTCGTTTACGCACCAGGTCAGCGCATTGGCAGCCAGCTTCATATCCGTAACCACAGGCGCCAGCAGATGAGGGATACCTTCATATATGCTCAATTCAAGCATTTTCGGATCAATCATAATCAGGCGTACATCTTCAGGTGTGGCTTTAAACAGCAAAGACAGTATCATGGCATTAACACCTACCGACTTACCAGAACCTGTTGTTCCGGCTACCAAAAGATGTGGTGCTTTAGCCAAATCCGTTACCACAGGCTGACCGGTAATACCCTGACCAAGAGCGAGCGTCAATTTAGAACGGGATTGCTGAAATACCGAAGCTGAAAAGATCTCACTAAGACGGATAATCTGTCGTTTGGGGTTAGGTAATTCCAGTCCCATACAGGTTTTGCCCGGAATCGTTTCGACTACCCGGATAGAAGCAAAGCCCAGACTGCGTGCTAAATCTTTTTCCAGATTAACTACCTGACTACCGCGAACGCCCTGTGCCGGTTCAATTTCATAACGAGTAATGACCGGGCCGGCAAATGCATCGATGACACGAACTTTGACTTTAAATTCAGCCAGTTTTTCTTCGATGGTGATACCATTTTCCAGCAAGGTTTCTTCACTTTGTTGTGCCGCGGGATCATAATATGGTGGTAATAATAAATCCATCCCCGGCAGCATAGGTTTTAACTGTGGTTTATGCACCGGTGTGACGGCCGCTGTCTTATGTAAAGCTTTTTGCAGTGCCATACCGATAGCAGTTTGCGATGGCTGAGCACTATAGTTTTTTTGTTCTGTGGGTAGTGACTGCCGGTTATTTCGGATAACTACTCCGGCGCTTTCGACAACCGGTACTGATTCAGTTTGTTGTTCATCTTTTTCAATGACTTCGACATGATTAACAACTTCCGAACTGCCTTGCGGTTGAGTTTCAACCTTTGGCAAAAATGCAGATATATCTGTATTAGCTTCTTCTTCGTTGTAATGTTCATGCAAAGGGAAATAATCTGGCGTTTCTGTCTGCTCTTCAATTTCAGCGAAAAACGGATCTTCTGTAGCCAATATCGGAGTTTCCGCCACAGCAACATCTCCATCACTATCATCAGATAGATAGGAAGCGTTTCCAATACTAAAATCAGAATTCTCATAATAAGAATTTTCTGAATTATTATTGACAGTTACTGCCTGCTTTACTGTTGGCATATCCTGAGAATAATGAAACAGACTTCTTCTCGGGCGCAGATTCTCAGTGAAATTTTCATTCTGCTGTACTGGCTGCCGATTAAAAGAATCGCTATAGTCAGCATTACTGCTGGTGTAATTTTCTGCTACAGGAGCATTTCCAGCCGCAACTGTAGTAATAGATGTTGGCGGCATGGAATGAAAAGGTGTAAATCTGGTTGACAGTGGTGCCTGTGCACTGCCGGCGGCATCGGTAAAACCTTTGTCTGCAGACATATCAGCTACGGGTGCCGTCATTTTTACTGTATGGCTTTTACCGATACGTGCAGCTGCCGGAATAACACTTTCTCTGACTACCGGTCGCTGAAATTTCTGTTTGTTCACCGGTGAATCGGTTTTGGCCAGATTCGCATATATTTCATCTTCAGCTATTACTGGTATGCTATAACCAGAATTAAACTGCTGGGCATTTTCGTGATGGCGCTGTCTTGCCAGTCGCTGACGCAGCAGATTCAAACGAATATCTTCTTCGTTAATAATTTGCACACCATTATGTTCTCTCCCGAGTCTATGCTCATGAACTGACTGCTCAGGAATAGTAGTTACAGAATGCGGCAGGTGCGAAGGAGCACCAACAGAATTACCCAGTTTGTGATGGGTAGCCTGTTGTAAATCATCCAAATCAAAATTTTTTAATGCCCGGGCTTTTAACAAAGCAGCCTGTTCGGCTTTAGTACGCGAACGAACTTTATTTAATATCGGATCATCGACAGTAATTTCTTTCGCATTGCGATTGCGCTGCTGATTCTGACTGTTTAAAGGTTTGTACTGCCATTTAAGCTGAATAACTTCAAGAGCAGGCGCCTGTTCACTAACCGTATCAGTAAGCGGATGAGTTGCCACTTTACGGGTAGCTTCTGCCAGAGTAATTACTTCCAGATTTTTATCCGGAGGGAACACCACAGCGGTTTCAGCATGCTCATCACTGGTAATCAGTATGTTTTGATCTGTCTGATCATCATTATCGATATCAGTCTCTTCGTCTGTATCCGGCAAAATATTTTCTTCGGCCACAGCTTCAGCATGAATATCATTACCATCGGCAGCATCTTCTTTTTCGGCAGTATCTTCTTTTAAAGATTTAAACAATTTAACCGGAAACAAAGGGTTATCCTTTATTACCGGCAATTCATTATCAGTTTCGGCTGTGTCTTGTAAACTATCTTCATTTTCACTGACTGTTTTTTCCGTTTCACTTTTTACCGGTATAGGGGCGGATTCAATAACTGTAATCTGAGGAGTAACCGGTTCAGATTCCGATTTTTCAGTCTGTTGTTCTGGCTGACAGCTCTCACCAGTACTATTAGCCGGTACAGCCGAGTGAATTTCTTCATGATTATTTACAGTATCTATTGCTTCAGATTTAGTCTTTTGCAGTTCTGATTCTGACGGTTGTTCTTGTTGCGCTGAACTTTGAACTGTCTGATTGCGCTGTACAAGCTTTTGCGCCAGATAAGAAATACGGCTTTTCAAAGAGGGTCTGGCAACCTTCAATACCGGAAACTGACCTGCCTGAAACCGGTTTTCATAGCGAGTCAGATAGGTCAATTCCAGTTGCCATTTGCGTTCCTGAATATTACGCCACCAGAATAAAGCGCCTATAGCAATAATTAACAGTATTAATACAATCCACCACATACGTGTTCACGCTGCCTTATGGTTAATATCTGGTTAACAGACTATTTTTATTATTAATGCGACAAATTGACTTCTATATTATCAATTAAACGGGTAGTTCCCAAGATTGCAGCAGCCAGAATAACCAGATTTTTATCGGATATCTGAGCTTTTGTCAGCGTTTGTGCCTGCCTGATTTCAATATAATCAACCTGCCATCCATTTTGTTGCAAATACGTTGCGGCACTATTTTCCAAAGCCGAAAAGTTAGTATTTCCCAGCTTAATTGCATCGGCAATATTTTGTAACTGTGCAAACAACTGTGCTGCCTGTACATGCTCCTGTGCCGAAAGATAACCATTACGGCTGGATAAAGCCAAACCGGTTTGTGCTCGTTCAATTTCTACCGGAATGATTTCTATATTCATATTCAGATCCTGAACCATGCCTTTTATCACAGCCAGTTGCTGATAGTCTTTTTTACCAAAACAGGCTACATCAGGTTGAACAATATTAAACAATTTAGTTACTATTGTCGCCACCCCGCGAAAATGACCCGGACGGCTGCGCCCGCATAACTCATTCTGGATTGCCGGCGGTTCAACAAAATAACTCTGCACACCATTTGGATAAAGCTCGCTTTCATCAGGTGCAAATACCACATCAGCACCAGCTGCTTTAAGTTTTTCTGCATCCTGCTCTAAAGTACGCGGATATTTATCAAAATCTTCCCCGGCACCAAACTGTATCCTGTTAACAAATATACTTACTACCACTGAATCTGCATAAGCTTTAGCTGTACGTACCAGTGACAAATGACCTTCATGCAGATTACCCATAGTCGGTACCAAGGCTACGCGTTTAGCCTGCCTGCGCCATGAACGCATTTCAGCAATGGTATGTATTATATGCATAAATTATCCTGTAAAACTAAAACACACATAATTTATATACTGTTAATAAATGTCTTGTATATGTGAGAGTGAAATTATAACACTGCAAACCTACATTACAGAGTATCTGTAAAGCTTGTGTCATCATTTAAATATGTTACTATCAAACCAGACATGGCAGTAAGGATGCATATTATCAAATGTAAATTTTTGTATAGAACATCTTCCTTAGCCAATTAACCCATCTGAACTTAAGGAGCATTTATGAAAATCAAACACTGGTTCGCCGCTGCGGCCATGTGCTCTGCACTGGTGCTAACAGCCTGTGGCGGAAGTAAAAATAATTCAGAATCTGCATCTGCACCTGCACAGTCTAGTGCCGATAAAACTTATATTGTGGGTACAAATGCCGAATTTGCCCCTTTCGAGTCACGTACCGCTAATGGTTCACTTACCGGTTTTGATATTGACTTGCTTACCGCAATGGCTAAAGCCGGTAATTTCAAAATACAGTTTAAAGACCAGCCCTGGGATGGTCTGTTTGCCAGTTTAAATAATGGCGATTTAGATATAGTAGCTTCCGGGGTAACCATCACTGATGAACGTAAACAAAGTATGACTTTCAGCGATCCGTACTTTGATATTTCTATGATGGTACTGACACCGAAAGCAAAAACCTTTCATTCTCTGGCAGAGTTAAATAATATGCAGCGGGTAGCTGTTGCAAGTGGTCAGACCGGTGATCTGGCCGTTCAGAAAATACTTGGTGCCCAAAGTACCAAAATTGCCCGTTTTGATAGTGTACCTTTAGCCATTAAAGAGCTGGAAAATGGCGGAGTTGAGGCCATGGTTTCAGATGGTGCTGTTATCAGTAATTATGTTAAAGCCAACGGTGCTGATAAATTTACTATTAATAAGGTACCGGAATTTGGTGTAGACCATTATGGATTCGTGGTACGCAAAGGTGATACAGCCACAGTAGAAAAACTGAATGATGCATTGAAAAAAATTCGTGCCAGTGGCGAGTACGACAAAATCTACGCCAAATACTTTTCTAATTAAATCTTTCCCTGCCTTTTCAGGCAGTATTCATGATAAGCCTGTTATTAACATAACAGGCTTTTTTCATTAAATAATAATGTAATCTGCGCTGCGGCATTTATTATCACTTTTTACCTCCTGATTTGGCTTTTATCTGGCAAGGTTCTAAAATAGCCGTTTTCTTTAAAATAATATAAAACAGATATGAGTTATCGGATAACTGTTTTACCGGCAAGTGAAACTTTTTACGCAAAACAAGGGGAATCACTGCTTAATGCGGCTATTGAAAACGGTATTATGCTGCCGCATGCCTGTAAAAGTGGCTGTTGTGGTGCCTGCAAGGCGCAACTGACCGAGGGCAAAACTACTGAAATCAATTCACAGGCGGCCTTGAACAGTAAAGACAGCAATCAGCAGGATATTTTATTATGCTGTCAGAGTGCTGAAAGTGATATAACACTTTATCTACCCAATTATCTGGGTAAAAATAATCAGCCGGTTCAAACGCTGAATGCGCGGATTGATGATATTCGCTATTGTGCCAATGTAGCCATTATTACCCTGAAACTGCCGCTAAAAAAACAGTTTAATTTTACAGCCGGACAATATGTCGATATTGTTCTCGCTGATAATTTACGCCGCAGTTACTCCATCGCCGGTTTTAATACTGATACTCGTCAGCTGGTTATTCATGTCCGCCGCCATACGGGTGGTGTTTTTTCTGAACAATTATTTGACGGACGGCTTCAGCAAAAAGATATTATTCACATTCACGGACCTTTAGGCAGCTTTCAACTGAGTAAACAGCAAAAACCATTAATTATGCTGGCATCTGGTACTGGTATTGCGCCAATTGAAGCTATGCTGAATACTCTGGCTGAACAACAATACCGGCAGGCTATCCATGTATACTGGGGAGTAGCCGCAGAAGAAAATTTGTACGATGCTACCTTATTGGACAAACTCTGCGCCAAATTGGTTCAGGCAAAGTGGACAGCGGTACTGGCCCGTCCGGAATCAGCCTGGAAAGGAGCTCGAGGGTATGTACAGGATATCGCTTTAAATGATTATCCTGACATGAGCAACCATGAAGTATATGCATGCGGACATCCGCAAATGATTGCCAGCGCACAATCCTTATTCTTCAAACAGGCTGCTCTGGCAGAAACAGCTTTCTTTGCCGATAATTTTACTCCTGCATCCTGAGTTATTTATGAAACTGACACCTCGTAAACATTATCTGCTGATGATTTTGTTATTACTTATTTACAGTCTGGTAATGATTTATGCGCTGGCTTATCCGCCGAATCCTAACCGGATTATTGAAACCTGGCTGCTTATGCTGCTTTTACAGCGTTTCTTCCCGAGCGTATGGCGCTGGCTGATGTGGTTAAGTGCTATTATTATTCTTTTATACCACCCTACTGCTACTCTGTACGGCCGGCCAAGTTTTGGTATTGTTGCTTCGTTATTAAGCACAACCGCCAGTGAAGCAAGTGAATATATATGTGCTATTCCATGGCACACCTACCTTGCTACTATTTTACTGGCTGCCGTTCCGCTGTTTATTGTACGTTTTAATCGTAAAGCCGCAGCACCTCGCTGGCGCTTTTACTGGAGTATTCCGCTGGTACTGATTCTAATAGTAATGACAGTACAGACAGCACGTAAGGGCTATACAACCGGTGGTTTTGCGTTGCGCGCACAACCAGTGGAATTTTTAGCAGATGCCTATCTGCAACCACGAGCCTATTTTGCTGCACTGGCAAAAATGAAGCAGGATTTAGCCAAACCTGACAACTGGCAAATCAGCAGCAGCCATCAGATTTATCGTAACTATGTACTAATTATCGGTGAAAGTGTACGTGCAGACTATATGCATCTGTATGGCTTTAAATATGCAGATACACCATTTCTGGATAAACATGCCAATATTGTTATGGATAATATGCTGTCTGCCGGCCCCAACACGCCTATTTCATTATTACACGGCTTAACGCTAAGCCATGGCAAACCTTTCAGCATTCAGAATAATGTTATTACTCTGGCTAAGAAAGCCGGTATGGATACTGTCTGGTTATCTAATCAGGGGGCTCTCGGACAATACGATACATCAATTTCCACTATTGCTCATCAGGCAAATCAGGTGACTTTTCTGAAAACAACCGGATACGATTTTGGTATACGCAGCTTTGATGATCAACTTATTGCACCGCTGCAAAAAGTTTTAAATCAGCCACTGCCTGCGAATCGGTCACGGCTGATTGTGCTGCATATCATGGGTTCTCATCCTAATCCGTGCGACCGTCTTCCACAACCAGCGCATCACTATGTCGATAATAACAACAGTAACTGCTATATTGACACTATCCGGCAGACAGACAATTTACTAAGTCAGATATATAGTGCATTACAGCACAGCGGTCAGCCATTCAGTATGTTGTATTTCAGCGATCACGGTTTAAGTCACGATAAAAACAGTTATGAAAAAAACAGCATCGTGCGTTCTGAAAGTATTCTTCGTCATAATGATCACTTCTATCAGAACTATCATGTTCCATTAGTGATTATCAGCAGTAATCAAACTGGACAATTACGTAACAAAGCACGGCGCAGCGGTTTAGAATTGCTGGATGGAGTTGCACAATGGCTGGGAATCAGCACCCCACAACTGCCGTATAGTAAACAATTTTTCAGTGAAACGGACAGTACTCAGCTAGAGGTTCTGGATCTCAATCAGCGGTTACAACCTGTAGATAAGCTGCAAAACGATCCTCTCCCTGCACAATTGCAGTGACAATTACATAAAAAAACAATCTCTCTGTTTTTTTACAAAGCAGAGAGATTAAATTTTTCAAATAATTTCAGATTAAAGCTTTACATTTGATATGAATCAAAACACTTCTGAACAAAAACATTATAATGAATTTACTTTGATTGGTTTCCTCTTGATGTGTGTGTTTAAGTGTGGCTCTTCGCCACACTTTTTTTTATCTTAATTTTGACATTCTTAACATAATTATTCAATTGTTACTGATTCAAATTTGTTCTGATCAGCTTCCTGAGAATCCGCAAAATCCAGTACTACTTCATCTGACTGCGGAAGATAATCTATAAGCACAGCACCGCCCTCACTTAACCTTCCGAACAGCAATTCATCTGCCAGCAATTTACGGATACGTTCCTGTATCAGACGATGCATCGGACGCGCACCCATTGCTGCATCAAAACCATTTTTAGCCAGAAAAACACGCAGAGCCGGTGTAAATTCTGCCACAACCTGTTTAGACAATAACTGCTGTTCCAGAGCCAGCAAGAACTTATCAACCACTTTCGCAATAATTTGTTCATCCAATGCCTTAAATAGAACAATAGCATCCAGGCGATTGCGAAATTCAGGAGTAAAAGTATTCTTAATAGCAATCAAACTGTCAGACTGTTCACGCTGACCGGTAAATCCAAGATTCGGTCTGGCAAGCTCGGCAGCACCTGCATTAGTGGTCATAATGACAATTACATTACGAAAATCCGCACTACGTCCATTATTATCTGTGAGTTTGGCATAATCCATCACTTGTAACAGCACATTAAATACATCAGGATGGGCTTTTTCAATTTCATCCAGCAGTAACACACAATACGGCTGTTTATTCACCGCGTCAGTTAACAATCCACCCTGCTCGTATCCAACATAGCCCGGCGGTGAACCAATCAAACGCGAAACTGCATGCCGTTCCATATATTCAGACATATCAAAGCGTAGTAATGGTAAATCCAGCAACTGCGCCAGCTGTCTGGCAACCTCAGTTTTACCGACGCCGGTAGGCCCGGCAAACAGAAAACTGCCAATCGGCTTATCAGCCGGTTTCAAACCGGAACGAGCCATTTTTATTGATGCAGCCAGTACATCAATAGCCTGATCCTGTCCAAAAACTTTTGCTTTCAGGTTATCGGCCAGAAAACGCAATACCTGCTTATCATCATGAGAAACAGCAGTTTCCGGAATACGTGCCACCTTAGCGACAATAGCCTCAATCTCAGCCCGTCCGATAACTTTACGCTGTCTGGATTTCGGCTGAATTTTTTGTGCAGCAGCTGCCTCATCAATGATATCAATCGCCTTATCAGGCAGAAATCGCTCGTTTATATAGCGTGCGGATAACTCAGCAGCAGCCTGTAATGCTGCACGGGTATAACGTACCTGATGAAAGTGCTCAAATGCCGGACGTAAGCCCTGCAATATCTGTACCGTTTCCGGTACGGAAGGTTCTACTACATCTATTTTCTGAAAACGCCGGCTTAATGCATGATCCTTATCAAAAATAGTACGGTATTCCTGATACGTAGTGGCGCCAATACAGCGCATACTTCCTTTAGCTAACGCGGGCTTAAGCAGATTGGATGCATCCATTGTCCCGCCGGATACACTGCCGGCTCCGATGATGGTATGAATTTCATCAACAAACAATACAGCTTTATCCAGCTCACTTAATTCTTTGATTACTGCTTTCAGGCGTGCTTCAAAATCACCACGATATTTGGTACCGGCCAGCAGTGCGCCCATATCCAGAGAAAAAACTACTGACCCCTTAATAGATTCAGGTACCTTTTCATTCACCAGCAGATAGGCCAGTCCTTCTGCCAGAGCAGTTTTACCTACACCAGCCTCACCTACCAGTAATGGATTGTTTTTGCGCCGTCGACACAATGTCTGAATCAGACGCTGCATTTCTTCATTGCGTCCGATTAACGGATCAATACGTCCGGCCATTACCTCCATATTAAGATTCACTGTATACAGTTCGAGTGCTTTTGCCTCTGCTTTGGCTGCTTCTGTTTCATTATTCTGCTCGGTATTTTTATCCTGAGAAAAACGATGATTACCCAGTGTCAGATATCGCAGCACATCCAGACGGGTTACTGATTGCGATTCAATAAAATAGACAGCATGACTGTCTTTTTCCGACATTATCGCAACCAATACATCAACCGGCGTTACCTCTCCTTTTGCCTGAGCCGCACGTACATGCACGATAGCCTGCTGTAAAACCCGCTGAAAACCCAGTGTAGGCTGTAATTCAGACTGTTCCAGCTCATTATCCGGCAAAACCGGAGTGTTTTCATAAATACTCTGTTGTAACTGTTTAGCCAGCAAATGATTGTCTACACCCACAGCCTGTAATACTTCACTAACATCTTCACTTTGTTGCAACAGGCCGAGCAATAAATGTTCCACTCCAATAAATTCGAAGGCACGGCTACGAGCCTCGGCATAAACATATTGCAGAATTTTTTCAAGCTGTGCCGAAATCATATCCGACCTCCTGACAAAGTAACGTTATCAATAGCGACTGCAACCAATTTTATTCACTTGTATAAACAACATGAAGCATACACGATAAAATTCAAGTAGCGCCCGCAGAACTAATATTTCACCCGTAATTACCCAAACAGGCAATTCAGGCCTCTTCTACCAAACACTGTAAAGGAAAACCGGCTGCTTCCGAGCGTGACAAAACCTGATTACATTTTGTTTCTGCAATATCTTTTTGAAACACACCGCATATCCCGCTGCCTGATTCATGTACCATCAGCATAATAGCTATGGCCTGCGTATGTGGTAAATGAAACACATCCATTAAAATTGCAATTACAAAGTCCATTGTCGTGTAATCATCATTCAGCAAAACCACTTTATAGCGCTTTGGCGGCATTATCATGGATTTCTGGCTCTGGCTAACAATTTGTATCTTCGAATTTGACATTGTCTATTAATCTACATGTATCTGTGGGTTTTTAGTAACGGTTTTAATAATTTTATCATTTTTCGGTAAGCTTGCTTGACGTTAGTTCTTAACCTATGTAAAAAGACTACTTAACAAGTCAGACATAGACTGCCAGACAAACTGTTGTACAGTCGTTCACTATTTTTTTGGCCTTTTTGTGTCGTAAACTTGTTCTTTATTTTGTTTTTTATGTATAGGAAGTTTCATGGCAACTGGTATTGTTAAGTGGTTTAACGACGCTAAAGGTTTTGGTTTTATTACCCCAGATGAAGGTGGCGAAGATTTGTTTGCACATTTCTCTGCAATCAACATGAATGGTTTCAAAACCTTGAAAGAAGGTCAACGTGTATCTTTTGATGTGACCACCGGTCCAAAAGGTAAACAAGCGGCTAATATTCAGGCAGCTTAATCTTAGCCGGTTGTCCGGTTAGTCTAAAATAGCGGCAAAAGCCGCTATTTTCTGTTTGAAATTGAAGAAATTGTCTTTTGCAGGATAATGACCTAAATATTTATCTGTATCATTAATCTCTATTTAACTGGCCGTTGATATTCAGACAGTTAATATTCCTGCACGTAATTTGTCCTGAAATTCCTGTATCTGAATTGATATATTTCTTACTGAAACTATCTTAAAAGACAGAATTAATATCCAAATACAAAAACCGCAGCAATAAACAAGCTGCGGTTTTTTACAGGATAAATCGTTTAAATAATCTATCAGGACTGAACAGATGATTTAGCCGGTAACAGCAAATTAAGCACAATCGCCAGTAAAGCGCACAAACCCACACCAGCAAAAGCCATCGTACCAATCTTCACAACCATACCGCCGATACCGACAGTCAGTACGGAACTGACAATCACCAGATTACGCGGTTCCATCAAATCCACTTTGGCATCAATCAGCGTTTTCAAACCTAATGAAGCAATAGTACCAAACAGCAACAACATAATCCCGCCCATTACCGGCAACGGAATAGAGCTGAGAAATGCATTAAACTTACCAAAAAAAGCCATAAAAATTGCAAAAACGGCTGCCCAGGTCATAATTACCGGATTACTGTTTTTAGTAATCATCACCGCGCCGGTAACCTCTCCATAAGTAGTAACCGGAGGGCCGCCAATCAGACCGGCCACACATACACCCAAACCATCACCCAGCAAAGTCCGATGCAAACCGGGGTCTTTTACATAATCGTGGCCTGTTACCTTACCAATCGCCATGATTCCGCCAATATGCTCAATAGCTGGTGCGATAGCTACGGGCAGCATAAACAGTGCAGCCTGCCAGTTAACCTCAGGTGTAGCGAAATGCGGCACAGCAAACCAGGGTGCCGCTGCCATGGCACTGGTATCTACCATACCGGTAAATAAGGCCATAATATAACCGGCAGCCACACCGATCAGAATCGGAATCAGCCGCATCATTTTGCTGCCGAATACTGTAACAATAACCGTTACAGCAAATGTGAAACCGGACAAAAATAATGAATGAGCGTAATCAACCACCTGCTTATCACCGGATCTGCCCATAGCCATACTGCTCGCTACCACAGCCACCGATAAACCTATCACCATAATCACCGGACCAATGACCACTGGTGGCAGTAAACGATGTACTGAAGCCAGACCGCGCCATTTAATTAATGCGGCAAAAACAAAATACATAAAGCCGGCAGCAAACAGACCAAACATAGTTGAACCAAGTCCCCATTCCTGCATGGCATAAATAATCGGTGCAATAAACGCAAAAGAGGAACCAAGATAAATCGGTACTTTACGTTTAGTACAAAGTTGAAATAATAAAGTACCTATACCTGCACCCATTAATGCCAGTGCCGGATTCAGCCCTGTCAGCAACGGTACCAGAACCATAGCACCAAATGCTACAAACAGAATTTGCGCGCCGGCAAGCGCGAGTTTCAAATGGTGTCCCACCCTGACACTCCCGATAAATAAACAAAACCCAGTATTATAATATAGGACGTTATAAAAAATAGTTATAGTTTGTCGCCATCAGGCTAAAACTTGAATATTTTATTTAATCGTTAAAACAGCAGTTTAATTGTAAATTTAAAAAATAATCACCAAAAAGGCTTGCACGATTTAATTTTATTGCGCATAATGCGCTCCTCTTTCGCCGGCATAGCTCAGTTGGTAGAGCAGCTGACTTGTAATCAGAAGGTCCCGAGTTCGACTCTTGGTGCCGGCACCAGTTAAAAACAAAAAAGCATAATCTCAGGATTATGCTTTTTTGTTTTTAACGACCATCTGCTCTTCTGGATTTTTTATTAACAAAATAAGTTAATACTTATGAGTGATTATCACTTATGCCTGTCTCTAAAAAATCAATCAGTAATTACTGAACTTTCGTCCTATCTTACATTAAACTAATATGCGGTCTTGTCTGTTTTAATTATCGTATATTTATGTAATCGTAATTTATCTTTATCACTTGAGATTTATTGACAGACACAATAGTTTTATATTTATACAATGATAAATAATTTTAAAAATTAACAATTTATATCCGTTATTCTAAAGCAGAGTTATTATCACAGATATTAAAATATTGTTAGCAGAAACTAAAAATTTGTTTTAGAATAATTACACGCTGAACGTTTATCGCCCATCCATCTGAGTTAATCAGGATTACTGGATGGCATTTTTAATTGTAGCGGCTTCAGCATATGTATATTGCAGTAAAAAATCCATGTCTCAAAATATCTATCAGTTAAAACCGCATGAACGCCCCATGATGGCGGGCTCACCGTCATTTCCCGACCATCCGTGGAAAAGGCGTTTATGCTACGGCATCATTGGAACAATCGTTGGCTTAACTGCCGGATTTACCAATGGCATGATGCTGGCTAACATTCCCCAGATTCAGGGCTACTTGGGACTGACACCTGAACAGGGCGGCTGGATACAGGTATCTTATTACATGTTCAGCGCCATTATCAGTGTATTACTTTTTAAAATCCGCCAGAATTTCGGGTTGCCGCGTTATGTAGGCTATATCATTCTTGGGCTGATACTGACTAATTGCCTTCAGTTTTTTTTCCATGATTATTATATGGAATTATTCGCCCGTGGTATGAGCGGGTTGGTAGGCGGCAGCTTAAACAGTGTAGCCATGTATTACATGATGCAGGCGATGCCGGCTATTCATCGTGGTAAAGGCATGATATTCGGGCTGGGGCTTACTCAGCTCAGCCAGCCGCTGGCCAGATTTATTTCTCCCCTGCTTTTACAGCACGAACAGTTTCAGCTTGTATTCAGCTTTCAGCTAGGTATGGCATTACTGGTATGCGGTGCAGTATGGCTGTTACCTATTCCCTCTGGCTATCTGGAAAAATCTTTCGAAAAAATTGATCTGATAAGCTTCCCTTTGCTGGCTGCCGGAATTGCCTTTATTTCTGCAGGAGCGGTACAAGGCAGGATTGTCTGGTGGGACAAAGACTGGATTGGCTGGCTGTTTGTAGCCGGCGTCGTATGCTGTATGCTTTCCGTGATTATTGAATACAACCGCAAACACCCGATGCTGGATATCAAATGGATGATGCATACCAACGGTATGCTCCAGATACTGATTTTCGGTTCACTGATACGGGTTGCCTTATCTGAACAAAATATGGGTGCGGCCGGTCTGATGACAGTTTTAGGTCTGAGTAATGACCAGATGATACATTTTTATGCTGTTGTTTCCTGCGGTGCTGCACTCGGATTGCTTACTAGTGTATTAACATTCAATCCTCTTGATATTAAATTACCTTTGGTCATTTCATTTGCCATTATTGCTATGGCCAGTTTTATGGAAGTTGGACAGAATCAGTGGTCACGGCCGGTTAACTTCTATATTCCCGAGTTTATGATTGCCTTTGCTTCGCTGTTTTTTTTCGGGCCGGTTATGATGGAAGGACTGATACGGGCTCTTTCCAAAGACCCTGTATACATCATGAGTTTCTCGGCAGTATTCGGTTTTTCACAAACTGTCGGTGGACTAATCGGTTCAGCGTTACTTAATGCTTTCATTACGATCAGAACACGCATTCATCTGATTAACAGCGCAGACAGTGCATACCTGACAGACCCGCTAGTCAATCAGGCAATTCAGAAGAATGCTCTGGCCAGCCAGCGCTTTAGTTTTGATAGCAGCTGGAATCATGCCTATGGTGTCAGTAAACTGATTCAACAGGACACCATGCTGGCACAAATAGCTGCTTACAATGATTTATTTGTTTTGGTGGGAATCGGTTCGTTAATCTGCTTTCTGGTTGTCGGCGCACATCGCTGGTGGCATCAGATACACGGTACCAACCCTATCGGGCGTGAACTGAGAAACTATGCGGCTGCCCGCCAGCGTGCAATGCAAGAACCGCCAAAACAATAAAATAAAGAAGGACAATAATGACTGACACACAACAAAACAATCCGGATCAAAATCAGAAAACAACCGGCAATCAAACTGTACAGTCTGCTCCGGCAGCAAACAAAACCGCTAAAGAACAGACATCTGCTCAGCCAAATACGAATCAGGCGGGCACGAACCAGCAAAACAGCTCATCCGCTTCTGCCGGTAAGGCTAATCCCTCACCTGCCCAGCCGGCAGCCAGTCAGTGGCAGCCTCCTAAACGTAAATGGTTTGTAACAGCTATTCTGGTACTGGTATTAATGCTTGGTGTCCTGATGATTTTACGTGCATGGAAATTACCACCATTCCGCAACTCAATGGTATCAACTGATAATGCATATGTACGTGGTCAGACTACCATAATCAGTCCTCAAGTAACTGGTTACGTTACTAAGGTATATGTTCAGGATTTTGACGACGTTAAGGCTGGACAGCCACTCATACAGATTGATGACCGCATCTACAAACAAAAAGTTGCAGCCGCTGAAGCCGGAATTGGTTTACAGGATAGCTCTTTAGCCAATTACGAACAGAATCGCCGCAGTAAAGAAGCAACTCTGGCAGCCCGTGAGGCAGATATTGCCAATGCTCAGGCGCAACTGGAAAAAGCTCAGGCTGATATGGCCCGGGTAAATATTCTGGTTGCTGATGGTTCGCTTTCCTTACGTGAACGCGACCAGACAAGAGCTGCATTAAAACAGGCTCAAACCGGAGTTGCGGAAGCTAAAGCACAATATCGGGTTGCTCAGGAAGATCTGAAAAGCACTCATGTTAACAAGAGCGGCCTGAAAGCAAACGTTGATAATGCACATGCACAGCTCGGACTGGCTCAGATTGATTTATCCAATACCGTTGTCCGGGCGCCTGAAAATGGCCGGCTAAGTGAAATCAGTGTCAAAAATGGTCAGCTGGTAAATGCCGGAACACAATTAATGTTTCTGGTACCCGCACACAAATGGGTAGTCGCTAACTTTAAAGAGGCACAGACAGCCAATATCCGCGTTGGTCAGCCAGCATGGTTTACAGTGGATGCCCTGAACGGAGCCAGAGTCAAAGGTACCGTAGAAAAAATTTCTCCGGCTGCGGGCAGTGAGTTTTCTGCAATCAAACCAGATACCACTACAGGTAACTTCGTTAAAGTGCCACAGCGTATCGCTGTCCGTATACGCATTGATACCAGTAATGATCTTTTTGAACGTCTGCGCCCGGGCATGTCTGTGGTAGTAAGTATAGATACAACCAGAGTGAAAGCATGAAAACACCTTTAATCAGACTGTTTACCCTGATCGCCCTATCAGTCAGTGCCAGTGGTTGTATTCCCAGAATTCCGAACATTCCGGCAGCTGCGCGGGTCGACGTTCCGGTACAGTGGCATGAACAGTATCATCACTCCGCTCAACATGCAGATGCACAATGGTGGACTCAGCTTAATGATCCGGTTTTAAACCGGCTTATCAGTGAAGCACTTGCTAATAACATTGATATCGCTCTGGCACAAACACGAATACAGGAAGCACTCGCTCAGGAACATGCTTCGCGCGCATCCTTACTACCCAGTCTGGAAGCCAGCGGCGGTACTTCACGGCAAAAAAGCCTGAATGCTTTTGGTATTGCTACCATTAACCGGGTAGAACAGCCAACATTTCAGGCTGCATACGAACTGGATGTTTTTGGTCAAAACCGTAATGCATGGAAAGCACGTCGTCTGAACCGGCAGGCCAGTGAAATTGCCGAAGAAGCAACCCGTCTGAGTGTCATCACAACTACGGTTAAATCTTATGTCACTCTGCGTGCACTTGATGAAAAGCTGAATTTACTGCAAAAAACTCTGGAAGCGCGTCAGCGAGAGCTAAAAATTGCTCAATCTAAAGCTAATGTCGGCTATACATCCAAGCTGGAACTGAATCAGGCACAGGCTGAATATGCAGCCACACTGCAACAGATTCCAGTAGTTCAATCCAGTATCAGCCAGCAGGAACATGCTCTGAGTATGCTGACAGGCAGTAGCAGCCGTACCATTGAACGCGGTTTATCCTTATCGGAACTGCATGCACCGGCTATACCTGACATACTGCCTTCTGATCTGATGAAAAATCGTCCGGATATAGTTCAGTCAGCACTATTAATAGCTGCCAGTGATGCCAGTCTGGCTTCGGCTCAGGCACAATTTTTACCTTCCGTGAAAATCAGCGCTACATTCGGCCGTCTGTTTACCACTTCACCAATTAAAGAACCGGTTAATTTATGGAGTATAGGCGGCAGTATTCTGGCACCTGTATTCGAAGGCGGACGATTAAAAGCAAATTTTGATCTGAATGTAGCTAAACGTAATGAAGCTGTCTGGAACTATCGCAAAACTGTGCTGACTGCTCTGAAGGAAGTTGAAGACCAATTATCCGGCAGTTATCGCCTGCAGGAACAGGAACAAGCTTTGGAAATGGAACGAAATGCACTGGAGAATGCCCTGCACCATGCAACAAATCGTTATCGTGCAGGTTATTCTCCTTATCTTGATGTTCTGGACAGCCAGCGCAATTTACTAAGCGTACAAAGTCAGCTGATTCAGAGTAAAGCAGATTATCTGAATTCACAGGTTTCACTTTATCAGGCTCTTGGCGGAGGCTGGACAGCACCTGCAGGTAAATAATTTCAGCCACAACCGCACAGGATTGAATACAAAGCAGAATAAACAGACTATAATATTTAATAAAGTCTGCTTATATGTATAAATTTGCTGTTTTAGCTTTATGTTAGAATAGTTCTTTAAGTATTAAAAACTACGTAGTTTTATCATGTCTATTGCTTCTGAACACATTGACCGGCTTTTACCTCAGACTCAGTGCAGGCAATGTGGATATCAGGGTTGTTTGCCGTATGCTCAGGCATTGAGTCGCGGAGAAGCTGAAATTAACCTTTGTACACCGGGCGGTACTGCTGTCATCAGTGATTTAGCTAAACTGTTAAAAGTGCAGGTTCTTCCTCCGGCTGATGCGCTTAAAGCTGCCCTCCCTAAAGCAATAGCTGTAATTGATGAAACCGAGTGTATCGGTTGTACGGCATGTATTAAAGTCTGTCCGGTAGATGCGATTATGGGCGCAACCAAACAAATGCATACAGTAATCAGCACTGAATGCAGTGGTTGTGAATTATGTATTGCCCCCTGCCCGGTTGATTGTATCGATATGCAGCCGGTACTTGAACACTGGTTACCACGGTCAAGAACACTGACCGATGGGCAGGAAAGTGACCGTTTTGCTGCTGCTACTCAGGCAAGTCTGCGATTTCAGCATCGTACCGAACGTCTGCAACGCCTGCAGCGTTTAAAAGAGGAGCAACTGCATGCACGCAAAGCTAAAGAGCCTGCAACAACCACAACTTCTGCAGCAAAGTCTGCCGGAAAAATTAATCCGGCTGCCCTGATTGCAAAAGCAATGGCTAAAGCACAAACGCAACAGATACACAGAAGAGTGCCTGATAATCAAGACTCTTTTCAGCAGCAGCAAATTGCCAAGGCACAGGAGCAGGCTGGTTACCGCCGCGCCATGCGAGATTTACAATATGGAAATGATCAGCAAAAAACAGAAGCTCTTGAATGGTTACGTTTGTATAAACAACAACGCGAATCCGAACAATAATGCGCAAAATCTGACAAAATTGAATAAAAATGCTAAAATACTAAAATATGTCAAAATTAATTGGCTATATAAGTAAATGAAATTAAAAAGATGAAGAAACTAACATTCTTTCTGGGTTGTATGGCTGTTTTGCTTATAACTAATGCCTGTGCTTTTGCAGATAAGCCTGATACCAGATTTTTATCCGGTAACTGGGAAATCCGTTCTCTGAATGGAGAACCCACACCAGATACTTCTTCTCGCATTCGTTTTGATCCGAATACACACCAGTATTTTGCTTATTTCGGCTGTAATCATATAAACGGAACCTATCGCGACTATCGTCATACATTGCGATTAAGTAAGCCTTTCGGCATCACTAAACTATGTGCCAATATAGAAGATGAACGGACTGGTACCGGTACATTAGGTTTTGTTAAATCATGGCGTATAATCAATGATACTACTGGTGTACGTCTGCAATTACTGGACAAACACCGCTATGTAAGGTTAGAAGCGCGTTTAATTAAAAATACAGCAAACTAACTAAAATATACAAAAAATTTATTATCAGATTGTAATCAATTTTAAAAGCTTAATCATACAACCGATAATACTGAGTTTAATATCAAAAAGCCGCATGGAATTAATTCGATGCGGCTTTTAATCAGATTACACCATTAGTGTGGTGCAATCATATCTTCAGGAATAACCCATTTATCAAACTCTTCTGCTGTCAGAAATCCCAGCTCTATTGCTGCCTGTTTCAGGCTTGTATTCTGTGCATAAGCAGTTTTAGCAATTTTAGCTGCTTTTTCATAACCAATATGACGATTCAGCGCAGTAACCAGCATCAGTGAATGATGTAAATTGGCATCAATTTTTTCTTTTACAGGTTCAATTCCTTGTGCACAACGCAGATTGAAACTATTGCATGCATCAGCCAGTAAACGTACTGATTGCAGAATATTAAACACCAGTACAGGCATAAATACGTTCAGTTCAAAATTACCCGAAGCACCCGCTACTGTAATAGTCGTATCATTACCCATTACCTGAGCAGCTACCATAGTCATGGCTTCACACTGTGTCGGATTCACTTTACCCGGCATAATACTTGAACCAGGTTCATTTGCCGGAATAGTAATTTCCCCGATACCGCAGCGAGGTCCGCTGGCCAGCCAGCGAATATCATTGGCAATCTTGTTCAGGCTAACTGCCAGAGTTTTCAGGCTTCCAGAAGCGAATACCACTGCATCACGTCCAGCAAGTGCTTCAAATTTATTAGGTGCACTAACAAACGGTAAACCGGTTAACTCAGCCAGTTTAGCTGCTGATTTTTCTGCATACTGCGGATGACTGTTCAAACCAGTGCCTACAGCCGTACCACCCAATGGCAATTCATATAACCAGTGTAATGCCTGCTGCAAACGCTCTAGTCCATGATCCAGCTGGCTGACATAGCCACTGAATTCCTGACCCAGTGTCAGCGGTGTCGCATCCTGCAGGTGTGTACGACCAATTTTAACAATATCTTTAAAGGCTTCTGCTTTAGAAGCCAGTGTGTCACGTAAAGCCTGTACAGCGGGAATCAAATGCTTATTAATCTGAATTGCTGTAGCGACATGAATAGCAGTCGGAAATGAATCATTGGTAGACTGAGCATGGTTAACATGATCATTCGGGTGTACCGGTTTATAACTGCCTCTTGGCTGACCAGCTATTTCATTGGCCACATTAGCCAGAACCTCATTCATGTTCATATTACTCTGCGTACCAGAGCCGGTTTGCCATACCACCAATGGGAACTGGTCAGCCAGTTTCCCTTCCAGAACACGTTCAGCTGCCTGTACTATCAGACCGGCACATTCACCGCTGATACGCTCAAGCTGCTGGTTAGTTAATGCGGCTGCTTTTTTAACCAGAGCCATTGCCTGAATCATAGCTGGTGGCAAAGTTTCGCCGCCAATATCAAAATTTTGCAGACTGCGCTGAGTCTGCGCACCCCAGTAAACATTTTCAGATACAGCAATTTCACCCATGCTGTCATGTTCAATACGTGTATTCATATCGTCTCCATGATTGCGTGCACACATTATTGAAAACAAAACAATAACTTGCACACTAGACAGGCATTAATTACATTCACAGACATCTGGAATATATTTAATTCCCATTATAAACATGCATAATTGTGCAGCGATTCAGTCAATTTAGCTACAAATTAATTGTATTTATAATACATAAATTAATATAACCTAAAGATATACATGTTAATTTCCATTAACATGTATTTGCCTGCCAAACAATCAGTCTAAGTTTGATAATCTGTCAATATAAATATCATTTAGTTAATACATAATCGTCACTTCATCGAAAATAATAATAGCGAAACAAGTTTGTGGCAGAATAGCAATTCTGAGAACTACACAAATATAAGCAATGGATATCGCTTTTCAGTTATCGATATTACTGGCTCTGGGCATGGGCGCTCAATGGCTGGCATGGTATTTAAAACAACCGTCTGTACTCTTTTTGTTGTTTACCGGAATCATGATTGGTCCGGTTCTGGGCTGGTTTCATCCTGATACAGTGCTGGGAAGTCTACTTTTTCCTTCTATTTCACTTGGCGTTGCCATTATTTTGTTTGAAGGCGCACTGACCCTGCAATTTCATGAAATCAGCCAGCACGGACGAGTTGTGCAGAATCTGGTTACGCTTGGAGCAGTGATAACTATTGTCGTATTATCGCTGGCGGCATACTGGCTGTTTAATCTGGATTTTCGGGTAGCTCTGTTATTTGGTGCACTTGTCTGTGTAACTGGCCCTACTGTTATTGCACCCATGCTGCGCAGTGTGCGTCCTCGTTCGAAAATTGCCAATATTCTGCGCTGGGAAGGGATTATTATTGATCCAGTAGGTGCCATTGCAGTTGTACTGGTATACGAATATATCGTTTCTGACGGACATGAAAATTCTCTATTGCTTTTTAGCAAAATTGTACTGGTAGCATTTATTTGCGGTGGTCTCGGTGCAGTATTTCTTGCCAATGCCATCAAACGCTACTGGCTGCCTGAATATATGCGCAATGTCGTAACATTTGCCTTTGTTTTAATTTTGTTTTCCGTATCCAATTATCTCGAAAGCCAGTCTGGTTTGTTAACCGTTACTATTTTAGGACTCGCCCTGGCAAACTGGCCGCAATTTCCTCGTCAAAGTATTCTCGCATTTAATGAATCTTTAACTTTATTATTTATACCTACGCTGTTCATTATTCTTGCTGCCCGTATGGACGTTACTGCGTTACTGGGTTTAGGCTGGCGTGGGCTGGCTTTGCTATTTATCGCAATGTTTATTGCACGTCCTCTGGCTGTATGGTTCTCTTCTTTTAATTCCGGCCTAAGTATCCAGGAAAAAATAATGATTAGCTGGATAGGTCCGCGCGGTATCGTCGCTGCGTCCATTGCTTCATTGTTTGCATTACGCCTGCAAAATCAACACTTATCCGGTACTGAACTACTGGCACCAATGGTTTTTCTGATTATTATTGGTACTGTCCTGATACAGGGACTTGGTGCCAAAACCGTTGCCGGTATACTAAAAGTCCGTGAACCCGGTAATAACGGTGTACTGATTGTAGGCAGTAATGAAGTAGCCCTGATGCTGGCTACAACACTTAAGCAGCTTAATATTGATGTTTTAGTTGCCGATTATCACTATGTACAAATTGCCCGTGCGCGCATGAAGGGGTTACGTACATATTTTGGCAACCCTGTTTCAGAAAATGCACAAACTGAGCTTGACCTGATAGGTATTGGCTATCTGTTTGCTGTTAGCCGTGATAAAGAACTGAATACATTATGTGAGCTGCAATTTCGGCATGATTTTGGCGAACAGAATATATATCGCATCCGTTTTAATGAAGAACAGGATTTAACATCGCGTGCACAAAAACAGTATCAATATGTTTCCCGCCAGCTTTTTGGCAAAGATGTGACTTTCAGAAGGCTGGAAAATATGCTCGGTAAGCAGACAAAAATTAAAATTACCAATATTACCGCTACCTATGATTATCATCAGTATTGTCATGATCATCCGCAGGCTATTCCGCTTTTTTTACAGGATAAAAATAACATTTTGTATATCATCAGCTCTGAATTTCAACCCTCAACAGCTATAGATAAAAAACTGATTGCACTGGATTATCAATAAAAAAACTCTGCAAATATAATCAAGATTTATTTTGCTTAATTACAACTTGTAAATTTAAATTTGTGAAATACCCAATAAGATTCTCATGTAACTTTTGGTTACATTATCACTATTCATCCATTATTGGAGCAAACTGATAAAATTTAATGGGTATCCGGTCAGAGCTGAATACCCATAGAATTTTCTAAACAATCAGATATCAATTTTTGTCATTTAGTATAGATTCAAAAGCCTTCAAACGTTTATGAATTGACAGCAACTCAATAATGGTTTTCCATGAATTAATAAGATACTGAAATGATTCACGAACATTATTAAATACGTTAAGAATTTGATTGATTAAGCCCAGAGTCATGGTACCCGCAGCAATGGATGGAAATAACATAACAAGACCATATATACCATCCAGCTGTAAATACCATATACTCACCATATTGAAATAGGCATAGTGAAAATACAGTCTGTAGTAATTAACCTTTACCCGTTCGAAAAGCTCTTTCAATGTCGCCGGCTGAGCACGTTCACTATCATCTTCCCCATATACCAGCTCTTTACGATATGCAGCTTCTACTTTTTGAATATTAAACTGAAGTCCGGGTAATTTAATACCGACCGCAACTAATAAAACTGTACCAAACAAGGACCAGCCCAGTGCTGCCCAAACCAGTGAATATTTTACTTCACCAATTATTGGTAATGCCGGCACATGGCTGGATAACTGAAACAGTAGAGGTAAAAATGCAATCAATACCATAACCGCCCGAACCAGACTGACACTCAACTCTTCTACAATAGTGGCAAAGCGCATTGTATCTTCCTGAACACGCTGAGAAGCCCCTTCAACAGTACGCAGTTTCGACCAGTTTTCAATATAGTAATAATTCATGGCTGTACGCCAGCGAAATACATAATGACTGACAAAAAAAGTATTTAATACAAATACTGTTACTGCAACCATCGCAATCTGCAAAAATGTTAGTATATTCTGATACAAATCACTGATCGGCCCACCCCCATTACTGAGCATCTTCTGAATCATATCCCAGAAAGGACCATACCAGGCATTAATCGTTACGTTTATCTGTACACTAAACCAGATATTAAAAAGAATTAAAGCAGAACCCCATATTGACCAGCGCTGCCACGGATGTTTTGCTACTACTGACCAGAAAACAGCAAAAATGATTGTAGCCAGCAAGAACCAGAGATAAAACCACAAAAATGCCGGCGACCAGAAACGCGAAAGACCAATAGCCAGAGGTTTGTCCGCATAGCCTTGCGGCCAGCCAAACCACTCTCCGGCACTCTCCCCACCGCAATACCAGAGAGCAATATTCAGACCTATCCACAATATGGCAGACGGAAAAAACCAACGTGGCTTTGGAAAAAATGAATGGAACACAATCTCATCCTGATGAAATAAATGCCGGTTAAAAATAAGCTATTATTAGTCTTAATTTTCTTTAGCTGCGGGCAGCACAGTAAATACAGTTATTACATAACCAGCTATATTGTAAAGAAGCTATTAAATAGTGGCTTGTCTACAAAGTCAATTAATAATATTTAAATTGTTTATAATCAAATTTTTTCAAACAAAAATTTAATGTAATCACACAGCACCTGTATCAAATTCGATATCTGAGAAACCGGCAAAATTAAATTTTAGCAATGTAATGCTTTTAAGAAAATTTTCTGCATAAACATGCTCAAACAGATAATCCAAATTATTTATTATTTTCTGCCAAGACTAATAAATGTCAAAAGATTCACAGTACCCAACACTATATTAAGACAATTCAGAGCAAGAAATAAAAAAAACAGAGCAGTATCAGAATATTTATTTATCTGAATATCTACTCTGTTTTCAGTATCACTACTCTAATTTACTTGTTTTCAAAGGCAGATTTATTCAATCCTGAAGTAATTAAGTTGATTACCATTTGTGCAGAATTACCGGCAGCCTGTTGCAGAAACTGATCAAAGCTGACAGAAGCATTTGCATCACCATTATCTGAAATAGCACGAATAATCACAAAAGGGATATTAAGCTGATAGCAAGTTTGCGCAATGGCAGCGGCTTCCATTTCTACAGCCACAACATCAGAAAATTTTTCTTTAATCAATTGATTTTGTTCAGCAGTACCAACAAACTGATCACCACTGACAATTAAACCAGTATAGATTTCTGCACCTGTAAATACGTGTGCGGCTTTTCTGGCTGCATCAGCAAGATACTGGTTAGCGTTAAATCGTGCCGGTAATTGTGGTACCTGCCCCGGCACATAACCAAAAACAGTTACATCAACATCATGATGAGCTATTTCCCAACCTACAACAACGTCGCCAATCTGAATACCGGCTTTCAAACCACCGGCACTACCAGTATTGATAACATAATCAGGTGTAAATCTTTCAATTATTACTGCTGTTGTCAGCGCCGCATTGACTTTACCAATACCACTCAGTGCAAGTATCACTGGTACGCCTTTAATTTCACCCTGATGAAAATGAACAGCACCAGCCTGACTATCCTGCCGGTTATCCAGTTGTTCAAGCAGGTAATCCAGCTCAGGCTGCATAGCCGCAATAATGGCAATTAAAGGTTTTTGCATAATTGAAACTTTATTCTGTAACAGAATCAAACAGAATAGCATAATCTTATTTTATTCACCACATGGATGTAATGCACAACAATTTAATGATTAACAGATGAATTATTTGAACAAAACAACCAATGCGGATTCAGATTCCGCCAACTCAGAATAAAGACAATTGCGTCTGTTTCCTCAATAATTGAGTCAGAGCTGTACCTAATCCACCATGCCGCTGCTGGTTGTTTTTTATACCTTGTACTAGCTGTTTAGACGCACCGCAAAAAGTAAACTGTTTTCTGGCTCTGGTTAATGCGGTATACAAAAGAGAACGGTTAAACAACGAATCATCAGCTGCTGCGCGCAACTGCGGGGCCAGCAACCAGACATCATCATATTCTGATCCCTGACTTTTATGTACCGTAATGGCAAAAGCTGCCTCATGCTGTGGTAAGCGGCTGAGGGAAATTGAACGATAATTTGTCCCTTCAGCAAAATAAGCGAGTAAATGCCCACTATTATTCTGTTCAGGAAGAATCACGCCGATATCACCATTAAACAAACCCACACCATAATCATTCTGAGTAATCAGAATCGGCATACCAGCAAACCAGCTATCTGTATTCTGATGTAACTGAGTCCGTAAATAGCTTCGGTATTGCTGATTAAATGCTTCTGCATCAGTACGCCATGTAGTCAGCACCATAATATCGGTAAGATGGCTGAATACTTGAGTAATATTATTTTCAGCCACTGCCTGCCACCATAGCTGTTGCTGTGAATATAATTTGCGACACAGTACTTGTATATCAAATTGGTGCAGTTGTAACTGCTCCGGAAAACTGTTTACTGCATTAAGTGCAGCCGTCGCGTCACCGTTGATACAAGCGGAGGCCAGAGCACCAATACCCTGTGTCGCATCAAATCGGTAACTGTGAGTTAAAGTTGCAACATATTGAGCTATACCGGCATTATCGCTGACAGGAGGCAAAAACTGTTCGGGCAATAAAGCCGTAAGCTGTTTTTTCAGTTCAGGAGACAGTACTGTCGGCTGGGATAATTCAGCCAGCACATTTCCTGCGCCTACAGCAGGCAGCTGATTAGCATCTCCCAGCAAAATGATACGAACATCAGGCTTTAAAGCACGCAACAGTGCACGAAACAGAGACAAATCCAGCATCGAAGATTCATCCACCACCAGTATATCAACCGGTAAAGGATGTTCTGCATCAAATGGGCCTGTTAATAATGGAGGCTGTAACTGTAACAGGCGGTGAACCGTCTGACCTGATAAATCCGCCAGCAATTGTCTGCTGTCATCAGATAATGGCAGCTTATCCAATGCACGTTGTAAAGCACTGGCCATATGTGCCGCTGCTTTGCCAGTTGGAGCTACCAGTGCAATTTGCGGCGGACGTGATAAATGCCAGGTATGTTTCAGCAATAAACCCAGTATTTTGGCTACAGTAGTCGTTTTACCTGTTCCGGGCCCGCCATTAATCACTACAAAATGCTGAATAAGAGCCAGTGCCGCAGCAAAACGTTGCTGGGTACTGTCGGCATCAGGAAACCAGTCCGCCAGATCAGCGGCTACATCCATATTCAAATGAACAGGCGGAATACTGGCCAATGCCAGCATAGACTCGGCTATATCCTGCTCAAGCTGCCACATTCTTCCTAAAAATAAATGATTGCTTTGCAAAATAAATGGCGTATAAGTACCAGCAGCTCCAACAAGAATTCTGCATTTACGAAGCGCCTCCGAATGCTGTCGGGGAACAATAATATAACTGTCTCCACGATTCAGCGCCCATAACAGTTTATCTGCCCATGGCTGAATAATTTCCCACTCATGCTGGGCAACCACCCGAAGCACATGCTCAATTGCAGCGAGCGCCGGATGTGCAGACTGTTCCTGAGTTTCTGACGGATTGATAGCTTCAGCCATATTTAGTCAATCAATACAACCTATACATTCATACATCAACGAACATTGAATGGTACTAATTTACCATCTGTTACTGTCAATACTTCATCAAAACGTTGAGCAAGCTCATCATCATGGGTAACAACTACCAGACTTGTATTCAGTTCATGTTGTAAATCCAGCATCATATCCAGTACATTGCCGGCATTTTTCCGATCTAGATTGCCTGTAGGTTCATCAGCCAATATACAGGCGGGATGAGTAACCAGCGCACGGGCAATAGCAGCCCGTTGCCGCTCACCGCCAGACAATTCACCGGGGCGGTGGGTCATACGCTGCTTAAGCCCTACGTTATCCAGCATTTCCTTAGCACGTTCTTCTGCCTGAGCCTTTGGTATGCGTCCAATCAGTAAAGGCATCATTACATTTTCCAGCGCAGTAAACTCTGGCAACAAATGATGAAATTGATAAACAAAACCCAGATACTGGTTACGCAACTGACCTATGGCTTTCTGCCCAAGACGGGTAATATCTTGTCCCATCAGACGTATAGTACCGCTACTAGGTGTATCTAGTCCGCCAAGTAAATGCAGCAAAGTAGATTTTCCGCTTCCGGACGCACCAACTATACTCACACTTTGACCGCATCTGACTTTGAAATCTAAATCATCCAGTACAGATACCTGTAAATGTCCGTCATCATAAGTTTTGCTGACATGCTCACACTCAAGAACATATTCTGGTTTATTCATAGCGCAGAGCCTCCGCCGGCTGAGTTTTGGCGGCACGCCAGCTTGGATATAAAGTAGCAACGAAAGCCAGTAATAATGAAATAACAGCAATCATACACACATCAGAAAATTCCACATCTGAAGGCAGATAGCTTACAAAATATACTTGTGAAGGAATCAGGTGCTTACCCGTCAGATGTTCAAAAAAGGCAACGATCCGGCCAATGTTCAGTCCGAGTGTTACACCAAAAAATACACCAAAAAATGTACCGAAGAATCCGGCTATGGCACCCTGAATCATAAAAATACGCATGACGCCGCCCGGCGAAAGTCCGAGGGTGCGCAATATAGCAATATCAGCCTGTTTTTCAGTAACCGCCATGACTAAAGACGAAACCAGATTAAAGGCAGCTACAGCAATGATTAATAACAGGATAATAAACATCATCCGTTTTTCCATCTGCACTGCATCAAAATAGCTGCGATTTTGAAAAGTCCAGTCGCGAATCCAGATTTCATTGTGAAGTTTTGCCGGCACAATATTTTGAATGACAGACGGTGCATTCTGCGGATCAGCCAGCTTTAAACGCAATCCGCTTACATTATTTCCCAGCCGGTACAATTTCTGTGCATCCGTAATATGAGTTAAAGCAAGTGTATTATCCACTTCATAGATTTTGGTTTTAACTACACCTACTAATGTAAACTGCTTCAGCCGTGGCACCATACCAGCTGGTGTAACATTGCCATCAGGGGTAATAACAGTTATCTTATCTCCGATATTAGCACCCAGTGCATCGGCCAAATCTTTTCCCAGAAGAATACCAAACTCACCCGCCTTTAGATCAGCAAACCCATTTTTGGGCATACCCTGACCATAATCTGCAACTTTACCCTCCAGTGCCGGATCTATTCCGCGTATTTGCACACCACGAACTTCGCCGGCATTAGCAAGCAAAGCCTGATCAGCCACATAAGGAGCTGAGCCCAGTACTTGCGGATTACCTTTAACAAGCTTCTGCAAATCCTGCCAGTGCTGGTTCAGACTATTTTCATAGAAACCCATTTCAGCATGAGGAGCAACACTCAAGAGCTGATTGCGGATTTCTTTTTGGAAACCATTCATAACAGATAAAACAACAATTAATGTTGTCACTCCTAATGCAATACCAACTATTGATACTGCTGTAATGAATGACATAAACCCATTACGTTTTCTGGCACGTAAATAACGTAAACCAATCCATGTTTCCAGAGATGCCATGAGTACTGTATTTCAATAGAAAAAACAGATTGTACCTGAGCGCAGCAGACAAAGTCATGCTTATACAGCAAATACCTGATTATTAATATTTGTAAAAAATTAATTTTTATCTTTTCAGCACGTTAAATAATATTCAGAACCAATACTAATTATGCTCTGCTGATAATATCAATTTCAATAATGAAAACTGCAAAGCCAGATGTGGCTTGCATGAATCAGTATGCAGCACAAACTGTTTAATATAAGAGTGGTAGTGAACAATCTCACCCATAGTCAAAAAAGTATTTAAAACTGACCCAAAACAAATTATTTACCCGATTTAACCCGCTTAATTTGATAAACATCAATGCAATATATTATATATATGTCATTGTAATATATAACCCTTTTGTTCAATAGATGATTATTAGCGTTTACGCTACCATGTATTTAAGTCTTTTTATCCCGTTCTGATGAACTCGTATCAAAATATGAATAAGCTATCTTCGCCCCTTTTCAATCCGCTGACGTTACCTAATGGTACTGTATTAAAAAACCGTTTAGTTATGGCTCCAATGACAACCTGTTGTGGTTTTTATGATGGAACTGTAACAGATAATCTGATTGATTATTATCGTGAACGTGCCGGCAGTATTGGCACAGTAATTGTTGAATGCGCTTATGTTGATACTTTAGGACCGGCTTTTCCGGGAGCAATAGGCATTCATAATGATGATTGTATCGAAGGTCTGAGCCTGTTAGCCACAGCCATAAAAGAGCGTGGTTCAAAAGCTGTTATACAAATCTATCATGGCGGACGAATGGTTGAGCCGCAATTAATCGGCGGTCAGACACCTGTCGGCCCCAGTGCGATTGCTATTCCACGTCCGAATGCAACGGTTCCTGTAGCAATGACAGCCGGCGAAGTTGAAGATATGATTGAGAAATTCGGCGAAGCTGTCAGGCGCGCAATTGCCGCGGGTTTTGACGGAATCGAAATACATGGCGCCAATACTTATCTTATCCAGCAGTTTTTTTCACCACACGCCAATCAGCGCCAGGATAAATGGGGCGGCAGCCGCGAAAACCGCGTCCGCTTCCCGCTCGCCATACTTGAAATCAGCCGGCAAATGGCTAAAAAATATGCTTCTAATGAATTTATTATCGGTTACCGGTTTTCACCGGAAGAACTCGAAGTGCCGGGCATTACTTTTGACGATTCATTGTTCCTGCTAGACAAACTCGCTCAAATTGGTCTGGACTATATACATTTTTCTATGGGTGCCACACTGCGGCCATCCATCATCGACAGCAATGATGAAACACCATTAATTGATAAATACATACAATTACGCTCTGCCGTATTGGCTAAGATACCGGTTATCGGCGTCGGTAATGTCGTGAATAAAACTGATGCAGAAACAGCAATGGCACATGGCTATGATCTCATCGCTGCAGGGCGCGCCTGTGTGGCCTATCCTGACTGGGCTGAACGCATTCAGAAACATAATGATTTACAGCTATCCATGAACAGCGATCAGCGTACTAACCTGAACATTCCCGAACCATTATGGCGCTTTCCGCTTATTCATAGCATGGTAAGAGAAATCAATACCAAAAAATTCCATGCCGGCACCTATCAGCAAACTGTCAGCGACGATTTTGATAACCAATTTGTCATAAATGTAGAACTGGGGCAAGACTTTATCAAAGATTTGTCTTTAGTCAATGCCGAAAAACTGGATCATGTTTCTATACGTAATTTCAATGAAATTAAAGAACGGATTCTGGCAGCCAACAGCCCTTATGTAGATGCAATCAGTGGCGCTACATCACAATGTGATGCATTTAAAAAAGCTGTAACCAAAGCCATATCAACCTCATATAAAGTAGCGACAATTGTAGAAGGCGGTGATGCTGATGATAAATCCTGTGACGTAGTCGTCGTCGGAAGCGGCGGTGCCGGACTGGCCGCAGCTATTGAAGCACATGATAAAGGGGCTTCAGTAATTATTATTGAAAAAATGCCGGTTATCGGCGGCAATACCAACAAAGCATCCGCAGGTATGAATGCGGCTGAAACCCGCTTTCAGCAGCAGGCAGGAATTACCGACCATAAAGAATGGTTTTATAACGAAACCCTGAAAGGCGGTAAAAATAAAAACAACCCGCAATTATTACACTACTTTGTCGAACATGCTCCGGCTGCAATAGACTGGCTGGATGAAAAAGGAATCCGGTTAAATAACCTGACTACCACAGGCGGTATGAGTGTAGACCGCACTCATCGTCCCGATAATGGTGCCGCAGTCGGCGGTTTTCTGATTAGCGGTCTGCTGAAAAATATTAATGACCGCGGGATAGAGGTAATGCTGGATACCTCTGTAACGGATATTGAAATGAAGGACGGGCGCATTAACGCAGTAATCGTGCGCGACGAAGAAAGAAATGAACAACGCATCAGCACCAAAGCAATCATTATCGCAACCGGTGGCTTTGGAGCCAATGCACAAATGGTCACCCATTACCGCCCTGATTTAGCTGATTTTGTCACCACCAATCATAAAGGAGCAACCGGTTCAGGCATTGCTTTATTACAAAAAATTGGTGCCGGCACTGTTGATATGAACGAAATACAGATTCATCCCACAGTAGAGCAAAATACCGCTTATCTAATATCAGAATCCATCCGTGGCGGAGGTGCTATTCTGATATCGCAAAAAGGCAAACGCTTTGTCAATGAACTGGACACACGTGACAAAGTATCCAACAGCATCATTGCCCTTTCTGAACATTATGCCTATATATTATTTGATGAACAGATTTGTGCAGAAAATAAAGCAGCAGAAACCTACATCAGCAAAGGGCTGGCGGTAAAAGCCGGCTCACTGGCTGAACTTGCAGAAAAGCTGAATATTAATCCGGATTTTCTCATCGCTACAGTAGAGCGCTACAATCATTTTGTAAAACAGCAGCATGATGAAGATTTCGGACGTACTACCGGCATGCGTCACCAGCTGAACCAGCCATTCTTTTACGCTATCCGTATTGCACCAGGCATTCACCATACTATGGGTGGTGTAACCATCAATACGAAGACAGAGGTTCTTGATACTCATACAGAGATCATTAAAGGTGCTTATGCCGCGGGTGAAGTTGCCGGTGGTGTACATGGGGGCAACCGCATTGGAGGGAACGCCATTGCCGATATCATTATTTTTGGTATTCAGGCCGGTGATCAGGCTGCTGCATATGCTAAAAATCATTAATTACTGATAAATGTCTCATCACTTATGTCTGGTACAAGTTACACCTATAGCCAACAGCTAATGGGGACAACAGTTTCCCTGAAACTGTTTGTTGAAAACCTAACCGCAGTCTCTGCCGTTTTTAACGCTATAGAGCAACTGGAAGCCCGGTTAACAGTAAACCGCTACCAATCAGAAGTGATGAGCATTAACCATGCTGCCGGCAAACAGCCGGTAGCAGTAAGCAAACTGGTTTTTGATTTAATCAGTCAGGCTAAAGCAGCCAGCCTGTTACCTGACAGCAAGTTTAATCTGGCAATTGGTCCGTTGGTGAAATTATGGAAAATAGGTTTTAACGGACGCAGTATTCCGGAAAAGGATGAAATAGCCCGTAGATTAACACTGACTAACCCGAATCACATTGATCTGAACCGGACAAATCAAACTGTATATCTGGCTAAAGCTGGTATGGAAATTGATTTAGGAGCCATTGCCAAAGGCTATATTGCGGACATTATCAAATTGCTCTTAGCTCAATATAACATTTTTCAGGCAATTATCAATTGTGGAGGTAATGTACTAACAATCGGCTACTCACCAATTACTGCTGACAAGCAATGGCATATTGGTTTAAAACGCCCTTTTACCGAGGCAAACAATCTGCTCGGAATCATACATGTTGAAGACAAATCAGTAGTCACTTCCGGAATTTATGAACGCTATTTTACTCTTAACGACCAGCTGTATCATCACATCCTTGATCCGCACACCGGCTATCCTCTGAATAATGAATTGCACAGTGTAACCATCATTTCAGATAACTCATTAACCGGAGATATTTATTCAACTATTTTTTATGGCTTAGGCATCAGACAAGGGTTGAGTGAACTGAAAAAAAAGCAAAATATCGGAGTCATATTCGTAACACGAGATAAAAAAATAATCATTCAATCCAATCAGCATTTCACATTTGAATTAATAGCAGATGATTATCAGCTCATCAGCTATTCTTAACTGCATTAACCAAACAAATACCTTTTTTTGATAATTTGCACTTTCCAGACGAGCAAAATCAGAATGTATATTTGTCTATGGATTCAGCATTTCTTCCAATACTTCAATCAGCCTTTGCTGCTGTTGCTGTGTTCCGACACTGATTCGTAAAAAATTATTGATTCTTTCCTGAGGAAAATGCCGAACCACTACACCATGCCGGCGTAACTCAGCAGCAATTTCCACAGCTGTTTTATTTTTATGACTTGCAAAGACAAAATTGGCCTGCGAAGGTAAAACCTCAAATCCGAGCTGAGACAGATGTTTAGTCAGCCAGATACGGTTTTCAATAACTTTGGCACAAGTTGAGCGAAAATAATTTTCATCTTCGAATGCTGCAATAGCGCCAGCTTGTGCTAAACGATCAAGCGGATAAGAATTAAAACTGTTTTTAACCCGCTCAAGTCCTTCAATCAGCTCTGCCTGCCCTAGTGCAAGACCAATCCGCATACCGGCAAGCGAACGAGATTTTGAAAGTGTCTGCACCACAAGCAGATTAGGATAATCAGCAATCAATGCCACCGCAGACTCACCGCCAAAATCAATATAGGCCTCATCTACCAGTACCACACAGTCCGGATTGGCTTGTAATATCTGCTCAACCTGAGCCAAAGGCAAAATACATCCGGTAGGTGCATTCGGATTAGGAAAAACAACTCCGGCCTGAGCACCATAATAATCAACCGGATTAATAGCGAAGTGCTCATCAAGCCGGATATAACGGGCCTCAACATCATATAACTGACAATAGACCGGATAAAAACTATAACTGATATCAGGTAATAATAATTGTTGTTTTCCCTGAAAAAAAGCAGCAAATGCCTGAGCCAGTACTTCGTCCGAACCATTACCCACAAAAATCTGCTCCCTGGACAAACCATAATAATCAGCAATGGTCTGTTTTAATCTATCTGCATTCGGATCAGGATATAAACGCAAATCTTCAGTAGCAGCCTGCATTGCTTTTAATACCAATGGAGAAGGCGGAAATGGATTTTCATTAGTATTCAGTTTAACCAGATTAGCTATTTTGGGCTGCTCTCCGGGTACATAAGGTTGCAGCTGTCTGGTTTTCTCACTCCAGAATTTACTCATTCTCTCTCCAGCCTGAATAAAATATTCAGTATTAAAATCTCAGAACTGACATTCATATCAACAATTATCATATTGAGCAAATCATGCTATTACAGGACCATTATTATACTTATGACATATTAACAAAGATTCAGCACTGAGGGTACTGAATTGCTCGGCTGATAAATAATCCAGCTTTTTAGCAATAAGTATACGGTATGTTTTTTCATTCAGACCACATACAAATAACATTTTTTCCTGCTGATGCAATCTACGGGCAAGAGCTTGTAAATGAAAAAATACAGTCACATCAGCATGACAGCCTGCACTCATATCCAGATATATTTTTTTAATATCCAGCGTATTAATAAGAAGATAGCTTTTATTCAGCAGCGTGCTGACATTAGCAAACAATAATATCTGCGGTAAAATGATAACCGCTTCTTGCGCAATAATCTGAATTTCAGGCAATAAAACCGGCCAGGCATGCATCCGGAGTGAATACCAGCACATTACTATCAGAGCAAAAGAAATCACCAGCCACAAACCCGTACAGACACCAAACAGAATAATCAGTATGGCAGATATACACAGCCACAATAAATCGCTCCATTGCCAGCAATATAAACGTAATTCACACCAGTTAATCTGAACACAAATAACATATAACGCAATTACTGCCAGCACAGGTAATGGTACATATGCCAGCCATGACCAGCAAAAAATCAGTGCCATAAGCAATAACATTGCTATCAGCGTATTACGCTTAATCCTGAGAACCTCATCAGCTATGTAGCCTAAACTGATTACCATACCTCCGGTGAATGCTGTCAGAATATTACTAAAACCAACCAGGCCAACATTACGCCTGAACTGATTAGATAAATACTGACAACTTTCCATATATATTAATAGTGCTATTGTGGCACTTAAAAAAAACAATAATGGCCAGTCAGCATGTACGGGATTCATAAATGGCCAGAGCTGCACATTTTGCTGAACCGGAGTAGCAATTCCGACTAGCGCAAACGGCCATATATAACTGAGAATCCATACCAGTAATAATACCCATAAAGCCTTGGGCTGAGTTTTACTTCTCCATAATACCAGCAAGGCAAATGATAAACCGGCCAAAACCACACTTGGCCAGTTCCAGCCTTGCCAATCAATCAGCAGTTCCCACATTCCCTGCCATGAACTATTATTGGCCTGCACACCTAAAATGACCGGAAAAAGCATGACAATCAGAGTCAGCGTCATACCCAAACCAATACCATGCCAGACTGGCCGTGCAATCCAGTTCAGACAATGTTTGGGTAATATCAGTGACATCAATAATAACCAGCCACCGGTAAACAGCGTAAGTAAACTGGCCACAGCAATACGTTCACTGACTACACCTGCATAATAGGCTATTGCCGCCATCAGCATTAGTGCGGAAAAAGGTGATGGTGTTAATAATATTTTTTTACTACCGCCCAAAAGCAGACTGCATAACAAAGCACACATCACACCTGCAATTGCCATAGACACAGGTAAACCGGCAATACCAGCACAGGCAAGAGCCATTGGCAGGACATATCCCAATAATTTCCAGCCAGAAGAAAACCACGCCAATGGAGACTGTTTTGTGCTCATCAGTTTCAAGGTATTATCCTTTTGTCCATGTCAACAGGATTTATCTAAAGCAGTCGAGCAAGAATTTTGAGCTGAGTTTTGCAAGTGAAGATGAAGATCGCGTGCTGTCTGCCATGCCTGATCAGTATTTTCAGCCAGAACAGTAAAATGTCCCATTTTACGGCCGGGTCTCACCTGTTTTTTACCATACAGATGTAAACAGGCAGTTTTATGATTCAGAACAGCATTCCAGTCCGGTTCGCCGTTTTCAGGCCAGACATCACCAAGAATATTCGCCATACAGCAGGGCTTTAATAAATCTGAGGCTGCCGGAGGCAAACCACACATTAATCTTACCTGCTGCTGAAACTGATCAGAAATACAGGCATCTAAAGTGTAATGACCTGAATTATGCGGCCGGGGAGCAATTTCATTAACAATCAACTGCATATCATTGCCTACAACAAACATCTCAACTGCTAGAACCCCTTGATAATTCATGGCCTGAGCCAGCTTAAAAGCCATATTTTCAGCCTGCTTTAATATAGCCTGAGGTAGCCTTGCCGGTACTAATGAGTACGCCAGAATACCATTTTTATGCTGATTTTCTGCAGGCGGAAAACATACTGCATACTGATTATTCAGACGGGCAACCACTACTGATATTTCAGCACACAAATCTACTTTTTTTTCCAGCACACAGCGCACATGTTGCAATTGAGTAAAAGCTTCACGCAATTCAGCGATAGAATCAACTGTTTTCTGTCCTTTTCCGTCATAACCCAGAGTAGCTGTTTTCAGAATACCCGGTAACAATTTTTTCAGAGAATCATTAATATCAGATTCTGTGCTGATAACAGTATAAGGCACGGTAACCAGACCGGCGCGGTCAATCCATTCTTTTTCCTGCTGCCTGTCCTGAGCAATCGCAACACAATCACCCGAGGGCGATACAACCGTATATTGTGCCAGCCAGTGCATTGAATCAGCACTTACATTTTCAAATTCAGTCGTAACAGCAGCACATTTGGCCATATGCTGCAAAGCATCAGCATCATCGAATGCGGAACACAAATGTCTGTCAGCAAACTGTGCTGCTGGCGCATTCGGATCAGGATCCAGAACCGTTACCTGATAACCCATTGTCTTAGCAGCTACCGTAAACATTGCACCCAGCTGGCCGCCACCCAGAATACCCAGCATCGCCGGCGGCAGAATACAGGAAGAAAAACGAGACATAGTGGTATTAAATTACCTTACCAAGAATATAAATAAAATTAGCTGAAATCAAAAATTCCTGCAATGAAAGTCATCAGTATGAAACCGCCTTTTCTCATACATATTTGTTATATTTTTACCTGATAAATCAAATTAATAGCTTAATTACCACTTCTTTAGCAGCTATTACTCCACCAGTGAAACCACTGAAACAGGCAAAGTTTACACAGGCACAACATAAATAAAACTGATGTCCGTATTTATGATTATGAAAATAAAAACAAATTTTTCAATAAATTTAAAGCAATTTCATTAAGCATTATCTTAACATAATAAAATATAACATTACATAAACATGTAGAATTATATTTAAGTCAAAGTTATTTACTTTTACTAAACTTATCAACTAAACAAAATATTACAAACATAGATTCGCATTATAAAATATAACAATAATTTTTATTGGATATATTTATTATATTAACAAATCTGTAAACAGATTTAATGAAACTGCTGACTTCTATCATTACTGCAAGGCCGCAATTGTAAATATCCTTGTGAACCATCCACACATAAATTACTGTTTCTGTCACGAATTTGTCTGCCTGTAAGCAACCAGTTATTGTTCCTGTCCGGCTCACAGGAAACAGTCCCTACTGAATGATTTTTCACCGCAAGACAACGATTATTCAGCCATACCTGTCCCTGATGAAAATAAAAAGCCTCGCTGATTTCACCACCGGCACAGGAATCGAGTGCTACCGACTGCCAGACCGAAGACATGCCGTCATTACGCAGACAGCCATGGCTTACTGGCCGTAAACTAATACTGGATGCAATAGGATAAACTGGCGGATACGGAAGTGCAGCAGGATAAACCGGCGTATCCGTATAAATCACTGTTGCACCGGCAGGAGCATCAATATGTACTGTTTTATTAATGGTTGTAGTTGATGAAACGGGTAAATCGACATAAACATGACGTTCGCCACGACCTGAATGGTAGATAACAGCGGCCTCAGCTACAGAAAATAACCACTCTGACAAACTCAATACACCAAAAACTAAAAATAATTGTATAGCCCGAATCATTTTTATCTCCCGCAAATTGACCTTTTGATTAACGATGCCGGATTTCCCAACATTGATGAATACGAGTATTGCGAAAATCTTCAGGTATTGTTTTTCTGGAAATATTATTTACATCATAACGTTGCTCCAGAACCGGATCTAAAGTAAAACTACGCAGATTATTTGAAAAATACAAACTACCCTGTTTCGATAATAAACGCATTGCACCATCTATCAGTTTTTCCTGATCCCGCTGAATATCCAGAATATCCAGCATTTTCTTACTATTTGAGAAACTTGGCGGATCCATTACAATCAAATCAAACTGTTTGTGATCTTCAACAGCTTTCTGCAAATATTGAAATACATCAGCACGAACAATCTGATGAGCCTGCATATCCAGCCCGTTCAATTCAAAATTTCGTTGTGCCCATTGCAGATAAGTATTCGAGAGATCTACAGTTTCGCTGAATAAAGCACCGCCAGTTGCAGCATATACTGAAAAACTGCCTGTATAAGCAAATAAATTCAAAAATCGTTTTCCCGCCGCTATATTGCCTATTTTCTGGCGAGTATTACGATGATCAAGAAATAAACCTGTATCCAGATATTTATCCAGATTCACCCAGAATGCACGCCCATGCTCATGAATTACAAAATCCGTACCCGTAACATCAGTTTTTTCATACTGATCTTTACCTTTTTGCCTTTGTCTTTTTTTCACATGAATATGTTCTTTAGGCAGACCAGTCACAAATAAAACAGCCTCTACTACTTCAGCCAACCATTTTTCATAGTCTGTCTTATGCATCAACCAGCCCGTATCATATTCTTGTAAATGTACATGATCGGCATAAATGTCAGCAGCAAATGGATACTGTGGAATATCCCGGTCATACATACGCCATGCCTCTATATCCTGACGTTGTGCCCATTTACGTAAATGCTTAATATTTTTGCCCAGACGATTGACAAAAGCACCAATATCTTCACTCATAAATAAAATTTTACATTTCTGCAATAAATACACTAACAGTCACATTGTAACGGAAAAAACCACAGAAACCTTCGCACATTTACATATATAGATATAATAGTGCTCTTGCTTAAAAAGACCATATCTCTTATAATTAAAAAGATAATATTTGAAACCATCGTTTGCAACCTTATTAAATACAGCGAATTCATTATTACTTTAATAGTTTTGTAATGCCGCTCACCCAACACCCGCAGCAATGCGTACGTTGTCTGGTTGTTGTCGATGTATAAAATACCTAAACACACACACTTACGACAACCAATTGCTATCTTTCCTTTGTTATTTTCTTTTTGGCTTAAGCTAGCAACAGTTCCCTGTAATCTAATTTCACATCAATAAACTAGATTATCACGTTTGGTTGCTCGTTTAACCAAAGGAAAATCATGACATTGTCTTTTTCAGATTTAAAACTAGACAAACAGCTTACCAATGCACTCACTGCTGCCGGCTACGAAAATCCAACACCAGTACAACTTGAATCTATTCCGGCAGTTCTGGATAACCAGGATTTAATGGTTTCCGCTCAAACTGGTTCTGGAAAAACAGCCGCATTTTTATTACCAACACTGCAAAAACTGCTCAAACGCAGTGAAAAATCAGGCAAAGGCCCGCGTGCTCTTGTATTAACACCTACACGCGAACTTGCTCAACAGGTAGAAAAAAACGCTCAGATTTATGGTAAAAACATGCCTTGGCTGCGCACAGTAACGTTGGTAGGCGGTACAGCTTTCGGTCAGCAAATCCGTGCATTATCCCGTCCGATTGATCTTATCGTAGCTACTCCGGGACGTCTGATGGATCACATGCGTCAGGGACGCATTGATTTTGGCCGGCTTGAAGTGCTTATTCTGGATGAAGCAGACAGAATGCTGGATATGGGTTTTATTGATGATATTGAGACCATAGTTGCCGCAACTCCTGCTGAACGTCAGACCCTGTTATTTTCAGCTACCTGGGATGGTATGGTAGGTAAACTTGCCGAAAAATTAACACATCAACCGCAAAAAATCGATATTGCCCGGGAAGAAAAACAAGGCAAAATTGATGAAAAACTGTATTACTGTGATGACATCCGGCATAAAAACCGTCTGCTTGATCATCTGTTGCGTGATACCAGTATTGATCAGGCAGTAATATTTACTGCCACCAAAGCTATGTCTGAACAGCTGGCTGATGAACTTTATGAAAAAGGCTTTTCGGCTAACTGTCTGCATGGCGATATGCCACAAGGCTGGCGTAACCGTACATTAATGGATTTACGCAAAGGTCGGATTAAAATACTAGTGGCTACTGATGTTGCCGCCCGTGGTATTGATGTACCAACCATTACACATGTCATTAATTATGATTTACCTAAGCAGGCTGAAGACTATGTACATCGTATCGGTCGTACAGGCCGTGCTGGCCGAACCGGTCTGGCCATTACTTTTGCTGAAGTAAACGAGTATATTAAAGTACATAAAATTGAACGCTACCTAAACCGCAAACTACCTGAGCAAACTATTGCCGGTATGGAACCGACACGTAAACGTGCTGGTAAAATAGCGAATAAAGGTCGCCGCTCCTATGGTAATCACAACAAAAATGGTAACTGGAATGCAAACCGCCGTCAGTCTGGCGAACAGCAACCAAACCGTTCCCGCCAGAACATTCCGGCTGCCCGTCAGAGAAACAGTCAGCCAAACAGACGTAGTAATAGCCAACCCAAGCAATAAGCTCCTCACTTTATCGTAATAAAAGGTCAGGCTACTGATTCAGACCTGACCTTTTAACAATTCTGCGGTTTTTCTATTTATCATTTCCTCTCAATTTAAAGACAGACATACATCACTGTCTTGCAATATTCTGTTATATCTTATATATTGTTTAATGAACTAATAAATTATTACGTTAAAAACAATATCCGAACTGATAACTGATCTGCATTATTAATTTATCAGTAAACTTATACTTCCAAGTTATAAATGACAACAGTTGGTGCCCCACACCAGCAAGCGAGAAAGGATTTAACTATGCAACATCGTCGTAGATTACAAATTTTTCAGGCAGCTAAACGCGCTGCTTTTTATCAACATACTCAGGCTGTAAATGGCAAAGAGCAAACTCCTGAAAATGAAAAAGCCATTCACAATTTCGAACCTGTTCATCAATAAAATTTTTGCTAAAAAAGAGCCCTATCTGCAGAGATAGGGCTCTTTTTAAATATGCTCTCTTTAATAAAAACTATAAATAATATTTTCGGAAAAGTTATTACCAGTAACAAATACCTATAAACTCATTACATCTTATTTATAATAAAATTTCAAATACAAAAAGATTGCAGTAATGTGGATTTTTTTCAGCTGAATTTGTTTTAATTCAATTATTGAGTACAGATTCAATTATTATAAATCGGTATGAAAATATTTTTTAATCAGTTATTCCTTAGTATATTTGACCACACTAAATTAAATAAAATTTTTTATAAATCAAACGATTGACAATACAATAAATATCATCATATCCCAGTCCTAAAATTGAATATCTTTGCGCTAAAATAAAAATATTAAATTTCTCTGCATCTGCATTCATTTTGTAAATGACTTTAATTTGACTAGATAGACATTTTTATCTTTTATATACCGTCCCACTATTTCAACCTTTTCAGGATTAAGCTCCAGGAGCAATATTAATTATCATCAGCTATACCAGTCACTATAATATAGATTCAACCACCCTCACTACAATATTGTTTTTCTTTTAGACAATTAATTTTATGATAATTGCTTAATATTAATAATTTTTTCAATTTAATATATACCCTTACCAACTGTTCAATCATTCATAGATTTAACAGAATTGTCTTTTTTAAAATATCAAAATGAAAATAAGCAGAATATTAGAAATAATAATTTACCTGTTTATCAGCATAAAGTTTATCTTTCGTCTAAAATATTGGAAATGAGAAAATATTTGGAAAAATAATTTTCGTATATCGTTTATTCCAAACGACCACATAATCCCAATGATATTCTATTGATAGATAAAGAAAGATACGTTTTTTACGCTTTTAACTGATTTAATATTTACACAATTATCTGGTTTCTGAAAACCATAAATAAAATATAAAACAAATACACTACTCTATATGAATAATAAACTTCGCCGGATTTTTCATACATCAGTTCGAATTGAATCATAATAATTAATAACAAGACTAATTAAATACCCAATCTGAATGATTAAAACTCATCCAGATATCTAATTAATCATTAATAATAGATTTCACCAATATTATTTATAGCTAAATCCAGATTTTTAACTGAAAATTTCCATATGCCAATATAATATAAAAATTCACTTAATTTAATTTGATATTTCACATTTAATCCTTACTAGTCTCACTGCCTGATTTGTGCGAAAATTCAATTTATTTATTGGGCGAACTACCATGTTAGACAGAGAAGGTTATCGCCCCAATGTCGGGATAATCATTACTAACGACCATAACGAGGTTTTTTGGGGCAAGCGTGTACATGAACACTCTTGGCAGTTTCCGCAAGGCGGTATTAAGCCGGGTGAAAGCCCGGAAGCCGCCATGTATCGTGAACTCATGGAAGAAGTCGGCCTGCTGCCGCATCATGTCAAAATAATCGGACGCACCCGGGACTGGTTACGTTATGATGTACCTACACATTGGATCAAACGCGAATGGCGGGGTTCTTATAAAGGCCAAAAACAGATCTGGTATTTGCTGCGTCTAACCGGACGGGAAAGTGATGTTCATCTGCGAGCAACCCATCATCCTGAATTTGATGCATGGCGTTGGCACCAATACTGGGCTCCAGTTGATGAAGTTATTGAATTCAAAAGAAATGTCTATTTGAATGCATTACACGAGCTTTCACGCTTTTTACACGAACTGCCCAGCTGGACTGAATTTGTTCAAACTCGACAAAATCATGATGATAAATACTCACTGGCAGAATGATTGCCTGTGAATAGTTCTGTATTGAAGATTCCGCCAAAATTCTGAATCTGAAACAAATTACCGAAAAAATAAATTTTTTACGGTAATTTGTTTTATATTGCGATTAATACTTATCTAAAAATAAATTATGAGCAAATCCACAACTTATGATGAATCCAGTGTCACCGTTCTGAAAGGACTGGCACCGGTTAAAGAACGCCCTGGTATGTATACCAGAACGGATAGCCCTACTCATATCATTCAGGAAGTAATTGATAATGCCGCAGACGAAGCTCTGGGCGGCTATGCACAAAATATCGATGTTACTCTGAATCCCGATGAATCCGTTACCGTCAGAGACAATGGTCGCGGCATTCCCACCGGATTACACCCAACCGAAAAAGTACCCGTAGTTGAACTGGTTTTCACCCAACTTCATGCTGGTGGTAAATTCAATAAAAAAAGCGGCGACGGTGCTTATGCTTTTTCAGGTGGCTTACATGGTGTAGGCGTTTCCGTGACCAATGCACTGTCTTCCCGGCTTGAGGTTACTGTTAAAAGAGCCGGAAATATTTACCATATTGCCTTTGCTGGTGGTGACGTCATTAAACCTTTGTCTGTAACCGGTAAATGCGCCGTTAAAGACAGTGGTACCGAAGTTCGTATCTGGCCTGACGGACATTACTTCGATAATCCGCAATACAATCTGCCGGAACTGGAACGCAATTTACGTGCCAAAGCAGTTTTATTACCCGGCGTGAATGTTACCCTTACCCGCTACCAGAATGCTACGGATGAAGCTCAGACACAAAACTGGCATTATCCGAATGGCCTGAAAAGCTATTTACTTGACTTACTCTCAGACAGCCAGACTGCCACGCCCATTTTCTCCAGTGAAAATTATTTAAACTCAAATCATGGAACTGATTTTAATCAGGGTGAAGGTGCAGCTTTCGCTCTGACATGGCTGGAAGACGGACATACACCAAGTGAAAGCTACGTTAATCTGATCCCTACCGCGTTAGGAGGCACTCATGAAGCCGGGCTGAAACAGGCAGTTTTTCACGCTGTAAACAACTTTATCAATCATCATAATTTACTTCCACGCGGCGTAAAACTACAGTCAGACGATGTTTTTTCACGCGTTGCCTTTGTTCTCTCAGCACGGCTGCTCGATCCTCAGTTTCAAGGGCAGACAAAAGACAAATTAACCAGTCGTGATGCACTCAAACTGGTAGCGGCAGTATGTAGTGATCCACTAGAACTCTGGTTAAACCAGAATATCGATACAGGTAAAAAAATAGCTGAACTGGCTATTAGTCAGGCTCAGGCGCGAATGCGCTCAACTAAAAAAATTGAAAAGAAAAAAGGTTCTGGCGTTGCTGTTTTACCAGGCAAACTTACAGACTGTGAAAGTGAAGACATCCGCGAAAATGAATTGTTTCTGGTAGAAGGTGATTCAGCCGGCGGCTCAGCCAAACTGGCACGGGATAAAAATACTCAGGCAATTCTTCCATTGCGAGGTAAAGTTTTAAACAGTTTTGAAATTCATCGCGACCAATTGTTTGGTAATGCAGAAATACATGATATTTCTGTTGCCATCGGAGTAGACCCCCACGGGAGAAACGATAATCCTGATTTATCTGGCTTACGCTATGGAAAAATAGCCATTTTATCAGATGCCGATGTTGATGGTGCTCATATACAGGTTCTATTGCTTACCTTGTTTTATACCCATTTTCCGCGCCTGATAGAGGCCGGACACATTTATGTTGCCCAACCACCACTTTTTCGTATAGATGTAAATGCACAGGGTAAAAGCAAAACTGCACGCAAAATTTATGCTCAGGATGAGGCAGAACTGGAAAGCATTAAAGACAGACTGCAACTAGAAAAAAGTACTTATCACATAAATCGCTTTAAAGGTTTAGGCGAAATGAATCCTGATCAGCTCAAGGATACTACCATGAATCCGGATACACGCCGTCTGTTGCAAGTACATATTCCTGATGAAGAAAACAGTGAAACCCGAAATATTTTTATCAAATTAATGGGAAAAGGTGAAGCAGCTTCCAGAAGAGTATGGATGGAAGCTGAAGGAGATAAAGTAGAAGCCGATATTTGAAATTAACCTGACAAACAGGTTGTTTAGCATATTGAGAACAACCTGTTTAAATTAATTTATATATTAAACAACAAAATAAACATAATTAACATTATCAAACTATAAGGGCACTAATTTCACTTAATTGTCTTTTTAATAAATAACATTAATTTAAATTTGTAAAATATATAAGCAAACTTACAACACACTATTAATTTATATATTAATATGCACTAAAAAAGTAAGATTTTAATATTTAAAACAATTCATTTACCATTAGTTAAGCATAGAATTAAACATATATTCGCAGTCTCAATAGCATATAAAATATAAAAAATGAGATAACATTTGATAAATATCAAACTTTAGCTAAGTTGACAGGATTATATTACGCAATCTACTATCTAAAATGCTATAATTTCATTTACATTTCAATAGAATTCAATAAACTGTAACAATAGCTTTCATTGGTTCTGAATAATTATAGATAAACTAAAAAATAAAGAAATGTAAATAAAATAGAAAGCTTAAATAAAGATAATTAATAAAATTTAATAACATTTTTTTGCAAAAACATTCACCCATCTTTATAATTGACAAAGTTACAGTCAATTTAAGAGGAATTTCCATGAAATATGATTTTATCGACGGCGTATTGAAAACCCTGAACAGTACACCCGACATTACATCTTCAGCAGTTATCTCAACTGATGGTTTGCCAATTGCTTCAGCTTTGCAGAGTGGCATGGATGAAGACCGTATTGGTGCAATGGCTGCAGCATTACTGTCTCTGGGTAATCGTTCTGCAAAAGAGGTATTAAAAGGTACTCTGGACAATACCATTATTCATACTGATAAAGGCTACATGCTGCTGTTTCAGGCCTCTGAAGCTATTCTGTTAACCATTACTACCACTCATGAAGCCAAATTAGGTCTGATTCTGTTTGAAGCTAAACGGGCATTGAAAGAATTAGCTGACCATTTTAGTTAATAATCAATTTGCTTGATCTGAAATATGCAATGCTATTTAAATACCCGCTCATGCAAATTTGAAATTAACACGTTTTATTGCAGTTTATAATACTGTAAAAATAAGCTTTAAAATCAGGCAGTACTCTTGTATTCGGATATTTTCTGAATTCTGACTAAATTGCTGTTAGTCAAACCTAAAGAAAACTAAAGCTAAAACTAAATTTATTGCATGAAAGGGCGTTTAAATGTTTTATAACTATATTGAAACGCATCGCATATATGTATTGGGTAATATTTAAAATCCCGATTGTATGCATTTCCAGAAATTTATATTAGCAGTAAATTTATTAAAGTAGAAAGAATAAACTACTGTAAGAAAAATAAAAAATCTGAAATGCATTTCTATTAAGCACACTCATTCTTTATCAGATTAAACCAAAATTGAAGGACAGATAAATATGGATATGAGTCGTTGGATTCAGCCAAAGCCTGAAGGTGAATTTTCAGAGTATAAAATTAAGCATTATCAGCAAGACGGAGAATCAACAGTATATGTAACTCATCAGGAATTTCCTTATCCTGATGGTGCTTTAATTGTATCACGTACAGATCTTAACGGTATTATCACGCATGCCAATGACGTCTTTGTTGATATCAGTGGCTGGGCACGTGATGAAATTATTGGTGCTCCACACTGCCTTTTACGTCATCCTGACATGCCAAAAGCTCCATTTGCCGATATGTGGGAAACCTTGCAAAGAGGCGAACGCTGGTACGGTTATGTTAAAAACTTACGAAAAGATGGCGGCCATTACTGGGTATACGCCACTGTAATTCCGAACTTACGTCAAGGCAAAGTGATTGGCTATAGCTCAATTCGTCGCAAACCAAGCCGTGAACGTGTTAACGAAATGAGTGCCAAGTATATAGAAATGCTGAAAACTGAACAGGAAGGAAAATAATATGCTGAGTTTAATGGTTGTACCCGATTATTTGCCTGATCAGTTCAGCACATGGTATTTGCTAAATAATTACCTGCAAAAGAAAAGCAATCAGAATATTTCTCTGATTATGCCTCCTTCATTTGATGAAGTAAAAGCACAGCAAGATAAAGAAAAAGTCTCTATGCTTTTTGTTAATCCGTTTGCTGCCGGTAATTATGTACGTGAACAAGGTTATTTACCACTGGTTAAACCTAAAAATCAACCAGATGAGATTGTAATTGTTACTGCGGCTGATTCGGAAATTAATGCTATTGAAGAGCTCAAAGGTACTGTTGAACTGGCTCTTTCCAATAATGAAGATGCCAACTTTATTGGTTTGCGTTTGCTTGAACCAGCTAATCTGAGCGATGATGAGCTGGTTATCAATCGTAAAGATAACTTCCTTATGGTAGCTTCAAGTGTTATCCGCCAACAAGCAAAAATTGGCATTATTCAAGCTGAAGTATATGACAGCTTTAACTCTGTTACCAAAGATCAGTTAAAAGTATTACTGAAAAGCCGGATTAATGAAGTATCTCATGTCATGTTATATCATAAAGATATAGCTGATAAAGCAGAGCCGTTGAGAGAGATATTATGCAAAATGGCAGACGATTCTGATGGCGCTACTATTGTTAAAGCATTAAGTTTTCCAGAAGGCTTTACCGAGTTATCTGAAGAAGATATGGAATTCATGATTGATGTTGTAGACACATTACGTATGTAAGTCTATTACTGCATTCTAGGCCGTGTTAGCTTTATTAAGCTAACACGGTTTATTTTATATCTAACCTTTTTGTTTTATATAAACAGAGTAGATATTATTTATGTGAAACATATATCAATTTTTTTGAGATTTATTCAATACTTTCTCATTTTATAATTATCCACCTTATTTGAAAATTTTTTTATAAGCCGGATACTAAAAGCAAGCTTGTACTTACCAGCATCTGCAATAATAAATTTATCTAATATTCATAATGACATACGTACACAATGAATATTATTTAAAACATCTAAATATTTTTTTACGCTAAATTTATAATGATTACTTTGTATGTTTGTTAGCTTTTTCCAATTTAGTGAAGCAATGTGTCTTCTGGTAAACAAGTTTAATAAATGTAAAAAACAGATATACCTTAAATTATCCATATACTGGCATTTTTCACCAAACTTTTATATAAGCTTAAATATGATTCAGAAAAAATAAAATAATATCTATCTATACAATTATCCTAACATTATAAACAAACTCAACAAACCTATATTTTATAAAAAAATTACTTATCAGAATTTGGTAATGCATGCCTGCTTCGCGTTATTAATCTACCATAATAAAACATATATCAACCTTAAAGCATAAATACTTCTTATATACATTTATTATCTTAAAATTATGAATATAAAAAATATACTTTCATAAATTTATGCTTTTATATTAACAAAATAATGCATTACATGATTCTGTTATAATAAATGAATCCATTATTGATAAACAACAATTATGGCTTCTATTAACGACAGTAAACCTTCACGCTTTTTGCCCATTTTGTTGGCTATAGCCATTTTTATGCAGCAGCTGGATGCTACTATCCTGAATACTGCTCTGCCCTCAATGGCTGCCGATCTTGGGCAGTCACCACTTAATATGCAATCAGCAATTATTGCTTATGCGCTAACGCTAGCAATAATGATGCCTCTGTCTGGTTTTCTGTCGGATAAATTAGGAACTCGTAAACTCTTTATGGGTTCTATGGTCATATTTATTATTGGATCTGTACTGTGTGCTGCAAGTAATAATCTGGCTTTGCTGGTACTGGCCAGAATCATTCAGGGTTTAGGTGGCGCAATGCTAACACCGGTAGCCCGTTTAACCATGATGCAGGCCTACGACCGCTCTAAACTCATAACTGTTATGAACTATGCCATCATGCCGGCACTGATCGGACCGGTACTGGGGCCAATTATTGGTGGCTATCTTGTGGTATATACCAGCTGGCACTGGATATTTTTGCTTAATGTACCGATAGGGTTATTAGGATTACTGGTTACCTGGTATATCATGCCCAATTTTAACCGTCCGGCAAATTACTTTGATGGATTAGGTTTCTTTCTGTTTTCGGCATCTGCTTTTTGCATGACGCTTACTTTTGAAACCATGTCACATGCTAATAATATTTTATTTGGTTGTATGATGGCTATTGCTGGTATTGGCGCTTTATTTGCCTATCTTGCTCATGCACGCCAGAACAACTGTGCTTTGTATCCTCCGCATTTAATTCTGGTGCGTACATTTCGTCTGGGACTGGCAGGTAATTTAGTAAGCCGCCTTGGCATGAGCGCCCTGCCTTTATTATTGCCTTTATTATTTCAGGTTGCTTTTAACTATGATGCGGTAAATTCAGGCTGGCTGCTGATGCCTCTTGCTTTGGCGGCTATATTTGCCAAACCCTTTCTGAAGCCTTTAATGAATCATTTTGGTTATCGTAATACACTTGCCTGGAACACACGTATTATCGGTATACTGATTATGTCACTCGCTTTAATCAGTGCTAGTACACCGCAATGGTTGATATTATTACATCTGTGTATTTTGGGCGCTTGTAACTCTTTGCAGTTTACTGGTATGAATACCATTACACTGGCTGATTTACGCCCTAATCAGGTTAGCAGCGGCACCAGTCTGATGGCTGTTAACCAGCAACTGGCATTAAGTTTCGGTATAGCAATTGGCGCATTACTTTTACAATCTTTCAGTCGTGCCAGCTTTATCAATCACAATATTACTACCGCGTTTCGCATTACTTTTATTATTCTCGGCGTGTTTACTCTGCTTTCAAGCTGGATATTTGCCCGTCTGCATTCAACTGACGGTGCTAATCTGCTTTCAAAGGAAAAAGCATAGATAACAATTTTCTGAATTCTGACAAAACAAACTCCTTACCTGCCGGATATTGTTATTAAATCAAAGAATAATACAAAATTAAAAGTAATTTTTAATACAATACTAATACCACCCAGAATTACAGATAATTAAACTTTTCCCTATAACTTATAGTATTCATTAATTAAAGTAGAACTTACTATTTAAAATCATTATTTTAAATTTATAAAAAAGCTGCCAATATTTTCGGCAGCCTTTTTTCAGATATTAATTAATGTGGAATGTCGTCACTTAAATAAACAGCCGGTTCACTTTTATCATGTGGCAACACTATATTTAGAATAATCGCTACAATTCCGCCCATACAAATCGGATTTTGAAACAATATTGGTAACTGAGCAAACACTTCCGGTTCAAAAGCCACACCCAGACCAAGCCCCAGTGATGTAGCACAGATAACTGCTTCACGGCGTCGGATACCAGCAGTAATAATAATTCTGATACCGGCGGTGACAATCAAACCGAACATAACCACCATTGCGCCACCTAAAACCGGACTGGGTATAGTGGTAAAAATAGCACCAACCCATGGAAATAAGCCAAGTATAATCAGAATAGCAGCAATATATTTACCGACATGCCGTGAAGCAACTCCCGTCATCTGAATTACGCCATTATTCTGAGCAAAAGTGGTTAACGGCAATGAACCCAGTGCTGTAGCAATTACGGATACCAGACCATCAGCCATTACTCCGCCGCGTAAACGGTTTGTGTACGACGGACCATCTACCGGCTGATTAGAAATCATGGCGGTAGCAGTTAAATCACCTACTGCTTCAAATACACTTAAAAGATAAATGGTACCGGCCACCATAAAAGCATGCCAGTCAAAAGCAAAGCCGTATTTAAATGGAATCGGTATTGTAATTAAGGGTAAATCGTGCAGATTGGAAAAATCTACAATTCCCATAAAAATAGCAATTACATAACCTGATATCAAACCTACCGCAATGCCGGCCATACGCCACCATGCATTTTTAAAACAGTTAAATAACAATACAGTAAACAGTACAAATGTGGACAGAGCCAGATTAGACCATGAACCAAAAGTATGATTTGCTTTTGCAGTAAGACCACCGCCAAAGTCAGTAATACCGACATGAATAAGACTCAGGCCTATCATCAATACCACAACTCCGCTTACAGTAGGTGTGATGATTTTTTTCAGAAAAGGTAACAGCCATGATGCCCCGATTACTAAAAAGGCGCCCACGAATGAGACGCCCAGTAAAGTTGAAATCATAGTATTTTCATTCATCCCGCTTTCTTTCATGCCCAGCCCCAGCGCAATCATGACAGTGACAAATGAAAAATTAACTGATTGAATTGATAACAGCCCCGAACCAATAACACCAAAGCGGTGTACCTGAATATAAGTACCTACACCTGAAGCTACCATAGACATTGAGACCAGATAAGCAGTCATGTCAGCCGGCAGTTTCAGCGCACCGCCCACCACAAGAGCCGGCGCCACCATAGGAACAAAAAGAGCGAGTAAATGGGTTAATGCACTGAGCAAACCATTTAAAACAGGAGGTTTTTCCTCCAGACCATAGACCAAATCAGAGTGTTCATTCTGCTTACGAACAGAGGAATTATCGGCCATGTCATCCTTCCTTATTTGCTTTATGCATGTGTGAAATGTATATAAAGCAGCGTATTTTAAGCGATACGGCACTGTTTAATCTAGAGCAAACTATTGAGGAATAGAATCTTTAACACAAGCAAACTACTTTTATCAAAAGTGGTTCGAATACCGGCAGTTTTCCATGTAAGCAAAAAATACGCTACAATCATCACATTTTTAGCTCACCTGTAAAGGGTAGAATTATGTTGACAGGCAGCCTGGTTGCCATCGTAACGCCTATGCATGAAGATGGCAGTATTGATTATGAACAATACAAACAGCTTATTGACTGGCATATCGAGTCCGGAACCGATGCCATTGTCGCCGTGGGAACAACCGGTGAATCAGCCACACTCAGCGTGGATGAGCATTTGAATGTCATCAAAACTGCTGTAGAACATGTAGCCGGACGTGTGAAAGTAATTGCCGGTACTGGTGCCAACAATACTCATGAAGCAATTTATCTGGCTCAGGAGGCTCAGCAGGCTGGTGCAGATATGACTTTGTCTGTAGTACCCTACTACAATAAACCGAATCAGGAAGGTATCTACCGCCACTTTAAAACTATTGCCGAAGCAACCAGTATCCCCATGATTTTGTATAATGTCCCGGGTCGCACTGTTGCCGATATGCAACCGGACACAGCCTTACGTCTGGCAGAAATTGACAATATTGTTGGTATTAAAGAAGCCACTGGCAACATTGGCCGTGCATGTTATCTGTTTAAGCACGTACCTGAAAATTTTGCAGTTTATTCCGGTGATGATCCTACTGCCCTGGCATTTTTACTGTGCGGTGGTCATGGTGTGATCAGCGTTACTGCTAACGTTGCTCCGAAATTGTTTGCAGATATGTGTCATGCAGCTTTGCGCGGAGATATTACCGGTGCACGCGCTTTAAATGATAAATTACAGCGTCTGCATGGTGATCTTTTCTGTGAACCAAGCCCTGCACCAACGAAATGGGCACTGTCTAAACTGGGTAAAATCAATCCGGTTTGCCGACTACCTATTACTGAATTAACTCCTGCCGGACAGGCTGTCGTGTTAGCCGCCATGCAGGAAGCCGAATTAATTTAAACACAAGCCTACATTGTCATTGTAATGCACACTGAAAGTGGCCGATATGAATATAAGTAAAACCGTTGCACTAACCCTGCTGGCAGCCAGTCTTGCCGCCTGTGCCAGCAAAAAAGATAACCTGCCTAAACTGGATTATCAGTCTGACAATAAAAAAATTGTTCAGCTGGATGTACCTCCTGATTTGACTGATCCGAATCAGGGGAACCGCTTTAGTGCACCTGGCAGTACACTGATTAATGGGGCTGTACGTGCCAGTGACATGAACAAGAAAGCAGGCAAAACTCAGAATAATGCGAATGCACAGGTACTGACTCAGGTACCGAATATTCATTTACAACGTGATGGCAGTATTCGCTGGCTGACTATCGATAACAAGCAAGCTGCTGAATTATGGCCGCTGCTCAGAGCATTCTGGCAGGAACAGGGCTTTACCATCGAGCGTGAAGAACCATCCATTGGTCTGATGCAAACCAACTGGGCGGAAAACCGTGCCAAACTGCCATCTGATGTGATTCGCGGTATATTCGAAAAAGTAGGTCTGGGTGGTGTTTACTCCAGCGGCGAGCGGGATATGTTTACTATCCGTCTGGAACGTAATAGCAAAGGCGGTACAGATGTATTCTTCAGCCAGAAAGGTATGAAAGAAGTCTATACCAGCAAAGATGGTGACAGCACTGCATGGCAGCCAAGACCAAATGAGCCTGAGCTGGAAGCAGCATTTCTTGCGCGCTTTATGCAATATCTTGGTGCAGACGCCAAACAGGTACAGCAACAGATAGCTGCCCAAAAACAAAACCCGAATGAATACAATCTAGCCAAAATTGATGGCAATAGTATTTACCTGCTTGGACCTCAGGAACGTAACTGGAGACGTGTTGCACTGGCTCTGGATCGTGTTGGTCTGAATGTAATTGGCGAAAACCAGAGTCAATATGCTTATCTGGTTGAAGTAGCTGCTGCAGAAGCCTCTTCTGTTTCTAATAAAAAACCAGGATTATTCGGACGTATGTTCGGACGTAGCAAAAAAGCTGAACAACAGCAACAGCCAAAACAGCAACCTCGTCTGATGGTACTGGCAATACCTCTCAAGGATGGCGGAACACGTGTCACTCTGGCCAATGAAGATGGCACAATATATACCGGAAAAGATGCCACAAAATGGCTTCAGCAACTGGATCAGCAATTACGCTAACTTTAAAAAAGCCTGCTTATGCAGGCTTTTTTAAACCAAACAACTACCCAGACTTTTATTTCAGGTCGCCTAATTAAATAATTAGAATCAATTTGGATTAAATGGATTGTTTGATTTCTAATCAGAGCTAATTAATTACTTTAAGATTAACTTAACTGACACGGGATTTTTGTTTTATGCTGTTTTCAGGATTCGATTAAATTACTTATCAAATACTTTTTTAAATTACATACTAACGATTTAATATTTATATCTTTTAAAAATAAAATTATTTTTATACAATCTTTTTTACTGTTCAATCTGTTTATTATAAAACCGGTTTTCTTGTCTATTAGACAGATAAACAGATTCTAAAGATAGAAAATAAAAAATTCTGAAGTGTCAAATATGAAAAAATTAATTGTTAGTTATTGTGTTCTTTCAATGACCGTAATTGGAGCTTTAGTTATCGGTACAATATTCTTTGCGGATATACGCTTTCCATTATGGTATAGTATCACCTGCTTTGTTATTGCTGCTTTCGGCTTAATAATACTAACGCCATTTACCATTAAAATAATTAAAATTAATCGAAACTTAAATTAATTCAATATCCATTTTCAATAATATTAATTTATTTTATATGCATATTTTTAACTATAAGTTGTAAATATTTATTATTTAAATATTTACAATAGTTTTCATTTAACAGATTTTCTGTATATAATTGGCTGGAATTTCTTCTTTAACCTTTTATAATGTCAGACTAATGAAAAAATTAATTATAATGCATATCTGCACAAGCCTTATGTTTGTAATCTTTCTCGGTATCGGATTTTTTCTCTATAATAAAGATCAGCAACTGACAATTTATAGTAAAACATTTTTTATCCTAGGTGCAATTATGGCTATCGGAGAAATGCCTTTGACCTTTAAATTAACCAAAATGAAACAAGAGAATCAGCAGAAATCTGAAACAACTACAGATTTTACTTCATTGGGAAAAAAATAAAATTTTTCAGTTTATGAAATCACTATAATTAATATTAATCTGTATTTTATAAATAACTCATATTTTTTTACTTAAAATTGATTTATAAACTGATTTATTTTATTCCGGCTGTAAGTAATAATCGTAAATAGCTGTATCTTTCTTAATTAACCAATCTGTCCAGCCAATTTATATCTTTTTAAAGCATCCACGAATGACGAAACTCAAACTTTTATTACTCATTCTGGCTTCATGTACATTTATGTTTATTGGCTGGGTTGCGCTGGGCTGTTATTATTGGGTACATCAACAGCACACTATTGCGATAATCTGCTGTTTACTCGCTTTCATTAGTGTACTGGGGCAATTTGCTGCGCTGGCGTTTACTTTGCGTGAACGTGCATACCGGCAAATTAATCAAGTGTTATCCTCAAATGATGTAAACCATGAATAAAATTGTTCTTGCCAGTAATAATCAGGGCAAGCTGGCTGAATTCAGCCGCCTGTTTAATTCTTTAAATATCGAAGTTGTTCCGCAGTCTGAATTTAATATTCCTGAGTGCCCTGAACCTTATGTCACATTTGTTGAAAATGCACTTGCTAAAGCACGTCATGCCAGCCGTTATAGTGGCTTACCGGCATTAGCCGATGATTCTGGTATTTGTGCCAATGCACTGCATGGCAAACCTGGCGTCCATTCAGCACGTTATGCAGGTACGGAACCAAAATCAGATACAGCCAACAATGCCAAGCTGGATGATGAATTACGCAATTGTGATGACAAAAGTGTGTTTTATGTATGCGTACTGGTTTTAGTGCGTCATCCTGATGATCCACAGCCATTAATTGCTGAAGCCAATTGGTCTGGGCTGTGGCAATCCTCTGCTGCAGGAAGCAATGGTTTTGGATACGATCCGCATTTTTATGTTCCAGACCAGAAACTGACTGCTGCACAAATGAGTCAGGAAGAAAAAAACCGTATAAATCATCGTGCTCAGGCATTAAATATTTTAATGGATAAACTGCGTCAGCAGTATGGTCTGAATACTCATGTCTGAGTTTCCCGTTTCTCTGCAAATACCGCATTCTGTTACGCCAGCTTTGACCAGTTTACCGCCACTATCTCTGTATATTCATATTCCATGGTGTGTTCGCAAATGTCCGTATTGCGACTTCAATTCGCATCAGCTTAAGCAGGAACTGGATGAGCAGAAGTATATTGCTGCCTTATTAACTGATCTGGAAACTGAACTGCCTTATTTCTGGGGTAGGTCTGTTCACACAATTTTTATCGGCGGAGGGACACCCAGTCTGTTTTCCGCATCTGCATTTGAAAAGCTCTTAAGCGGCATTCGTGCACGGGTTAATCTGATACCCACAGCAGAAATTACCCTTGAAGCCAATCCGGGCACATTTGAACGCGATCGTTTTGCAGACTATGCAGCAGCTGGTATAAACCGGCTTTCCATCGGAGTACAAAGTTTTGCCAATGACAAACTGACTGCACTGGGTAGAATTCATAACCGCAAAGAAGCACTAAATGCCATTGAATCAGGCTTAATCCTGTTTCCTAAACTCAATATTGATTTGATGTACGCCTTACCAGGACAAACTGTCGAACAGGCAAAGGAAGATATTAATACAGCAATTGCAACTGGCGTAAGGCACATTAGTGCTTATCAGCTTACACTGGAACCCAATACACCTTTTGCCCATTCACCTCCTCCGAAGCTACCGGATGATGACCATATTGCTGATATAGAAGAAGCGGTACATACATCACTGTCACAGGCAGGTTTTCATCATTATGAAACGTCTGCCTTCGCCCACCCTCAGCAACAATGCCGGCATAATCTGAACTACTGGCAATTTGGCGATTATATCGGTATCGGAGCTGGCGCTCATGGTAAGATATCCAGTGCTCAGGCAATTGAGCGCACTACTCGGTGCAGGCATCCGAAAGATTATCTGCAAGCGATGCAGCAGCAACCTCAGTGTGCTATTGTCCGCCGGCAAATTTCTGCACAGGATTTACCTTTTGAATTTATGCTGAATGCCCTGAGATTAACTGACGGAGTTCCTACTACATGGTTTAGCGAGCGTACCGGCTTGCCTGTTACCTCCATTCAATATGCGATTACTCAGGCCGTAGAGCGAGGTTTAATGGACGCAGATCCGTTAAACTTACGTCCGACTGCACTCGGACGTACTTTTCTGAACAATTTACTGGCTTTATTTTTGAAAGACTGATAACCCCTTTTCATACCAAGGAGTAAAAACATGGGAAAAAATATTATTCATACTGAGAAAGCACCGGTCGCTATCGGTGCTTATTCACAAGCAGTGCGTGCTGGCAATACAGTATATCTTTCCGGTCAGATTCCGTTAGTAGCTGAAACAATGCAAATCGTTGATGGCGGTTTTGCTGAACAGGCACATCAGGTGTTTAAAAATCTCCGGGCAGTTGCAGAAGCAGCCGGAGGCAGTCTGAATGATTTGGTAAAAGTAAATGCCTATCTGACTGATTTGAGTAATTTTTCTACGTTTAATGAGATTATGGCGCAATACTTTACAACTCCTTATCCAGCTCGTGCTGCTGTTGAAGTTTCTGCTTTACCTAAAGGTGCTTTGGTTGAAGCTGAAGCCATTCTGGTACTGGACAAGTAAACAGACAAATCGGGACAAACCAGTTTGATTAGGTTTATCCCGATTTCTCGGGAGATGAACATGGCACAGTATGTGATTGGTGATTTACAGGGATGTCTGACAGAGTTTAAAAAACTGCTGGACAAACTGAATTTTAATCCCGGTACTGATACCTTATGGCTTACTGGAGATCTGGTAAACCGGGGTCCGCAATCACTGGCCACATTGCGTCTGGTAAAACAGCATGATGGCTGTATGCAGACTATTCTGGGAAATCATGACTTACATTTACTTGCACTGCATTATGGTTATGGCAAACTCAAACGTGCAGATACAATCAGTGACATTCTGAATGCGCCCGACAGAAAACAATTAATTGACTGGTTACTCCGACAGCCCTTATATCACCAGCAGGACAATTATGTCATGGTACATGCAGGGATATGGCCTGAATGGACAAGCGATCAGGCACAGCTACTGGCTCAGGAAGTGGAAACCGTATTGCAAAATACTCCGGAACATTTTTTTTCCCAAATGTATGGAAATAAACCTGTTCGCTGGAACAATAATCTCAGTGGCGATGAGAGATTGCGTTTTATCACTAACAGTTTTACCCGGATGCGTGCACTGACTGATGATGGAGCAATGGATTTTGATTATAAAGGGACGCTCATTAATATACCAGCACATCATATTCCATGGTTTAAGGCGCCGCACCGACAAAATATCGATAAAACCATTCTATTCGGTCATTGGTCGGCATTAGGTTTTTATCAGGCCGATCATGTTGTGTGTGTGGATACCGGTGCTTTATGGGGGGGTAGCCTAACAGCATTTAATCTGAATGACAGAAGCGTGGTACAGATACCAAGTGAAATAAAGTTAAATATTGAAAATTAAATACAGTTAAAATAATGACCTTCACATACTAATAGTTGGCCTTGAAAACAAATATTTCACTTGAAACATGATGTTGTGAAGAATTTTTTATTCATGTACTATTAATACAATAACGATAACGTTTAAACTGTATTATTTAATACTACCCTACATTAGCTAAAAAAGACTAAGATACAGCTATTGCATCTTTACCTAAGCCAAGTATGATGGTTTATGTTATCAGAAGATTCATTCATAAATGCTTATAAGGAGTTGTCATGAAAAAAGTTCTTGTCCCGGCTGTATTGTTGATGCTGGCTGTTACCGGTTGTGCATCAAAACATCATCATAAAGCACCTTCTACACAGGTAGCCGTACCTGCAGCAACTACAGCGAATGTACAGATTGATGCGCGTAAAGAAGTAGCTTATTTGTGCGGTACTGGTGCAGCTAAAAACCGTTTGACTGTAATGTATGGATTGCAAGGTCAGAACGTCGTGGCAGCTCAGGTAAATTATCAGGGCAGACTTTCTCCTGTAATGATGCGTGATGCACGTGATGTTAACTACAATACTTTCGTTTCTCCCGAAGGCATTACTTGGAAAACCGCTATTGCCAACAGCGATACTGTAGATAAAGTTGGTGCTCTGGGTCTGTTACAGCCAAGCAAACAGGTAATTAACGGTCAGGAAAAAATTGTTCCGCAAATCGTTACCCAGAACTGCGTAATAGATAATGGTACAGTGGCAGTAGCTCCGGCTAAAACCAAAACTGTTAAAACCACCAAAACTGTTACTACCAAAAAAGTATACAAACACAAAAAATAATTGATTGTGTTTTGAACAACGGCAACCTTTCAGGTTGCCGTTTTTATTTTATATATGAATAAAAAACTCTCCTGCTTAGTATCTGTACTAGCCAGCCGGAGTGATAGACAAATTCTAATAAATCAGAATAAATCATGGTTTAACTTGAAAGCGGTAATAACTGCCCTTATTTAAATGCAGTTATTTTCTCCGGCAGCTATCCGGCTGCTGGTCAGCAAAGGATCACGAGACATGCAACAATTCGACGGTACAACCATTATTTCCGTTCGCCGCGGTGAAAACGTCGCCATCGGTGGAGATGGTCAAGTGACACTGGGTAATACCATTATTAAAGGGACTGCACGCAAAGTGCGCAAACTGTATAACAATCAGGTGCTGGCCGGTTTTGCCGGTGGTACCGCCGATGCATTTACCCTGATAGAACTATTTGAAAGTAAATTGCAAAAACATCAGGGTAAACTGATGCTGGCTGCAATTGAACTGGCTAAAGAATGGCGTACCGATCGCGCATTACGCCGTCTGGAAGCAATGTTAATTGTGGCTGATAAAAAAAACACACTGGTAATTACCGGAAATGGTGATGTGCTCGAACCGGAACAAAGCATTGCAGCTATTGGTTCCGGTGGTGCTTTTGCCCAGTCGGCAGCACGTGCATTAATGGAAAATACCGAGCTTGAACCGGCTGAAGTAGTTAAAAAGTCCCTCGAGATTGCCGGTGACATCTGCATTTACACAAATCAGAGCCACACTATTGAAACCTTGTAATTTTATTGGCCGTTTAATTTGTATTTTAAAACGGTCATATCTCAAGATTGGAACAAGATGAGTACATCTGTAATGACCCCGAGCGAAATCGTTCATGAATTAGATAATCATATTATCGGGCAAACTCAGGCCAAACGTGCAGTAGCAGTAGCGCTGAGAAACCGGTATCGCCGCAGTCGCGTTGCCGAACCCTTACAAAGCGAAATCGTTCCGAAAAATATTCTGATGATCGGGCCTACTGGTGTAGGTAAAACTGAAATAGCCCGCAGACTTGCCCGTCTGGCCAACGCACCTTTTATTAAGGTAGAAGCTACCAAATTTACTGAAGTAGGCTATGTAGGCCGTGATGTTGACAGTATTATTCGTGATTTGATTGAAATTGCCCTGAAAAACATTCGCAACCAGACAATTGCTAAAAACCGCGACCGTGCTCAGGATGCCGCAGAAAACCGCATTCTGGATGCCCTGCTGCCTCCGCCACGCAGTGTCGGTTTTGCCGGTGAGCCACAGGAAACTCAACCGGAAAATCATACCCGGCAGAAATTCCGTCAGATGCTGCGTAAAGGCGAGCTTGACGATAAGGAAATCGAGATTGAGGTTGCCGCTAATCCTTCTCCGACCATGTCTGTTATGGGCCCTCCGGGAATGGAAGACTTCACGAATCAGTTGCAAGATATGTTCAGCAGCATGGGACATGGTAAAACAAAAGCTCAGAAAATGAAAGTAAGCGCTGCCATGAAATTACTGCTGGATGAAGAAGCAGCTAAACTGGTAAGCGAAGAAGAATTACGTGAACAGGCAATTAAGTCAGTTGAACAAAATGGCATCGTATTTTTGGATGAAATCGATAAAATTGCTACTGACAGCAGTCGCCATGGCGGAGATGTTTCACGTCAGGGTGTGCAGCGTGATTTACTGCCTCTGGTTGAAGGGACAACTGTACAGACTAAGTATGGCATGATTAAAACTGATCATGTTTTATTTATTGCATCTGGCGCATTTCATCTTAATCGACCCAGTGATCTAATCCCAGAATTACAGGGGCGCTTTCCGATTCGTGTTGAGCTGGATAATCTGAGTGTAGACGACTTTAAAGCCATTCTGACAACGACCCACGCTAATTTGACTGAACAATACTCTGCTTTACTGGCTACTGATGATGTCAATCTGCAATTTACTGATGACGGCATTGCCCGTATTGCTGAAATCGCTTTTCAGGTTAATGAAAAAACCGAAAATATTGGAGCACGCCGATTGCATACGGTTATGGAAAAATTACTTGAAGAAGTTTCCTTTGATGCGCCTGCCGGCGATATAACCATCGATGCAGCTTACGTTGATGCGCGTTTACAGGATATAGCTGAACGTGAGGATCTGGCTCGTTACGTATTGTAATTTTATATTCAAGCGGCTTCGGCCGCTTTTTTATTAATTGCGAACCTCTTTTTTTCTCCCTGATATTCAACTAAATATAACCAATCCATGACCTCAATTTTATCGCGAACCTATCAGCCTTATCTTTTACAGCACTATAGGTTAACCCAGTGGTCGCACCAATTACTTGCTACTACATTAGCAGCATTATTAATGGCTATATCAGCCAATATAAGCATTCCTCTGCACCCCGTCCCTTTGTCGCTGCAATCGCTGGCAGTTTTACTGCTCGGTGCATTTTTAGGGCGAAAGCTCGCTGTATTAGCCATACTTGAATATTTGCTGCTCGGCGCCTGTGGTCTGCCCTTTTTTGCGGGTGGGCATGGCGGAATAAATGTATTGGTATCAGCCTCTGCCGGTTATCTGTATGGTTTCATATTCAGTGCATATATCGCCGGCTGGGCTGCTGAAAGAGGTTATGACCGACATTTTTTCAGCGGATTATGCGCCTTTGCACTTGCTCATCAGGTTATATTTGTCTTTGGTGTTTTTTATCTGGCTTTTTATTTGCATACCAGTATTTATCATGCATTGCAATTAGGCTATCTGCCATTTGCCGGTTTTGATTTACTTAAATTTTTTATTGCTGCGACTATTATGTTCACTCTGTGGCAATTTGGTAAAAAGCCAAGCTAATATCTTCAAGATAAGAAAACCGTACGAAAGCAATGTAGCAACACACTTGGATCATGTTATCACTGCTATTCTCAGACGGTTTTCTATTTATTCGGACTATTTTTTAAATTGCCGTATCGTCCCGCTCTCCGGTCCGAATACGAATAGCGCTTTCTACCGGCAATACAAAAATTTTACCATCTCCGATTTTGCCGGAATGAGCAGCGGCAATAATTACCTCAATCGCCTGCTCAACTCTATCGTCCGGTAATACCAGTTCAATTTTTACCTTGGGTAGAAAATCTACTGCGTATTCAGCGCCGCGATAAATTTCTGTATGTCCTTTCTGCCGACCAAAACCTTTGACCTCAGATACAGTCATTCCGCTGAAACCTACATCAGACAAAGCTTCACGTACATCATCCAGCTTAAACGGTTTAACAATTGCTTCAATTTTTTTCATGCCGCCATGTTCCTTTTTACTGTATCCACAGTGCTAAAAACTACCATATCCTTATCTGAAACTCAAACTACCATGATTTAATAACATAAATTTAAGCAAAGCACTTATTTTTCGCGTAAAATTGCGTTTCAGCCAAAACCCACTACTAAAGTGAGCTACTCTCATCATGTCAGTTGTTCTGTCACTGTGCGGCGAGGCCGCACTATCCCCGTTTCGTATCGAAAAATTGTTACAGCAGGCAGCCAAATTACAACTGGATTGTAATATTCAGATAAACAGCGAATATCGCTATTTTGTAGCTTCAGCCACCGAACTTGATTCTGGTCAACAGCAAAAACTGCTTCAACTTTTACGTGCTACCCATCAGAACAGCAATACTCTGACAGGCACGCAATTATTGGTTACACCCCGTCTAGGCACTATTTCACCGTGGGCATCCAAAGCAACCGATATTGCACACAATTGCGGACTAAACGTAATTGAGCGCATTGAGCGCGGCATCCTGTATTCATTTTCGCGCGAGCTTAGTCAGCAGGAACAGGATAGCTGGCAAACCATACTACACGACCGCATGACAGAAAGTGTACTAACTGCTGTAGCGGACGCTGCACAACTGTTTCACACAACTGCGGCAAAAAGTTTTACCAGTATTGACATACTGGCAAATGGCAAAACAGCTCTACAAGCAGCTAACCAGCAAATGGGGCTGGCATTATCCGCAGATGAAATAGATTATCTGGTTGAAAATTATCAGCAACTGCAACGTAATCCTACCGATGTAGAACTGATGATGTTTGCTCAGGCAAACTCAGAACATTGTCGACACAAAATATTTAATGCCAAATTTATTGTTGATGATGAAGCCAAACCTGAATCTCTGTTTGGCATGATTCGGGCTACGCATCAGGCGCATCCTAAAGGTACACTGGTCGCTTACAAAGACAATTCATCAATCATTGCCGGTGCCAGTATAGAACGCTTTTACCCACAGGCAAATCAACAGCAGAAATATCAATTCAGCACTGAAGAAACACATATTCTGATGAAGGTGGAAACCCATAACCACCCTACCGCTATCGCACCATTTGCCGGCGCTGCAACCGGCTCTGGCGGGGAAATCCGTGATGAAGGCGCTACAGGAAAAGGCGCACGTCCTAAAGCAGGTTTAAGTGGTTTCAGTGTTTCTAATCTTTGTATTCCCGAATTTATCCAGCCATGGGAACAATATACAACTACACGTAATCAGTACGGTAAGCCAGCACATATCAGCAGTGCGCTGGATATCATGCTGGATGGCCCGATCGGTAGCGCGGCCTTTAATAATGAATTTGGTCGTCCTAATTTGCTCGGCTATTTCCGTACCTTTGAAGAATTATTCAGTGGTACTATGCGCGGCTTTCATAAACCTATTATGATTGCAGGCGGACTAGGTAATATACAGGCTCAGCAGGTTTTTAAAGACAATATTCCTGCAGGTGCATTACTTATTCAGCTGGGCGGACCGGGCTTACTGATCGGGCTGGGCGGCGGAGCAGCCTCCAGTATGAGTACCGGAGCAAATCATGCTGATCTGGATTTCGACTCAGTGCAGCGTGGTAATCCTGAAATTGAGCGGCGCGCACAGGAAGTTATTGACCGCTGCTGGCAACTTGGCTCAGAAAATCCGATTATATCCATCCATGATGTTGGTGCAGGTGGTTTATCTAACGCTTTTCCGGAGCTGGTCAACGATGCCGGCCGCGGGGCAATCTTTCAGTTACGCCGCATACCACTTGAAGAACATGGACTTAATCCGTTGCAGATTTGGTGTAATGAAGCTCAGGAACGCTATGTTTTGGCAGTACAGCCTGAAAATCTGGAAATATTTCAGTCCATATGCCAGCGTGAACGTTGTCCGTTTGCTGTTGTCGGCACAGCTACTGATGATGGCCAGCTGCAATTATGTGATGAATTATTCAATAACAACCCGGTAGATATTCCTCTGGACGTGTTACTGGGCAAACCTCCTAAAGTGACTCGCACTGATTCTGCCGTTATTGAAGAGATTCCTCCTTTTGACGGAAGTAAACTAGATATTCGTGAAAGCCTATACAGAGTATTAGGTCTGCCTGCTGTAGCCAGCAAACAATTTCTGATTACTATTGGCGACCGCAGTGTTGGCGGCCTTACGCATCGCGATCAGATGATTGGAAGATATCAGACACCGGTTGCAGACGTTGCTGTAACCAAAATGGGCTTTAATACCTTACGTGGCGAAGCCATGAGTATGGGTGAGAAATCACCTGTAGCCTTATTTTCCGGTGCAGCCTCAGGGCGTATGGCAGTTGGTGAAGCATTAACCAATATTGCTGCCACAGACATCGGAGAAATGGGTAAAATTAAACTTTCTGCCAACTGGATGGCTGCCTGTGGTTTTGCCGGAGAAGATGCCCGTCTGTATGAGACTGTCAAAGCCGTATCCGAACTGTGCCAGAAACTGCAAATCAGTATACCTGTAGGCAAAGATTCATTATCAATGCAAACACGCTGGCATGATGCCGGTGAAGAAAAAAGGGTAGTTTCGCCTTTATCTGCTGTCATCACAGCCTTTGCACCGGTTCAGAATGTGCTCAACACTGTGACACCCGAGCTACAGAATATTGCAGATACTACTCTGTTGGCCATTGACCTCGGTCAGGGGTACAGCCGAATGGGTGGAAGTGCTTTGCAGCAGGTATGGAAAAATCTCTGCGGTTTAGCTCCGGATATCAGCAATCCCGAAATTATTTCTAAATTTTTCACACTTATTCAGTCATTGATTCAGGAAAATAAAATTCTGGCCTATCATGACCGCAGTGATGGCGGATTGGTAGTAACACTGGCTGAAATGATGTTTGCTGCCCATATCGGGGTGACTATTGATATTGCATCTCTCATCCGGCAAACCAATAAGCACAGCCAGAATCAGAAGCTGCAAGATGCCGCTGTACGCAGTCTGTTTACAGAAGAGCTTGGTGCGGTTATTCAGATACACAATGATGACCTTGCCAGCATTCAGAATGCTTTTGCCTCTGCCGGTATGGCTGAAACTTTACATGTGCTTGGTCACATCAATACAACTGACCGGTTAATGGTTCAGCATGGTAATACTGTTTTACTCAATGAAAACCGGGTTGAATTGCAAAAGAGGTGGAGTGAAACCAGTTATCAAATGCAACGCTTACGCGATAATCCTTGCTGTGCAGACAGTGAATTTGCCTTACTGGAGCAGGAACAGCTGTCAGAATTATTTGCCAGCCTGAGCTTTAATCCGGAAGAAGATATTGCTTTACCTTATATTCATCGACATCAGCAGCCTAAAGTTGCCATTCTTCGTGAACAGGGCGTTAACGGACAATTAGAAATGGCGGCTGCATTTACCCGCGCTAATTTCGAAACTTACGATGTTCATATGAGTGATTTACTAAGCGGACGGGTTAAATTAAGTGATTTTCAACTGCTGGCTGCCTGTGGCGGATTCAGCTATGGTGATGTACTGGGCGCCGGAGAAGGATGGGCAAAAAGTATCCTATTTAATGAACAACTGCGACAACAGTTTGCAGAATTCTTTGACAGACAGGATACCCTGACACTAGGCGTGTGTAACGGCTGCCAGATGCTCAGCAATCTGGCTAAAATCATCCCAGGTACAGATAACTGGCCAAGTTTTCGGCGCAATATTTCCGAACAGTTTGAAGCTCGTCTGAGCATGGTCACTATTCCGGCTTCCTCATCATTAATTCTGGCTGATATGGTCGGCAGTAGTTTACCGGTAGTGGTGAGTCATGGAGAAGGACGTGCAGATTTTGCTCACCTGACCAATGAAACCATACCGGCAGATCTTTCTGTTGCACTCCAGTATGTTGATGGTCAAAATCAGGTAACGGATATATATCCGCTCAACCCGAATGGCTCTCCGGCCGGTATTGCCGGTGTCAGCAGTACGGATGGCCGTGTCACCATTATGATGCCGCATCCTGAACGGGTATTCCAGACAGCGCAAATGAGCTGGGCTCCGCGTGACTGGCCGGAATTGTCCGGCTGGTACCGTCTGTTTGCCAATGCACGAAAAATTTTAAACTGATAATTGCGAGGGAATCATCATGCCATTACTCGACAGTTTTACTGTAGACCATACCCGTATGCATGCTCCGGCGGTACGTGTGGCTAAGAATATGACCACACCCAAAGGAGATGACATTACTGTATTTGATTTACGCTTCTGCAAACCGAATCAGACTATACTGCCTGAAAAAGGCATGCATACTCTTGAGCATTTGTTTGCCGGATTCATGCGCGACCATCTTAACAGTGATCAAGTAGAAATTATTGATATCTCACCAATGGGCTGCCGCACCGGTTTTTATATGAGTCTGATCGGAACACCTGATGAAGCAACTGTGGCCAAAGCCTGGGCGGAATCTATGCAGGATGTGCTTGCGGTAACTGATCAGAGCCGCATACCTGAACTTAACCGCTATCAGTGTGGCAGCTATACCATGCATTCACTCGAAGAAGCCAAGTCCATTGCCCGAACAGTTCTTGAAAGTCAGATTAGTATCAATTACAACAATGACTTAAAACTAGATGAGTCACTATTGCAACACTAGATACTAATCGTTGTCATTGCTGCCTGAAATTAAACGAAGCTGTGCTGAGCTTATATTTTAGGCAGTTTTTCTTTTTCCCTGTAAATGTAGATATATACAGCATAAACTTATCCCCTGATATAAAAAAACTAATAAAACAAAAAAATTAATAATTTTTTTTACAATTTTATTCAAATTGAGACAAATCAAAGCAAACTGCTTGTCAATCAACAAAAATCATTACTTCACTTAACCCAACCATTATCAAGAAGCGGATATAGTCAGTTTTGACAAGTCTTTTTTTTAAAGCAAAAAACCAGTATATTGTGTTTGAAATAACAGTTGACCACTACATTTTGTGTTGGCACTGTTTTTTTCTGCGTCAATTGTGCTAGAAAGAATAACTCATGAATGCGGTTGCCAACCTTAAAGTAACCAAACGTAATGGTAGTTTGGAAGACATCAATCTGGATAAAATTCATCAGGTCGTTACCTGGGCTGCAGAAGGTCTGGATAATGTATCCGTATCTCAGGTCGAAATGCGCTCACACATTCAATTTTATAATGGTATTCGTACTGACGATATTCACGAAACCATTATTAAAGCAGCAGCCGACTTGATTTCCACAGAAACACCGGATTATCAGTATCTGGCAGCCCGCTTAGCTATCTTTCATCTGCGTAAAATTGCTTTCGGCCAGTTTGAGCCACCTCACCTATATGATCATGTGAGTAAGCTGACAGAATCAGGTAAGTATGATAAACATATTTTAGAAGATTATTCTCGTGCAGAATTTGATGAACTGAATGACTGCATTGAACATAACCGTGATTTAACTTTCTCATATGCTGCAGTTAAACAGCTGGAAGGCAAATATCTGGTTCAGAACCGTGTTACCAAACAAATTTTTGAAAGTCCGCAGTTTTTATACATGCTGGTAGCAATGTGCCTGTTCGCCCGTTACCCTCAGGCTACAAGACTGACTTATGTAAAAAAATTCTACCATGCCATCAGTACTTTTAAAATTTCCCTGCCAACACCAATTATGTCAGGTGTTCGCACCCCGACCCGTCAGTTTTCTTCATGCGTACTGATTGAATGTGATGATAGTCTTGATAGCATCAATGCTACTACCAGTGCAATTGTGAAGTATGTATCTCAGCGCGCAGGCATTGGCATTAATGCTGGCCGGATCCGTGCACTAGGCAGCGAAATCCGTGGCGGAGAGGCACAACATACAGGCTGTATTCCATTTTATAAGATGTTTCAGGCAGCTGTGAAATCATGCTCACAAGGCGGTGTCCGCGGTGGTGCTGCTACCCTGTTCTATCCATTGTGGCATCTGGAAGTAGAAAATCTGCTGGTACTGAAAAATAACCGCGGAGTTGAAGAAAACCGCGTACGGCATCTTGACTACGGTGTACAAATTAATCGCCTGCTGTATACCCGCCTGATTAAGAGTGAAAATATCAGTCTGTTTTCGCCTTCAGATGTCCCGGGGTTATATGATGCATTTTTTGCAGATCAGGACGAATTCGAACGTCTTTATGTTTTATACGAAAAAGACAACAGCATCAATCGCCGCAGTATTCCAGCAGTGGATTTATTTTCATTATTAATGCAGGAACGTGCCGGTACCGGACGCATTTACATTCAGAATGTCGACCATTGCAATACCCATAGCCCGTTTGACCCGAAGCTGGCTCCGGTTCGTCAGTCAAATCTGTGTCTGGAAATTGCTTTACCTACCCGTCCATTAAATGACATTAAAGACCCTGAGGGAGAAATAGCTCTCTGTACCCTTTCAGCATTTAATCTGGGCGCACTGGAAAGTCTGGAAGAACTCGAAGAACTGGCCGAGCTGGCTACCCGTGCTCTGGACGCTTTGCTGGATTATCAGAACTACCCTATCAAAGCAGCTGAACTGGCTACCATGAACCGGCGGACATTAGGTATTGGTGTCATTAACTTTGCATACTATCTGGCCAAAAATGGCGTTAAATACAGTGATGGTTCTGCCATAAACCTTACCCACCGGACTTTTGAAGCCATTCAGTATTATCTGCTGAAAGCTTCTGTCAAACTGGCACAGGAACTGGGAGCATGCCCTAAATTCAGCGATACTACTTATGCTCAGGGTTTATTACCGATTGATACATACAAAAAAGATCTGGATAAAATCTGTCAGGAACCTTTGCATCTGGACTGGGAATCATTGCGTGCCGATATAGTTAAACACGGTCTGCGTAATTCCACTCTGACGGCACTTATGCCATCAGAAACATCCAGCCAGATTGCCAATGCTACAAACGGTATTGAACCACCGCGCGGGCTGGTATCGGTGAAGGCGTCCAAAGATGGTATTCTTAAACAGGTAGTACCGGAATTCGAACGTCTGCACAACCAGTATGAATTGCTCTGGGATATGCCAAATAATGAAGGTTATCTGCATTTAGTCGGTATTATGCAGAAATTTATCGACCAGTCGATATCTGCCAATACCAATTACGATCCACAGCGTTTTGAAGGACAAAAAGTCCCGATGAAGCAATTAATCAAAGATTTGCTGACAGCCTATAAATTTGGTCTGAAAACTTTGTATTACCAGAATACCCGTGATGGTGCCGATGATATGCAAACCAGTATTCAGGATGACGGTTGCGCCAGCGGTGCTTGCAAAATCTGATTAAACAAGGGTGCATCAGCACCCTTATCTCCTTTTTCTACATTAATTAAATAAAGAGTATCGCCATGGCCTGTGAACATCTGTCTATGAATTACAGTACATTCTGTCAAAAACCGAATAATGCCCTGACAGAACCGATGTTCTTCGGACAGCCGGTTAATGTAGCCCGTTATGACCAGCAGAAATTTGATATATTCGAAAAACTGATTGAAAAACAGCTTTCATTCTTCTGGCGTCCTGAAGAAGTAGATGTATCGCGTGATCGCATCGATTATGCCAATTTACCAGAGCATGAAAAGCATATTTTTATCAGTAATCTGAAATATCAGACCCTGCTTGATTCCATTCAGGGGCGCAGTCCTAATGTTGCCTTACTGCCTCTAGTATCTATTCCTGAGCTGGAAACATGGATTGAAACATGGTCTTTTTCTGAAACCATTCATTCACGCAGTTACACTCACATTATCCGCAATATCGTGAATGATCCTTCGGTTGTGTTTGATGATATTGTACAAAACAAACACATTATTGCCCGTGCTGAAGAAATTGCCTGTTACTACGATGATTTAATCGAATATACCCAGTACTACAACTTACTGGGCGTAGGTGAACATGAGATTAACGGTAAAACCGTTATAATCAATTTACATGAGCTGAAGAAAAAGCTGTATCTGTGCCTGATGTGTGTCAATGTACTGGAAGCAATCCGCTTTTATGTTTCATTTGCCTGTTCCTTTGCTTTTGCTGAGCGCGAACTGATGGAAGGCAATGCCAAAATCATCAAACTGATTGCCCGTGATGAAGCTTTACACCTCACTGGCACTCAGCAAATGCTTAACCTGATGCGTACCGGTGCAGATGATCCGGAAATGGCGGTGATAGCGGCTGAAACGGAAGAAGAATGTTTCCGGCTTTTCCGTCGTGCTGCTATACAGGAAAAAGATTGGGCAGAATATTTATTTAAAGACGGATCCATGATTGGTCTGAACAAAGATATTCTTGGTCAGTATGTCGAATATATCACCAACCTGCGTATGCAGGCTGTAGGCTTACCGCCGGCTTTTGAACATGCCAAACAAAATCCCATTCCGTGGATTAATGCATGGTTGTCTTCCGACAATGTTCAGGTAGCACCACAGGAAGTAGAAGTCAGCTCATATCTGGTTGGTCAGATTGATGCCGAACTTAATGAAGACGACTTAAGCGATTTTGAACTTTAAAACTTCTGTCTGAACCCAGTTTTCAACAAAATCTACCGGAGCAGCTTCAGCTAAAATGAGCTTAATCACCACCTGCGACAAAACATTCACTCTTCAGCAGGATGAAACCCTGCTGGAAGGTCTGGAACGTACCGGACATGAAGTTGAATATCAGTGTCGCAGCGGTTATTGTGGCTCATGCCGGCTCAAACTGCTATCCGGGCAGGTCAGTTATGCAGAACAGCCGCTGGCCTTTATCGCTCCGGGAGAGATACTTCCCTGCTGCTGTCAGGTAAAAACCGATTTGCATCTGGTCTGCCATCTTCGAACCGATACACCGGAACACAATCCAGACCTTTTTGACAACGATTTATTTGCAGATAAATAAAGTTAAACCGGTTATCTTTACCGCCGGAAAAAGGTAAAGTATCGTGACATCCATTTAACTCAGCACTAGGTAAAAACTTATGTTACTTGGCGTAAACATAGATCATGTAGCAACAGTACGTAACGCTCGCGGCAGTATCTATCCTAGCCCGCTGGAAGCAGCACTGCTTGCCGAAACACATGGTGCCGATCTGATTACCATGCATTTACGTGAAGATCGCCGCCATATTCATGATGCTGATGTATTTGCCGTAAAAAATGCCATCAGCACCCGTCTTAATCTGGAAATGGCACTTACCCCGGAAATGCTTGACAACGCTCTGGCTGTTCAGCCTGCCGACGTATGTATCGTACCGGAAAAAAGACAGGAAATTACCACAGAAGGCGGACTGGATGTTCTGTCACAACAGGATAAAGTAGCAGAATATGTCCAGAAACTGACAGCTGCGGGGATACGTGTATCACTGTTTATTGATGCAGATAGCCGGCAGATACAGGCCTGTCAGGAGGTCGGTGCACCAGTTATTGAGCTGCATACCGGTGCTTATGCTGATGCACCTGAAATGCATCAGCGCCGGCAGCAGCTGGCACGAATCGAAGAAGCAGCTCATCAGGCCAGTGAAATGGGCATAATTGTTAATGCCGGCCATGGTCTGAATATTCACAATGTCACCCCTATTGCTAAAATTCTGGCTATAAACGAACTGAATATTGGTCATGCCCTGATTGCTCAGGCTATTTTCATCGGCTTACCACAAGCCATTGAACAAATGAAAACCACTATTTTCCGTGCACGCAGCCTTCCTTATTAACCTAACCTTTTACCAGCAAAAGGAACAACATGATTTACGGCATAGGTACAGATTTAGTTAAAATTGAACGTATTGCCAAAATGTGTAAAACCTATGGTGCTAATGCCGTAGCAGCAAAAATGCTGTCACGGATTGAAGCACTAGAGTGGCCTTCAGCCAATCATCCTGTACAGTTTCTGGCCAAACGCTTTGCCGCTAAAGAAGCTTTTGCCAAAGCCGTCCATACCGGTCTGCGCAGTCCGGTGACCCTGCGCAATATCGGAATCGGTCATAATGAACTCGGCCGGCCTGAATTTATTGTTGAAAAACCATTAGCACAATGGCTCAGACAAAAAAACATTGGCCGTATCCATCTGAGTCTCACAGATGAAGACGACTACATAGTGGCTTTTGCTGTAGCAGAGTATGCTAAATGACGCAGGATAATCTCATCGAAGTAGTTGCCGGTATCCTTTATAACCAGCGCGGTGAATTTCTGCTTAGTTCACGACCGGCAGGTAAAGCATATGCCGGGTACTGGGAATTTGCCGGCGGTAAAGTAGAATCAGGGGAAAGTCCGCTGGCGGCATTGCAGCGGGAATTTGCCGAAGAACTAGGCATAACCGTTAATTCAGCTACACCATGGATAAGCAAAACTCATCGTTATGAACATGCCCACGTACATTTGCAATTTTATCGCATTGCTGCCGATCAGTGGCAGGGACAACTAACTGCACGAGAAAAGCAAAGCTGGAGCTGGCAGCAGCCCGGTTGTCTTACTGTTACCCCCATATTACCTGCTAATGCACCTATTCTGGCCGCATTAGCCATCCCTGCTCATATGAGCGGAAATTTAAATACAGGTTTTCATACCGCGGCAAAGCAGGAACCTGCCTTAAAAATATACCCTTACCACTCAGGAATAGCAGCAGAATCAATTATTTACACACCAGCAGATCAGCTACAGCAACTGGCGAATCTGCATCCTGTCAGCGCCATCTGGGCTATATGTCATAACAGTGAAGAGTGGCTACAGACACAAGCAGCTGCGGCGATAATCTGGCCGGTTGGCCAACATGAAGATATTCAGCTGCTGCTTCATCTGCTGCATAATCAGCCTTCCTCTGTACCCGTTATGGTTTTACAGCAAATAAACGCTCAGCTCATTGCACAACCAGACTGGATGACACTGGGTGTTCATGGCATCATACTGGAACAACAATAATAAGTATTACAGCCTCTGTGTATTCACGACCACCTGTACTGCAATTACCGGATAATTTTTCTTAATTTATATTGGTCTGCCAATCTCATGAATCAGCCCGCAAAAAAATCAACTGCTGTTATCATCGGACTACTTATTTTTATCATAGCTGTTCCGCTTATTATTGGCATAGTTTTCTGGCATAACACCCGTACCGATGCTTTGAGCACACTCAGTAACTGTAATGTCCGTACCGGCTGCATATTACCCGGAGGAGCTGTCATTCAGTTTACGCCTCCGGCAGATATCACTAAACCTTTTGATATCAGCATGCGTAAAGTACCCGCTTCTGTAAAACGAATCAGCATACATTTCACCATGCGTAATATGAGTCTGGGTTTTAATCGTACCGACTTCAAACCGCAGGGACAGGGGGTATGGACAGCTTACCGTGCCGTATTGCCCGTATGTGTTGACGAACGTAATGACTTTCTTGGTGATTTAACTGTTGACGGCAAGCATTACAATATTGTGTTCACTGCACCGTAAACAGCACAGCATATAAGCATTGCATCTCAGACGGTTTCACCCGTACAATCACAGACATTGATTACCTTGCCATTAAAAGGATTCAGGTCATGATCAGCAAAAAAATTTTTGAAGACATCAGCGATAAACTCGGCGATACCATCAGTAACAGTCCCATCAAAGATATGGAAAAAAATGTTAAATCCATGCTTGGCAGTGCTTTTAACCGGATGGATTTGATTACACGTGAAGAATTCGATATTCAGCAACAGGTCTTACTAAAAACCCGGGAAAAACTGGCTGAGCTAGAAAGCAGAGTGATCGCGCTGGAAGCGTTGTTAGCACAAAATAATAACAACCATGAAACCACCGATCCGGTTGCTCCGACAGATAATCATACTGATTTGTCTGACTAAGGAATTACGCCATGTCATGGGCAGTTGTTTATAGTCGTGCTCTGGCTGGCATGGCAGCACCACTCGTAGAGGTAGAAGCTCATCTGGCCAACGGCTTACCTGCATTCAGCATTGTTGGTCTGCCGGATACAGAAGTTAAAGAAAGCAGAGATCGGGTAAGAGCGGCTATTATTCAGTCCGGTTTTGACTTTCCGGCTAAAAAAATTACCGTTAATCTGGCACCTGCTGATTTACCCAAAGAATCAGGCCGGTTTGATTTACCGATAGCTATCGGCATACTGGCAGCATCCGGTCAGATTGATGGTACCAATCTGCATCAGTATGAACTGGCCGGAGAACTTGGCTTGTCCGGTCAGATCAGGCCTATCCGCGGAGCTATCGCCATGGCAGAAGCAGCCAGACAGCAACAGCGTTCATTTATTCTGCCCTCAGATAACGCTTTTCAAACTGCCCTGTTACCCGATGCGCATGTTTATGGCGCCGATACATTATTGGCTGTAGCAGCTCATCTTAATCAGGACCAACCACTTTCCCCTGTTGATGTACAATCTATACAACAACAGCCTGATGAAACAAACTATCCTGATATGGCCGATGTACGCGGGCAGCAAACAGCCAGACTGGCACTGGAGATCGCCGCAGCCGGCGGTCACAGTATCCTCATGTCCGGACCGCCTGGAACCGGTAAATCTATGCTGGCACAGCGTCTACCCGGTATCTTACCGCCACTTACAGCCAAAGAACTCGTCAGTGTCTGGTCATTACAGTCATTGTTGCCTCACGAACAGCAAAAATACCGCCAGAACCGGCCATTTCGCTCACCCCATCATAGTACTTCGGCTGTTGCACTGGTAGGTGGTGGCTCCGATCCCCGACCTGGTGAAATTTCACTGGCACATCATGGTATTTTATTTTTGGACGAACTACCGGAATTCGACCGGAAAGTTCTTGAAGTTCTGCGAGAACCACTGGAAAGCGGAGAAATTCATATATCACGCGCAGCACGTCAGGCTACTTATCCGGCTGAATTCCAGCTGATAGCAGCAATGAATCCCTGCCCTTGTGGTTATCTCGGACATCCAGTTAAACCATGTCGCTGTACGCCCGAAGCCATAACCCGTTACCGTGATAAAATTTCCGGTCCGCTGCTTGACCGTATAGATTTGATAATTGAAGTGCCCAGTTTACCAGCCAGTGATCTGTTACAGCAGGCAAACGGCGAAAACAGCAGCAGTATTCGTGAGCGTGTCAGAACAGCACGCTCGCGCCAGTATCAGCGTCAGGGTAAAATCAATGCTCAACTGAGCAACCGTGAACTGGATGATATAGCCCGAATCACCCCTGAAGCCAAACAAACCCTGGCCAGTGTGATGGAAAAATTGTCGCTGTCAGCACGCAGTTTTCATCGTATTTTACGTATTGCACGTACATTAGCAGATATGAATGATATACATGATGTTGAAACCAGTCACATTTTACGCGCCATAAGCTTCCGCCGTGCTTTATAATATCAGCAGAACTGAAATTGATAATGTTATCTATACAGATAGCTTCCGGTTCTGAACAGAATTTGCCGTATATAATGCCAAACATAAAGGCTTTTAACATGCATATGTACACACCACTTCGTCAGGCAGGTAAGGGGCTTGTCAGCTTTATAATAGGTTTGCTTCTTGCAACCTTAATCATTGCCTGCATCCTGTTCTTCCTGAATAAAAGCAAATCAGATTTTAAAAATCCTGATAATCCCGCTGCTTCTGTTCCGCCACAACCCGAAATACTTACTCCGGCCAATAGTACAACAGCATCTTCTCAAATCTTTACTCCTGATACTCCTGCGTCTTCAGGAACCACCGTTGAAACCCCGGAGACTATACCGGCTTCACAACCGGTCAATATGGGAGGGATTGAAAATGACATTACTATTGAACACACACCGACAACACAACCACCCATACCACATAAAACACCAGAAAAAACACCCAGAAAAGCACCCCCAGTCAGTCATACACATATAACTCCGGAACAAATTCTGAATAACGGCAGTCTTGAAAAAGCTCAGCGTGCTGCAGCAAAGCAGCATAGTGAAGACAAAGTTTTTTTACAAATCGGTTCATATAACAACCGTACTGATGCTGATGCCCAGCGTGCCAAACTAGTGATGCTGGGAATTAACAGCAGCGTGCATAGTGCTAAAGTGAACGGTACAATCAAATATCGTGTTCAGACTGATAATCTGAGTCAGAATCAGGTAAAACAGATTAAACAAACTTTACAGCAGCACAATATCGACAGCCTGACCAGAACAGCATCCTGAGTCAGCCAGTTTCATAACAGGAAATTAACATGCTAAAAAAAATCATTACTACCATGGTGACAGCAATGGCTTTTGTCACTGGTATAGCACAGGCAGCAATAGTAAAAATAGATTATGATGTACTGGATAAACCCATTCCGCAACTGCATAAAGACAAAGTAGAAGTTCTGGAATTTTTTTCCTACAGCTGTGTCCACTGCTCACATCTTGAGCCATTTATGCTTAAAGAAATGCAGTCTTTTGCGCCTGATACCTATCTGCGTCCCGTTCATGTTGTCTGGGATGATGACGTTTATTTCAATCTTGCCCGTGTTGCTGCAGCAGTAAACAGTACCGGCATGAAATTACAGGCAGACCCATTAATCTTTGATGCTATTTTTAATAAACACATCGAATTATGGCAACCTAACGTATTCAATAAATGGGCAGTAGAACAGACTGCTTTTGACGGGCAAAAACTGGTAAAAGCCTATAACAGTCTGGAAAATTCAGCTACGGCCACCAGCATGCGTAAAATGGGCGAAAAATACAATATTACGTCAACACCCACTGTTATTGTAGGCGGCAAATACGTACTTAAATTTCCGAAAGGATTTGCAGCAGGAATGAAAACAATGAATGAACTAATTGAAAAAGTACGCAATGAAAATAGCGCACATGCTGCAAGCACACGTAAACTACCCAAAAGCATAGGTGCCTCACTAGCAGCCTCTGCCAATCGATAGACTCTGGTCTTCGATCAAAACAATAGTGTGTTTAACCTTAAACACACTATTGTTTTGTATAAATTTCATGGCTTAAATACACAAATACAGTAAATAAAATGGATATTGTCTTGTTTTTAAAAGCCCTGATTCTGGGCATTGTAGAAGGTTTGACCGAATTTCTGCCTGTTTCCAGTACCGGACATCTGATAGTAGTCGGTAATCTGCTGAAATTTGAGACTACAGGTGAAGTATTCGACATTACGATACAGCTTGGTGCAATTCTTGCCATTGTTTTTGAATATAAACACCGATTTGCTCATATCATTACCCATATTGGTAAAGAACCGGCTACCAACCGCTTTGTTCTTAATCTGGCTATAGCCTTTATTCCCGCAGCCATCATGGGCTTACTGTTCAGTGAACAAATCAAGCATTATCTGTTTAATCCGATCACTGTTGCTACAGCACTTGTAATAGGCGGTTTACTGATTCTCTGGATTGAAAAACGTCAGAGCCGTACCGAACCGAAAGTTAAAACTGTTGAGGACATGCGGCCTCGCGATGCACTTATTGTCGGACTGGCGCAAATTCTGGCATTAATTCCCGGTACATCTCGTTCTGGAAGTACGATTATGGGCGGCATGCTTTGGGGGATTGAGCGCAAAGCAGCAACAGAGTTTTCTTTTTTTCTGGCCGTACCAGTAATGATTGCTGCCACCGGTTACGACATGCTTAAACATCTACATGAATTTACCCGGGATGATCTATTGCTGATTGCAATTGGTTTTGTTGCCGCATTTCTTTCTGCTCTGGTTGCAGTGAAAGCTTTATTGCGTTTTGTTGCCCATAAAAATTATATTCCTTTCGCGTGGTACCGAATTGTATTTGGCGGTATCATTTTAGTTACCTGGGCTACAGGCTGGGTAAAATGGTAATCAGAATCTAATTGTCTCTGGTATAAAAACGTTAAATTGTGATAAAGTGATATTTTAAAAGACCTCAGGCACAGCATTCAGCTGCCTTTCCACGTCCACGTCACACTGTTCCGTCAGGGTCAGTGTGGCTTGTATTTTGTGAGGAATCCCAATGCAGTCTTGGCAATTGCCCGAATATATTGCCGACATTCTACCTTCAGCGGCGCGCCAGCTTGAAAGCGCCAAAGAACAGCTGTTAGCACTTTATCGCGTCCATGGCTACGAACTTGTCAGCCCCCCTTTACTTGAATACAGCCAGTCCTTACTTACCCGTATTGATGAAGGACTGTCACTAAAAACCATTCGTGTTGTCGATCAGCTTAGTGGCCGGCAGCTTGGTCTGCGCGCAGATATCACACCCCAGGTTGCCCGTATAGATGCTCATCTGCTGTCAGCCAATAGCGGGGTTAACCGACTGTGTTATGCCGGTCCGGTTTTACATGCACGGCCTGACGGCTTTTTAAGCACCCGGGAGCCTTTACAGATCGGCGCCGAATTATATGGATATGCGGGTATCGAAGCCGACATCGAACTTATTGATTTAATGCTAAAAAGCCTGGCTATCGTCAATGTACCCAAACCAACACTGTCACTTGGGCATATCGGTATTTTTCATACACTAGCTAATGCTGCCAGCCTGACTACACAACAAGCGGCAACTTTATTACAGTTGATGCAGGCTAAAGATGCTGCCGCAGTTCAGCAGTGTGTACAACAATGGCAGCTTTCTGAGCAGTGGATTAAAGCTTTCGTCGCTTTACCTGCATTATATGGAACCCAGACAGTATTGCAGACTGCCGCAGACTGTCTGCCAGACCTGCCGGAAATAAGTGAAGCATTACAGCAGCTCCGGCAAATCTGCACAGCATTTGCAAACCATAATATATTTATTGATTTAAGTGAATTGCGAGTAGACAACTACCATACTGGGTTGCTGTTTGCTGCCTATAGCGAAGACTGGCCGGACGCACTGGCACGAGGCGGACGTTATAATGGTCTGGGTAAATATTTTGGCCGTAACCGCCCTGCTTCCGGTTTTAGTTTTGATTTACGTGATTTAATCGGGCATCTGCCTCCGGTAGAAAAACTGCGCGGCATAAAAGTCAGCGTACAAGATGCCTCTGCTGCAAAAACCGAAATAGAGCAACTGCGTTCAGCCGGTGAGTGTGTCATTATTGATTACACTCCCGAATGTAACGATATCAGAGGATGCGACCGCCAGCTGGTATGGCAAAACCAGCAATGGCAGCTGATTCCTTTGTAGCAATAATTAACCCTTAGTATGAGCAGGTAAAACCATATGGCAAAAAACGTCGTTGTTGTCGGCACCCAGTGGGGTGATGAAGGCAAAGGTAAAATTGTAGACTGGCTGACTGAACGTGCCTCCGGCGTGGTACGTTATCAGGGCGGACATAATGCAGGGCATACTCTGGTGGTCAATGGCAAAAAAACTGTTTTGCGCCTGATTCCCAGTGGTATTTTACATACAGGTAAACGTTGTTTTATCGGTTCTGGTGTTGTCGTATCACCAGAAGCCCTGCTTAGCGAAATGGCTGAATTACAGCAGGCGGGTATTGATGTAACCAAACAATTAACCATTGCACCGACCTGTCCCTTAATTCTTCCCTATCATATCGCTCTTGATCATGCTCGTGAAGCAGCCAAGGGGGATAAGAAAATCGGCACGACCGGTCGCGGTATTGGACCTGCATATGAAGACAAGATTGCCCGGCGTGCAGTTCGTATTATGGATTTATTCCATCCTGATGTTTTACAGCAGAAAATTAAAGATGCAGTAGCCATTTATAACTGCCAGCTTACCGGCCTGTATGGTCAGGAAGCACTTGATGCTGAAAAAATTTACCAGCAGACTCTGGAACTGGCCGATCAGATAAAACCAATGGTCGGAGATGTTTCCCGTGAACTGAACGACATGAATGCCCGTGGTGAATCCTTGCTGTTCGAAGGTGCTCAGGGTACTTTCCTTGATATTGATTACGGTACCTATCCTTTCGTTACCTCCTCTAACTGTATTGCCGGAGCGGCAGCTGTCGGTTCTGGTGTAGGACCGACTAAACTTGATTACGTACTAGGTATTGTCAAAGCTTACACAACACGAGTTGGTTCCGGACCATTCCCGACCGAACTTTTTGATAGCGTGGGTCAAGGTCTGGCAGAACGCGGCAATGAATTTGGTGCAGTAACCGGACGTCCGCGCCGCTGCGGCTGGTTTGATGCTGCTCTGATGAAACGGTCTATCCAGGTAAATGGTATTTCCGGCTTATGTTTAACTAAACTGGATGTTATGGATGGCATGGATAGCATTAATATTTGTGTCGGTTATGATTATAACGGGCAAAAAATAGATATTTTGCCTTGTGGTTCCGACGCCGTTTCTGCCTGTACGCCTATTTATGAAACAATGCCGGGCTGGCAGGAAAGCACTTTTGGTCTGAAATCATACGACGCACTACCAGACAATGCTAAAGCCTATCTGAAACGTATTGAAGAAATTTGCGGTGCTCCGATTGCCATGATTTCTACCGGTCCTGATCGAGAAGAAACCATTCTGCTCCGTCATCCTTATGAATAACTGAAATTAAAAATAAACCCATCAGCTGATGGGTTTATTTTTAAAACAAATCAATCAATTCAGCACATATTACCTTTAAACTGATTAATTAGTCGTTTAGATAAATGCTTATCTCTCAAAAAGCAGCCGGCTTTATCAGTTAAAAAGGTTATGCCACCACATGGCGATACCATCCAGCCAACGACCAAACCCGCTTGCTTCACCCACATTTTCCAGTGCCACAACATTCTGTCGGGCAATTTCCTGTTTACCTGACAGCAATTTTAAAGTTCCGATATTCTGGCCTTTGTACACCGGTGCTACCACTGGTTGAACAGCCTCCAGCTCTACAGACAATTGTTTAGCACTACCAGACGGCAAAGTGACATAAGCGTCACCTAAAAAACCTGCTGCTACTTTTCTGTGTGCACCTTTATAAACAGTAATATCACTTATTTTATGTCCGGCCGGATATAATCTGACCGTATTAAAATTAGTCAGAGCCCAGCTTAATAATTTACTTCCCTCTGCTGCTCTGGCCTCACTACTGTCAGCTCCTACCAGTACAGCTACAATTTTGCGTTCATTGCGTTTACTGCTTACAACCAGATTGTAACCACCATGTATAGTATAGCCGACTGCCAGACCATCTACCTGATCATCTCTGAATAGGAGCAAATTACGGTTTAACTGAGTAACACCATTATAAGCAAAAGATTTTTTAGCAAACCAGCTCTGATATTGCGGAAAATCGCGCACCAAAGCCTGAGCCAGCAGCAGCAGATCCCCCACACTGCTATATTGTCCCTCTGCCGGTAATCCGGTGCAATTGACAAAATTGGTATTTGTCAGTCCCATTTTTTGCGCCTCAGCATTCATCTTGCGCACAAATGCTTTTTCGTTTCCGCTCACAGCCTCAGCCAGCGTAATTGCTGCATCGTTAGCTGAGATAACCAGCATACCCTGCACAACGGTTTCCGCATTTACCGGAACACCCTGCTGTAAAAACATCCGGCTACCATCTGCCTGCCAGCCGGTAGCGGAAACTTTTAGCGGTTGCTGCGCTTTCAGTTTACCCGTATGCAAAGCATCTAATACCAGATAAGCTGTCATTAGCTTTGTCAGTGCTGCCGGTTCAATCCGGGCATCTTTATCACGGCTGGCCAGAACTGTACCACTTTGCTGATCTGCCACTGCATATGCAGCAGCATTAATTTCAGGCATAGTTACTGCATGTGCCGGTAGCAAAACACTCATCAGCACAGCTGTAATAAACCAGTGAAAAAAATTTCTCATCATTTCTATTATCAAATTTAAATCTGAATTAACCGCGATTAACTACTTCCATAACCACTTATTATAAACATTAGTCTGCACAAGAGAAGCAATATTGGCAAATTTACTTGCATAAAAAAAACAGCCGCGTTATCGTTAATTTTTGATTAATTCAGTTAATCAGATAATCTGCAAAATAAAATCAGTTTTTTCATTCTACATTATGAACAATCACACAAACTACCTTACCCGCATTCTTACTGCCGCAGTATATGATGTGGCCATTGAAACACCCTTGGATTATGCTGCTAATCTGTCAGATCGACTCAACAATCACATCTGGCTGAAACGGGAAGATTTACAACCAGTATTCTCTTTCAAAATCCGCGGGGCCTATAACAAAATGGCCAAACTGGATAAAAATGCCCTGGAAAAAGGTGTCATCACGGCCTCGGCCGGCAATCATGCTCAGGGCGTAGCACTTTCAGCACAAAAACTGGGTTGTGAGGCAACTATCGTTATGCCACAGACCACACCACAAATTAAAATCGATGCTGTAAAAAAACGCGGTGGTAAAGTAGTACTGGCCGGTGAGTCCTATAATGATGCCTATAACCATGCCATGCAACTGGTTGCCCAAAGTGGCCTCACATATATTCCACCGTTTGATGATCCGGATGTCATTGCCGGACAGGGTACCATCGGTATGGAAATATTACGCCAGCACCCGAAACCTATTGATGCTGTATTTGTTGCTATTGGCGGCGGCGGGCTGGCGGCGGGAGTGGCGGCATACATTAAAAATGTACGTCCGGAGGTCAAAGTAATCGGCGTAGAAACTGAAGATGCCTGTGCTATGAAGCAATCTATTGCTGCCGGCAAACGCATTGAACTTAAAGAAGTAGGTTTGTTTGCGGATGGTACCGCAGTTAAACTGGTAGGTGAAGAAACATTCACACTATGCAAAGACTTACTGGATGATATTATTGTTGTAGATACCGATAGTATTTGTGCTGCAATTAAAGACATTTTCGATGATACCCGCAGTATTACTGAAACCTCCGGTGCACTGGCTCTTGCCGGATTAAAAGCCTATATCGCCCGGAATCAATGTCAGCATCAAAATCTAATCGCAGTAACCAGCGGTGCAAATATGAATTTCCATCAACTGCGCCACGTCTCTGAACGCTGTGAACTGACAGAGGGACATGAAGGAATTTTTGCGGTAACCATCCCGGAAAAACCCGGTAGCTTTCGTTTTTTCATTGATCTAATCGGTAACAGAAATATTACCGAATTCAATTATCGTTATGGTGATGACCAGAAGGCCCATATATTTGTTGGTATTCAAAGCAATGATACTGCTGATTTACAGACTATCGTACAGGAACTGAACAACAATGGTTTGCCGGCTCTGGATCTCACTCATAACGAAATGGCCAAACTGCATATCCGGTATATGGTAGGTGGTCGTACCAGCAAAGTGGCTAATGAACGTCTGATTAGCTTCGAATTTCCTGAGCGACCGGGTGCCCTGAGACGTTTTCTGATACATATGCAATCCGACTGGAACATTACTTTGTTTCATTATCGCAATCATGGAGCCGATTTCGGCCGCGTACTGGTTGGTTTGAATATTCCCCCGGCTGATGCAGAAAAATTTTATGCATTTCTGGATAATGTGGGTTATATCTATCAGGAACAAACTCACAATGCCGCTTATCAGCTATTTCTGAGCGAATCCGCTACCTCCTGATAATTAAATCAGAAATACAACCACAAAACAACAGACAGAGTAATTGCTAAAATTACTCTGTCTGATTTCTTAAATGAATCTGTGACTGGCTTAATCTTTCCTAGTGATATTTTTATTCTCCATTCTGCCATTAAGCCGATTTTATCTGTAAATTATAGTGTTTACTTTACATTACGGCGTTCATAAACAGCCTGAGCCAGAGTACCTGCATCTATGTATTCCAGTTCTGCTCCGAGTGGCATACCTCGCGCCAGACGCGTAACTTTTGCCGGAAACTCAGCCAGTAATTGTGCCAGCACGTACGCAGTAGCATCTCCTTCAGCAGTAAAATTGGTAGCAATAATAATCTCATCTACTTCATGATGCTGTAATCGCGTTACCAGTTTATCTAAAGCAATGGCCTGCAAATCTGCTCCCTGAGCCGGACTAACCTGTCCCATCAATACAAAATACAAACCATCATGGCAATGTGCTGATTCCATACTGGCTACATCCACCGGCATTTGTACTATCATTAATCGTTTGGTGTCACGCTGCTCATCAGAACAAATTGCACACAATTCACCTTCACAGAAAGTATTACATAAACGACAATGCTGTACCTGTAATAAAGCAGCTTGAATTGCTTCCACCAGCTCTTCTGCGCCCTGACGCTGGTGCTGTAATAATTCATATGCCATGCGCTGCGCTGTTTTAGGGCCAACATTAGGCAATACTTTTAATGCATTGGTTAAGCGGCTAAATGCGTCCACATGTTTTGTACTCATTTTTTACCTGTAACAAACTCTTCAGTCATACATAAAACCAGCCCGTTTTCACTGACTGACTGCCCGGATCTATTTCATAAAAACTATAGATTATTTTATATATAGCTCTGATGTAATTAAACTCTCATCAAACCGGAAGAAACGGAACTGGCTTCACCAACTCAGACAAAATATCTTCATCTTACCCAACCTGACATTTGTATACCATGTAAGATTACCATCAGACTAATCCGGATCACTTATCATCCTGACTTCTGAACTTCAATATAACATTTTATCTGCTTAGTTTCATAACTAAGCAGATAACAATGGTTTTAATGATAACAACTTAAACTAAAAACAATAAAAAAGGGTAACATAACCGTTACCCTTTTTTATTGGCGTAATTATTTAAATAAATCTCCCATACCTGCTGGTAAATTCATACCCTGAGTAAACTGACTCATACGTTCTGAAGAAGTTGATTCAGCTTTACGTACGGCATCATTAACCGCAGCTGCAATCAAATCTTCCAGCATCTCTTTGTCATCAGCGGCATCAGCAAGCAAACTGTCATCAATATGGATACGTTTTACTCCATAGTGACAATTCATGGTTACCTTAACCATACCAGCCCCAGATTCACCTTCCACCTCTACATTAGCCAGATCAGCCTGCGCCTTTTTCATGCGTTCCTGCATCTGTTGCGCCTGCTTCATCAAACCACCCAAACCTGCTTTTCCAAACATAATATCTTCCTTACACGTCAATTAAATAGAGAGAAAAAATTAAACAAATAATGGCAATTATTCTTTATCCAGATGTAAACTTTCCGGTATCCATTCTGCATTAAAAGTTTCCATCAGCATCTTTACAGCGGGCTGCGCTTCTAACACTGTCTTTGCCTGCTGTTGTTGTTCTGCATGTAATCGCTGCTGACGCATTTGCGGTGTTTCCGGCATACTCTGCTCCTGCCAGCTACAGGTATGCAGATGTATCGGCCGTTGATAAACTTCTGACAACGATTCAGCCAGCCGGTTTAATAACTCACGATTGGCTGTCGGCTCACCCTGCTCAGCCAGAGCAATAGTTAAATCACCACTATTTTCATCATAAGCAACAATCGCCGTATGCTGACTGAACAACTGTACTGCACCGAGACGATGCGCCAGCAAAGTTAAAATTTCCGGCCAGTTCTCTGCCGTCAATGGCGGAAAAGCCTTTTTTACCAGAGTTAAATTCTGATCATCTCTGGGTTTTTCTGCGAATATATCCGTATCTTCATCATACTTTTCCGCCAAGTTTGCATTGACTGATTCTACAGCCTCAAACACACTCACAGCCTCGCAGGATATGTCATCAACACCTGTTTCCCAGGGTGGCGGAGGCTCATCGCTAATCGTTACAGACTGAGATTCCTGCAAAGCAGGTGAAGAATCATTTAATATCTTGCTATCAGCAGCTGTTATCGACGACGATTTTTTTTCGATTATTTCAGTTTCTAATGTTACCGGTACTTCAATAGTTGCATCAGATGCTGTCTCTGACAGTGCTTCAGATACTGAAGCTGGACTATTTTTTTCAGAAACAGTTGGTATATTATCAATCTGCTTATTGTTTACTGGCACATCATGCAACTGTGTACCATCGATTTGCCCATGCAAACGTTGTGTATTCAGTGCAGCCAGAGGTGCAAATGCAAGCATCCGCAATAAGGTCATGACAAACCCGGCTTTCTCATCCGGAGCAAGCGGCAAATCTGCCTTACCTCGTAATACACACTGATAATATAATTGAATCTGCTCTCCTGAAAACAAACCCGCAAAACGAGTTAAAGCCGTATATTCAGGATCATCAGCGCCGACTGCCGGAACAGATTGCAGTATTGTTAATCGCTGTAATAACAGAGCCAGCTCAGTTAACGCACTATCAAATCCTACCGCGCAACTGGCCATTTCCTCCGCTTTAGCCAGTAATGCCTGACCATCCCGTACAGCCAAGGCTTCCAAAAGCGCATACAAATAACTTTTATCAACCGCACCAATCATATTCCGCACATCAGATTCAGTTACCTTTCCTGAACCAATGGCAATAGCCTGATCAAGCAAACTGAGTGCATCACGCATTGAGCCGGCAGCAGCCCGGCCTAACAGCCATAATGCCGGATCTTCATAAGCAATTTGTTCCTGCTGTAATACATAAACCAGATGATCATGTACCTGAGTACTATTCAGATTGCGCAAGACAAATTGCAGACACCGGCTTAAAACCGTAATCGGTACTTTCTGCGGATCTGTTGTCGCCAGAATAAATTTCACATGTTCAGGCGGCTCTTCTAAAGTTTTGAGCATGGCATTAAAAGCACTTTTCGACAACATGTGCACTTCGTCGATGATATAGACTTTATACTGCCCCATCGTTGGCGCATATTGTGCGTTTTCGAGTACTTCGCGGATATTATCAATTCCTGTATTGGAAGCAGCATCAATTTCCAGCACATCAACAAAACGGCCGGCATCAATCTGGCGACAAGAATCACATTGGTTACATGGCTCACCATGTTCAGTATGCTGGCAATTCAGGCTTTTGGCCAGAATACGGGCAATGGTGGTTTTACCTACACCCCGAGTCCCTGTAAGCATATAAGCATGATGCAAACGTCCTTTATCAAGCGCATTTAACAATGCCCTGACTACATGCTCCTGTCCTACTAAATCGGCGAACTTTTTTGGTCGCCATTTTCGTGCCAATACTTGATAAGTCATAACCATCCGCAACTGCCAGCCACAGCAAAACTTAAAGGCAAAATAAATCTTGTTCAGTGCAATCTAAACAAGCACTTTATTGTAACCAAAAACCAGCATAAAAGGTTATACCAAAGCCACAAACCAGGTGAAACAATCAGATGAAACAACCTCAACTTGCTTTAACATCTGTTGTTATTACTTTAAATAGTTAAGATTGCAGAATATATATTTAATATGCTTAAATCATCAATAATAAATTAAAGTACAAATATTTTACACAAATCGCTCTTAGTAAATATAACTACGCGAAAATAAAAACAAAAAGAAATAAAAAGTCATTTGCTACATGAAAAACTATCTGAATACATGTAACCACGCACTTAGTCTGTATGCTTAATTATAAATCAATCTTAATTTATGAAATATATAACATTACTTGAGTAGCTGCGTTTAACAATCACATTATTCCAATATTAAATATTTTTACTCTTAATCTAAGCATCTGGATGAGTAAAAAAATTACCAGAAATTTATTTATCCTTGTCAAAAGAGTTCATATTTACAAATTAACCTACCAATAATTTGATATAAATACACAATATATCAATATTATTTGTTTTAAATAAAATAATTAATTTATATTAATAACAGGGTCAATATAATTTTAAAAAGATATTTTTAGTGAGCCTGTACATGGATCATCCTTATTATCACACTGATAGTTATGTTTTTGTATGGATATTTATACTGCCCTTTTTCTACATCGTTTTTCTTCCTACCCTGATAATTGTTTATGGAAAAATTTATAAATTTATCAAAATAGGCTTTGCCATTATTATTGCCGGATGGTTAGTTTTCAGCCTGATATTTGCTGACTTCTATATTTTTTTATTTTCAATAACAGGAGCACTTTTTCCAGTTATTCTTCGCTACTGTCAATCCTTCACAACTCATTTTCAAGGCATTAAGCAAAAATTTTATTCTGTTATTGTTTATATTGTTTTGCCATTCTTATGTACCTTTTTCTGGCCAGCCTATCTTGTCGCTCCGACGTTAATAGAATACTGGCAAAACCGTCCAGACAGTGAATGCAAACAAAATGGCCGATTAGTGGCTTTATCAGAAGATATTAACTTACGTATTTACCCGATCTCCAAATATCCATCATTTTGGATTAGAAGCCTTGCTCCTAAGTTAGAAGATTATATTTTTAATACCGCTCAAAAGAATTTTTGCAGGCAGTTTTCAGCTTCTCAACCAACTTTAATCGACTCCATTGGTAAAATAAATATTGATTTAAATACTTTATGCCAACATCCGGTTTCAAAAAAAATGGCCAGCTATTGCGAAAATCTGGCAACCAGACAAATAAAATTTGAATGGCTTGAATTCGAACTGATAAAAAAAGATAAGAATACTAAAAGTCCATGGCAACAATTTCAAGACGATCTGAATAATAAATATATTTATACTAAAGAAGAAAAATTAAATTATGAAATAGTGAATCATCACACTGAATTGATTGAAAATTTAAAATTTGATAATCAAGTACAAATGTTTAAGTTTTTTGATCACTACTATAATGTCATAACCGTTCCCAATCCCGGTTGGTTACCATCTGTAACGGAACCTCTTGTTATTAATTGCCCGACTGATTATGATTTAAAATGCTATATAACTCATGATTTTACTAATAATTGGGAAGTTTCCTACTTATACTCTTTTACAATTAATTATAAGAATAATCCTGATAATGATGATCAAAATTCTATCAATCAAAAATTAGATGCAGCTAAACTGGCTTATCAGATTATAGAAAGTGTTATCGAGGAAATGCAGGTAAATCACTAGATTACTCATTATCTAATAAACACGAATAGCCATACTTAGATAAAATTTTAAATCGGAGTTATCTGCAATGAAAGATAAAAACTTATTTGAACACATAAATTAATATTAATAGCTTCTACTATAACTAATTTAATAATCATTAATCAGACATTCATTTTCATTTCAATGATAAATCTGACTATGGTTTAATTGAATATCCTGCAATATTAATACAGGTAAGAATTACACCAGATTAGTTTCATCTTTATTTAAATTTTTTAATAATTATTTTAATCAATTACTACTTACCATAGCAAAATAAAAGCCATCTGTATAATAAGATGGCTGATGATTGCAAATGAACATTCATTTATAAATTAGCATTGGCATCTGCCAGATTATTCGCAATCTGACGAACGGCTGCCACATAATGCCGGCTGTGGTTATATTGCCAGATAGTGTAGAAATTATTCAGACCAAACCAGTAATCATATTCGCCGGAAGATCTTTCCAGACGATATAAAATACCCTTTTCCTGATCTTTAATCTGCGCGGGAATGACTACGCCTAACTGACGCAACTGACCTGCGGTGTATTTAAGCGAAGTAGGTTCATCAATGATTTGTTGTAATCGCGGTGTTGGCTGCATATTTACCGGAACAGCAATCGGCGCTCCGGACTGCCAGCCATGCTGTTTCATATAATTGGCCACTGAGGCCAGTGTATCACCGGAATTACGCCAGATATCCCGATGTCCATCACCATCCCAGTCAACGGCAAACTGGCGAAAACTGGATGGCATGAACTGTGGCATACCCATTGCCCCGGCAAAGCTGCCCTTAAAGCTTAATGGATCCTGCTTTTCTTCATAAGCCAGTTGCAAAAATTCAGATAGCTCACGCTGAAAATATTCAGCCCGCCGCGGATAGTGATAGCCCAATGTTGTCAGTGCATCAGCAACCCGATATGAGCCCATAGTATTGCCGTAATTGGTTTCAATCCCGACAATCGCCACCAGCAATTGCGGCGCTACTCCATAACGTTTTGATACTGCCTGAATTATTCCGGTATTATTTTTCCAGAAGATATTTCCGGTATTAATACGAACATTATTGGCATTATTCTGTACAAATGTATACCACGGTAAGGATGTTCCCGGTTTATCCATACCACGAACAATACTTGGCCGGTAGCTTACCTGCCGGAAAAAATTTTCCAGTTGAGCCCTGCTATATTGTCCCCGCTTAACTTCAAAATCAATAAAACGATTTACATCATTACGTTTCAGTAAATCTATTCCACTGTCCGTCAAAGCAAACACTTTATTATCAGCTGGTGACGATACACTGGTTGTAGCAGTAGGCTGAAGTGGTTTTTCCTGAATTGGATGGGTACTTTGACAAGCAGACAGAAACAAAGCTGCACTTATCATCCTGACTAATTTCATTATTATGGTTCCTAGTATATGCTTCATGCACAGTTTAAACTAATTTTACCATCAATAACAAAAAAGCTGTCCGGATTAACCCGAACAGCTTACGCTTTCCTGATGTGTGTCAGTTATATTTATTCTGCAGCAGCTACAACAGTTACTGTGATAGCAGCAACAGCATCACTGTGCAGAGCTACTTCGATTTCATATTCACCAATGGCTTTCAAAGGACCATTAGGCAAACGCACATTAGCTTTAACTACTTCAACACCAATAGCAGCTTTAATAGCTTCTGCAATATCATGAGTAGTTACAGAACCAAACAGACGACCATCAACACCAGCTTTTTGCGCTACACTGATGTTCTGACCATCCAGTTTCAGTTTACGTGCTTCAGCATCAGCAAGAACAGCAGCCTGATGTGCTTCATATTCAGCACGTTTTTCTTCAAATGCAGCCAGATTGGCAGCATTGGCACGCTGAGCCTTACCCTGAGGAATCAAAAAGTTACGGGCATAGCCGTTTTTTACATTAACCAGATCACCCAGATTACCCAGGCCACCGACTTTTTCTAACAAAATAATCTGCATAATAACTCTTCCTTATTATTTATGTTGATCGGTGTAAGGCAGCAAAGCCAGAAAACGGGCACGTTTTACCGCTGTAGACAGCTGACGCTGGTAATGTGCTTTGGTTCCGGTAATGCGTGCAGGAATGATTTTACCATTTTCAGTAATAAAATCTTTTAACAAATCAACTGCTTTATAGTCTACTTGTTTGATACCTTCCGCAGTAAAGCGGCAAAATTTTCTACGTTTGAATGATTGACGAGCCATGTCGTTTAACCTTTATATTCACGAATTTGTTGGATATGCAGTACCGGACGGGAGTGGTATATACCTTTCTGGCTGAGAAATCCGCTGACTTCGACCATATTTCCCGGCTGATACGACCAGTTTTCAGCTAAATCGCCCAGTGCTTTCGCCTGAATTTCCACTTTTGCCAGATACTGCTGTTGCAGTTCCGTTTGCCATGACTCATGGGTAAGCCACATGGTCAGAACCGGCAAACCGGCAGGCGTATAGCGTAAATTGTCCAGACTTTTAATCTGTGCACACAGGTATATTTGATTCAGCAAACCGGCCTCAGTAAATTAATCAGGCTTCAGCTGCTTCTTCTGAAGCAGTTTCAGTGCTGTTACCTGCTAACAGATTTTTAGACTTCTCGTCTTTCATCATTGGAGAAGCTTCAGTCACTGCTGCGTCCATTTTTACAGTCAGATGACGCAATACAGCATCATTAAAGCGGAATGCTGTTTCAATTTCGTCAATCACTTCAGGTGTGGTTTCAATATTCATTAACACGTAGTGTGCTTTATGAATTTTATTGATCGGGTAAGCCAGCTGACGGCGGCCCCAGTCTTCCAGACGGTGAATTTTACCATTAGCTTCGGTAATCATGGTTTTGTAACGTTCAACCATAGCACCGACCTGTTCGCTTTGATCCGGATGGACAATGAACACGATTTCATAATGACGCATGAGTACTCCTTGTGGCTAATCGATCCCTTTACCATGCGAAAGTGCAAAGGGCAAGGTTGGAAAACCAACTATTATAAGCATCTTTGCATTCAGAATCAAATAATAAGTTGCCTGCTTAATCTGATTTGTTAAAATCACAACAAAAATATGTTTTTATAAATAATTTTAAATAAACCATCATTTTTACAAGTATTATTCACCAATATCATACGCACAGCTTAGTTATCTATATTTGATAATTTTAATAACGACAGTTTACAGAAACCTATTAAAACGCCTACCATTAGGTCAATTTTAAAATTTTTTCTTTGCCCTACCATGAATAACTACTTTGACTCCATGTTTGCCCGCAAAGAATTTCTGGCACGCCTGATAGTACATAGTTTAAAAACCACTACCGGCTGGCTGGAACTGGCCTGTGCAGTGGTGATTATGATTGGTACTTATTGGCTCAGCCTGCAAATGCTGTCGGCCGTATCCAAACGTACTGAAAACCAGAACAACATTAAATTTCCGTTTCTGTACCACCTGTTTACACGCCTGCTATGGCCCGTATTGCTATTTATCTGCACTATTATTGCAATGATTATCTGGCGTGCCGGCACAGGTGAGTCGGTATTATGGTTACAAATAACTGTTTTTACTGCGCGCTGGTTACTGATGATTCGCATCATTATGGCCGTGTTGCACAACGCTATCCCGAATAACCGTTTTAATGAGCATTATGAGCGCTCACTATCCACATTCCTATGGGTATGTTTTATTCTATGGCTCACCAGTCTGGATACCTTTATTGTCCGCCTGCTCAAGTCACTGGCTCTGCCCATAGGTTCAACCAGTCTGAGCCTGTATACTGTCATTACCGGCAGTATTATTGTCGGGATTGCCATTATTATTGCCATGTGGCTGTCCCGATTTACCGAAAGACGTATTCTTAAAGCAGAAAAACTCGACGTCAATCTGCGTTATGTACTGGTAAAAATTGTCAAAACATTACTGGTAGTGGTTGCCGTACTGATTGCCCTGCCTATGGTAGGAATTAACTTAACTATTCTCTCTGTTTTTGGTGGTGCTCTGGGTGTTGGTCTTGGCTTGGGCTTACAAAAAATTGCCAGCAACTATGTATCCGGTTTTATCATTCTGGCAGACCATTCCGTGCGTCCTGGCGACAGACTGAATATTAATAATTTCACCGGCTATGTAACCAAGATAACTGCCCGTTTTGTAGTACTACGCAGCAGCGACGGCTCAGAAGCCCTGATTCCGAATGATACTTTTGTTTCCAATACAGTTATCAATGATTCTTATTCTAGTAAAATCATGTCCAACAACCTGACCTTACAGGTAGCCTACAATACAGATCTGCCTCAGGCTTTGGAAATACTAAAAGAAGCTGCAGCCAAACAGGCAAGAGTATGCGATGATCCTAAACCAAACAGTTATGTTACCGGCTTTGCTGATTCCGGAATTAATCTGTATGTTAATTACTGGATTCGTGATCCGGAAAATGGTTTTCTAAGTATCAATTCTGCAATTTTGCTGGAAATCTGGAATCGTTTTAAAGAAGTTGGTATAGAATTTCCATTTCCGCAGCAGGAAATACGTATTCTCAATGATAAAGAAGATCCGATTACCTGCGATACTATAACCAGTTCAGTAAAAACTGAAACTGCTTCAGCTTATCCGGAGCCCTTACCCACCGCATTAAGCGTTTCATCTTATCGCTCAGCTCATCAACAGCATCATGATTAACAATAAACCATATAAACAACCTGTATCTGTACTGGTTGTTATTTATGATAACAACCGGCAGATACTGCTACTGGAACGCGCAGATAAGCCGGATTTCTGGCAATCTGTAACTGGCAGTCTGGAACCGGGAGAAACAATTGAACAGACTGCAAAACGAGAACTGGCAGAAGAAACCGGCATTTACAGCAATGATATTCTTAACTGGCAGCAATCCACTATCTACGAAATTTATCCGCACTGGCGTCATCGCTATGCTCCCGGAGTTACTCATAATACCGAGCATATCTTTTCCCTGTGTGTTACAGCAGAAACACCTATTCTTCTGTCACCACGCGAACATTTAGACTATATATGGTGTTCGCCTGAACAGGCTGCGGAAAAAGTATTTTCGCCATCGAACCGTTCAGCAATACTACAACTACCCCAACACTGGTAATTTAAAATCACCGGCCATTTTCATGAATAAAATCACTATTGCCTCCTATAACATACATAAAGGCATGTCAGCACTTAATAAAAAAGTACAGCTTCCTCAAATGGCGGCAGCACTGCATCAGCTGGCACCAGACATATTGTTTTTGCAGGAAGTACAAGGAATCAATAGTAAACGGGCAGAAAATATGCCGGATTTTCCCAAAAAACCCCATTACCAGGTACTCGGCGAACAGTTAGCCTATAACGTCAGTTACGGACGTAATGCCCGTTATAAATACCGCGATCATGGTAATGCTATTTTAAGTCAGCTGCCAATTGTAACCTGTCATAATCTGGATATAAGTGTAAACAGTGTTGAACAACGAGGACTGTTACATTGTGAAATACAGCCCCCGCACTGGACACGACCTTTGGTATGCCTGTGTGCCCATTTAAACTTACGTGAACCAGACCGAATAAAACAGTATCAGACTATTTATGACTATATCCAAAGTGAAATAGATCCGGCCAATCCATTAATTTTAGCCGGCGATTTCAACGACTGGCGCCAGCGTTCTCACGATACTTTAGGTTTAAAATTAAATTTGCATGATGCATTTTATGCTTATCGCCATGCACCGAAAACTTTTCCCGCCCGCCTGCCTATTTTAAGTCTCGACAGAATCTTTACCCGCCATCTGGAAATACATGAAGCAAAACCATTAACAGGTCTGCCATGGCAAAAACTCTCCGACCATCTGCCTTTGTACGCAGTTGTCAGCCCTCTGAGTAAAACTTAATAACCTGTTTTCAAATGAATCTAAATCATTATTCCTAAGCTGGATTTCATCTAAGCTATTTTTATCCAGACATTTTCCGAATAATTTTAAAAACCGTCGTATCTATTGAATTAATAAAGCTTTCAGCAAAATTATTAATAAAATAAACTTGTTATATAAATATACTTTGATATAACAAGTAATAGAAATTGCGTTAATTATTTTATATTTCAATAGTTTAATAGGTTAAACTCAATATTTGCTTTACTATCAGGACTAGGCCTTGGCTTTTTATAAATTATAGCTATTGGTGCCCAAAATGCATTTGTTTTAAAGCAAGGTCTAAAGCAGCAATATGTTTTCTGGGTATGCCTGATCTGCTCAGTATCAGATACTATTCTGATTTATTTAGGGGTAACCGGATTTGCTAAAGTACTTAACCGCTATCCGGAAATTATTATTTATGCCAAATATTTTGGTGTTTTTTATTTATTTATGGCATACGAAGTTTTTATTCTGCATTGAATCAAAATTCAGCGCTGAAAACAAGCCTGATTGATAAAAGTTCCTTAATGAAAGTTATTGGAGTATGTCTGGCTTTTACATGGTTAAATCCACATGTGTATCTGGATACAGTGATTTTAGTTGGTTCGATATCAGTATCATTCAAAGATAATCTTCATCTATTTACGCTTGGAGTTATGCTTGCCTCATGGCTGTTCTTTTTTTCTTTAGGCTATGGTGCAAAATTTTTATCTCCTTTATTTAATCAAAATCTTTCATGGAAAATATTAGACTTAGTTATAGGGATTATTATGTGGAGTATAAGTTTTAGCTTGATTTTCACTAAATAGTTATATTGAACGCTAATTTCATTGAAAAATCAGCTTTCTTTCAGCAATAAAAAATTATTCTATCAATTAACTCATTTAGACTTTGTTTCAAATATTTACTGCTTATCAATTTTAATTAAATACTAAACAGAAGGAATTTTAAAAGCAATTATGCTTTTTCCTAATTACATCTTATAAATACACTTTTAATTACAAACCAAAATTTAATAGTTTTTATTAATAATCAGTACAAAATTATGTCATTAGAAGTCCTGCCTGAAAGGGTTTAGAATAACAATCCAAATTTCACTAAGCTTTACAGAACGTGATTTTAGCCAGCTTATAGGTGGCTGTAATTATTAAAAATCAGGATTACTATTATGAACTTTCCTCCTCGAATTATGCCCAATACACGTATGCGGCGTATGCGACGTGATGATTTTTCACGGCGAATGATGCGTGAAACCATACTGACAGCCAATGATTTTATTTTGCCGGTATTTGTGCATGAACAAACTGGGCGTATGCCTGTTGACAGCATGCCCGGAGTAGAACGTTTATCTATTGATGAATTATTAAAAGTTGCGGAACAGGCTTTAAAACTGGGCGTACCGGTTCTGGATTTATTTGGTGTTCCCAATCCTGATAGCAAAACCGCTGACGGACGGGCGGCATGGGATGAAAACGGTATCATTCAGCGTGCTATCCGTGCTCTGAAATCCCGTTTTCCTGAGCTGGGTGTAATGGCAGATCAGGCTCTCGATCCTTATACAACCCACGGACAGGATGGCCTGCCGGATGAAAATGGTTATATTAAAAATGATGAAACGATAGAAGCGCTTATCAAACAATCACTTTCACATGCAGCAGCCGGTGCGGATATTCTTTCTCCAAGCGATATGATGGATGGACGTATCGGAGCTATCCGCGAAGCATTGGAAGAAAATAGTTTTATTCATACCCGGATTATGTCTTATGCTGCCAAATATGCTTCAGCTTTTTACGGTCCGTTTCGCAGTGCGGTAGGCAGTGCCGGTAATCTGGGTAAAGGTAATAAATATACTTATCAGATGGATCCTGCTAACAGCAATGAAGCACTGCATGAAGTAGCACTTGATATAGCTGAAGGAGCAGATATGGTAATGATTAAACCGGGTATGCCTTATCTGGATGTAATCAGACGGGTTAAAGATGAATTTGGCGTTCCTACATACGCCTATCAGGTATCTGGTGAGTACGCCATGCTGCAGGCAGCCATCAGTAATGGCTGGCTCGAGGCTGATAAAGTAATTTTAGAAAGCCTGCTTGCATTTAAACGAGCCGGTGCAGATGGTATTCTGACCTATTTTGCCTTGCAAGCAGCGCAGCAATTACAACAAAATAGCTAGAATAAAAAGATATATAGCCATCAGGAATGCATCAGTTTGCAAACAACCCAGCCGGTATGAAAGCAAACCGATGCATTTATATATTTATATTTGAATGCATGCTGATTTATTTTGAATTTGATTACTGATTCTTCTATACCATCATACAAATATCATTAACAATATAGATAATCAGATAGTTAAAACACTTAATGATTATTTTGAGAAATTACAATAAATATGAATTCAATACAGAAAATATGCAAAATGGTATGAAAATTGCTAAACATTTACTCAAATGTTAACAAGTAAGGAAAATAAGCATAAAAACAATAAAGATAATAATTATCTAATTTGAATTAGATTGTTTACTTTAGTTATATTATTTAAACCATGTTGCAAAAAGAAATCAATCAATATTTTATTTCAGTCGATACCTTTACAACACCCGAATATTTGTTTATTTCAAAACGAGTTCATAAAAAACCATATAATACAAAATTTTAAATACAACAATTAGACGATCTGGCTTTTAATTATTGTTGAAATTATTTAAAAAAAATTATTTTTTAAAATAATTCACACAAAATTGATACAGATTAACCTTTTTATAATCTTAACATTTATCTTCTTTTTTTCAGAAAAAAAGCTTGCTGTTTTTTTCTTAAAACATACACCCTATATTTATCTATATAAATCAGCATTTTATATTTAATAAAAATTTAAGTTTATTCATGATAAATTTAAATATTAAACTAATTTTCAAAATGACATTTATGTGTTAATAAACGGATTTTATCGGAAATCAAAGCAGTATTCTTATCTTCACGACAAAGAAATATAAAGTAATTTTTTAATATACATATTTGTTTTATATAATAAATAATAAAAAATATTTTAAAAATTTTTTATTTATTCCGCTATGTTTTTTAATAATGTGTTGAATACTGCAATATACAGTTCAGCTACATTGTCTTAAAATAGTAGCACCCGTTTTTTACAAACGTTAATCGTGTTTCCCGTAATGTTGAGGTCGTTACATGAAATTAAGTAAGCTCTCAGGGATAGTATTGACGATGCTGATCGGTTCGCTTTTTTTAAGCGGCTGTGATGCAGCTCTGCTAAACCCTAAAGGCCATATAGGTCAGGAAGAACGCACACTGATACTGACAGCCTTAGGCTTGATGTTGATAGTCGTAATTCCGGTGATTATCATGGCAGTTTTATTTTCTCTGAAATTCAGAGAGGGTAGTAATGCCAAATATTCACCGAAATGGGCGCATTCCAACAAACTCGAAGCCGTAGTTTGGGGTATTCCTATCCTGATTATTCTCATTCTGGGAACAATCACATGGAAAACCACTCACTCTCTGGATCCCTATCGTCCGCTGGAAAGTGATAAAAAACCGGTGGTAATCGAAGTAATTTCATTAGACTGGAAATGGCTGTTTATTTATCCTGAACAGGGTATTGCCACTGTTAATGAAATTGCTTTTCCGAAAGATACCCCGGTGGAATTCAGAATCACTTCCAATACAGTGATGAATTCATTCTTTATTCCGCAGCTGGGTAGCCAGATTTATGCTATGGCTGGTATGCAAACCAAATTACATCTGGTTGCTGATACAGCAGGTGAATACAAAGGTATTTCATCCAGCTACAGCGGTGCCGGTTTCTCTGGCATGAAATTTACTGCCATTGCGACACCGGATGAAGCCAGCTTCAATCAGTGGGTGGATAAGGTGAAACAGTCGCCCAATACACTTAATGACATGGCTTCATTCAACAAACTGGCTGCGCCTAGTCAATTCCATAAAGTGGAATATTTCTCCAGCGCAAATCCGGGTTTGTACGGCAACGTGATTGCTAAATTTGCCAATCACAATATGCCTGCTGCTCTACAGGCCAGTGCAGCCAGCAGTGCTGAGTAAGCTTGCGAGGAAATAAACAATGTTCGGAAAATTATCTTTAGATGCGATACCGTTCCATGAACCGATTGTCATGGTAACGATTACAGCTATCATCGTCATTGGTCTGGCGCTGGTAGGTGCAATTACGTATTTTCATAAATGGGGCTATCTGTGGAAAGAATGGTTTACTACAGTTGACCACAAACGCATCGGTATCATGTATATCATTGTCGCTATTGTGATGCTGGTTCGTGGTTTTGCCGATGCAGTGATGATGCGTAGTCAGCAGGTTTTAGCCTCATCAGGTACCAGTGACGGCTTTTTGCCACCACATCACTACGATCAGATTTTCACCGCTCACGGTGTAATCATGATTTTCTTTGTTGCCATGCCTTTTGTAATCGGCCTGATGAACTTTGTCATCCCGCTGCAACTGGGTGCGCGCGATGTGGCCTACCCATTCCTGAATAATCTGGGTTTCTGGTTTACTGCTGTAAGTGTGGTACTGGTTAACTTATCACTGGGAATCGGTGAATTTGCACAAACCGGCTGGTTGTCCTATCCGCCGCTGTCTGGTCTGGAATTCAGTCCGGGGGTAGGTGTTGATTACTGGATATGGAGTTTGCAGATATCAGGTATCGGGACAACAGTTAGTGCTGTTAACTTTATTGCTACTATCCTGAAAATGCGTGCCCCGGGCATGACTATGATGAAAATGCCTATTTTCTGCTGGGCATCTTTCTGTAGCAATATTCTGATTCTGACTTCCTTCCCTATCCTGACAGCCTCTGTTGCCATGCTGACATTAGACCGTTACCTCGGCACCCACTTCTTTACTAATGAACTGGGCGGTAACATGATGATGTACATCAACCTGATCTGGGCATGGGGTCATCCGGAAGTATATATTCTGATACTGCCAATCTTTGGTGTGTATTCAGAAGTTACAGCTACATTCTCACGCAAGACCATGTTTGGCTATACTTCAATGGTATGGGCAACTGTGTGTATCACCATATTGTCTTTCATCGTATGGCTGCACCACTTCTTTACCATGGGTTCAGGTGCCAATGTCAACGCATTCTTCGGTATCGCAACCATGATTATTTCTATCCCGACCGGGGTAAAAATCTTCAACTGGCTGTTTACCATGTATGAAGGTCGTATTTCCTTCCATGTGCCGATGCTGTGGACTGTAGGCTTTATCATTACATTCTCTGTAGGTGGTATGACCGGTGTACTGCTTGCTGTGCCGGGTGCGGATTTTGTATTGCATGGCAGTCTGTTCTTAGTCGCTCACTTCCATAACACCATTATCGGTGGTGTAGTGTTTGGATTGTTTGCAGCACTTAACTACTGGTTCCCGAAAGCATTCGGCTTTAAGCTGGATGAAAAATGGGGCAAACGGGCTTTCTGGTGCTGGTTTATCGGCTTCTTTGTAGCATTCATGCCTTTATACGCACTGGGCTTCATGGGTATGACCCGCCGTCTGAGTCAGCACATTGATCCGGCTTACCATAATTTGCTGTGCGTTGCTGCCAGTGGTGCTGCCATTATCGCTCTGGGTGTAGTATGCATGGTGATTCAAGTTGTAGTTTCCTGCCTGCATCGTAAGGAAAACCTTGATGTTACGGGTGATCCGTGGGATGGTCGTACTCTGGAATGGTCTACTTCTTCCCCTGTACCTTTCTATAATTTCGCTGTGCAGCCACAGGTTGAAAGCCGTGATGCATTCTGGGATGAGAAAGAAAAAGGTATTGCTTACAAGAAACCAGCCAAATATGAAGAAATTCATATGCCGAAAAATACTGCTGCCGGTCTGGTGATTGCAGTGTTCTCAATGATTTGCGGCTTTGCCCTGATCTGGCATATCTGGTGGATGGCTATCGTTGGCTTTGCCGGCATGATTATCAGCATTATTGTCAAGAGCTTTGACACGGATGTGGATTACTACGTTCCGGTTGCTGAAATCGAAGCCATTGAAAGCAAACGTTTTAATGAATTAACTAAAGCAGGACTGAAATAATGTCAACTGAAACCTTGATTCACGGTAGTGCGCATGAGCACGCTCACCACGACAACGGTTCACTGAAGGTATTCGGGTTCTGGATTTACCTGATGAGTGACTTGATTTTGTTCTCCTGTCTGTTTGCCACCTATATCGTGCTCCTGCCGGGCACAGCAGGTGGTCCAAGCGGCAAAGACATTTTCGAGCTGCCTTTTGTGCTGGTAGAAACTTTTGCTCTTTTATTGAGTTCCATTACTTACGGCTTTGCCGTGCTGGCAATGAATCGCAATAATCAGAGTCAGGTTTTATTATGGCTGGTGATTACTTTTGTATTCGGTGCATGCTTCATCGGGATGGAACTGTATGAATTTCATCACCTGATTACAAGTGGTATGGGTCCTGACCGCAGTGGTTATCTTTCTGGCTTTTTTGCTCTGGTCGGCACCCACGGTCTGCACGTTACTGCCGGTTTAATCTGGATGGCTGTAATGATGATTCAGGTAGCTTCACGCGGTCTTACTAGTGTTAACCGCATGCGCATCAACTGCCTGAGCCTGTTCTGGCACTTTCTGGACATCGTGTGGATTTGCGTGTTCTCAATTGTATATCTGATGGGGGTAGCGTTATGAGTCAGTCAAACCATCAAGACCATATCCCACAACATGGCAGTGCTAAAAACTACATTATCGGGTTTATCCTGTCTGTAGTTTTAACTCTGATTCCATTTATGATGGTAATGAATCAGTCCGCTGATAAACAAACTCTGTTTGCCGTGATTGTCATTACTGCCGTTTTGCAGCTTATTGTTCAGCTGGTATGCTTTTTGCATCTGGGCAGTAACCCTGAAGAACGCTGGAATCTGATTTCATTTATCTTCACTGCTATTGTGATTGTATTGCTAGTAGGTCTTTCCATCTGGATTATGTGGAGCCTCAACGCAAACATGGTGTTAGGTTAAAGGCAGTTCATGATTAAGCCATACCTGCAAGTAACAAAACCAGGTATTATCGTCGGCAACCTGATTTCGGTTGTCGGCGGGTTTTTGCTGGCGTCAAAAGGCAGCATAAACGGCTACCTGCTAATCCTTACCCTGCTGGGCGTGTCTTTGGTAGTAGCCTCCGGCTGTGCGTTTAATAATCTGATTGACCGTGATATTGATCCGAAAATGGAGCGTACTAAGAATCGTGTGCTTGTGCGGGGCTTAGCATCTGCCCGCGTAACATTTGCACTGGCCACGATACTGGGTATTGCCGGGTTTGTTGTGCTTTATTTTGGCGCAAATCCCTTAGCCATGTGGTTATCTGTAATGGGCTTTGTGGTTTATGTAGGGATTTACAGTCTCTATATGAAACGGCATTCAGTTTACGGAACTTTAATTGGCAGTCTGTCGGGTGCCGCACCACCAGTAATCGGTTATTGCGCTGTAAGCAATAATTTTGATGCAGGTGCACTTATTCTGCTGGCGATTTTCAGTCTCTGGCAGATGCCACATTCCTATGCAATCGCGATTTACCGCTTTAAGGATTATCAGGCGGCTAATATTCCGGTTTTACCGGTAGTAAAAGGCATTGCTGTAGCAAAACACCATATCACGTTTTATATTATTGCCTTTATGTTTGCAACATTGATGCTGTCAATAGGCGGTTACGCCGGCTACAAATATCTGGTCGTTGCTGCGGCTGTCAGCGTGTGGTGGCTGTGTATGGCATTATCCGGCTATAAAGCACAGAATAATGATCGTATATGGGCGCGCAAACTGTTTGTGTTTTCGATTATTGCTATCACTACCTTAAGCATAATGATGTCGGTAGATTTTATGACTCCGGCCTCACAAACTGTATTAAGCTTTGCTGGCTGATACCGTGACATAAATATATAACAATACGCAAACCAACCCAACCTGCCTTTGTTTCTTTTACAATAGGCAGGTTTTTCTTTTAAGCAGTATTAAACATGAATTCCAAGAACAACACCGATACACACATGAATCTTGCCGAAAGGCGTGCAACTTGGGGGTTAGGGGCAGTCTTTTCGCTGCGTATGCTGGGCATGTTTATGGTTCTTCCTGTTCTGACTACTTATGGTATGAAATTAGAGGGAGCAAGTGAAAGCCTGATCGGACTGGCAATCGGAATTTATGGTCTGATGCAGGCTATATTACAAATTCCTTTTGGTTTGTGGTCTGACCGTTTCGGGCGTAAACCTTTAATTGTAGGCGGCTTGCTGATTTTCACTCTGGGCAGCATTATTGCTGCCTTAACATCCTCTATCTGGGGAGTCATACTGGGACGTGCATTACAAGGCAGTGGTGCTATCGCAGCAGCTGTAATGGCATTATTATCTGACCTGACGCGCGAACAAAACCGCACCAAAGCCATGGCTTTTATTGGTATTAGCTTTGGTATCACTTTTGCAATTGCCATGGTCTGCGGACCTATCATTACACACGCAATAGGTTTACACGGATTATTCTGGGTTATTGCGGTATTGGCACTGGCTGCTATCGGCCTGACATTGTTTTTTGTACCCGACAGTACTGTTCATATACTTAACCGTGAATCAGGCATTGTACGCGGCAGTTTTGGTACTGTACTGCGCAACCCTGCCCTGTTTAAGCTGAACATCGGTATTTTCTGCATGCATTTTCTGCTTATGTCGACTTTTGTTGCACTGCCTATACAACTGGAACAGGCAGGCTTTCCGGCAGCCAGACATTGGCAGATTTATTTATACACGATGCTGATTGCTTTCATAACTGTTCTGCCACCAATTATATACGCTGAAAGCAAACGGCAAATGAAGCAAGTGTTTATCTTGTGTGTTGCCGGACTATTAATTGCTGAAAGTGTATTATGGCTGGCTAATATTTCTTTCTGGCCGCTTGTCACAGGTGTTTTATTATTCTTTATTGCTTTTAATCTGATGGAAGCACTCTTGCCTTCATGGGTCAGTAAAGAAGCACCGGCAGGTTATAAAGGCACTGCAATGGGCATCTATGCAACTGGGCAGTTTCTGGGCGTAGCCTGCGGAGGAACAATCGGAGGCTGGCTAGCTGCACATACCGGTGCACATAGTGTTTTTATCTTTGGCACAGGATTAACTTTTATCTGGCTTCTGCTGAGTCTGACAATGCACGAACCACCCTATTTGGCCAGTCTGCGCATTATCCTGAAACAGGGTCGTGTTTTACCTGACAATGCCCGACAACAATTACTTGAACAGGCTGGTGTACATCAGGTACTAATTATTCCTGAAGAACACAGTATATATATCAAAATAGACAGCAAAATTACTAACCGTGAACAACTGGAAGTATTCATCGATACTATAAGTAATTAAACCAAAACAGGCGCAAACCAATATTAGATAATTATCGATTTACGCCTGTTTCAAAAAATATCATTTTCAGGATACTGGATTATTTTAAAAACTAATAAAAAATTATATTTTTCTATTGGAATCAATGTCAGTTTTCAGACCTGTCCGAATGCTTGCATAATTTCATTGGCCAGTACGAGCTGACTATCAACAACTTTGGTTGCTCCTGCCTGAATAAACAACTGTTTGTCCTGTTCATATCTGCTGAATGTGACTATGTGCAGTTGCGGATTAAGCGCGATAGCAGCCTTTATAATTGATATCACTTCAGTTTTATTCTGAATAGTAATAATCAGATTTTTAGCCTGAGCGACAAATACAGCATCCAGCATCCCATCTGATAATGCATGCCCATAGGCCACAGGTATCTGACGTGCACGCAACTCGGTAACAACTTCTAAACGATTTTCCTGTACATAGACTGTTTCATTACGTGCGTGCAAATGTCTGATTATTTCTTGTCCGACCGGGCCTGCACCCACCAATACCGTATGATCGCTCACCGCAGGAGCAATAGCCATATCTTCATCTACAAAATAGATTGAAACCGGTTTAATTGGTGCAGCTACTTTTGCATGAGGTTTATCCGATAATCGATTACTCTCGGACACAATGGTTGTAGCAGAAGATTTTTGCTGTGACTGTTTTTCCAGATAGCGGTTCAGCCAGACAAATAAAAACGGGTTACAGATTATGGATATTAGTGCACTACCCAGAATCAGATCACTGGCTAATTGCGGCAAAATATTGTATACCGCGCCCAGACTGGCAATCATGAAGGAAAACTCACCGATCTGAGCCAGCGCAACAGCAATTGTTAGTGCAGTTTGAGGCGGATAGCCGAATACACGCACAATCAAAAATGCTCCCGCACTTTTACCTATTACTACCACCAATAAAGTGGCTAAGAGTAATAGTGGGTTACGGACAATAATACTAGGATCAAACAGCATACCCACTGAAACAAAAAACAGTACGGTAAAAAAATCACGTAAGCCGCCGGATGCTTCTTCAGCAGTGTGATTCATACTGGTTTCGCTGATGATGGCTCCGGCAAAAAAAGCACCCAGAGCAAACGACACACCGAAGAAATAATTGGCCAGTATGGCACAGCCTAAAGCAATAGCAATGACAGCCAAACGAAACAACTCAGGACTTCCTGTGCTCACTACACGCTGTAAAGACCATGGAATTATTCTGCGACCAAGAAAAAGCATAACCAGTATAAATGCAATGATTTGTGCTCCGGTTTTGCCCAGTAAATAAAGCAGATTTGCACTGGAAACAGCACCCTCTCCTGATAAAACCGGTGCCAGAGCCGGAATCATCACCAGCACAAACACCATGGCAATATCTTCAACAATCAGCCAGCCGGTAGCAATTCGCCCCTGTGTAGAATCCCCCAAATGCCAGCGCTGTAAAGCCGCTATTAAGACAACAGTTGAAGCACAAGATAGAGCCAATCCAAAGACAATACCCGCACCTGTTGTCCAGCCGGCCAGATAGGCAAGCAGCCAGCCAAGTAAGGTAGCCAGAACAATCTGGATAAGTGCACCCGGTATCGCTACCCGCTTAACTGCAAGTAAATCGCGAATGGAAAAATGCAGCCCCACCCCAAACATCAGCAAAATCACGCCCAGTTCGGCCAACTGCTGTGATAAATGTATATCAGCAGTAAATCCTTTGGTATACGGTCCGACAATTATGCCGGCCAGCAGATAGCCGACCAACGGGGGCATCCGCAGCTTATGTGCGATATAACCGAGCACAAAGGCGAAAAATAAACCACCTACGATGGTTTCAACCAGTGGAAATGAGTGATGCATTGCTTTCTCAGGGTAATAGTAAATAATAGTAAGTAATCTATACTAGCGGAAAAATATCAGCAAATAAAAGCTTTTATACGCTTTTAGGTTATAATTATCATATTTTATCGATAATTTTCATATCTTATGTATAAGTATCCCCATTTACTAATTGCGTTACTAATACAGGCAGTGAGAAAAGCCGGATTTATTACTCGGTTCGGTTTACTGTGCTGAACATATTTACAGGCGATTTTTTATGACATAGTTAAAAATATTTAAATTCATGTCAGTTTGTACTTAATAATGTACGTTGATTTCATTATAATAATGGTTTAGGAAAGTATTTATTAATGACAATATACAGAACACCTTCAGTATTAGCTTATCCGGGTAAAAGTGCTTTATTTATTACGTTAGGGATACAGAATAATCAGGCAGCGATTACCAAGGTACTCGAATTTATTACTGGTTTTTCAGCGTTAGTACGCAGTATGCATGGCCGGTTTCATGATGAAAATTTTAATGCATTAATGGGGATTGGTTCGGAAGCCTGGGACAGGCTGCGGCCGGGCAAACCAAAGCCTAAAGAACTGACTCCTTTTACTGCTATTAAAGGCGAAAAACATACTGCTGTAGCGACAGCTGGCGATCTTTTCTTTCATATCCGTGCCGATCGTCAGGATATTTGTTATGAAATGGCCGCAATGATTGATGAATTACTGGCTGATGCGACTTATTCCATTGATGAAGTAAGTGGTTTCCGTTATCTGGATGGTCGCGCTATCATCGGTTTTGTTGACGGTACTGAAAATCCGGAAGATGTATCCAAAGCAGAATATGCTCTGGTGGGTGATGAAGATCCGTTATTTCGCAACGGCAGTTATGCTTTTACTCAGAAATATCTGCATAACATGCAGGCATGGCGGCAATTATCAGTAGAAGAACAGGAAAAAGTCATTGGCCGGCGCCGTTTTAATGACATTGAGCTTTCTGATGAAGAAAAGCCGAAAACTGCACATAGTAACGTGAGTAAGGCTTATGATGCACAAGGCAATGAACTGAAAATTATTCGTGCCAATGTAGCATTTGCTCATCCGTCAAAAAATGAGTACGGTACGTTTTTTATCGGTTATGCACGTTCATTTGCAGTAACACGCCAAATGCTGCAGCATATGTTTACCGGAAATGACGAAGGTCACGTAGACCGTCTGCTGGATTTCAGCACACCGGTAAGCGGCAGTCTCTATTTTATTCCAGCACCTGATTTACTGGATGAATTTGATTCGTAAGTTATTATTGCAAGTTTTGATTCAAGGGGAACCTGCTACAAACTGCGACAGATTCGATTCATCAGCAACTTATTACAATACTTAAATAAAGGAAAACTGTTTGCATGGGTAGTGTACTTTTTTTACAGGCAATAACGGTTATTTTTTCACTGTCTATTGTCACCACATTATTAAATAAACGCTTATTTGATATGCCGCAGGCCATTGGTGTACCGATTGTTTCAGCCATTCTGGTGTTTGCACTGCAATGGGGCATGAATTTATTCGGACGCAATCATTTTATCCATGTAGATATCATGGCCTTAAAGGCAGCCGTAAGTCATATTAATTTTTATGATTTTCTGGTAAACGGCGTAATCTGCTTTATTCTGACCTCCTCTGCTCTTAAATTTAAGATTTCTGATTTAAAACGTTACTGGAGACAAATTCTGATTCTGGCCACTCTGGGATTATTGCTGTGCTCAGTGCTGTTTGGCGGTCTGCTTTATGGGTTTCAGTTTCTGGTCGGCGATCATGTTCCTCTGCTGGTTCTGCTGTTACTGGGCTCTGCTCTGGGTGCAACAGACCCTATCGGGATTAAAGGCGTACTGAGCTCAGTACGTACCCCACGCCATTTAATGGTTAAACTGGAAGGTGAATCATTATTTAATGATGCCATGTGTATCGTTGTATTTATGACCATTCTTACTCTGATTAATGGTCAGCACGTATCTCCTTTAGGTGTTATTGAAAATTTCTTCTATGAAATTGTTGTTGCCGTTATTATCGGGTTTATTTTCGGCATTGGCGCATTGCGCCTGTTGCATGGCAAACATGAAAATGAATCACTGATTCTGACAACAGCTTTGCTGGCTTCCGGTTCTTATCTGGTGGCTTATTTTGCTCATGCGTCCGGCCCGATTGCCTGTGTTGTCGGCGGTTTGATCGTTGGAAATAAATGGCAGGAAGTTTTACAGAAAAAAGAAATAGATGATGTTAATAACTTCTGGCACGCTGTAGAAGGCATCATCAATTCATTTCTGTTTACCTTAATCGGTCTGGAACTCTTTATCGTTGATATGAGTAAAACTCTGGTTATCGGCGGTATTATAGCTTTCGTATTACTGCATCTGAGCCGTTTTGCCGGAAACATACTGGCATTTATGTTGTTTCCGAAAGTATATAAGAAAAGCTACCATGGCAGCCTTACCATTTTATCTTGGGGGGGTGTACGCGGTGGTATCTCTCTCGCCCTGATACTGGCTGTAGCCAATATGCCGGCATTGGCTAAATACAGCGATATTCTGGTTGGTTATACATTTATCTGTGTATTGCTTTCCGGTGTGGTATGTGGCCTTGGCTTACCGGAAATACTCAACGCATTCTATTACAACCCAAATGAACCTAAAACTGGGTTCAGAGGCTGGTATCAGCGCCAGTGCCACCGTTTCAACCGCAGCGGAGTGATGTACACTATTGAGGATCGTTCTGACGGATCAGAATACATTTCTGTCTATAATCCTGTTGCAGTAGCCACTGCAGCGGCTAATCCAAGTGAAGAAATTGCACTGACTCCTGAAGAATTAAAACAGAAAGTAGATAAACTGGAAAATCCAGATAATTTCTAATTTGAAAAACTAAGGCCGGCATAACCATGCCGGCCTTTAAAATTTGAAAAAACTTACATCTACTTTTATTTATCCAATTGTGTTTCCACAAACCGTTTAACCGCAGCCGCATCATTATCCATCACGGTAACATGCTGTGGTAAATCTTCCAGTCCGTCTAGATTATCAGGGCGCGGTATGGTTACATCACTTCCAACTGCCTCATGAATAGTCTGTGCAAATTTAGCTGCCAGAGCAGTTTCCAGACACACAATGATTTCGCCTGCTTCGCGCAACTGTCGCGCTACCTTTACGCCATCTGCTGTATGCGGATCAATCAGCTCATTATCCTCCCGATACACCTGAGCAATGGTTTGCAAACGATCAGTATGAGTACTTTTACCAGCAGCAAAACCATACTGATGCTGAATTTTATTCAGCATATGGCTTAAATCAAATCCATTGCCTGCTGCAACCTGCTGCCAGAGTTTTTGCACATGAGAACCATCATGGTCAAGCAAATCATAAACAAAGCGTTCAAAATTAGAAGCTTTGGAAATATCCATAGATGGGCTTGAAGTAACAAATGTATGTGCCGCATCACGGGGACAATAATGGCCGGTATTGAAAAATTCATTCAACACATCGTTTTCATTTGTAGCAACAATCAGGCGATGAATAGGCAGGCCCATGCTTCGGGCAATATGTCCTGCCAGCACATTACCAAAATTACCACTGGGTACGCAGAATGAAACCTTTTGTTCATTTGTGCTGGTAGCCGCAAAATAGCCCTTAAAGTAATACACCACCTGCGCAACAATACGACCCCAGTTGATAGAATTAACTGTACTTAAATGATGGTGTGCCTTGAAAGCATGATCATTCTGCAGCGCTTTTACAATATCCTGGCAATCATCGAACATGCCTTTAACAGCAATATTAAAAATGTTACTGTCTTTCAGGCTATACATCTGAGCACGCTGGAAATCACTCATTTTTCCATATGGGGACAACATAAATACATTTACCCGCTTTTTGCCGCGCAGAGCATACTCAGCAGCAGAACCGGTATCGCCACTGGTGGCGCCGATAATATTCAGAAAGCGGTTTTCACGTTCCAGCACATACTCAAACAAATTACCCAATAATTGCATGGCCATATCTTTAAATGCCAGCGTCGGACCATTTGAAAGTCCTTCAATCAGAATTCCATCATGCAAAGTTCTGACCGGAGTAATCTCATTACTTCCGAATATTTCTTTTGTATATGTCTTATTAACTATCTTCTGTAAATCTGCTTTAGGAATATCAGTAGCAAACAGACTGATAATCTGCATAGCCAGTTCAGCATAACTTAATGACCGCCACTCATGAAGAGTAAATGTATCAATATGCGGATAGCTTTGTGGTAATAATAAACCACCGTCATCTGCCAGACCTGCCATTAATGCCTGACTAAAACTTTTTGGCGCGGTCTGCCCTCTGGTACTAATGTATTTCATTGTTTCTCCCGTATGATTTAATCATATTTGAGCTATAGTTAATAACGCTGGAATCTTATCCTGCATACTCTGGCCTGAGATACAGTAAATTCACGCACTCTTTGCTGACGAACCTGCGGATCGACCATTTTTGCAATTTCTTTAATACTGAGTTTTCGACTTGCATGTACTGCAATACAGTTACAATCCTTTTGACTGATTCTTTTGATGATAAATAATTCTGTCAACTGTTTATTTACCGATTGACCAAACTGACGCTGACATTCCTGATCGATCATATATCTGCCAATACCAGATATCAGCCCGTATTCTGATTTTCTGTCATAATTTATATAAGCCCCTATCACTACAACTACAAAAACCAGAAAAAACAATATTTTACTCATACAATTTCTTCAGTTGGATTAAATTTAAGTCTAGAATACAACTTTTCTTATTTATACAATATATAACCATACTGATTATACCTATAATCCAATGGTTACCAGCCCTGCAAAGTTTACATAATCAGGTACAATATATTACACGAATTATCGTGTACTGAATGACACGTTATGGATTTATTTAATCAGAAACCTTTACCGCCACTGGCAGAACAGTTACGCCCGAAAAATCTGGACGACGTAATCGGGCAGCAACACCTGATTGGTGCAGGTAAACCTCTGCGTGTTGCCGTAGAAACCGGACACCTGCATTCCATGCTGTTATGGGGTCCTCCCGGCGTGGGTAAAACCACTCTGGCACGGATTCTGGCACAAAGCTTTAATGCTCTGTTTATTCCTTTATCAGCGGTTTTTTCCGGAGTAAAAGAAATCCGTACTGCGGTTGAAAAAGCTCAGCTGGCTTTACAACAAGGACAACGCACCATACTTTTTGTCGATGAAGTACATCGCTTTAATAAATCACAGCAGGATGCATTTTTACCTTATGTCGAAAACGGCTTATTTACTTTTATAGGCGCTACAACAGAAAATCCTTCTTTTGAGGTTAATCCGGCACTGCTAAGCCGATCACAGGTGTATACCCTGCACTCACTCAGCATTGAAGAACTGAAACAATTACAAAATAAAGTTTTCAGCCTGCCTGAGTTTCAATCATTCAGTATCAGTTCGGATGCACAGACATTAATCCTTAACAGCGCTGATGGTGATGGCCGGCGTTTTCTGAATTTACTCGAACAACTGATTCATACCGCACAAGCACAGCAGCAAACTGAAATCAGCGCAGAGTTAACTGCCGGCAGTCTTGGCACGCAATTACGCCGTTTTGATAAAGGCGGCGACAGCTTCTACGAACAGATTTCTGCACTGCATAAATCAGTACGCGGATCTCATCCGAATGCCGCTCTATACTGGTTTACCCGGATGCTGGATGGTGGTGCTGATCCCCGCTATCTGGCAAGACGTATAATCCGTATGGCATGGGAAGATATTGGTCTGGCTGATCCGAGAGCGATGCAAATAGCCAATGATGCAGCGCAGACTTTTGAACGACTTGGCAGCCCTGAAGGGGAACTGGCTCTGGCGCAGGCAGTACTGTATCTGGCGTGTGCAGCAAAAAGCAATGCCGGTTATCTTGCTTATAACGAAGCCTGTGCTTTTGTCAAAAAACACCCGTCTAATGAAGTACCGGTTCATTTACGCAATGCACCGACTAAGTTAATGAAAGAGCTGGGCTACGGGCGTGAATACCGCTATGCCCATGATGAACCTAATGCCTATGCAGCCGGAGAAACCTATATGCCTGAAGGGATGGATGAACCGGCATTCTATCAGCCGGTAGCTCGTGGGCTGGAAATTAAAATCGCCGAAAAACTGGCGTTCTTACATAATCTTGATGAAGAGGCCGGACAGAATGAAATCAAATGAACATTCATTATGTACGATTAGTACTCAGCCATTCGGTTTGGTAGACGGTGAAAGTACCACATTGTGGACACTGACAAACAGTCAGGGGATGCAGGTATCTGTTATGGATTTCGGTGCCATAGTTACCTCGATCATCATGCCTGACAGAGATTGTAATCCTGTGCAATGTGTTCTGGGTTTCAATAATGCTGAGGATTATGCCAGCACCAGTTATCGTACCAGCAATCCTCATCTGGGCGCTGTAATCGGACGGCATGCCGGACGCATCAGCTTTGCCCATGCACCGCTCAACCATGAACTGCTCCACCTGACTGCTAATCAGGGAGAACATCATATGCATGGCGGGTATACTGGTTTTGATCAGAAATGGTGGAAAGTATGTGCTACCCACAATGATGAACATTGCGCTTCGGTTACCATGCAGCTTTTTAGTGCCGATGGTGAGGAAGGCTATCCGGGTAACCTGAATGTACAGGTATGCTATACCCTGACAGTAAATAACGAGCTGAATATTGATTTCAGCGCTGAATCAGATCGTGATACTTTAATTAATCTGACTCAGCATAGTTATTTTAATCTGGCTCTGAGAGAAAGCACGATTAGCGAACATCAGTTATGGTTGTTACCGCAAGAAGTCATCGTGACTGATAAAGATATGATACCAACTGGTGATATTCATAAAGCACCGGCAACGCTTGATTTTCATTCAGCACGTCCCATAGGCAGCAGTATTATTGATACGGCCTATGTATTACCACCAAATTCAGCAAACAACATTGTTGCGCGCTTAAGTGCTCCGGATACCGGTTTGTCCATGGCAGTAAAAACAGATGCACCTGTAATGGTGGTCTATAATGCCCAAAATCTGTCTGAGCAGCAGATACCGGCACGTAAATCACTTCTGCCATTTGCAGCAATCTGTTTTGAGCCGCAAGGCTATACAGATGCTCCGAATCACCATGCATTTCCGAATAATATTCTGCATGCCGGTACAAAGTTTAAACAGCATATAGCTTATATATTCAGCCGTGATCCCATTCAGCCAGTTATAAACTAACTGCAATTGGATTAATTGCCTGTAGTTTTATCCGGCTATGTCTGAACCTAAATAATACCGGATTGCTAAACAGAGTAAATATACTGCTACCGGCAGCCTTACTGGTTATTTGAACATGATAAAATAAGCATGTCTTTTACCCAATCAATAAGCCAATCATGAAATGGAATGATATTCATGCCATAGCATTCGATCTGGATGGTACCCTGGTCGATTCAATCGCCGATTTATGTGCTGCTGCCAATCATATGCGCGCGGAACTAGGACTGTCATCATTGCCAGAATCTGAACTGACTACCTATGTAGGTGACGGTTTATCCAGCCTTGTACACCGGGCTCTCAGTGGTAATCGGGACGGTCTGGTGGATGAAACAATCTGGACACAGGGATTTACTGCTTTTATTTCCTATTACCGTACTCATTTGAGTGTTCACACCCGCCCCTATCCTGAAGTAGAAACCGCACTGGCATTATTCCGTGCCCGTGGTTTGCCTTTAGCAGTAATCACAAATAAAAATGAAATTCTGGCAGTGGAATTATTATGTGAGCTTGGATTGGCTGATTCATTCAGTTTGGTTGTGGGTGGTGATACACTGGCTGAAAAAAAACCCTCTCCTATGCCTTTATTGCACACAGCAGAAGTATTAGGCGTACCCGTCGGCAATTTACTGATGGTTGGTGACTCTGCTAATGATATTCTGGCAGCTAAAGCAGCCGGAGCTTTAAGCTGTGGCGTCACATGGGGTTATGCAGATATGGCACAGCTGGCAAAAAACACCCAGACTAAACCGGACATTATTGTTGATCATCTGCCTCAGATTGATGATGGCATACGTCATCATGCTAACAGCGAAATCCGCGCATGAAGCAAAAAATCAGTTTACGTGCCCGTGCCATTGCCCTACTGGCACGGCGGGAAATCAGCAGAGCTGAGCTGGCACGTAAACTGCATCCTTATGCAGATGAAAACGACAATCTTGAAGCATTACTGGATGAACTGGCACAAAAGCACTGGCAATCAGATGAGCGATATACGGAAACTTATATCAATAGTAAAAGCCGGCTGCATGGCAATCTGCGTTTAGAGCAAAGCCTGAAGCAAAAAGGTGTTGATGCAGCTCTGATTGCAGATTATTTACCGGACAGAGAACAACAGACAAATAATGCTATAGCTGTTTTGCAAAAAAAATATCGTCAGCCTCCCGCTGACTTAAAAGAAAAACATAAATGTATGCATTTTCTTGCTTACCGCGGTTTTAGTATGGATATTATTCACTCAGCTATCCGCCAGGCGTGGGCTGATACTTCGCTGCCTGACGAAGATGAATACTGATTATAATGCCAGGTACTGACTGCACATCCTAAAAATACAAAATTTCGTCTATATACATACAAAATCAATACCTGTACATTTAATTCAGCAAAGCATTATTCAATAAAAAAAGCCCGGACTCATAACCGGGCTTTTTTGGTATGTCAAATTAATTAATGTAAACTGACATCTTCACGTTTCACATGGTCGTTACTTGTACCTGTAGGCTTTCCCGACCAGTAGCTGGCGAGAAACGAACCGGAAATATTATGCCATAATGAAAATATTGCGCCCGGTAAAGCAGCCATCGAACCAAAAAAGTTAGATCCCAATACTGCTGCCAGACCAGAATTCTGCATCCCTACTTCCAGAGCCAGTGTGCGACAGATGGATTTATCAAAACCAAACAACCGTCCACCCCAGTAACCGCCAATCAGCCCTAAAGCATTATGCAAAATCACACCAATAACAACAATTACCGTTTTTATTCCGATTTTATCGCTGCTTAATGACACCACAGTTGATAGCACAATAATAATCATACACATCGTTATCAGTGGCAGTGAAGGTATAATTTTTTTTACCAGTTTCGGCGCAAAATAATTAATGCTTACCCCTATAGCAATAGGTAAGGCAACAATCAGCAAAATTTCCCTGAGCATATTTACGACAGGTACTTCAATTGATGCTGCTATATAAAGTTTTGCCAATAGTGGTGTAGCAAAAATGCCCACTACAGTAGACAAGGCACTGATTGTGACAGACAGTGCAACATCACCTTTGGATAAAAACACCATCACATTCGAAGCAGTACCACTGGCCACACACCCTACCAGCACCATTCCTGCCTGCAATTCTGGCGACATGTTCAGCAATCTGGCAATCAGCCATGCGGCCAGTGGCATAATCAGATAATGCAGACCAATACCTGCCGCAATAGGCGCCGGCCGCTTCAATACCCGGGTAAAATCCTCAATTCTCAGCGTCATGCCCATGGATAGCATCACCAGCATCAACATTTCAGAAATATAAGATTTCAGAGGAATAAAAACGGCAGGATTATAATAGGCAAAGATAGAACATAAGGCTGCCCACAATGGGAACAGCCTCGTGATAATAGCAATCATGAGAATCGTCTCATGCAATGACAAAAATCAGCTTAAGCAGCCATAGCCTTGATTTTGGCAGCCAGACGGCTTTTATGACGTGCAGCTTTATTTTTATGGAAAACACCTTTATCAGCAATGCGATCAATCACTTTAACGCTCTCGCTGTAGGTAACCTGAGCAGCTGCTTTGTCACCAGCTTCAACGGCTTTCAATACTTTTTTAACCGCAGTGCGAAAAGCGGTACGCAAGCTAGCGTTATGGGCACGTTGTTTCAGTGCCTGACGGGCGCGCTTACGAGATTGTGCACTATTGGCCATCAATATCTCCTAACATACATATACAAATCATGAAACGCAGAATTTTAATGACTTCACAGCATAAATGCAAGTACCGGTGTTGTTTTTTCAGCAGGCAACATATAAAAATAAGAAGCCAGGATTACCTGTCCTGCTGTGTTTTTTCATCCTTGATTATGCTATTTTCCGGCAATTTGCGGAAATAATCACTTCTCCAGTACGCCTGAGTTCCTTCCCGAATCAATACCAGACATATTGCAGCCAATGGTAAGGCCAGCAGCATACCGACAAAACCAAGTAACTGCCCGAATGCCATCAATGAGAAAATAACCCAGAACGGAGACAGACCAATTCTGTCGCCCACAATTTTCGGAGTGACAAAGAAGCTTTCCAGAAACTGACCAATGGCAAATACACCCCAGACAAGTAATAGTCCTGTCCAGCCATCAAACTGCAATAATGCTGCCAGCGTGGCCAGCAGCAGACCGGTAAAAGCACCCAGATAAGGGACAAACACCAGCAAACCGGCAACCATACCTATAGCAAATCCGGATTCCAGCCCTACCAATGCCAGCCCCAGACCATAAACCATGCCCATAATTACCATTACTAGCAGTTCGCCGCGAAGGAATTCGCCCAGTACCGTATCCATGTTGGTAGCGATACGATTATAAGTAGGTAAGGCACGGCGCGGAATCAGATGACGGATACCAGAGGTCCAGCGATTCCAGTCCAGCAGAAAATAATATAAAAGAAAAGGCAGTAACAGCAGATTGGTCACCCACTCTACCATACCACTGCTATGCTGCCATACTACAGGTAAAACTTTTGAAGCGGCATCTTTAATACTGGCATTATGAGTTTGAATCCATTGTGCTACATACTTGGACATATAATCCGCATCCCAGCGGATACGGATATGAAATGTCTGATTAAGCCATGGAACAAGCCGGTGATGCACCCAGTCAAGAAATGCGGGCAGTTTCTCATAAATACTGTCCAGCAAATTAATCAGCATCGGTATCACAATCAGCAGCAAAATCACAATAACACTCAGTCCCAGAAACATCACCAGCATTGCTGCCAGTGAGCGGGAAAGTTTTAGACTGTGAAGTTTTACTACCAATGGATTTAAAATGTAAGCCAGTACTCCGGCTGCGGCAAAAGGCATTAGAATCGGTTTTAGCCCTATAAACAGACTGATGGTTGCCAGCAGTACCAACCCTCCTATAATCCAGGGGGCAATACCAGAAGAGGTTTTGCTGTTCATATTCATTCAATTACACTCATACTGATTAATAAAAATATAAGCTCACAGCAATACACGGATAGTGATTTATCAGCATATTTATTTTGATAATAGCTGAATAAGCGCAGTACTGGAATGTCTAAATGTAACTTACGTATCAGATACTGATATTTTTTTGCAAATATTATTCAATTTAACCAGCTGATTTAATCAATTATTTCCGAATTTACCCTTTTTTGTCCAATAAAAAAGCTGTCCGGAAAAACCGGACAGCTTGTGACATAAGAATTTTAGTTCTTACTTTTTACGCTGTGGTGGCAGGTCAGTACACGTACCCATAGCGACTTCAGCTGCCATACCTATTGATTCACCCAGCGTCGGATGAGGATGGATGGTGCGACCGATATCATCTGCATCACAACCCATTTCAATAGCCAGACAGATTTCACCAATCATATCGCCGGCACTCGGACCAACAATTGCACCGCCGATTATCAGTCCACTGTCAGCGTCAAAAATCAGCTTAGTAGCCCCCTCACTGCAACCATTGGCTACAGCACGGCCGGAAGCAGCCCAAGGGAATACAGATTTAGTGATTTTTACCCCGTCTTTTTTTGCCTGATCTTCTGTCATACCTACCCATGCAACTTCCGGATTGGTATAAGCCACTCCGGGGATAACACGTGCATCAAAATACGCCTGATGACCGGCACAATTTTCAGCAGCCACATGGGCTTCATGTACAGCTTTATGCGCCAGCATCGGCTGACCCACAATATCACCTATGGCAAAAATATGCGGTACATTAGTACGCATCTGCTTATCAACATTAATAAACCCGCGATCTGTAACGGCCACTCCGGCGTTTTCTGCGCCTATCAGCTTGCCATTAGGTGCACGACCGGCTGCAACCAGAACCAAATCATAGCGTTGCGGCTGTGTCGGAGCTTTAGCGCCTTCAAATGTCACGTAAATACCATCTTCTTTAGCTTCAACAGCTGTGGTTTTGGTATTCAGCATGATATTATCAAAACGATGTTCGTTTTTCTTCTGCCAGATTCTGACCATATCGCGGTCAGCACCCTGCATCAGACCATCCATCATTTCTACTACATCCAGACGTGCGCCCAGTGTGCTGTACACTGTACCCATTTCCAGACCAATAATACCGCCGCCGATTATCAGCATTTTTTCCGGCACAAATTTCAGTGCCAGAGCGCCTGTTGAATCAACAATGCGCGGATCTTCAGGAATAAACGGTAAATTAACTACGCGGCTACCGGCAGCAATAATGGTATTTTTAAAAGCCAGTGTTCTGGTTTCACCGGTTTCAACACGTCCTTCCCCTGAAGTCAGTCTGACTTCAATATGATGCGGATCGATATAGCGACCATTACCGCGAATAATATCAACTTTACGGGTTTTAGCCATGCCGGCCAGACCGCCGGTCATTCTTGCTACTACTTTTTCCTTGTAGCTGCGCAACTGGTCGATATCAATTTTTGGTGCCGGATACTCAATGCCATTGGCTTTCAGTTCTTTAACTTCATCGATTACAGCTGCATTATGCAGTAAAGCTTTGGATGGAATGCAACCGACATTCAGACAAACACCGCCCAAAGTTGCATAACGTTCCACGATGGCAACTTTCAGGCCTTCATCAGCTGCAGCAAAAGCCGCAGAATATCCGCCCGGACCACCGCCAAGTACAACAACATCGTACTCAGCATCACTGCTGCCGGAGTAACTGGCTGCCTGAGGTGCGGCTACCGGTGCACTTTCAGCCGCAGGAGCACTTACTGCCGGTTTAGCAACAGCTTCTACTACTGCAATCACACCGCCTTCAGAAATTTTATCACCAACTTTAACTTTAACCTCTTTCACCACACCGGCTGTTTCTGCCGGTACATCCATCGTGGCCTTATCTGTTTCCAGCGTAATCAGTGTATCATCTACCGCAACGGTATCGCCCGGTTTGATTTCTACCGCAATAATATCGACATCTTTATAATTGCCGATATCCGGTACTTTCAATTCAATTAAGCTCATGGTCTTACCTTTTGCCTGACTGTTGCATCAGATACAACAGTAATTGCCTGTATTTCATGTATACAGGCTGCCAGAAACCAATCTGTTTTCAGGCAGCCTGTTATTTAAAAACTTACAGAGATACGCGGCGGAAATCAGCCAGCAGCTGGCTGATAAATACCAGAAAACGCATACCGGCCGCACCATCAATCACACGGTGGTCAAAAGACAGAGACAGCGGGCATTGTAAGCGCGGCTCAAATTCCTTACCAGTCCAGGTCGGTTTGATCTGTGATTTACAAACGCCCAGAATAGCCACTTCCGGTGCATTAACAATAGGCGTAAAGCCTGTACCGCCAATACCGCCTAAAGAAGAAATGGTGAAAGAAGCGCCTTGCATTTCCTGAGGTTTCAGCTTGCCTTCACGGGCACGCTTACTCATATCAGCCAGTTCCTGCGTGATTTCTTTCAGACCTTTCTGGTCAGCGTTTTTAATAACCGGCACAACCAGACCATTCGGCGTATCAGCGGCAAAGCCGATATGAATGTATTTCTTCAGAATCAGGTTATCACCATCAAGCGAAGAATTAAATTCAGGGAATTCCTGTAATGCTTTCACGCAGGCCAGAATAATGAAAGCCAGCGGAGATACTTTAATACCTGCACGCTCCCATTCTTTATTCAGCTGTTTACGGAAAGCTTCCAGATCTGTCATGTCTGCATCTTCATGCAAAGTAACATGAGGAATCATTACCCAGTTACGAGCCAGATTCTGACCGGAGATTTTCTTGATTCGTGACAGTTCTTTAACTTCAATTTCACCAAATTTGCTGAAATCTACTTTAGGCCATGGTAATAAATCCAGCCCGCCTCCGAGAGAAGCACCGCTACCACCCCGATCAACCTTCTGCATAACCGATTTAACAAATTCACGCAGATCAACAGGGGTAATGCGCCCTTTACGTCCACTACCACTTACACGTCCTAAATTTACGCCAAGTTCACGAGCCAGTTTGCGTACAGATGGGCTGGCATGGGCTTTTTCAAAACCTTTCTCATCAATATCAGAGCTGCCAAAAGCCTGAGGCACATGGCTTTTGATTTCGGCACGTAATTCATTATTTTCGGCAGATGGTGTGGCAGCAACCTGTTTTTTGATTTCAGAAGCTTCTTTTTGTTCCGGCGTTAACGGTGCGGCAGCAGCACTTGCCGGAGCAACAGCCACTTCAATCAGAGCACTTCCTTCTGATACTTTATCGCCAACTTTTACATGTACAGCCGTTACTTTACCGGCAACAGTAGACGGTACATCCATCGTCGCTTTATCAGTTTCCAGGGTAACCAGTGTCTGATCAACAGCCACATCATCACCAACCTTAATATCTACTTCAATTACATCAACATTCGAGAAATTACCGATGTCCGGTACTTTCACAGCAACAGACTGAGCAGCTGTACCGGCTGCTTCGGTAGTTGTTGCCTTAACCGGAGCTTCAGTAGTGGTACCGGCAGATGAAGATGCACTTGCGGCAGCAGAAGTTTCTACTTTCACAATCACATTACCTTCAGATACTTTATCACCTACTTTAACCAGGACTTCTTTCACCACACCAGCCTTATCAGCAGGAACGTCCATAGTGGCTTTATCTGTTTCAAGCGTAATCAGGGTATCGTCTACCGCAATGCTATCGCCAACTTTGACCGCCACGTCAATAACATCGACACCGGTATAATTACCGATATCAGGCACTTTTATTTCTACAATCTGACTCATCATTATGTCCTTTGATGACAGCAGGCTTAAGCCTGCGTCCGACAATCATTAGCTTGCACAGCCAGCAAAACCTGCCTGAAATCCGAATGAACTTCAGGCATTGGGTTTATTAACGTGCCCAGCTCGGTTCTACATCAGCCTTGATACCATATTTATTGATGGCATCCTGTACCACCTGTTTACTGATCTTGCCTTCATCAGCCAGACCATTCAGAGCAGCTACAGCCACGTGGTAACGGTTGATTTCAAAGAACTCACGTAAATTGTCACGGGAATCACTGCGACCAAAGCCATCTGTACCCAGAACTGTGAACACATCCTGTGGTACATAAGCACGAATACGGTCAGCAAAGTGACGTACATAATCGGTTGAAGCCACAATCGGACCTTCATGACCAGACAGTAATTGAGTCACATAAGGTACTTTCTGGGTATCGGTCGGATGCAGACGATTGTAGCGTTCGATATCAATACCATCACGGTACAGTTCATTAAATGAAGTCACACTCCAGATATTGGCATCAACATCGAAATCCTGTTTCAGCAGTTCTGCTGCAGCAATCACTTCCTGCAAAATAACACCGGAACCCATTAACTGCACTTTCAGTTTACCGCTGCCACCTTCCTGCAACAGATACATACCTTTCAGAATCTGCTGTTCGATTCCTTCACGCTGCGGCATAGCCGGATGTTTATAGTTCTGGTTCATCAAAGTGATGTAATAGAACACATCTTCACGGTCTACATACATGCGCTGCATACCATGCTGAATAATGACAGCAACTTCATAAGAGAAGGATGGATCATAGGAAATGCAGTTCGGAATCAGCTCAGCCTGAATATGGCTATGACCATCCTGATGCTGCAAGCCTTCACCGTTCAGAGTTGTACGGCCGGAAGTACCGCCCAGCATAAAGCCACGGGCACGCTGATCACCGGCAGCCCAGGCCAGATCGCCGATACGCTGGAAACCAAACATTGAATAATAAATATAGAATGGGATTAGCGGGCAATCATTATTGGAATAGCTTGTTGCAGCAGCAATCCATGAGCTCATTGCACCCGGCTCATTAATACCTTCCTGGAAAATCTGACCATTTTTAGATTCTTTATAGAACATCAGCTGGTCGTGATCCTGCGGGGTGTAAATCTGACCTTTTGGATTCCAGATAGCATACTGACGGAACAGACCTTCCATACCGAATGTACGGCTTTCATCCGGCACAATCGGCACAATCCGCTTGCCGATATTTTTATCTTTAAGCAGTGTACTCAGAATACGTACAAAGGCCATTGTTGTAGAGAACTCACGGTCACCGCTATCCTGCAACTGAGCTTCAAATTCACTTAATGGCGGAATTGGTAACTGCTCAGAATCAGGATGACGGTAAGGCAGGAAGCCACCCAGCTGAGCACGGCGCTCTTTCATGTATTTCATTTCTTCGCTGTCTTCAGGCAGTCGGAAGAATGGCAGAGTATGCTCCATCTCTTCATCAGTTACCGGAATCTGGAAACGATCACGGAATTGTTTCAAAGATTTCATATCCATTTTCTTAGCCTGGTGAGCAGTATTCTGTGCCTCACCAGAAGCACCCATACCATAACCTTTAATGGTTTTAGCCAGAATTACAGTCGGACGTCCATCCGGATTATTAACTGCTTCATAGTAAGCGGCATACACCTTATGCGGATCGTGACCACCACGGTTCAGTGACCAGATTTCATCGTCTGACATATTAGCCACCATGGCTTTCAGTTCAGGCGTATTGAAGAAGTGTTCGCGCACATATGCGCCATTCTGTGATTTATACATCTGATAATCACCGTCAACACATTCTTCCATGCGTTTTTTCAGCAGATTATCTTTATCCTGAGCCAGCAGTGCATCCCACTTACTGCCCCAGATTACTTTCAGTACATTCCAGCCGGCACCGCGGAAGTTGCCTTCCAGTTCCTGAATAATTTTACCGTTACCGCGTACCGGTCCGTCCAGACGCTGCAAGTTACAGTTAACAACAAAAATCAGGTTATCTAATCCATCACGGGCAGCCAGTGCAATTGCGCCCTGACTTTCCGGCTCATCCATTTCGCCGTCACCACAGAATACCCATACTTTACGGCCCTGATTTTTCGCCAGACCACGGGATTCCAGATATTTCAGCAAACGAGCCTGATAAATACCCTGGATTGGTCCCAGACCCATAGATACTGTCGGGAACTGCCAGAAGTCAGGCATCAGCCATGGATGCGGATAAGAAGACAGACCATTACCATGTACTTCCTGACGGAAATTACTCATTTGTTCTTCAGTTAAGCGGCCTTCAACAAATGCACGTGCATAGAAACCAGGTGCACTATGACCCTGGAAAAATACCAGATCGCCTTCCTGATTATCTGTTTTACCATGCCAGAAGTGATTGAAACCAACATCATATAAAGTAGCACAAGACTGGAAGCTGGCAATATGCCCGCCCAGCTCAAGATTCTTTTTGCTGGCATTTAATACCAATGCTGCTGCATTCCAGCGCACCAGTGATCGGATTCGGTGCTCTAATTCATGATTACCCGGTGATTTTTTTTCTTTACCAACAGGAATAGTATTCAGATAGGCTGTTGTGGCACTGAACGGCATATAAATGCCTCGGCGGCGGATATAGCGCACCAGGCTTTCCATTAAATAATGCGCACGTTCAGGTCCCTCTTCTTTCAGCACCGAGCTGAGTGAATCCAGCCATTCCTGGGTTTCAATCGGATCGATATCTTGATCATGGAAGTCAGCAGACATAGCAATATCCTCTTTCATTTGGGATTGAGTCATGAACAAAACACTTTATGTTGTTGCTATTTCATTTATCATTTTCTTTATTAACCAGATGCTTTACCAAATTAATTAAAAGAAATACAAATAAATTCAAATAACTTACAATAAATCTGCATAATCTTAGTTGAATAAAAGCATATATTATTGTGATGCAACATACTGTATTTTCGTTTAAATCGTACCAGCGTAATACCTAAACAGCAATGTATTTTTACACCAATTTTCTGATTTAAAACAAATAAACAAATCATCACAGAAAGTTTATCAGAATGTGGTAAATGATTTTTACTATGCCAAAAACAGGTAATTATATAAAACAAAAGTAAATATAATAAGTTATATTAATACCAAATACGTAATTATCATTAACAAAAACTATTTTTTATTAATAAATTCAGAATTGAAATTATTTTTGAACTTCCGCACATTAATTGACATTTATTAACTAATAAATTTTATTTTATACAAACGCTATTACTGAGTAATCAATTTGTTTATTCGCTGCTTTAAACAACCAAACCTAAATCAAGTTATCAGTATCAGTTTTACTCAGACAAATGAAATTTTCTTTATTTTTTATCTTAGTTTTAATTCTTTAGAATTTTATTTATAGTTTAATGTTAAATAATTATCATAAATTGATCCCATAAAATTATTTCACATTCTGTTATTTTCAATCTCAATTTATAATTTATTTAATCTAATCAATATTATATTAGCTGGATTATTACAATTTTTCTTTACCGCATTATCAAATCAAGTTTTAATTTCTTTCAGACTTCAAAAATTAATCATTTCATTTTTATTTATCTATAATTAAAACACAAATATACATTTTATTAATTGTTTTTACTACCTAAAATAAGCACTTTAAATCTTAATCATTTGACCTTATTTTGATTTAAATAGTATTTTGAAAACGAATAGAAATTTCAGCAAAGGATAAAATATGGCTGAACGCAATTATTATGAAATTCTCGGTGTTGATCGAAAGGCCAGCGAAGACGATATCAAAAAAGCCTATCGTAAACTAGTTCGCAAATATCACCCTGACGTGAGTAAAGATCCTGATGCCGTAGCCAAAACTAGTGAAATCAATATTGCTTATGAAACCTTACATGATAAGGAAAAACGGGCTGAATATGATGAAATGCTGGACAATCCGTTCCGGCATAGCAGCCGGCAGGCTGGAGGTAGCCAGGGTGATTACAGTTATCAGCAGTATGATTTTGACCCAAGTCACTTTGGTCAGAACGGAGCCTTTGGCAATGGCGATTTTCGTTTTGACGACTTATTCTCTGCTTTCGGCAGCAGTGCAAGACAAGGCTTTCAACAACGCCGAAGCGGTCCGGTAGGCGGAGAAGACCAGCATGCTGAGCTGGTTATTGATATTGCCGCAGCCTATCAGGGAGCACAGCGTAATTTATCCCTGGATATGCCTACACTGAATGCTCAGGGGCAAATGGCTTATGAGCGTAAAACACTCAATGTAAAAATTCCGGCAGGGATTACTGAAGGTCAGCAAATCCGGCTTAGCGGTCAGGGATTACCTGGTTTTAACGGTGGTTCATCCGGAGATTTATATTTAAAAATCAGTTTCCGTAATCAGGATAATTTATATGTCCAGAACCGTAAAGATGTTTACCAGCGTATCAACGTTGCTCCCTGGACTGCTGCATTGGGCGGTAAAACAGATATTACTACTCCAGCCGGCAAACTGAGTGTCAATATTCCTGCCAACAGCTACAACGGGCAGAAAATGCGCCTGAAAGGTAAAGGTATACCGGCAAAAGCAGCCGGTGATTTGTATCTGCTGATAAATATTGTGCTGCCACAAGCCAGTAACGAAGCAGACCGTGCCGCATGGCAGGCACTTGCCACGCATTACGCCGGTTTTAAACCACAGAATCATGTTTGATAACAGGAGCGAAGAATGAATAAAAATCAACAAGATATTGAATTAAGCTTTGATGATCTGGTTCGTGCCTGTGACAATCAGAGTAACTGGATATTAAGCCTGATTGCTGAAAGCGTTATTCCTGTTGAACAAGAACCGCAATTGGCGCGCTATAGTGGCTACCATATGGCTATTGCCCGCCGCGCATGGCGTATTCATCGTGATTTTGATGCCAGTGCGAGTGCCACTGCACTGATTCTGCAATTACTGGATGAAGTAGAAGATTTACGCCGACGCGGTTAATCCGGAGTGAGTAATTAACCAATACTCTTTGCAGTTACTGGTCATTATCCGGCAATTGTGCAGAACCCATTCGCCGTAAAATTACATTGGCTTTACGGCGAATTTCTTTATCTCGCGGATGATCAATGTAATAAAGTGGTCTGGGTACACGCGCAGCGAGTTTGGCTGCCTGTTGCGGAGACAACTGCATGGCGGTTCGTCCATAAATCGTTTCACTGGCCGCTTCGGCACCGTATACCCCATATCCCCACTCAATAACATTCAGATATAGAGCAAAAATCCGGTCTTTATTGGTTGTAGCTTCAAGCAGCGAAGTAATCACTGCTTCTTCTGCTTTACGCCAGTAACTGCGACTTTCAGATAAAAACAGATTTTTAGCCAGCTGCTGGCTGATGGTTGACCCGCCAGCCTTAATATTACCCTGACGTTCATTTTTTTTAATTGCCGTACGGATACCATTCCAGTCAAAACCATCATGTTCGGCAAAACGCGCATCTTCTGAGGCAATCAGCGCTTTTTTCAGATTTGGCGAAATACGGTTGTAAGCTACCCACTGATAATTCAACTGCGTATCCGGACGGGTTTCAGCCAGCTCATGCATACGTAACAACATAAACATGGTACGGTGCGGCGCCACTGTCCGATAGATTAACAGACTGCCATAAATATAAACATTAAACAGCAAAAACAGCGTAACGAGCACAATTAACAAATTACGCACGATTTTCATGACTGTTCCATTTCTTTACGTATCTGCTCGGTTACCGGCCGGATATCAGGATTAAAACCATGCCACAGTGCATATGAGGCTGCTGCCTGCGCTACCAGCATACCAAGACCATCAGCCAGATTCCGGCACCCTGCTTCATGAGCCTGAAGCAAAAAAGGGGTTAACTTTGCCGAATACATCATATCGTAAACCAGTTGCGCTCTGGCCAGTGCTGGCGCAGATACAGGTAATTTCTGCCCGTGTAAACTACCTGAGGTAGCATTGATAATGACATCATATTCCGGTTTTATCTGCGTTACCGCACACCAGCTTACATTATGCTCCTGAGCAAGCAGGTGCGCTTTTTCAACTGAACGGTTAGCAATAGTCAGCGAAGCCGGCAGTTGCTGTAAAAGTGGCTGAATGACACCACACGCTGCACCACCCGCTCCCAGCAGTAATATATGTTTATTACTCAGAGAAAAAGACAATAATTCTTCAATTGCCCGCACCAGACCGATACCGTCAGTATTGTCCCCCAGCAACTGCCCGTTGCGCCAGAATAAAGTATTAACAGCTTTTGCTGCTTTAGCCCGTTCAGTCAGCACATTAGCCAGAATATAAGCCTCATGCTTAAAAGGCACAGTAACATTGGCCCCAGTTCCGCCAGCTTTAAAAAATTCTCTGGCTTGTGCAGCAAAATCATCAACAGCAATCAGACGCCGCTCATAAATTAACTTTTGACCGTGCTGAGCAGCAAAAGCCTGATGAATTTGCGGAGAACGACTATGCGCTACAGGATTACCCAATACTGCAAATATACTCATTGACTCCCCTCTGCTATGTAAATAACTGTTGCCATTATCCAGACTACACCGGTTAAAGGCAAAACCCTATCATAAAACCATTAATTTTTCTTTCATGATAAGCAGACGCTGGTTTTCATACGCATGCATATCTGGTCGCTAAATAAATTTCTGACTGAATAAAATTAGTTTTTTAGCCTGAAAACCAGACCAATTAGCAACAATTGTAAAAATTATTTTTATTTAACTTCAATTTACCGTATGATTTACTCGCGCTTACTCTTTAATTTTCGGATTATCGATTAACCGTAATAAAACCTGATTACATCCAGGTAAACACAAAACTACTTATCAATCAGCTGGCATTCAATCAATCAGCACGTTCAAAAAATAATCTGATATCAGGCCAGCATCTGAAGCAAAAATTTTTAATTTTTATGCAATGCATATTGCAATGCCAATTGATATAGTTTTTATCAGGATGAATCATGCATACTCGCCGGCCTGTCATTCCTCACACATTCAATAAATTACCCTTACACGTTAAACTGGGATATGCCATCGGACAAATGGCTGATTCACTCGCCTATAATCTTTTTTATGTTTTTTATCTTTTTTTTCTGACAAACGTTGCCAGCATTCCTGCTACTCAGGCAGGTACCATTGTTCTGATTGCTGTTATCTGGGATGCTGTGGCTGATCCGCTGGTAGGTCAGTTTTCAGATAATATCTGTTCACACTGGGGGAGGCGCAGACCATTAATGCTGGCAGCTATTCTGCCATATACCCTGCTATTGTTACTGCTCTATACTGATATTTCATCTCTTAGCACCAATCAGAAAACGGTTTATTTCACCATAATTGCCATTCTCTTCTGGTCTGCTTACAAAATCTACGTCATACCTTTCTACACTTTAGGTGCAGAAATGACCAATAACTTTGATGAACGTACTTCGCTTCGGGTATGGGCGGGTTATGCACTTAATGCAGCCGTTCTTGTATCTTCTTGCGCTCCGCCGCTGATTGTTAAATGGATGGTAGATTATGGATTCAGTGTCAGCAGCGGCTGGCACGGAGTGAGTGTGATATTTGCTGTTCTGACTTTACTGAGCGGACTCACCTGCTGGTTTCTGACACGTGGTTATGAACTGCCTGTCCGGCATAAAACAAGCCGAATACATAGCAGATACCGGCTTCTGGCTTTTATTCGCGAAGTTATCAGTAACATGATTGAAATCTGGCGTCTTTCATCAAGTAAATTTCTCGGCGCATCAGTTTTTTTCTGGTCGGCTGCTTACGCGCTCAGTACCGGAGCCTTATATTATTTATTTTTAAACAACATGGCATACAGCGAAAAAAATGCTGCGATCTGTTTTTTGATTTACAGCTTACTGGCTCTTGCCTGGCTTCCCGCTGTAAATTATACCGCGCAGAAATTTGATAAAAGAAATGCCTATTATATGTCTATGCTCATCAGCTCAATAGGCACAGGCGTATTCTTTTTTTGCGGATTTCCTAACAGAACTATGCTGATAATTTTTTTAATTCTGCTGCAACTTGGCAATAGTTATTTTTGGACTATATATTATTCCATGATGTACGACATTAGTGAGCTGGATGATTTTATTAACAACAAACGAAGAGAAGGAGCAATTACAGCCCTGATGTCATTCTTACAAAAATTCGGTAGTGCACTGGCCATTTGGTTTATTGGTTTTTATCTGGGGAAACATGGATATATATCATCTACAGGTCAGGAAACCATTATTCAGCCACCACTGGCACAACAGGCTATTCTGGAATTAAACACATGGATTCATGCATTAGCCGGCATTATTGCTGCACTGTGTGCCATTGGTTATCCATTGACCCGCAGTCGTTACCAGGCATTACTTACCGCTCTTAAAGCAAAAAAAGAGCAGCAGCCGTACACCACCAGTAATTTCAAACAACTATTGTAAAAATACTGCAAAAGCTGATATTTACAATATAATCAAGATAAACAATATGATACATGTAAAAAAGGAGAAATATTATGACTAAGAAACGTGCACGGGAATTAGGAATTCCTCTAACCGGCACCACTGGCAAAAACAATGCGATAACCGATGTATGCGGCATTGAAGTTGGCTACAGTACCGTTATCTATGGTACACCGGATGATTATACAGGTCCGGGTTCAGCCTTTGCCCGTACTGGTGTAACCGCTATTTTGCCCAGAGGTAAACAACGCAGTGCTGTATTTGTCGGCAGGCATGATTTAAACGGTAATGGAGAATTAACCGGCACTCACTGGCTGGATGATTCAGGTTTAATGCATGGTCCGGTACTCATTACCAATACTAACAGCGTAGGTATTGTACGCGATACCACCAGCAAATGGATGATAGATAATCACTTTTATTTTCCATATGTTAACAATGGTCAGCCTGTAGACGGCGTAGGATATTTTTATCCGGTAGTGGGCGAAACATGGGACGGATTATTAAACGACATTAATGGTTTTCATATCAGACCTGAACATGCACTTGAGGCTTTAAATAATGCACACGCAGGTGCCATTGCTGAAGGTAACGTCGGTGGTGGCACCGGCATGATCTGCCATGATTTCAAAGGTGGTACCGGCACTGCATCACGTATAGTCAGCACAGAAGCCGGTGAATTTACTCTGGGTGTACTGGTACAGGCCAACCATGGGATGCGTGATACTTTTCAAATTTGCGGTATTCCGCTGAAAGATGAATTTGGCCCTGAAACCATGCCTGTAATTAATACTTTTGCCCCCAAACCGGGAACAGGATCTATCATTGTGATTCTGGCTACCGACGCCCCGTTACTTCCCTGGCAACTGAGTAAACTCACCAAACGTGTCCCTATTGGCATCGGCTTACTCGGCGCTTATGGTGATAACGGTTCCGGCGACATTTTTCTGGCTTTCTCTACCGCTAATGAAAATGCTTACAGTCTGGGCATCAGCAAAATTGATATGCTGAGCGATGAAATTATTGATCCGCTTTATATTGCCACAGTAGAAGCAGTTGAAGAAGCAGTATTAAATGCTTTATGTGCAGCTGAAACCATGGAAGGTCGTGATCACAATCTGGTTCAGGCGCTACCGCAGGATCAACTGTTAGCAATTTTGAAAAAATACGGAAAAATCAAATAAATAACTAATATTTATTAATTTCAGCCCGTTAATTATGAGTTAATAGATAACTTACGGGCTGAAACAAATCAATACGATTCGATTCAAATATCAGCATTCTGAATCAATAACATAAGAAAATTTGAAATAACGCCTTTTATTTACCGTTAATATTCTGCCTGATACATCAACCTGGCTCTTCCTTATTTCCTGACAATATTTGATTTATTAAATTTTTCTGTAGTGAATATCTAAATCTGATAGTTCACAAATTCTGATATAAACCAGAATAAATATACATAACAACATGTTTTTAAATAAATTAATTTAATCCGTTATAAAAAACCGGTTTTTTTTACATCAATGCGTTTTTTTTACAAATTGAATGTGGCAGAATCACCTTAACTTGCCGGAGAGTTTGTTACTCTCCAGACCTTAATGGGAGCCTTAAATATGTCAATAAAAAAAGTAGTTAGCCTGATTGAAGAAAATGATGCCAAATTCATTGATTTGCGCTTTACCGATACAAAAGGCAAACAGCAGCACGTATCCGTGCCAGCCAGAATTGTGCTGGAAGACCCTGAAGAATGGTTTGAAAACGGTCAGGCTTTTGATGGTTCTTCCATCGCCGGCTGGAAAGGAATTCAGGCTTCCGATATGACTCTGAGACCAGATGCATCGACAGCATTTATTGACCCTTTCTATGATGACACCACAGTAGTTTTAACCTGTGATGTTATCGATCCGGCTAATGGTCAGGGTTACGACCGTGATCCGCGCTCCATCGCAAAACGTGCCGAAGCTTATCTGAAATCAACCGGTATCGGTGATACTGCATTTTTTGGTCCGGAACCGGAATTTTTCGTGTTTGACGGCGTAGAATGGCAAACCGATATGAGCGGTACCCGTTACAAAATTCATTCTGAAGAAGCCGCATGGTCTAGCGGTAAATCATATGACGGTCAGAATACCGGACACCGCCCGGGCGTTAAAGGCGGCTATTTCCCTGTAGCACCTGTTGATTCCGGTCAGGATTTACGCTCAGCCTGCACCCAGACACTGGAAGCGATCGGTATTCCGGTAGAAGTACATCACCACGAAGTTGCCACAGCCGGTCAGATGGAAATCGGTACCCGCTTCAATACACTGGTACGCCGTGCTGACTGGACACAAGATATGAAATATGTCATCCAGAATGTAGCGCACAACTTTGGTAAAACTGCTACTTTCATGCCAAAACCTATTCTGGGTGACAATGGTTCCGGTATGCATGTACATCAGTCTATCTGGAAAGACGGACAAAATCTGTTTTCTGGTGACGGCTATGCCGGCTTGTCTGATCTGGCTTTGTACTACATCGGTGGTATCATTAAACATGCTAAAGCACTGAATGCGCTGACTAATCCGTCAACCAACTCTTACAAACGTCTGGTACCGCATTTTGAAGCCCCGACTAAACTGGCCTACTCTGCCAAAAACCGTTCAGCTTCTATTCGCATTCCGTATGTTGCCAGTGCAAAAGCCCGCCGTATCGAAGCTCGCTTCCCGGATCCAACCGCTAATCCTTATCTGGCTTTCACCGCTTTGTTAATGGCCGGACTGGACGGCATCCAGAATAAAATTCATCCGGGTGATCCTTCAGATAAAAATCTGTACGATTTACCACCGGAAGAAGATGCCCTGGTACCAACCGTATGTGCTTCTTTAGAAGAAGCTTTGGAAGCACTGAAAGCAGACCATGAATTTTTAACCCGTGGCGGCGTATTCAGTCAGGACTGGATCGACAGCTATATTGAATTCAAGAGCGATGATGTAAAACGCATCCGTATGGCACCACATCCGCTTGAATTTGAAATGTATTACAGTCTGTAAGATATTAGTCTCAAGCTGATTCTCAGACCGCTTATCCATGAATAAATCCGCCATACTGGCAAAATTTATTCCACAGATACAGCGGTCTGAATTGTATCCGGATTTCAGCTGATTCTAGCTCTATGCACTGCTGCAATCTGTCAGCATAATAGCAATGTAAAGTATTCAGCTCTGCCGAAATACTTAAGTACATTCAATCGCAAATTTCCCCTTTTTATTTTTACCCAAAAATAAAATTCACTGTTACTTGTGTATCATTTTCGCCGGCAGAATTTGGTAAAACAGCCTTTCATGGCAGTTGTGGTAGGGATACGGTAACATTATGCCTATCTGAACTAAAAAATATTTATTATGACCACGCAAGACATGCTCGCTACTGTAGACCTAGGCTCTAACAGCTTTCGTCTCCAGATTTGCCACAATCAGAACGGCCATTTACAGGTCATTGATTCCATCAAAGAAATGGTAAGGCTGGCAGCAGGACTGGACGAACAAAAAAATCTTGATCAGGATTCTCAGCAACGCGCATTGGATTGTCTGGCCAGATTTGGAGAAAGGCTGCGTGGTTTCAATCCTGATCAGGTAAGAGTTGTTGCAACCAATACTTTTCGCGTTGCCAAAAATATCAGCCAGTTTATACCGCTTGCCGAAGCCAGACTGGGTTTTCCGATTGATATTATTGCCGGACGCGAAGAAGCCAGACTAATATATACCGGTGTGGTTCATACCTTACCACCTAAGGGTGAAAACATGCTGGTAATAGATATTGGTGGCGGCTCTACTGAATTTGTTATCGGACAGGATTTACAGCCTGCCATTACTGAAAGCCTGAATCTTGGCTGTGTTTCCTACAGTATGCGGTTCTTCCCGCGCGGTAAAATACACCATAAAAATTTTCAGGCCGCAGTCAACAATGCACGGGCAGAAATTCAGCGTATTTCCGTCGCACTTAAAAATATTGGCTGGCATTACGCTATTGGTACCTCCGGCTCTGCCCGCTCAATTCGCGATGTGATTGCAGCCGGTGACACAACCATCGATGCAATTACCGCAACACAAATGCACAAAATTGCCAATCATATTATTGCAGCCGGAAGTACCAAAAAAGCCAAACTGGAAGGCTTAAAATCAGACCGGACAGAGGTTTTTGCCGGCGGACTGGCTGTAATGATCGCCGCCTTTGCCGAACTGAATATCAGCGAAATGACAGTAACCGATGCCGCACTGCGGGATGGTGTGTTTTACGACATGATCGGACGACAACTTGGTGATGATATGCGCAACCAGACTATAGCTGATTTTCAGCAGCGCTATCATGTTGATACCATCCAGGCAGAACGCGTAGCCGAGCTAGCTCAAATGATATTCAATCATCTGTCCGCCTCTGTTTCTCCTGATCATCCGGAACAATGGCAGCAATATGTACATTGGGCTGGGCTGGTACATGAAATTGGTCTGGATATTTCTCATACTGGTTTTCATAAGCATGCAGCCTATATTCTCGATCAGGCTGATATGCCCGGTTTTTCACGTAAAGAACAGCATATTCTGGCTACAATGGTATTAGGACAGCGTGGCGACCTACGCAAAATAGCCGAATTCAGTCAGCAGGAAATGCTCTGGCTGGGTATATTGTCATTACGGCTGGCTGCACTGTTCTGCCGGGCACGGCAAGACATTCAGATACCGGTGAATCATTGTGACATTCACTATGACCAACAGTTAAGGAAACTGACCATCAGCCTGGGTAAAGAATGGTTAAAACACAATCCGCTTACTGATAGTGTCTTATTGCAGGAATCTGTTTTATGGCAGAAAATTGGATTACAGTTAGAAATCAAAGCCATGTAAACCATAAATCAGTCAAGGATGTCCCATGAGTACAACGCCGAATGTTTCCAGTAACAAACTGGCTCAGACCCATAATCTGCCTAGTCTGGTACATCGCAGCAATGTCAGCAACATGCCAGCACAATCCATGACTATTATCCGGATTAAAGAAAAGCAACTAATCAATCATAGCTTCACCGGCGACGATATATGCAGTAAAAACATACCGGCACCTGATACAGACTGTCTTACATGGATTCACCTGATTGGTATTACTGATAACGAACAGCTGCATCAGCTATTACAGCCTTTTAATATCCATGAACTGGCCATGGAAGACATGCTTAGTCGCAAGCAGCGTCCGAAAATTGAAGACTACGGACATTATCTGTTTTTAGCCGCACGAGTTTTTGTTTATAAAAAACAAAAACTGCAATATAACCAGATTTATATTATCATTGGTCAGAATTATATTATTACTTTCCAGTTTGAACCGCTCGGATTACTGCATATTATCCGTAAATATATTCAGCATAATTACAGCGATATCTACCGCAAAGGAATTGATTTTCTGGCGTATTCATTGCTGGATCGTATCATTGATGATTATTTCGTTACTGTAGATGAATTTGACAATCGGGTTGAAGGTGTTGACAAACGCCTGTTTAGCAACAGTAATAAAAACTTACTGATTCTGATCCACCAGTTAAAACGTGATGCCAGTAATCTGCGCCGTACCCTTTCCCCTATTCGTGATATTGTCGGCCGAATTGTACATGGAGAATTTTCCATGTTCAGTCAGAACACTCATGTTTATTTACTTGACGTGTATGACCATACCCAGCAATTAATGGAAACGCTTGACAGTGCACGAGATACTGTAATGGGCATGATGGATGTGCATTTATCCTATCAGTCAAACCATCTGAATGAACAAATGCGCATGCTTACCGTTATCACTATCATCGTCATGCCACTGAATGTCCTTACCGGTATCTATGGGATGAATTTTGATAACATGCCTGAATTACACTGGCATTATAGTTATTTTGTGGTACTCGGTCTTATGGCGACTATAATTATTAGCTTATTAATTTATTTCTACAGACGGCGCTGGTTATAACTATCAATAGCTTCTATAATAACAATCAGTCTTCATAGAAAGACAATAATTAATACAGAAATACACATCAGAGGCTATTCCATGAAACCTACACCTTTACCACCGCAAGGTGCGCAGCATCAGCTTTCCATGTCTGTACTTATGACTCCAGCATTAGCAAATTTTCACGGAAATGTACATGGCGGAGATTTACTCAAGCTACTGGATCAGGTAGCCTATGCCTGTGCCAGTCGTTATTCTGGCGAATATGTAGTAACATTATCAGTTGATCAGGTAATATTCAAAGAACCAATTCACGTGGGCGAACTCGTTACTTTTTATGCGTCAGTTAACCATGTCGGCCGAACTTCTATGGAAGTTGGTATTCGCGTGGAAGCACAGGATATCCAGCATCGCAGTGCACGTCACACTAATAGTTGTTATTTCAGCATGGTTGCTGTAGACAAAAACGGCAAACCTACAGTTGTACCGCCGCTATGTATTGCCAGCGAAGAAGAGGCTCGCCGTTTTCAGGAAGGAGCCATTCGCAAAGAAGCCCGGTTAAAGGCTGCAAAAACCAGACATACACAATCTGCCTGATCTGTTTAAAGGGATTATAAATGTTTACAGGAATTGTCTGCGGTTTAGGTACCGTTACCTCTATTCAAGAGTATGAACAATTGCGCACAATACAGGTACGTCTCCCTGAGGGAGCCTGTGACAACCTGACTATCGGTGCTTCTATTGCCAATAATGGCTGCTGCCTGACCATTACAGCCATTAAAGGTGATGAAGTATGTTTTGATGTCATGGCGGAAAGTCTGGCCAAAACCAATTTAGGACAACTACAAGTAGGTGATGCGGTAAACATTGAGCGGGCTGCACGCTATGGGGATGAAATTGGCGGTCATATTATGAGTGGTCATATTTTTACTACGACCACCATTAGTAAAATTGAAGACACCCCTGATAATCGTACTGTCTGGTTTAATCTCCCTGAAAGTGCAGCCCCTTATATCCTTACTAAAGGTTTTATCGGGCTGAACGGTTGCAGCCTGACCATCGGCGAGGTAACCACTACTGAATTTAACGTTCATCTGATTCCCGAAACCATGAACCGGACTTTATTTGGAAGCTGTCAGGTAAATGATCGCATCAATCTCGAAGTGGATGCTCAGACACAGGCAATTGTTGATACCGCGCAGAAATATATGCAACAGTATATAAATAAAGTAAAAAATTAATTATAAATTTGCTTATATACAAAATATGTTATATAAATATACAGAAACTGATTACTATTTATCCTAATAAGTAATAATCAGTTTCAAAATATTCGGCTATAAATAATTATTTGTTATTAATTTTATCTTTAAACTGATTTTAATCGAAAATATTAAAGTACCTAAGTGACAGATATATAGATAATATTGTCGCAGGTAAAATTAATAATCCTATTCCTATCAGGCCACCAATACTCAAACACAATGCAGCGTTAGGAAAACCGCAGCAACAGCCAATAATCACCAATATTTTCAGAAAACGATTAGTAGAAATATCAAATATCCATCCGAACATCATAATTAATAATATTACTGTGGCTAAAAAAGCCATTACTCCCAATGTGAAATAAAAAATTTCATCACTGCTCATATTTTCCGGCATAGGCATAATATGCAATAAACGTAAAAACGGAAATGCTTTATCATCACCTACAATACCTAGAAAGAAACATGGTGATCCTATAATCAGGCACATGACAGAAATACTAAAACGCCGCAGAAATGTAGCCTCAGTATATTCTTTATCCATAATAGTTATCCTGTGTAATAATATTGATTAAAAATGCAATAAATTTATTAAATTTATTAACTTATTTAACAAACTCAATACGAGCAGATGTGGCCATTAGTTTTAATTAATGAAATATTTCATGGCCAGTTATCATACTGATATTTTATATTTTTTTAATAGATATTTTTTAAATATAAAAACTAAATCATACTATAACTTTATTGATGACATATTTTAGCTGATTACCTTTAACCTAATTCTCTTTGGCTTTGTTGTGGGCTGGTAATTTGCACCACCTTTCAAATACCAATAAGCTAGGTAATAAGTAAATATGTATAAAGGGAGGCTGAAAATACCTAGCAGAAATACCAAACTGAATAATAAATGAGGAATAGCACAACATGACGCGAAGATCACAACTGTCTTAATCCAAATATTTGATTTACAGTTAAGAGCCCATCCTAAAATCATTAAAACAAGTATAGTAAGTATAAAGTAGACTGATAACAAAAGCAGAATTAAATCATTATTTTTGTTTTCTTTATGAATTAATCCGATATACAACAATATTGGATATCCATAGCAAATTATAATTGCCAAAGAAGAGCATAAACGCGAAAAAAATACTGTTGGTGTAAAAGAGATCATTACTATTCCTATATTTTCATAAATAAACTTTTCTTTACATTTGTAAAGAAATTATAACTTTAATAGTTTAGATTTTCAATATTATTTTTTATTCTAAAAACTACAATTTAATTTTTTATTATTTCAGACAAATCCAGATTAATTTGTTTAGATACATACATATATTCAGACATCAATTGATATATAATATTATGTCTTCTAAGTTTAATTCATAAGGTATTTAAGGCAATACAATCCTATTCACACAAATTTATATCTGGAATAAAATTTTTAATAAAAAATTGAATTTAATAGCTAACAAATTTATCGAATACTTTATTTTTGTAATTATAAGATTTATTTATTCTGACTATATAAATAAGAAATGACTGGGACAATCACCATTGAGCTTGCAGATATGGCTTACGGCACGATGTGTATGGAAAGCAAATTTAAAAATCTATACTATTAAAGTTCAGGAATAATATTGATATCGAATCAAATCTGATGAGCCAATTACTGGCTTCTATAGATATCTATCAGGTAAAATCTGGCTCGAATTTTATTCCCGAAACTGTTTTCCATAAAGTGCAGCTGATTAAAAAAATTCTTGTCTACAAGGTATTTAATTAAAAGAATAGAAAATATAATTAAATATTATTTTATTGTAACTATCCCCTAAAATAGTACAGCAAGAAAGTAGAAAATTCTCTATGATATTTTTAAGGAGAATTTCAATATGAAAAAATTT